>NZ_UNRC01000021.1 GCF_900537065.1 Sphingorhabdus sp. Alg239-R122 | reverse complement strand
GGARACTCTCAGGTGCAAATGGACCGCATTGTCATTCAGGCACTCTGGAAAGCGAATGGAGAAATCCATTCCACCGAAGGGGTAAATGGCGGCGTGCTTTGCGTCTTCCATGAAAACTCTCAGGTTCCGTGACAGAGGGGGCAGGTGATTGGCGTATCCGCGCCTAATTGTCTGTCACATGTCATCAGGAGCCGAATATGTCAGATCAGAATCAATTGGACGATAGTCCGCCACAAGATCAGAAACTGCCACTCGACAGCTGGCACCGCAGGCAGGGCGCACGCATGGTCAGTTTTGCAGGCTATGAAATGCCGATTCAGTATGAAGGTATCATGGCTGAACATGTCTGGACCCGTGAAAATGCCGGTCTGTTTGATGTCAGCCATATGGGCCAGGTGGTTTTTACCGGTGACAGTGCAGACAAAGAGTTGGAAAAGATCCTGCCTGGGGAAATCCAGAAACTGGGTGTAAATCGCATCCGTTATTCGCTTCTATTGGCCCAGGATGGCGGGATATTGGATGACCTGATGGTCACGCGTCGCAGCGATGATATCTATGCCGTAGTCAATGGTGCGACCAAATATGATGACCTTGCCTATATTATCGACAATATGCCTGACAGCGTCACGATCAACCTGATGGATGACCACGCCTTGCTGGCGTTACAGGGACCTAAGGCAGGCGCGGCGCTCGCATCATTCATTCCCGAAGTTGATACACTCTATTTCATGATGGCTGGTGCATTCGTGTTGGACGGTATGGATCTATGGATCAGCCGTTCGGGTTACACCGGCGAAGACGGTTTCGAAATCAGCGTCGCTGCACAGGATGCTGAAAAACTGGCAGATATCTTGTGCGGACATGAAGACGTAAAACCCATTGGCCTGGGCGCGCGCGACAGTTTGCGTCTGGAGGCTGGCCTGCCGCTTTACGGCCATGACCTGACAGCAGAAATCACACCGATACAGGCAGACCTTGGCTTTGCGTTGAATAAACGCCGACGCGCGGAAGGCGGTTTCGCCGGCGCTCAGCGCGTACTGGGCGAGCATAAAGACGGTGCAACCATGAAACGGGTCGGTCTTTTTGTGGAGGGGCGTCAGCCCATCCGCGAAGGCGCCATTATCGTTGATGATGCGGGCAAGGAAATAGGACAGGTGACGAGCGGTGGTTTTGCGCCCAGTCTGGAGCGTCCGATTGCCATGGCCTATGTGCCCAGCGAATTGAGCGTAGAAGGAACGGCCCTGACGGCACAGCAACGCGGCAAGCCATTTGCTGTCACTGTAACTAAAATGCCGTTTGTACCACATAATTACCGCCGCAAACCCAAGGCTTGATAGAATTGAGAGGAAGTCGAATATGAGCAGATATTTTACCGAAGACCATGAATGGATCGAAGTGAACGGCAGTGTTGCCACCGTTGGCATCACCGATTACGCGCAGGAACAACTGGGCGATGTGGTGTTTGTTGAAGTGCCCGAAAGCGGCAAAGAATTGACCAAAGGTGATGATGCCGCCGTTGTTGAATCGGTAAAAGCGGCAAGCGATGTGTACGCACCGGTTTCTGGTAAAGTGAACGGAGGTAATGCGGCGCTGGCCGATGATCCGTCACTTATCAATACCGATCCGGAAGGCGAAGGCTGGTTTTTCAAACTGGACCTGTCCGATGCGGGCCAGCTTGATGGCCTGATGGATGACGCGGCGTACAAGGAATTTGTCGCCAGCCTCTGACACTCTCCTGCAAAGGGAATATTATGCGTTACCTGCCCCTTACTCCTGACGACCGTATTGCCATGCTTGCCAAAATTGGCGTGGATACGGTGGATGCACTGTTTAGCGATGTGCCCGAAGAAGCACGGCTTACAGGAACAATCCATGATTTGCCTGATCATGCCGGTGAAATGGCGGTGGAACGCCATATGCACAGCCTTGCGGACCAGAATATGGTGGCAGGCAGCGTGCCATTTTTCCTGGGAGCAGGGGCTTACCGGCATCATGTGCCGTCCAGCGTCGATCATCTGATCCAGCGCGGCGAATTCCTGACCGCCTATACGCCCTATCAGCCGGAAATTGCACAGGGTACTTTGCAGGTATTGTTTGAGTTTCAGACACAGGTTGCACGGCTGTTTGGCTGTGATGTTGCCAATGCATCAATGTATGATGGGTCAACAGCGTGCTGGGAAGCCATCACCATGGCAGGCCGCATTACGCGCAAGAAAAAGGTGCTGCTGTCAAATGGTCTGCACCCGCATTATGTCTCTGTAGCGAACAGCATGGCACACTTTACTGGCGATGATGTCATCAGCTCTGCACCTGAACTGTCGGCCCAGACTGATATTGCCAGGCTGATCGATGCGATTGATGAGGAAACAAGCTGCGTTGTGGTGCAATATCCCGATATATTGGGCCGCATGGAAGATTTGACTGCGCTGGCAAGCAAAGCGCAGGACGCGGGCGCGTTGCTTGTTGCAGTTGTTACCGAACCAGTGGCGCTTGGCGCGGTTAAGAGCCCGGGTGAAATGGGCGCGGATATCGTCGTGGGCGAGGGTCAGTCAATTGGCGTGGGATTACAATTTGGTGGGCCTTATGTAGGCTTGTTTGCGTGTAAACAGAAATATGTGCGGCAAATGCCGGGGCGTCTGTGCGGCGAAACCGTTGATGCAGAGGGTAAACGCGGATTTGTTCTCACGCTTTCCACGCGAGAACAACATATTCGCCGTGAAAAGGCGACATCGAACATCTGCACCAATTCAGGGCTGTGTGCGTTGGCATTTTCGATCCATATGACATTGCTGGGGGAAAAAGGCCTTCGTGATCTGGCGCAGCTCAATCATGCAAAAGCGGTGCGGGCTGCTGGGCAGCTCGCACAGATTAATGG
>NZ_UNRC01000020.1 GCF_900537065.1 Sphingorhabdus sp. Alg239-R122 | reverse complement strand
GTTCAAATTCAGTATCTGCATTTGCTGCTTCCCTGAATTTTTTGGTAGTCTCCAAAAACTCACCTTGAACTTTGATGAGTTCATCATCATCGGAAAAATCTTCGGGAAGCACAGAATACCAACGATATCTTTGAAAAACTCTTTGTTCGGTTTTCTGTCGCTCATCAAATGGCATAACGGCAACGATTTGCGTCAGGGTTTCAATGACTCTGAGAGAGTCTTGAAGAATCATAGAAAATAAATCTCTTCTAGAATGAAGTTCATGAGAGGTTCGAGTTGCTTGAAAAAGAGCATTCAATATGGGCGCGCGTTCTGTCGGAGTTGAGCACTGTTTCAACAGGCTCTCTAGCAACGCAATTGTACGTGACCGAATGGATTGTAAAGTTTGGGAAGCGACCACACTTCCGCGATGGAGTGTTACAACATCGGCTCCCCAAGTGGTGCCACTTATTTCCGACCCAAGGATGCAACTCGAAATTTCCGCGATGAGTGAAATGTTTCTTGATTGCTCTTCAAGTTGAATTGCATTCAGTTGATCGATAAGAATTTCTTGGACAACGGGTCCTGCTGATTTCCAGACCTCCAAGTCATGCTTCGCTAGTGTTTCAGCCAGTTCTAAGACGGGCTTTCTTTCTTCATCTGTCTCAACCAGCCTGTAGAGAGCTAATATCGTCTCAAACGTCAGCGTAACGTCTATGTAGCGATAAGGTTTGATGGTCTCAGAGATTTTGCTCAAGATGTCAGAAAACGACTGGCCGGGGAAATTCCCAAAAGGTGTTTCGTTTTCCTTTTGCGGAACCGTTTTGGCAACTTGCGCTGCGTCAACCAACTTTTCCAATATATCACGCCACACCCCGGGAATGTCATCGTAAAATGGAAGAACATTCTCGGTGAAGGTTTCCAGCGCATCTGCTCTTACGTTGTTATCTGAAGCATCCAAAATTGCCTGCAACGCATCGCCATCCAACAACTTCTTGCCTTCTAGCAATCGGTCGAAGTCGTGCAGAACACGATCAAACTCGTAACCGGCAGGGATGAGGTATCTCTTAGCAATTTTTGCGAGGCGCTCTTCGATTCGTTCGATTGCTTTGGCACCAAAATCGTCCAGCTTAGGTTTCTTATAGATCGTATCGTGGGCGGTGGCCGCCCAACTATGATTGAGTATAGTCTGAACCTGTAATTCGCATTTCAAATCTGCAAAGGATATGTATTCAGCCAGTTCAGCTCGAGAGGCTTTCAACTTGAGGACATAGTGATTGGCCATATAGAGGTCTGCACCGTTTGAGAGCTCCCTACTCGGATGATGCAGCTTCCTCTCAATCACCTCAAAGTTTTCTTCGACAATGCCAGAATCCAAAAACCTACTGACATCACTATTGGAGTAGAAAATTGCTCTGCAGCCAGCGAGGTCCTTAACCTCAGCCGCGACATCTACGTTTTCTGAGAACCCATATTTGGCCAGCTTGTCTACTAGCGATTGGACATCTTTGGCCCTAGATTGCACTTGTTGCAGATTAAATGTCTCGGTTTGCCGTATCGCTGATTCTAAGATTGAGGCAACCTGTGCCGCAAATGCAGCATAACGTTCGCGGTGTTCCTTTTCATATTCGTTTAGTTTCATCACTCAATCCAGCTGAGGCGAAGGTCAATCGCCTCTATTCACTACTTGAAATTTTAAACTCCCCACCGTTTTCGGAAATGGCAATACACAGTTTAGCTGCAAGAGTTTCGATCGTATTTTCTATAGTATCTCTGAGCATCCAATCCTCTACATTAGCATGATTGTCCAACAGCCAATCTAGGGCACCTCTATCTCCATAAGCAGCCATTGCAGAAACCGCTTGCGAAGCCACGTTGTATTTCTGGGATTTCGCAAGGATATTGATGAACGATTTGGGCAGCAACGGTGTTCTACGTCGCACCTCATGTATTGCGTTACTTAGATCGTTACCCAGATCGTTTTTTTGATACCATTGTGGATCATCTGGATCACTGATGTTGAATACCATCGCATCAAGCTCCAATGCTGCTCGTTCAGAACCAAGCCGAGATGCCGATCTCAGTACATTCAATCTCTGAATGTTGGAAAGGTCGTTTCGTTTGCTCCAGTCTTCAACTAGTTCGGACCAGCAAGATATTCCGGGGTGTGGTGGAGCAAATTCCAAAACACCGCCAAATCCGTGATCCATTTCAAAAATGTGGAGCATTCCGGTGGTGACAGAACTAGCTACACGTTCAACTTCTTTTGCATCTGTAACCCGTTTTCTTGCTAAATCGGCAGCTTTTTCGGCAAGGATTCGATTTGGGAAATGTCCAAAAAGCGCAATAGTAGTCGCAACATGATCGATTGGGATATCATCGAAGCTGTCAATAAGCAGTTCAAATGCCCTGCGATCACCATGCCTAGCTTCAAAAAGATTCAGCACGGTAGCTAGCTCAGGATCAATATTACCATCTCGCAAGCAACTTTGTGAGAACCGCCGTCTAGTCTCTTTTTCGGGAATGATCGTTGCAATTCCGCTGAGAAGTTCCGTTTTGCGTTCTGTCGATATTTTTGGATCGCACAGAATTTGTTGCAAAAAGTTGTCTCGATCAGGGTGAAGTCCAATCAGTTCCTTGATTTCGTAATGCTGGTTCCAATCGTCTGCAGACAATCCTTCTTCGATCAATGATATGGCCTCATCGTGAAGTGGATGCCCAGCTAACACATACGCGCGAGCTCGAGTTTTATTCGTTACGTTTTTACTGCGAGCAAGTCGCAAAGCCGCTTCTTTCGAAACACTGGAAGAAGAGAAATTGGATAAGATAGACGACTTATCATCAATTTTGTTGCTGCTAAGGTCGTCTCCATTCAGATACTTGTTGATGAATTCGATTGCTTCATCACCAGCAGCATTTAACGCAGGCTTCAGGCTATGGTAGATTAGAAAGCGATCATCAACCTTTAACAGACTCTTGAGTACGCTGAGAGTTAGGTTCAAGTTTTGGGCATTGGAAACGATTTCGCCCGCTCCATTCTCAATTAACCAGCTATGGTGTAGAGCTCGTCGAAGAGTCTTTGATAGTGGATTTGCAAAAGCGTCTGCTATGAGTTGGCCAACACGTTCACGTGACCTCGAAGGAGCGTGAATCCAATACTTGGTGAGGCGTTCTCCGACATCAGCTCTGAGAACTTTTGAAACTTTAGCTCCATTCGCTATGCAATGACCAACCAGTCTGAGACCGGTGCAAAAAGCGTCGTCAGGACGACAAAGCATTTCCTTTATTGTTGGCGTTGGCCGAGCATGCTTTTCGATGGCAAACTGGATAACTTGCGCCCATGGTCTTTGGATAGCGTCATCAATCCGTTCTGTGAGGCTATCAGAATGTTCCTTAACCAAATGGCAGGCTGCCAAGTATTCTTGCACGATGGGATAAGGAAATTGCAGCCGAATTGCGCTCTGGCGCCGCAGTATACCATTCGCTGTTAGCCGTTCCAAAAGAATGTCAGACTCTGAAGACGATCCAGCTACTCGATCTATGATCTGTCGGACGTCATGGACGCTTGCACCGAGTTCTTGAAGCTGAAGCTGTTCGAAAGCCAATATTTCAGCAATCTCGCGAAGGGAGGTTGCTCTATCAGTTATATCACCAGTAATTTTGTATTCGGCAGGCGCAAAAAGAGTCGATAGATAATTTTCTATCAATTCCGCTCGTGTGAAGTTTTTGGCATCGCCAATATCTGTGGTTCCGAGAAACATAGCAAGGAAAAGTGGAATTCTGCAGAGACGGTGTAACTCTGGATACAGTTCTAGTCGGCGAACAAAACGCCATCCATCCATTCCACCAACATAACTTTTTGTAGCGTCAGCAAATCGTGCAATGTCATTGTCGTTCAACTGTAACAGCTCGACAATATTTGCTTCAATTGGCCCTGTTAGCACCGATGGGTCTCTTACGGTAAGAATCCACGGTGAGCGGGGATAACGAGCTGAGTACTTTGATATCTTGTCGAGAATAATCGGACGCAGATTTGACGGGACTTCATCTAGACCATCAAGAAGCAGCACAAGCAATCCTTGTTCCGCAAGCCTGCGCCAATCTGCACCAATATCTAGATCACGGCCGATATGGTTTGAAAGAAAACCTACAATGCTTTCATCGCTTGCAGCGAAAGAGGCAAGAGGAATCGATATCGGCACATAGGGCCCGGATACCAGATTCCCAGCTATGGCAGTCAGTAGAGCCGACTTCCCATATCCCGGCCCAGCTACAATTATTAGTTTATTCAGCATCTGTGACGGAAAAGACTTTAGATCAATATTGGCAGTAGGTTGCTCTTCCCAGCGATCTATCTTCTCATCTTCAAAATCAGCTGGGCGATTGCGCTCATATTCACTCACCCTTGGCCAAACGAACAGATCATCCGTAGAACCGGATATGTTAGTGCCGGGAATTTGAATTTTCGAAAGCCTCGATACCGTCTCTCTATAAGTTACTATGCCCCACTCGGACGGCTCGGCGATTTCAATCCCGAATTCCAACATGAGTTTTCGTCGCAAAGGTGGAGCAAAAATTGTAGCTCTTCTCCGGGCGCTTCCGCCAACAATATCTCGTAGCGCTGCTAACAGTTTTGTTGGAAATGCGCCTTCGTTTCGAAGCCGTTTTCGATTTATCTCATTCTCAATTTCACTTTCGTTAAGGTGCCAGACTGTTATTTTGCACAACAATTCAAACGCCAAGCCGGGGTCACCGATAAGGTCTGAAATATCAGCTAGAGCTTTCGTTTGTTTGATTGTTAGCCGTGCTAGAAACTCCTTTTTGTTCAAACTGGATGCTGCCTTTTTGCACAGTTCAGAGACGTCTCCGGTATAATTTGTCCTCTGGCCAATCACGATCCTTAGTTCGTCATCACCATTGAAATTCTTGCTGGCTGCCTGAGCAGCTAAATCCGACCACATCTTTCCCCAAGCCTTCGATTTTGAACGAAGATTTAGTTTCACATTATGATAGGCAAGGTGCTCGTCCGCATATCTTACTACAATATCATCAACATCTTCTGGCGCTTCAATTCGAACTTCTACAACCCTCTCCCTTGTTGGCTGCTGGGAAAGCTCCAAAAGATCGGCGAGAAAAAGCGCTGCTACACTATTCTGATAGAATATTCCCGCTTGTGTGGCTGCTCCGCCAGCTTCTGTCATAGTTGATGCCCATAAGTTTCAATTTTCCCTCTTCGAATGAATTCATAGGGAATATTTGTGTTTGCACCAAATCGTTGTAGAATAATACCGCTCTTGTGGAGATGGGCCGCTCCAGAATTAACACCATATCGGCATTGCCCTTAAGTTGGGGTACAAATGGGGGTATATTTTAGAAACCCTCAATAGAATGTATTGTATATCAATAAGTTGATGGTTCAATACGATGCTTCTTCTGGCACCAGATATTTATATAAATATCAGAAATAATTGAATTATTCTTTATATCGAAAATTTAGCCCACCTTTTGAACCACCTCAAAAACTGCGCTCTGATGGGCTAATATGTTCAACCATGTGCGACTCATTTTGACTCATAAGCCAATACCTATAGTCTGGCCGCACCCGGGTGTTTGTTAAACCCAGGGCATCGCGATGCTCTCCTATTATGGAGACATCGTGATGAGGATAGTCTCAAAGCGTCAACTAAAGGAGATGGTTCTTTATTCGCCGCAACATATCGCAAGCCTGGAAAAGGCAGGTAAATTCCCCAAGCGGGTGCAGCTAGGCCCGAACAGAGTGGGATGGGTTGAGGATGAAGTGCTGGACTGGCTTCAATCAAGGCTGAATTGCCGCGACTGACCTACCGGCACACCTTGTCTAGGAGCGGGGCGATCGGATGAAAGCCCGGTCACCCATTTTGGAAATAGACACCTCGGCGAATTCAACAACTAGTCGCTACCAAGTTGTTGTTCCAGCGATTGTCTCACCAACCCAATGACATATGGAAGTTCTTCGAGTGAAGACAACCGAACTTCAACATCACCATTGCCCCAGCGACCCAAATTGGAAACGTCTTTGCACATTTCACGAGGATCATCGATTTCAGAATATTTCATGTTAAGCGAGAGGCGCAATTGCTTCGCTTGAGGAACTACGTCTACGAAATTCGTTTCTGCCTTATAGGCCACGTACAGTTTCAGAAACTCTTCACTAACACATGGATCAAGACTTTCAACTTCTCGACGGAAGGCTTCAAACAAAGATTTTGATGGTTCACTCAATAGATGATGATGATCATCAATAGAATATTCCGTGAGATTAAATTTCTTCGGTTTATAGGCCTCCAAGATATCGTTATTCACGGTTGGCGCTGACCAAACATCACAAACCTTTGAAGCAAATTTGTTCGCTCTTGTCGTGATCGCATTTTCATCCCAGCTATCCGCTTCGCCTAGACCTTCGTTCAAACGAATGGGGCTTTCTTTGAAACCTCCCTTCATGTCACGTTTTTCTTGGAATGGGCGATCGCCATACTCCGAATTATATCCGGTTAGAGTTAGATTCCCCAGAGTATGCAAATAGGTTTCATGAACCCGCTCCCAGTCGTCGCCAAGATCGGTTTTCCACTTGGCCGACAGATTTTCACTTTGCGGCATTATATGTTCGATTGTGTACTCATTAACAGGGACGCGTTCTTTACGTCCATGATTTTCAAACCGACGAAGCCAATAGCTCCTGCTTCTGAAATTATAAAGGTCGCGCGTCTGGATGTCGCGCCGAAATTCTTCATCGCTGGGAAATCTACGATAAGATGGTAACAGCAAGAAGTGCGCTTTGATGCTCTCCAGATAACGATCCTTTTTCAGTGATTTTGTGAACGTCGCAAACGTCTTATTTAGAGAGTTGGTGGGAATCGCACAAATCGCTCGACGGAAAACATAAGATTCGATCAATCGAACTGTTTCTAGCAATTCATCCTTACTCAGTACTTCATTTGTATAGTCGTCGTACAATTCCATTAGGAACGGATAAGCGACCTCAACCTTCAGTTCGCGAAGATCGTCAAAGGCCAGTTTCAACTCAGGATCGGTTTCCGCTTTGAGCGCCATTTTGCAGTAATATTTCGCAAAGATGCGAATATCCTTTACCAGCCCTTCAATGCCCGCCGCTTCGACGTGAGGCGTTCTCGCATGGCCTTTGAAGGCGTCATACACATCCTGTAGTCGAGGTATTTCTCCCGTTTTTACAGTGAGATAATGCCGCATGAAGCTATCAAAATGGGCGTTGTAAGCTTCTTGCCCAAAATTCAGCTCCATGGGTCTCCAAAATTGCTCATATAAGCTTGATTGAAGGCCCGGTTCTAAGCCCATAAGTATAAAGTTTCGGATTAGATCAGCCTGACTTAATTCTCGACCTGTCGAATTCATACTTTCAAAAATGAGCTGAGGGTTATCCTGATCCCTGCTCAGCGCAATATCCACAACAACAAGTTTGGCGAGACCTTTGCATAGCTTTTCGAGATTATTCCCCATTCCAGCAATGAGTGATTGAAACAGCTCAAAGTTCTCCATGACACGCACGGACTTTTCGGAATGAAGTTCCTTCTGGCTGACAATTGAAGTTAGGCTGTCCTTGTCAGTCTGAGATAAAAGCAATTTAAAATGACGCTCTCCTTCCTCTTCTGGGTTGAGTAGATAATAGTTACGCAGTTTACGTGCTGAAAAGCCATCAATTGGCTCGTCTTCACTAATTGCTGCCGCCAAAGCTGCTAGCAATAATGTAACGGTGGTTAGTCTCTGCTGCCCGTCTATGACTAGCAAAGGGGCTTGATGCGAAACCTGCGATAGGCCATCCTCAATATAGACAATCGAGCCAATAAAATGGACAGAAATGGTATTGTCCGTCCCGGCTCGAATAATGTCCAACCAAAGCTGTCGACACTCCTTCTCGGTCCACGAGTAGGTCCGTTGATAAATTGGTATCACAAACTGCGGTGACTTCTTGAGGAATGCCAATAGGCTTGCTTCGGTGGCTTTCATTGTAATCTACTCCTTAAGCACACATGCGCTGCTTGCAGGGGTTATCGAGCAACTCATTATAACTTACCGACTGTATTGGAATTCAATTGAGCTTGTTTCCCGCCAACAAACCGGCAACTGGTATTTTGTTAGAATCATACTCGCTAACAGTTTAACTGGTCTGGCAATAAATGTAAGATGAGACGAATGTTTTTTCTCGATCAAATCATGAAATCACAACGCATGTATATTTTTTAGAAGAGATTACTCTGAGAAATACTGTGCTGCAGCAAAATTTTTTGCTTAACGGAAGATAAAAACTGTGTTATCTTTCTTGAAAATTAATAAGAGTCGCACTGAACTTTAACAATTCCATTATAGTTGGGGGCGAACACATGTGTGCTTTTGAAATTTCTGAAAATCGCGAAACTTCTCTTCCTACTTATATTTTAAAGGGGGATATTTAGATGCTTTGGTTGCATCTAATATTCTCCCTAGCCCTTGTTGGCTTCAATATTCCTATCCATAAAAATTCGACAAAGGAACTTACCTTC
>NZ_UNRC01000019.1 GCF_900537065.1 Sphingorhabdus sp. Alg239-R122 | reverse complement strand
TTCCAGTGTGGCGGACGCGACTTTGTCGGCGTAATCATCAATGCCCAGCGAGCTTGCAAAAACAGGGCTTTCCTTCAGCACATAGGCCCAATAGTCGTCGATGACATTTTGCAGGTCTTCGGCCTGCCGTGCCGCAGCGGGGCTTGCTCCTGCCAACGCGGCAGCCACAACAACCGTTCCCAGTCCCAGAAATTGCTTGCGCATCACCTATCCTCTTCGCATTACTTATATGTGCATGTTTGCGCACTGGGGGATAACGGATGGGGGACAAAATGACCAGTAAAACTGTTGCGATAAAGAGCAGGCCTAAATCCTTAAAACCCGATCTTCTGGAAAAAATTCTGGGTGCTTTATCGCTTATTCTCTTAGCGGCAGCTTTGGTCTCCCTGTTCAAGGGGCGCTCTGAATGGCACATACTGCCTTGGCAAGTCTGGTTGCATTTATCGACGATACTCACCGCTTTGATCACCACTCCTTTTATGATGTGGCGTAAACGCGGAGATAAAATGCATCGTTGGATGGGCTGGATATGGTCCATTGCCATGTTAGTGACTGCGCTGGTCAGTTTTGACATTCGCATGATTGCCCGCGGCAATTTCAGCTATATTCACTTGCTGTCTTTATTGACTGTCGTGGTTGTGCCCTTGCTGGTTTTATCTGCGCGGCGGCACAATGTGATTGCGCACCGTAAACATGTACGCGGTATTATTATCGGTGCCTTGCTGGTTGCCGGATTTTTTACTTTCCCGTTTAATCGCATCATGGGGCAATGGTTATTTGGATAAAACCCACGATCGAATTCAATATGTCATGTATTGTGGCTATGCCGTTATAATAACACAGAGACAGCGCCTGTTGCGGCAGGTGTTGACGGTATTGCGCCGCTATTAATGCACCAGTATTGAACTGATTTTCAGGCCAGCGCTAAAGTGATTTTCAGGTAAGCGCTGGAGTAAGTAATTTTGCCCTGAGGTTTTGGCATTCTTGCTGTGCGATCGTATGAACGGTGAGCGGCAAGATGCCGCTGCCGCCTGCTACGCCTATGACAATGTCGGCATTGCCCAACGCGCGCGCAAGGAAGCTCTGACTGATATCGACCGACTGCACCTTGCGGATGGGCAGGATGGTACATTTCTGCCGCCAGAAACCCTCACGCACGAAAAGCTGATTGTCCGACAGCACATATTTGTGATGTTTCCAGCGAAGCCACATGATGAGTGTCAGAGGAACAATTAGTGCCATTAGCCAGAACAGCCTGTGATCGACAAGGTAGCCAAGTGCTGTGCTGGACACAATTATGAGCAGGGTGAAAATGACACTGGGCACCACCCAGTGTGCGGCCATCACCGGCAGGTAATCCTTACCCGCCTCCCGCCGGATGCCGGGTTCAGCAATGATGCGGTCCATTTCCTCCATTGTGGCCAGCGGTGCAACGCTATGGTCGCTATTCTTGCCATCGCTGGCCAGTGACTGGAATTTGAGGTGATACCAGCCAAAGCGGCGTTTTATAGGACCGGTCAATATGCTGGCTGCCTGTATGCGGTGCAGCGGCATGACGACGTCAGTTAGTGTAGTAAGCCCGCGACGGCGGCGGAAACCGTTTTCTGTGCGATCGAGCCGGAAACCATATTCGCGGAAAAATGTTGTGGTTATGCCGGTAAACAGGCCAATAAAAATGAGGCTGAATAGTCCGCCAACCAAACCCGCAATCTGTGCCCAGATGCCCAGTGATCCGATTTTGCCAGGGGCGTCCACACGGTCGATCCAGTAATCGGTATCGAACATTTCATCGGGTATCAGGAAGTCGAAATTCTGTGCCGCCGCACCCAGCACCGCAAAGATAACCAGCGAGAAATTAAAGATGCCCGCGGTCAGCACACGGCGGTTGTTCATGGCAAAAATCGGTTCAGCCTCTTCGGCTTCGGATAATTCTTCGGTGGCAGCGGTTTTGCCAGTGTCTTGCGCTGTGATGCCGGCCTTGCGTCTGCGAATGATATCGCGCAGTTCCTCCGCGCGCGCCAGACTGACTGCATTGAGCACTCCGTCATCGCTGCCTGCGCTGCCGGTCTCAAACTTGACGCTGGCAAGCCCTAAAAGCCGGGCTAGCAATTTTTGTTCGACATTGACGTCCTGTATCCGCTCATAGGGGATGGAGCGCTTGTTGCGGCTGAACACACCGCTGGCAATACGAATTTCCTCCACACCCACCTGATAGGAAAAACGCCGCCATTGCAGGTAGGCCGCTCCCATGCTGAGTGCGATGACACCGGCTATGGCAGGAAGTATAAGTGCGCTGCCGCCGCCTTTGCTGATGCCAAAATACAGCGCCGGGATGATATAGATGAACTGGGGTAGCAGCTTGGCAAATTTGAGCAACAGGCTGAGCGGATGCAGGCGTAAAGCGGGCATGCCCGTTTCCGCCGTCACATCGACATCGCTGCCGACCTGTATTTCTGCCATATCTGCAGGCGCGTCGTTCATATCATTTCCTGTTTGATATGCCCGCGAATTTCCTCGCGCATCGCTTCTGCATCCTCGGGTTTGAGTCCTGGCAGATCGACGACGCTGTTATGCGTACCCGCCGTATGTACGATCAGCGTCGAAAGGCCGTAAAGCCGCTGTAGTGGCCCCTGCGCGACATCAATATGCTGGATGCGGTTGAACGGGACGATGGTATCTGTGCGGAACAGGTAGCCGCGCAGCACGCGTAACCGGTCCGCGCCCATGTCATAGCCCCAGCGGCGATATTTGCGCTCTGGCAACAGGATGAAAATGATCAATGCGATAATGGCGGCGGGGGTGATAAATGCGCCTAGTCGGGTAATTTCCGCTTCCTGCGACAACATCACATCAGCGAAAGCTATACCGATGAGCAATACAAACAGGTTGATGCCCAGCACGGTACGCATCAGGTTTTTCTGCGGCGGATGCAGTGGTGTGAGGCCCAGATTATAGGATTTTTTGTCCTTGCCGCCAAAATCAAGAATTTCATCCACCATATTTGCCCGCTCCTGTTACTGACATCCTATATTGGATGTGTGTATTAGTTTGGCAAGGCAGTCTGGAATTAACGCTCCAGCGCCGCCTCGGCCTGATCCATCAGGCTGGCGATAATATCGGCCACTGGCTCTTCGGTTTTCACCATGCCGACTGACTGCCCGGCCATGACTGAACCGTTTTCGACATCGCCATCAATCACTGCACGGCGGAGCGCTCCCGCCCAAAAATGTTCGATCTGCAGCTGCGCCTCACCCATTTCAATTTCGCCCGAATCGAGAAGTTTTGCGACCTCGATCTGCTTGGCAGTGAATTCTTCAGTGCCTTTATTTTTGAGTGCCCGCACCGGGATAACCGGCAGGCGCGGATCGACCTGCACGCTGGTAATGGCATCTCGCGCATTGCCGCGGATAAATGCTTTTTTGAAATCCGGGTGCGCGATCGATTCATGCGCGCAGACAAAGCGTGTGCCCAGCTGCACACCCGCCGCGCCCATTTCCAGGTAACTGGCAATCGCTTCACCGCGGGCAATGCCTCCGGCCACGAAAATGGGAATATCCGTGCTGAGTTCAGGCAGTATTTCCTGGGCCAGAACGGATGTTGACACCGGACCGATATGGCCGCCTGCTTCCATTCCTTCGATGACAATCGCGTCCACGCCCGAACGTACGAATTTCTTCGCAAGTGCCATGGCCGGGGCAAAACAGATTACCTTTGCGCCGCCCGCCTTGATCGCCTCAATGCTACCCTTGGGCGGCAACCCGCCCGCAAGCACGACATGACCGATGCCATGTTTGCCGCATATTTCAATGAGCTGCATCAGATCAGGATGCATGGTAATAAGGTTCACGCCAAACGGTTTGTCGGTCAGTTTTTTTGTTTCTGTAATTTCTATGTCGAGCAACTCCGGCGTCATGGCGCCGCAGGCAATCACGCCGAACCCGCCTGCATTGCTGATCGCGGAGACGAGATTACGTTCCGACACCCATGACATAGCCCCGCACATAATCGCGGTCTTACAACCCAGAAATTCGGTGCCGCGCTGCATAAGGGAAGAGGTGAGGGGGTGAGTCATACGTGTTTTTCTTTCTGTTTGATCGCCTCACGGCTAGTGAGCGAGAGCTAACAAACCGTATCATCCAGCCCGTAGGCCGTATGCAGCACACGCACGGCAAGTTCGGTATAATCTTCCTCGATCAACACGCTGACCTTAATTTCCGAGGTGGTGATCGCGATGATATTGACACCCCGATCGGCCAGTGAAGAGAACATGGTGGAAGCAACACCGGCATGGCTTTTCATGCCGACGCCGACCACCGAAATCTTGGCAACATTGGTGTCCGGGATAACGCGGTTGTAGCCAATTGATTCCTGTGCCTGATCAAGCAGATCCATTGAGCGCGGAAGGTCAGCTTTTGGGACGGTGAAAGTCACATCGGTTTCGCCTTTTTCGCGGCCAACGTTTTGAATGATCATATCAACATTAATGCCCGCATCGGCGAGCGGGGAGAAGATATTGGCCACGGCACCCGGTTTGTCCGGCACGCGCGTCAACGTAATTTTCGCTTCGTTTTTGTCATGCGCAATGCCGGTAATCAGCTGGCGTTCCATATCCATTCCTTCCAGTTCTTCATCGCTGACGATCATCGTGCCTGGCAGCGTGTCAGCGGGCGGGGCGCCGTCCTCGATGAAGGATGACAGTACCTGTATCCGCACGCCGGTTTTCATGGCCAGACCGACTGACCGGGTCTGCAACACTTTTGCGCCCACGCTCGCTAGTTCGAGCATTTCTTCATAGGTGATGTTTTTCAGCTTGCGTGCCTTGGCAACGATGCGCGGGTCTGTTGTATAAACGCCATCCACATCGGTATAAATGTCACACCGATCCGCCTTGATGGCTGCCGCCACCGCCACGGCGCTGGTGTCGGATCCGCCGCGTCCCAATGTGGCCACGCGGCCTTCCATGCTTACACCCTGGAAGCCCGGAATAACGGCAATCTGCCCTTGCTGCATGGCCTGAACCATTGGCATCGCGTCGATATCCTGAATCCGTGCCCGGGCATGTGCCTCTATCGTGTTGATTGGCATCTGCCAGCCTAGCCAGCTGCGTGCATCGGCACCCATGGATTGCAGGGATATGGCCAGCAGTCCTGACGTCACCTGTTCGCCGCTGGCCACGACCACATCATATTCGGCGGGGTCATAGAGCGAACTTGCTTCGCGGCAGAAATTTATGAGCCGGTCAGTCTCACCTGCCATGGCGGACACGACCACCGCGACTTCATGCCCGGCATCTGCCTGTTGTTTCACAATTTTGGCAACCCGGCGGATGCGCTCAGTTCCCGCCATCGATGTGCCGCCAAATTTCATCACTATGCGTGCCATGCTTTGTGCCGGTTCTCTTTCTTTAGTGACAGCCCCGCGTGCAGAGCATATTATAGGTAGAAGCAATGTGTAGAGAGACAAAAAGGCGATGGCAAGCGTGAGAAACGGCGAAAACTGCACGATATTGGAAAGCGAAGCCGCGCATTTTGGCAAGCTGGCCCGCGAATGGTGGGATCCCAAGGGCAGCAGCGCGATGCTGCACAAATTGAACCCTGTGAGGCTCGGCTATATCCGTTCCATGCTGGATATGCACTTTCGTTGTGATGACAGGGAGTTAAAGCCGCTTGCGGGGAGGCGTGTGCTCGACGTGGGGTGCGGCGCGGGACTCTTGTGCGAGCCGCTGGCGCGGCTCGGCGGTGAAGTGACCGGCATTGATGCTGCAGCAGAGAATATCGCGGTGGCGCGGACACATGCACGCGGCAGCGGGCTCGATATCGAATATCTGCACACTGGCATCGAGAATCTCGACGCGCGCGGGTTTGACCTCGTCACCTCGCTGGAGGTGGTCGAACATGTCGCCGATCCGGCGGCTTTTGTGACGGGGCTTGCGGGCGCGTTGACCGAGGGCGGCCTGATGATCCTGTCCACGCCCAATCGCACGCATTTTTCGAAAATGGCGATGATTCATATTGGTGAGGGGTTGGGCCAGATTCCGGCGGGCACACATGACTGGGAAAGGTTCCTGACGCCGGAGGAATTGAGCGCGTTGCTCCACGATGCGAGCATGAAAATCATCGACACTCGAGGGTTGATAATGGACCCGGTCAAAGGACTGACCCTGTCGGACAATATGTCACTCAATTACCTGATGGCGGCGGTACGGGGGTAATGGAGTTTCGTGAATATAAGATTGCTGACGCATCCGCTTGTCTCGCTCTGTTTGATGCCAATACCCCGCCCTATTTCGATCCTTCAGAACGCCCGTTATTCGCAAAATTTCTGGAAAACCCCGAAGGGCATTACTTTGTGTTGAAGCAGGGCGGAGAGATTTCTGGGTGCGGTGGATACAGGTCATTCGAAAACGGGCAGGCAGTGTTTACATGGGGTATGGTGGCGCCGGATTATCATGGCGCGGGGTTGGGGCGTAAATTGACCGAACACCGGCTAGGCATAATTGCGGCGGAAGGGAGCTATACCGGCGTGCGTGTTCATACATCACCCATGATCGAACCGTTTTTCAACCATATGGGTTTTGTGACGCTGCGCACCCAAAAAGACGGTTTCGCGCCCAGCATGGACAAGGTGTATATGGAGATGGCGCTCTAGGCCTTGGCTACGGGAGTGAAACTTCGCTATCGAGTCTGTGATTGGATAACGCGATGCGTTAAAAATCCGGTTTTTCGTAATGGCTGGGCGGGACGATGACTTCCATGCGTTCGGATAGCAATGGCCGGAAGGATGGCCGCGATTTGAACACGCTGTACCAGCCCTTGGCCTGTTCGTGCCCCTGCCAATCGATGCCGCCCAGATAGTCGGCGACCGAGATATGCGCGGCGGCGGTCAGGTCGGCAAGGCTGAGCGTCGCCCCGGCGAGCCAGCTCCTGTGATCGATCAGGTAATCGATATAGTCGAGATGGTTATTGGCGAGCTTCATGGCCTCGCGCAGTACGCGGCCATCGGGCGGCTGGCGGTGGATGATGCGCTTGTGCATGCGTTCATGCATCAATGGCGCGACGACATCACCGTAAAACTGCTCATCGAACCAGGCGACCAGGCGGCGGATTTCCGCGCGCCCTTCCGCCGTCCCGTTGATCATCGGGTTCTTGTCGACCGTTTCTTCCAGATATTCGCAGATCGCAGCCGAATCGACAAGTTTTGTGCCACGTTCGCTGTGCACCATGACGGGTGTGCGCCCGGCTGGGTTTATGTCCAGAAATTCATCACGCTGCATCCACGGGCTCTCGCGCACGAGTTCATAGCCCACGCCTTTTTCGCCCATCAGCAGGCGAACCTTGCGCGAAAACGGACAAAGGGGAAATTGGTATAGCTGCCACATGCATCCCTTTTGCCCGAGCGTCGCCCCGCCGTCCACTGGTCAATTCAATATGGGTCGGATTTTTCGGTGGATAGTTCCTATATCAACCAGTTAGCTATCGGCTTGATAAATCGCGACCTCATTGCCCGATGGGTCCAGGAATTGGAAACGCCGCCCGCCGGGAAAGACAAAGATAGGGACTTTGACAGCTCCACCTGCTTTTTCGACTGCATTCAACGCAGCTTCCAGGTTATCGGTTTCAAATGTCGGCATCGGCGCGGCGGGCTCCTCTCCACTAGCAAAGCCGAGTTGCACAGGGCCGCCCTCGACCGCTGCATATTCAGGGCCATAATCAGTAAACTTAAAGCCTAGAGCCTTGGTATAAAACGTTTTGGTTGCCATCAGGTCAACAGCTTTCATTTCCACATAATTGGGGGTTACTTTTGTCATGGGCTTCCTTTCTTGTGCGGCACGTGCGCTTTAAAATGTCCGGATTGACTGTGAACCCCTTCAAACGGCGACTTACAGGGTTTGATACCGGCTTTCAGGGCATGGTTATAAAACCTGCTATTTCCATCAATAAACTTATTATATCGACAAACGACCGATTCTGCACATGCTGTTCATTCTGCTGTTATCATGGACTATTTATCTAGCTGCCATCCACTTGACGTGACCAGGTGGTTGAAAACCATAACATGTGAGAAACATTATGAAAAAAATTATGATTACATCAGCTGCGGCAGTTGCAGCAATGGGCCTTGCTTCCCCGGCAATGGCACAGGACGCACCAGAAGCCGAAGTATATGTTGGCGCACAGGCCGGCTATCACGACGTTATCGACAACCCTTTGGGTGATGATGGTGGCGTTATTTATGGCCTCTATGCTGGCGTAGATGTTCCAGTTGGCGAAACGATTGTTACTGGCGTTGAGGGTAATTTCAACCTCGGCACCGGCGCCATTGACAGTGAATATGGTATTGTCGGCAAACTGGGTGCGCGTGTTGGTGATGGTGGCCAGATTTTCCTGCGCGGCGGTTACCAGCATATCGATTTTGATGTTGGCGGCCTTTCCAATGGCCTCGTTAACGCAGGCGATCTTGATGTAGCTGACGATGAAGGTGACTATCTGGTTGGCGTTGGCGGTCAGTTCAAAGTGAGTGAGAATGTTTCACTGCGCGCTGTTGTTGACACTATCGCATTTGATACGACCCGGGCAACTGTGGGCCTCGCAGTTCACTTCTAAAGCTATCTCATACAGACTTTCGGGGCCGGGGATTTTCATTTCCCGGCCCCTTTATATGATTACTCTGCAGCTTCTATAACACTACTGTCGGTATCATTATCAGCGAGCGGGTGATCCAGCCGTTCCAGCATTTCCTTGGGACAGACCTGCCAAAAATAGGGCAGCGCCTTGTTCCAGTCCCGCAGGATTTCTTCGGCCCATTTGCTGTCTGTTGCTGAGTGGTGCTCTTCTATCAGCGATTTGAGATGCGATTCCCAATGGCCGGAACGGACCCTGTCCCATGTAATGCTTTCTGCATTGGTGCGGCGTGCAAAACTACCTTTTGTGTCATAAATAAACGCCATACCGCCCGTCATGCCAGCGCCAAAATTGCCGCCAACCTCGCCCAGGATCACAGCCGTACCGCCGGTCATATATTCGCATCCATTGGCGCCGCAGCCCTCAACGACGACATTGGCACCTGAATTGCGCACAGCAAAGCGTTCGCCAGCCTGACCCGCTGCGAACAACTTGCCCGATGTGGCCCCATATAGCACGGTATTACCAATGATTGTGTTGTCCTGACTGGCAAGCGGTGAACTGACCGTAGGGCGCAGGGTAATCGTGCCGCCCGAAAGGCCTTTGCCGACATAGTCATTGGCATCACCGAACACTTCCAGCGTTACACCCTGACAGAGGAATGCGCCGAGCGATTGCCCCGCGCTGCCCCGCAGACGGACCCGGACATGACCTTCATCAAGCGCTTTCATTCCGTATTTTTTCGTTATTTCCGCAGAGAGCCGTGTGCCCACGGCGCGATAGGTGTTGCGTACATTATAGGTGAACTGCATTTTTTCACGCCGCTCAAATACTGGCTTTGCGTCATGCAGGATCTGTGCATCCAGACTGTCAGGTACCGGATTGCGGTGAGTGTCCAGATTGAAACGCCGTTTTTCATCGGGTACGTCCACTTTGGCCAGTACCGGATTGAGATCCAGATCATCCAGATGTTCCGCACCGCGACTGACCTGTTTTAACAATTCAGTCCGGCCTACCACTTCGTCCAGTGTCCTGACCCCAAGGCGCGCCAGTATCTCGCGCACTTCCTCGGCAATAAAGGTCATCAGGTTGATGACCTTTTCAGGCGTGCCTGTAAACTTCTCACGCAGCTTTTCATCCTGGACGCACACGCCCACAGGGCAGGTGTTGCTATGGCATTGGCGCACCATGATACAACCCATGGCGACGAGTGACAGCGTGCCGATGCCAAACTCTTCCGCGCCCAAAATGGCGGCTATCACAATATCGCGCCCGGTTTTGAGACCGCCATCGGTGCGCAGCTTGACGCGGTGGCGCAGGCCATTAAGCGCGAGCACCTGGTTGGCCTCTGCAAGCCCCATTTCCCAAGGTGTGCCAGCATATTTTATGCTGGTCTGCGGGCTGGCACCTGTTCCGCCCGTATTGCCTGAAACAAGGATGATATCAGCATGCGCCTTGGCCACACCCGCCGCAATTGTGCCAATGCCAGCCGCAGATACCAGCTTGACGCAGACCCGCGCATCAGGATTGATCTGTTTCAGGTCATAGATAAGCTGAGCCAGGTCCTCAATCGAATAGATGTCATGGTGCGGCGGCGGAGAAATTAGTGTAACGCCGGGAGTAGAGTGACGTAAGCGGGCGATGAACTCGGTGACCTTGAAACCGGGAAGCTGCCCGCCTTCGCCCGGCTTTGCACCCTGCGCTACCTTGATTTCTATCTCTTCGCATGCGCCCAGATATTCTGCTGTGACACCGAAGCGCCCCGAAGCGACCTGTTTGATTGGGCTATTGGCATTGTCGCCATTGTCATAGGGTGTGTAACGTTCTTTCGCTTCGCCGCCTTCGCCCGACACAGATTTTGCGCCAATCCGGTTCATGGCGATAGCCAGCGTCTCATGCGCCTCGGGAGACAGCGCGCCGAGCGACATGCCGGGTGTGATAAACCGCTTGCGAATCTCGGTTATCGCCTCAATTTCATCAATGGGCAGGGGTTTATCTGCATAGTTAAATCCCATCAAATCACGCAGATAAACGGGCGGTATCGCGCGGACACCTTCGGCAAACTGCAGATAGGTGGAATAGCTATCATTGGCGACGGCGTTTTGCAGAAGGTGCATCATCTGCGCGCTATAGGCATGAGTTTCACCGCCTTCACGCTGTTTGTAAAAACCCCCTATAGGTAGCCGGACGACAGCGGTATCAAAAGCAGATTCATGCTTCATTTTGGCATTGAGGTGCAGCGAGTTATAGCCTTCACCTGATATCTTTGTGGGCATGCCCGGGAACAAGTCGTGCACCAGAGCTCGGCTAAGCCCGACAGATTCAAAATTATAGCCGCCACGGTAACTTGATATGACGGCAATGCCCATTTTGGACAGTATTTTCAACAGGCCTTCGTTTACAGCTGTGCGATGCCGTTCGAGGCATTCATCCAGAGAAAGTTCGCCAAGCAGGCCTTTCGCGTGCCGGTCGGCAATACATGCTTCGGCAAGATAGGCGTTCACTGTGGTAGCGCCCACACCGATCAGCACCGAATAATTATGTGTGTCGAGACATTCGGCTGAACGCACATTCACCGATGCAAAGGCGCGTAGTCCTGTACGGACCAGGTGCGTATGTACCGCGGCCGTTGCCAGGATCATCGCCATGCCGATCCGGTCATCGCTTATGTTTTCGTCCGTCAGGAATATTTCGGTTTTACCTTCGCGCACGGCAGTTTCCGCTTCACTGCGCACGCGGGCAATGGCTTCACGTAGCTGTTCAGGGCCGCCGTCGGCAGGGAAAGTGCAATCAATTTCGGCCTCTATGCCTTTGAATGCGGTTTTCAGGCGGAACCAGTCATTGGATGTGGTGACGGGGGTATCAAGCACCAGCACATTCTCATTCTGACCATCCTTGTCGAGGATATTGGCCAGATTTGAAAATCGTGTCTTCAGGCTCATGACGTGGCGTTCGCGCAAGGAGTCAATTGGCGGATTGGTCACCTGGCTGAAATTCTGGCGGAAAAACTGGCTCACCGTGCGCGGCTTGCCGCTTATGACAGCGAGCGGTGTGTCGTCCCCCATGGAACCGATGGCTTCCTTTGCATCTTCCACCATAGGCGCAAGGATCATTTCCATGTCTTCAATAGTAAAGCCGGCGGCGACCTGCCTGCGGCTAAGTTCGGCCTTGTTCCAGATCGGTGTCTTGCTACCCCTAACCTTGGGCAGGTCATCTATGCCGCGAAAGCCGCTGACCAGTTCTTCATAGGGCTGCTCGGCAGCAATCCGGTCTTTGACCGCACGGTCGTGGAACAGCTTGCCATCTTCCAGATCGACAGCGATCATTTGTCCCGGACCCAATCTGCCTTTCTCGGTGATGCTGCTTTCAGGCACAACCACCATGCCGCTTTCCGATCCGATAACCATCAGATTATCGGACGTGACCGTATAGCGCAGCGGACGCAGCGCATTGCGGTCCACCCCGGCCACGGCCCAGCGGCCATCGGTCATCGCGAGCGCGGCGGGACCATCCCATGGTTCCATGACGCTGGCCATATATTGATACATGGCAGAATGTGATTTGGGGATATCGTCTACATGCTGCCATGCCTCGGGGATCAGCATGATTTTTGCGGTTGGTGCTTCGCGGCCCGAACGGCAGATTGTTTCGAACACAGCGTCCAGTGCCGCAGTATCAGAAGCGCCAGCCGGGATAACCGGCTTGATGTCCTCACTATGTTCGCCAAAAGCGAGGCTGGCCATTTTTATCTCATGGCTTTTCATCCAGTTCTTATTGCCGCGGATAGTATTGATCTCGCCATTATGGGCGAGCGTGCGGAAGGGTTGGGCCAGCCACCATTGGGGGAAGGTATTGGTAGAATAACGCTGGTGAAAAATTCCCATGCGGCTTTCAAAGCGTCGATCCACCAGATCGGGATAAAAGACCGCCAGGCTTTCGGTAAGGAACAAGCCCTTGTAGAATAACGACTTGGACGACAGGCTGCCGCTATAAAAATCATTCACTTGCGCTGTGATAATGCGTTTTTCAATGCGTTTGTGGA
>NZ_UNRC01000018.1 GCF_900537065.1 Sphingorhabdus sp. Alg239-R122 | reverse complement strand
GCCTGACCATGACCATCGTGCCTGAAGACAAACAGGCCATTGTTGTCAGCTATGGCAACCCGAAACGCGTCTGGAATGCCTATGAGGAAAAAGAGATTTTCGGCAATACCGGTGCAGGTCTGCATTTCCGTATCCCTTTTGTCGAGCAGGTGGCCTGGATCGACAAGCGTATACTGGGCGTGGAAATGGAACGTCAGGAAGTGCTGTCCACCGACCAGCTGCGGCTGCAGGTCGACGCATTTGCGCGCTTTCGTGTCACTGATCCGCTGGTCATGTATCGTTCGATCCGTACTGAAGATCGGTTGAAACAACAGCTGCGCACCATTTTGGGTTCATCGCTGCGAAATGAGCTTGGCAAGCGCGAATTTGCTACGTTGCTAAGCCCCGAACGCGGACAGGTGATGAATAATATCCAGTCAGCTCTGAACCGTGAAGCGCGGAAATATGGCGCGGAAATCATTGATGTACGGATCAAGCGCGCTGACCTTCCTGAAGGCACCCCGCTGACGTCCGCCTATGAGCGGATGCGCAGTGCGCGTAATCAGGAAGCTGTGGCTATTGATGCCGAGGGTCGCAAGGAAGCCCAAGTTATCCGAGCCGAAGCCGATGCCGAGGCGGCACGCATCTATGCCGAAAGCTATGGTAAAGACCCGGACTTCTATGATTTTTACCGCGCCATGGAATCATACCGTACCACATTCAACAATGATGGTGACGGCAATGGAGACACTTCGGTGATTCTGTCACCCAACAATGATTATCTGCGTCAGTTCCGTGGACGCCGGTAGAAAGCTGTCGCCATTTGGCAGAAAAGCCCGGGGTGCGTAAGCTTTACAGCTCGTGACATTCAATTTCTGTTCAGCCGGAATTTGAAAAATGCGATCTGAAATTTAATGTTGGGCATCCGTGCCAACGGAATGTCCATGACAAGTTTAGTTGAGAAGGATGAATATCGTGCGTTATGTCTATGGAATAACATCTGCACTTTTGCTCGGCGGCAGTGCCGTGGCGCTTGCCACGGGGCAGCCACTCGGTGCACAGGTCGCGCAAAATGATGAAAATGCGATGCGCACAGCAGTGCCGCGCGCGGGCGCACCTGCTAGTTTCGCGGACCTGACCGAACAGCTACAGCCTGCCGTTGTCAATATCTCGACGCGTCAGCGCGTCCGCGTGCGCAGCAATCCTTTTGCAGGTACGCCCTTTGGCGACCTGTTCGGCAACCGGCGTGGCGGTGGCGGTGGAAACCAGACCCGTGAAGCACAATCGCTGGGCAGTGGTTTTATCATTTCTGCCGATGGTTATGTAGTGACAAACAATCACGTAGTGGCAGGAGAACAGGGCCGCTCCACCATCGAATCGATTACAGTGACCATGCCTGATGGCAAAGAATATGATGCCAAGCTGATCGGCCGCGATCCGCAATCGGACCTCGCTGTCCTGAAAATTAATCGCAATGAACCGTTCCCATTTGTGCGCTTTGGCGATTCGACCAAATCGCGCGTGGGTGACTGGGTCATTGCCATTGGCAACCCCTTTGGACTGGGCGGCACTGTAACATCAGGCATTATCTCCGCCGTTTACCGTAATACCGGTTCAGGCGGGGCCTATGACCGTTACCTGCAGACTGACGCCGCGATTAATCGCGGCAATAGCGGTGGTCCCATGTTCGACCTGAACGGAAACGTAATTGGCATCAACAACGCTATTTTCTCACCCACGGGTGGCAGCGTTGGCATTGGCTTTGCCATTCCATCTGAAGTCGCCGAACCGATTGTCGAAACCCTGAAAAAAGGCGCAAAGGTTGAGCGTGGCTATCTGGGCGTGCGACTGAGTCCACTAAACGAAGATCTTGCCGCTTCGCTGGGCCTGCCCAAAAACCGCGGTGAATTTATTCAGTGGGTTGACCCTGAACGTGCAGCCGCCAAGTCGGGAATCAAAGCAGGGGACGTTGTCGTCAAGGTGAACAGCAAAAACGTAACTCCTGAACAGTCTCTCGCTTTTATCGTCGCCAATACAAAACCCGGCACACGCATACCCGTGGAACTTATTCGCGGCGGCAAGAACATGAAGCTAAACGTCGTAGTGGGTGCACGGCCTGATGAAGATGAAATTGCCGAAAGCTTTGGCGGCGGCAATGCCGACGGGTTTGATGAGCCCGATGAGCAGAATATCGAACAGGCCGCACAGAAGATACTTGGTATCGCTGTCACCGAACTGACGCCCGCAATTGCTAGGCGCCTGCGCGTTGACGAAGATGTGAGCGGTGTCGTGATACTGGGCATAGACCCTTCAACTGACGCGGCAACAAAAGGCTTCCGGCGCGGTGACATCATCCTGTCGATCAACAACCGACCGACAACCTCACCCGACGATGTTGACGAAATTGTCAGTGCCGCCAAAAAAGCCGGGCGCGAAGCCGTATTGCTACGTGTGCAGCGCGGTAACTCGCCGCCGACATTCCTGCCGGTGCGACTGCGCAGCGAATAGCCAGACGGACAATATCCAGAACAAGGCCCCGAAAGTCATAGCGCTTCCGGGGCCTTTTTAATTCAGCATCCATAGCTCCAGCCGCCAACCCCTGCCGTTCACGTCAACTTGTAAGCTCTTCCCCTTTTTCCTATTTTTATCGGGAAACGGAATCATTTAAGGGAGCTCATATATGTCACGCATAGCAATAGTCACCGGCGGCACACGCGGTA
The DNA here is from genome assembly GCF_900537065.1 of Sphingorhabdus sp. Alg239-R122. GTDB lineage: Bacteria > Pseudomonadota > Alphaproteobacteria > Sphingomonadales > Sphingomonadaceae > Alg239-R122. The sequence continues at coordinate 12,234 of NZ_UNRC01000018.1, read as the reverse complement.
TAGGTGAGGCGATCAGCGTCGCGCTCAAAGACCAGGGCTTTACGGTCGCCGCCAATTATGCGGGCAACGAAAACCGGGCCAAGGAATTTACCGACCGCACCGGCATCGCCGCCTATAAATGGGATGTAGGCGATCACGAAGCCTGCCTCACCGGATGCGAACAAGTGGCGGAAGAACTGGGGGCTGTGGATGTCGTGGTCAACAATGCCGGTATCACCCGCGACGGCACACTCCACCGCATGAGCTATGATGACTGGCATGAAGTGATGCGCGTCAACCTGGGCGGCTGTTTCAATATGTCCAAAGCCTGCTTCCCCGGCATGCGCGAACGGCAATGGGGCCGTATCGTCAATATCGGTTCCATCAACGGACAGGCCGGGCAATATGGTCAGGTCAATTACGCTGCTGCCAAATCAGGTATTCATGGTTTCACCAAGGCGCTTGCACAGGAAGGTGCAAAATTCGGTGTGACCGTCAACGCGATTGCTCCTGGATATATCGACACTGATATGGTTGCCGCTGTGCCCGAACCAGTGCTTGAAAAAATCGTCGCGAAAATCCCTGTTGGCCGTTTGGGCCAGGCCGAAGAAATTGCACGCGGCGTGGCATTTTTGTGCAGCGAAAATGCCGCATTTGTGACTGGATCCACCATGTCGATCAATGGCGGGCAGCATATGTATTAATGCTTTTTCGCGCAACACGCTCAAATTGAGTTAATTGATTATATACAATAATTTACCGCGCAGCATTTTTGCACAAGGGATTCTTTATGTCGGGTGGTGAGAATACCGGTATTTACCACCCGCCAGTCAAGCGCAGCATCACCATTGCTGGCCACCAAACCTCGATCAGCCTGGAGCCGCTTTTCTGGAACAGGTTAAGGATTGCAGCCGAAGAACGCGGCCTCCCCCTCAATGCCCTCGTCGCACAAATTGATGTCGAACGGATGGAGGCGGATGATCCGCCCGGTCTCGCTGGCGCAATACGATTATGGTTGATGGACCAATATCAACGACCCGGCATTGCGGGCGAAGCGTGAAAAGCTCCACCCGCAAACAGCCCGATCATCTTTCCTAACCGAGCACATCATTTCTACTGTTAAGCAGTTCTGTAATCCCGTCACCTACCGAAGCGCCTTCAATTTCAGTTCCGGCAATGCCGCCTAAAAGCGTATTGTCCTTTAGCGCAAGGTTGAAAGCTCCCTGCTTGTTGCGATGCGAGTGCAGATGATCTGCGCCAGAAACCGTATTTGACTGCACAACCAGTTCCGTTTCGGATTCAGGTTTGAGTGCGGTCACGAAGGAAATTGCACTTATTGTTTCCGGGCTTTCATCCATATTTGTAAACCGCCAGTTGTTCCCGCTGCATACCACGTTTTTCATGGTTGCATTCGGCACTGTTGACGCCAGCGAAATAATGGACTTGGTCGCTTCTGTGGTCCCGCCCTGGATTAGGCCATCCGGATTGCTATGGTTCCAGCACTGGTTGTTCAGAACCGAAAGGCCCCACACACCTTGGGTGACACCAACAAATGACGAGCTTTGCAGATTATAGATAATGTTATTCTGGACCGTTATGGAACAAGGCTCACTGTCCAGGTTGTCGCCAGTGAAATCGACGGTGTCGGTCAAGCTGTCATTATCATAGACTGAGAGGAAGCGGCCCTGCAGTGTCTCAATGCAATTGCCCTGTATGGACCGCGGCCGCTGCTGGTTTTCACGGCTTGTCAGCAAGTATATGAGCTGGTTGACCTTGCTGGGCTTTGGGTCGTTGACAAAGTTGTTGTCATGCATGACCAGGCTTTTCTCGCCAGATGATTTTTCCTGAATCACATAACAACTGCTTGCATCCGATTCGAAACCGCCAATCGTATTATTGCTGAACACCAGGTCGCCGTGAGACCAGTACATGAAAACACAGTTCGCCGTAGATGCCACGGCGCCAAGGCAGGTATTGCCGGTTACGATATTCGTTTTCCTACTGCCACGCTGGATGAATCTTACAACACCGGCGGTCCCCGTAAATGTCCCGGAATGCACGTCGGTTATATGGTTATCCTTAAACCATAGAGGAGCATCTGCGCTGAGACGGTACACATAGCGCGCAACATCATTTATGCGGTTGCGCGAAAAGGACTGCCGGTTGCGGACAATCGAGGACCCGTCCTCAAAAACCAGCCCTGCAGAAAAACGCTCGAATACATTGTCTTCAATGATAAGGTCATCACACTGTACAGCACCCCGGTATAGGTAATCCTGATCATGGACATAACAGTCGCGGATTTCGAACAGGGGTATGTCAACCGATGAAATCATGCTGCAAACTGCCTCAAATCCGGTGGCTTCAAGACCTGCGATGGATAGCGAATGGAGAGGCTTGAATAACCTGTTCCCGGTACTTCCCACCAATTTGCACAACTCGCCTTCAGCAGTTGGCCGGATGGAGGTCGCCGATGCAGTTTCGACCTGGTCAGCTGTCGAAAGTTTGTATGTATTGCCTGCGGTCACAAGTAACGTGCCACCCTTCGCGATAAACTTTTCAAACGCCGCGGTCTGGTCCATTGCAAGGACTGGATCATCGAACAATCCGAACTGTATATCCTGCGGGCTTCCATAGGGACCCGCTTCGACATGGAATTTGACACCGGCCGCATTGGTGACATCGAAATCAGTCGTCGCCGAATCCGCCTCCTGATAGGAATAACCGCCCGCGACCTGCCATATGCTGCCAGCACCTGAAGCCGGTAATGTAGACGCAAAAAAGTCGGCGAAATTATTGAAATAGTTCATGTTCTTTTCCATTATGAGAGTTGGGAGAAACACCATTCATGCGAAATTTTCCGCAATTGATGGCATAACCAAATAAAGAACACAGAAGGAACAAAGTAGGAAAGTAAAATTTTGCCTGCCGTCAATTTTCGATGTTTCATAAAGTGCGCCCGCACTTTCAGGCGTCGAAACTTTTGCGCCCGGCTATACGTTGGGCAATCTTGCTCAAACCGATATCGCCCAGCACAATTTGCCCGCAATGCTGCCTGGCCGGTGATTTCACATGTGCCGGCTTGTATACGCCCAGCGCAACGGTCATATCGAAATGCGGCACCTTACCCAGCAGCACGCCGGTATCGGTGTCTATGCCACTGGGCAGGTCAATCGCTATACTATTCACAGATGCATAAGCCATATCAGCCAGCCGCGATTCCGCCTTGCGATCCAATGGCCGCGTCAGGCCCGTGCCAAACAGGGCGTCGACCAGCATTGGTGCGGAAGAAGCATTATCCAGAGATTCCGCATCGCCGCCCCAGCGCTGGCATGCAATCTGCGCTGCTTCGGTCCTTGGCGAGGTGAGTGCCGCAACGCGCGCATTCCAGCCGCGACCTGCAAGCAGCCGCGCCACCACATAGCCATCGCCGCCATTATTACCGGGGCCGCACAAAATCAGTGTGTCGTTTGGCGGATATGTTTCGCATATTGCGTCCGCAACTGCCGCACCCGCCTTTTCCATCAGGTCGATAACAGGAACGCCGCGGTCAAATATGACCTGTTCGGCAGCACGCGTCTGGGCTGCAGTGAGCACCGGAAAGGCCATATTGGTTGAATGCCCTTCCATCAATTGGTTCTTCCCCGCATCCATCTATTGCCGCATTATACGACAATACTATATCCTGAATTTCCCTTTTCGCGGCACATGCGTTTCTGTACGCGGGTTTCCTCACCGTCAATAATCGCAACATCTGTAATGTTAAGGCATTTTGCACCATTAGGCTGGGTGTTTAACGCCGTGACCGTGGAAGATCCCGAGACACCAGCACGGGTCGGACTCTGCCAGCTTGCCGTGGCCCCCACCCGTTCTTTCTTGGTAACTTCAACCGTTGCCTTGGCGGCCTCCTCCTGCTCATCCTTGGTCAGCTGGCAGGCTATTTCGCCAACCAGTATGCCCGACACACCGCTGGCAAGCAGTGAACCAACATTACCTAACCCGGCTGCATCGCCGGCAACACCGCCCAAAATACCGCCCAATAAGGAACCGCGTTTTCGCGATTTTCCACATTTGTCGCTTTTTACCGATTTTTTGGCCTTGCGGGGTTTCCTGTCATCATCTTCGGCTGTTTTCGGTGTATAATCCGGTTTCGGATATCCACCACAACCTGTGTTAAAACAGAATCGATCCTGCAAATAGGCGCGGTCATCCTGATATCGCGCATAGGCTGCGCGATAATCCGCCATATGCACGCCTTCGGTGTCAGAGTCGGCATGTTCTTTCATCATGGCAGTATAAAAACGCTCCTGCGTGGCTGGAGAATATATGCTGTTGCCGCCAACTTTATCCAGATAGATTTTCGCAATCTCTTCCTGGTGCGTAATAAGCTGCCTGCGAAAAGGCAGCAACACGCCATGATAATATTTATCAACCTGTTCAGTGCAGAGGTTGGTCGCCTTGGCCTGGTCATAAGGTGCCTCGAATTGGCGATAGTCTTCACGGCATTCAGGATATCCCGGATCTGTCAGCACAGGTGTGGCAGGCAATTCGGGCAAGGGTGGTTCATCGGCGATCCGGCTATTGATTATGGCGGGGGATGAAGCTTGTGTATCTCCTTCTGCCTGCGCCAGAGCACCGCTCGCGCAAGCCAGAATTAAAGAAAGGCCCACATATTCCAGCTTCTTCAACATCATATCCCGCCCCTTTTCACGGTAAAATAGTAACAGCAACCCACAGGGTTGGCAAATGCACGCGCTTGCCCCAACCTGTTACAGGCATAGTAACTGGACAGAATGGCCCGTCTGTGCACCAGGGCACAACTTGTTGGATGCACATGTTTAGTTTATGAAAGGGAAATAGGGGATAAATGGTTCAGATGATAAGCTTTCCGAAATTCGCCATCGCCATGGCCGCAGTTCTGGGCCTGTCGGGAGCCGCCGATATATCCATGGATCCAGACAATCCAACCTGCCCCGCCGAACCGAACTGGTCTGCAAATCAGATCATGAAACTTACCGTTGTTGAAAAACAAGGTACAAAAGTCATGCTTGCCGAGGGTGTCGTGGACCGAAACCTTCCCGAACGTCTCGCAAAGGAACTGAAGGACAATCCAGACATTACCGAAATCTGGCTACGCTCCCCGGGCGGCGATGCCCGCGCCGGCAATGCGGCAGGACGGATCATCCGCGAAACCGGGGGCCTTGTCATTACACGCATCCCGTCGGGCTGGACCTGTTTCAGCGCCTGCAACTTCATATTCATGGGCGGCCGTGCACGTATAATTGAGGAAGGCGGTAATTTTATGGTGCATATGTTCACCATGACAGGTGAACGCGATGCGATTGATTATAGTGTCGCCCTAGGCACCGATTCCACCGTCGAACTTATCGGGGAAATCGAACAGGAAAGTGCGCTTCTGGCAACCGAGGATAATGATTTCCTCATCCGCATGGGCGTATCACGCAAATTGCTGACCGATATCATGTATCGCCAAAAAGCCCTGAAAACAGAAGATGACAAATCGACACGCCGTTGCCTGACCCGCACAGAAGCGATAAAATATAATGTCGCGAATGTGGATATTTGAACGGAAGGCTGACTAGTCCGCACCGACGCGCTCTATGTCAGCACCGGCCAACTTCAATTTTTCTTCCAGACGCTCATAACCGCGGTCGAGGTGATAGAGGCGGCTGACTTCGGTTTCGCCTTCCGCGACCAACCCCGCCATAACCAGGCTCATTGACGCACGCAGGTCGGTCGCCATCACCGGTGCACCAGTAAAACCTTCCACTCCATGCACAATCGCGGTCCGGCCCTTCGTTTCGATATTGGCACCCATGCGGTTCAGCTCAGGCACATGCATATAACGGTTTTCAAAAATCGTTTCGGTAAGCACGCTCGAACCCTCTGCCATGCATAGCATAGCCATAAACTGCGCCTGCATATCGGTCGCGAAACCCGGATAGGGCGCGGTGGAAAGTGTCAGCGCCTGCAATGGACCCTGATGGGCAACACGTATGCCGTTTTTGGTTTCTTCGACCAATACGTTGGCCGAACGTAATGCGGTGATGGTGGCATCCATTTCATCGGCCTTTGCGCCAAGCAGCTCAACGTCCCCGCCCGTCATTGCAGCAGCACAGGCATAGCTGCCCGCCTCGATCCGGTCGCTCATGACGCGATAGGTCGCACCGTGCAACCGGTCTTTGCCATGAATGACAAGATCGGATGTGCTGATGCCCTCAATCTCTGCACCCATCGCAGTGAGCAGGTTGCACAGATCAACAATTTCGGGTTCACGCGCGGCGTTGTGCAACGTGCATGTCCCCTTGGCAAGCACCGCCGCCATCAGCGCATTTTCCGTCGCGCCCACAGACACCACCGGGAAAGAAAATGTGCCGCCGGGAAGGCCGCTTTTGGGCGCTGTCGCCTTTACGTAACCGGACGCAATTTCAATTTCCGCGCCAAATGCCTCGAGCGCTTTCAGGTGCAGGTCGATAGGCCGGTTGCCGATTGCGCAGCCGCCGGGCAGCGACACAGTCGCCTCCCCTTCACGCGCCAGTAACGGACCAAGCACCAGGATCGACGCACGCATTTTGCGCACCAGGTCATAGGGCGCAACATTGCTGGTCATACGTGTCGCCTGCAATGTCATGACACGGCCAAAATCTTCGGGCCGCGCGCCCGCAATGCTGGTCGACACACCAAACTGGTTCATCAAATGCTGGAACCCGTCAATATCCGCCAGCCGTGGCAGGTTACGCAGTGTCAACGGTTCATCAGTCAGCAGCGCGCAGGGCAGCAAAGTAAGCGCCGAATTTTTCGCACCGGAAATAGGGATCTGGCCTTTGAGCGGATTGCCACCGCGTACAATTATCTTATCCATTCCCCACTTTCTAGCGGGACTCTCTTTTTAGGCAAGGAGAAGATTGCGCCTTATGCCTTTTCCAGCGTGCATTGCAGCGGATGTTGGTGTTCGCGTGCAAAGTCCATAACCTGGTTCACCTTGGTCTCGGCAACTTCATAAGTGAACACGCCGCATACACCCACGCCTTTCTGGTGGACATGCAGCATCACACGCGTCGCATCTTCCATATCCATGGAAAAAAAGCGTTTCAGCACCATCACAACAAATTCCATCGGCGTGTAGTCATCGTTCAGCAGCAGCACTTTATACTGGTTGGGCTTTTTTGGTTTGGTTCGCGTCTTGGTGGCAATGCCGGTTTCTTCCGCACCATCATCTTCACCGCCATTATCGGAAGAATCGCCATCGTCAGCGTACACGGTCATCAGCCGTAATTCATGGGCTGAATTCGTATTGCCAAAAAACATATGCGGGAAGGTTTTCGTCATTGGATCAATTATCGGTATTTTTATGTGTGGGGGCAAGTGCAGGACCATATTTTTCTGTGTCTTTTACGGAACTCGCATTGCCCAAAAATTTGCCGGATACGAAAAAGCCGCACCATCTTGCGAGGCACGGCTTGATCGGTTTTGCTGACCCCGCCTTGGCAGGGCTGCGTTAAAAAAGCTTAAGCAGCTTTTTTAACAGCTTCAACAGCAACGCTTACGCGATTTGAAATCGGCTGGAATGCGTCACCAGCAACTTTCAGGAACATTTCAGTGTTCTTGGAAGTTTGAGCAACCATCGTGTCAAAGCTCTTGCGGGCTGTAGAAGCCTGCAGCTGAACGAATTCGGTTGGTGATTTTACAGCAGCAAATTCTTTTGCAGTTGTGGTCGCAGCTTCAAAGTTGGTGCGCATGTCAGAAGCATAAACCTGACCCATTTCCTGTGCGCCTTTCACAGCGATCTTGCCAGATTCAACAACAGCTTCGATATTCGCTTTGTTGAATTCGTTTGCCTGTGCGAAATATTCGTTGGCTTTTGCGAAAACTGTTTTTGCACGTTCGCTCATGTCGCCAGCCATTTCGGTTACGCGTGAAGTCATGGCTTCAGTCGCTTTTTTCGCTTCAGCTGTTACTTTTTCAGATGTTTTAGCCATAATGTTATCCTTTTTAGGTGCATTAGATTTCTTGACGGTTTTCTTGGCAACCACTGCTTTTTTCGCAGGGGTTTTCTTTTTTGCGGCCGTTTTGGCTGCACTTTTGCGTGTTGTTTTCGCCGCAGTCTTTTTCGCTACGGTTTTCTTGGCAGCCGCTTTTTTAGCCGGAGCTTTTTTGGCGGTTGCTTTTTTCACCACTGGCTTTGCTTTCACAGGAGCCGGGGTTTTCTCCGCTTTCACAGCGGCAATTTCTTTTTTGGCAATTGCGGTGTCTGCTTTCGCAGCTTCGCTTTTTGCCACTGATTTCACAACATCAGCTGTGGTTTTCGCCGTTACAGCCTTTGGTGCGGTTTGTGTTTTCTGATCGCTCATCATGCGTTCCTTTTGTGTCATGTTGCACTGCACAATAAGGACGGTTCGACAATATGTCAAGGGATTTTGTTGCACTGCACAATAAATGTTGCGGCGCAGCAAAAATGCCGCGTTTCATGGGTTTTAACGGCTCTTTACGTAACGCCCAGGGGCTTCTTCAATGGCTTTGAGCTTACCTTTTCCAGGTATATAGCCCCCTTTGGCTTGCACTTTCGCGCCAGACTGATTCGCCAACCATTTTGCCCAATAGGGCCACCAGCTGCCGGGGGTTTCTTTCGCGCTTGCAATAAACTTCTTCAACGTGTCGGCTTTTTTACGGTTGGTCCAGTACTGGTATTTCTTCTGGTCCGGGTGGTTGACCACGCCGGCAATATGGCCCGAACCTGCCAACAGGAATTCATATTGGCCGGACAGGTGATGGGTCAGCTTCCATACACTGTCTGCAGGCGCGATATGATCCTCACGGCCCGCCTGGATGAAACAGGGTGTTTCAATCTTGCGCAGGTCAATCGGCGTGCCATCAACCGTGATCGCACCCGGCACCACGAGCTTATTGTCGCGGTACAGGTCCTCCAGATAAGCGCGGTGCCATTTTGACGGCAGGTTGGTGGTGTCGCCATTCCAGTGCAGCAGGTCGAACGGCGGATAGTCTTCGCCTTTCAGATAATTATTGACCACATAATTCCAGATAAGGTCGCGACCGCGCAGCATATTGAATGTCGCCGCCATATAGCGCCCGTCCAGATAGCCATCGCGCGACACTTGCTCGATAAGTTTGAACTGCGCATCATCAATAAACATTTTGAGGTCGCCAGCATGTTCGAAGTCGACCTGCGCAGTGAAGAATGTCGCGCTATTTACCTTATCCGCCTCACCCCGCGCCGCCAGTAGCGACAGCGTCGCCGCCAGCGTGGTACCCGCAACACAATACCCAATCGCGTTGACACTATCGACGCCCAGCGCGCCGCGCACGGTATCAATCGCGTCAATCTGCGCGCCCACATAATCGTCCCAGATCACATCTTTCATCGACGCATCTGCTGATTTCCATGACACCATGAAAACGGGAATGCCTTGCCCGACCGCCCATTTCACAAAGCTCTTCTTCTCATTGAGGTCGAGAATATAGAAACGGTTTATCCATGGCGGGAAGATGATGAGCGGGGTCTTTATCACCTTGTCCGTTGTCGGCATATATTGCACCAACTGATAAAGAGGGGTCTCATGCACCACTTTGCCCGGGGTAACCGCAATATTGCGGCCCAGCTCAAAAGCGTCGGGGTCGGTATGCGTCAGTTGCCCCTTACGCAAATCGCGCAGCATATATTCCATGCCCTTGAGCAGGTTCTCGCCCTTTGTCTCAATCGTCTTTTCAATCACCTCCGGATTGGTAAAGGCGAAATTGGACGGGCTCATCGCATCCGCAACCTGCCGCATCCCCATACGCAGCTGCCGTTTTTTGGCCGGGTCCAGTCCATCAATATTATCGGTGGCCTGCAGTAGATGATCGGAAATCATCAGGTAACTTTGATGAATCATCGCAAAAACAGGGTTTTCCTGCCACGCGGGTGCCGCGAAACGGCGATCCTGGCGCGACATGTTGGTTGTATCGGGTGCAAAGACTTCGCCCGAAAGTGCCTTGCCCATGGCCGATTGCCATATATTCATGCCCTCTTTCAACAGATCCGCTCCGGCAGACATGTCAAGCGAGGGCATCTGTCCAACAAAGGAAGACATCAGCGTCTGCCACTGCGCAGGATCTGCCCACTTGCCGATATCAGACGCGTTTGACTGCGCTGTCTTCGCCATGTGTTCCATCATCATCTGCTGCATCCGGCCCATCACCCAGGTCCAGTGCTGCCAGTCCTCCAGATTGAATTTGTCGAGGCCCATAGCCTCTAAACCGGGAATACCCGCTTTGCCGTTTTCACTATCTGTCATGCTGTCCTGCCCTTCGGGGATGCTGCCTGAAAAACATATTAGCGTCAGCGTCCGCAAATTAGTAGGCGCTAAAGTAACAACACGGAAAATTTTGTCTGGTACTGTCAATTTTCTCGACTTGATGGCAGCAATGCGTCACATAATACGGTCCATATTCTATGTAACCGAGAGCTTTTGACATGTCCGAAGAGTTTTACCGTATTCGCCGCCTGCCGCCCTATGTGTTTGCAGAAGTGAATGCGATGAAAGCCGAGGCCCGGGGCCGCGGGGAAGACATTATTGATCTGGGTATGGGCAACCCCGACGGCATGCCGTCACAGCATGTTATTGATAAACTTGCGGAAGTGGCGCAAGATCCGCATGCGCACCGCTATTCGGCATCAAAAGGCATTAAGGGGCTGCGCCGGGCACAAGCCGCCTATTATGACCGCCGTTTCAATGTGCAGCTTGATCCAGACAGCGAAGTCGTGGTGACTTTGGGGTCGAAAGAAGGCCTTGCCAACCTTGCGCAGGCCATCACGGCGCCAGGCGATGTGGTTTTAGCTCCGAATCCGAGCTATCCTATCCACACATTCGGCTTCATCATTGCCGGCGCGGCGATCCGATCAATCCCGGCAGCGCCCGGTCCGGAATTTTTCACCCGGCTCGAATATGCCATGTCTTACTCTGTGCCCAAACCATCAGTGCTGGTACTCGGCTATCCATCCAACCCGACCGCCTATACCGCCGATCTCGATTTCTATCAGAAAGTGGTCGATTTCGCGCGTGAGCACAAACTGTGGGTCATTAGCGACCTTGCCTATGCTGAAATCTATTATGGCGACACGCCCACACCTTCGCTGTTGCAGGTGCCCGGCGCAAAAGATGTCGCCGTTGAGTTCACGTCGATGTCGAAAACCTATTCCATGGCCGGATGGCGTATGGGTTTTGCCGTTGGAAACCAAAAACTTATCAGCGCACTTACTCGCGTCAAATCCTATCTCGACTATGGCGCATTTACACCGATACAAGTGGCGGCAACTGCGGCGCTCAACGGCCCGCAGGATATTATCGATGATAACCGTGCGCTTTATAAAGGCCGCCGTGACGTCATGGTCGAAAGCTTTGGCCGTGCCGGATGGGATGTGCCATCGCCCAAAGCCAGCATGTTTGCCTGGGCGCCCATTCCCGAACAGATGCGGCACTTAGGCGCGATGGAATTTTCCAAAAAACTGCTGGCCGAGGCGCAGGTTGCAGTTGCCCCCGGGGTCGGTTTCGGCGATGAAGGCGAAGGTTACGTACGCATCGCGCTTGTTGAAAATGAACAGCGGCTGCGTCAGGCGGCACGCAACATCAAGCGCTTTTTAAGCGATAATAGCTGATGCCCTCGCATCACCTGCTCCATTCCGGATATAGTCAGGCTCTCCAAATTACATCTATTTAACGCATTGTTTCCGCAACAAAGTTGTAGGAAGCACATATGGGGATGCATATAGGCTGGCTGTCTGATTCAGCCGACCTGCCGGCCATTTTGGCAGGTGCCACAGGAAAAGACATGACGGTCTCGCATTATGACAGCTTTGCGCTGATCGCCGATGAGTGCGACCTTGTCTGCGCAGATAGCCGCCATGGCGAAGCGGTTTCGCTATGCTGCAAACGCCTCTCAAACGGAGGTGTGGCGGTCATATTGCTGGGAGAGCTGGAAAGCGAAGAGCGCAGCGCCTGGATAAAATCGGGAGCGGACGATGCCGTGCATCTCGGTTGGAAGGCGAGTGAGCTGGCAATGCGCATCAGGGCAGCCGTCCGCAAGGCGCACCTTGCGCGCGGTTTGTGGCGGCAGGGTCCACTCACCTTTAACCTGCTGGAAAGAACGGTGTGCCATCGCGGCAGGCAGGTCCCGTTCAATATGCGTGAATATGCCCTTCTGCTCTACCTCGCCCGCGCAAATGGCAAAACTGTATGC
>NZ_UNRC01000017.1 GCF_900537065.1 Sphingorhabdus sp. Alg239-R122 | reverse complement strand
CTTTCCCGTTCTGGGAAATTTTATCCAGCAGGCCAGTACGAAACATCCGGAAATGGTTTTGCCTTGGCTCGATATAAGTACCGGACCCCTCACCCGGTTCTTGCCGGGTATGTTGGCCGGTTTGATGCTGAGTGAGTCGCATACTAACGTGAGAGAAAAAATTGAAGGCTGGATCAATACCGGAACACGGTTGAGTGACATTGCTTGGTATCTAAGATTTGCCGATCCATTTCAATTGGAATGGCTCTCAAACGTTTTACAGAAGGGAATTCAAGCTGAGGACACTCATACGATCTGTAACTGCGTCGACGCTGCCGTTCGACAGTTTGACAAAAACCCGAATCATCTAATCGAACAAGTCTTGTTACCCGCTATCGAAGCAATGGCAGAACTCAATGATACCGGTTGGCTGGAAACGGCGTTAGTCCCATGGTTGCGAGCCCCAATCCTACTGGCTCTGAAGCAAGATCAAGCAATACGAGTATTGGATTCTCTTGTGCCTTACCCAACCCTAAACAACAACTCGGAATATGTGACAGCCGCAATTGCTGAGAATTGGCCTGACAGCGTTCTTGAGTTTTTAACTCAACGGATGGAATACCGTTCCGCAGCACAAAAGCTCGAAAGGTATGAAGCAATTCCAAGTCACCCCTATCAGCTGCCAGAACATCTAGCCAAATCTCCAACAAACTTCATAAACGCAGCAAAGAATTGGTATCAAATCGATGGCGCTAGGTACCGATTTGAGGGCGCAGAATTGATAGCGAGGGCATTTCCCGAAATTCCAGATGAGCTATTTGTCGAGCTTAAACCCCTAGCAAAAACAGACCCGTGCTTTGTGTTGGACACATTATCAGCATTCGATGGGCACGAGACGGTTTATCCGTTGGTGCAAGAAGTCATAGCCAATTCTTCAGGCGACAAAAAAATAATGCGTGCGGCCCACCATACTTTGCACGAGTCTGGCGTTGTCTCCGGGGAATTTGGCTATGTGAAACTATACAAAGAACGTAAAAACCTGATCGAACCTTGGCTCGATCACGAAAACAAAGCAGTACAAGATTTTGCCGAACACCACCTAGCAGACCTAGAAAGCTCAATTTTGAATGAGACGAAAAGGGCAGAGGCCAGTATTGCTGCCCGCAAGTTGTCATTTGGAGAAGAAATTGAATCCGACGATGAGTCCGAAGACTGACCATCAAAGATATCGCCCCTGAATGCTGCTTCGGAACCAAGGCACTTCCCAATTTGTTGGAATTCACAGCTTTGAAAATCTGACTTTCCTTATAGTACCGGTCATAATCGAACTATCACCGAAACTTCCCTGTCAATGGAGTCAGTTACTACTAGTTTTGCCAATTGGATTTACGGGTCATGGAAGAGTTATGCGGCCTGATTCCATCCCTGCCATATTGCCAGCCGCTTCCCATACACAGTGCACCTACGGCCCCAATATGCGCTGTGCGGGGTGCGCCACTGATCCATTCCTAGTTGGACCTCAAATTCCTTTGGGGCGCATTTGAGAAGATAATGAACCTTTGCCATTAGTAGGGAGCGGTAATAGTCAGGTGAGTGAAGTGGGGCCATTGGACTGCCAATGGTATCCATTTGTGAAACTCCTTTTTGATATTTTCCCGGAATAATTTGCTTAACCCACCTCATATGCATAGGTCGAAAGCCAGTTATCAAATCTGGTGGGACGTGAAGAAGCATATGAACATGTGCTCCGTTCCAATCACCCCGCTCTTGCACCCACATCCATATCAATTTGCGCCCATGGCACCGCATCCAATCTCCAGCGTATTTGATAAATCGCCCGGTGGCTTTCACGCATTCGAAGGGATCAATTCCGGCGCGCTCCCATAGAGTCGTGATAAATCGATTGAATGGATGGTGTATTTTGTGGGCTATGACAGCGGCACTAGCGAGGTTCGAACAGTCCTTGTATGACAATGCAGTGCTTGGCCTTCTAGCATTAAGTCTTGCACCGCCATGCGGGAGCAAAACACCCTTGCTGTACGTTTCTACAACCATCAAACTTTCATCCTATTATGTAGAAGAGCAAAGAACACCACTAAGCGCTTGAAAGATTGTAATTTGTCTTCATGCAATTGAAACGTCTGGAAACATCTCAAAACAAGTCCGCGTAAGTTTCAAGTGGACATACAGAGACATCAAATTTGGCCAGCCTGTTCACGCACTTCATTGCCAACTGCGGGCAAACTTTCCAGCCATGCCTCCGCATCTTCCTTAGCAATTCTAGTTGAACGGCCGATTTTTCGGAATGGTAAACGTCCAGCATCATGTTCGCGATAAATGGTAGACCGGCAAATACCGTACATTTTGGAAAATTCGGGAATAGTAAGTAGCTGTTTCATTTTGACCTCCGTTGTATCTGATTGCCAGAATATTTCTCCTGTTGGCGCCCAGCAATGCTGACAGGTCGTGAAAATGCCTGATTGTACCCGGAAATGGCAATCAAGTAACACAAATAAAAGGAAAAAATAGTTTCTCTTTTCCCCCGATATTGATCGTTTTTGGCTCCAAAAAAATATGAAACTTGATTGAAAAAGGGTCTCAAGAGTCGCTTCCGCTGTTCGGCTAGATGGACAATCGAATATTGATAACCTATTCACTCCTTATCTAATCGGTCTCGTAAGCCGGTGGGATGCACATCAAGTGCTGAACACGGGTCCGCTTCTGTCGGGCGGCCCTCGAAATACAATACCCTCACGGGAAATACGTGGGGCGTGCTTACCCGTGTTCGCACGTTACGAACCACCCGGCTCCAGCCGGTTGGGGAAGAGGAGAACACGGATGAAATCCACTTGGAAACTGTCAACTATTTGCGCTGTATCGATGTTGTCAGGCTGTTCCTACTACGACGCAAAAGACGCCGTAAAGGAACAGCTCATCGACCCAGAGTCTGCTATTTTTGATGAAATGAATTGGACCGGAAGCCATATTTGCGGCTTTGTGAACTCACGCAACCGAATGGGCGGTTATGTTGGATGGACCGCCTTCGTTTATGATGGCAACAAAGCAAATGTTGGCGGTTCGTTGTCAGAAGGGCCATCAGTAATAGGCAATTGCCCTGACAAAGTTGTGAGCCGTTATATTGAGATGCAAAGCAAGGACGCAGAGGCTGCGCTAAGGCGACAAGGACTCTGAAATTTGATCGAGATAATCACTCCACCATTGAGCCATTTTTACGCGCTCTTCCCAATAATTACCTCGGCTATATGCACCGCGAACCGCATTGCTATCACCATGGGCCAACGCGCGTTCGATGGCATCTGGATTCCAAAGCCCGCTTTCGTTCAGCAACGTTGATGCTGTGGATCGAAGGCCATGGGCCGTTACCTCATCTTTGCCGAATCCCATTCTACGGAAAGCAACGTTCACAGTGTTTTCACTCATAGGGCGTTTGGGTGTGTGGAACGACGGAAATACATAGCCGGTTACACCAGTAATATTGGAAAGCTGGGTGAAATAGTTTTGGACTTGATTGGACAGCGGCACGGCGTGTTCTCGCCGTGCCTTCATCTTACCGGCCGGAATGGTCCAGATAGCATCATGTAGGTTTATTTCATGCCATTCTGCGTGCCTCAGTTCTCCCGGCCGGACGAATACGTGCGGTGCGATACGAAGGGCAAACTTAGTGGCCGGATGGCCATCATAGCTATCTATGGCCCTTAACAGGCCGCCTAGTTTTTTTGGTTCGAGAATTGCGGCATAATGCTTAGCTTTCCGGGTAATTAGGGCGCCTTGCAGCGAAGCAGCTGGGTCGTTTTTTGCCCGGCCAGTCCATATTGCATAACGAAAAACACGGCTTGCAAAGCTCCGGCATTTTTTTGCAGTCTCATAATTGCCCTTAGCCTCCAGCCTTCGCAAAGCGGCCAAAAGCATTTGGGAGTCTACATCAGTAACTGGCATTTTACCGATAGCGGGAGCTAACAATTTTAGAAACCAGCGCGCCTTTTTAAGGGTGCCGTCCGCACGCCCTTCAGCCACAAGTTTTCGGTCAATGAATTCCTCCGCAATCACCGCGAAGCTGGTGCCAGCCGCTACCTTAGCTGCGGCCTTGTTGCGTTTACGCTCTAGCGATGGGTCCATTCCTTTGGCAATTTGCTGTTTTGCCAAATCACGTGCTTCTCTTGCCGAAGCCAATGAGACTTCTGGCCACCTTCCAAACGCGAGAAGCTTTTCCTTTCCAGCTATCCGAAATTTGTATCGCCACAGTTTCGATCCAGTGGGATTGATGTGCAGATATAACCCACCAGCATCCGCTTTCTTATATGCTTTGCTTCTTGGCTTTAGCGCTTTGATCTCGGCGACAGTTAAAGTCATTTGGGGGTATCGCAATCGAACGATTCGTACCGTATCGTCCAAAATACCCCGCGAAATACCCCCTCTTTGTATGGGTTAGAGGGAAACATCTTGAGACCTCCTGCATTGTGTAGGCATCTTACCTTGCAGAATTCAGAGGGTTTTGCAAACAATCAGATATGTCGAGAAACAAACCAATGGTGCCCAGAAGAGGACTCGAACCTCCACATCCTTGCGAATACTAGCACCTGAAGCTAGCGCGTCTACCAATTCCGCCATCTGGGCGCACCCGCATTTGTCGCGGGGCAGGCGGGGCGATTAGCGGGATTTGCTTGCATCTGTCAACCTTTATACGCGCCTTTTGGGCAGAATCTTACCCCCGCCATCTCATATCGTGCACATTCGTCTTGCGCGCGCAAAAATCGAGGTGCAAAGGAACGGTTCTCAATTCCGCCAGTTATGATATTACGTGCGGACAGCAATTTGGACCAGGCAAGGGTGGACACATGATACAGGGCAAGCTGATAACCATTTTCGGCGGTGGCGGATTTCTGGGGACATATATCTCGCAGCGCTTGTTAAAGGCCGGTGCCCGCGTCCGTATTGCCGAGCGCAATCCGCATAACGCCGCACATATCAAACCTCTGGGCAATCTGGGTCAGACGCAGTTTGCGATCGCTGATGTACGCAAAAAAGACAGTGTGATACGCGCGGTGCACGGCGCTGACATGGTCATCAACCTGGTCGGCATATTGAAAGGTGATTTCGATGCCTTTCATGTGGACGGCGCACGAAATGTAGCTGAAGCGGCTGCGACGGCTGGCTGTGAAGCCATGTTGCATATGTCGGCCATTGGCGCAGATACTGAATCGCAAAGCGCCTATGGCCGCAGCAAAGGCGAAGGCGAGGCCGCCGTACGTGCAGCATTTGGCGATGCCACCATCCTGCGTCCCTCAATCGTGTTTGGCCGCGAGGATGAATTTATAAACCGCTTTGCCTCGCTGATCTCCATGCTGCCGGTCGTGCCCGTAATTGGCGGCGATACAAAATTCCAGCCAGTGTTTGTCGATGATGTTGCCAAGGCGGCTCTCACTGCGCTGCAATCCCCCCACAGCTATGCCGGCAAGACGCTGGAACTGGGCGGCCCCGAAGTGATCAGCATGGAAGAGATTAATCGCCGTATCGCAGACCAGTCTGAACGACGGCGCGGCTTCCTGCCTGTACCTGATTTCGTTTCCGGCCTAATGGCAAGCGCAACGGGTTGGATGCCGGGTGCGCCGATAACTGGTGACCAGTGGAAAATGCTGCAGTCCGACAATGTCGTCACCGGCACGGACGGCCTGAAGAAAATGAAAATCACCCCGACACCCATGGGCGCGGTCATGGATGAATGGATGGTGCGGTACCGCCCGCACGGGCGTTTCGGCAAACGCGCCGCCGCACGTTAGAAATCAGGCAGGAAAGATTGCGCTCAGGCTTCTTCCTGCCAGCGTGCCATCGATTCGAGCAATTGCCGCTCCGCAAGGTCCCGCGCCGTTACGCGCGGCAGGTCGAGTGCGGTTGCCATCTGGCTACCCAGTAGCGCATCGCCTAGCGCCATGAGCACCAGTGCCAGTGTATCCTGATGCATGGCCAAATCATCATGACCTTCCTCGGCCAGGTCATCGACCAGCTGATGAATCGCCTCCACAATCGGGTTCAGCGCGTCCTCATTGCCAGATAATAGCATCCAGCTGGCCAGCGCGCCGGCCCCTTCCTTGTCAAACGCATCAAATGTGAGGTCAACAATCTCACGCGCCGTCCCCTCGCCGCTGCGCGATTTAAGCACAGCCGCGCCAATGGTTTCACACACGCTTTCCGCCAGATATTCGGCCAGCGCCTTTTGCAGGCCCGAGGCCGAACCGAAATGATGCAGCAGATTGGCGTGCGTGCGCCCGATCCGCGCAGCCACAGCCTTGAGCGTGACGGACTGCGGCCCGGTTTCTATAAGCAGCTCGCGCGCCGCTATAAGCGCCATTGTCCGGCTTTCTTCAGGGCTGAGACGGCGTTTGGAATTTTTCGTTATTGACATTTATGTAAGTAACCTTATTTTCACTCATGTAAGAAATTTACAACGGATCAGTTCACATGAATGCCCCAGTTAAAATAGATGCTGCCCAAGCTGATAACCCCGAAACGCCCGGCTATGCAAGCGCAACGCCCAGTGATCTTGAAATCACGCCGCGCGACCGCCGTTTTGGCCGTGACCAGAAACAGCAACGCTGGTGGCATGGCGGCGATCCGGTGGCGACTGCGTTTTACAACGCCCTTTCTGTCACTTTTCCGATGGGTGAGGCGTTTTTTATTGAAAGCGTAAAAGCGTTTCGTGACGGTACGTCCGAACGGTTGGCCAGCGAAATTCGTGCGTTTGTGAAACAGGAAGTCAATCACAGCCGCGAACATATCGCGTTCAACCGCCGCGTGGTCGGTGCGGGCTATGATGTGTCACGCATGGAAGCGCATGTGAAAGAGGCGCTGGAGCTTACCAAAGACCGCCCGAAAATCGCCAACCTTGCCTCCACCATGGCATTGGAGCATTTTACCGCAATCCTGGCACAGCAGCTTATTTCCAATCCCCGCCACCTTGCTGGCGCTGACAAGGAATCAGCGGACCTGTGGCGCTGGCATGCGCTGGAGGAAATTGAGCATAAGGGCGTCGCCTATGACACATGGCTGCACGCCACCAAAGACTGGAGCCGCTGGCAGCGCTGGAAAGTCAAATCACTGGTGATGCTGATTGTGACGAAAGAATTTACCCGTAAGCGCGCCATCGGCATGCTCGACCTGCTCAGACAAGATGGGCTGACTGGCCCAAAAACCTGGGTACGGCTATTTTGGTACGCCTTTGGCCGCCCCGGCATGGCTCGCAAGATTTTCGGCGCATGGCTCAGTTACTTCCTGCCCGGTTTCCACCCATGGAACCATGATGACCGCCACCTGATCCAGCTCGCGGAAAGCGATTACAGCGATGCGGTGATGCCTGAGGCCAAAAGAACAGACGCAGTTCGGGCAAAATAGGCGAGAGCCAAAAAACCAGCCCCTCACCGCTCAGGCGGCAAGGGGCTGTAACTCATGAGACGCAGGCTCTGGCGTAAGAGCCGCAAGATCCATGGCAAATTCATATGTCATGGCTTTGGCATCGCGGCCTTTGGAATAGCGCATGACTGAGCCGCCCGTTGCAGTGAAGCCGATTTTTTCAAGCACACGGCCCGACGCAGGGTTATCCGCGAAATGTGCCGCGACAAGCCGGGTATGGCCAAGCACGGCAGCAATATCCGCAACCGCCCTGCCCGCCTCGCTCGCATAGCCCTTGCCCCAGTGCGGGCGCGCAACCCAATAGCCAAGTTCGACATCATCGCCGCATTTGTCGATGCCGCAAGCGCCGATCAACTCACTCCCCTGATCACCAGGCAGAGTCAGGAAAAACACCGGATAGAGAGGGTCCTGCTCCCGGTTTGCAAATTCGCGAGCATCCTGATCGGTATAAGGCCATGGTGCACGGGCCAGATTGCACACAATGCCTTCATCGTTCATCGCACCTGCCAGCGCACGCCAGTCTTCGGGCCAGCCCGGCCTCAGCAGCAATCTTTGGGTACGTGTAAACATGTCTCTCTCCGCTATGTGCCCCATAACGGGCGTTTATGACGCCTCTGGGTCAGCTGTGTTGCAGGGAGATAAAATAAAAGGGAGCCGGGGTGACCCGCCTCCCTGTAATTTGCCGGTTCGCCTAAGAACCGTCCGGGTCATCCCTTTTAAGGACAACCCTTTATCGGTTGTCCGATTATTCGGCGGCTTCCGCCATGGCATCAACAGACACATATTTGCGTGATTGCTTGCCATCATGGAAGCGGACACGGCCGTCTGTCAGCGCGAATAGCGTGTGGTCTTTACCAATGCCCACGCCAACGCCCGGATACACTTTGGTACCGCGCTGACGCATGATAATGTTTCCGCCGACAACGGCTTCGCCGCCAAATTTTTTCACGCCAAGACGGCGGCCCGCTGAATCGCGACCGTTACGTGATGAACCGCCTGCTTTTTTATGTGCCATGTCTTAAACTCCTTGAGAGCGCTTGGGTCGCTATCGCAACAACGCTTGAATTAGTCTTTTTTCTTCGCAGCTGCTTTTTTAGGCGCAGCCTTTTTGGCGGGCGCTTTTTTCGCAGCAGGTTTCTTGGCCGCAGCTTCCTTTTTAGGAGCGGCCTTTTTTGCCGGTGCCTTTTTCGCGGCTGCTTTTTTCGCAGGAGCAGCTTTCGCTTCTTCCTTTTTGGGAGCAGCCTCTTTCTTCGGCGCAGCTTTTTTCGCTTTTGTTCCGCCCACGCCCGTAATGCGCAGCAGTGTCAGCGGCTGACGGTGGCCATTGCGGCGACGGTAATTATGGCGGCGGCGCTTTTTGAAGACGATGACTTTCTCGCCTTTCGCCTGTGCGATAATTTCAGCTGACACTTTAACGCCCTTGGCGTCTTTTACTTCGCCGCCATCACCGGCCAGCAAAACGTCGTCCAGTGTAATGGTATCACCAGCTTCACCAGCCAGTTTCTCAACAGCGATTTTATCTCCGGCTGCAACACGGTATTGTTTGCCGCCTGTGCGCACTATAGCGAACATGGTATCTATCCAATTCATCAAAGTTTGATGTTTATGTACAAGTCCGATGTGCGAATCACATGGCGCAGGCAAAGGCCCACATGCCGGTATGACCAGCATCGGAAAGGCGTCCAACTATGGGAATGTGCCCCATATGTCAACGGTGAATCCCCGTTTTCATGCAAATTTATCAGCGAAATTTGCACCATTGCGGCGCATACCGCACAAATGCATCAACTGACCGTCTATGCCGTACATATCTCATGATTGCATGGCGCGTGCTTTATGCCTATGCCAATGCTATGTTTCAGGCCCGAAAGACATCGATTTATACGCTCCCGTGTGCGGCAGCCCTGATATTGGGCGGATGCGCGATGCAGGACGGGGAATTCCCCACGCTCGCTACGCGCAATGTCGAAAAACATTATGCCAGTGCCGAATCGGACCGGCAGGCCAGCGTCCCTGTCGCACCGCTCAATACCGAAATCGCGGCGCAGGCACGTAAAATGCTGGCAAAAGCGCAAAAAGGCCAGCGCGCCTTTGCCGAAGCGTTACCCGGCGCGCGGCAGAGCGCAATGAATGCGCGCGGCGCGGCAACTGGTGGGGAAAGCTGGGCTGTCGCCACCACGCAGATTAGCGCTCTCGACATCAGCCGGGGCGAAAGTGCGATGGCGCTTGCCGATCTGGACCAGCTATATGCCGATCAGGTCACAGGTGAAGCAGACAGCCCCGCCACAGCGCAGGCGATAGGCGATGTACGCAGCAAGGTTTATGACATGGTGCAAGCGCAAGACAGCGCGATCACAGCGCTCCGTGCCATGCTAAGCAGCTAATTCAGCGGCGCTTTAACTGCGCGGCATAATCGCCAGTATCTCCGCCATCTGTTCCTGTATCGGCCGCCCGACATCGTCCTGGGTCTTGCCCAGCCGCACCATGGTCACGCGTTTTTCGGGCGATACCAGCACGACCTGCCCCAGATGGCCGAGGCATGCAAAAACGCTGGATGGCGCATCATCGGGGAACAACACGATATCACTGCCCGCAGGGCGTTTCTTGTTGAGCCAGATATGCCCGCCATAGGCCGGGTCATTGGGTGAACTGGTCAGCATGAAGTCAAACCAGGCGCGCGGGATAATCTGATTACCCGCCACCGAGCCTTTATTGCGCAGGAATTCGCCAAATGTGGCCCAGTCGCGCGCATTGGCATGCATGATCGATCCTCCGATCATCGTGCCACTACGGTCAAATTCGGGCACCATCGATGTCATGCCCAGCGGTTCGAGCAGCCGCCCGCGCATAAAATCCATCATTGCTTTGCGCCGCACATCGGGATCTTCGCTCTTGGTCAGCGCGCGGGTCATGATATCCGACAGGATGACACTTGTGTTGCTGCTATATTCGAATTTCTCACCGGGATTCGCTTCCAGCACCTGCCCCTCGGCATAGCCCGCCATATCACCCCGGCCATCAAGGAACAGCATCCGCACCTCGTCGCTTTCATAAATGGGGTCACCCGCTTCGGTATGGTTGAGGCCGGAGGACATGTGCAACAGCTGGCGCAGCGTGATATTGCCGCGCGCATCGCCCGGACGCTGCCATGCCGGAACGGGCGCGGGCGCATCAAGCACCAGCTTGCCATCCGCGACCATCAGCCCGATCAGTACCGCGGTCACGCTTTTTGCCATCGACCAGCTGATAAAACGGGTATCCGCATCATAACCTGGCGCATAACGCTCAGCGACCACTTCCCCGCCCTGCATCAATACAAAAGCGCGGGTTTCGGAAAATTTATCCTGCGTAAAAAGCGGGTCAATCGCGCCATGCAGCATGTTGGCGGAAATGGCTGCATCGGCGGCAATATAGCTATCAGGCGCGGACGTCTTGCTGGCTTCAGCCGCATTATCGCTTGCGAACAGCGCGCTTATGCCTATCGTAGCGCAAATGGAAATAGCGGCGGCAGTGAGTAATGGTTTTTTCATGGCCGCTAGCATCATGGATGCATCGCATATTGGCAAGGGGCAAAATGGCAGACGGTAATATTCAGTCACAGGCGCAACAGAAAAAATGGGGCAAGGGGTGGAAGATAGGCCTTGTCCTACTGCTGCTGATCTTCGCCGCCATGCTTTTCTATTTCCTCCCCGCGATCAAGGGCCTGACGCAGGCAGGCACGGCCTATGGCGCGCGGGTCACCTGCTCGTGCCGCTATATTGGCGGACGCACACTTGACGATTGCAAGAAAGATTTCGAGGACGGCATGGAAATGGTGTCTGTCGCGGAAAATACGGGCACCAGGCGTATTGACGCCACAGTTCCGATGCTGGCGCACGAGGCCGCCGAATATCGCGAGGGCTATGGCTGCGTGCTGCTCACCGAGGAGGAACGCGACGCAGGCTAGGAAACCTGAGTCTCTGTCGAAAACACTTTACCCTTTGTCTGTTTGCATTGGCCATCACCATATCCACCATCCTATAGTTCGTTGGCAAAGGGGGGGCATATGAAGAAAATCATTAGCACAGCCATAATATCCACGCTGGCCATAGGCACGGCGCATGCAGATACGGACAAAGACAAAACCGCCAGCAG
Organism: Sphingorhabdus sp. Alg239-R122; assembly: GCF_900537065.1. Taxonomy (GTDB): domain Bacteria; phylum Pseudomonadota; class Alphaproteobacteria; order Sphingomonadales; family Sphingomonadaceae; genus Alg239-R122. The sequence continues at coordinate 19,285 of NZ_UNRC01000017.1, read as the reverse complement.
CAACGACATCACGCTCGAATCAGTTCTGGTGACCGGCAATGACGGCTGCCTGACCGGACCCATGGAACAGTTTGGCCGTTACCTTGGCGACTGGAACATTCAGGATTGGCAATTGTCACAGGACGGCAACACATGGACCGAGGGGAAGGGCGCACGCTGGAATTTCGTGTGTATCGGCAATGGCCTGGCAGTGCAGGATTACTGGATGCCCAATGGCGGCGGCGTGGGCACCAACCTGCGCCTATATGACCCGAAAAAGGAAAGCTGGGAAATCACCTGGAGCGCCACGGGTGCACCCGGCATGACACATATCACCGCAAAGGAAGACGAAAGCGGCAATATCGTGATGCACTATGTATCGCCCAAACCGACTCCGGCCCGGCGCATCACATTCCTTCCCCCCACAGCAGATGGCTGGGACTGGAAGCTCGAATTCTCCACAGATGGCGAACAGACCTGGTTTGAGGTTTATAAGATAAAAGCGACGCGCCGTTAAAGCGCGCCGCCTTGCTAAATTCGGGTTACGGGTCAGTCCTGTACGATCAGGTATTTCTCACCCGTTTTCTTGCCATTATATCCCTTGGCAATGTCGGGGCTCAGCGCATCGGCCAGTGATATTTCATGGCTATAGTTGCTAGCGAATGTCGTGGTGAGTTCACTCGCCACGCGGGTACGCAGGCGGATAACGCCTTCCATGCCCAGTCGCTGCAGGAAGGGCGGCAGCAACCAGCCGCCAATGCTCCATACCATACCAAACCCGCGATTGAGCATTGTGGGAGACATATCCAGCCCGCCGTAAATATAGACCTGTTTCATGACGCTAGAACCGTAAACGCTATATTCTTCCATATCTGCTGAAGCGACAATTTCCATTGCGTTCAGGATATTGCTGGCAAGATCACCGCCGCCTGTCGCATCAAAAGCAAGCGTTGCGCCAGTGGCCTTCAGCGCAGTGACCAATTGCGGCATGAAATCATCATCACTGCTATTCACGACATGTTCCGCGCCAAGCCCTTTCAGGATATCCACCTGTTCCTGCTTACGCACAATATTGACCAGCGGTACATTGTCCGCCTGGCACAGTTTCACAAGCATCTGGCCCAGATTGGAAGCCGCCGCCGTATGGACAAGGCCGCTATGACCTTCCAGTTTCATTGTTTCGATCATCGACTGCGCGGTCATGGGATTGACGAAAGACGACGCGCCGTCACGCAGGTCGGCATCATCACCCAGCGGCAGACATTGCATCACCGGAATACAGCGATACTCGGCATAGGATCCGCCGCCAAAGAAACAGACTTTCTTGCCAATGAGCGGCTTGCCGCTATCGTCGCCGGCATCAATGACTGTCCCCGCGCCTTCATTACCCACACTCAGGTCCTGGCCAATCCGGTTGCCAAGGCGCGGCACGAATCCGGGATGCACCTGCATCTTCAGCGCGGGCAAGTCACCATCCACCGCCTCGGCATTGTCGACATCAGCAACGGAGAACATCACACCCAGGTCGGAAGGGTTCACCGGACTTGCGCCTACTTTAATCAGCACTTCACCAAGGCCGGGAACCGGAACAGGCACTTCGCGCAGGGCGACTTCCAATGTGCCGTCCTCATGCAGCGTGGAAAAAATCTGTTTCATCGTATCGGCCATGGGCGCTCTCCTGAGTATGAATTATTTACGTTGCATTGTGATACGGGTTTTTACGTCAGGAGCAAGGGGAGAGTTTTTGATTGGCTTTGCGGTTTGCCGAGTTTTCTTGATTTCACGGCGGGATACCGAGTCTGTTTGATCTCACCGTGAAATCAAAAGACTCTCAAACAGATTCCAGCTCCAGCTGGACCGCGGTGGTTTCCGCTATCCAACCGCCACCCAATACCCGCTCATCTGCGTAGAGCACCGCCGCCTGTCCAGGGGCGACACCATATTCGGCGTTTTCAAATATCAGTTGACCGCCTTCCATCCGCGCGGGGACAGGCTTGGCCAGGCTACGAACCTTGGCCTGTACCGGGCCATCATATGCCATGCCGATCCAGTTCATGTCAGTGATGCGCGCACTGCGTATCGCGAGCGCTTCTTTCGGTCCGACGATCACCCGTTTCGTCTCCGCATCAATGCGGATTACATACAAAGGCTCGGGCTGACCGCCAATGTCCAAGCCCTTACGTTGTCCCACGGTATAATGGATAAGGCCTTTATGCCGTCCCATCACACGGCCATCAATATGTACGATTTCGCCATCTTCATCGGCATCGGGACGTACTTTGCGGACAATTTTGGCATAATCGCCATCGGGCACGAAGCAGATATCCTGGCTGTCGGGTTTGAACGCCACGGCCAGTCCCATTTCCTTTGCAATTTCACGTACTTGTGCCTTGGGCATATCGCCTAACGGAAAACGCAGGAAATCCATCTGTTCGTCCGTGGTGGCAAACAGGAAGTAGCTCTGGTCGCGCGCTGGATCGAGAGCACGATGTAATTCGGCCTTTCCGCCCTCACCCATAACCCGGCGCACATAATGGCCGGTGGCAAGACAGTCCGCGCCCAGGTCGCGTGCCATTGTCAAAAGGTCAGTGAATTTAACGCCCATATTGCACTGGATGCACGGAATGGGTGTGCGGCCCGCCATATATTCATCAGCGAAATTTTCGACCACGCTATCGCGGAACCGGCTTTCATGGTCGAACACATAATGGGCAATACCCAGTTTATCGGCCACCGCGCGCGCGTCACGGATATCCTGACCCGCGCAACAGCTGCCAGTACGGCCGGTTGCTTCGCCATGGTCGTATAGCTGCAACGTAATACCTATAGTCTCCGCCCCCGTGCGCGCCGCAAGCGCGGCCACCACGCTGGAATCAACGCCGCCGGACATGGCAACCACGATTCTGCGCGCCTTTATCGGCTCTGGAAGCTGGAAATCTGCAATCATGGAGCGGCATGTAATATTTATTGCCGGAAAATACCAGCATAATAGGCTAGCGCGCATGAAAGCTGGAGTTTTCATCATGCCTGATGCTGCCGCAGCTATGTCTGTCCATGAACGGGACACGCATTTCTGCGCGCCCTCACCATTCATTAACCAAGTCTAATAGCGTGTAAATGCGGCATTTACCGCAATTTATGCTGCACCGCATAGAAGGTAGGGAATGGATATGAACTTTCCCCATAAGCATCTGGCCAGTGCAGGCGCTGATCAGTGCGAACCAGGTCAGCCGGTGCTGCGCCGTGTCACGATTGACATGCTGCTTGCTGAAGTTGCGCCAAGCGTGGCGCCTAAAGCCGTACGCGGCATCGCGCATTGTGCCGACGGATGCATGACAGCAGACAGGTCCGGGCCGCAGCAGCACTCTGACCTGCAACACCGGATACACTTTTTCGCGGGTGCCCGGGCTTCTGCCCAGGCGGCAAAGCCTCCCAGAGGGAGCTTTTCATCCTTGCAGGGCATTTCACTCCCGCACTGGCACAGCAGCAACAGGTCCGTGGCAACGGGTAAAGATGTAATTAACCGTGATGATTCAGCAAATAGTATGAAGTCGCAGATAGACCGGTCCAGGGGCAAGAACACGAATGCTGACACGGCATAAACGAGGACAGATATGATTGAAAATCAGAAGATTAAACCTGCACATGTGATCGGCCCCCTTGGTGAGCCGTTGACGCTGGATTCACTCCCTCCGGCAGGCACCAAACGCTGGGTCGTGCGGCGTAAAGCTGAAGTCGTTGCCGCTGTGAATGGCGGGCTTTTGACCATTGACGATGTGTGCGAGCGCTATGACCTGACGCTGGAAGAATTTGCGTCGTGGCAGCGAGCGATTGACCGGTCCGGCATGCCCGGCCTACGGGTAACGCGGATACAGCAATACCGCGACCTATATGAACGGCAGCAGAAATACTGACGCTGCGTGCATATCAGACTTGGTGCTAAATTCAGTAAATCCGCGCCAGTTTTCAAATGGAAATGTAACATATACAAAGCCGCGGCTCGCAAAAAGCCACGGCTTTGTATATTTTCTTTTTGTGGTTTGTTTTTGCAACCTTATCTGTGCTAGGCCGTTGTTCAACATATCTGGTGAGATTAATCGTCAGGCTATGTACTCTGAATGTAACAGGAGGAATTTATGGGTTGGATCGCAACAATTATTATCGGTGGTATCGCAGGCTGGTTGGCCAGCATGGTCATGGGCCGTGATGCTTCTATGGGCATTTTGCTCAACATTGTCGTGGGTGTCGTTGGCGGCATTATCGGCAGCTTTATCGGCACACAGATGGGCTTTCTCGCACCGGGCGGTGCTTGGCTGTCATACCTGATTACAGCGTTTATCGGTGCTATCATCCTATTGCTGGTCGCTAATCTGATCCAGCGTGGACGCGTGCGCTAAGACGCAAAAAACATAATAGAAGAACCCTCCGTCAGAAATGACGGGGGGTTTTTTATATCTGCGCGTATCTGCCAATCCATTTGTATGCCAGGCCGCCAGAATGAGCATGCAACCATGAACTGCATTTCTATTCGATAAAGCGCTAAAAATAGGGCTTTCTCAAATTGCAAAACCGGATTGGACGGCTTAATGCTATGGCAAATGCCGCAATGGGGGTTGCGACAGGTGCATTATTAAACTAATACAGCTCGGACAATTCCCCTTAACCGGGAAGTTTGTCGAGAACTTAATATTACAGGCCAGGACGGTTAAATATGGATCAAGAGACCACATTCAACGCTGACAATACTGCGGATAGTGACAGCGTTTTCCTTGACGAAGAGGCGGTGGATTCGCGCCGTTCGCGGCGGCGCTGGATTATTGGTATAGTCATTTTGCTTGCGCTGCTTGCCGTTGCGGCATTTTTCATGACACGGGGCGGCGGCGAAGCCGCGGAAGCCGGTCAGCAAGGCGAAGCAGGCGAAGGACAAATTCCCGCCGTCACGGTAATTATTCCCGGCAGCGGCAACGTAGCGCGCACGGTATCCGCAACTGGTTCATTGGCCGCGCGCCGCGAAATGCCGGTGGGTGTAGCTGGTGAAGGTGGACAAGTTGCCCGCGTCCTTGTGGAACCCGGCAGCTGGGTCGGACAGGGACAGGTTCTGGCAACCATTGATCAGTCCGTACAGTCGCAACAGGCAAATTCCGCCGCAGCGCAGGTGCAGGTGGCACAGGCCGACGCAGAGCTTGCGCAGTCCGAACTGGATCGCGCGCTTAAACTGGTTGATCGGGGATTTATCTCCAAGGCGGATATTGATCGCAAAACAGCAACACGCGATTCCGCACGTGCCCGCGTCAACGTCGCCCGCGCGCAGCTCAGTGAGCTCAGGGCCCGCACGCGCCGCCTTAATATTACAGCACCTGCAGGCGGCTTGATCCTTGAGCGCAACGTCGAGCCCGGGCAGGTCGTCAGCGCAGGCAGCGGCGTCTTATTTCGCATGGCAAAAGGCGGTGAGATGGAATTGCGCGCGCAGCTCAGCGAGGATGACCTTTCCCGGCTTTCTGTTGGTGTTGGCGCAACTGTGACGCCCGTGGGTTCAGATCAACAGTTCAACGGACAGGTCTGGCAGATTTCCCCTGTTATCAACCCTCAGACCCGTCAAGGTATTGCCCGTATTGCGCTGCCCTATGACCGGGCACTGCGTCCCGGCGGCTTTGCCAGCGCGAATATTGCAAGTGGCTCAAGCGTTGCACCGCTATTGCCGGAATCTGCAGTGCAAAGCGATGACAAGGGGTCTTATGTCTATATTGTCGGCAAAGACGACAAGATTGAACGCCGTGATGTTACAACTGGTGTTGTCACCGCAAACGGCATTGCCATAAGCGGCGGCCTGAACGGCAGTGAACGCGTCGTGCTATACGCGGCTGGCTTCCTGAATCCGGGTGAAACTGTAAAGCCTGTTATCCAAAAGCCAGAAGCAGACGAAGCGACGGCTGATGCGCAGGCACCTGAGACGAAAGCCCCGCCTGCGACAATTGATAATGAGGCTTCTGAACCGGAGCAGGCGCAAGCGGCGGAATAATGCGGCGAGATTAGCGAGTAAACAAGGATAGTCTTATGGATTTCAGGAATATTTCAGCATGGTCGATCCGCAACCCGGTCATTCCGCTTGTTCTTTTTACGGCGCTGTTATTCGCGGGTATCCTGAGCTTCAACCGCATGGATGTGGTGAACAACCCCGACGTGGAGTTTCCTGCAGTCAGCATCTCCATTGCCCAGCCGGGCGCAGCCCCCACCGAAATCGAAAACCAAATAACCCAGCGCGTCGAGGCGGCCGTGCGTTCCATCAATGGTGTGAAGACCATCCAGTCCACCGCCAGTGAAGGTAATAGCCGGACTTTTGTGGAGTTTACGATCGGCACAGATGCCAACCAGGCCGTCAATGAAGTGAAAAATGCGGTTGATCAGGTGCGTGGCAGCCTGCCTGATGGCATTTTGGAACCACGTATCAACAAAGTAGATATAGCGGGCGGGTTTTTGGGCATTTATGCGGTCGAAGCCGATGACATGACGATTGAACAGCTCAGCTGGTTTGTCGATGACACCGTAGCGAAACAACTGCTGTCTATTGAAGGTATGGCAGAAGTAGACCGTTTTGGCGGCGTTGATCGGGAAATCCGGGTCAATCTCGACCTTGCAAAAATGCAGGCACGCGGCGTTACCGCCACGCAGGTGAACAGCGCGCTCAGGCAGACCAATCTGGACGCCGCAGGCGGCCGTGCAGAGGTGGGCGGCACCACACAATCCGTGCGTGTTCTAGGCAGTAATGAAAGCGCCTTCGAACTCGGCCAAACCCAGATACGCCTCTCCAGCGGGCAGCTTATCAAGCTGTCAGACGTCGCAACCGTAACGGACTCTTTCGGAGAACGCGGTTCGATCAGCAAGGTTCGCGACAAGGAAGTCGTCAACTTTGCAATGAGCCGCGCAAAAGGTGCATCCGACGTCACGGTCTTCTACAAGGCCAAGGATATTATCGCTCAGATGGAAGAAGCCAATCCGGGCGTCAAATTCATTCCATTGTTCAATACGGTCAAATATACTGAAAGCCAGTATCAAAGCTCCATTGCCGCCATGATCGAAGGTGCTGTTCTTGCCGTCATTGTGGTATTTTTCTTCCTGCGTGACTGGCGTGCGACGATAATTTCCGCGATCGCCATCCCGCTTTCGGCGATCCCGACATTTTGGTTCATGGACCTGCTCGGCTTTAATCTGAACTTCCTTTCATTACTGGCTTTGGGCCTGGTGGCGGGTGTGCTTGTCGATGACGCGATTGTGGAAATTGAAAATATTGTCCGGCATATGCGAATGGGCAAAACCGCCTATCAGGCATCAATTGATGCTGCCGATGAAATCGGCCTTGCAGTGGTCGCCACGTCTTTTTGTATCGTTGCGGTGTTCCTGCCCGTCGGCCTTATGCCTGGTATATCCGGACAATTCTTTAAGAACTTCGGCATCACGGTCGTAATTTCCGTGCTGATGAGCCTTGCGGTGGCAAGGATGATAACGCCCATGCTTGCGGCCTATTTCCTGCGCGCCAAAGGGCATGCCACGCATGGGGAAGGCCCCATGATGGAACGCTATATGGGTATTCTTTCCTGGTCACTTGACCGCGGCAAAATGCACGCGATGCGCGAAGGTTTGCCAGGCGTTCGTAACCGTTTCCTCTACATCCTCTCCATGATCGGTGTGTTGCTGTTATTGCTCATATTGCCCAGCTTAGCTGTTTTCGCGGCATATGGAGCGATTTCAGGATTGAACCTACCCAGCACATTACTTGGTGATGGTGAAGGCTTCCTGGCGACATTGGTTGTCCGTTCCATTCAGATTATCCAGCTGCTTGTCGTTGTTGGCATTGGCGCGGCGGCAATATGGCTCGCGTTCCAGCCTTTGCAGCTTATCCGCAAATTGTTCGGAAAACGGCCAATAGGGCAATCTGCGCAGTATCTTGCTGCACGATTCTATGATCACCGCGTATGGATGCTGGGTATTGGCTATCTCGCTTTCATGGTAACCGTGCTTTTGTTCATGAACACACCTGCGCAGTTCCAGCCCACCATCAATGATGACAATAGCCGCGTGGAAATTGAAATGGTGCCCGGCACCACACTGGAACGGACAGAACGTGTGGCGGATCAGGTGGCGGACCTTCTTTACCAGCAACCTGAGGTAGAACGCGCACTGGAACGCGTCCGTGTCGGTAACGCATCCATTTACGTCACGCTTAAAAAAGACCGCGAGAAAACGTCGATTGAATTTGAGCGTGACCTGGCCCCAGCCCTTTCTACCATCCCGGATGCGCGTGTGCGTTTCCAGTCACAATCAGGCGGCGGCGGCACAGGCCGTGACATATCTGTCATGCTGGCCGGTTCCAATCCAGTGCTTCTGGAACAGACCGCAACCCAGCTTGTCGAACAGATGAAAGGGTTGGATACTGTCGTTGCCCCTCGCGTCAACGCCGATATGCGCCGCCCCGAAATCATTGTTCGTCCGCGCCGCGAACTAGCGGCGGAACTGGGCGTCAGCACAGCTGCGCTCAGCCAGACAATTCGGATAGCAACGCTTGGTGAGATTGAGCAGAACGCTGCCAAATTCTCCCTCTCTGACCGGCAGATCCCGATCCGGGTCAAACTACCCGAAGCATCACGCGAAAGCCTGGAAACGATTTCCAATCTGCCTGTGCCGACTATTTCGGGCGGGACTGTGCCACTGTCACGTGTTGCCGACATCTCGTTTGGATCCGGTCCCACTACTATCCAACGCTATAACCAGAGCCGCCGCGTTTTCGTGGGTGCCGATCTGGCACAAAACGTTGTGAAGGGCACAGCCATGCAACAGATTTATGACCTGCCCGTCATGAAAGAGTTGCCCACTGGCGTGTCCAACGCCCCGGTTGGAGAAGATGAGTGGCAGCAGGAACTGGCTCTCAACTTCGTAATCGCCCTGATATCCGGCATATTGCTCGTCTTTGCCGTGCTGGTACTGCTGTACAAGCGGCTTATGTCACCGCTCGTCAATATGTGTTCGCTGGCACTGGCCCCCCTAGGCGGCATTTTCCTTGTCTGGCTTGTCGGTCAACCGGTTTCCATGCCAGTCCTTATCGGCGTGCTGATGCTGCTCGGCATTGTCAGTAAAAACTCCATCCTGCTCATCGACTTTGCGATTGAGGAAATGGAACGCGGCACCCGCAAATTTGAGGCCATCATGGAAGCCGGGCACAAACGTGCACAACCCATCGTTATGACCACGGTTGCAATGACCGCAGGCATGGTACCTACCGCCCTATCGCTCTCAGGTGATGGAGCATGGCGTGCGCCAATGGGTACGGTTGTGATCGGCGGATTGATCGTTTCAACGGTTCTCACGCTGCTCATAGTACCCGCTGGCTTCTCGCTTGCCGATGGCATTGAAAAACGGGCTGGGCCATGGCTGCGGCGCAAGCTGCTTACCTATCAGCTTGGTGATGACGCGCATGACAAAGCGATGCAGGCTGGACACGCCGCCCCACCTGTGGCAGCAGCGCCTGTAACGTCCGCACAGCCAGATCCAGGGGCACAACCTGCTGAATGATTATGAATATACGCGCCGCAAAGCAAACTGGGGAATTGCGGCGGATCTGTTCAAACCGGTAACGGTCACGCCCGACAAGGCCCGCCGTATGCGCATGGTCGCCACGGGTCTGCTGATCCTGATGGCGCTGATATTCGTGATTGCACACAATCTGCAAAACGGTCATCCGGCATGGGGTTTCATTATCGCGTTTTCGGAAGCCGCGATGGTGGGCGGACTGGCTGACTGGTTTGCTGTTACCGCCCTGTTTCGCCACCCCATGGGCGTGCCAATCCCCCATACTGCAATCATCCCCACCAATAAGGACCGGATTGCTGATACGATGGCACAGTTCCTTCAGGAAAACTTCCTGATACCCAAGGTGATCGCGCGGCGTGTACAACATATGAATGTGGCCGGCGCCGCGGGGCAGTTCCTGGTCCAGCCCACAGGCGGTGAAGGGCGGCTGCGGCTGGGTGTATCCAATCTTGTCGCTGACGTGCTTGAATCACTGGACGAAGACCAGCTTGGCGGCATGGCAAAGGATGCACTGCGGACACAGCTCCACAAGCTGGATGTCGCGCCGCTACTGGGGCAGATACTGAACGCCGCCATAGCGGATGGCCGTCACCTGCCGCTCATGGATTCCATCATCAAATGGACTGCAAAAACACTTGAGGCAAATGAACAGCTGATCCGCGACATGGTGCATGAAAAGGCGAATGGTATCATGCGGTTTACAGGTCTCGATGAACGTCTTGCCAATGCGATTGTAAGCGGATTGCATAAACTGCTCGATGATATGGCCGGCGATGTTGAACACCCTCTTCGCCACAAAGTGGAAGAAGGCCTGGAAAAGCTTGCGCACGACCTTGTCCACGACGCAAAAACACAGCAGCATGTGCAAGATATCAAAGCGGAAATGCTGGCGAACCCCGCAATGGGCCGCTGGATCAATGGTCTATGGGAGCGGGCGCGTTCCGGCCTGTTGGAATCCGCGCGCAACCCGGATGGCGCATTTTCGGGAAAATTCGGCGAAAATATCGGTCAGCTTGGGGAGACATTGCAAAATGATGAGCGGATGCAGGTGCTCATCAACCGTTTTGCGCGCCGCACGCTGGTCGGTGTTGCCACGCGCTATGGTCAGCAGATTGTACAGCTTGTCAGCGAAACTGTCCGCCGCTGGGATGCGCGCACCATTACCGACCGTGTGGAAACGGCTGTTGGCCGTGACCTGCAATTTATCCGCATAAACGGTACTCTGGTCGGCGGTCTGGTCGGCCTCACCATCCACACAGTTATTGTTCTACTAGACTGAACAGCTTTTACCTTAACGCCCCAGCAATATCCTTGCCTGGCTCGCTATCTGGGCCAGCATGGAAACACTTGGACTCAGAGCTTGTTGCGCACGGCTTACCAGTTTACGGAACTGGCTGATACGCTGTGCATTTTCCTTCGCCCATTTCTCAACAAACTGGGCCGGCTTCTTGGTATCGGCGCGGGCCAGAAATTCCAGACGCATCTGCTGGAAATCACGGGCCAGACCCGACACCAGCAAGCGCTCCCATGGATCACTTGGCGACATGCGCGCCGCTGTCATTTGCGTCCAGTCAAGACCCAGGATCGCGCCAAGGTCAGAAAAAGCCTCGGTGACTATTTCTGGTTTTACACCGCTGCTGCCTGACAGGCGCGCCAATCCAACGGCTCCATCCATCTTGACCAGATGTGCGATTTTATCCGCATGACTCTTGGATGCACCAAGCGTGGTTAGGTTGCCTGTGATACGATCTACTTCGAGCTGTGCTTCCTCTGAAATAAGCTTGTCGACCTGCACTGACAACTGGGCAACGGCCTGTACCAATTCCGCGACCATTTCGCCCGGCTGTGTCGTTTCCTGGCTGGACCGCAGCAGGTCGGCCATCTGTGAACGCAGCTCTTCTGCAGCATGTTCGAACAGTTCAAGCCTGACGGCTTCATCCATCTTACCATTGTCATAGATTTCCCAGACAGATTGGAAGTCGAACAGTCTTTCCGCCGCCACAAATGCTGCGGCGACATGGGCCAGCGAAGAACCCTCTTCTTCCGCAAGCTCAAACGGGTGGATAAGCCCCATGCGGTTGATAATGCGATTGGCCAGTTTAGTCGCAACAATTTCGCCGCGCAACTGATGTTCCAGGATCTGCTTCTCATGGCGTTCGCGCATCTCTGGCGGAAATGCTGCCAGCATTTCAGGGTCCATTGTCGGATCATTGATAATGACGCTGTCTTCAATAGCATCCTGCAGTGCCAGCTTTGCTGTCGACAGCAAAACCGCCAGTTCAGGGCGGGTCAGGCCGCGGTCATCCTGTGCCCGGCGATGCAGTTCTTCATTGCCCGCCAATCCTTCGACAGCACGGTCAAGGCGGCCTGCATCCTCAAAAGTCTCAATCAAGCGAATATAGGATGGTACAGAATCGACTCCACCAAGCTCAGCGATAGACAGTGCCAGCGCCTGAAGTCGGTTGTTCTCAAGTACCAGGTCGCTGACATCATCAGTCATATTTGCCAGCAGTTTCACGCGCGCATCATTATCCAGCGTACCCGACCGCATGGCATCGTTCAGGCCAATTTTGATATTTACTTCATTATCCGAACAATCCACACCAGCGCTGTTATCAATAAAGTCGGTATTTACCCGCCCCCCATTCATTGCGAATTCAATCCGGCCCGCCTGAGTCAGACCCAGATTTGCACCTTCGCCTATTGCCTTGCATGCCAACTTAGACGCATTGATGCGAAGGACGTCATTGGCGGGGTCGCCAACATTGACGTTATTTTCCACCTCCGCCTTAATATACGTGCCGATACCGCCAAACCAGAGCAGATCAATTTCAGCCTTTAATATCGTGCGGATCAGCGCATTTGGTTCCATTTCCTTTTCGTCTGTGCCAAGCAAGCGCCGCATTTCCACGCTCAGCTTTATCACTTTCAAGTTACGCGCAAAAACGCCGCCACCTTTGGAAATAAGCTCTTTCTTGTAATCATCCCAGCTGGAACGTGGCAGGTCGAACAGGCGTTTGCGTTCTTTCCATGACTTTGCGGGATCTGGGTCCGGATCAATAAAAATATGCCTGTGATCAAATGCTGCCACCAGCTTGATCGCCTTGGACAGCAGCATACCATTGCCGAACACGTCGCCTGACATGTCACCACAACCTGCGGCTGTGATGCTGTCCTTTTGCACATCAATGCCTATTTCGGCAAAGTGGCGCTGCACGGATACCCATGCACCCTTGGCTGTGATGCCCATGGCCTTGTGGTCATAACCGACGCTACCGCCGCTGGCAAAAGCATCACCCAGCCAGAAACCTCTCTCTATCGCTATGGCGTTGGCAACGTCTGAGAAGCTGGCCGTGCCCTTGTCAGCGGCCACCACAAAATATGGATCTTCACCGTCATGCACGACAACCGATTCAGGATGCACGACCACCCCGTCCACAATATTGTCAGTAATGCTCAGCAATGTCCGGATAAATATCTGATACGCCGCCTTGCCCTTGGCCAGCCAGCCATCACGGTCCGCCGCTGGACTAGGCAGGTTTTTCGGAAAAAATCCGCCCTTGGCACCGGTGGGAACGATCACCGCATTTTTAACGCGCTGCGCCTTCATAAGGCCTAACACTTCAGTGCGGAAATCATCACGGCGATCTGACCAGCGCAGCCCGCCACGCGCGACAGGGCCAGAGCGCAAATGGATGCCCTCAACGGAAGGGGAATATACAAACACCTCGCGCCATGGCAGCGGCGCCGGGAGGCCAGGCACTTTGGAACTGTCAATCTTGAACGCCAGCGCCTCTATTACCGCAGGTGCGAATGCATTCGTGCGCAAAATAGCCTGGATCAGCGCCTGGAAAAGCCTAAGCAGGCGATCATCATCAATGGCAGAGACCTTCGTGAGGCCGCGTTTAATGTCGCCAAGCGCGCTATTCACAGCTTTTTCGCGCGCTGCCATATCCTTCGGCTTGGCAAACCCAGGGTCGTGTTTCGCTTCAAAAAGACGGATAAGCGCATGCGTGATATTTGGCGCATCACGCAACGCATCAACAACAGTTTCCATACCGTAGGTCAGGCCTGTCTGGCGCAGGTAACGAAACCATGCACGCAGCCAAACTGTCGATTTCTGGTCAAGTGAAGTCGCCGGTATCAACTGGTTGAATGGATCATCTTCCGCCTGCCCGCGCAGCACCCGGGTAATCGCATTTTCGATAATGTCTGCACGCTTGATAAGTTCGCTCGCCTTTTCGGCGTCACGCACGTGCAACAAAAAATCATGGATATAACCCAGTTCACCATCAGTCAGCGGTGTGGGCACTTCTTCAAGCACATCAAACCCAAAATTTTCCAGCACCGGCACAGCATCCGAAAGCGAAATAGCCCCGCCAAGCTGATAGAGTTTGAGGCGGAGGTGATTGTCAGCATCATTTGGCAGGCGATAGAGCCGCGATGTACGCTCGCCTTTTTGCTCCAGCCTGCGCAATCGCAATATATCAACTGCCGCCTCGGCACTGCCATAGGCCATCTGATAACTTTGCGGAAAGCAGCTCGCATAGCGAACCGCTAGTGCCGCCGCACGGCTTTCTTCACCCAGTTCCATCAGCTCATTTTCAACGGCTGGAATCCAACCGCGGACCATCATTTTCAATTGCCGGTCAAGCTGCTGGCTATCCGGCACGACACCGCCATCGCGCAAGTCGAGCGTGTAGCGCATCAGCGCCACTTCACCATCTTCAAGCGTAATCGACCGATTCAGGATTGTAGCATGCGATGCCTGTTCAAGCAGTTTTTCCACTTCAAGCCTGCGGCCAGTGGAAACTTCATCGCGCGGTAGCCATACAAAGGCGAAAAGATGCCTTGCAAGCGCAGACTCAACCGTCAACAGCTTGGGCCGCGGTCGATCCGCGAGCGACATGGCAGTAAGCGCTACGCGCTCCAGGTCATTCATGCCAAAACCTGTCAATATGTCGTGTGGTAATGCCGTAAGCGCATGCACAAGCGCCTTGCCTGCATGGCCAGCAGGGTCAAAACCGAATTTCTCCATCAATGCCGACAGGTGCGCGCGCATAACCGGCATCTGATCGGGGCTTATCGCCAACGCCGCACTGGTCCATATGCCAGCATGAACGGACAGTTTGGCAATCTTGCCTTCTTCCAATATGGGAACAATGATAAGGTCGATCGGCACACGGCGGTGCACGGTTGATATCACATTGGACTTAATCACCAGAGGTGATCGACCGCCATCTTCAAACCATTTGAACGCTTTGTCGAGCGATGTTTTTGCGAGCAATTGCTTGTCGCCTGTGCGGGCTATCCCCAGCCTTCCTGAAAGTTTGCCGTCACGGTCATAGTATAGATGCGCAAGCTGTGTCAGCTTGCGGTCCAGGAACCAGCGCAATAATGCCGCACCTTCTATGTCAGGCAGGTTTTCAGTATCACCGGACAGAGCAGACTGCATCTGCGGCCAATCCACCACCGCAGCCTGCACATCGTCTAGACTCTCAAGCAGCGCTGCTTTGAGCAGGCGGCGCTCTTTTGCATCTGCCCGCGCAATTTCCATATAAACGAGAGATTCTTGCCGCTCGCCGCTACTGTCCGCGCCTTCACATATTTCCAGCAGTTTTCCATCAAGGTCACGGCGCACAGCCAAAACGGGGTGGATGATACGATCAATGGCCAAATTGAAACTTGTAATGGTCGAGGCAATCGAGTCGACAAGGAAAGGCATGTCATTGTTGATGATAACAATGCGCATATGACGTTTCGCCCCGGTTCCGCTCACCGTTTCGAGTTTTATGGAAGGCGCATTTCCCTTGCGCACCATAGCAGCCTTGAGCGCAAACTCAGCAGCCCCCACACAGGCTGCATCACCAAAACCCTCATTTTCACCAGGCAAGGCACCGTGCCGGAAAGCGGCAGCGAGCGCATCACGCAATTCTGTATCTTGTCTGGAAAGTTTAGTGGCGGATTTTTTCTTCGAAGCTTTGGCCATAATATCCCCGATCATACCGGACTATTCCACCCGGCTAATGCAAGATACTTATGCGCCACTCAGAGCCAATGCTCAAGTGTTGTCACATCAACGATGAATAATTTTATTGTCGAAACGCGTACTATTTGTTCTGCATTCAAATGGAAGCTCGCGTGACAACCTTGTCGGTGAGCTCTGTATCTCCTGCAACGGAGCCTACTATGCCCAACGAGCCGTTGGAGTCGCGTCGCGCGAGCAATACGACAAACTCCGCGTCACCGCTTTCAACCTCATTCAAATTGACCGGTGTTGCTTCGCGAAATGCGGCGTAGGCCTGGTCCAGACTATCATCAACAGCAGGTGCTTTTTCAGGCCGCTTGAGACGGCGCTCTTCTCGGACAACCGCTTTCAGGCCGCCTTTGTAGCTTTCCAGATAATCGGCCAAGGCACCAACTTCTATTTCCTCGCGATGCGCATGGCTTAGTGCAGTGGCGTATTCCGTAAGCCGCGTTTTGTCGTAATTACTGCCGAAAACCAGTTTAACGACCGGCGTCATCGGCGCGCGCTCCTGATATGTCAGACCTGATTCGTCCAGCAATTCCAGAAATTCATCCCTGTTGCGCGCCGCCATGACAGAGAAGTCATATGCACGGCCAATTGCCTTGTACAACGCCGAACGCGTGCGTTCTTCAGATGCGGCAGCCTGCTGCGCTGTCGCACGCGCTTCATGCAACCAGTCGGCTAACCCTGCATTTTCCGGCAAACCGGCTTCGCCATGTCCGGCAGCATCGGATACACTGTCATTGTTTTTTGCAGCTTCATTTTCGGTAATTTCGCTGGCTACTGCATTTATTTCAAACGCGCTGAAACCTGCAAACTGTTCCTCAATTGTGGGAATTTCGATCTGATCTTCATTTTCCAGATCATCTATTTTGTCGGTCAGCTCCAAAGGTTCTTTCTCAAAACTCTGGAAACCTGCTGTAGCACTTTTGCCAGAATCATATGCAGCGCTGAAATCCGGTACAGGCAGGCTATTCAGCCCATCTGCATTTTTGTCTGTATCTCTGTCCACATCTGTATCATCAGACAAAGGTCCATCCGCCCAGACCGGGCCTTGTTCAATTTTTCGCGGCGCCGTGCGGATTGCTTCATCCACTTCCTTTTCCAACATGTCAGTCGCCGCCTGGCCAGCCATTTCCTTCCAGTTAATAACACCGCAGATGAAATCAATCGTATCGTCATCCGATGAAAATGGCAGCAATATACCGCGGTACAAAATCGTTGCACCGCGTTGATTCACAAATTCCGCTTCAAAACCAATCGGGGCTTTGTTCGCGATAATTTGCATGTAATGGTCTGTAATACGTGACAGCAGTGAGCGTGGGGGCACTTGGCTGATATAGCCAATTTCTTCATAGATGCCGCACTCATCGGCAAGGGCGGGGCCCAGATGCTGGATTGCTGGGTTCTCTAGGCCCGACGTGAAGTCAAGCAACACGCCCTGCGTCTGGAAGTCAGGGCTGGCATCAAGGTCAAGATCCTCTATCGAAGGGTAGCTCTTATCGCCAAGCAGTGCCGTCCAGTAATTATAGGCTCGCACATGCATGCGTCGTTCGTCCGTGCCGAAACTGTGACGCGCATCCATGACAGCATCATCGCCATCCATTTCTTCATCCACATCGTAATGCTGGACTTCGAAATGTCCGCTATCCCTATCAATACCGCGATAATTATCCATATATGCCTCTTGGATTTTGAGCCCTTAGAGCCTCTTTTCGCCGAATATGGTAAATAGTCTGTTAAACCAGCAAGAAATTATGTTTCGCGTGAAGATATTTGATATTAGTCACCTATGGCACGTGACATTCATGCCATAGTTATGCTGAATATGGGGTACAGTACATGCCAAGCCTTGCCAGCACAGAAACAGGCTGGTAACGGGCATGTCCAGACATCGATTGTAGATGCAGTCGTTGGCAAGGCCGCTTTAGCTCAGTTGGTAGAGCACATCATTCGTAATGATGGGGTCACGTGTTCGAGTCACGTAAGCGGCACCACTTTCCATTTTCACTAAAACCTTGGTAATTCTAGTCTGCCCGCGCCGCCGGCTCCCAAGAGTTAGAGCCGGTCCGGATTATCTTAGTGTTTTCCCTAGCAGCCAGCTTTGGGAAAGAGGGGGGCTGCCTGCTTTTTTCTTAACGCGGCGTTTACTTTAACGCTTAAATGTAAATTCGTTTCACCCGCCTATCCCCATTGTCATGACACAGGGGATCAACATTTGGGCATGGCCTTGCGCGCAGACCGTTACAGCAGTGCTGCTGGCTGGTTCATGCCTATATTCCGCACCGGCACAGGCCTTAGCCCTGTCGGATATCGACACACGCATGCAGCCCGATTGTGCAGCGGAAATGAATTTCAAATCTATCCGCTCCCTGTCGCCAGCTAGCGGGTCCCGGCAAATGACGGCTGCATCTCCACGCCTGAAATCTGCAGCCATATTGGGTGGAATTCCTAGTAAATTCGAACAGATGAAACGGCAGCAGGCCAGCATGGCGACCACCGCAACAAGCATGCAATCACGCATTACTTCAACACCGCGGTTACGGGCCGCCGTTTCCCTCAGATTTTCCACCAATTATAGTGCCGCACCCTGCCAACCACGCCTAGGGGCCTCTCAAACAAGAAAATTGGCCGACATAAAAAAGACAGTATTTCCCAAGAGGAATGGCACATATAGCAAATATAGCGACGACATACTGGGCACGGCCGCCCTGCCTGTACGGCGCACACCACTGGACAGAAAGTGGAACTATGTTTCTGCCGCGAAAACACGCTCTCAAACTGCCCTGCGCGAATACATGGCTGCGGCTGGCATCAGCCGGCATGGCAACAAAAGACAGCTTATCCATCGCGTAAACAACTGGGTCAACGCCGCGATCACATATACCGATGATATCCGTATGACAGGCACACGCGATTCATGGGCGCCAGCGTTGCAGACCTTGCGCTCTGGCCGGGGAGATTGCGAAGACTATGCAATCGGCAAAATGCAATTGCTCATGGCTGCCGGTATTCGTGAACAGGATATGCAGTTTGTGGTGGTCCGAGATCTTGTCCGCCGCGCGGATCATGCCATTTTAATCGTCAAGCTGGATGGTGAGATGCTGCTGCTTGACAGCAACACCAACCGCATTGTTGATGCGAGGCAGAACCACGACTACATGCCGGTATTCTCATTCAGCGGTTCCAAAAAATGGATGCATGGCCGTCGTTATCAGCCAAAGGTATCGACCACTCCGGTTCAACTTGCCAGCCGGTAAAAGGCTTTATCCCGCTCCCGTATGAATCCAGATGCATGTTTGTTTTGATAGGTAGGGTTCATGCGCGCGTTCATGCGCATATACCAAAGCCCCGTGCAACTAAAACCATGTACTCCAAGCCTCTGGCTTAGCGTTCCGACAGCGCTTCTGAGCGGGCTTTTATAACTGGTTTCAACAAATAGTTGAGAATGCTCTTACGGCCAGTGATGATCTCGACATCGCAAATCATGCCAGGCGTAATGGGCAACTTCTGTTTATTTGCCAGCAAATAAGCCCTGTCTGTTTCGATAACCACAGTAAAGTAAGTCATCTGCTCAACTTCATCATATATGCTGTTGGCAGAAATTTCCGCAACCTTACCAGTCAGACCGCCATAAATCGAAAAATCATACGCCGTCACTTTGACATTCGCCGGATCACCCACACGGATGAAAGC
>NZ_UNRC01000016.1 GCF_900537065.1 Sphingorhabdus sp. Alg239-R122 | reverse complement strand
TTTACAGTGAGATAATGCCGCATGAAGCTATCAAAATGGGCGTTGTAAGCTTCTTGCCCAAAATTCAGCTCCATGGGTCTCCAAAATTGCTCATATAAGCTTGATTGAAGGCCCGGTTCTAAGCCCATAAGTATAAAGTTTCGGATTAGATCAGCCTGACTTAATTCTCGACCTGTCGAATTCATACTTTCAAAAATGAGCTGAGGGTTATCCTGATCCCTGCTCAGCGCAATATCCACAACAACAAGTTTGGCGAGACCTTTGCATAGCTTTTCGAGATTATTCCCCATTCCAGCAATGAGTGATTGAAACAGCTCAAAGTTCTCCATGACACGCACGGACTTTTCGGAATGAAGTTCCTTCTGGCTGACAATTGAAGTTAGGCTGTCCTTGTCAGTCTGAGATAAAAGCAATTTAAAATGACGCTCTCCTTCCTCTTCTGGGTTGAGTAGATAATAGTTACGCAGTTTACGTGCTGAAAAGCCATCAATTGGCTCGTCTTCACTAATTGCTGCCGCCAAAGCTGCTAGCAATAATGTAACGGTGGTTAGTCTCTGCTGCCCGTCTATGACTAGCAAAGGGGCTTGATGCGAAACCTGCGATAGGCCATCCTCAATATAGACAATCGAGCCAATAAAATGGACAGAAATGGTATTGTCCGTCCCGGCTCGAATAATGTCCAACCAAAGCTGTCGACACTCCTTCTCGGTCCACGAGTAGGTCCGTTGATAAATTGGTATCACAAACTGCGGTGACTTCTTGAGGAATGCCAATAGGCTTGCTTCGGTGGCTTTCATTGTAATCTACTCCTTAAGCACACATGCGCTGCTTGCAGGGGTTATCGAGCAACTCATTATAACTTACCGACTGTATTGGAATTCAATTGAGCTTGTTTCCCGCCAACAAACCGGCAACTGGTATTTTGTTAGAATCATACTCGCTAACAGTTTAACTGGTCTGGCAATAAATGTAAGATGAGACGAATGTTTTTTCTCGATCAAATCATGAAATCACAACGCATGTATATTTTTTAGAAGAGATTACTCTGAGAAATACTGTGCTGCAGCAAAATTTTTTGCTTAACGGAAGATAAAAACTGTGTTATCTTTCTTGAAAATTAATAAGAGTCGCACTGAACTTTAACAATTCCATTATAGTTGGGGGCGAACACATGTGTGCTTTTGAAATTTCTGAAAATCGCGAAACTTCTCTTCCTACTTATATTTTAAAGGGGGATATTTAGATGCTTTGGTTGCATCTAATATTCTCCCTAGCCCTTGTTGGCTTCAATATTCCTATCCATCAAAATTCGACAAAGGAACTTACCTTCTCGATATGTGGTGAGAACAATGAAATACGCCAAATAAGTATAGAAATTCCAGCCGAACAAGATGATGGCTCGGTACCAAAAGACTGCATGAAAACATGCCACGTATGTGCAGATCGAAAAAAGGCACGCGTCAAAAAGTGAAAATTCTCGTCCAATCTAGTTTCAAATCTAGGAGTGAATAAAAATGACTGAATATGAGTTTTATGAAGGTTCATGGGCCTACAGAAGTTTGCATGACGATCCGGACATCCAAAAACCTTTTAACGACCTCCGATTTGGCGCTGGAATTATTACATTCGGCCAAATAGCCTATGATCAAATTCTGGACGGCAAACTTGATATGGGTGGAGGCTACGAACTCCTGCTTCGAGGAGAGCTGTTAAGAAACACTGGCGGGATAGTTGGAATTCGATGGACCGGTACCGGCGTAGTAGGAACGGATACGGAAGGTTGGGTGTATGATTATCATGGGGAGCGAACACACGAGTGGCCTGGAGCAACTGATCAGGCTGATGTGATTGTTGGCTCCGTGATTCGTACAGTTGCGCATGGCGACAGCCCTGCTGGATATGCGGCCACCTTCTATATGGTTAAACAGGCCGACGGCTAGTCCCCAATTTCTTGGTTCGGGCACCTACAAGATATTTGAGCATCTTTAAGTCGCCCGAATTTAGGCTGACCGAGACAATGAACTGAGAAAATACTTGAGGAGTGGGCATGAGTTTTGAAATCCAACTGAGGCCGTTCAATGCGGACACGAAAGAGAAGAGTGAGCAGAGGGCCTACATCGGATGGTCTCCCGTGCAGTTAATGGTCAAAGGCAATAATCCTTCGGGAAAGCCAAACAAGGTAAAGCTGAAATCGAAGTCCCTTACAAATAGCAATACCCGTTTGGAATTTAAAGAAGATACCGGCTCCCAACCGGTCGATGAATTGGAACTGGACTTGGGTGAGGATGGAGAGGCCACATGCTTCGTAGCTGGAAAGTTTCAGGAGGGCAAACTTCACAACGGAGCTAGCCCAGAGGGTAAGGACGTAAGAATAGAGGCGGCTTGGGCCGACAACCTAGAGAACATCAAAGGTTGGCTCGACTTCATGATTCGCGTGCGCCGCGATGCGCAATTTATGACCGATGATGCGCGTTATGACTTTACAAAGGCTCTTGCTGAACTCAACTCATACGGCAAAGGAATTTATGTTACTGATTTCGTTGCCATGCACGTAGGTGGCGCATATAATTCGCTACACGATGACACGCACTTCCTCCCTTGGCATCGGCTCTATCTTCTTGATCTTGAGCGACAACTACAACTTGTTAACCCGTCAGTGTCCTTGCCATATTGGCGTTTTGACAGGCCAGCCCCAAGGCTATTCGACGAGGATTTCATAGGCGCGACGGATCATATTCCACTCGGTGCAATTGACCCCGCTACAGGATCGCCTGCAAACTTCACTCAGGGAACGAGCTGTGGACGTCTGGCCCAGTTTTCAAGCGAGAACAGGTTATCTGATTGGAAGATTGGCAACACGAACGGGATAGAGCGTGTCGCATTTTTCGACACAAGCAAGGAATCTGCTCCTGGGTGGGGTAGAATCAGGATGATTACAGAAGATGAAACTCTCGCCTTAGGCGGAGATAACAATGAATATGGCTTTCGTCGCCCTCCCAGAGGATTCGCGAGGTCGGAAGGTCGTCCTCACGGTTCGGCTCATGTAAGCTTTAATGGTCCCATAAACGACATTACAATGTCGCCACAGGATCCGCTGTTTTTCCTCTTACACTGCAATGTTGATAGGCTTTGGGCTAAATGGCAGTTTACTTTCGATAGAGACTTACCCACAGAGGTCGAAACATATCCTCACCAGAACAAGCGAGAGATATCTTTCACAACCCCTTCGTACCTTATCGGTCTTTTCCCAGAGGATTACGCGGTGGTGGATGCGCTGCAGTGGCCTTGGGACGACACTTGGTCCAAGCCATACAATCTCCGCCCTCCCGGATCGCGTAGCCGTAATTTCACGAAATCTAGGACAGGCAAAGAATTTGATCAAAGAGATAACATGCCATCAATTTCGGATGCCCTTGATGCATTTGGACAGCGCCTGACCGCCAACTATCTTGGTTTTGCGTATGATGATGTGCCATTCGATCATGAACGAACAAATTCATAAGTCTGTGTATCGAAGAGCGTTAAGAATTCAGAGAAAAGGACTAAGCGATGAGTGTCTCGGATTACCGGAATAAGATCTTGGATAGAGTTGAGAAGCATAGGTCGTCCGTAGACCACGATTTAAATTCTATCCTCAATTTGGCCAATAGTAACGAGAAGCTTTCTGAGCTGGTTGGTGTTATCAACGACAAGGATGCCACTCCTGAGCAAAAGACTGGCGCACTCAGCACGCTTAACGCCGTGAGCATCTTTTCTTCCGCAGCTCGCAGATTACAGCCCGAGATCGTGAATGCACTTCGAGGACAGATTGAGGCCACCGATATAGATCTCCGGCATGGCGCGATAGCCACGCTCGCCGCGATGAAAGATGACATTGTCCAAGAGCGATTGCTGGAGGAAGTTACCTCTGACAAGCCGGAGAATGAGAAGCTTGTACCAACAGCAAGCGCACTCGCCATGCTGGGACGAGACGATAAAGCGTTGCCTTCATCAGTTCTTCGAGAGATTATGATCGACCCACCTAGCAAAGAAAGCCAAATCGAGGCGATTCGGCAGATGCCTTCGGACCCAGAAGCTTGCGAAGACCTGATATCGTTGATGAAAGATGACAGTGTGCCGCTTGAGGCGCGGGTGATGATCCCCGAGATGGTCAGCGAAGCGGATCCTGATGCGTTCCTAAGCGCAGCCGAAGATATGCTCAATACGTCCGGCGCAGACAGCAAGCTTGCACCATGGTTGGTTAACGGTATCGCAAACGCCGCCGTGCAAGACGCCAATGCCGCCACATCGGCCAAGGAACTGGTGAAGAAATTGCGGAAGGGCGCTCCGAAGTCTTTTCAATCAGCTGCGAGCACACTACTTGATAAAGATAACGCTTCCGATGACTGAAGCATTGCTTGACAGGCCCTCGAGTCCAACAGAAATTTGCGACAACAGGAACGGCTTCGATGCAACGACACCATTGGGTACCTTTGTCGAGTATATCGATGACATTAAACATCGTCCGGAGGGCCGAGCTCTAGATTTGGTATATCTGCTCTCGGAGGGGCATCCGCTTTATTCCGGGCGTACAGCAAATGAGGTTCTTAAGTTTCGCGCCTACGCGATGGCTGCATTAGAGTTAACTGGGCTAACTGACGCCGCGTTGCCGTACATCCGCGAAAATCTCGAGAGTTCACCTCATCCCTATTCCATCGCAGCTGCGGCATGCGCTTTGCGGGGTGGGACTCAACCAGATCCCGGAATGGTTGAATTGCTCTTTAAAGCAATTTTTCAGATATGGCAGTCGGATCGGCCAGTGAGTTTTCTTAGTTACCGCGTCGAGTGGCCACAGACCGAGGTTTCATCTGGCCTCACCGAGATATTTCAGACTTTAGCTCATTTTGGTCCGAGTGCCTGGGAAATCCTTCCTGCCCTGGAGCAACTCGCCAATAATAAGCCCAACCTCTCTGGCAAGGCCCACCGCGATCTGATCGCTTGTATCGCTTCTATTAAGAGCGAGACTGGAACCTGCTGCGGAACGTCCGACAGGCCTAGAACTGCCTCAATTCAGGAACTCACACAACCGCAAGCTAAGGGCGGCGAGTGGCCACCTCAGAACGTCATACTTGAGGATCAAGACGCCACGCAACTGCGATGGAATGACTTCTTTTGCAGCAAGCCCATCGTAGTTGGCTTTTTCTACACGCGGTGCGGTAATCCCAACAAGTGTACCCGCACAATTCATAACCTCGCTCGTATCCAAGAAGAAATAAAAAAAAGGGGCCTGGAAGGAAAGGTTCGTGTGTGTGCCGTGTCATATGATGCTCAATTCGATACGCCAACCGCATTGAAATCCTATGGCGAAGCCAGAAATTTTAGATTCAGCGAAGACTATAGAATGTTCAGGATCTCAGAAGGCTTTGATCAACTGGTTAAGTCAATGGAATTGGAAGTGAGTTTCGAAGAAAAACGAGTCACTTCACATAGGATCGAACTTTTCGTGCTTGATGGATGTGGTGAGGTTGCACACTCGTTTGTTCGACTACAGAACGAGCCCGACAAAGTTGCTGGTGCTCTTTTTGAGCTCGTTCAGATCGATTCTGCCCAATGAAAATCGGCATTCCTGTATATGAAGAGGTCAATCTTTTAGACGTTACCGGTCCAATTGAAATGTTCACCTGGGTGCCTAAAAGGCATGGACTCGAATATTACATTGTATCGGAAGATGGTGCACCGGTTACTTCAATAAATGGTGTTCAATTTTTTGCCGATAGAAGCTTCAGTCAGTTACCGGAGTTAGATATACTGTGGATTCCGGGTGGCAATCCTTCAAAACTAAGCGAAATAATGTCAGATAAAGATTCAGCTTATTTGGCGTACATAAAACAAACAGCGGAGAAAGCTAACTGGGTTTGCTCTGTTTGTGAGGGTGCTTTATTAGCGGCGCAAGCTGGAATTTTAGATGGTCATAAGGTGACAACACATTGGGCTTTCGTCAAATGTTTACAACGATTCTCCGAGATTGAAGTTGCAGAGGGAAATCCGCGATATGTGGTTTCAGGAAACCGCCTCACAGGCGGCGGCATATCTTCGGCATTGGACGAATCACTAAAGTTAATTGAATTGTTGTTTGGCAAGGATACTGCCGTAGGCGTGCAACGTACCACCCAATACTTCCCCGAACCACCGGTAATGGGTACTCTCCCTCCCGCACCTGCTTGTTCTGTTAACTGGTAGCAAAATTCTTATTCGGACTCGATCCCGAACACAGCCATTCACAATTCTGATTGTAAAACCCGCCTTCCGCGAATTTTTCCGTTTTCTGTATGCGTTCGTCGATAGACATCATGTACCTTGTCGCGCAGAGTTACATCGTCATGGTTAGCGAGCAGACCATCGAGAGCAACATTGGTAAAGATGGACTGCTGCAAGATATCCTCGACATCCTTGCGCAGGCCTTCATCCGCTTTGTGTTCTTTGTAATAGGTGTAGATGATCTCACCCACCCAGCTCCTTCTGCTGACATTGACGGTATCCGCTTCCTCAGCGATCCAATTCAGCACCGCTAAATTCATGTGTCGTTGGATTTGATTTTCCCGATGCGAATGCAGCAATCACTGTGTTTGTCAGATTTCCCCATGCCTTAGCTTCATCAGAGGTCCAGCTAAAGCAGGCGGGGTTTTGCGGGCTATTGATGGTTATGATAACCAATATGCACCGATAATTGGTGATACGCAGAATTTTTTTGCAAATTTACCTAAACCATTTCCGTTTTCTTCTGATTCATGTGTGGGTAGCGGGCAGGTGTGCCTTCTCCCTTCGAGTTTGAAGGAAGAATAATGGTAGCGATATTTACAGGTCTTGGTTCCGGTCTTGAAGGCGGTTCGGGTTCCGTGCTGGGTGCGGGCGGACTGCTGGGCCAGTCATCACTGGGCCGGGCGGGTGAGCAGCTGTTTTTCAATGCGGCGAATGGCAACCTGCTGATATCGCACCGTGATGAATTCCTGGTCGGGCGCGGGCCCGATGTGGGTATTTCGCGCACCTATAACTCGCAGGGCGGGTTTGACGGTGATAATGACGACAAGTGGCAACAGTCGACCTATCGCCGTGTCCATGGCCTGACCGGAACGGTGAACACGGCCGGCAGTACGGTGCGCCGCACCGGCGCGGATGGCAGCGATATTGAATATGCGTGGGACAGCACGGAGAACGCCTATGTAAGCAAGGCAGGCGGCGGCGCGCATGACCAGCTCACCTTTGCGTCTAATGTGTGGACCTGGACCGATGGCGACAGCCGTATCACCGAAAAATATGACGACCTGAATAGCGGACGGATAACCGAGGTCCGCGATACCGATAATCAGAAACTCACCTTCGCTTATGACATGCATGGCCGTCTGGAGACGGTGACCACGGCGGACGGCGGCTATGTTACCTATGCATATGAAGCAGACGTAAATAGCGTGCCCAGCCAGAATATTGCCGAGGTCATCACCAGCTATACCGATTATGCCAATGCCAATGCGCCGGAAACGCTGACACGCGTATCCTATACCTATGATTATCTGGGTAGGCTCAAGACTGTCACGACCGACCTTACGCCCCATGACACGACCGATAGTGAAACCTACACGACAAGCTATCTTTATGTGACCAGCACCGGTGGAGCGAACCCGCCGGCGACTGACAGCCTGGTGAGCCAGATTACGCAATCGGACAAAAGCAAGATTAACATCGCCTATGCGCTCGTTGACGGGGAGTACCGTGTCAGTCAGTTTGATCATTATACCCGCTGGAATGCATTCCGCACGACCACCATCACCTATGACACCGCAAACAATGTGACCACGGTCACCGATGCGGCAGGCGGGGAAACGAAACTGCGTTATGACGCCGAAGGACGCCTGGTCGAGCTGACCGCGCCGCCGGAGGATGCAACTGATCCCAGCAGCTTGTCACAGGTAATCCGCTATACCTATGATGCCGACGGCAATTTGGTCAGTATGACCGAAACAGATAGCGCGCCGCCGCCGACCCATGCCGATGCGGGACTGGGTGGTAACGAGATTGATACTGCGGGTTGGCCGGATGACGAAGCCAGTGCCCCTGCTGACGGGACGGGTCTGACCGCAAACTGGGCAGGCTGGAATCTTGCTGAAACAAAGTGGGAGGAAACGGAAGGGCCGTACGGACAGTCACCTGCGGCAAGTCTTGTGCTGGGTAATGATTCCGGGACTGCGGCAGCGGGCGGTGGCACGACGACTGGTGACTTTACGATCGATGACACCAAGTCGTATGAATTCACCTATTATTTTAAAAAGGAAGATGGCCCCGCCGGACACAGGCTGCGCTTTGGACCCGGCTCGACCACTGATACCAACACACAGATGCTTCGTAACAGGGACGGGGTTGCCAGCCAATGGCCCTATTTTATTGATATCGGCACCGCTGATCAGGATGCAAAACTGACGGCCGGAAAATGGTATAAGGTGGTTGGATATGTCTTGGATAAAAACCAGACTGCGACTGCGCCGGACGGTACGCACGGGGGTGTATACGATCTGGAGACAGGTGCAAAAATTGATGGTTTGAACACTATTTCCTACAGATGGAATCCCTCTCGCGTCGACAATACGGTTGGCAGCATGTTTTTTGCCGCTGGGGCAATTGCTGATACCTATGACACGCATATCTTCCGTCCAGAAGTGCGTGATATTAACAATACGGCAGTGCTGACGGGTACGGACACGCTGGACGTGGCGATGGATGCAGCCTTGCTGCTCGGCCAGAACATAGGTCGCACCACGACCTATACGCATGATGCGGACGGCAATGTCATTATGATGCGGGATGCGGAGGGGAACACCGTCACGCGCACTTATGGCGCCAATAATGAAATGCTGACCCAGACGCGCTGGTTCGAACCTTATGCCGACACCTCGGTCGAACCGGGGGCGGACGAGGCATCGACCGTGCGCTATGTCTATGACAGCGAAAACCACATGCGCTTCATCGTCAGCGCGGAAAACAATGTCATCGAATATGTGTACCGCGGCACGGGTGAGCTTGAGCGGGTCATCACATTCCCGGACCATCCCTATGAGCATCCTGTAGGTGAACCGGTGCTCAATCATGATGACGCGCCAAGCCTGACGCAGGTTGCCACCTGGCGCACCAGCCAGGGCGATCTCAGCCAGGTTGAGCTGGTTTACAACCTGTTCGACGCGCGCGGCAATGTGAAGCGCACCATCCAGCTGGGCGAAGCAACCACTGATGGCACGATGAACTGGGGCGCGGCCGACAGTTCGACCACCTATTACACCTATGACCAGGCCGGGCAGCTGCTTGAGCGCCGCCTGGTCGGGCAGACCAATACTGAAACCTTTGTTTACGACGGGCTGGGCCGCGTGGTGCTGTCCAATGATTTCAACAATGCCGAGACTTCGATTGTTTTCAACGATGCTGCGATTCAGACGGTCGTTACACTGGAGAGCGGGCTAACGCGGACCTCGACTTATAACAATGCGGGCGAGCTTTTGCACGAGATCCGTTCGGTGAACGGAGCCAATGACAGGTCGTCCAAATATGCCTATAATGACCGTGGGCAATTGCGCATGGCGACGGATTCACTCGACAAGCACACCCACTTTTTCCATGACGATGCGGGGCGCAAGGTGCTGGACGTCGCGCCGGACGGGTCGCTTACCGAATATAAATATGATTCAGAAGGGCGGCTTGTCGCGACAGTCGTCTATCACGAACAGCTGGATGCGACGCAGCTAGCGTCGTTGGCGAGCGGTTTTGACCCGGTGGATGTTGATTACACCACGCTTTTGCCGGGTACAGCGCATGCCGGGGATATCTGGCAGTGGAATGTCTATGATGATGCGGGCCGCCTGGTCCAGGTGATAGACGGCGCGGGCAGTGTCACCGAATTCACATTTGATGGTGCGGGCCGCCTGCTGAAAACGGTCAGCTATGATGATATTCTGGACGTGACTGCGCTTAAAACGACGCTTCCGACCGAAGCGATTGATACCAGTGCATTTGCGGATGCGGCTGACCGTATATCGCGCAATTTCTACGACGGTGATGGACGGCTTGTTGGCACGTTGGATGGTGCGGGCTATCTCAGCGAAACCGGATACGACCATGCGGGCCGCATGACACAGGAAATCGCCTATGCGGGCGCTACGGCGGTGGCGGACCGTTTGAACGGCGATTTTGCCACGCTGAAGGCGGGGCTTGCCACAACAGCGCAGGCGGACCGGGATATCCGCTACACCTATGACAATAAGGGTCAGCTGCGTTTCACCGCGAATAATGGCGGGCAGCTGACTGAATATATCTATGACGAGCCGGGCCGGCTGATTCGCACGACCCAATATGCGGCTGTGCTGCCGGATGTTTCGAGTACCGCATATCCCGATGGTGATTACAGTTACGACAATATGCAGACCGTTGCGGGTACCATGGCGGATGCCGTGAATGACCGGGCCAGCTATAATTTCTATGACGCAGCAGGGCGGCTGTTTGTTACGTCTGATGCTGAAGGGCAGGTCAGCCGCTTTACCTATGACGATACGGGACGCCTTATCAAGGCAGTGGCCTATGCCGGGGTCCATGATACGGATACTGCCGACACGTTCTTCACCATGGCCAGCTGGACCAACGGGCAGGCCTCCAACGCTGAAAACCGCGTCACGCGCACCTATTACAACGAAAAAAGCGAAGTCATCTACACGGTGGATGGCGAAGGTTTTGTCACGCAGAACGAATATGATGTCGAAAGCCAGGTGACATGGACGCGGCGCTTTGACAGCGCTATTGCTGCCACCGATACGACCGTGCTGGCCGATATTGCAGGCCTGCTGGGCGCGAGTGCCTATGCCGAAACGGCCTTTACCTATGACGCCAATGGCCGTGTCAGCCGCACCACTGATGCTGAGAACATCATCACCAGCTACGCCTATAATGGCTCAGGCCAGATTGAAAGCATGACTGAGGCGTTCGGTACGGCGGATGCGCGCGCCACCGAATATGGCTATGACGGCGCGGGCCGTGTCATAAGCGAAAAACATGCTGCCGGGACGGGGGATGAAATCACGCTTGGCTATGCCTATGACGGGCTTGGCAACCTGACGCAGGAAACCGACGCAAACGGCAATGTCACCACCCATGAATATGATGTGCTTGGCCGCGTTACAAAGACCATCAGCCCTGCAGTGGGTGG
This sequence comes from Sphingorhabdus sp. Alg239-R122, assembly GCF_900537065.1. Taxonomy (GTDB): domain Bacteria; phylum Pseudomonadota; class Alphaproteobacteria; order Sphingomonadales; family Sphingomonadaceae; genus Alg239-R122. The sequence continues at coordinate 27,861 of NZ_UNRC01000016.1, read as the reverse complement.
GCAATCGGTTGAAGTATCGACCAGCTATGACGGCTTTGGCCAGACAATCAGCCAGACAAATGCGAATGGCCGCGTCACTACTTTCAGCTATGACCAGCTTGGCCGCCTGACCGGACAGACGCGCGCGTCGGGAACGGCGGATGCGGCAACCAGCAGTTTTGCCTATACCCATTTCGGTGATCTCACCGAAACCACCAATGCCAATAATGACAAGACGCATATTTTCCATGATGACCTTGGCCGCGAAATATTGTCTGTCGATACCGAAGGCTATGTCACTGGTACGGCCTATAATGGCTTTGGACAGGTCGAGAGCGTCACACGCTACGAAAATGCAATAGGCGCGATACCCGCAGATGGCAGTCTGCCGTCTATTGGTTCAGGTGCAGGAAATGATGTTGTTACGGCTGCGGGCGATATCACCAGCAGTTTTGCCTATGACGAACTGGGACGTCTTATCAGCGAGACACGGCCCATTGACACTGACAACAACATCAATGCGGTGACCTCCTTTGTCTATGACAGCCAGGGCAACCTGGTGCAGACGGTCGATGCCAACGGCAAGAATAGTTATAACTATTATGACGATATCGGGCGCCTGACGCTGTCCATTGATGGTGAGGGCTATGCGGTCAGCACCGAATATAACAAGCTTGACGAGGTGCTTAGCGTCACCCGCCATGCCGGGCAGACCAGCGGCGCCGCACTGAACGTGCCGCCCACTGTCATTTCTGACACCAATACCGACAGCGTGACCAGCTATGCCTATGACGCGCTGGGCCGCGTTGACAGCCAGACACAGACGCTGACCGGCAGCGCCACGGCGCAGGTACAGTTTACCTATGATGCGGCTGGCAATCTGGTCAAATCCATCAATGCCAATAACGGCGTAACCCATAATTACTATAATGCACTGAACCGTCTGACAGACAGCCTGGATGCAGAGGGTTACCTCACCAGCTGGACCTATGATGATAACGGCAATGTGCTCACCGAAACGCGCTATGCCGCTGCCTATACCGGCACGGTAGATCCGGACACGCCGCCCACTGTCGGTGCGCCGAGCAGCGGGAGCGATATTGAAACGGGCGATGCCGATACCGTCATGACCTATGTCTATGATGCGCTGGACCGCGTGACAGGCGAAACGCGCGCAATCGATGGCACCAGCAATGCCGAAACGCTGTATGAATATGATGCGGTGGGCAACCTGGTCAAAGTCACCGACCCGAACCTGAATGTAGCGTATAATTATTACGACAAATTGGGCCGTGTGGTCCTGTCGGTCGATGCGGAGGGCTATGCTACCGAAACCGGATATGACAGCTTTGGCGATGTGGCGAGCGTGACGCGCTACGAAACCGCGTTTGATATCAGCGCCATAGACGAAAACACCATGCCTGATGTGGCAACCATTGACGATGCGGCCAATGACGCCACAACCACTTTCACCTATGACGATCTGGGCCGTGTCATCTCTACCACCGATGCGCTGGGCTTTACCGAAAGCTATACCCTTGACGCCAATGGCAACCGTATTTCGGTGACCAACAAGCTGAACGGCACGATCACCAACGTCTATGATGATCGCGGACTGCTGATCAGCGAGACATTGCCGCAGACTATCCATGGCGCCAATGGCAATGTCATAGCGACGACGGTTACCAACACGTTCGAATATGACGCGCGCGGCAACCGCACGAAAATGACCGAGGCGGCAGGCCTGACAGAGGCCCGTGTCACGCTGTACCGCTATGACCTGAATGACCGCCTCATAGAAACCGAATATGCGGCAGTGGACGTGATTGGTGAAGATCTGGATACGGTAACGGCGGACGTGGTGCCGCTTGAAACCGCGATATATGACGCAAACGGCAATGTCATAGAAACCGTTGCGCTGAATGGCATGCGTACGTTCCATTATTATGACGCGCTGAACCGGCAGGTCGCTTCTGTCGAGGCGCAACCTACTACCGTACCGGGCGACTATAAGGGCACCCTTAGTGAAAACAGCTATGACGCCAATGGCAATGTCACCGCTACCCGGGTTTATGACAGCGAAATCACGGTGACATCGGGCGCCGCCGCACCTGCACCGCTAACTGCGGATACCTACCGCGAAACAGTTTTCGAATATGACGGCCTGAACCGCATGACGCAGAGCACCGTAAAGGGCCTGGATGTCGGGCGTTATGAGACTAGCTACATTCTTGGCGAAAACGTCCCTGTATCGACACAATATGCCTATGACAAAAATGGCAATATCATAGAGCAGACCGATGCCTATGGTGACAGCATCACCAGCTATTATGACAGCCTGGACCGCAAGATCGCGCAGGTCGACCAGCTGGGTTACCTCACGAAATGGGATCATGACAGTGATGGCAACGTGCTCACTGAAACGCGCTTTGCGGGTGCATTTGCCGGAACGCCCGGCGCAACGCCTCCATCAGTTACCCCTGACAGCGATAACGACCGTGTCACAACGTTTACCTATGACAAAAATGGCCAGCGTCTCACCGAAACGCGCCATGATGTAGCGTCATGGCAGTATGTGCTGGACGGCAATAATGACCCCACAGGCGCAATAAACGCGCGCAGCAATGCGGAAAACGAGGCGACTGTCAGCTTCGCCTATAACGGCCTGGGTCAGGTGACGAACAGGACAGAAGCGACGGGCGATTATACCGACTATGGCTATGACGCTACCGGCCGTCTTGGATCGGTCACCACATCGGCCTTTGCCGCTTATGGCGAAACCGGCAACGTGCAGCAGCAGACCGACAATTACTATGATGGCCTGGGCAACCTGGTGCGCAGCGAAGTCGGCAAGGCGGGCGGCGCGGCGGCGAATGACCGCGTGACCAGCTATGCCTATGGCAAGGGCGGACGGCTTGAATCGGTCACGGATGCGGCAGGCAATGTCCGCAGCTATGCCTATGACGTGGCCGGACAGCTGCTCAAGGAATCCTATGATCGCACATTGAGCGACGGCACTACGACGGAAACCGAAGCGATTGCCACCCGCTATGACCAGCGAGGCCGTGTGGTGTTCCAGTCGGTGGCACAGGATGATGCCGTCAACGGATGGGAATATGGCGACAGCAACCACATGCTCTACAACGCGCATGGGGAAATGATGGCGCGCGGGATCAACATCGCCACAGCCGATATTGGCGATGCCACGAAATATCAGGAATTTTACGAATATGACGCGGGTGGCCGCATGTGGCGCACCAATAGCGGTGATGGCGTCACGAAACTGTTCGGCTATGATGCAAACGGGCGTCAGACCATTGCGCTGACATCGGCGGGCACGGATATTTCCGCTATGACTGTCTTGCAGGCACGTGACGAAGCGGAACATGCCGACGCGGCGACAAATGCAAAGGTCAACGCCACCTATACATTGTACGATGCGCGCGGACAGGTGGTGCAGGGCATAGAGGAGGGCCGTGAGCTTGCGGTTTCCGCCGCGGCGGCCCCCATTACCACCAGCCGCGCATATAACGCCTTTGGCGACATGGTGAGCGATACTGATGCGCTGGGCTATACCACCACCTACACCTACAACACCATGGGCCGCGTGCTGCGCAAGGAAAGCCCGGTTGTTTCCATCACGCTGGAAAACGGCACGTCCAACTGGGTGAAACCGTCAGAGGATTATTTCTACGACATTTCCGGGCGCCTGCTGGGCAAGGATGACGCGAATGGTGGCTATTCCCTCAGCCAGGGGCCGCTTGTTGCCAGCGCAAAGGATGATGTGGGGCTGGTGAGCGGCAATAGCGGCAACCGCACCACCTACCTGCTCCTCGAAGGCACGGGCTATGGCGGCGGCGAAGCGGTGATCCGCACGACGTTCAACGCCGATGGCGGCAAGAAAAGCACCGAATATGACGTGTTTGGCGACGCACGCGAAATGACCGACGAAATCGGCCGTGTCACCACGCAGACGTTCGACAACCTCGGCCGGTTGACACAGGTCACGCAGGAACGCGGCGCCGGGACCACCGACGATTTCCACAGCTATTACCGCTATGACGAGCTGGGCCAGCGCACCGCGCACACCAATTCGTTCCATGGCTCGGCGAATTTCACCGGCAGCGACAAGATCGAAACCACCGATTACGACGTGCAGGGCCGCGTGGTGTCACAGAAAAACTTCGCGGGCGACGACACGCAGACCAGCTATAGCTGGGACGCGGCAGCCACCACCACCGGGCTGGGCACGTTCGGCGGGTGGACACAGACGGTCAGCACCATTGCCGACCGGGCAAACAGCAACATCCATGCCGCGGCCAGCACCAGCGACATGTTCGGCCATATGGTGACGCGCACCGACATGGGCGGTTATACGTACGATTACACTTATGACATTGCCGGGCGAATGACGCAGGAAACATACAGTCTTGCCGGTGCCACCAAGCAGTATGAATATTACAATACCGGGCAGGTAAGCAAGCTGACCGCAGGGCGCCCGGAAGTGACCAATACCAACTGGAGCAACAAGGTCGGCACCTATGAATATGATGCACTGGGCCGGCTGACCGCGGAAAAACTGGTCGAACACAGGGCGACATATGAATATGTAGAAGGCACTCCCGATCCGATACTCCTTTCGACACATTTCCAGGTGGAACAGATGTTTGACCCGGATCTCAACGATCCTAATCCCGGGTCGCGCTGGGTTTATACAAAATATAGCCCCGCGACGCTCCAGGATGGCAGCGTCACCTATGACGCACTGGGCCGGATGACAAGCTATACCGAATCCCCGCCGACGGGCAATGGCGATGATGTGGCGCACAAGACATGGGCTTATGACGCGGCCGGCAATATCCGCAAGGTCAGCGCCAGCTACCGCGCCATGGATGCGAACGGCAACCTTTCCGCCACCGCCATCACTGCACCCGACCTGTGGTACAGCTATGATGTCATGAACCGTATCGTGGTGACCAAGGGCATCAGTTCGGGCGGCAATATCCTTGCAGGCACGAATGGCACGGCCATGACCTATGACCAGGCCGGGCGCCGCATGACGGCAAAGACCGGCACCAAGGCAATGGAATATTACAGCTATACCGATGCCGGGCAGCTTGAGCAGGTGCGCAATAACAGCGTTAGTGGAACGTTGCGCGTGTCGAACACATATGACGATCTTGGCCGCCTGACGAAATCGGATGAATATAATTCATCGGGTTCGTTTGTGCATTCGCGCTATGACATAGAATATGATGCGCGCGACCTTGTGCTCGCGGAAAAAGCGAAGACGCGTCAGGTCGAGCATGATTCGACAGTCTACTGGCTGTTCAGCCATACCGCGAACAAGTTTACCGAAGATGGCACGGGCGTTGGCAGCCCGGACCATAATGGTCCGAACTACCTGATCCAGTCCACCGGCGCGACTTTGGCGGACAGCGAGGTCAAATACTGGCGCGCGAGCAACTCGGGCTATGTGCTGAACTATAGCGGCTCTGCGCAGGAGGACCTGGACTATAAGGATACCGACACCGACCATTTCTATATCTGGCGCGATGGCGCGGTGCAGGACCGTGTGGTGCTGGACAATGCGTATAGCCAGGGTAGCTCGGGGGTGAACCCGGGTATCTCGAATTACAATTATGACAGTAACGGCCACCTGCTCAGCGTGGTGATCACGGGCGGGGATGATCCGCGCACGATCAGCTATGCGAGCGATATGAACGGGCAGATTGTTGACCGGCGTGAATGGGTGAGCGGGGCGGATCCTTCGACCCGCACCTATATGTTTGGCGGCCGCCAGATGGGCGTGGTCGGCAATAACGGCACGGGCAATGTGGACTATGACGCGCAGATAGACACGCGCGATGCGCAGCAGCCCGATGAGAATGACGAGGGCATATTCCGCGACGGCACCGACACCGGTACGCCCTTTGCGGACTTTGACGCGAACTTCGTGCATATGAACGCGGCCACCACGGGCGGCTCTGCGGGCAGCTATACGGTGCAGGGCGGGGAAAGCCTGCAGCAGATAGCCGCCGCGGTATGGGGCGATGCGGCGCTATGGTACAAGATAGCCGAGGCGAACGGGCTGAATGGCTCCGAGCCGCTTGCGGCAGGGCGCAGCCTCACCATTCCATCGGGCGTGCATAACGTCCACAACAATGCGGGCACGTTCCAGGTCTATAACCCCGCAGAAGCGATCGGCAACACCACGCCGGGCACGCCCGCGCCGCCCAAGGCGGATAACGGGTGCGGCACCCTTGGGGTGATCCTCTCGCTGGTGGTGGCGACTGCGGTGAATGTATTGTTCTCGCTGACCCCGCTGGCGCCCATTGCGCCGGTCCTAGCGGATGGTGCGCGTCAGATATCGCTGAACCTTACCGGTAACCAGAAGGGCATCAACTTCAAGGAGCTGGGGATAGCGGGCGTGCGCGCTTTGGTGGGCGGTCCTGTAGGGGGCGATCCAATCACGGCGGCGACGAGCGGCGCCTTTAATGAAATACTGGTGCAGGGCATATCGACGGTCACGGGGCTGCAGGACAGCTTTAGCTGGACAAGCGTTGCGGTGGCGGGCGTCGGTGCGGGCGCAGGCAGCGCGGCGGGCATCGCGGCAAATGCCGCGGGCCTTGGCAATCTGGGCAGCCGCGTGGCGACGACAGCGGCAGCGACCATAGCGGGCGCGGCGACAAGAAGCGCGCTCACCGGCACATCGTTTGGGGGGAACCTAGCGAGCGCAGGCTCGGTAGCGGTGGGACAGCTGGCAGGCGGCCTGCTTGCAGAGGGGCTATACTCCACCTTTGATGGTATAAGCAGCAATAAAGGCCGCTCCGGCGAGGCCACACGCTCCGAAGCCGACAGGCAGCGGGAAACCGACGGACAGAGCGTCAAGGACAGCGCAGAGGCGCAGAATGCCGATAATGCGGTGAATGAAATTGTGGTTTATGGGTCAAAGGGCGGTGGTAGTATCGACCTGCTCAGCCAGTTAGGTTTTGGTTCCGGCTTCTTCGACTATAGCGCGCATGCGATTGTAAATACTGGCAAGAAAGAGTTTATCCCTGGCTTAGGCGATAGTACACTTATCAGGGGACAGACAGAGCGGGACATCCCGGAACTGCAGAAGAAATGGCGCGAAGCGTTAGCAAATGCGACAACGGATTCTGCAAGAACCGAGATCAATGAACGCTTCCGTGCCGAGATAGCGCGCCTTGAAAATCAGGCTGTTGACGCTGGCAAGGCATTGAACCTTGCACAGGCTGAAACAACACGACCTGCATCTGCCAGTGCTGCGGCTGCGCAAGCCATCGCCAATCCTGAATCTTCTGACCAGCAATATGGCATGACAGCAACGTTTACCCGTCCGCTGTTTGATGCGATTGGCGGGGCGATACAGTCTGGTACAGACTATGTGGTGAGCCGTTATGAAAATGGCCGTGACAATATTGATGCGGGCCTGACAGCAGGTAGCGCGGGCTATTATGCGACACAGATCGCCTATGCTGTGCCCGATGCAGCCTTTGCGTTTACGGGTGTGGTGGGCAATGGCATCGGCGCGTTGGTGAGCGGTGTCGGCCGCCCAGTCCAAACCATCAAGGCACCGTTTATCGCGGCGGGCAATGCGGTCGACTTTGTCACCCGCGACAATACCTCCGCAAGGACCTATGCCGCGCGGGGCTATGATGTGGCACGTACAAGTTCCATACGCGACTATAGCAAGGCTACGGGGACAGTTCTTGGTTATGGCGCCGAGATACTCGGACCTGCCAAATTTGCGCCGAAGGGAGCAATAAATCCCACACTCGGCGGCCGTGTGGGCGGCTTCACCAGCGCATCACGGCAGAGTGTGATTAGGGCGAATGTGGCACCCATCCACAAAAACTCGCTGAGCTATGTGGGCGATACACATGTTTACGCAGTACGGTCACCAGACGGGTCATTGTATAAGGTGGGCGAAAGTGCCCAAGGTCTGCGTAAGCGTGATAGTGCTTCCATCAGGGCTGAGCAACAAGCAAGAGCATTGCAACGTGCTACTGGTAATGATTATACTACTGAGATAAGACAGACATTTGGTACAAAAGCAGATGCTCGTTCATATGAAACTCGTTTCATACAAACATATACAAGACTTTATGGGCGCCCACCAGGGAATCCGTTAGACAGGTAGAATTAATAATATGGCTCATAATCGGCAGCTAGTAATAAGCGGTGTTTCTCTCACAGAAGCAAATTTGAAATTATTTAAACCTTGGTCAATAACGAGTATTGTTCGTGATGAGCTAGAACAAGAAATTATTTGTTCTGGCTACTTAGACAATGCACCATTTAAATGGATTGGCCTTATTCTTAGATATGGTTTGAAAAATGACGTTGAGCCGCATTATGAAAGAATAAATGAACAACACGGTGATTTACCGTTGGCCATGGAGCTTGATACACATATTTTAATAGAATCATCAAAAGACGAATTGATTACCATCTTCCGCAAGGCAACGCTGATTGCGCTGGTTCATGCGGGCAAAAAATACAGTCTCAAAACCGACCGGCTAGAGGAACTGCTGGTGGAGATGGAAGTGGATGCCTGAGATAGGCAAAGCGCTGTAACAAGCGCCAGGGAATTACGAAATTACGGTGACAAAATTACGGAAATTACGGTGACAGTTTACTAGAAATTACGGTGACAGTTTACTAAACCCCTAAATTACCGTAGCTATGTCGTATGGCCCGCCTTCCCCGTATTGTATTACCCGGTATAGCCCATCATGTGACACAGCGTGGCAATGGGCGGGCGCAAACATTCTTTGAAGATGACGATTATGAGCTGTATCTCGACCTATTGGGCGATGCTGCGCGAGACGCGCATTGTGAGATATGGTCCTACTGCCTGATGCCAAACCATGTGCATATTGTCATTGTACCCTCGGACGAGGATGGGTTGCGGCGGACATTTGGCGATGTGCACCGCCGTTATACCGGCTATGTCAATGCACGCAGGCGCAAGACAGGACATTTGTGGCAGGGCCGTTTCGGCTCGGTCGCAATGGATGATACGCATCTTGCCGCGGCCTTGCGCTATGTGGCGCTTAACCCTGTCAGGGCGGGCCTTGTGAAGCGGGCCGAGGATTGGCCATGGTCAAGTACCAGGGCGCTGATCAAGGGGCAGGATGATCATGCGGTAACAGTGGCACCGGCGCTGGAGCGGGTGGGTGACTTTGAGGCATTTCTTGATGAAGCATTTGACGAGGACTTCACCTATGCAGCGCTGCGCAAGGCGGAAAGCATAGGCCGCCCAGTCGGCTCGGCTGAATGGCTTGAAGATATGGAGCGTAAGAGTGGGTTGCAGTTCAGGCCGCAAAAACGCGGACCCAAGCCTGCTGTTGCAAAAGCCTAATTAGGGGTTAAGTAAACTGTCACCGTAATTCAGGTGGTCAGAACGGGGAGTGTGACCTTTAACAATTCTATCAATGGGGGGATTTATGGTGCGACAGGCAATTTTGCAGGTCAGCTAACAAATCGACACTTCGGTTATCAAGAGAGTATTAACCTCAATGACGTAGCATGGAATTTTGCTGTAGGCTCTACAGTCGGTGCTATTATTCCCGATGTTAAATTCTATGGTGTGAATAAAGGACTTGGCCCACTTGCACAGTATAAATCGCTGAACACGCGCTATAATAACGGGCAGATAGCGGTGCAGGTTCGCCCCGAATATGCGATAAAGGGCGGTTTGGCCAATCCGGTCAACAATGTGGGTAGACAATATTTTGAATCCGTTTATTCCAGCTATCCAAACGGTGTCCAAAATCTAGAGAAAGACAGATAGGGTAGTGTATGGCAAGGTCAAAAAGGTATTTCACAAGAAAAATGCCGCCTAGTCAGGCCATACCTTTTACTATTGTTTTTTTGGTCTATCTAATTGGTAATTACATAGCAATTTTTCAAACGAACCAATGGGATGTTGTAGTAGGCACATTTTTTCTAATGATTGTTCCGATGGGCATTTCCTATTCCATTGACCGGGGATACCGTTTGTCATGGGATGACCAGCGTATCTATATGCGCAAATGGGGCTATCAAAGCCTGTTTAAACGCCATGCTGAGCACAGCATTGATTATGATGATATCCATATGATGGAGGGCCAGTATAAGGGCAATGCAGGGGCCAAATCCATGTTTATGCCCTTTGAAGTGCTGATGCTGTACTCAAAGACCGACCCGGACGCGGATATCTGGATTTACCCGCCCAGCCTGAAGGACAGGGAAGTGAAAGACTTCCTGCTGTTTCTCTATGATAGACGGCCCGATATTTTCCCCGACTATGTCGTCGACTATATGCATTCGGACAGGGCGATATGACCCTGTCCTACACACCCTGCACCATGCTAGCCCCAAGGCGCTAACGGTTCTCCACATGAATCCGCGCACTCGGCTCTTTCATACCGTCCGCGCTCGTCATACATTCCCAACACCCCAGAACGCATTTCTGCCGCGCACGAGAGGGGCTTTTGCGACCTTTGCAATAATATTGCGCATGTAGGAAATCTTCCCATGTGCGCAGTTCCAGATAGCAAGGTGCGCAGTTTCGCACGGCGTTTGTGTCCAAGAATTACGGTGACAGTTTACTTAACCCCTAAATAGCTCCTGCCTTGGCGCGCAGCCATTCCTTGGCTTGCTCTGGAATATCCAATTCGGAATTCGAAATAACTATGTGATCCAAAACCTCTTCACCAAATGACCAAATGTTATGACTTTTGAATGCACTCCATAGCCTTTCCATCGCTTCCGCTGTTTTGCGTGCGTCAACCTCTCTAGAAAATTGTGAGGCAAATTCGGTGGGGAAAGTTACTGCATTTGCACATGCCGCTGCCCAGTCCGGCAGCTTGAGCAATGGATGAGATTTACCCTTCATCGGCGGATGGGCATTAGATTTTCTCCATTTGTTAAGGTGTCCATAATTCGTAGTTATACCGAGTTTTGCGTCTTCTGCCGTTATCCCTTTGCCAGTTTCTGTGTTTGCAATTGCGTATTCGACGAATTTCGTCAGCCTGCTCTTTTGCCCTGGTTCAAGTTTTTCCGATGGGAAACTGTCCATCAGCATTAGAAATCGCTTCTCTCCTTCACCAAATCGCAGTCCGGCTCGAAGAATACCGAACCTCGCGACAAAAGTGTAGAACAGTAAAGCTGCTGCGTCGGCAAGTGATATAAAATCGTCTCCGAAATTCAACCTATATCCGCCGTAGTGTTCAACTACTTCTGCATTTGGTAATTCGGACGCTAACCGCAAACCAAACTCAGCAACGGTTGTTTGGCGATGAGAAGACGCAGTGCCCAATAATGCGATTCCGTCCTCCGACAATCCCTTGATATACTTGGCCAGCTCGTCTGCTGCTCTGGCCTTCTGTTTGAGCGAGTATCCGTCATATTTTTTGACAGGGACGTCAAAGGACCGCTGTTCGTTATCGACCGCGAAAATGCAAGCCGTTGCAATATAGGGTAGTTGTTTGCCTTCGATGGTTTCAGAAGGTTGGCAATCCGCGAAACCCGCCAAATAAATTTCATCGTTGTATGGTAGGAACATTGATTATCCTTAATATATCAAAGAATAAGCAGAATTAAAGTAATCCAAAAAACGCTATCCTTCTCCCTATAGTGCAGATGGGTAAAGATGGTTACCTTACATCCATTGCAGACGAATGACACCACCAGCCCCCTGTCCTACATGCCCGCCCCATGCTAACGTGCAAGTTCGGCGCTTCTTATGTAACGAGCGCCAGCGGAGCCACCTTACAAACTCCCGCCCCTCTTCTGATAGATACACTTATAGGCAAGGTCGTTATCTAAACGCTGCCCGGCTTTAGCCTCCTCAAACGCCCCGACCATAATGGCCCGAACTACCTGATCCAGTCCACCGGTGCGACGCTTGCGGACAGCGAGGTCAAATACTGGAAAGCAGCAATTACGGAATTACGGGAATTACGGTGACAGTTTAGAATTACGGTAACAGTTTACTTAACCCCTAAATAGCCACGTAACGAGCGCCAGCAAAGCCACCTAATAGTCTCCCCGTGCATGTAGGACAAACCCAACAAGATTATCCAACAAATGGCAGGTTCAACACGCTCCTGGGTGCGAAGCTAAGGGAAGCCAAGAACCGAACAGCCCTGTAACAAGCGCCAGCGGAGCCACCTTACAGGCTCCCACCTTTCTTATAAACGAAAGCGGCTTTAGCCCCCTCAAACGCCCGGACCATGAGGTCCGAACTACCTGATCCAGTCGACCGGTGCGACACTGGCGGACAGCGAGGTCAAATACTGGCGCGCGAGCAGCGAGGGCTATACCCCTGTCTATCCCGTCGTCTCAAACGGACCTAATTCACCACGACAAGAGTGCAGTCACCGTCCCAAACATCGTTCGGGCAAGGGGTGAGGCCGAAGCCGAGGAGCTGCTGCTCGAGCAACATCTTCTGAATGGCCTTGCGGGCCTCCAGCTTGTCCTTATCCCACAGGATGAGTGCGATTGGCGAGGAATCGGGCGCGCCGTTCTCCTTTTCAAAATCAGCCTCAGCCTTTGTGATGGCTGCTTTCTTTTCCTCAAGTGTCATGGGTTTCAGTGAAACGAACTGCGGAATTGAATCGGTGCCGGTATTGCCTGCATCGTCACTGTTGGCATCATCCCCGTTAGCCGCTTCTTGTGTATCGGGTGCATCAACATTTCCAGCTGGTTCACACGCTGTCATGCTTAGCATAAGCCCGGCAAGTGAAGCGAAGATAATAGGTTTTCCGTGTGTTGTTTTCATGTTTCCCTTCTGTTCTAGTAAAGAATGTATGGAGTATATTGTGGGAAATTTATTGCATCAATTAGACAGTTTGCCCGTCCTTTAGCTTCCCCGTAATGAACACAAGCGGGGCCATGGTGAGGTTATCGCGCTATTTTCCACAGACCAGGGCATCATCGATACAGGCTGTTTCTATACCTGCCGCGGCGAGGCGGCATATTTGGAAAAAAGCTAAACCAATGTGAATTTTTGCCGATAGAAAAGTTAAGGGGGACTGTTTGGTCCATATGTGATGTAAAATATTTAGTTTCCAAATCCGGCACATCTGGTGTGTCAATCCCGCGCTCTGGCAGGGGTGACGGCATGATGCCCTTCAATTTCCATGCACACTGTGCATGCAATGCAGCTTTACAAGAATTTTATTTTACCATAGCGCATTACAAAAATGTAATGGGGATTCTGTGGGCGAAATCATTGAAATCGGGAGTGCAATTCTGACGGCTACCGAGCGCAAGCTCGAGACCGTTTCCCACAACATAGCCAATATTACGACCAGCGGTTTCAAGCGGCAGGTGCCGTTTGCCGAATTGCTCCCGCCAGTCGATTCAAACGACAGCATACGGGTGCAAAATACGGCGCATGCCGATATGGAGCAGGGCAAGCTGCGACAGACGGGCAATCCGCTCGACCTGGCCATTAGCGGCAGCGGATTTTTCATGGTGGGTGCGGGTGAAAACATGTTCTTCACCCGGCAGGGCGAGTTCAGGCTGGACGCGGATGACCGGCTTGTGAACAGCCAGGGTTTTGCGGTGCAGGGCATGGACGGTGACATTGTCCTGAGCAGCGGCCGCCCGGAAATACTTGAGGATGGCACGGTGCTGGAAGACGGTCTGCCAGTGGCGCAGATTGCAATCTTTTCCGCCGAAGACGGGCAGTCCATGCGGCCTGTAAGCGGGTCGCTGTTCGCGGCGCCTGAAACGGTCATGATGATGGCAGGCAACTACGTGCTGCGCCAGGGGATGGTGGAAACTTCCAATGTCGGATTGGCGGAAGAAATGATCACAATGATGGCCGCGATACGGCAGGCCGAGGCGGGATCGAAACTGGTGCAGGTTTATGATGACCTGATCGGCAGGGCGATAACAACATTCGGGCAGGGAGGACGATAGGGTAAGATGAACGGAGCTTTTTATGTAGGTGCTGTAGGGCTGGAATCACAGCAACAGGCGCTGGATACGATTGCCAACAATATCGCCAATCTGAATACCCCTACCTTCAAACGGTCGGATGTGCGGTTTACCGAGATTATGGCGAGCCGGCTGGAAGATGCCGTCACGGTAGATGTGCGGCAACGGGCAGTGCCGGCGGGCGTAATAGCCGACAGCGAATTCATGCTGTTGGAGCAGGGCGATTTGCGGCGGACCGGACGGGCGCTTGACATTGCAGTCAACGGGCCGGGGTTCATTGAATTGCTGGGCCCTGGCGGGCAGACTTACCTGTGGCGTGGTGGCACGTTGAAAGTGACTGAGGAAGGCCTTTTGGCCGCGTCCAACAACATGCCGCTACGCGCGATGATCAACATTCCCGAGAATATTACCGATCTGAATATTGACAGTAGCGGGCTGGTGCGCGCCATCACCGCAGACGACAAGCGTGAGGTAGAATTGGGACAGATCAATCTGGTCAAGCTGACAGACAGTGAAGGTATAGAGCGTCTTGATGGCAGTCTGTATCTAGCCTCGCCTGATGTGCGAATACGTGATGCCGCACCGGGTGAAGATGGCGTTGGCCTGATTGAGCAAGGGGCAATTGAAGGTTCCAATGTCAAGCTGACCGAAGAGATGGTCCAGCTCACGCTGGTGCAGCGCTCGTTTGCGGCCAATGCGCAGGTTGTGCAGGCGGCGGACCAGCTAATGGGGATCGCGAACGGCTTGCGCCGGTAATCGACAATGTCATTGCTTCCCGCCTTTTTGATGTTTCTGGGGATGCTGCAGCCGTTCAACGTGGTGTTGCTGAACCAGACTGAGATCGTGACAGAAGATCGCAATGTGGTTATGCGCGATATAGCCGATATATCGGCGCTTCCGCCGGAACTTCGGGCCAAAGTTGCAAATATGCAGATACTGCAGCTACCACCGGGTAGTGACAGTTTCGAATTGAGCGAGCGTCAGCTCGCGGCGCTTGTGCGGCGGCGGGTACCGGCGCTGCATGTGCATTATTCGAATGGTGGCGGACATATGCTGCGGGTGTCGGTTGCTCCAGGGCCGGATGCGCAATCTGGTGATACTAATACCTTGTGTTACAGCCTCGCTGCCGCGGTGATGGGCGGCGCGATTATTCAACGCGGCGATGTTACAGAATCTGCATGTGATGGCAGGAAAGGACCGCGGGCTGTCTATTTTGACCGGCGCCATATGGTGCTGCGTGCCAATGGCGACCTGAATGCGGGCACGTTTTTGGGCAATGTTCGCATTCCGGCGAAACCGGTTGTGGATAGAGGGACGGACCTGGTGTTCAGGTTCAGACAGGGGCCGGTTGCCGTTGAAAGGCATGTGCGCACCATTCAGGCTGGCAGGTCTGGTGAAAGACTGTTTGTGCAGGCGCAGGACGGAACGGTTATGTCCGTGCCTTACATGGCGTCGAGCGATGATGTGGCAGGAAGTGAATAAGGAATAGAAATGCGTTTTTCAGACATACAGGCCAGACGCGGCAAGGCCGCTGTAATCGCAGTGCCGCTCTTGCTATCAATGTTTTCCCCCGTGCCTGCAAAGGCGGATAATCTTTTTGCGGATAGTGGCTGGTCCTCACTGGCTTCGGATCGGCGTGCAAAGCAGGTGGGCGATCTGGTCACCGTCGTGATTTATGAGCAATCCAGCGCCGTGAATAGCGCCCAGAACGGCACGGGCAAGAGTACTTCCCTGTCAGGAGGCATTTCCGGTGGCTCGTTCAGTGAATCGGGCGGGATATCCTTTGGCGGGGATTATTCGGGGCGCGGGGAGACCCGGCGCAGCGGCCGGATGGTGGCGCAGCTTAGTGTGACAGTCGAGCAGGTATTGCCCAACGGGGATTTCGTGATTGGCGGCGTGCAGAAACTGAACGTCAATGGCGAAGCTACCGATATTGCCATTCGCGGCCGTATCCGCGAGGCCGACATGACCAGTGACAACCGCATCCTGTCATCGCGTATTGCCGATGCGCAGATTAATTATAATGGTCAGGGATTTGTTTCACGCAGCGCGAAGCCGGGCCTGATCACCAGGATTTTCAATTTTCTGGGGCTGGTATGATGCAGCGTTCTTTTTTGCGTCGATTCACTGCTCTTGCAGCGGCATTCATGATGGCTGTGACCGCATGGCCGGTTGTGGCGAACGACGTGCCTGTAAAGGATCTGGGCCGTTTCCAGGGCTGGCGGGATAATGCATTGGTCGGATATGGCATTGTGACAGGTTTGTCCGGTTCCGGTGATACGCGGCGCAATGCCGTGACGCGGCAGGCACTGCAAAATGTGCTCAGCCGTCTGGGCACCAATGTTACCGAAGACCAGATTAGTAGCCGTAATGTCGCTGTTGTCATTGTCACAGCGACGCTGCCCGCTTCCGCCAATGTCGGTGACCGTATCGATGTCACTGTATCTTCCATCGGCGATGCGCGCAGTCTTGCGGGTGGTACCTTGCTTATGACCCCGCTGCAGGGACCGGATCGTCAGGCTTATGCGCTGGCGCAGGGCGCGTTGGTGACCAGCGGTTACAGTTTTGAAGCGAATCTCAACCTGCAGCAACGCAACTACCCGACAAGCGCGGTTTTGCCTGGCGGAGCAACGATCGAACGCGCGGTCGATGCACGTATATTGCGCAGCGACAACACGCTCAGCTTTGTGTTGCGCAATCCCGATTTTACAACAGCGCAGCGTATCTCTGACACTATCAACCAGCGCTTCGGCTATGGCACCGCAAATGTCGTGAATGCTGATGAGATCAACATCCGTTTCCCGGGCGCGAAATATGAACTGGCACGGTTTGTGTCAGAACTTGAAAATATCGCTGTCATGCCGAATGTGTCCTCCAAAATAGTAATCAATGAAAGGTCGGGCACAGTGGTAGCGGGTGGCAATGTCAACATATCGAGCGTTGTCATTTCACAAGGCGATATAAAAATATCGATCCGCAGTGAAAACGCCGCATCGCAGCCCAGTTTCATTGGCGGTTTTGCAAGCGATGTGAGCAGTCTGGTTATCACAAACACCGAGCTTGATGTGGATCAGGGATCTGATGATGCTGTCGTCAGTTTTCCGAATACCACAGTCGGCAGCCTCATACAGGGGTTGAACCGTTCGGGTATCGATACCCGCCGGATGATTAGCATTTTGCAAGCTATCAAGGCCGCAGGCGCACTGCACGCCGAAATAGTTGTGCAATGAGACAGGATAGGTAGCAATGGATCAGGTATCAGCCATTTTGATCAACAAAGCGCTGGACGGGCTGTCCATGCGTATGACCGCGATTGCCGAAAACATCGCTAATTCGCAGACAGCGAACTACCGGCCGGTGCGGGTCAGTTTTGAAGAAGCGCTGGCAGAGGCGGCGAACATGAGTGTGCAGTCAATACGTGATGTGCAGCCGCGTATGGAACTGTCGCCATTATCCAAAAATGGCGGTGGGGTACGACTGGATATGGAAATGGCAATGGCAGCGTCAACGGGTGCGCGGTATGCCGCGCTCATTGATGTGCTGAACAGACAGACACAGCTTAGCCGGCTGGCGGCAAGCGGAGGTCAATAATGCAGGCTATGGAAATCAGTATGTCGGGGCTTGATGTAGAGTGGCAGAGGCTGCAGGTCATTGCCCAGAATATCGCCAATGTGAACACCAGCAGGACGGCTGATGGCGGCGTATACCGCCCGCTGAAGCTGGTATCGGGGCCGAAAGTCAGTTTTGGTGAGGTTATGAGCCAACGCTCAGCAGTTCCGCCCATGCAAGGTGTCACCGTATACGGCGTGGAGGCCCAGAACCAGGGCGTGCGCAGGGTATATGAACCAGCGCATCCACATGCTGATGCTGATGGTTTTGTCAGCTATCCGGAAATTGACCATGCCGCGGAAATGACCAGCATGATCAAAACCTCACGCGCCTATGAAGCCAATCTCGTGGCACTCAACATTTCCATGCAAATGTATTCTCGCGCGCTGGATATAGGGAAACAGCAATGACGATTGATCCTATCGCAGCAGTGGGCCTGGCAGATATCCAGCAACCCATATTGTCGCAGATGAATGCACCGTCCGAAATTGCCAACGTAGCGGTAACCGCGCAGGACAAAGCCACTCAAGCTACTGAGTTCAGCGACATATTAATGTCGCGTATTGCCGAAGTTGAAAACAAGGTGACGCATGCGAATGACATGGTGCGCAGCTTTGCAATTGATGATTCCGTGCCGTTGCACCAGGTCACTTTTGCGCTTGAGGAGGCGCGCCTCTCGTTCGAATTGATGCTGCAGGTGCGGACACGGCTGGTCGAGGGGTACCGCGAAATCATGAACATGCAGATGTAGGAATGCATATATCTGATGTTTGAAAATTTTTCCAAAATGCCGCTGTCAAGGCGGATATTGCTGGGCGTGATTGCCATAACGATTGCGGCAACCTTCCTGTTTGCCGTTTATTTCGTGTTTTTTCGCGAACAGTATGAACCGCTTTATACCAACTTACGTCCGGCTGAGGCTGCCGCTGTGGTGGCTGAACTGGAAGGCCGCAATATTCCGTATCAATTTACGGATGAGGAAACCACGATATTGGTGCCAGCGGATGACCTGGCTGCCACCAAGATTGCCATTGCCGGGTCAGATCTGTCAATCAATGGGCTTGTCGGATTTGAATTGTTCAACGAGTCGGATATGGGGCTGACTGAATTTGCACAGAAGATCAATTATCAGCGTGCACTTCAGGGAGAGTTATCTCGAACCATAATGATGATAGATGGCATTGAAAATGCACGCGTACATCTGGCGCTTCCGGCGCGTGCCATTTTCAGGAGAGATCAGAGCGTGGCCAAGGCGGCTGTCACAATACAGCCTGTGCCGGGCAGGAAGCCCGGCAAGTCCACCGTACGGGGGATACAGGAGCTGGTTGCGGCGGCCGTGTCCGACCTGAGCTTGGCGAATGTTTCTGTCATTGATGCCGCAGGACGTGTCATTAGTGACACCGTTCCCAGAGGGGGAACTGAAAATGTGCAGCCGCAGGAAAAAACGGCGGTGCAAAAATTTTATGAAGCGCGCATCCGTGATGCACTGGGAAGGCAGTTTCCGGGGCGCAATCCCGAAATATCGGTCGCCGTGTCCAATATCCCATCGAAAGCCGGACAGAAGGTTGACCGCGGTGAAGCCGGTTTGACGCAGCAGCTTGGCGGAACATTGCCGGGAGCTGGCGAAAGGGATTACCGGTTGCTTGTGGTCGTGACTTTCCGCGCCACGCCAGAAGCGGAGACCAAGACGGCCATGACCGAAACGGTTGCAGAGGCAATCGGGTATGATGAAGCGCTGGGGGATCAGATTTTCTTTGTAGCAGATCCTGCAGTTTCCACGCCGCCGCGTGCGCCAGCGGCTGCCGATTACGCACCACCAACAATATCGCCCGAACCAACCTTGCCATTCAGGGTATCACCGATCACATACTGGTGGAGCATCGGCCTGGCTGCGTTATTTCTTTGTATATTGCTTTTTATCTTCCTGCGCAGAAAACCGGTGCAGACTGCTGGCGATGCAGATGATCCAGCTAGCTTTGCTGAACAATTGCAGGCCAAGCTTGATGGCCTGAATGAGCATGATAATGCACAGTCCTGATCCTGAATTTGCAAAGCTTCTGGATCGTTTTGATTCCATGTCCGAAGCCGACAGGCAAGCCGTGCTTGCCTTGTTGCCGGAGGCTGCCGCCAATCAGCTCATTGCGCTGATTTCAGATACATCGGAGGAGGATGAAGAAGAGCCCAAGGCAGAAGAAGCAGATACCAGATATGCGCAATATTCACCGCTTCTGCGTCGCCGCATACATACTGTCAAACCTATTCGGGCAAGGGGCTTTACGCCGGGATATACCGTTACCGAAAAAACGCATTCCACGCTCATGCAAATACTGGAAGAGAAAGAGGGCGCTGAAACAGAAACGGGTAAGGAGCAGTCGGCTCCGGGTATGTCACTTGTCCAAAAAGTCTCCAACTTTCTTTTCTCCAGGGCGAAATAGCTGTGGGACGTATTATCAAATCCGGATCCGAAAGAGCGTTCGAAGCAGTGCGCCCTTTTAGCAAGATACAAACTGCAGCTAATGTCTCGCAAGAGCTAGAGAGTAACGCTGCGCAGGAACAGCAAGATACTGCAAAGCCCGGTGAGGATGCACCGCAGGTCCAAGATGCCGCAGAGGCCAGGCTAGAGGCTCTGGAGACATCTTACGCTGAACTCGAAAAGAAATATATTCTGGTCAAAGAGGAAATCGAAAACGTTCGGCTGGAATCTTTCGAAAAAGGAAAGGTTGCGGGAGCAGAAAATAGTACGGCAAAAGCGCAGGTAAAACATGAACAACTCGGTAAGGCATCTCAGGAAGCGCTTGAGCTATTCTCGCAAAAACTGGAATCTCTGGATGGCCTTGCAGCCGCTCTGACACATGAGGGGCTCGCGAAAATATTTGATAGCCGTGATGATCTATCGGACCTAGTCGTGAGCGCAATTTCAAACCGGATCAGACAGATCAAGGATGAAACTATATTGTCCGTTGTGGTAAGCGCAGATGATTTTCCGGACTCCGGACAAGCTAGGGCGCGAATCCCCGGACTTCAGGACGATGTTGAATTACGCTGCGACCCTAGCCTGGAAAGTGGGGATTGCCGGATCAAACTATCACTTGGCATCCTGGAAATTGCCCCTGAACTGCAAGTCACCAGACTGCGCGAATTGCTTCAGCAACTGGCGAACGGGGGATGAGCGTCATGGCGCCTCATTCCTTTATCGGTCACGTCAAGGCTGCGGACCTTGCGCTTTGTTATGGCCGTGTCAAACGGATAGGACTGACCCATATTGAGGCAGACGGGCCGATATGTTCGATTGGCGATATATGCAATATTGAACAGAAATCTGATCACTCCCCTCACTTGCAGTCGATTGCAGCGGAGGTGGTCGGTGTGGAAAGTGGCAAAGTCACCTTGCTTCCGCTGGAAGCCAATACCTGTGTGCAGCTAAATGCCCGTGTTATAGGCGGTGGGCATGCTCATTCATCGTTGGGAGTGGGAGACAGCTATGCCGGCCGCGCGATCGACTCGCTAGGCAGGCCGATTGACGGCAGAGGTGCGATTGTCGCCGACATGCTGACCAGCCCTGTCCTTGCCAATCCTGGACCGTTGGAACGTGCGGCGTCGCAGGATCGGCTTGAAACCGGCGTCAGGTCGATTGACGGTCTGCTCACCTTGGCAAAAGGACAAAGGGTTGGGGTGTTTGCTGCGGCAGGAGTAGGTAAGACCAGCCTGATTGAACAATTGTCCAGTCAGGTCGGCTGCGACCGCTGTATAATATGTCTGGTCGGCGAACGCGGGCGTGAAGTTGAGGCAATGTGGCAAAAATGCCTGGGAGCCAGCCAACCGGAGCGCTTCACAATGGTTGCTTCCACTTCGGATCAGAGCGCTGCACTGCGAATGCGCGCAGGGCATTATGCTTTGGCGCTTGCCAATTACTGGCGGTCCAGGGGTGAGCATGTACTGCTGGTGATGGATTCCGTCACGCGTCTGGCAATGGCAATGCGCGAAATCGGACTGGCGGCCGGAGAGCCGCCGACTATACGTGCCTATACACCAAGCGTATTCACGGCCATTCCCAAATTTGTGGAACATTGCGGCGCGCTGCGATCTGGTGGAGCGATAACAGCAATCATGACTGTGCTTGCTGAAACCGATGATGTGGACGACCCCATTGCGGAAATGATGAAGTCGCTGTTGGACGGCCACATCATATTATCGCGTCAGATGGCCGAGCAAGGACATTTCCCGGCAATTGACGTGTCGCGCAGCATCAGTCGCCAGGCCGAAAAGTTGATGTCCAAAGAGCACAGACAGGCGGCGACGACTTTGCGCAAGCTCCTGTCCATATATGAGGAATCACGCACTCTGGTAGAAAGCGGTGTTTATCGTAGTGGCTCAAATAGCGAGCTGGATCAGGCGATTGCCATGCGGCCAGCCATTATGGATTTCCTGTCGCAAGGGCAAGATACGCGGTCTGAATTTGATGCGAGTCTGGACAAATTGACCAATTTGTTGATGCGAGTGCCAGAATGAGTAAGCGCAGGTTGATCAGGAAGTTGGAAGAGTTGAGTGGTATCAAACGAGTGCAGTGCGACCAAGCCCTGTCAGACGTCCAGACGGCTAAAAGATCGAAAGAGCGTGCACAGGAAATACGGCTTGATGTGACACGCGAACGTGATGGTGCGGCTGATAAATGGGAGACGAGCCTGAAAGCGGCTGAGTTTTCGCCGGAAATGATGCAGCATAGAGCTGCCTTGCTGCTGCAAAAGGAGCAGCAGCTGGATCAGGCTGATGAACTGGTTGCTTTTGCGGATCAAAGGCTTAATAATAATGAAAAGAGTTGGTTGCTTGCAGAATTGCAACATCAACTGGTGCGTGATCTTGAGAGGGAAGCGAACAGGAAATATCGCAAGCGCATCCAGGAAAAAGACTTGGGCGATGCTGCGGACCGATTTGGGAATAGGAGCCATGATAATGGGCGGTAATGGTACTGAAGCCCTGATAGCGGGACGCAATATATCTACCGAAAATATTGCCTCCAGGAACGTTTCGCCACCTGCTCTTTCCAGCGGCAGTGCAGGAGAACAATCATTTGCAAGCGTTCTGGCACTTTCCGGAGATACGGATAGGGCAAGAGCGTTCAATGAAGATGGGCTATTCGGCAAGCTTGGTGAAGTGAAAGGTGCGGACAAGCGCTCAAAATCTGGTAAAATTACCGGGCAAGGTCGTGCATCTGCCGGTAATATTATTGATCACCAACGGGAAAATATAACACCGCTGCAGGCGCGTGCGGCTCCTACATTGGATTTAGAGTTTGAGAGGGTGCCACGCGCGCGCACTTCCGTGTTCGCCCCGCTTCTGTCATTCGCAGCTGATAGTGCAGGACAGGGTATTGATGTGGTCAGGCCTGTTTTTGATCGCGCGTTTTCAGTGCAGGCTGCCAGTATGAGCAAGAGCGGCGAGATAGCTGTTCAGGGCGGCCATTCGCAATCGGAAGGTGTGGCTGTGGCAAAGCTGATGGAGCTGCGTTCACAGCGTTCATACATCCCATTGCAGGTGGCGTTGCAAAATTTGCGCTCGGGTGTGCGATTAGTCGTGTATGCCAAAAACCTGACACAAGCTGAACGGCATCAGGCGGGAAAAGACATGATCTCTTTATTGGCAGTCCATGGTCTTTACAATGTTGACTTTGAATTTAACGGGACGAAATTCGCCTGAGTGTAAGAGCAGTAAACTAGGAAAATATCATGCAAGTAACACCCATTCCGTCTGTACCTGACCCATCAGTCACGGGGCCTTCGCCTGCCAACAATGGCGGCGGTGTTGGAGCCAGTGAAGCCACGGATGCTTTTGGGTTAGGTTTTGAATCATTGCTGCAGATAATTCTGACCCAGCTCACCTATCAGGACCCGCTCAAGCCGATGGATAATTTTGAATTTGTATCACAGCTTGGCCAGTTTTCGCAGATACAGCAAGCGCAGAGCCTTAATGATAAGATGGACAATCTTCTTGCAGCACAGTCGGCCAATCAGGCGACAGGGCTGTTGGGACAAATAGTGGATGTCCCCGCAGGATCCACGACCCTTAGCGGCAAGGTCACTGCGATTAGTTTTGCGGGCGGGCAACCCCGTATCTCTATCGAGACTGCAGATGGCCAGACCATCAGCAATATTTCGATTGGCAGCGTAATACAGATAAGGACAGGCGAATGAGCATGCTGGGCGCAATATACACGGGGATGAGCGGCCTTGAAGCCTATTCTCAGGGATTGAGGGTCATAAGCAACAATGTAGCTAATCTCAACACATCGGGTTTCAAGGCGACCGATGTCGACTTTAGTGATATGTACACGTTTTCCGGTACAAATTTTGGGCTATATGACCACCGTAATAGCGGCGGTAATGGGGTCCGCATGGACGATTTGCAGATTGATTTTCGCCAGGGCGATTTGCGGCAGTCGGAAAACGGGCTTGACCTTGGTATTGACGGAGCGGGTTTTTTCGTACTGCTTGACGGGGATAAAACGTTCTACACACGCACAGGTAATTTTGTGGTCGCCGAAGATGGCCACATAAAGCTTGAAGGCACAGAGTTCAGGTTGGCCGTGCTAGACGATGCGGGACGCGCGGTTGAGCTGAATGTTGATTCAAAACGTACAAGTCCGCCCGTTGCAACAACCGAAATCAAGTTTGCTGACAATCTTTCGTCAACAGCAATCGAGCATGTGATTAGCGATATACAGGTCTATGATGCCGCTGGTGAAGCGCAAGTCTGGCAAATAGAATTTACCCGGGATGATGAAGCGGCGGGTAATGTCTGGAATGTCACTGTCACAAATGCAGATGATCGTGAAGTTGGGACAGGTGTGCTCCGGTTCGAGCAGGGTGAGATCGACCCGGACACTGCGCAGATTGTAATAGAGGATACGGAAGCAGAAGGACTTTCGGTCACACTCGATTTTTCTGAAAATATCACCTCGTTTTCATCAGGAACAGTATCGACCATGCGATCAAGCACTGTCGATGGGTACGGTGTTGGAGCCGTCACCAACATTACCACCAACGCTGATGGGGAAATAGAACTCAGTTATTCCAACGAGGAGACGGAAACGCTTGGGCCAGTTGCTCTGGCTGATTTCAAGGACCTGCAGAATCTTGAGAGCATTGGTGACGGCCTATTCGTATTCAATGAACAGGGCGAGAGGCGGCTGTTCAGTAGTGACGATCCGCAGGTTGGGCGTGTACTGTCGGGCCGTGTGGAAGCTTCGAATGTGGACCTGTCTGCACAGTTTGGCGAATTGATCATCATCCAGCGTGGTTTTCAGGCGTCGTCGCAACTTGTGAGTGTTTCCAATGATATGATACAGCAATTATTTGGAATCAGGGGGCAGGGTTGACGGTCCCGTATCGGCCTTGGCTACCAAAAAATGCAATTGTAGCAAATGGCGTAGCATCATGTATCGGCAGTGTGATTGGTGAATGGGGGCATGCCTGGTTTCCTTCACTTGATTTTTGCGACCTGAAATTGTCAAAGAAACAGGAGCCGAGTAAAAAAACGCCGGGAACAAACGGCAAAAATTTAGATAAAGGTGCATCAAAGGCAGTAAAGAAAACTGCTGCCGTTCCAACAAAAGCTGCATCCAAAAACGGTTTGAAGCTAGAAGTGCCTGCACAGAAGAAAGCAAAATTGCTCTATCGCTTTTTTGGTGGAGAAATGGCGATAGGCTATTGTGAAAATGCCGAACTGGAACTTGCTTTGCTTCTGTTGGGCATGGATATGCCCGTTACGCGCATTTCGCAGGCAGACAAATCTGTTTTACTGACTCTTGGCAAGCGTTGCCTTGATGACCTTTACGACAGGATAACAACCACTTTGTCGGATGTCCTCAAAAACCCTTCCGGGTTCCCGGATACCGCGCCAATGGAAACGGCAAACGCCATGCTTTCCGATAGTTTCTGGTCAGGGGAAGTTGTGGGCAAAAACCAGGTGCGGTCAATACGCCTTGGTTTTGCAGTACATGAAGACGTGCTTATCCGTCACCGCTTGCGCATGTCCAAGCCACTGCATCGGAACACACAGCTTACAGACAGGATGCATGCCATTGGCGACTGCGCTGTCACTATAGGGGGCAGAATTGGAGCCACAAGCCTATCAGTTGCAGAGTTGAATGCCCTGGAAGCGGGCGACGTACTTATACTTGACCAGAGTGTAGAAGATAATATCGAGCTGACCGTTGATGGCAATGCTGGTGCGATACCAGCCTGTACGTTGCGGCAAAATGAAGATGGTTTCTATCTGGAAATAAAATGATAAAGCAAAAGACGAGTATCCCTCATGAGTGAAAAGATTGAACATAAACCGGCAGGCGACGACGAAGAGCTCTCTGTCTGGAATGACGATACCGGTTCCCCAGCCAACTCCGCAAATTCGGCTGCAACCGCCTTTGAAAGATCTGTCGTAGATAAAGTGCCGGTTATGCTTGAGGCATTTATTGGCTCGGCTCGGCTGAGTGTTGCGGAGCTGCTCGCACTCAAAACCGGATCAGTGGTTACCTTGAATGCCTCACTGGGTCAGCCTGTGGAATTGAAATTGAATGGACAGGTTGTCGCACTTGGCGAAGTCGTTGCCGTAGATGATAATTTCGGCATTTGTATTAAAGAAATAAAGTCTTGAATCTATTCGGTTATTTTCATCTTGCGCGCAGGATTTTATCGTGCGCGGTGATCTCGCAGTTTTTGCTCTCTCCGGCTTATGCTCAGCAACTGGGAGGTAACCAAGGGCCAGATATTTCCTTTTGGCGGATTCTGATAGCTTTTGTGGTTTCGCTAGGTCTCGGCCTTTTGGTGTTGCTCATTTTGCGCGCACGAAATCGTGGCAACAGGAATCTCGATTTCGGGGCCTTGCTCAAGGTCAAATCAGGCGAGGGCGCCAGCGATATTCGAGTTCTTGATAGTTGCAGGATAGGCCCCCAGAGCGAAATATTCAAAATCCGTTCCGGGAATATGGAGTATTTGGTGCTGGTCGCACCTTCGCATTCCACATTACTGGATAGTTACCCAGCAGTAACCGAACCGGATACGGTGGAGGTGGAAGCATGACGACTTTATTAAAGACATGCAGTGTTGGCACATTCTCTACCTTATTTGCAGTTTTTTCAGAAACCGCCCATGCCGCCCAGCTTGTTTCGCCTGCAATAGGCGGTTCAGATGATATTGTTCGGATTGCCATTACACTTACTCTGCTGGCCCTTATTCCAGCATTATTCATCAGCATGACCTGCTTCATAAGGATAATCGTTGTGCTGGCTATGGTACGTCATGCATTCGGCATGCCTGAAACTCCGCCCAATCAGGTTTTGATTAGTTTGGCATTGTTCTTAACAATTTTTGCAATGTCCCCAACTTTCGAAGCACTTAATAAAGATGCGTTACAGCCGTATATTGCGGGTGAGGTTCAGCTTGAGCAGGCCATGGAGCAGGGAAGCGAACCACTGCGCGAGTTTATGTTGCGACAGGTGCGTGATGAGGACCTTGAAACCATCTACGCAATAGCAGGGGAGGACCTGCCCGGTAGTCCGGAAGAGGTTAGCTTACCGAAGCTGGTGCCTGCTTTTATTCTCAATGAATTGCGGGTTTCCTTCATGATCGGCTTCGTAATATTGCTACCATTCCTGCTGATTGACCTTATTGTTTCGAGCGTATTGCTCTCGCTTGGCATGATGATGGTACCACCTGCCACTATATCACTGCCCATCAAGGTCTTGATGTTTGTACTGATTGATGGCTGGGCGCTGGTGCTTGAAGGAGTGCTTGGCAGTTTCAGATGAAGGGAAGCATCAAAAAGAACGGTCTTGCCATTCTGCGTATCCAGAAATGGGTCGAAGCTATCTTGTGGCGAAAATTCATTAATGAAGGTGATGTGGGCGCAAAACAAGCGCTTTTCAGCATATATCAGTCATTGGCGAGGAAGATAGCCAAGGAGCAATATTTTAAACGTTTGCGGCAGAATGTTGAGCGCATCGAAATAGAACAATTGGCCTATGAGGGACTGTTGGAAGCCATTGGCAAGTTTGATCCGCGTCGCAGTGGTCATTTCAAAGGGTATGCAAGGCGGCGTATAGCAGGCAATATTGCCGATGGGATTGCGGCGATAAGTGAAGTTAACAGGCAAATTCGAACGCGGCATAAGATCGAACAGGAGCGGCTTAGGTCGATTTCTCTTGCTCAAAAAGGGCAGGACGAAACGGCGCTTGAACAGCTTGCGAAACTGGCAACAGGCCTTGCTTTTGGATTGATGCTTGAGGGCACATGTTTTTATGGTGATGATACTGAAGACGAA
>NZ_UNRC01000015.1 GCF_900537065.1 Sphingorhabdus sp. Alg239-R122 | reverse complement strand
GCCTTGCTCTCTCGAACATAATCATCAGAAGGGCTGCCTTGGAAATATCCAAGGCGGCCTTTTTTATGCCCACTGCATGTAAAACCCATGGCGCAGCAGACATCACTCTTGAATTAAACGACATATTGCGTATTATGTAGATAATACAGCTGGGCAAGGCAGAAGAAAAGGACAAGAAAGATGCGAAACATGAAAATATTTGCCGGATTGGGTGTAGCCGCAATGGCCTTGGCACTTGGCGGCTGCAATGTGGACATAGGCAGTTATAGTGGGTTTGATAAAGACAGTGCCGCCCTGACTGGTGCCGATATTTCAGGCGAAAACTTCACCGACGTCGCACTTCTCGGCCCGGACAGCCTTATCGTCAAAAATGGTCCCGCCTATGCCATAAGCGCAGAGGGTGATAGCGATACGCTTGAACAGCTGCGCTATGTAGTGAAGGATGGCACATTGCGCATTGGCCGCAAGGATAATGACGGTATCTTTAACAAAAGTTACGGGGAGGCCGCAACAATCACACTGACCATGCCCAGGCTGGAAGGCATTTCAGTGGCAGGATCAGGCGATGCAGAGGTGGACAAGCTGGAGGGCAAACAAGCCGAGGCCAATATTGCAGGCTCCGGCAACCTTAAAGTTGCCATGGTTGATGTACAACAGCTGGAAAACAGCATTGCAGGATCAGGCAATATCACAATGGCCGGATCGAGCGATACTATCGAAATCTCAATTGCCGGCAGCGGTGATTTTGAAGGCGGCCAACTATCCGCAGACAAAGCCGAAGTGTCCATCGCCGGCAGCGGTAACGCAAGCATCAAGTCCGATGGCACGGTTGAAGCCAGCATCATGGGGTCAGGCGATGTCAATGTATCGGGCAGCGCCAAATGCGATTCTTCAATAGTGGGCTCAGGCAGCTTGAGCTGCGGTTAAAAGGGCGCTGTAGTGGCTTTTCTACGCTTGATTATTTTGCTCGCGCTGTTGGCTCCCGGCATGGCGGCGGCAAATCCGCAAACCCGCAGCTTTACGCTCGCCAATTTCGATGCGGTGCGGGTTGAGGGCAGTATGGTGGTGCTCATAGAAACCGGCAAGCCACAATCCGTACGTGCCGAGGGAGAGCTGGTTGATATCAACCAGCTTGACCTGCGCATCGAGAATCGAACGCTTATTGTCAAAACGCGCAAAAAGAAGAGCATCGATGACGACCCGGGAGCGCTTTTGCGCGTAAATGCCCGCAATGTTGATGATGTCACCCTGACCGGCAAAGGCCGCATGGTTGTGAACGCACTGACCGGGCGCAAAACCCGCGCAAGCCTGTATGGCATAGGTGAGCTTATCGTGGGCAATATGGATGCTGAAGAAATGCAGCTTAACTTTAACGGACTGGGCGGGCGTATGCAGGTCGCGGGGCGTGCCGAAAACGTAAAAGCCATTATCCGCGGCAAGGGGGTGCTTGATGCCGCCGCACTCAATTCGGAAACGCTCGAAATTCTTGGCGAAGGGCCGGTCAAGAGCCAGTTTAGCGCCAGTGAAAGCGCGCACGTCATTATAAGCCAGTTTGCGCAGATACTGATAAACGGCGATACTCGCTGCAATGTCCGTGCGCGCAACGCAGCCAAGGTTATCTGCGGCGGCAAGACATATGACTAGGTAGGCACGCTAGACACGTTCGGTTTGCGCCACCGCATCCGATGCGCGCAGTGCCGAAATAATTGCCATGAGGTGCTGTTTGTCATGCACTTCTATATCCACTTCGAAAGTATGGAATGGATCATCCCGGTTGGTCAGACGCAGGTTGACGATATTCGCCTTTTGCACGCCAAAAACACCTGCCATATCCGCCAGTGTGCCGGGCCTGTTATAGACAATTATGCGCAGCCGCGCCGTCGCGCCATCGGATTCGCGGCCCCACGAAAGATCGACCCAGTCACTGTCCACACCGTTGACCAGTTTCAGGCAGTCAATTGTGTGCACTTCCACGCCAGCACCCGGATGACGCAACCCGACAATGCGGTCGCCTGGAACCGGGTGACAGCAATCGGCTAGCTGGAATGCCACTCCCGCTGTCAGCCCGCGGATGGATATCGCGCGATCCTGTTTTGGCCATTCGCGTTTGTTCGGGTCATCGCTTGCACTGCCGGGTACCAACGCTTCCATCACGTCGCGGTCAGGCAGTTTGTTTGTACCGATCGCATACATGAAATCTTCTTCACGCTCATAATCAAGCCGCTGCATGGCGGCCTTAAGCGCCTTTTTACCAATCTTGATCGGCAGACGTTCGGCTATTTCATCATAGAGTTTGCGGCCTATGGCGGCCATTTCATCACGTTCTTTATGTCGCACAAAACGGCGGATGGCCGCACGCGCTTTGCCGGTCACGACAAAGCCCAGCCAGCTGGGCTGCGGTTCCTGTCCTTCCGACTTCAGTATCTCGACAATATCGCCATTGCTGAGCTCGGTACGCAGCGGCACATGGCGGCCATTAATCTTGGCGCCTACTGTCATATCGCCCAGGTCGGTATGCACGGCATAGGCAAAATCGACGGGGCTGGCGCCTTTGGGAAGCTGGTGTAATGCACCTTTAGGTGTAAACACGAAAATCCGGTCCTGATACATCGCCATACGCGTATGTTCGAGCAGTTCCTCGGCATCCTGGCTTGTATCCAGAATTTCCAGCAGGTCACGTACCCAGCCCGCCTGCCCATCCGGTTCTGGCACACTTTGCTTATAGGCCCAGTGCGCGGCCAGCCCGAATTCACTCTGCCGGTGCATCTCACGCGTGCGCACCTGCACTTCGACCCGCATCGAATCATCATGGATGATGGCTGTGTGCAACGAACGGTAACCGTTGCGTTTCGGGGTTGAGATATAATCCTTGAAACGGCCCGGAATCATCTGCCATTTCTGATGAATCACACCCAATGCACGATAGCAGTCGTCCGAATTGTCGGTGATAACGCGAAAAGCAATAATGTCGGTCATCTGGTCAAAGCTGACATGGCGCTCGGCCATTTTTTTCCAGATTGAATAGGGGTGCTTTTCGCGCCCGCTAATTTCGCTGCTGACCCCCGCTGCGCTAAGCTCCTGCCCGATTGACAAGGCAATGCTGTCAACCTCTGCATCCTCCTTCTGCTTGATCTGTTCCAGCCGGGTGGTGATCGTATCATAAGCTTCGGGTTCAAGCTGTTCAAACGCAAGCAGCTGCATTTCACGCATAAACTCGTACATACCGATGCGCTCGGCAAGCGGCGCATAGATATCCATCGTTTCGCGGGCAATCCGGCGGCGCTTTTCTTGTTTTTTGATAAAATGTAGTGTGCGCATATTGTGCAAACGATCGGCCAGCTTAACGAGCAGAACGCGGACATCATTCGACATGGCGAGCAGGAATTTGCGTAGGTTCTCTGCGGCGCGTTCATCTTCGGTCTGGGCTTCGATTTTGGATAGCTTGGTCACACCATCAACCATCTGGGCCACTTCTTCGCCAAACAGGCGTTCGATTTCTTCAACTGTTGTCAAAGTGTCTTCAACAGTATCGTGCAGCAGCGCGGTTATTATTGTTTCCTGATCAAGCTTCAGGTCAGTCATGATACCGGCGACTTCAATCGGGTGACTGAAATAAGGATCACCGCTGGCGCGTTTCTGGCTACCATGCTTTTGCACGGAAAAGACATAGGCGCGGTTGAGCAGGTCCTCATCCGCATCCTGGTCATAGCTTTTTACACGCTCAACAAGTTCATACTGCCGCAACATCATGTCAAATGTGTTTGTTTTGATCGCGCTATGCAATCAAAAACTTTGGAAAAGCGCAGAGGCGCGAAAGAATGGACGAAAAAATGCCCATGGCATGCATCGTGCAGCTGCCGAGAGGGGGCGGCAAAGCTGCGTTCGATGTTGCCATGGGCATAGTTTGTCCGCCGCCCGTTCGCATGAGACAGGGCGGGGGAAGGGTAAGTTTTATTTCTTGCCGTTACATTCCGCGAGAGCCGCATCGTCAAAAGCCACACCTTTGACTGTGAATGCCGTCACATCGCCCATTTTACGAGCGAGCTTCGCGCAGACATGTGTGCCGCGAGTACGGGATTCGCTGGCTTTGCAGGTTGTTTCCTTGCAATGCCAGATCACGCCTTTGACAACTTTAGTGGCTGTTTTCGTCGGGCTGGCCAATGTGGCTTCATAATATACTGGCTTGCCAGCGCTGGCCGCTGTCGCGGTAAACATGGTGGCTGCGCCCAGTGAGGCGACAATTACAAACACGAACTGCCGCAGGACGTTTGAGAGAGATGTGGGGAGGGAGGTCATCTTTTCGTTCCTTCTTGGATTACAAGGCACCCGCTAAAGGCACCGGTTGGGGAGGTAAAATATTTAAGTTGCGAATCACTACTTAATATAATAGATTTTAAGTTGCAACCTAAAACTTAAAAAAGTTTCTGCTTTTGCGGATTATGGAGTAGGCATGGATATTATGAAGAAACTGCGCGAGCCATTACACGAACTTGCCGAAAATTGCGGCCTGCCTCTTGCCTTGGAAACCATGGGCGAGCGCTGGTCTTTCATGATCCTGCGCGCCTCTTTCAACGGGTTGTATCATTTTGAGGAATTTCTCG
Organism: Sphingorhabdus sp. Alg239-R122; assembly: GCF_900537065.1. Taxonomy (GTDB): domain Bacteria; phylum Pseudomonadota; class Alphaproteobacteria; order Sphingomonadales; family Sphingomonadaceae; genus Alg239-R122. Next base: position 39,760 of record NZ_UNRC01000015.1, on the reverse strand, counting down.
ACGAACTGGGCATCGCCCGCAATATTCTGTCCAACCGCCTCACCCGCCTGGTTGAGGGCGGCATATTGAAACGCGCGCCGTGCGCCGATGACCGCCGTAAGATCGAATACCGCCTCACCGAAAAAGGACTCGACCTGCTGCCCGCCATGATCGCGCTGCGCCAATGGGGTGAGCGCTGGGAAACCGGCGTGCCCTCCAACCCTGTGCTCGCCGATGAGCGTGACCATAAACCGATCGCACAGATCGCCATCCACGCGCATGACGGGCGCGTACTTAGCCATAATGACCTGTGCTGGATTGATGAAAGCGACCTGAAAGCGTCACAGAGCAACAGCCGTAGTGATGCCAATGTCAAGAAACTGGCGGGGATATAGAAATATATTCAGCGTGCCAGCACGGCCTCAGCCCTCTCACGCAAATGTTCCACTGCTTCGCCATGGATAGCAGGCGCACAGCATAAAACGCCAAATGCTTGTCCTTTGCGACTGTTATAATGGAAGGGCTTGCCCAATGCGTCGGTAACGCGGGCGCCTGCTTCGCGCGCAATCAGCGCAGCCGCGCCAATGTCCCATTCATGGCCCCAACGCAAAGTCGCCACCAGATCAGCTTCATCCGCTGCGACCATCGCCATGCGCAATGCAATGCTGTTAGGCTGCTGTACCATAGTGAGAATCTGATCGACTTTCATCAATTGCGCCGCAGGCACTCGTGCACCTGCAAACGCACAGCGCGTACTCGCTTTCAGTCGCGTGCCATTGCGGTACGCCCCCTCACCTGCCCGCGCTGTCCAAAGCTCCGCACGGGCAGGCGCATATAGCATGCCGAGCAACGGGCGGTTGTTGCTGATAAGCGCTACAGAGACGCACCAGCCGGTGCGCCCGCGTACAAAGTCGCGAGTACCGTCGATCGAGTCGACTAGCCAGATCAGATCATTGTCCAGCCGGTTCAGATTATCGGCGGTCTCTTCGGACAACCAGCCTGCCGATGGTAATAGCTTTCCCAGCTCACTTTTCAGGAAACGATCAACCGCAATATCGCTTTCGCTGACGGGACTGTCATTGCCTTTTTGCCAGACCTTCAGGTCTCCACCCGCCATTGCCCAGCCTGTGGCAGCAATATCGCCAGCTTCACGCACGATGCGCGTCAGGGCGTCCCAGTCAATCACCCGCGACTGTCATGCCATCAACGCGCAGGGTGGGCACATTGACGCTGCGCCGCATATCCAGGTCGCTGGCAGGAATCATCGCCGCAAACATGTCTTTCAGGTTGCCGGCAATGGTGATGCCGCTGACCGCCGGGCCGATTTCGCCATCCTGGATCAGGAAACCGCCTGCGCCGCGGCTATAATCGCCCGTCACGCCATTGACGCCCATACCGATCAGTTCGGTGACATATATACCCTGTTTCACATCGGCCATAAGCTCAGCTGGGCTCGTCTTGCCCGGTGCGATATGCAGGTTGCTCGCGCCTGTACCGGGGGAACCTGCCGTACCGCGCGTCGCATGACCGGTGGGTGCAAGTTTCAGCTGCCGCGCTGTCGCTGCATTAAGCAGCCAGGTCGTCAACCGGCCAGCATCAATGAGTTTGCGAGCCTGCGTTGGCAGGCCCTCACCATCAAATGCTTTTGACCTGAGACCCTGCACGAGATGAGGATTATCGTGCAGCGTGACGCCGCTATCAAATACCTGCTCCCCCATGGCATCCAGCAGGAAACTTGTTTTCCGGGCAATCGCCTGCCCAGATATCGCGCCCAGCAGATGTCCGACCAGCGTACCGCCGACACGCGGATCAAACACGACCGGCATGGCCCCGCTTTTTACCGATACGGGATTCATGCGCGCCACAGCGCGTTCCCCCGCGTGGCGGCCGATATCCGCCGCATCTTCAAGCTCCGCAAAATGCCGAATGCTATGGCTTGCATAGTCGCGCTGCATGTCACTGCCCCCACCTGCCAGCACACTGGCGGACAGGCTGTACATGCTGCCTGAATAACAGCCATCAAAACCATGGCTGGTCGACAGCGCCACTGCTGCACGGGCCGCGCTGGCACCGCCACCCTCGCTATTGGTCACGCCGTCCACGGCGCGGGCCGCATCCTCAGCTTCCAATGCCCGGTCGCGCAGTATCTGTGGATCCGGATCGCCGCTATCATCCAACGCAAGGTCGGGACTGGGTCCAGTCATCAGCAACTCCGCATCGGCCAGCCCTGCATATTGGTCTTCAGGTGCAGCCTTTGCCATGTGCCCCGCGCGTTCAACCAGCGTGTCCAGCGCATCAGCAGACATGTCGGAAGCAGATATCGTGGCCGAACGCTGCCCGTCAAAATAACGCAGGCCAATGGTTTCGCCTTCGGAACGTTCAACATCTTCCAGTACGCCCAGCCGCATGCCGACCTGGGTCGTGGCATTACAGATATAAATCGCATCTGCCGCGCTGGCGCCCGATTTCATCGCGGCCTGGACAAGGGAATGTGCGCGCTCCTGCGCTTCATTGGGTGTAAGCATAAGCATGCATTACGGTGCGGCAGGTGCCTCGTCAATTGGCGATGATATTGTTTTTACCGGAGGGAAGAAAACTATCCCGAAAGGGCTGAAAAGCCCCTGAATATCGCCACGAGTAGGAACGGAAAACCGATTGCCGCCAGCCAGATCATGATCCGGTCAAATTTGTACTGGCGCAATATGGCCTCCTGCGACAGGCCGCTCTCCAGGCGGCGTTCCCAAACCTTTTCAAACTTGCGGCATACAGGTATGACCAGGCCGATCAACACGATGAGGCCCAGATAGGGCAGCATCGACATGCCTCCATCATGGCCGCCAAGTTCACCTATCACAACAAAAATCTGCAGGGCGGTATAGGCGAGAAGCGCATAAGCGATATGGTTGCTGATCCTGCGCTGCCAATCGGGCGTATCATCTTCATGATCCGCCTTGGCGGCCTCATCAAAATAGCTTTCATGCCTGTTTACCGTTTTTGCCATTTCACGTCCCCCGGCTCTCATATTTCTGCTGCCACACCCCAAGTCATCAATCTGTCATGACTCCGCCACGCAGGCAAGGGCCAATTCACGCGCGCAGTTTTCCAGCTAAGCCACGGAAATCCTTACTTGCCTGTATGGCTGGGCCGCGTTACAAAGTTGCAAATAGCAACTTGCCTCGGGGGAAATATGCCTTCAAACCTTCAGTCACGCCTCAAGCTGCCCTGCGGCAGTGCACTCAAAAACCGCATTGCCAAAGCAGCCATGACGGAAGGCTTGGCCGATGCACGCGGCGTTCCGACCGAGGCGCTGGAAAAGCTGTACGCTCTTTGGTCAGATGGCGGTGCGGGTACGCTCATCACAGGCAATATTATCATCGACCGCGACCATCTGGAACGGCCAGGCAATGTCATTATTCATGGCGAACCCGATGCCGGACTCGCCGCCGCGCTCAAAAGCTGGGCGAAGACGGCGACGCAAAATGGCAATGCTTTGTGGGCACAGCTAAGTCATGGCGGGCGGCAGGTGATGAAGATTGTCAATCCCAACCCCAAAGCGCCATCGCCAGTGCAGCTTGGCCTACCCGGAGGCCAGTTTGGCGAACCGGTTGCGCTTACCGGTGAAGAGATAGAAGAACTGGTCGAGCGCTTCGCCATTGCGGCTGGCGCCGTCAAAAAAGCGGGCTTTACCGGCGTACAGGTCCATGCCGCGCACGGATATCTGCTCTCTTCTTTCCTCAACCCGCGCGCGAACCAGCGTGATGATGAATATGGCGGCTCCCTGGAAAACCGGGCACGTATGTTGATGGCGACTGTTGCCGCTGTCCGGAAAAAAGTGGGTGCGAAATTCCCCATTGCAGTAAAGCTCAACAGTGCTGATTTTCAGCGCGGCGGCTTTGCCTTTGAAGACAGTCTGCAGGTGGCCGAATGGCTGGAGCGGGCGGGCGTCGACCTGATCGAAATCAGCGGCGGAAATTATGAGCAACCCAAATTGCTGGGCATTGAGGGTATTGAGGAAGAAGCGCAGCAGAATGTCGCGCCCTCCACCGCCGCACGCGAAGCCTATTTTGTCGACTTCGCGCTGGCCATGCAGGAAAAAGTGCAGATCCCGCTCATGGTAACAGGCGGCTTTCGCAGCCGTGAGGCCATGGATTATGCGCTGAGCCGCGGCGCCGCGGACGTGATTGGTATTGGCCGCCCGATGTGCACCATGCCCGATGCGCCAAAACAGATTTTCGCCGGGCTGGACAGGTTGCCCGCACATGAAAATGAGCTGCAGTTCATTCCCGACTGGCTGGGTTTCCTCAAGCGTATACAGGCACTGAAAGCGCTGGACGGTTTCGCGGTGCAATACTGGTACTATGGGCAACTTTATGCACTTGCCGAAAAGGGCAGGAAAAACGAGAAACTCACTCCGTTCAAAGGATTTCGCGAAGTTGAAATGCGCAACCGCGCCCTGATGAAAGCGCGGCGCGCGGGTTAGTCGTTTCCGGGCGCAGCGGCGATATCCGCTTCCGGACCACCCGTTTCCTTCACCCCGCCATCCAGAAAGTAGCCGTCCTTCACATCGCCAAAACCGCCCGGATCGGTAGATTCGGATTCCGGATCGGCCGTATAATCATATCCATCCTCCAAAGTGGAGCGCACTTCCTTGAGCGCAGGCTCGCCCGGCACCAGCACGCGTGCACCATTTTTGTAGCGCACATCTGGGACGGCAGACGTTTTCGGGACATACTTTTCCAGCTTGACCGGCTCCTGCCGCGTGGCAGGTGTATCGGACGCGTTTTGGCCAAGGGAGTATTTTTCAGTCGGGGATGTGGGCTGCGATGCCTGCATATTGCCTCGCACATCACCCACCATGGCAGACGAGATGAAAAATCCCGCTAGCATGCCAGCTAGCGCCAGCAACAGGCCAAAAATAGCAAGCTTACCCCTGGAATGACGTTTCATGTGCAGCAACCTTTACGAACCATTGCCGCAGCATAATTGCTGCCCGCCATAAATCAACAATGCACACGGTACAGGGAGCATAAGGCATGGGGTACGCAGCATGCCCGCAATAAAAAAGGCGGCCCCGCAAGACCGCCTTTTCGTATTGGTATATCAAAACGATTAACGTTTCGAGAACTGGAAGCTCTTACGCGCTTTGGCGCGGCCATATTTCTTACGTTCAACCGCACGGCTGTCGCGGGTCAGGAAGCCAGCGGCTTTAACCACACCGCGAAGCGCTGGTTCGTATTTCGTCAACGCTTGCGAAATACCGTGCTTGACGGCACCAGCCTGACCGGAAAGGCCGCCGCCTTTTACGGTGCAGATCACATCATACTGGCCGGTACGCTCAGAAACTTCGAAAGGCTGTGCGATAACCAGACGCAGTGTCGGACGTGCAAAATACACTTCCTGGTCACGGCCGTTGACGGTTACCTTGCCCTTGCCGGGCTTCAACCATACGCGGGCAACCGCGTCTTTACGGCGGCCTGTGGCGTAGGCACGGCCCTGGTCGTCAATCTCCTGCTCACGCAGGGGCATGGTTTCAACCTGGACGGTTTCTACGGCTGCGCCTGCTTCGGCATTGGCTTCAGCTGCGTCGCCGGCGATTTCTTTAAGATCGGAAAGGTCTGACATTATGCACCCACCTTGTTCTTGCGGTTCATGGAAGCAACGTCGAGCACTTCAGGCTTCTGGCCTTCATGTGGATGCTCGGTGCCATTATAGAGATGCAGCGCGCGCATCTGATCACGGCCCAATGGACCGCGCGGGATCATGCGTTCGACAGCTTTTTCAAGAACGCGTTCTGGGAATTTACCCTCAAGAATGCGTTCCGGTGTGGTTTCTTTCAAACCGCCGGGATAGCCGGTGTGCTTGTAATATTTCTTGTTTTTAGCCTTGTTGCCGGTGAATTTCACCTTGTCAGCGTTAATAACAACAACATGATCACCGCAATCAACGTGCGGGGTAAAGCTTGGTTTGTGCTTGCCGCGCAGAATATTGGCAATGATTGTGGCAACACGGCCAACAACCAGGTTTTCGGCATCAATAATATGCCATTTCTTTTCCACTTCATGCGGCTTGGCCGACTGTGTGGTTTTGTGCAGCGCCTTCATCGGGCTAACCTCCAAATATTATTCCGGCTGGACTTACGGTAAAAGCGATTGCTTCCACCGGATGGACCGGAACTCGGGTTTAAATGATTCGGCTGATAGTCATAAACCATCAGGGAAGCGGCCTAATGCGCATAATTTGCACGCAAGTCAAGCAAAACTGCGGCATAGAAAACGGGTATAATAATACCTCTTGTTATTCAGCGCTCTTGGGTTGCTCTATTTCAGTCGCTCTCGGGGGTTCTGGCGAGAGCACACCTTCTTCACGGCTCAGCCGTGTAATTCCGCCAAACTTAATACTCGTTTCACGATCAAACCCGTTTGAAAGACCTGTGAAAGGCGACACATAATAGGTTTCTGTCACAGCCACATTTTCAGATTCGGAATCAGCTACCGATGCCAGTACAAGATTGCCATCATCTATATCGTCCAGCCGAAAATGCTTATCGCCTGCTGTAACGCCGCCAGCGACCTTCTGACCGGCGAGCTTCAGAACGGGTATGGCCATCGCCATGAAATATTGTTGCTGCGCGGCTTCATCCATCCCCACTATCCGGTCAAGAAACGCCATGTGCATGGTTTTGGCCATGGGGGTAATGTCGTTTGCTGCAATATGCGTTCTCGCCTTTTCTATCGCAGTGCGCAGTCTTGCAAATGTGCCGCCTGCATCCTGCACCGACAGAATTTGTCCATCGGCTGACAGGTCAAAGACCAGCTTTTGATCGCCAAGCATCCTGTCGCCCATCGCGAGCAGCTCAGCTATTTCCTCCGGCCCGGTGGTCTGCACGTGGATGAGCTGCATTTCCAGCACATAGCCGCGGCCCATCTTGCGAAAAACAAGCTCATATGCGCTCTTCTTGCGAACATCGTTGCCCCGCGTCTCACGCGTCAGTTTGCGGGAAAAGTAAATGGGCGTGTCGAGCGGTGGAGCGAACGGAATGGCAAAGTCCTGCCACTTTGCGGCACGGGCAATATCCGCTTCCTCCTGCGCTGTAGCTAAAGAAGTGGAAGCCGTAGCAACCATAAGCGCGCCAACCAACAGCCTTGCACGAGGAAAGCTAGTCACTTGCGCACCTGCCCATCCATCCAGCGCACAAAACCATCTGGCGCAGCATCAATATTCCAGCACAATATTGCCGGTTCGTCATAGCTGTGCAACGCCGTCAGCTGATCCATGAAACCATGCACCGCATCGACGCGCAGTTTGAAAAGAACCGCGGTTTCGATCTCCTGCGCAATTTCTCCCTGCCAGCGGTAAACCGATTGTGTTTCGCCCAATATATTGGCGCAGGCAACATGTTTTTCCTCGACAAGCTGCCGCGATATTCGCGCCGCCTCTTCAGTGCTGCCGAACGGGCAATAGGCCATGGCAAGTTTTGCAACCCCGGACACAATTATTCAGCCTCAATTGCAATTGGCGGATTGGGCTGCGGCCGGCGGCCCAGCACATGAATGCCCCAGATGGTTGCCATCACCACCAGCGCGCCCACGGCTTGGTGCAATACGGCCAGTGTAATATTCATACCCGTCATGACTGTAGCGATACCCAGCAATATCTGAATGCCAAAAGCGCTGTGAATGGCGATCGAAGCACGGCGAACCCCTGCCGCTTTTACTCGTCTTGCCAGCCAGACAAGCACGCCCACCAGCACCCATGCCCACCAACGGTGTGCAAAATGTACCAGGAATGGATCATTGGCGAAAGCAGCAAGAGCGCCCATCGACCAATCGATGCCCTCCGGCACGAAATGACCGTTCATGAGCGGCCATGTGTTGCTGACATAACCAGCGTTGAGGCCTGCGGTATAGGCACCCAGTAACAGCTGTATAAACAACACGGTGATAACGAAGACTCCGAAACTGGTCAGCCGTGCGGGCACAACATTGCCTTTGGCATATTGGCACAGATCGAGTGCTGTCCAGGTCAATCCGCCCAGAATCAGCAATGCATTGAGAAGGTGCATGGCAAGCCGGTAATGGCTGACATCAGTGCGTCCGACCAGGCCCGATGTGACCATCCACCAGCCAATCGCCCCCTGCAGTGCGCCCAGCGCGAGCAGCGCGGCGAGCCGCCAGTGATAGCCTTTCGGAATCGCTTTTTTCCATGCAAACCATAGAAAAGGCAGGGCAAAGGCCACACCGATCAACCGTCCGATCAGACGATGGATATATTCCCAGAAATAGATGAACTTGAACTGCGTCAGCGTCATCGACTGGTTGACAGTCTGGAATTCGGTGGTCGTCTTGTACAGGTCAAACTCAGCCTGCCAACCTGCTTCATTCAGCGGTGGCAGCGCACCGCTCACCGGTTTCCATTCGGTGATGGACAAACCGGATTCGGTCAGCCGGGTGATGCCGCCCACAACAATGATAAGGAAAACCAGCAAAGCAACACCCATCAGCCAGTTGGCTATGGCAATGGGGCGGTACACTATCTGGCGTGAACTAACTGACGATGTAAGACTGTCCTGCATAGCCGCTATGTGCGGTTTTACGCGGCTTGGCGCAAGTGTGTTATTTGCAACAGTCGGTGAATATTCACGATGTCCTTCTTGCGCTATGTTATATTATATCCTACATCAGCGCATATGTTGAATCGAATCAACCGGGATGGCCTAGTGGACCGGGCAGCAATGCTGCTGTCAGGCCTGTGTGCTGTGCATTGTCTTGTCAGTGCCGTTTTGGTAGCGGTGCTGGCATCGGCGGGCGGTATCCTGCTTGATCCCATCATCCATGAAGTCGGCCTGATGATCGCCATCCTGCTGGGCGCAGTCGCGCTCGGCTATGGCGCCTTGCGGCATGGCTATATGATGCCGCTTGCCATCGGTTCGCTGGGCATTGGGGTGATGATGGGTGCGCTGGAACTGCCCCATGATGGTAGCCAGGTGTTTTACACCATTGTCGGCGTTGCCATTCTGGCGCTGGGCCACGACCTCAACTATCGCGCCACGCATTAGGCCTTTCTGCCAGGCCATTCATAGAATTTCCATTGGGGCTTTGCGTTAGTCCCGCTTCCACCTATATTGCCTGTCATGACTCACGAACATGACGTAATGATCACCATCACGGTGAACGACGAAAACCATGAAGTGCCAGAAGGCAGTACAGTTGCCTATCTGTGCCGCGATATTGGCCTTGACCCCGAAAAAGTGGCTGTGGAACGCAACCTGGAAATCGTACCGCGCTCGACTTTGGAAGAAGCATTGGTTCGTGCAGGTGACAGGTTCGAAATCGTGCATTTTGTGGGCGGTGGGTAAGCGCCGCGCAGTGGAATATTTCAGGAAGCAGATAACATAATGACATCGCATACCAACAACAGCTGGACCGTTGCCGGCCAGACTTTCCATTCGCGCCTGATTGTCGGGACCGGAAAATACAAGGATTTTGCCGAAAATGCCGCTGCGCTGGAAGCATCGGGTGCTCAAATTGTCACTGTGGCTGTCCGCCGCGTTAATGTGTCCGACCCCAAAGCACCGATGCTGACCGATTATATCGACCCCAAAAAAATCACTTACCTGCCCAATACGGCTGGCTGTTTCACGGGCGAAGAGGCCATACGCACCCTGCGGCTGGCCCGCGAGGCTGGCGGATGGGATCTGGTCAAGCTTGAGGTATTGGGCGAAGCAAAAACGCTGTATCCCGATATGTATGAAACACTGCGCGCGACCGAAATACTGGCTAACGAAGGGTTCAAGCCGATGGTCTACTGCGTCGATGATCCGATTGCCGCAAAACGGCTCGAAGATGCAGGGGCAGTTGCCATCATGCCGCTCGGCGCACCGATCGGATCGGGTCTTGGCATCCAGAACCGCGTCACAATCCGCCTGATCGTTGAAGGGGCAAACGTCCCCGTGCTGGTCGATGCCGGAGTCGGCACCGCATCCGATGCCGCGATTGCGATGGAACTGGGCTGTGACGGTGTATTGATGAACACCGCCATTGCCGAGGCCAAACAGCCCGTGCAGATGGCGCAGGCGATGAAGCTGGCTGTAGAAGCGGGCCGCACCGCCTATCTGGCCGGACGCATGGGTCGCCGCAAATATGCCGATCCGTCCAGCCCGCTGGCTGGACTGATCTAGGTCGCCGAATAAACATCTCATCGTAAAATGTCCTGGCAACCCGCAGAAAAGGGACTGACGAATGTAGTCTGTGCTTATGACTGCATCCGAATATTACGTATCAGCAGCGCAAGTGAAATAAAATTGCAAGAAAACTGTCCAATTTCTTAAATCTACACCTGTAGTCGATGGTTATATGTCGTTTGTCGATGCGGTTTGTCATTCGGCGATGAAAGTTGCAGCAGGTCGAAGCCCTGCTGATTTGTAAAATCACTTATCCTATCAAGATGGCGTGTGGCGGGCAGAGTTTAGCTCCCCAGGCCGACATTGTCCGCCACACATAGCAAAATCTCAGCGCTTTTTCTCGACCGGCCCCCCGATTCCCGGAACAGGAAAGCTGTAAAAAAATAAAGGAGTATGTTGAAATGTCCCCCCGCGCCTCTCTCATCACCACCGCACTGTCCGCACTGGCAATCATGTCCGCATCTGCGCCCGCCATGGCTGGCGCGCAGGAAACACGCAGCGTTGAAGTACGCTATGACGATCTTAACCTGGCCTCGGAAGCTGGCGCGAAAAGACTCCAGGGCCGCATCAAAGCAGCGGCCAGAACAGTATGCTCACCCATGCCCAGCCGTGCACTGGCAGACCAGCTCGATTATAAAAAGTGTTTTAGTCAGGCTGTGTCTGGCGGTAGCAAAGCGGCCGTTACCATTCTGGCAAAAGCAAAATCCGGCCAGGAATTTGCAAGCCGTGACCTGCGCATAGTCGTTAGCAACTAAGTACAAGTTTCAAAACACATGAAAAAAGCCCGGCGTGAAAACCGGGCTTTTTGTATCTATGCGGCCCATGAAAAGAAAATGGCCAGTATCGCGGATTCAGGCTCAACGCCCGGCTATCTTCTTCGCCTTGGACAGGAAAGTGCGACCAATACGGATTTCACTTTCATCGTTAAGTCGCGCGTGCCAGATACCGCCGCCCTCGTGCTTGAGGCCCGCAATACGGTCAATCCTGACGATGTGCGAACGGTGCAGCCGAATAAACTGCCCGGGGTCAAGGCGTGCTTCCAATGCCTTGATGGTCTGGTGCATCAGATAGCTGCGTGACCCGACATGCAGGCGCATATAATCACGCTCCGCCTCAATCCGGTCAATCTGGTCCGTGGCGATCCGCTTCAGCTCTGATTTATGCGGCACCCAGAATTCTTCAGCCCATTCGCTTTCCGCCTCTGTCTGCGATGTATCATCATCCGCCGTGGACTCCTGACGCCGTTCCAGAACGCGGTCAACCGCGCGGGTTAACCTGTCTTTAGCCACTGGCTTGAGCACATAATCAATCACGGCCAGGTCAAACGCTTCGACCGCAAATTCCTCATGCGCAGTTACAAAAATAATCGCGGGCATAGACGTGGATCCGGCTTTTGCAAGCGTGCGCGCCACACCCATGCCGTCAAGTTTCGGCATGGTGATATCGAGCAGCAACAGGTCGGGCGACAATTCTTCCGTCATACGCAGCGCCGACTGGCCATCAGTTGCAGTGCCAATCAGGTTCAGCTGCTCCAGCCGGGCACAGATAAGCTGCAACCGCTCCACGGCCAGCGGTTCATCGTCCACAATCAATGTCCTAAGCGGCGTAGTCATATCGTTCATTATATTTCTTCCACATTCATGCAGTATATCAGCACGGGCACTGGTGAATAAGCGGCATGGAAACCGTCACTTTATAACCGCCTGCCTCTGGCTGTTCAGTACGCAGATGTCCCTCGACACCAAAGCGTGTATCCAGCCGGTCGCGTACATTGGCAAGGCCAATGCCGCTGCCTTTATCGCTGTCATCCGGTATCACATCACCATCATCGGCCACTGTGATGAACAGATATCCCTGCCGTTCTTCAGCAGTGATCGAAATGGTAACGGGCCGCGTGGCACGCGACACGCCATATTTAATGGCATTTTCCACCAGCGGCTGCAGTATCAGGCCCGGTACACAGGCGTCGGCAACAGCTTCGGGTATGTCGATGCTGATGCGCAGCCGTTTGGGGAAGCGGACCTCTTCGATCTTCAAATAAAGCCGCTGCAGTTCAACTTCTTCCTCCAGCGTCACATCTTCCAGCGGATCGCCGGACAACGAGTTACGATAGAAGTTGGACAGGTTCATGATCATCGCTTCGGCTTCATCAGGCTTTTCACGCAGCACCAGTGTGCTGAGTGAATTGAGCGTGTTGAACAGGAAGTGCGGATTGACTTGATAGCGCAAGCTGCGAAGTTCGGCCTGCTGCGCTGCCTGTGCAAAACGGCTGGCCCGGCGCTCTGCTATGCGGACTTCGCTGGCAAAACTCATCGCCAAGTATAGCGTCGCCCAGCAGGCGATAAAGAAATAGCGCGATATTGCCACCTCAAGGATCAGGAAAGCGGCGTTGCCAGCCTTGAGCTGCTCGCGCATTTCCGGATTGTTGAACAGGCTTGCCGGGTCATAAATGTTGAAAATATAAAAATTGAAACCCGATATAATGAAGGCGCATGGTATCGCCCCCAGAAACGCCGCGATGATACGGGTGGAAAGCGGCCGGTTCTCAAACATGCGCAGGAAGAAATAGAGCCCGACCGTCACCAATATGCCAAGCGCAGTCACAACAGCGCGGCGAATGGCAAGTTCGTCCTGCGGTGGATATTCAGGTTCAAAAGAACCCGCAACGGCTGAACGCAGCGTGGTCAGCACTGCATAAAACAGCCAGAACCCCAGGATCGAATAGATCGCCACCTGATGCCCTTGAGCCGGTTTTCGGGCTTCGTATAGGAAATTTGCCATTCCGCCTCTTTAGCGCAAAAACTTTACATAAGTCTTGCCCCATCTGGCTGACTGGTCGAAACGCGGCGCACTTTTATCGAATAGGACTGCTCTGCACAGCTTTTTCAGGCCGCAATAGCATCATTGACCAAATATTAACCATGTTCTGATGAAGTGACATTCCCGCATACTCAGGACCTGCATACACAGGGGCAAAACCATACGGGGAGGAGAACAGGGATATGGCAAGTTTACCCGATACAACCACAGCGTCGCTGACCATTGCGGAGCTGCGTGAATTTGCGGGCTTTGGCGCAAAGTCACAGCGTTATATCAAACGTTCACTCGATGTCGGACTGGGGCGCCACAATGCGTTTGAACTATGGGCGCGTGATGCCGACGAAACAGCCTCTATCCGTACGCAGTACCTTATGTATCAGGACCTGGCGGACCTGCGCGACAATATACCGGATAGCAAGCATTCACCGCATAGCGGCGCGTTTATGGCAAAGCTGGTCAGGCTGGCCGCATTTGACCTGGCCCAGGAAAAGCTTGCCTGTTTTTCGGCCTTCCGTTTCCTTTATGAGCGACTGATCTCAGCTGATGTGCGGCCATGGCTGCCCAGCGCCTATTGCGCCGCCGCAGCATTGCCACAGATTGAACCGTCACGGCGCAAACTGCTGCTGCAGTCAATCAGCGAAGCCGCCGCAACCGCACCGGGTTGGTCAACGCGTGCACCGGTATTCTACCCCGAATGGGTTGATGATGTAAAAGTGGCAGCAGGCTAAGCCCTAGCGCTTATACAGTCCGTCAAGCCGCTCGGCATAACGTTCCTTAATGACATGACGGCGGATTTTCATCGACGGCGTCATTTCCTCATTTTCTATGGCAAAGGCTTCATCGGCAAAGGTGAATTGGCGCACCTTTTCGATCACAGACAGATCCTTGTTCACACGGTCCACGGCTACACGCACAGCGGTTTTGAATTGCGGGCAATCCTGCAACTCGTGAAAATCGAATTTCTTGCCTTCCTTATGCGCCCATTCAAGCGACCATTCAGGGTCCGGCACAATCAGACCAGCGATATAAGGGCGCTTGTCACCCACCACCATTGCCTGCAGGATTTCAGGCTGCAGTGTCAGCATGCCTTCGACTTTCTGTGGACTGACATTATCGCCTTTATCATTGACGATCAGATCTTTTTTACGATCGGTAATTACCACCCGGCCGGCTTCATCAATATGGCCGATATCACCGGTGTGCAGCCAGCCGTCCTTCAGCACGCGAGCGGTTTCCTCTTCATTTTGCCAATAGCCATGCATCACCAGTTCACCGCGCACCAGTATCTCGCCATCTTCGGCAATGCGCACTTCAGTATCAACCAGCGGCGGGCCGACCGTGTCCATTTTCAACCCCGTACTGGGACGGTTGCAGGCGATGATCGGCGCAGCTTCGGTTTGTCCATAACCTTGTAGTAACGTCAGGCCGAGTGATTGGAAAAATACGCCAATTTCGGGATTGAGCGGCGCCCCACCCGAAACCATCGCCTTGATCCGTCCACCAAATTTCTCGCCAACTTTCGGGCGCAGCGTACGGTTGAGAACCATATCGAGCGGCTTGCTGAATATACCTGCCTTGCCGTGCAGCTTGCGCTCACCAAGGTTCAGCGCCCGGTCGAGCAGGAAATTCGCAACCTTGCCCTGTTTCTGGATCGTCTTGAGCATGCGGGTGCGCAGCACTTCAAACAGGCGAGGCACCACGACCATGATTGTTGGTTGCACTTCTTCAATATTGCTGGCCAATTTTTCCAGCCCTTCGGAATAGTAAATCTGTGCGCCCAGGCCCATCGGGAAAAACTGCCCCCCGCTATGTTCATAGGCATGGCTGAGCGGCAGGAAGGAAAGAAATACCTCGTCATCCCAGCCGAAATCATTGGCGATTACTTCGGCAGGGCCTTTCACATTATGCAGGATCGCACCATGATGCTGCATCACGCCGCGTGGCGCGCCGCCCGTACCGCTGGTATAGATCAGGCACGCCGTATCACCGCGGCCTATATTTTCCATATCCGTTTTGACCGCCGCCATGGCCGCGTCGGTGGCGGCTGCATCGCCCGCCACGAAATCGTCCCAGTTATAAATGTTATAATGGCTCGTCTGCGCAATTTTCAGTGGTTCCATACCAATCACGATATGCGCGTTGGCGCTGCGCAATATGGCCGGCAACAACGGTTCGGCGAGCTTGGGACCAGAAACGATGACTGCACGTGCGCCGCTATTGTCCAGGATGTGCTGGTGATCACGTTCGGTATTAGTGCTGTAGGTCGGCACCGTGATGCAGCCCGCCGCCATGATAGCAAGGTCAGCTATGCACCATTCAGGCCGATTTTCCGACACCAGCATGACGCGGTCGCCCTTGTTCAGCCCCGCTTTCTTTAGCGACTGGGCAAGCAGCACAACCTGCCGCGCCACTTCGTTCCAGCTGAGCGGTGTCCATTTTCCATCCTGTTTTGACCAGAGGAAAGGCGCGTCGCCATTTTCCTCTGCCCGTGTCAGGAACATCGACACAAGATTATTGAAATTGTCAAACTGCTCTAATGATTTGGTCGTCATAAACGAACGTCTCTCCTGCCCGAAACCGGCTTTCAGCCTTACCCCGTGCATTTTTGCATGCGGGTGCAGTGCCAATCTCTAATCCGCTTTGGCGCGCCACGCAAATTTTTTGCTCCTGCCGTGCAAACAATCCGGCAAAACTATTCGGTGAGCGCCACGCCCGGACTACGCGGGTCAGCCGCGCCTACCCACCTGTCCTCTACCCACTGGGCACCATTTACCTTGGATGGCAGGTTCGTGGTGAGTACAGTCTGTCCATAGCGCGACAGGTCCCCTGCCATCGCCGCAAGATAGCTGCCTTTTTCCACCAGCACCGCATCACCGCCATAATAGATATTGGGCAAGGCAATCGCGTCCTGAAGCGGCAGGCCGAAATCCAGTACACCAATCAGCGTTTTCGTGACATGCATGATGATGCGTTTGCCCCCTGCAGAGCCCAGCGCAAGCACGGGTTGTCCGCTTGCATCATAGACAATGGTGGGCGACATGGAAGAAAGCGGCCGCTTGCCCGGCTGCACCCGGTTGGCAACCGGCGCGCCGTCTTTTTCGGGGGCAAAGGTGAAATCGGTGAGTTCATTGTTGAGGAAAAAACCATTGGCGATCAGCTGGCTGCCAAATGCGCCCTCTACGGTAGAAGTCATGCTGGCGACATTACCTTGGCTGTCGACAGCCACAAAATGCGTGGTTCCGGCGACTTCACTCGAACGGGCAACGGTACGCTTTTCGGAGCCAGGCGGTGTCCCCGCCTCATATGTGCCAAGCGAGCTGTCCGCGCTGACCAATGCGGAACGGGATGCCAGATAGCCATCGCTCAGCATGCCTTTTACCGGCACATTTACAAACCCCGGATCACCTAGATATTTGGCACGGTCAGCATAGGCAAGTTGCATCGCTTCGGAAATCAGGTGCCAGCTTTGCGGATTGTCCTTACCCAGCGCACCCATGTCGAATGGGCGGAGCGTTCCCAGTATCTGCAGCACGGTTGTCGCACCCGACGAAGGCGGACCCATACCGCACACTTTATAGCCGCGATAGGGCAGGCATACCGCATCACGGGGGACAACGCGGTAAGCGCTAAGATCTGCCTGTGTTATGACCGCCGGATTGACTTTCGCATTTGCCAGCGCCGCAATGATGCCTTGCCCCGCCTTACCTGTATAAAAAGCATCGGCGCCATTTTCCGCTACATGGCGCAGCAACCGGGCAAGGTCGGGATTGCGAACAGTCTCTCCGCGCCGTTTCGGACGCCCATCCTGCCAGTATATCTTACGCGCTTCGGGGAAATTAGCCCAGATTTTGCGCAGGCGCCCCAGCCGCGATTGCAGTACAGCATTCACTTCATATCCCTGCTCGGCATGCCGAATGGCGGGCACGAAAATATCTGCCCAGGGCAACTTGCCCCATCTGCGGTGCGTTTGTTCCATCAGCCGCATATTGCCGGGTACGCCAACACTGTGCCCGCCCTGAAACGCATCGATAAAACGCATCGGTTTGCCATCTGCGCCAACAAAGCGTCTTTCATCCGCAGAGGCTGGTGCGGTTTCACGCCCATCAATTGTGGTGATTTTACCGCTTTTCGTATCATGGAACAGCAGGAACCCACCGCCGCCAATGCCGCTCGACTGCGGTTCAACCACGGTGAGAGTCAGCATCATCGCCATCGCCGCATCGGCGGCGCTGCCGCCCTTGCGCAATATTTCCTGTCCCGCTGCGGTGGCGCGGGGATCAGCCGAAGAGACGACACCCCTGAACGCCGGGCGTTGTGTTTCCTGCACCGCCACCGCGCTCCCTGTACCTTCCATCGGCGTACAGGATACCAGCGGCAACATGACGAGTGTGACGATAAAGGTTATGATCCGTTTCATATATTGGGCCCTGTTTCCGCAGAAATTACATGGACTGCTAAAGCAAGACGAAGCCTAGCACAATCCTGATGAAACAGGACAAGCACTGGTTCAGTCCACATCCGCCCCGACCGCCTCGGCAATATTGGCAAAGCCATCGCGTGCCAGCAGTCTGAGAAGCCCCCGGTTGATGCGCGCCGCCAGGTCCGGCCCTGCATAGACCAGCGCGCTGTACAGCTGCACCAACGACGCACCGGCGCGGATACGGGCATAGGCGTCTTCGGCATTTTCGATGCCGCCCACCCCGATCAGCGGCATGGCGTCCCCGCACACCCGCCGGAACTGTTTCAGTCGCTCAAGCGCCAGCATTTTCAGCGGGGCGCCCGATAAACCGCCCGCCTCACCCGCATGGCGCGATTTCAGGTCAGGCCGCGAGATCGTGGTGTTGGAAATGATGAGCGCATCAAGCTTCCGGTCCAGCGCCACCTCGCAGATATCCTCCACATCGGCAGCCTCCAGATCGGGTGCGAGCTTCAGGAAAACCGGAATGGCAATATCGCCCCGCGCTGCGATAACTCCATCCAGCAGGGCTTCCAGGCTCCCCCGATCCTGTAGTGCGCGTAGTCCCGGTGTGTTGGGCGAGCTGATATTAACCGTCAGGTAATCTCCGAGCGGTGCCATGATCCGCGTCATTTCCGCATAATCGGCAATCCGGTCATCCGAATCCTTGTTCGCGCCGATATTGATACCAATGATGCCACTGCGCTCCTTGGCGCTTTTCAGCCGCACCGCCACCGCCGCCGCGCCATCATTATTAAACCCCATGCGGTTGATCACTGCCCGGTCCTCGGCCAGCCGGAACAGGCGCGGTTTTGGGTTTCCCGTTTGCGGACGCGGCGTCACCGTGCCGATTTCGGCAAAACCGAAGCCGAAGCTGAGCATCCGGTGCGGCACTTCGGCATTTTTGTCAAAGCCCGGCGCAAGCCCCACAGGCCCCGGAAAACGGACGCCCGCCACTTCACTTTCAAGCCGCGCGTCAATGCAGCGCCGCCCAGTAAATGGCAGCAGTTTCAGGCCGGATATCGTCATCCGGTGCGCCTTTTCGGCATCAAGCGCAAAAACGAACGGGCGGGCAAAGTCATAAAGCATGGCACGCGCTATGGCATCCATTCGCCCATCGAACAAGATGGCCGTTCCGCCGAATGATTCGCCAAAAGACGGTCTTGCCGTTTATATGGTACGCAAAAGCCATAGAGAGAGGAAGTCTGCAAAATGAAAACCACCAGAATCACCCTGATGCTATCCGCCACTGCCATGCTGGGCGCATGTGCGACTACCGGCCGTGACTATGACACCGCAGCAAATGACGCCCGGCAGGCTGCGGCTGCAGCAGCGGATGCGGCGGCAGAGGCAGCCGCAGCGGCGGCCGAAGCTGTTGCCGCCACGGTGGATCAGGATGCCCGGCTGCTCGCCTTTTATGAGGAACTGGACCAGCAGGACCTTGCCAATTCACCCATCGGCAAGTCCTTTCGCGGCATTCGCGATGCCGACTATGGCCGCTGGGACGACCCGAGCGATGCCGCAACACAGGCTGATTTCAAGCGCGGGCAGGACGCGCTTGCAAAAATGAAGCGCGACTATGCGTCGTCCACGCTCAACACCGACAACCAACTTAGCTACCGCCTGTTTGAATATCAGCAGGACCGGGCCAAGCGCGCCTTCGCATTCCGTAACAATGACTATATTTTTGACCAGATGCGCGGTGCACAGAGCCAGATTCCCGCTTTCCTGATCAATATCCACCGTGTCAGCACAAAACAGCACGCCGCCGATTATGTCAGCCGCTTGTACGGACTTGGTCCCTATATGGAACAGCTGGTACGCATGAGCGCAGAGCGCGCCAACAATGGTGTAATCGTACCCGACTGGGTTTTCCCCTATGTCATTAACGACGCCCAGAATGTCATCACTGGCGCGCCTTTCACCAACGGCGATGATTCGCCGCTCTTCGCCGACCTGAAAAAGAAAGTGAATGCACTCGATATCCCGCAATCAGAAAAGGACGACCTGATCGCACGCGGCAAAGAAGCCATGATGGACAGCGTCAAACCCGCATATGAAAAGCTAGGTATTGAAATGAAGCGGCAACAGGCCATGGCTGTCGACGGCGACGGCGTGTGGCGGTTCAAAGATGGGGCCGCCTATTATGCCGAGCGGCTGCAAAATTACACCACCACCAATCTGAGCGCGGATGAAATCCATCAGATCGGTCTTGAAAACGTAGAACGCATCCATGGTGAAATGCGCAAAATCATGAAGCAGGTCGGGTTTGAAGGTACCTTGCAGGATTTCTTTAAATATGCCCGTACCGACTCGCGGTTTTTCTACCCGACTCGCGAAGCCTATCTGGCCGATGCCAATGCGGCGATTGCCGCAATGGAAAAGCGCGTACCTGATTTTTTCAATACGCTGCCCAAAGCACCGTTGATCGTCAAACCGGTTGAAGCGTTCCGTGAAAAATCGGCGGGCAAGGCATTTTATCAAAGCCCCGCCCCCGATGGTTCGCGCCCTGGCACCTATTATGTCAATCTGTATAACCTGAAAGACATGTCGAAAAATGAACTGGAGGCGCTTGCCTATCATGAGGCACTGCCGGGCCATCACCTGCAGCGTGCGATCCAGACCGAACTGGGCGATCTACCCGCTTTCCGCCGCTTTGGCGGCGTCACGGCCTATACCGAAGGCTGGGGACTATATTCCGAAGAACTGGGTAAGGATATGGGTTTTTATACTGATCCCTATTCCGACTTTGGCCGGCTCGGCATGGAGCTGTGGCGTGCGTGCCGACTGGTCGTCGATACCGGTATTCATGACAAGCGCTGGAGCCGCGAACAGGCGATACAGTATCTGACCGATAACACCCCAAATCCCGATGGCGATATCCGCAAGGCGATTGAGCGCTATATCGTCTATCCGGGCCAGGCTACAGCCTATATGATCGGCAAGCTCAAGATCATGGAGCTGCGCACAAAGGCGCAAAATGAGCTGGGCGACAAGTTTACATATGGCGATTTTCACGATGTGATTCTGCGTACTGGGCCTGTACCGCTCACAATCATGGAAGAGCGCGTAAACGACTGGATTACCGAAAATAAATGAAAGCACCCTACATAACTATCTGAAAAATAACATAAGGTGACAGCGTTTTACATTTTGTCGATTCCATACAATGATTTGCGGGTCCGCTAATGTAGAAACATTTCTGCGACCCGAAGGGCTCTACACGGCTTAGTGAGAGTTCTTTACCTTATACGGCGATCTTGCCCTTTTGGGCGGATCGCCTTTTTTTTACTTTATATTTGCGGTATATATAGACTTGGAAGGTGCCGGGGCCTTTATAGGCATCACGGTCAAGGTCGACATATCGAAAATAATATGACGCAATTGCATTACCGTTTGCCGCATCCCAATTTACGCGAATTTTTCTCGCTCTATTACCTGCTCGATAGCCAGGGGCCGGTGCGGGATGATCATGAACGCGCAGGCATGGCCCAGATACGCTTTATCCTGAAAGGCGAGGGCCAGATGGAGTTCGGGGATGGCCATCTTGCAGATTGTGCGGGTGCCTTTATTGTCGGTCCAAGCGCAACCGCCATGAAATTCTCGCTATCCAATCCATTTTATATGTTTGGCATGGGTTTCCTGCCCGCCGGCTGGGGCGCCCTGACAGGAAAATCGGCGGCGGACTATACCGACAGGGCTATCGCCGCTACCGAACTGTTTCCCGCAATAGAACGACATGTGAAAACCCTGTCCGCCTGCGCTGATGCCGATGAAATGACAGCGGCGGCAGATGCCGTTCTATTGCCGCTTATCCGCGACGCTGACCCCAAAATTATTGAATTTACCCGGATGGTAGATGGTTGGCTCGCCTCCGATGTGTCACCCGATATAAACACACTGCACGACCAGACACAGCTGTCTGACCGGCAGCTTACCCGCAAGGTGAAGCAATATTACGGCCATCCGCCTAAATATCTGGCGCGCAAATACCGAGCACTGCGCGCCGCGCGCGCTTTTATCGAAGCCGATCCAGATGAAGCCGATTTCCTGCGCGATGCCTTTTATGACCAATCGCACATGATCCGCGAAGTCAAGCTGTTCACAGGCACGACCCCTGCCAAATTACGCACGCAGGAAAGCGAATTCGCCGAGTTGATCGACCAACGCGCACAATATGACGGACAGATAAATCCTCTCAGTTCACAGACCTGAACCAATCATGTAACAGAAAGCCCACAAATATAATAATGGTCGCGGGGAAACAACAACATGCAGCTTGAGTTTGTCGAACCGGATAGCCGGTTGTCCAGCTTCATCTCGCTTTACTATCGCGCGCGGAGCGATGATACGGAAATATCCGAAATCGACCGCGCGGATGTGGGGCAGATCCGGTTCCTTCTCAAAGGTACGGGTCATATGGAATTCCATGATGGCAGTACCGGACACAACAGGCCGGTGATCCTTACAGGGCCGGGCAGCGCCGCCGCGCGTATCCGCCTGAAAGGCCCGATTGATGTAGTTGGCTGTTCGGTCCTGCCGTTGGCATGGGGCGGCGGCATATTGAACGCCGACGCCCGTGACCATGCCGACCGGCTATGCGACGCCATGCCTTTGCTGGGTAATGAATTTGCCGATATCAACGCCAGAATGAGCGCAATGGGTGACCTGAATGACATGAAGACCATTCTTGATGCACTATTTATCGGCCGCATCCGCAAGATACGCGCTGCGACGGTACAGGGTGCCGAGCAGATAAGGGCATGGCTCAGCAGTTCAAACGATCCGCAGGTCAAGCAACTTACCGGCGGCAGTCCTTCGCAGGAGCGGCGCTTCAACCGCATCGCCAACCGGCATTTTGGCGGCCCGCCCAAAGCGCTGGCACGCAAGATACGCGCACTGAAAGCCGCGCAGGTCATTATGCTCAACAATGGCGAAATGTGCGATGCCGCCATAGGGCCTTTTTATGACCAGTCGCATATGGTGCGCGAGATCAAGCGCTTTACCGGCAAATCACCTGGCAAATTGGTGAGCCCGGACGAGCTGCTGTTGCAGCTCCTGCTTGACCGGCCCTATTTCCGTGAACTCGAACCTGACGGCCCGGATCGGAGCAAACCGCCTTCACGGCTGCAATCCTCCTGAACAAAACCTTTCTTGCTTGATTTTCGCTATAAAAATGCCCATTTGCCTCAAATAGGACTATATTAGTCTTATTTCGATTCGTTTGAGTTATAGGATATCCATGCGTTTGAGCAGCCTTGCCGATTATGCTGTTGTGTTGATGACAGCCGCGGCCCGCCATTGCGGCGGGATTCGCAGTAATGCGCGCGCATTATCTGAAGAAACAGGAATCCCGCTGCCCACCGCACAAAAACTGGTCAGCAAACTCTCCTCTGCCGGCCTGATCGAATCTGTGCGTGGCGCAGGTGGCGGCTTTCGTCTCGCACGTCCTCCCGCTGCCATCAGCATGGCCGATATTATCGAAGCCGTCGAAGGCCCGATGGCTATGACCTGCTGCGCCGATGATGCCCGCGATGATTGCGCGCTCGAAACCCAGTGCCATGTCAAACCGCATATGGCGCACGTCAACAATGCCGTTCGTGGCGCACTAGATAACGTAACACTCGCCAGCCTGAGCCAGGAAGCCCGGATATGACCGACAATATCAAAACCGAAATACGCGATGCCAAAGAAATAGATGAACGCGCGGAGATGAATGCCGAAGCGCAAGCCGCTGCGGATAAAGCATCGGCCTATGAGCATGGCTGGTCGTCGGACATTGAACAGGAATTTGCCGAAAAAGGCCTGAATGAAGACACCGTCCGCTTTATTTCCGCCAAAAAGGAAGAGCCCGAATGGATGCTCGAATGGCGGCTGAAAGCATTCCGCATATGGCAGGAAATGGAAAGCCCCGACTGGGCCAAGCTCGACATCCCGATGATCGATTACCAGGACGCATACTATTATGCCGAGCCCAAGAAAAAGCCTGAGCTGGACTCGCTCGATGATGTCGACCCCGAAATCCTGCGCGTCTACGAAAAGCTCGGCATCCCCATTGCCGAACAGGAAGTGCTTGCAGGCGTAAAGGGTGCGCGCAAGGTCGCCGTGGACGCTGTTTTCGACAGTGTATCGGTCGCCACGACATTCCGTGAAGAGCTGGAAGCGGCGGGCGTGATTTTCCGCTCGATTTCCGAAGCAATCAGGGAATATCCCGATCTGGTCCGCAAATATCTGGGCAAGGTTGTGCCGGTGAAGGACAATTATTTCGCCGCGCTCAACTGCGCGGTCTTTTCCGATGGTACATTTGTCTATGTGCCCGAAGGCGTGCGCTGCCCGATGGAGCTTTCCACCTATTTTCGCATCAACGCCGAAAATACCGGGCAGTTCGAACGTACGCTGATCGTCGCCGACAAGGGCGCCTATGTCAGCTATCTGGAAGGGTGCACCGCGCCGCAGCGCGACGAGAACCAGCTTCACGCCGCAGTGGTCGAACTGGTCGCGCTTGATGACGCGGAGATCAAATATTCAACGGTCCAGAACTGGTATCCCGGCGATGAGAACGGCAAGGGCGGCATATACAATTTCGTGACCAAGCGCGGGCTGTGTCAGGGCAAGAACAGCAAGATCAGCTGGACTCAGGTCGAAACCGGCAGCGCCATCACCTGGAAATATCCGTCCTGCGTGCTGAACGGCGAAAACAGCGTGGGCGAATTTTATTCGGTCGCGCTCACCAATAATTACCAGCAGGCCGATACTGGCACCAAGATGATCCATAACGGCAAGGGGTCGCGCTCGACGATTATCTCAAAAGGCATCAGCGCTGGCAAATCCGATAATACCTATCGCGGCCTGGTCCGCGTCGGCCCGGCGGCGGAGAACGTGCGCAATTTCACGCAGTGCGACAGCCTGCTGCTCGGCGACACATGCGGCGCGCACACCGTGCCTTATATCGAGGTGAAAAACCCGACCGCGCAGATCGAGCATGAAGCCACGACATCGAAAATCTCAGACGACCAGATGTTCTACGCCCAGCAACGCGGGCTGGACGAAGAGGAAGCGGTGAGCCTGATCGTCAACGGCTTTGCCAAGGAAGTGCTGAAAGAACTGCCGATGGAATTCGCAGTCGAAGCGCAAAAACTGCTGGCGATAAGTCTGGAGGGGTCTGTTGGATAAAACCCCTGCTCTCCAAAGCTCAGAGCTGCCTTACAGTACGGCACACAGCCATTGTGTTGGTGCGGCAATAAAGAGGAAGAAGATTGAATGCTAAAAATTGAAAACCTCCACGCCACAGTTGGCGATACTGAAATCCTTAAGGGCCTCAGCCTCGAAATAAACGTGGGCGAGGTGCATGCGATTATGGGGCCGAATGGCGCGGGTAAGTCGACGCTTGCCTATGTGCTGGGCGGACGTGATGGTTATGAAGTCACTAGCGGCAGCGCGACTTTCAATGGTCAGGATATCCTCGATATGGACCCGCATGAGCGTGCGGCGCTGGGACTGTTTCTAGGGTTCCAGTATCCGGTCGAGATACCCGGCGTGTCTAACCTGCAGTTCCTGCGCGAAAGCCTGAACAGCCAGCGTAAATCGCGCGATGAGGAACCTTTGTCAGGCGGTGAATTTATTAAACTTGCCAAGGAAAAGGCGGCGCTGCTGAAAATGGATATGGAAATGCTCAAGCGCGCGGTGAATGTCGGCTTTTCCGGCGGTGAGAAAAAGCGCAACGAAATGGTGCAGATGGGCATATTGAACCCTGAGCTCGCCATATTGGACGAGACCGATAGCGGTCTCGACATCGACGCGCTGCGCACCGTCGGCAGCGGTATCAACGCCATCATGCGCGACGAGAAAAAAGCCGTGCTGCTTATTACCCACTATCAGCGATTGCTGGACGAAGTGCAACCCGATTATGTGCACGTGCTGGCGAAGGGCCGGATCGTCAAAACCGGCGGGCCGGAGCTGGCATTACAGCTCGAAGAGCAGGGCTATGAGGCAGTGGCGGCATGATCGCCTCCGTCTTCCTCCTATTCGCTGCACAAGCCGTCGATACGCTTCCCGAACCTGTGTACACAGATGAAGAAATCGTAATTATTGGCCGGCGCATGCAGGGTATTTCCGTCAATGTCGGCCGCGACCCGCAGGGCAGCTATCATTGCAGCCTGAACGGCAGTACCGGCTATCCAAGGCTGGACGAAAAGCTTTGCAAGGCAACAACCAAATGTGTGCGCAAAGGCAATATTGAAGATGCCGCTGTCAAACAGTGTCTGAAGACACGCAAATCCTCTTTGCTCAAGAAAATCAAACGCAAGATGCGAAGGGATCGGAAATGACACGCCCACTTCCCACCAAGCGTGACGAAGCCTGGCGCTATGCTAATCTAGCTGCGCTGGAACCTGTCTGGAACGACGTCGCGAATGTGACAGAAATTGTGGCTGTGCCCGCGGGCGAGACGCTGGACCGGCAGATTATCATTCCGCCCACCACCCAGGGCGTGTCCGTCACCGACCTGAATGTCACCATCGGCAAAGGCGGGACATTCAACCTGCACCTGCTGAATGCAGCAGCGGATTATGGCCGCATACATGTCCGCGTGATGCTGGAAGAAGGCGCGCATTTTGAAATGGGTGGTGCAATCCTGGGCAAAGGTGAAGAGACGCTGGAGATTGTCACCGAGACAATCCACGCCGCACCGAACGCAACCAGCAATCAGATTGTCCGCACCGTGCTGTCCGAACGCGCCACAGGCACATTTATGGGCAAGGTGCATGTGGCGCGCGATGCGCAAAAGACCGATGCGGCACAATCGGTCAAGGCCATGCTGCTCGACCGCACAGCGACAGCAAACGCGAAACCCGAGCTGGAAATTTTCGCCGATGATGTTAAATGCGCGCACGGCGCTACAGTGGGCGAGCTGGATAAACAGGCATTGTTCTATATGGCCTCACGCGGGCTCGATCCCGCCACCGCACAGCGGTTGATGCTGCAGGCATTTATTGCCGACAGCTTTGTCAACGTGGCTGAAAATGCTGCGCGGGAAACCATTGAAAATAAAGCGTTAGAGGTTTTGGAGGCATTGTCATGAATGCGCCCATCAACATAGATATGGTGACAAAGGCCCGCGCCGATTTTACCGGCATCGAAAGTGGTTGGCATTATCTCGACACCGCGGCGACTTCGCAAAAACCAAAGCAGGTAATAGATGCCATCGCGCGCGGTTACGGCGAAGAATATGCCACCGTGCACCGCGGCGTTTATGCACGCTCGGCCAATATGACACTTGCCTATGAAGCAGCGCGCACGCGTGTCGCAGATTTTATCGGCGCATCTTCTCCAAATGAATGCGTGTTCGTGCGCGGTGCAACCGAAGCGATCAATCTGGTCGCGGAAAGCTGGGGCAATACCAATATTGGCGCGGGCGACCGCATCATGCTCAGCCAGTTGGAGCATCACAGCAATATTGTGCCGTGGCAATTGCTCGCCGAGCGGGTGGGCGCGCATATTGATGTGTGTCCGCTCACCGAAGATGGGCTTATTGACCTTGATTGGCTGGAAGCCAATCTGACAGAGCAGCACAAGCTGGTGGCGCTGGCGCATGTGTCCAATGTGCTGGGCAGCGTGCTGGACGTGAAGCGCGCAAGCAAAGCTGCGCATACCGTTGGTGCGAAACTACTGCTTGATGGCTGCCAGGCCGCGCCGCGCATGCAGCTGAACGTGGCAGAACTGAACTGCGATTTTTACGTATTTTCAGCGCACAAGCTTTATGGCCCCACAGGCATTGGCGTATTGTGGGCACGCGAAGAAACATTGAACGCTATGCCGCCATGGCAGGGCGGCGGGTCGATGATTGACCGCGTGACATTTGATAAAACCACCTATGCCCCCGCACCCGGACGGTTTGAGGCGGGCACGCCA
Organism: Sphingorhabdus sp. Alg239-R122; assembly: GCF_900537065.1. Taxonomy (GTDB): domain Bacteria; phylum Pseudomonadota; class Alphaproteobacteria; order Sphingomonadales; family Sphingomonadaceae; genus Alg239-R122. The sequence continues at coordinate 12,416 of NZ_UNRC01000015.1, read as the reverse complement.
CATATTGTCGGCGCGCTCGGGCTGGATGCGGCGATTCAATATGTGCAGGATATTGGCGTGGAGAATATCCATGCACATGAAACCGCGCTTTTGGCGCAAGCGCGCGCAGCGCTGGCCGCAATCAATTCAGTCAGGCTGTTCGGACCGGAAAACAGTGCAGGCATATTGTCATTTGAGGTCGAAGGTGTGCATCCGCATGATGTTGCCACTATATTGGATGAAAGCGGTGTCGCAATCCGCGCAGGCCATCACTGCGCACAGCCGTTAATGGATTATCTGGGCGTGCCGGCAACGGCGCGCGCCAGTTTTGGTGTTTATAGCGACATGCAGGACGTGGAAGCGCTGGTGCAGGGCATTGAGCGCGTCCGCAAGATTTTCGGGTGAATGATATGAACGAAGAACGCAAAATCAGTGTTGAAAAAGTCGATGCGGTGGACAAACCCGCCAAGGCGCGCGTCGATGATGCGCCCAAGGAAACGGTCCTGGCCCCTTCTCCGTATGATACCGAAAGCGATATGGCAAAGATGGAGCGCAAGCGTGATTATCTGGAAGGTTTCCTTTCACAAAAACCTGCCGAGGAACCTACAGGTGAACCCGGCGGCGATCTGTACGATGCGATTATCGACACGCTGAAAAGCATTTATGACCCCGAAATTCCGGTCAATATCTATGACCTGGGCCTGATTTACGGCGTTGAAGTAACCGATGATGGCCATGCGGTCGTCACCATGACACTCACCACGCCGCATTGCCCGGTCGCCGAATCGATGCCGGGCGAAATTGAACTGCAGGTCGGCAGTGTCCCCGGCGTGGGTCATAGCGAAGTCAATCTGGTCTGGGATCCGCCATGGGACCCGCAGAAAATGAGCGACGAAGCAAAGCTCGAACTGGGGATGTTATGACCATTGCAGCATTACCCCTGACCGTAGAGCGTGCGAATTATGGCAATCCGGTCCATGCGGCTGCAATTGTCGCCATGCTGCGCGCCTATGCAGTGGACCCGATGGGCGGCGGAGAGGACCTGTCAGGCGAAACGCAACGCAACCTGGTCGCAGGCCTGAAAGCAACCTCCAATGCATTTTCGGTGTTGGCATTTGCAGGTGACGAGGCAGCAGGACTAGCCAATTGTTTCTGGGGGTTTTCGACATTTGCCGCACGCCCACTTGTCAATATTCATGATGTCGTAGTCAGCCAACAACATCGCGGCGCGGGTATTGGCCGCAGGTTATTTGCCGAAATTGAAGCTATCGCCCGCGCCGAAAACGCCTGCAAGATCACACTGGAAGTGCTCGAAGGTAACACCTCTGCCAAGGGGCTTTATGCCTCACTCGGCTATGGGGATTATGTGCTCGACCCTGAACTGGGCCGTGCGGAATTCTGGCAAAAGAGGCTTACAAATGACTGATACCAACACACGCGCGAAACGCGCTGCGATTATCCTGACGCCGGCTGCTGAACAGCGCATTGCTGGCCTGATGGCAAAAGCCCCTGATGGTGCAATTGGTGTCAAGCTCTCCACCCCGCGCCGTGGGTGTAGCGGGCTTGCCTATTCGGTTGATTATGTCACCGAAGAAGCCAAGTTTGACGAGAAAATCGAAACGCCGGGCGGTATATTTTATGTCGACAGCGCGTCGGTGCTCTACCTGATCGGTTCCATCATGGACTGGCAGGAGGATGATTTCACCGCCGGGTTCGTGTTCAACAACCCTAATGCCACCGGTGCGTGCGGGTGCGGCGAAAGCTTCACTGTCTGATTAGAATGGTGGCAATGCTGCCAGCCTCCCTGACAATCCCCGAAACATTCCCTATATAGCCCGGCATGACTGAAATTTACCATGATCGCCCGCTGCGTTTCACCATACCGTCGCGCAATGCGCGCGGACGTACGGTGCGTCTGGACAGCGTGCTGAACGACATTATCGCACCGCATGACTATCCCGTGGCCGTGAAGCATCTGGTGGCAGAGGCCGCCACATTGGCGGCGCTCATCGGTTCTATGCTGAAACAGTCCGAAGGTCAGCTGACCATGCAGGCACAGACACAGGGCGGGATTATCGAACTGCTCGTCGCCGATTACAAGGATGGCGAGGTGCGTAGCTATGCGCGCTATGATCGTGACCGTCTGGCCGAACAGGGGAAAAACCCGTCACTGGGCGCACTGTTCGGCAAGGGCTATCTGGCGATCACATTCGATCGCACTCCAATGCATGGCGATGATGGGCAGCGATATCAGGGTATTGTCGAACTGGCGGGCAACTCGCTTACCGAAGCGTGCCAGAACTATTTCTTTCAGTCCGAACAGGTGCCGACACTTATCAAGGTTGCGATCAGTTCGGACGAGAATGGATGCCGCACTGGCGGTTTCCTGGTGCAGCATCTAGCCGAGGGCGAAGTAGGGCGTGAGCGGCTACATGCCAAGCTGGACCATCCCGAATGGGAGCATGTGTCTATCCTCGCGGAAACGCTCAATCATGCGGAATTGCTCGACAGGGCGCTCAGCATGGAGGACCTGATCTGGCGGCTGTTTCATGAAGAGGATGAGGTGCTGATTGAGCAGGCCGTGCCGCTCAGTAAGGGTTGTCGCTGTTCGGTCGAACATTATCGCAAGGTGTTGAGCCGCTTTGGTGAGGCAGAAAAGGCGGAAATGCGCGACGAAAATGGTGATATACTTGTCGATTGCGCCTTTTGCGCACGGCAATTTGCGATTACGGACTGACAAAAAACGGCCATCCGACATATTTTGGTAAAATATCGGCCTTAATTGGCGTATATAGAAGAATGGATATCGTCCGGATGTGCGACGAAGCGTTGCTTATTAACGGTAGATACATCTGTATTGTCGTAAAAGCTATGTGGATGGGGCGTATCCCCAAAACTGGAAGAATAATGACCAAGCGTTTGAAAATGCCATTTGGGGCACTGAAAAAAAGATATTTTTTTGCCATGCTGGCTACGGCACCACTGGCCCTGTTCGCCATGCCCGCACCAGCCCAGGCGCCCGAACTTGCTTCGTTCAAAAAAGTAGATGCCGGGCAGTGGGAAATCCGCCCACGCGCTAAAAACGGTGAAGTGCGCAGAATCTGCGTGCGCGATATCCGGCAGCTTCTCAACCTGCGTCATCAGGGTGAAAACTGTAAAAAACCATTTGTGATAGAGGATAAGCCCAACACCGTTACTGTCAGTTATAGCTGCGGTGCGCGAGGCCATGGCCGCACTACACTGCGCGCCGAAGGCGCGGACCTGCTGCAGATCAACACACAGGGCATTGCCAATGGCTCCCCCTTCTCCTTCGCTGCCGAAGGACGCCGGGTCGGTAGTTGCTGACGCAGCTTTTACCAATTTTCCCATAGTTAACATATTGTAAATGCTTTTCTGCGATAGGTGTTTGCGTACCCGAATTGGTACGCTTTCCTCCCATTAAGGCCATTGGCCTTAAACTAGGGCCGCCCTGTTCATGCAAATGACACGGCGGCCCGTTTTTTATCATTTGTGCCCGGAACGGCAGCAATATGGGTGGCGCACAGGCTTGCATTGCACAGCCTGAGCGTTTAGCGGCGTTGCCATGGCACATGATATACAGAAGAAAGCCGTCATATTGCTTTCCGGCGGTATGGATTCGATGGTTTCCGCCGGAATCGCCCGTGAACAGGGCTATGCTCTTTACGCGCTGACCATCGATTATAACCAGCGGCACCGGATCGAGATTGAGGCGGCGCGCAATATCGCGGCGCGCCTTGATGCCCGGCAGCACACCATATTGCCGCTTGACCTGCGCCAATTTGGCGGATCGGCGCTGACCGACGAAATCGACGTGCCAAAAACAGGTGTGGGTGACGATATCCCCGTGACCTATGTCCCGGCACGCAACCTCATTTTTCTTTCGCTCACTCTGGGCTGGGCAGAGGCAATTGGCGCGCACGACATATTTATCGGGGTCAATGCGCTCGATTATTCAGGCTATCCTGATTGCCGTCCCGAATTTATCGAAGGCTTTGAAAAACTCGCAGCTATCGCCACAAAGGATGGCGGTCAGGGGCAGGGCTTTACCATCCATGCACCATTGCAGCATATGACCAAAGCCGATATTTCGCGCGAGGCAGACCGGCTCGGGCTGGATGCGGGGTTAAGCTGGACCTGCTATGATCCCACCGCAGATGGAAAGGCGTGCGGCCTGTGTGACAGCTGCCGCCTGCGCAAGGCGGGTTTTGAAGAAGCGGGCCTTATTGACCCCGTACCCTATGCCACCTGAAACAGCTTATTCGCTGCCTGCCTGCTCCTCGGCATCGGCACTCTCGCCTTCAGTGCTTTCGGTTTCAGCTTCGGCCTGCTCTTCTGCTGCTGCCTCTGCTAGCGCCTCGGCTTCTTCAGTTGCCGCTTCACTGAGCGCATCTGGCTGAATCATGTCATCGCTGATCGTGCCTTCCAGCACATCAACATCGCCAAGTTCGGTTTCGGTGAGCACGCCTTCCTCATCCGGCACCTGAGAGGAGCAGGCGATCAGCGACAGCGACAGCCCGGCGGCGATAACAGGGTTAAGTGACAGGGTTTTGCGCATATTTCAGACTTTCATTTCGATCATGTTCATTCTTGCCGCCCGGCAAAACTTCAAGAAAACAGGGCAGCCGCGCCTTCAGCGCCGCGTCCCAATCCCCCATATCCGCCTTTATGCCAAGTTCGGCAAGGCTCGTCACCGGATATTCGCTGATCCCGCAAGGGACAATACCGCCAAAATGGCTGAGGTCAGGGTCAATATTCACTGCAAAACCGTGCATAGTAACCCAGCTCTTGATCCGCACGCCGATCGCACCGATTTTCGCTTCCTGTCCCTGCCGGTTGTCGGTCCAGATGCCAATGCGCCCTTCTGCACGGCGGGCTTCAACACCGAAATCCGCCAGCGTCGCAATCACCCAACCTTCCAGCGCATGCACAAATACGCGCACGTCACGGCCCCTTTTCCTGAGGTCCAGCATGACATAGCCGACCCGCTGTCCCGGTCCGTGATAGGTATGCCGGCCGCCACGCCCGGTCTGGTACACCGGGAATTGCTGGCTCAGCAGCTCCGCCGGATCCGCGCTCGTCCCCGCGGTATAAAGCGGAGGGTGCTCGATAAGCCACACCAGCTCATCTGCTGTATCTGCACGGATATCCGCATTGCGCTTTTCCATAAACTCTAGCGCTTGCGGATAGGGTATGCGGCCATTCGCAACTTCCCACTGAGGCAATGGTAATAATGGTAAAATATCGTTCATCCGCCAATGGTCGGCATTATGGGCACAAAATGCAAGAGCCGTAATATAGCCGGGAAACATTGACCTTGACCAAATTATCCGACACTAATGCCGCACATAAACACTGGTCCAGAGAGAAATGGCGGGGGAAATGGCATGAAATTCGATTTATCGGCAGCGTGGAATGACACGATTGCATTATTCAACGAGCATAAACAGCTTCTGATCCCGCTTGTCGGAGTGTTCTATTTTCTGCCCGAAGTTCTGTCAGCGCTGTTGATTACCCAGCCAGATCAAGGCGAATATGAAACATTTGAACAGATTCTCACCGGGCTATCGGAAACATTTTCCCAAAACTGGCCCCTGATGCTGGTCATGGGATTGATAACCACCATCGGATCGCTGGCGATACTATGGCTGGTTACCGGTGAAAAGGGCCGCTCGGTCGGCGATGCGATCAAGGTAGGATTGATCGCATTGATCCCGGCTTTTCTGGCGAGCCTGTTAACTTCCGTCGCCATGGGCATAGGTTTTGCACTGCTTATCATTCCCGGCCTCTACCTGCTGGGCCGGTTCAGCGTCGTGGCCACATCAATTGTCGCTGAGGATATCCGTAATCCGCTGACCGCCATCGGACGTTCATGGGAACTGACCAAGGGTAATGGCTGGCGCATCACCCTGTTCCTGATCATTGTGGCCATTGTCGGCTTTGTCCTGCTACTGCTTGCCGAACTTATCTTTGGTGGTGTGCTGAATATGGTGCTGGGCGGTGAACTTGCTACAACTGCGCTGGCATTTGTGAGTGCATTCTTCAGTGCGATTTTCACAACCATTTTCGTGCTGATGGCAGCAGCGATTTACCGCCAGCTTTCCGGCCATAATGCGAGAAATATCGATTCTACAGTCTTCGATTGAAGCTGTAGTGCGCTAGCCCTTGTTATTCGCCGCCGATAATCGGTACGTGCGGCGCGGCATCGCGGGGTACGTAACCGGCAAGGCGCGGGTCTGGCACTATTTCCACTTCACGCCGAAATGGCTGGAACCCGCTGCGCTGGTAAAACTTAAGTGCACCTAGATGATCGAACGAACAGGTATGCAGCCAGACGCGCTCAACCCCCGGATGGCCCCATGCCTGCTGCAAAGCCTGGGTCATCAACCAGCGGCCATGCCCCTTGCCCAATTGTTCGGGAACAAGGCCCAGAAAGCCAACCTCACACGCTCCGTCTTGCCGAAAGTCCAGCTCAAGTATCCCTGCATCAGCGCCATCCTGCATCCTGATCGCATAAATATGAACGCCGGGATCATGTATGGCTTCTCCCAGCACGGCGTCATCCATCACCAGCCGTGAAAACCATAGCCAGGGCGCACCGACCCTGCGAAACAGCGCGCGATATTCCGCTAGGCCGGGCCGCTCCCAGCGTTCCAGCACGAGCGCATCTGACTGAATGGCTGCCATTTTGGGCCGTGCGCACATTTCCAGGTGCGTCACAACCGAAGCGATATGGCCGTCAGGAACAGGAATATCGGTCATCACCGACTATTCCCAAACCACTTCGGGCGGCAGGCTCATCAGGATTGCATCGACATTACCGCCAGTTTTCAGGCCGAATGTCGTACCGCGGTCATAGACCAGATTAAATTCGGCATAACGGCCACGCCAGACCAATTGTTGCATTTTTTCCGCATCATTGTGCGCAAGCCCCATACGGCGACGCACAATTTGCGGGAAGATATCCAGAAACGCCCGGCCCACATCCTGGGTAAACGCGAAGTTCGCATCAAACGCAGCACCGCCATCACATTCCAGATGGTCGTAAAATATGCCGCCCACGCCGCGATGGCATTCACGGTGCGGGATATAGAAATAATCATCAGCCCATTTTTTATAGCGGTCATAATCGGCAATATCATGGGCATCACATGCGGTTTTCATGCGAGCGTGAAAGTCGGCGGTATCATCGGCGTATTCTATGGGCGGGTTCAGGTCGGCGCCGCCACCGAACCATGCCTTTGTGGTGACCAGGAAGCGGGTGTTCATGTGCACGGCGGGTACGTGCGGATTGGCCATATGCGCGACCAGCGAAATGCCGGTGGCAAAGAAACGCGGATCTTCTTCCGCGCCATTAATCGATTTGGCAAATTCGGGACTGAAACTGCCGTGCACGGTGGATACGTTCACACCCGCTTTTTCAAAAACCTTGCCCTTGATAAGACCCCGCACACCGCCGCCGCCTTCGGCACCATCATGATTGGTCCGGTCCCAAGGTGTATATTCAAAGGCCGCATCGCTGCCCGCTTCGCGTTCAATCGCGGTAAATTCGGCGCAAATATCGTCGCGCAGCTTTTCAAACCATGTCTGCGCGGTCTGTTTCTGTGTGGTCCAGTCGTTCATTTATATTTCCGTTATCTTTGTTCATTTCACATAGCGCGTCTGGCGGATGGCCTCGCTAACCGCAATGCCCGCCGCCACAGCGACGTTCAAGCAGCGCATTCCCGGCTGCATTTCTATGCGCGAGATCAAATTTGCTTCTTTTGCGACTTTTTCCGGCACACCGGTACTTTCGCTGCCCATCAATATAATGTCATCGCTGCGGAAACCCGTGTCATACAAGGTCTGCGCGCCCTTACTGCTCATCAGCACAATACGCTGCGCCGCATCGCGCGTCATATTCAGGAAACTGTCCCAATCGGCATGGCGCACCACATCTATGGCCTCGCCATAATCCATGGCTGCCCGCTTCAGCTGCCGGTCACCCAGCGGGAAGCCGCACGGCTCAATGACGTCGAGCCCAATGCCCAGACAGGCGCATAACCGCATGGACGTGCCAAGGTTTCCGGCAATATCGGGTTGATAAAGTGCAAGCCGCATGTCCGCGCTTTAAGGTGTCTTGCAAATTAAGTCACGCAAGATGCAAAATTCACTGTTGGCAAGCCATATGGTTTGCGGCTATCAGGCCCACCAAATGCATGTCTTGATGATATGGATTCCTTGTCCGGCATCTGCTAGGGCAAATCGATAAGGTGGGGCGGGTCCACAAATATTCTAATGTAAGTCGGTTCGAATAGGGCGATTGAATGACTGAAGCAGTAAGCACCGATCCACAGACCGTGGATGCAGACACACAAAATGAAGAAGGCGTACGCCGCCGTGATTTTATCAATGTCGCGGCTGTCAGCTTTGCTGGCGTGGGCGGCGCAGCGGTTCTGTATCCGCTGATAACGCAGATGGCGCCATCTGCTGATGTCCTGGCGCTGGCATCGATTGAAGTCGATGTGTCCGCGCTTGAGCCTGGACAGGCGATCAAGACGATTTTCCGTAAACAGCCACTGTTTATCCGCAACCTGACGCCTAAGGAAATTGAAGAAGCAAATGCAGTTGACGTGGCATCGCTGCGTGAACCGCAGACCCTGGCCGAACGCACTGCGCCCGGGCATGAAAATATCCTGATCACAATGGGTGTGTGCACCCATCTGGGCTGTGTACCGCTGGGCGCTGCGCAAGGTGAGGTAAAAGGCGAGTTTGACGGTTATTTCTGCCCGTGCCACGGTTCACACTATGATACGGCGGGCCGTATCCGCAAGGGTCCGGCACCCACCAATCTGGAAGTGCCGGCAGTAGAGTTTTTGTCCGATACAGTTATCAAAGTCGGTTGAGGTAAGAGCATATGAGTTTTCCGTGGGCAAGTCAGTATAACCCGACAAATCCGGCCATGAAATGGATCGACGAACGTCTTCCATTGCCACGCCTTGTTTATAATGCGATTGGCGCGGGTTATCCGGTGCCACGCAACCTTAACTATTTCTGGAATTTCGGCGTGCTTGCCGGCTTTGCACTAGTGGTACAGATTATTTCCGGCATCATCCTGGCGATGCACTATGCGCCCGAGGCAACCGTCGCGTTTAATTCGACCGAGCATATCATGCGCGACGTCAACTGGGGCTGGATGCTGCGTTACATGCACGCCAATGGCGCCAGCTTCTTCTTTATCGTGATCTATATCCACATATTCCGCGGGCTGTATTTCAGTTCGTACAAAGCGCCGCGAGAGATGATCTGGCTGCTCGGCATGGTCATCTACCTGCTGGCTATGGCAACCGCGTTCATGGGCTATGTACTGCCATGGGGTCAGATGAGCTTCTGGGGTGCGAAAGTTATTACCGGGCTTTTCTCGGCTATCCCGCTGATCGGACCCACGCTGCAGGAATGGCTGCTCGGCGGTTTTGCGCCGGATAACGCTGCGCTAAACCGTTTCTTCTCACTCCACTATCTGCTGCCATTTGTGATTGCAGGCGTTGTTATCTTGCACGTCTGGGCCCTGCACATTCCGGGATCATCCAATCCGACCGGCGTGGAAGTGAAGCAGGAATCGGACACGGTTCCATTCCACCCCTATTACACCGCGAAAGACGGTTTCGGCCTTGGTGTCTATCTCGTCATTTTTGCCGCCGTCATGTTCTTTGCGCCGAACTTCCTCGGCCATGCGGATAACTATATCGCGGCCAACCCGCTATCGACACCGGCGCATATTGTGCCTGAATGGTATTTTTGGCCATTCTACGCCATCCTGCGTGCCTTCACGTTCGATTTCCTGTTTATTCCGGCGAAACTGCTGGGTGTGCTGGCCATGTTTGCCTCCATCCTGCTGCTGTTCTTCCTGCCATGGCTGGACCGCTCACCGGTGCGTTCGGGCAGATATCGTCCACTATTCCGCCCCTTCTTCTGGGTGTTCGTGGTCGTTGTCCTGATCCTGGGATATTGTGGCGGCGCTCCTGCGGAAGAGCCTTATGTGATGATCAGCCAGCTTGCCTCGGCTTATTATTTCGCGCACTTCCTCATCATACTGCCGATCATTTCGTCGATTGAACGTCCTGATCCGCTGCCTGCCTCGATCACCGAAGCGGTGCTGGGCAAAGATGGTGAAGAAGCACCTGCAGCCATCGACACAATCGCAACTACAGGCGGCGCTGCTACGCAGCCTGCCGAATAAGCCAGCCGAAGACAAGGAAAGCATAAGTCAGATGATTAGAAACCTCGGTATATTGGTCGGACTGTTTTTCACGGGCGTGCTGCTCTATTCATTCCTGATGGGTGCCTATACCTATCTCACCGAAGAGCATGTCGAAACCGCAGAACACATGTTTCATGAGCATCCCAAGTCACTCAGCCAGTCCAGCGATGGTGTATTCGGCAAATTTGACACAGCCCAGCTGCAACGCGGCTATGGCGTGTACAAGGAAGTCTGCTCGGCCTGCCACTCGCTGGAACATGTCGCTTTCCGCGACCTTCAGGCCATTGGTTACAACGAAGCCGAGGTCAAGGCGATCGCCGCCAGCTTTCAAGTGCCAGCTATTGACCCTGAAACCGGCGAGGCAAGCACACGCGATGGCCTTGCCGCCGATAAGTTTCCTGCTGTCTATCCCAATGATGTGGCGGCACGCGCCGCCAACAACAACGCGGTTCCGCCTGATCTCTCGCTGATGACCAAGGCCCGCCACAATGGCCCCGCCTATGTCTACTCGCTGCTCACTGGCTATCAGAACCCGCCCAAGAAGCTGGCCGAAGAATTCCCTGATTCTATGCCGGGTACGGGGCTGCACTACAATCCCTACTTTGCGAACCTGAACCTTGCCATGGCACCGCCAATTACAGCGGAAGGCCAGGTAAGCTATGCCGACGGAACCAAGGCAAGTGTTGACCAGATGTCGAAAGACGTATCCGCGTTCCTGACATGGACGGCTGAACCGAAAATGGAAAAGCGCAAGCAGACCGGTCTGGCCGTGCTCGCATTCCTGCTGATCTTCACCATCCTTGCCTATCTGTCCTACCGTAATATCTGGGCCGACAAAAAGCATTGATAGCCATAGCCGCACAGCTTGCTGGGATATGATATGACGGGCAAGCTGCTGGCGCTGGATGATCTTAAAAAAATGGTGCGCACCGTTCCGGACTTTCCGGAAGCCGGCATCATGTTCCGCGACATCACCACGCTTATCGGCAATGGCGAAGGCTTTGCTGCTACCATTGGCCACCTCGCCCGCCTGATGGGTGATGACCGTCCCCGCTATATTGCCGGTATGGAAGCCCGCGGCTTTATTTTCGGTGCTGCTGTGGCCGTGCATCTGGGCATAGGTTTCCTGCCCGTTCGCAAGCCCGGAAAACTTCCGGTGGAAACACGCAGCATCGACTATGCACTGGAATATGGCACAGACCGTCTGGAAATCGCCGCTGATGCCGTGGAAGCTGGCGACAGGGTTGTCATCATTGACGACCTGATCGCCACCGGCGGCACGGCGCTGGCCACGGTGCGGTTGCTCCGCGACGCCGGAGCCCTGGTCGACAAAGCACTGTTTGTCATCGATCTACCCGAACTGAAAGGTACTACCCGCCTGCGCGAGGCGAATCTTGAAGTGCAAAGCCTTATGGAATTTGAAGGCGAATAAGAAGCTTGACAAAAGCACGTAAAACCACAATTACGCCAACCATGAGCGGGTATAGCATAGTGGTAATGCTCTAGCCTTCCAAGCTAGCTAGAGGGGTTCGATTCCCCTTACCCGCTCCAACTATCCGATAGGCTCGTGCCAGATATGCCGCTCCCCGCAAACCCGAAATGGTAACTACCGGTGCTCTCGGCATAATTGCCATATTAATATGCTTTGTCTGCATGATTCTTGCAATTTTTCTGCTTGCCGTCCGGACAGAACGACGGCTTGCCAATGCACTTTTTGCGATTTTCCTGATTCTACTGGCAATTGACGTATCGGGCTGGCTTATAGAATCCCCCGAGTTTCTATATTCCTGGCCCAACGCCCTGCGCACGGCAGTGACTTTCCTGCAAATGCCGTTTTTTACCGGCTTCATAGCGGCCACCTGCTTTGCCGGAACCAGGTTACGGCTATGGCATGGCGCACATGCACTGCCATTCTTTGGTGCGCTGGCGTTTACACTGCCGGGGGACCAGCTGCCTTTCGGTAAAAACGGGAATGTGGAATATCCGCTCCACTATCTGACGCAGGATGAATACACGCTGCTTTTCACTGCTCTGGATATCCAATATTATCTCTACATAGCCGCAGCAATCGCAATATTGTGGCAGTTTCGTTCTGTCTTTCGTCGCCACTATGCGAATATCCGTTCAAAAATATTTGCCTGGCTGGCATGGCTGGTGGCTATTTCCCTGATAGCAAATA
>NZ_UNRC01000014.1 GCF_900537065.1 Sphingorhabdus sp. Alg239-R122 | reverse complement strand
ACAGAACCATCACAAATATGTGCTGTCGGACAATCAGCTTTTCGTGCGTGAGGGTTTCTGGCGGCAGAAATGTACCATCCTGCCCATCCGCAAGGTGCAGTCGGTCGATATCAGTCAGAGCTTCCTTGCGCGCGCGTTGGGCAATGCCGACATTGTCATAGGCGTAGCAGGCGGCAGCGGCATCTTGCCGCTCACCGTTCATACGATCGCACAGCAAGAATGCCAAAACCTCAGGGCAAAATTACTTACTCCAGCGCTTACCTGAAAATCACTTTAGCGCTGGCCTGAAAATCAGTTCAATACTGGTGCATTAATAGCGGCGCAATACCGTCAACACCTGCCGCAACAGGCGCTGTCTCTGTGTTATTATAACGGCATAGCCACAATACATGACATATTGAATTCGATCGTGGGTTTTATCCAAATAACCATTGCCCCATGATGCGATTAAACGGGAAAGTAAAAAATCCGGCAACCAGCAAGGCACCGATAATAATACCGCGTACATGTTTACGGTGCGCAATCACATTGTGCCGCCGCGCAGATAAAACCAGCAAGGGCACAACCACGACAGTCAATAAAGACAGCAAGTGAATATAGCTGAAATTGCCGCGGGCAATCATGCGAATGTCAAAACTGACCAGCGCAGTCACTAACATGGCAATGGACCATATCCAGCCCATCCAACGATGCATTTTATCTCCGCGTTTACGCCACATCATAAAAGGAGTGGTGATCAAAGCGGTGAGTATCGTCGATAAATGCAACCAGACTTGCCAAGGCAGTATGTGCCATTCAGAGCGCCCCTTGAACAGGGAGACCAAAGCTGCCGCTAAGAGAATAAGCGATAAAGCACCCAGAATTTTTTCCAGAAGATCGGGTTTTAAGGATTTAGGCCTGCTCTTTATCGCAACAGTTTTACTGGTCATTTTGTCCCCCATCCGTTATCCCCCAGTGCGCAAACATGCACATATAAGTAATGCGAAGAGGATAGGTGATGCGCAAGCAATTTCTGGGACTGGGAACGGTTGTTGTGGCTGCCGCGTTGGCAGGAGCAAGCCCCGCTGCGGCACGGCAGGCCGAAGACCTGCAAAATGTCATCGACGACTATTGGGCCTATGTGCTGAAGGAAAGCCCTGTTTTTGCAAGCTCGCTGGGCATTGATGATTACGCCGACAAAGTCGCGTCCGCCACACTGGAAAGCGCGGCGCGGCAAGCCGAGGCCAATGCGGCGTTTCTGGCCCGAGTGAAAGCCATCCCCACTGACTCCCTTGATGCCAATGACCGCGTCAATTACGGCATATTGCGCCGCTCGCTCGAAGAAGCCGTAGAAGCCGATACATATGGCCAGCGTGCCATCAACTTCACCAACCGCAGCGGATGGCATTCCGGCTTTGCCAGCATGGCCAACAACCTGCCCTTTCGCAATGCGGCGGATTATGAAAGCTATGTCACGCGACTAAAGCAATATGACCGCGTCAACGCGGAGTCGATTGCAGTCGCAAATACCGCCATCAAGGGCGGTTATACCCTGCCCTGCGACGCGATTGATGGATATGAAAGTAGCATTTCCGGTCTGATTGTCGATGATCCCGCCAAGTCGCGTTTTTATGAGCCCTTTACCCGCGCCAAGCCTTCGATTGTTTCGCAGGCGGAATTTGATGTGCTTGCAGCAAAAGCGGCACAAACCATAACTTCGGTTATCAACCCTGCACTACAGCAGCATTATGACTGGTACATGCGCGATTATAAACCCAATTGCGCGGTACAGCCGGGTGTGTCTGCACAGCCGGGCGGCGACAAATATTATGATTTCCGCGTCAGGCAGATGACAACGACGAAGCTGAGCGCCGATGATATCCATAATATCGGTTTGAGCGAAGTTGCCCGTATCCGCGCCGATATGGTCAAAGTCGCCAAGAAAGCGGGCTTTGATACCCGTGAGGCTTTTATCGCGGATCTGCGCACCAATCCCAAATATTATGCCAAGACGCCCGAAGAATTGATGGAAAAAGTGGCGCGTGTCACCAAAATTATCGATGGCAAAATGCCTAGCCTGTTCGGCAAGCTTGCGCGTCTGCCTTACGGCCTAAAGGAAATTCCGGCGGAGATCGCCGAAGGCACCACCACCGCCTATTATAATCCCGGTTCACCCGATGTCGGCATTGCCGGGTTTTATTATGTCAATACGTCGAAGCTCGACCAGCGTCCCTTCTGGGAAGTCCCGGCACTTAGCGTGCATGAGGGCGTTCCCGGACACCATCACCAGATTGCGCTGCAACAGGAACTCGATATGCCTGATTTCCGCAAGCATGGCGCATTTTTCACGGCCTTTGTCGAAGGCTGGGGGCTTTATTCGGAACGGCTCGGCATAGAAATGGGCCTGTATGATACGCCCGCAAACGATATGGGGCGCTTATCCTATGAAATGTGGCGTGCCTGCCGTTTGGTAGTCGACACCGGTATCCACAGCAAAGGCTGGAGCAAGAAACAGGCCATCGATTATATGCTCGACAACACTGCGCTGACCGAGGCGAATGTCGAAGCCGAAGTCAACCGTTACATCAGCTGGCCAGGACAAGCGCTGGCGTACAAGATTGGGGAGCTCAAAATCCGCGAACTGCGCAAGCTCTCCGAAGAACGGCTGGGCGATGCGTTTGACATCCGTGAATTCCATGACACGGTACTGGGCCAAGGCGCAGTACCTCTGGACGTGCTGGAAACGCAGGTCATGGCATGGCTGGATAGCAAGGGCTGAATCAAGCCCGCAGCCAGACTATCATTCGGGATTGGGCAGTTCGCCTTCCGCCTCGACAGCTTCTTCTGCCGCTGCATTTTCAGCAGCTTCAGCGGCGGCGCGTTCGCGCGCTTCCAATTCGGCCTCAATCGCTTCACGGCGCGCCTGAACTTCGGCGGCTTCCTCGTCTATCCGCGACAAACGCTCACCGCGGGCTTCTTCAATCAGCTGACCATAACGTTTTTCCGGTGCCTGTTCCCGTTCTTTATAGGCACGGTTGATAAGCTGGGTTGTACAGCCAGTGAAACCACCTGCGCCAACGGGCGAACAACTTTCCGTACCCGTTGCACCAACATACTGGAATGATTTGACCTTTTGCGACCATGACTGATTCACAGGATCATTCGGGTCCTCACGCAGCACCTTGGGGATACGGTACCGGTCAACCACTCCGCAGATAACGATTTCCTCGTCCGTGCTGGGTGGGCATTCCTCACCTTCAAAGATCATCAATGTATTGACGCGATAATTTTCGGCATCCGCGGGAGGCAGCTGTTCCTGCGCCTGCGCTGGCGTCACTGCAAAAGCCGAAAAAACCATAATGGCCGGTATCGAAGCGAGAAATTTCATATATGTTGTCTCCAAACTCCAAATGCATTTGCATGGTGTGATGTGAACACATGCTGAAACATGCAAATATCTTATATACGCTTAGCGAGCGAAATGGCGGCGCGGCAGCCAAGGCGAATGGCAGCGCTCATCACCGGATAGCCAGGCGTATCTTCCGCACCGTGCGCCAGCGCCTGCTCTTTATGCTCCTGTTCTTCAGCCTGGAATTCGGCGATCGCGTCGCTTAACTCCGGATCGCTGTCGCCCAGTTCTTCGAGCTGCTCTGAATAATGTTTGTCAATTTCGGTCTCAACCGCCGCAGTACAGGCCATCGCGGCCTTCGGCCCCATCAGCGCCGTTGCCGCGCCCAGCGCATACCCAGCCACACCCCAGAAAGGCTGCAATGCGGTCGGCCGGACGCCGCGTTCTACGGCCAGTTTGTTAAAAAAGGCCAGATGCCGCTCTTCCTGTTCTGCCATATGCGCCACAACATCCGCACCGGGCGCTGAATCGCCCATTACGGCAAGCTGACCCGCATAAATGCGCTTCGCACCATATTCACCCGCCTGGTCGACGCGGATCATTGATGCACGGTCTGTTTCGTCTGCGGCTGTGTCGTTCATGAGCGTTACCTTAGTGTGGAGGGCGGCTTGACCCGCGCAAAACGGATCAACATCCAGATGGTGAGCGCCCCGCCCAGTGACAAGAGGAAGTTGAACCCGGCCAGCGAGATACCCCATAAAGTCCATTGCGGTACGTCACAGCGTATCAGCGGTGCATTGGTGATATTGGCCAGCATGCCCTCTGCGCTATTTGCGGGAGCCACATTATTGGCGCAGCCAGTAATGCCTTCCCACCAGCCATATTCAACGCCCGCATGAAAACCACCAATCAAACCGCTGATCGCAATGGCAATGGCCGCCAATATGATGAGGATATCTGACCAGCTTTCCTTGCGAGCGGCAAAACCCAGCACGCCAAAAAGCAATGCGGCCCAGTGCGGCCAGCGCTGCCAATAGCACATTTCGCATGGATAAAGTCCCATCGCATATTGACTGAATAATGCCCCGCCCAGCAATCCGGCAGGCACCAGCAATGCCAGCCAGAAGGCCAGATTGCGTGCCAGAAGCCGCGCGCCGCCTATAGCCTGCGCCATCAGTTACGCTTGGATTTCGTTTTGGCCGATGTCGCGGCGAGCCGCGCGCTGGCCTGTGTTGTCCGGCTGATTGTTTCCAGCGCATAGTGCAGCTGGAAATCTTCTATGCCTTTCGCCTCCAGGTCCTCGATACTGGCTGAAAAACGTGGGTCATCCTTGCCATCCTCTTCCAATACCTTGTCCTCAATACCGGCTTCGTTGATGAGATGGCCGCGCAGGTCGGACTCCCGGTAACGCGGACGGGTCTTGTAATCCGGATCGGACAGCTGCGGCACCTGAATATCGGGTTCAATCCCGCCTTCCTGCACCGAACGGCCATTTGGCGTATAGTAACGTGCCGTGGTCAGCTTCAGCGCGGTCGTGCGCGACAGTGGCAGCAGTGTCTGCACTGATCCCTTGCCAAAACTGCGTTCGCCCATAACAAGCGCGCGGTGGTGTTCCTGCAACGCGCCTGCAACAATTTCTGAAGCCGAAGCAGAGCCCGCATCGATCAGGACAATGACCGGTAGGCCATTCGTATCGTCACCCGGCCGTGCAAAATAGCGTTCATTGTCACCTTTCTGTCGACCGCGCTGTGAGACAATCTCCCCTTTTTCCAGGAATACGTCACTGACACTGATCGCCTCTTCCAAAAGACCGCCAGGGTTGGAACGAAGATCAAGCACATATCCCGACGGTGCACGGCCCAGTGACTTTTCAATATCACGTATCGCGCTGCGCACATCATCGCCAACCTCGGCGGTGAAGGACGCAATGGATATAACGCCCACATCACCTTCGACTTCCCAGGCCACAGGCTTCAGATCGATAATCGCGCGTGTAATGGTGAGGTCAAACGGTTTGTCGCGCCCTGGCCGCACCACTGTGATGCGGATATCCGTATCGGGCCGCCCCCGCATAGAATCAACTGCATCATCCAGGGTCCCGCCATAGATGAGCTTGCCATCAAGGTGCGTGATATAATCACCCGCTTTCATACCCGCGCGTTCCGCCGGGGTATCCTTGATCGGCGCAATCACCTTGACCGCGCCATCTTCCATCGTAACTGACAGGCCAAGGCCGCCATAGGCGCCGTCTGTCTGAGTGCGCAAATTCTCAAAATCACGCGCATCTAGGAAACTGCTATGCGGATCAAGGCTGGCCAGCATGCCGTCAATCGCGCCTTTCATCAGCGTTTCATCATCGACTTTCTCAACATAATTTGCACGTACCTGCTGATAAACTGCAATAAAATTGCCTATCTGCCGCTGGTTATTGGCATCAACCGCGGATAATCCCGCCGTGGTGAGCGGTAGCAGGGCGACCGCTGTCACCAATGCCGTGGCACGGAGAAAGTTGCTTTTAATCATGGCCTTTAATCCTTTTTGTGAGGTCTTCACGCATAGGCGCCAAAGTCCCGCATATTAAACGCATTAAAGCTGCAAAACAGGCTTTTGCCAAGGGCCTTTACCATTTGCAGGCGATCATTATCGACGAACGTCGCTGAACAGGGGCTGAGCGGGAAACTGATAGCCCCTCTATCCAGCGATGAGCTGGACAATATCAACTGCCTGCCCGCCGCGGTGCAATTCTACCGATATTGCGCGCTGCGTCCTACCCATACGTCCGATAGGTGCGCCTTGTTCCACCTGGCTGCCTACCTTGGCGGATATGCTTTCCAAGCCTGTCAAAAGGCTGGTCCATCCCGTTTCATGTTCAATAATAAGGATGTTATTATAGCCCTCATACGGCCCGGCATAGGCGATGCGTCCCGGCGCAGGTGCCACGACCTGCGCATATGGCTGTGTGGAAATGGTGAGGCCACGCGAACGTACCCCGCCATCGGACATTTCGCCAACGCCTGTCACGATATTACCAATCACGGGAAGCCGGTAAGAGAAACGGCCTCGCGTATCATCCGCCCGTGTGTCACGACGCAGGACGCGCGCTTCTCCCGGGCGCGCAGGCCGCAATACCGGCCCATCCAGCAGGCTGAGCGATTCGCGCACTTCACCCGCCACGTCTATCCTGTTCACCAGGTCGGTAATGTCACGGGCCTGTTCGGCCATGGCCAGCGCACGATCCCGCTGCAGGCCGGCATTACTTGCAAGCTGACGCGATTCTACACGGCGTTGCCCCTCCAGCCGCTTCAGCTCCTCGCGCCGACTATCCAGTTCGCCGCGCCGGTTGCGCAGCAACCCTGCGGCATCTTCCGCCTGTAGCCTTAACCGCTTGCCGTGATCAATTTCCGTGCGCAGGTCCGCTGTACGTTCTCTCAGCAGCGGGGTGATCGATGCCAGCAACCCTCGCACTCGTGCCATGTCGCGGATAGACCCGGGCTGCACCAGGCTGAGCGTAGTGGGTCGGCGCGCAAGGTTTTGCAGGGCAGCAGTCAATTCGACCAGCGGTTTTTGTCGCTCCGCAAGCCGGGCACGCTGTTCACGCTGTAGCTGGGCAACAATGCCAATATTGGCTTCAGCAACGCTGATGTTCGCTTCCGCTTCCTGGATACGGGCTGCCATCGTCAAAACCTGCGCACCCAGCCTGTCCGCAGACTCGTTGGTCGCCTCCGCCTGTTGTTCCAGCTGGTCACCCAGTTTTCGGGCATCCACGGCCTGTTTTTTCGCCCGTTCCAGTGCCGCGCGCTGGTCACCGCCCAGCTGTTCAGTGAAAACAGGCTGTGACCACAGCGCCTGACCGCCGATGAAAGCCAGGCCCAAAATAGCAGCCAGCAGCGTCAGGCCGATATAGCCGTCCCGCATCTCTCACCCTTCCCTATGATATGGATGCCCGGCAATAATGCTGGTTGCGCGCCATAACTGCTCCGCCAACATTGCCCGCGCTATCATGTGTGGCCATGTCGCCTTGCCATAGGCGATCAGCAGGTCCGCACCCTGCCGCACTTCATTGTCAAAACCATCTGCTGCGCCGATCATGAAAGCGGTCTCTCGTACGCCATCATCGCGCCAGTCGCGCAATATGTCCGCAAATTGCATGGAAGTAAGCTGCTTGCCCTTTTCATCCAGCACGACGCGCCGCGCATGTGATGGTAATTCGGGTAGTTTCCCACCCCTGTCGGGAAGTTCAGTTATATGTGTGGGCCAGCTGATCCGCTTCATATAGCGCTCGACAAGTTCCGCCTCTGCCGAGCGGCCTATCTTGCCCCGTGCTATGATATGAAGACGCATATTCCGGTTATCAAAGGCCTATGCGAGCGGCACAGGACTATGCTCCAGCCGCTTCGGTGGCTTCCGCACCTTCGGCGGGAACTTCATCACCAAATGCCCACATGCGTTCGATATTATAGAAACTGCGCACTTCGGGCCGGAATAGATGTACCAGCACATCACCCGTGTCTATGAGCACCCAGTCGGCATTGGGCAGGCCTTCAATGCGCGCCGTGCCACCCGCTTTCTTGACACGCTCCGCCAATTTCTGGGCAATAGATGCCACCTGCCGCGACGAACGGCCCGATGCGATCACCATATAATCCGCAATACTGGTCTTGCCCGCGAGCGGCACGGAAATGACTTCCTGCGCCTGATCATCGTCAAGCGATTGCATGACCAATTTGTGCAGGGCGTCATTCGGCGTAGAGGGAATGTTGTCGGAATTTTCGGTGTCGTTATGGGACGAAGGGTCGGACAATGTAGTTCCTTAAAATTTAATCCTGGATAGCATGATAGCGAGAAAACGTCTTTTGCTAAACCCCCATCATGCCCTTTGGCCGTATTGACCGAAAAAACTTCACAATAGTGACCTTGTTACATCATCACGGACAAGCCTGTCTGCATATTCGCTGTACCATTCCGGGTTGGCACGGCGAATGGCCGTGGCGGACCTGGAGTCGGCACGAAAGCGTAATATGGTGATGGCAGGCAACGACCATTCGGCCCATTGCCGCACCTCGCGTGCAGGGCGCATATACCGCCTGAGCCAGGCCATGGCCGGGGCCATCAGCGCAGATTCATTATAGCCGGGCCGTGCAATCACTACGATCGGCATTTCCCGCGAAATATCGCGCCAGGCGCGCCATTTGTGGAAAATCGCCAGATTATCCGCCCCCATGATCCAAACAAACTGCCGGTCGGGGTAACGCTTCTTGAGCTCCCTCAATGTATCGATGGTATAACGTGTGCCCAGTTCACTTTCGATGGCAGTGGCCCTGATCCGCGAGCGTCGCGACATTTTCTGCGCCGATGCGAGTCGCGCTTTGAGCGGTGCCATGTCGCGCGCCTTGTCTTTGAGCGGGTTACCCGGGCTTACCAGCCACCATAGCTCATCAAGATCCAGCGCATCGCAAGTGAACAGGCTGATATCGCGGTGTCCGCCATGCGCGGGATTGAAGCTGCCGCCCAGCAATCCTGTGGTTTTGCCTATATGTGTCAGGGCCGCACCTGCCCATCACCACGCACCCGCCATTTGTAAGTGGTAAGCCCCTCTAGCGCGACAGGCCCGCGCGCATGCAGACGGCCTGTGGCAATGCCGATTTCTGCGCCCAGGCCGAATTCGCCGCCATCAGCAAACTGACTCGACGCATTGTGCATGACAATCGCGCTATCGGTTTCCTGCAGAAAACGTTCGGCATTGGCATGATCTTCAGTAACAATCACATCGGTATGGCCGGAGCTGTGCCGGGCGATATGCGCCAGCGCTCCGTCCAACCCCTGAACGAGCGCCACTGACACTATAGGCGCCAGATATTCGGTGTCCCAGTCCGCCGCATAGGCGCTTGTCGCACGTGGTTCGAGTTCGAGCACGGCATCATCGCCGCGGATCGCACAGCCCGCCTCAATCAACGCGCGCAGCAATGGCCCTGGCGCAGCGTAATCCTGATCAATCAGCAGCGTTTCCATCGCACCGCATATCCCGGTACGCCGCATTTTCGCGTTGACCGCGATCGCTTCTGCCTTTTCACGGTTGGCATGGCGGTCAATATAAGTGTGACAGATACCATCCAGATGCGCGAGTACAGGTACACGCGCTTCCTCCTGCACACGTTTCACAAGCGATTTGCCGCCGCGCGGGATTATCAGGTCAATCCGGCCTTTTGCCCCGCCCAGCATCGCACCCACCAACGCCCTGTCCTGATCAGGCATTAACTGCACCGATTCCGCAGGCAGACCCACGTCGGCAAGTCCGTCCAGAATCGCTTTATGAATAGCACGGTTGCTGTGGACGGCCTCGCTGCCACCGCGCAATATCACGGCATTGCCCGAACGCAGGCAGAGCGCCGCCGCATCCACAGTCACATTGGGGCGGCTTTCGTAAATGATGCCGATCAGGCCGATAGGAATGCGGACACGTTCAAATTCCAGGCCATTGGGCTGACTATGCCGACTTATGCTCTCCCCCACCGGATCGGGCAGCCCAGCCACGGCATCTGCCGCGTCCGCCATTGCCATAACTCTTTCCGCATCCAGGCTAAGCCGCTCCAGCATCGCAGCGCCCAGTCCCTTCTGCTGCCCCGTATCCATGTCTTTTGCATTGGCCGCGCAAATTTCATCGCAGAAGTCGCGCACAGACCGCGCAATCGCCTGCAACGCCCCCGCTTTATCCGCCCCGCTTGCAGCAGCCAGACGGCGAGCGGCACGG
This sequence comes from Sphingorhabdus sp. Alg239-R122, assembly GCF_900537065.1. Classification (GTDB taxonomy): domain Bacteria; phylum Pseudomonadota; class Alphaproteobacteria; order Sphingomonadales; family Sphingomonadaceae; genus Alg239-R122. Next base: position 36,725 of record NZ_UNRC01000014.1, on the reverse strand, counting down.
CGTCCGGCAATGGCCATATCTTCCACTATGTCATTCGGGGAATTGCCAGTCATTTTAGATGATGAATCCTGCTCCATATCGCTGTGTCTAGAGCAGTTCAGCACGTCATTAAAGATGCAAATTCATGTCATTTTGCATGCGAATCGGCAGAAAACAGCGCGATTCCAACTCTCGCGAAGCATCATCTAACAGATTCGAAACCCGCATAAAACTGCGGGTTTTACAAGAAAATAACATTTCACCGCATGGCTAACTCGACTCGTCACGAGTCACCGGCCATCGATTCGTAAAATTAACCTCTAACCTCTAAATGCCGGTCCAACAAAAGAAGGTTATAGGGTCGTGAACAACGCAAAACGCCCGGCAGGGAAACATTCCCGTCAGGCAAAATGGTTCCCGGATCGCGAATTTTTGATGCGTTCCGACGGACACGTGAGATTTCTGAAATTATCATCCCGGTCACAAATCCTGATTGTGGCCGCGATTTCATTCATCCTGCTACTGAGCATTGTTGCAGCATCCTACATGGCTATTGACCAGTTCATGACAAAGCGCGAAAGCGCTGCACTAGACGCGAAAAAAGCTGAAATCACGGCTTCGCAAAAACAGGTCGAATCCTATCGCGCTTCGGTGGATGCAATCGCCGCCGATTTACAGAAACGCCAGGACGTACTGGACAATATTGCAGACAGTTATCTGGACGACGCAGAGCCTCAGTCGGGCGATACTGTCATTGGTGAAGAGGCATCTGAAAAAGATGTTACTGGTAAAAATGATAGCGAAGCCAGCAGGACCGCGGAAAAAATAGGTGTGTTCATCCCGGGGGCGATTACGCTGGCGGCCATAGAAACCCGTCAGCTTGCGCTTGTCGGTAAGTTGACGCGCATTGCAGAGGCGCGTGCAGCAGCCGCGGAAAAAGCGATCCGTAAATTTGGCTTGAGCCCTAATATGATGGCCGCCAGCCAGACCAGCGCGCAAGGTGGTCCCTTCCTGCCTTATTTTGATAGCAAGGCCGCCAAACGTATTGATCCGCGCTTTGCAAAACTTAGTAGCCTGCTGATGCGTATGGATGCGCTTGAGCGGTCGCTGGCCGCAATTCCGTCAGGCGAACCGGCGGACATGGACCGGATGAGCAGCAATTTCGGTTATCGCAGTGATCCGTTTACGCGTCAGGGCGCGATGCATAGCGGGATTGACTTTAAGGGCAGCCGGGGCCAGTCTATCCTTGCTGCCGCCAATGGTCAGGTCAGCTTTGCCGGCTGGAAATCCGGTTATGGCAAGACTGTAGAGATAAGCCATGGCAACGGCATGATGACACGCTATGCGCATATGTCATCAATCACAGTTAAACAGGGACAACGCGTGGATAAAGGCGTTCGTTTGGGGGGCATGGGCAGCACAGGCCGCTCGACCGGAACGCATTTACACTTTGAGGTACGCCTGAACGGCAAAGCCATTAACCCTCGCCCATTTTTGGAGGCAAATAGAGATGTTCTCAAAACCCAAGCCATCGCAAGAAAGCGAACCAATCCCGACGCCAACGCCCGCCCCGGCACCCGTTAAAAGGACCAGCAACAGCACAATGAACAATTCAACGTTTTCCGTTATCGGATCAGATGTCATTATCACTGGTAACGTCGCTGCTGAAGTCGATCTGCACATTGATGGCCGTGTTGAAGGCGATGTGAAGTGCCAATCCCTGGTGCAAGGTGAAAGCAGTGAAGTGCACGGCTCAATCGTAGCGCAAAGTGCAAAGCTCTCCGGACTTGTCAAAGGTTCAATTGATGCGCGTGACCTTGTTATAGAGCGTTCCGCCCGCATTACGGGTGACGTCGCCTATGACACGATCAGCATCGAACAAGGCGCCCACATTGACGGTTCATTCAAGCATAAGAGCACGGCATCAAAAACGCCGCGTGCCACAGGTGTCAAGCAGCAAGGTAGCAAACCTGCCAAACCGCCTGCACCTTCGCTTGAGCTGACGACCGAAGCAGCGGAATAGCGGGCTTAGGCCCGCGGTGCCTGCCGCCGATAGCTTAGCGCTTCGGCGACATGAATACGGGTTACCGCATTGCCCCCCGCAAGATCGGCTATTGTCCGTGCTACACGCAAGACGCGCGTGTAACTGCGGGCGGATAGGTGCATCGCTTCTGCTGCCTGCGCCAATAATTGCTGTCCAGCCTCATCAGGGGTAGCGTAAGCCTCTAGCGCATCGCCATCGATTTCCGCATTGGTGCGCGCATCAATATCGGAGTAGCGACGTGTTTGCAGCGAACGCGCAACGGCTACGCGCGCGCTAACTTCGTCCGACCCTTCTGCTGACGGCGGCATGGTGAGATCGCGTGCTGTCACAGCTTCCACCTCGACATGCAGGTCGATTCGGTCGAGCAGCGGCCCGGATACTTTCGCCTGATAGTCTGCCGCGCATCTGGGCGCACGCGAACAGGCCAGTGCCGCATCGCCCAGGTGCCCGCAGCGGCATGGGTTCATCGCAGCAATCATCTGCACACGCGCAGGAAATGTCACATGCGCATTGGCCCGCGCCACACTGACTTCCCCGGTTTCCAGTGGCTGGCGCAGCGAATCAAGTACACTGCGCTGAAATTCGGGCAATTCGTCGAGGAACAGGACACCCATATGCGCCAGCGAAACCTCACCCGGCTTTACCTTGAGCCCGCCCCCCACCAGCGCGGGCATTGACGCACTGTGGTGCGGCGCACGGAAAGGGCGCTGCTGCTGCATCCTGCCCTCTTCCAATGTGCCAGCTACTGACCCAACCATCGACACTTCAAGTGCTTCCGGCATTATGTAGCAACTGCACCAACGAAAAACTGGGATTATCCGGCATTATCTGGGATAAAGCGGGATGACAGATTACATGGTAACGGGGCTGGTAAAGAAGCGTGGTGAGGTAGCAGGTGAAATAGCCAGACTGCACGACCGGATAAACCAGCTTGTAAAGGACTTGGGTCATATAGATGGAACGCTGCGGATAGTAGCGCCTGATATGGAAGTCGAAAGCATACGCCCCAAGATGTTCAAACCGCCTGAGGATTGGTCCAAACGCGGCCAAATGAGCCGTATAGTGCTGTCGATACTCAGACAGGCTAAAGAGCCGCTCACTAGCCGTGAGATAGCCGCACAGCTTATCCTAGAGCGCGGCATGGCCATGGATAACAAGTTGCTTCGATTAATGACAAAGCGCGTAGGCGTGGCATTGAGGGATAAACGAGACAAAGGGCTGGCAGTATCAACAGCCGGTCCCGGTAATTACATGGAATGGGTTATCAAGCGCTAGCCGTTACAGGCGCAGCCCTTGCCTTTGTGACATTCTTTATCACGGGCAATGCAGCTATCGCCGCAAGCCTTGCCTTTTTTACAGACTTTGCAGCAAGCATAACCGCTTGCATACGCCATGGCAGCGCCAGAGCCGCACGGATTTATCTCGGTTGGACCCACAAGGCCAACAATTGCTGTAGCTACGATTAGTAGTGTTTTCATGATCTTACCCCTCATGGGATAATGCCATAATCGGGCTGAAGAGTCGAATCTGGTTTGGCGAGGCCGTTTCTAGAGAATGGTTGGGATTTTATTTATTGTGGAATATTGTGGGCGGTAGTTAATTAATCGCTACCATTTGAGAAGACGTGACGAGCTACAATTATCAGGAAGCCGAAGACAGTGGCTGTGGTAGTTGTCACTACTGCAATGAACTCACCAGTTTTCAAATGAAACTCCCCAAAGACAGGCAGAAGCCATAGTATGTAATGGTCTTTACTAAACCCCTGCGCCAAAATTATCCAAGCCAGAAAAAGCGACCAAGCTATTGCCAGCGTTCTTGATATTCTATCAATTCTGGTACGGGCCGCGTCAGCATCCCACTCGCCGCGCAGACGTGGAGGATTGTTCCAATCCTCATATTCTTCTTCGCCTGTGGGCGTTCGGTCTAACCGTAATTTATCTTTTTTACCCCAAGGGAACTGGATTGACACCACGCGCCTCCGCAAGCCTAGAAAAATAGGCGTGGTCTAAATGTGGTGGGATTTCAGTAAATCTAGGCACTCTAAAATTATGCTGTTCAGCAATTTGTCTCCAAGGTGTTCCTATTGCGTGCGTTTCATCTGAAAGCTGCCCAGCTGTTTTAGTGCCGTGCTCACCCCAAACCCACTCAAGAAATGCGCGAACATCATCGCCATTGTCTTCTAAAGCTGGTGGCTCACCACCGAAGGGGCCAGCAGGCACTGGTTGTCCAATGTTATCGTGTCCAAATCTTGAAAAAGTGCTATACAAGATGCTGAAAACAGGGCCATATCGCCAGACTTGTGGGTTCTCATTGAGCAAAGGCTTGCCGCGCAATGCCAACCACCAACCGTTTGTATAATACAACAGTTTCTGGAGCTTCATAGGGCTAATATCGCCATGAAGGCTCAATAGCTCATTGGCAACGCGAAGTGATGGATACGGCATATTGCTAATATAAGAGTTTTTATATCATATTTCAAATCTTTATATCGATTCTACATCAACTACTTAAGCCGCCCGCTGCCAATAACCCGACCATTTTCTGCTAACCTCTGACCGCATAGCCGCAACCGTTACCATTGCAGCCTGTGTCCCATTATCAACACGGCGATGATCTTCACGCCATACAGCCTCGGCTGCATAGTGAGCAAGATAAGGCCCCGCAATATGGTGGTGCGTTCCGGTTTCCATGCGGCGTAAGCGCGAGAAATAGCTTTCTGCCTGATTGGTACAAACGCCTTCATCCATGAACGCTACAGAGTGATTGACACGCTTTGTATCCCACCCTGCATGTAGAGCATCCCACCCTGTGCCTTCATCTGCATAGATGGTTGCCAGCGTTCCTACATGGTCACGCACGTAAGGAACGGCATCACCTTCATTGGCAACAACAAACGATAGCGACTTACCATTACGCTCACGCATGATGACAACGCACTCGCGTTTGCCAGAACGGTTTGCTTTAAGGCGCAAGTCTTTGCGATCTTCTTTGCGGTTTTCCGGCTTCACATAGCCGCCAAAGTAACCGCCATCCATTTCCACAATACCATTAAGCTGACGTCCTGCCTGTTCAGCCGCCATTGCCTCGCGCAGCTTGTGCGTAAGGATAAATGCAGTCTTGTATTGGCAATCTAGGTCGCGTGAGAGTTGAAGGGCTGCAACACCCTTTGCGCCGTTCACGAATATCACAATCGCCGCGAGAAGGTCCGTGTAGGACATTTTACGCGATGCAAACATTGTTCCGCTGGTAACGCTGAATTGATGATAACAGGCGGCACACTTGAAACGCTTGCGAGTGCTAATGTCATAGGTCTCTGTGCAGCCGCAGCGGGGGCAATATGCCTCGCCATCGGTTTCATGCCAGCGCATCTTCTTGAACGTCTCATATGCCTTGTCTTCACCCATGGTGAAAACAGCCTTGAGGCTCAATGTGCGCGCTTTTGCGGAAAGTAAAAAGTGTTGTTTCTGTTTCATTGTCATCATTTGTAGTGCTTATGCATCTTTTATAATGACATTATGTACTATTGTCAATGATAATTGTATCGTATATGATGATAATCATCACATTGCAGGATATGACATATGAAAACGGATAAGGAATGGTCAGATCAGGCCAAGCGTTTGCTGAAAGCCGAATTAGCCAAGCAGGGCATTACCTATGCGCAGCTTACTGGAAAGCTGGCAGATGTGGGCGTTATGGACTCTGAGCCGAATATCAGGAATAAGATTAGCCGGGGTAAATTTACAGCGGTGTTTTTATTACAATGTCTGGAAGCAATAGGGGTAACGGAGCTAAAGCTCTAGGCATATCAGCCTTAATTGTAGCAGTATCAATGATGGTTATGCTGCCTGTATCTGCTTACTACATCGGTAGCGTATCATCCTCTTATCATAGTGAGCAAAACGGCTACAGTCAGAATGAAACTACTGCCACCGAGCAGGCTGTAGCCCAATGCCGCCTTGAACCTAATCCCACGCTTGAACAATGCATAGCAGAACAAATAAAGGCTGGCAGGGATGACTATCGCTCCGAGCAGGATTTGTATGCTCAACGGAGTATGGCTCAATGGGCTTGGTGGCTGCTTGTAATATCCTTCGCTCAAATACCCCTTGGTTTTTTCGGCCTTATCGCCTTGATCTGGACTATTAGACAAGGACGAGAGGGACTCGGCAAAGCTGAGAGGGCTAATGAAATTGCTAGAGATAGTGCCGAAAAGCAGCTTAGAGCATATGTGTTGGTAACTAGTATAGAAATTGTTGATGTAGCACTTGATTATAAACCAATAGCTAAGATAAGTCTTATGAATAGTGGCGCTACTGTTGCGCAGAATGTTGATATGGATATTTGGTTTGATCTTTATCCTGTAGATGTTGAAGATAAATTTCTTAACCCAGAGCATGTTGAAGGAACATCTAAAGGACCGGTAGCGCCCGGGCAGAGCACAGGCGGTTTCCTGAAACTGAGGCGAATGCTTGATCAGCGCCTTTTCACAGCTTGGGAGCGTGGTGATGCAACTCTCATTTTTTTTGGTTGTGTCTCTTATGAAGATTGCTTTGGCGTGGCTCGAAAAACTCAATTCCGATTCATATGCAGTAGTGATAAACTTGACGATAACGGGCAGCCTTATCTCATTGTTGCTGCTAAGGGAAATCACGCCGAATAAGCATAAAATTAACTTAATCATCATCTACGCTCCTTTGGCAGAACGTAGCTTGGTGCAGTTGCTACATAATGCCGAGTGCTTCTCCAGATGAGAGCGGCGGCAAAATACCAGGCAGGCAGGAGGCCAATAATGACTTGCCTGCACCTGGCGGCCCGACCATCAGCAGGTTGTGCCCGCCCGCCGCTGCAATCTCCAATGCGCGTTTGGCGGTTTCCTGCCCTTTCACTTTTTTGAGATCCACGCTGCGTACGGGTGCCTCCGCCTCCCCCGCCTGTGGCGGCGCGAGCTGTGATACGCCCTTCAGATGGTTGAGTAGCGATAAAAGATCAGGTGCCGCCACGATATTGAGCTCCCCGGCCCAGGCTGCCTCTGGCCCTTGTGAAGCCGGGCAGATCAGTCCCCTGTCGCTTCCCGAAGCATGTAAGGCGGCAAGCAACACGCCAGGAGATGGCGCGATCCGGCCATCAAGCGACAATTCGCCAACGACAATAAATTCAGACAGCAATTCCGCGTCCACGATACCCATTGCCGATAATAAACCCAGCGCTATCGGCAAGTCATAATGCGATCCTTCTTTTGGCAGGTCGGCAGGTGACAGATTGACAGTGATTCGTTTGGGGGGCAGCGAAAGCCCCATGGCCGCAATGGCGGCGCGAACCCGTTCACGGCTTTCCGCCACCGCCTTATCAGCAAGACCAACGACGTTGAATGCGGGCACACCGGGTGCGATCTGCACCTGCACTTCCACCCCGCGCGCCTCCAATCCCAGATAGGCTGTAGTCGAAACAATCGCCACCATGCCGCATATTCCCTATTTGTTCTTTTATATTGCTAGCCCATGTTCGTAGCGAGAGTCGAGTAAAATCATCGACTTGTCCAAAACCGTCACCTTATTCCGACAGAATGCCCCCGTGTTTCGGCAAACATCATCCAGAAACAGACTGGCCAGCTTGTCAAACCGGTAATCGCACACCAGATAATGAATATGCGCAAAGGCAAAGTCATATCTTTTAAAAATCGCGGTGGCATGCGTATCGCCATGCTTGTCTCCGGTATATTTCTTGTGCTTATATCGCCCATTATTGGCGCAATACCCGGCCCCGGCTTTATCATTGTCTTTCCGGTCGGCCTGGCGCTCATCCTGAAAAGCTCACTGACAGCCAAGCGGTTATATGCGCGTTTTGTGCATAGATTTCCGCGCTACGGGAACTGGGCCAATCGGCTTTTGCGCCAGAGATACCGGCGCAAGGCAAAGGAGGCGGCCAAAACCGATGCCAGCAATACAACCTGAAAAAGTACGAAAAACAGGTCAGCAACGCTTGACTTTGCGCGCATCTCCACGTAATTGCCCTGTCTTTCGCGGGCTATGCGACAGAAGATTCTATCTTTGGCGCAGCCGCAAATATTTACGACAAGATTTTAGAATAAGGATCACGTGCCATGAAACGCACATTTCAGCCAAGCAACCTCGTGCGCCAACGCCGTCACGGCTTTCGCAAACGCATGGCAACCGCCGCAGGCCGCAATATTTTGCGTGCTCGCCGCGCACGCGGACGCAAATCACTTTCCGCATAAAGGCCTCGCCTGTCCGCTTTGCCGGGCAGATTGAGCGTATGGTACGCTGACACAGGAAAGCGTATCGAACCCAATTAAAGCCGCTCTGCCAGGCGGCTTTACTGATTCGTGCCGTCCCCCTTTACAAAAAATCCTGAAACGCTCCGATTTCCTCGCCGCGAATCAGGGGTTACGCATTGTCACGTCCGGCTTTATCCTGCTGGTACGCACCGACAGCTGTGCGCATGACACAATGCGTATGGGCGTCACCGTCACCAAGAAAATCGGCAATGCTGTGGTACGCAATCGGGTAAAGCGGCGTTTTCGCGCACTGATGCGGCAGATTCTGCCCGAACATGGTATTCCAGCCGCAGACCATATCCTGATCGGACGCGCACAGGGCATTGAGCGCGACTTTGCAACGCTGCAAGATGATCTGGTCCGCGCGCTTGAACGCATCCGCAGCGGGAAAACTGACCGTAAACCAGATTTCAAGCGAAGACCGCACAGCCGCCGAAAGGCGGCAAGATGAAACATATTTTCATCCTTATTGCGCGGTTTTGGCAGTGGGGTCCGTCGCGCATATTGCCCCCCACATGCCGCTACAGTCCCAGCTGCTCGCAATATGCAATCGAGGCGTTACAAAAATATGGCGCAATTAAGGGTGGCTGGCTCGCGTTTAAGCGGCTATTGCGCTGTCAACCATGGGGCGGGCACGGCCATGATCCAGTGCCATAGCGGGAACAGCATCCGGTTCAGGATGAATAGCTCGCTGAAATACAAGATTTTTTAAGGACGATATCGGTGGAAAATAAAGGCAATTTTTTGGCAGCGATTCTGTTGGCTGGCCTCATACTGTTCGGATGGCAATATGCGATGGGATATTTCTACCCCGCTGCGCCTGAAGAAATCGCCGGCACCAAGGCGGATGACCTGGAACAGTCCGGCGTAACCGAGAGTACGGGCAGCGCGGCGCAGCCAGAAGTCATCCGGCCCGTTGGCCAGGCGCTTGCGGAAAGCCAGCGCGTGCTGATCGACGCGCCGCGTGTGCGCGGCTCAATCAACCTGACTGGCGCACGTATCGATGATCTGATGCTGAAGGATCACCGCGAGACACTGGACAAGGATAGCCCGCCCATCCGACTGCTTTCACCAGCGGGGACATCAACCCAGCATTTTGCACAGTTCGGATGGAAAGGCGAAGGTGTAGAGACACCCAAAAGTGATACGGTCTGGAGCGCGAATGACACAACGCTGACACCTGAAACGCCGGTGACATTGAGCTGGGCCAACTCTACCGGCCAGCAGTTCCTGATCACCTATAGCATTGATAAAGACTATATGATCACGGCGGAGCAGAGTTTCGTCAATAATGGCGAAAACAATGCCGCCGTGCAACCGCTCGGCCTGATCAACCGCACCAACGCGAATGCCGACAATGATGAATGGACCATCCATTCAGGGCCCATTGGTGTATTTGAAGACGCGGCGAATTTCGACAATGACTATGACGATGTGGCTGAAGCCGGGCGCAAGGGCGTCAGCTTTGCGAATAATGTCGGCTGGGCCGGTTTTACCGATATCTATTGGCTCTCCGCACTTATTCCTGCCGACAAGGCTGACAACAACGGTGTAAAAGCGAATTTCCGCGCTTTCGGAGAAGAGATTTTCCAGAGCGAAATTGTCTATGACAAGACCATAGTGGGCGCTGGCAAGACACATACTACCACCAGCAAGCTGTTTGCAGGCGGCAAGGAAACCAACGTCCTTGAAGCATATGAGAATGCCGGAATTCCACTTTTCAGCCGCGCAATCGATTGGGGTTGGTTCCGTTGGTTTGCGCAACCAATGTTCCACCTGCTCGACTGGCTGTTCAAATATATTGGTAATTTCGGCCTGGCGATCATTGCCATGGTGTTCATCATCCGCGGCCTGATGTTCCCGATAGCGCAGAAACAGTTCAAATCGATGGCACAGATGCGCGCTATCCAGCCAAAGATGAAGAAAATCCAGGAGCGTTACAAGGACGACAAGCAGAAGCAACAGCAGGAAATCATGGCGCTCTACAAAAAAGAGAAGGCCAATCCACTCGCTGGCTGCCTGCCGATATTCCTGCAGATCCCGATTTTCTTCGCACTATATAAAGTGCTGCGTCTTGCCATCGAAATGCGGCATGAACCTTTCATTGGCTGGATCAAGGATTTGAGCGCGCCTGATCCGTTGACACCAATCAACCTATTTGGTCTCATCCCATTCGATCCACCTGCCCTGCTCGCAATCGGTATCCTGCCGATCATTGTCGGTATCACCATGTGGCTGCAGTTCAAACTGAACCCAGCGCCAATTGACCCTGTCCAGCAACAGGTATTCAGCATCATGCCGTGGATATTGATGTTCGTAATGGCACCGTTCGCAGCTGGCCTGCAACTATACTGGGCAGTATCGAACCTGCTCACCATCGCGCAGCAGAAATGGCTATATAGCCGCCATCCGCAACTGAAGGAGCAAATGGCGAAAGAGGCCGAGGAAAAAGCCCGCGAAAAACAACGCAAGGCAGCGGAAGCCGAAGCGAAAGGTTGATGGCCGATCCTGACAAACTTTTTTCCGGGCCTGTTGCGTTCCTGAAATCCGCACCATCGCTGGATTTCCTGCCTGCACCCAAGGTACCGGAGATCGCTTTTGCGGGCCGTTCGAATGTCGGCAAGTCTTCGCTACTCAACGCGCTGACCGGTCGCCGTGCCATTGCACGTACGTCCGTCACACCGGGCCGGACGCAGGAGCTCAACTTCTTTGATATTGGCGACCCGCTCTATTTTCGGCTCGTTGACATGCCGGGCTATGGCTATGCCAAGGCGCCCAAAGATGTGGTCAAAAAGTGGCGTTTCCTGATTAACGACTATCTGCGCGGACGGCAGGTGCTTAAACGCACACTTGTGCTGATCGATAGCCGCCACGGAATCAAGGATGTCGACCGTAACGTGCTAAAAATGCTGGATGAAGCCGCCGTCAGTTACCGAATTGTCATGACCAAGGCAGACAAGGTGAAGCCGACAGCACTTGCCAAGACCGTAAAACACGTCACGGCGGAAGTGCGCAGCCATCCTGCCGCCCATCCCGACCTGCTGGTCACGTCATCAGAAACGAAACAGGGCATCAGCGAATTGCGCGCTGCCGTTGTGGAAGCTGTTGAATCGTAACCGCTGCTGCTCACCCTTGCCTTGTCGCAGTCTCTTTCTCAAACCTTTCGCCATTACCCTTCGACAGATTCCCGGTGAGTGGTTATAGTGCGAAAAAAGAAGCAGAAAGGCGCGCATGAAACTGATTATTGGCAACAAGAATTACTCCAGCTGGTCGCTACGCGGATGGCTGGCGTGCAAACAGTCTGGCCTGCCGTTCGAAGAAATTACCGTCCCGCTTTATGGCGAGGAATGGGACAAGAAGCGCCAGGGCGAAGACTTTGCACCATCGCATGGTAAGGTCCCAATATTGTGGGATGGCGAAACGGTGGTGTGGGACAGTCTGGCCATAGTCGACTGGCTTGCCGACAAGACGCACCGCGACCGGTTTTGGCCCAAGGATGAGACTGCGCGCGGTATGGCGCGGTCCATGTGCGCGGAAATGCATAGCGGTTTTGCCTCGCTGCGCAACCAGCATCCGATGAATATCCGGCAGGAATACAGCAGCATCACCATTGCCGAGAATGTTCAGGCCGATGTCGTGCGTATCTTGGGGCTGTGGGCAGAGGCACGCGCGCGTTTTGGCAAGCAGGGCCCTTTCCTGTTCGGAACATTCGGCGCGGCGGACATCATGTACGCACCGGTTGTGTCGCGCTTTATCACTTATGGTTTCACCCTGCCCGGTTTTGCGCAAAGCTATATGGACACCATCATGGAACATGAATGGATGCGTGAATGGTGCGATGCGGCGGGCGAGGAAAACTGGGTGATCGAACAGTTTGAGCAGGACAACAGCGCAAAATGAACGATAAGCAGATCGCGCTTGATTATGCCAAACGCCTGATTGCCTGCGCCAGCATCACACCCGCCACTGGTGATGTGTTTGCCGAGCTGGAAGCGATGCTGGAGCCGCTGGGCTTTGACGTGACACGCTTTGTCAGCGGAGAAGCCCCTGATGGCCCGGTCGAGAACCTGTTCGCCATTCGCAGCCCTAAAACCGGGGAGCCGGGACGGCATTTTGCCTTTGCTGGGCATCTGGATGTCGTACCGCCGGGTGAAGGCTGGCACAGCGATCCGTTTACGCCGGAAATTCGCGGCGACCTGCTTTATGGACGCGGCGCAGTCGACATGAAAGGCAGCATCGCGAGCTTTGTCGCGGCGCTGCATGACATTCCGCAGGACGCAGGAACCATTAGCCTGATTATTACCGGCGATGAGGAAGGCCCGGCAGTATACGGAACCCGCGCACTGATAGATCATATGCAGGAGCGCGGCACCATTCCCGACCTGTGCCTGGTTGGCGAACCGACATCAGTGAAACAGCTCGGCGACATGGTGAAAATCGGGCGGCGCGGGTCGGTGAATATGTGGATTTCGGTGGACGGAACACAGGGGCATGTCGCTTATCCGCATATGGCGGACAATCCGATCCCGAAACTGGTGCGCATTCTGGCGGCGATTGATGACATAGTTCTCGATAATGGTACCGACTGGTTTCAGCCGAGTAATATTGAGATTACCGACCTGAATGTTGGAAACCCGGCGCATAATGTCATCCCGAAACGCGCCGAGGCCCGTACAAGTACGCGGTTTAACGACCTGCATACAGGCGCCGAACTGGTGGAACGTATCACGAATCTGGCCGAGGCGATGGGTGGCAGCGTGAAAGGTATCGTTTCCGGCGAAGCGTTCCTTACCCCGCCGGGTGAACTGTCCACTCTGGTAAGCAACGCGATCGAGGCGGAAACCGGCATCCTGCCCGAACTTTCGACCAGTGGCGGCACGTCTGACGCACGCTTCCTCTCGCAAATCTGCCCGGTCGTGGAATTCGGCCTGTGCAATGCTACCATGCACAAGCTGGACGAGGCCGTGGCGGTGCAGGACCTAGACCGGCTTGCAGTTATTTACAAACGCATAGTCGTGGCGGCTTTGGCCTGATCACTGGCCCTGCAACATCGTTACCGTTTCAGCACGATATAAAGCGCACCATTACCGCCATGTTTCGGATGCGCGTTCCTGACCGCCGCGATGCTAGGCGCATGGCGTGATGCCGCCAGCCAGTCGGACACTGCCGCGCGGATCGCGCCGCGCCGGTTGCCACGGGTATCCCGGGCATCTTCACTGCGCGCCTTGCCGGTAATCAGCAAAATCACGCGGAAACCCGCTCCAATGGCGAGCGCCAGGCTCTGATCCAGCTGTGTATAGGCGGTCGAAAGCGTGTGTCCGTGCAAATCAACAGTCAAGTCTGGCTCAATCCGGCCACGCGCAAAACGGCGATTCCAGTGGCTGTCGAGCCCCTGTCCGATAGCAATTGCGGGGACAGCGACTGATGCAACCCGCGCTACCGGCGGCGACTTTCCGGGCTTGGTGGTTGGCGCTCCGGCCAAAAGCGCGTCAAACTGTTTCCGGCTGGGTCTTTGGATCGGCAACTCATTAAAGACACCGGCCTGCGGCACAGGTTTTGCCAGATGTTTCACTTCCAACGGCTCCACTGTGGCCGCCACCTTGTTCCAAAGTGCAGCTTCCTGAGGCGATAACGGGCCGTTTTTGCGGTTCATTGCCCGGCAGAAAGGCGTGTAAATGTTCCTTTGGGCAGGAATATGAGTGCCTGTCCCTTGGCCGACATACCGCCCGCAATCGCGCGCGCTTCATCGCCCGCACCCCAGAATGTATCGAACCGGTTTGCGCCCTTGATTGCACCGCCGGTGTCTTGCGCCACCCAGATACCATTGGGTTCAGCCCGGTCCATTGACAGGAAAACAGGCGCGCCCATCGGCACAAACTTGGGGTCAACCGCTACAGTGGTGCGCGGTGCCACGGCATAGCCCATCGCGCCCAAAGGCCCTGCCCCGGTCAGCTCGTTAAAGAAAATGAAGCTTTTGTTCATCCGCATCAGCGCTTTGCCTTCCGCCGGGTTGGCGCGCAGCCATTCGATAATGCCCTGCATCGAAGCCTTGCCCGGAGCCAGCGCATCACGTTCGCGCAGCACCCGGCCAATGCCAACATATTCGCGGCCATTCTGCCCCGCATAGCCGATTCGCATGACACCGCCATCGGGCAGCAGCAAGCGCCCCGAACCCTGGATCTGCAGAAAGAAAAACTCGACCGAATCTGCAGCATAGGCAATTTCCAGTCCGCGCCCGACCAGTGCGCCCTCTTCTATCGCAGTGCGGTCATGATACTGCACCAATTGTCCGTTCTCGACGCGGCCACGTATCCGCTTGCCCTTCAGCTCATCGGAAAACTGGCCAAGGTCAACATCAACCAGATCAGCGGGTTTTGTATAAACCGGGGTCTCATAACCTGCGCGGCGGGTACGGCTACCACGGATCTGCGGTTCAAAATAACCCGTAGCAAAGGCGCTGCCATCACCGACCTGCACGGCCTCCATATGAGTTTCAAAGAAAAGCGCTGCACTGTCCGCAGGCCAATTTGCTGCTGCTTCACAGGCCTGTGCCCAGTCCTCAGGGCGCGTCAGGCCAGTGCGGTCCTCGCGTTTCACAAGCGAGGGGCAGCTTAGTTTGAAAGCCTTGAGACCATCTTGCGCTTTGGCAGAATAGATTGGCAATGACGCGATATCGGGGCCGAGGCGCAGTTCCTGCCCGACAGCCCGTGTGGCATCGCCGCCAGTGCGTATCGCGTCACCCGTAACCGCAGCGCGCACCGGCGGAGCGGCCACAGGCTGTGCCGCCTGATCCGGGGTTCGGGCAGAAGGTGGCGGCGGCACGGAAGTGTTTTGCGCCCGTGTTTCGGGAATAACACTGCACGCAGACAGCGTCAGTGCGCCGACCATCGCATATAGCCAGCGGTGGCGCAAAACATTCAGTCCAGCCATGAGGGTATCCAATCTTTCAGATGATCATGTTGCTTCGTCGGTTTCCACCAGTACCCAGTGCGGATCGACGCTGTTTACATCGCGGGCAAAGGTCCAGATATCATGGGTTTCCACGGCATCAGACAGTGACCCTGCGATAACATCGCCTTCCTTGTTGCGGGTGACGGCGGCAATATCGGCATCAAAACGCATGGTGATACGTGCCATCGGCGTATCATATTCAACATCGGCAATCACTGCGTTTTCAATGCGCACCAACCGGTTATCAAGTGTTTCGCCCGCTTCCTCACGCGCGTCGAGCGCGGCAGCGAAACCTCCATACACATCAGCGTCGCACAGCATTTTCAGGTCTTCACGCTCGCCCTTCCAGAATGCTTCCAGCACCATGCCATAGGCCATTTTCGCATTTTCCACGAAACGGGTGACATCAAAACCACGATCCGCGCCCAGCAGCATACGGATGCCGGGCTCTGCCGCAACGTCATAGAGTTTCGCATGCCCCTGACGTGGATCGAGCGTAACAGTATTTCCCGGCTGCGGTTCTCCGGTTTTGGGGAATGTGAGCGGCGACGGTGTCTGTTCCACCGGCCCAGCCATGGGCTCCTGTTCATGCCCTGTGCGCTTGCCGAGCACCGAATAGAGGCGCAGGCCCAAAAAGGCAGCTATCGCGGCAAGAATGATGATATCAATAGACATGAAACTATCCCATTATCCTGTAATCTGTCGGGCCATGCACAAAACAGCATAGTCCCTTGTTTTTCCCTACATGCCCTAAATAAGAAGCGAAAACAAATATGCAAATTGCATATGGACGAATTTATATGCCCTGCACAGATTATTTACATGTGATTGCGGGCAAGGGTTCCCATATCGCATACACGCCCTGACGTTGACCTGAATATGAGGGCAATGCGCCCCGTGTATTTCGCAAGGTCCGCATTGCCCTCGCCATCATGTCCTGCTAGGCGCTTTGACACGCCCGGTGGTTGGAAAACCATCCGGATTCTTGAAAAATGGACAGACAGGAAAAGGCAGAATTTATGGCCGAAGAAAATCACGGCAGCTTGGAAGCGGACATGGCAGCCGCAAATGGCAGCGACAATGGCCCCACCGTGGGCATTATCAACCAATATATCAAGGATATGTCGGTTGAAAATCCAAACGCACCAGAAAGCCACCAGTGGGAACAGCAGCCACAGATAGACGTGCAGTTCAATATCGGTTCACGCAGCTTTGGTGACGAAATGCATGAAGTTGAATTGAAAATCAACGTTACCGCCAAGGCGGAACAGGGCACCGCATTCATTGTTGAACTGGCTTATGCTGCAATGGTGGGCATGCGCAACGTGCCGGAAGATCAGGCACATGCATTCCTGTTCGGTGAAGCGCCACGCATTATTTTCCCGTTTGCACGCCGCATTTTGGCCGACGCCGTGCGCGATGCCGGTTTCCCGCCACTTATGCTGGAACCCATGGACTTCAACACGCTCTACCTGCAACAGCTGGCCCAGAAACAGGCCGCCGAAGCTGGCGAGCAGCCCGCAGGCAATGCGTAAGCATTCCCCGCACCTATAAGGTCATTTCCTAAATGAACCTTTTGAAATCCACCGGAATTATAGGCGGCATGACGATGGTCAGCCGCCTTTTCGGTTTTGTGCGTGATGTGCTCATCGCGCGTATATTGGGGGCAAGTGCGCTGAGCGATGCGTGGCAGCTAGCTTTCCAGATGCCCAACATCTTCCGCCGCCTGTTTGCCGAAGGGGCCTTTTCTGCTGCCTTTGTACCTTTGTTCAACGGCAAGATGGAAGAGAGCGAAGGTCGCGGCGCGGCACAGGGCTTTGTCACTGAAGTGCTGTCGGTATTCGTGCCCATATTGCTGCTCTTCACTGCCGTCATGATGATTATCATGCCCGGCGCCATCTGGGTGTTGGATGATTTCGGGCGTGGCGGCCGGTCGAGCGATTTTGCGGTGTCGCTCGCCCGCATCACCTTCCCCTATCTCGGCCTTATCAGCGTTACGACATTATTTGCCGCGATACTCAATTCACTCAGCCGCTTCACCGCTGCGGCTGCTGCGCCGATATTGCTCAATATTTGCATGATTACCGGCATGCTGGGTGTGCTTTATATTGATGGCGGGCATGACACAAAGCGCGCGGCCTATGTGCTCGCTTTTGCAGTCGCCATTGCCGGGCTACTGCAGATGTTCTGGCTCTATTACTGGGCCCGCAAATCGGGATTCCGTTTCCATCTTGCACGCCCGAAATTTACCGAAGACGTGCGCATGCTCGGCCGCCTGATTGTCCCCGCCATTTTCGGCGCTGGTATTTACCAGGTCAGCCGCTTTGTCGATCTGTTTTTCCTGGGCCGGTTGCAGGAAGGATCATTTACCTATCTTGCCATGGCGGACCGGCTTAACCAGCTGCCGCTCGGCATTATCGGCATTGCGCTTGGCACCGCCATCCTGCCTGCATTGTCCCGTTTTATCGCAAAAGACGATACAGGCGGCGCGCAACGCGTGCAGAGCAACGCCATAGAGCTGGGCATGCTGCTCACCGTACCCGCCGCAGTCGGGCTTTATTTCACCGCGCAGCCGCTGGTCAGCGCCATTTACCTGGGCGGCAAGTACGGCATGGCTGATGTGGACATGACTGCCGCTGTCGTGTCGATGCTGGTCATCGGTCTGCCCGCCTATGTGCTGGTAAAAGTGCTTACACCGGCTTTCTTTGCGCGCAAGGATACACGTACGCCAGTCATGACCGCCGCGATATCGCTGGCAATCAATATCGTGCTTAACCTTATCCTGATCCCGATCATGGGCGTGCCAGGCCTGGCGCTGGCCGGGGCGATTGCCGCCTGGTCAAACACCGTCATGCTCTATTTCATCCTGCATCGCCGGGGATATTATCATGTCGAGGGCAGCCTGCTGCTGCGCATAGGGCGCATTGCCTTTTCTGCCGCAGCGATGGGCGCTGTTCTCTATTACGCCATGCCCTATGGTGCATCCTATTATGGCGGCAATATCGGTGAGCGCGCGCTGTCGATCGCACTATTGTGCGGGGCGGGCGCCATTGTCTATTTTGCCCTGGCGTGGATGACAGGCGCCATCGACAGGGACAAGATCAACATGTTACGGCGCAGAAAAGCCGCCGAGCAAGCCGCAAATACAGAAGGAAATGCATAATGCGCACAGTATCCGGCATCCAGCCGACCGGGAATCTCCACCTTGGCAATTATCTGGGCGCGATCAAGAAATGGACACAGATGCAGGAAAACATGGAATGCCTGTTCTTCCTGGCCGACCTGCATGCCATTACCGTCTATAATGACCCGGCAGAGCTAAGCGCGAACACGCGCGAAATGGCGGCTGCGCTGATTGCAGCGGGCATCGACCCTGATAAGGCAATATTGTTCAACCAGGCACGCGTACCTGGTCATGCGGAACTGGCTTGGTTGCTGTTCTGCACTGCACGCATCGGTTGGCTCAACCGGATGACGCAGTTTAAGGAAAAGTCGGGCAAGAACCGCGAAGGTGCGAGTATCGGCCTGTTCGCCTATCCGGTGCTGCAAGCCGCCGATGTGCTGATTTACGGCGCAACGCATGTGCCAGTGGGCGAAGATCAGAAACAGCATCTGGAACTCGCGCGCGATATCGCCGCCAAGTTCAACGGCGATTTCAATACTGAACTTTTCACCCTGCCCGACCCGATTATCGAAGGGCCAGCGGCGCGCGTCATGAGCCTGCGCAACGGTACGGCGAAAATGTCGAAATCTGACCCCAGCGATGCCAGCCGCATCAATCTGACCGATGATGATGACACCATCGCGCAGAAGATCCGCAAGGCAAAAACCGATCCCGAACCATTGCCGGATAATGTGAATGACCTGAACGAACGCGCAGAGGCGAAAAACCTGATCGGTATATATGCCGCCGTGAAGGATATCACGCCGCAACAGGTGCTGGACGAGCATGCAGGAGCCGGTTTCGGGCAATTCAAACCCGCGCTTGCCGAGCTGCTGGTCGAAACGCTGCGCCCCATCCGCACACGATTTGTCGAACTGAAACAGGATCATGAACAGATTGACGCAATCCTGTGCAAAGGCGCAGCCGAGGCCCGTGAACTAGCCCAGCCCACCGTCGACGGTGCCTATAAAGCGCTCGGCCTACTCCACTGAATCTGTTTTACAACGCTTTACAGCTATAAATGCACCGTTCAACGCACGTTCAGCGCAGAACATCTATAAGTTGCGGTGCGTTGGGAGCTTAGAGTCTATTCGGAGTCGCATTATGAAATATCTGGCAACATCACTTAGCAGTCGCAAGCTGTCGCTTGTGTCGGTGCCCCTGCTCGTCCTGTCTCTGGGCGCCTGCGCCACACCTTCTTTCAAATCTGAAGTCACCCGGTTTCAGGAACTGCCCGCGCCCACAGGGCAGAGTTTTACAATCAGGGCAGCCGATCCTGAGCTGAAAGGCGGCCTGGAATTCGCACAATATGCATCACTGGTTGAAAAACAGATGGCGCGTATCGGTTACGTCCCCGCAAGTTCCGCCGATACAGCCGACATGACGGTCAGTTTTTCTTATGATATTGATCGCGGCAAGACAAAATACCGCCGTACCGGTTTCTACGATCCCTTCTATGCAGGTTACGGACGCGGGTTTTACGGCCGTCACGGATATTGGGGCCGCCGGGGCTATTACAGGCGTGGTTATTTCGGCCACCGTCGTTTCCGCCACCCAGCCTTTTATCGCTTTGGTTTCTATGACCCATTCTTCTTTGGCGGCACTGATCTGGACAGGATCACGGTCTATACCAGCCAGCTCAATATGAACATCGACCGCAATGCCGATGGCAAACGCCTGTTTGAAGGTAAGGCAGAAGCCATGTCACGCAGCCGCCGTCTCGGCTATTTGGTGCCGAACCTGGTCGAAGCCATCTTCACCGACTTCCCGGGTGAATCCGGTGAAACGGTGCGTATCTCCGTTGCACCTGAAAAGAAAACGGTGAAGCGGGTTAATTAACCCCCGTCGAGCCGAAGCCACCACTGCCGCGTGCAGTGCTGCCCAATTCATCCACTATTACCATTTTGGCGCGTTGCACTGGCGCGACCACCAGCTGTGCAATCCGGTCGCCGCGTTCAATAACAAAATCCTCTGCCCCGTGATTAATCAGGATAACGCCCAGCTCACCGCGATAATCGCTGTCGATCGTCCCCGGTGTGTTGGGCAGGCTTATGCCCTTTTTGATGGCAAGACCTGAGCGCGGACGTACTTGCACCTCATAGCCTTCAGGAATTGCCATCGCGAAACCAGTGGGCACAATGGCACGATCGCCGGATGCTATGGTTATCGCTTTTGCCGCGCGCACATCCATACCTGCAGAGCCCGGTGTTTCATATTCCGGTACCGGCAAGCCTTCGCCGTTTTCGAGCCGTTTGAGCTCTATATTGATTTCAGGAAAGCGCATCGGCCATTTTCTCCACCAGTTTGCGGGCCACATCATTCTTGTGTAATTTTTCCCAGCTGTCGACGCCATCGGCGGTGACGATATGCACGGTATTTTCCGTACCCCCCATTACACTACCGCCCGCACCGCCCGACACGTCATTGGCGACAATCCAGTCGCATTTTTTGCGCACCAGCTTGGCCTGGGCATGCTCCACCACCTTTTCGGTTTCGGCGGCAAAGCCGACAAGCAGGCCAGGACGCTGTTCATGCGCCGCCAGTCCCGCCAATATGTCAGGGTTTTCAGTCAACGTGAGCGGTGCGGGGCCCTTGCCGGTCTTTTTCATTTTCTGCTCGGCACTGTCCGATGCACGCCAATCGGCCACCGCCGCCACCATCACGGCGGCATCGGCGGGGAGCGCACTCTCCACTGCCGCCTGCATTTCACGCGCAGTCTGCACATCCACCCGCGTTACACCTGCCGGTGTCGCCAGATGCACTGGCCCTGCCACCAGCGTCACTTCGGCGCCCATATCCGCTGCGGCTGCGGCAATCGCAAAACCCTGCCGGCCGCTGGAACGGTTACCAATATAGCGAACCGGATCAATTGGTTCGTGTGTCGGGCCTGCCGTTATCAGCACATGCTTGCCGTAAAGCGGCCGATGCTCGTCATCAGCAAAAGCAGGCTGGCCTTCAAGAGGATTGTCATGGGCAAAATGGTTTTCGATTTCGGCAAAAACCGTTTCCGGTTCGGGCAGCCTTCCCTCACCAAATTCACCGCATGCCATCGCGCCACTATCTGGCTGCATCACATGGACGCCATCCCCGCGCAACTGCATAACATTACGCTGCGTCGCCTCATGGTGCCACATCCGCACATTCATCGCGGGTACGGCCATCACCGGCGTATCGGTTGCAAGCAGCAGGGTTGTGGCCAGATTGTCAGCAATACCCGCCGCCATTTTCGCCATCAGATCAGCGGTTGCGGGACACACCACGATCAGGTCCGCCTCCCGGCTGAGCTGGATATGCCCCATCTCGGTTTCGTTTTTCAGGTCCCATAGCGTCGTGAAAACCTCATTCTCGCTTAGCGCCGCAAGCGACATTGGCGTTACGAACTGCGCCCCGCCGTCGGTCAATACACAGCGTACTGTCATACCCGCCTTGCGGATCAGGCGGATAAGCTCGCACGATTTATAGGCCGCAATCCCGCCGCCTATAATCAGGGTGATATGTTTTGGTGTCGTCATGACACCCATCTACAGCGCAGGATATGCGAGAGTCCATAATTAAGGACCATAATGCACAGACAACCAAAAAATTTCATGCGGTTCGGAACAATATTGCATGCTACAGATTGATGAGTTGCGAGACCGGGCCCCTCTTGCGTATCAATTGACGCGTGATGTCGGATCGCATCGATGGATATCGGTGCCATTTTGGACAGCGGACGGTTTTAAGCGTAGCTTCCAAAATAACTGATTTTCCAAACTGACAAGTGTAATCAACAGGGTTTTGGGAGACAAATTGCATGAGAAAAATAGCTTTGATATGCAGCGGTGTAGCCGCTTTGGCGCTGACCGCATGTACACAGCAAGCGGACGATACAGAAGCAAAAGCAGACAAAGCGGACAAGGTCGTTTGGGACTATGACGGCGAAGAAGGCCCGGAAAACTGGGGCGATCTGTCTGCTGAATTTGCCACCTGCAAAACCGGCACACAGCAATCCCCGATCGACCTTCCCGCACGCGGTGAAGCCAAAACGGTCGATGTGACCACCAACTACGGTAGCCAGTCCGCAAAAATTGTTGATAAAGGCTATACTGTACAGGCTGATTTTGCTGAGGGCGCATCCTTTACCTCCGGTGACACCACGTTCAACCTGTTACAAATGCATATGCACACGCCATCCGAACATACCGTGACAGGCAAATCCTATCCCCTGGTAGCGCATTTTGTGCATCAGAGTGGCGAAGGTGAATTTGGCGTGCTCGGCATCCTGTTTGAGGAAGGCGAGGCCAATGCATCGTTGCAAACAATTTTGGACAATGTTGGCGGAGAAACCGACGTGGATATCGCTGCCATGCTGCCATCGGCGTTGACCGCGTATAATTACCCCGGTTCACTCACCACTCCGCCATGCAGTGAAGGCGTAAACTGGCATGTTGTGGCATCACCAGCGACAGCCAGCGCGGAGCAAATTGAGGCATTAAATGGCATGATGAAAAATAATGCCCGTCCGGTGCAGCCACTGAATGAGCGGACACTGACCGCAGCGGAGTAATCTTTTCCTGATTTTGCGCATAAAGGGCGCGGTCGCACATGACTGCGCCCTTTTTTGTTTCTGCGTCATTGCGAGGAGCGGAGCGACGTAAACTTACGGTGAAACCCTAATCCGCCTGCGAAAACAGTGTGCGGTTAAACTCGCGCCAGCCATTTTCGGTGAGTATCCAGTCGATCACTTCAATCTTGCCATCATCCCGCAACGTATAGCTGGATCGCCCTTGCTTACCGCCCGCCTTGCCCCATATCGTGCTCACCTGCGTACCCGTATATGTCGTCACCATCGAATGCAGATCGCCGCCATTATCGGCCCAGAACCCGTGCGAAGAACCGCGCTGATAATAGCCATGTCCGACAAAAGCCTGCACCTTGTCATCACGTTGCATTTCTATCGTGTAGGTCAGACGGTAAAACTTTCCATCCAACGCCTCGCGCCACACCATGGTCGATTTTGATGGCACACCGAAAGATGTACCCTCAGCTTTCCATGTACCAGTGAAGATTTTGAGGATATCCGCCTGTGCATCGCTCGTCGTTTCTTCTGCATAGGCCGCACCTGTAACAGGTCCGCCAAGTACGGCAGCCGAAAAAGCCAGTGCCAGTGATAAGCTACGCATAATCATTCTCCCGCTGTTACAGGACAATGCTACGCGCTAAATATGCGCAAGTCTAACCCCACATCCACATCGCACCCGCGCCTGCCGCGCCGAACAGCGCGGCAGTGAATGCATAGCGCCAGAAACTACGGCTTTGCGACTGTTTCTTGTCCCAGATCAGCTCGACTTCAGGGAGTGGGGGCGCATCGGGCGCACCGCCTTTTTTGGGGATTTGCTCATCAAGCCGCCGGATCATATCAGGCAGCTTCATGAGTGTATCGATATCGTTGTGGATACGGTCAGCCACCGCAGCTTCCGGCCCCAACTCGCCACGTATCCAGTTGCGCACATAAGGCGCGGCGACATCCCACATATTAATGCTTGGGTTGAGCGAAGTCGCAATCCCCTCCACCATCACCATGGTTTTCTGCAACAGCAGCAGATGCGGCTGAGTCTGCATGTCAAAGTCGCGCGTGATGGCAAACAGGCTGTCGAGCATCTGCCCCACACTAAGCTCACTGACGGGCTTGCCGCGTGTCGGTTCCCCCACGGCGCGCAGTGCGGTCGCGAACTCATCAACATTGTGATAGCTCGGCACATATTGCGCCTCGAAATGGATTTCCGCCACGCGCTTATAATTGCCGGTGGTCAGGCCATAGAGTATCTCGGCGAGCCAGAAACGTGCCTGCCGGTTGATGCGGCCCATAATGCCAAAATCAATCGCAGCGATCGTGCCATCTTCTTTCACAAACAGGTTGCCCTGATGCATATCGGCATGGAAGTAACCCGCCGAAATCGCCTGTTTCAGAAAATTGAGCACCAGCCGTTCGGCCAGGCCGTTGAGGTCATGCCCCGCATCTTTCAGCGCGCCCAGTTTCGATATCTTGATACCGTCCACCCATTCGAGCGTCATCACACGGCCCGATGTGCGGTCCCAGTCAATCGCGGGGATCTCGTATCCCTCTTCCACTTCCATCGCTTCGCGCAGTTCGGATGCGCTCGCCGCCTCACGCCGCAGATCCAGTTCGCGCAGGGTCCAGCGCTTGAAATTGGCGACAACCAGTCGCGGACGCAGCCGCGCCGCCTCCCCGCCCATATCTTCCAGATGCGCCGCCGCCCATTCATATGTCTCTATATCCTGCGCAAATTTCTCTCGAATGCCGGGGCGCAACACCTTGACCGCAACATCGCGGCCTTCGGTCGTTACTGCCCGGTGCACCTGCGCAATCGACGCGGAACCCACTGGTTCCGGGTCAACAGACTGGAACAGCTCGCTGACAGGCTTGTTCAGCCCGCGCTCCAGCTCCCGTTCAATCTCCGCAAAAGCCACAGGTGGCAGATCATCCTGCAGGTAGAGCAGGTTGCGGGCAGCTTCCTCGCCGACAATATCCGGGCGAGTCGCAAGCGTCTGGCCCAGCTTGATCGCCGCCGGGCCAATAGCGCGGAATGCGCCTGCGTAATCGGGCTCTTTTGGCTGGAATGTTCCGAAACGCGCAATCCGGCACAGGCGCTTCACCTGCGGCGGCGTGTTGTGGTCACGCTCAATCCCGCGCAACGCGCCATGCCGCGCCAGTATCCGGCCCCATTTCAAAAGGCGGAAAATATGCGTGCGCGGTTGGGTCAATCTATATCTTCCACCCGCTATGAATGGCGACAAGGCCGCCGAGCAATGGCTCCACTTTCGTACGCACGAAACCCGCATCGCGGATGAGCCCCTCAAACTTTTCCATATCAGGAAAGCGCCGGATCGATTCGATCAGGTAGCGATAACTGTCCGCATCGCCGGCCAGCGCTTCGCCAAGTTTCGGCACAACCTTGTGCGAATAGGCGTCATAGACTTCGCCAAATCCGGGCCAGAGCGTGGTTGAAAATTCCAGGCAATAAAAACGCCCGCCAAATTTAAGCGCGCGGTGCGCTTCTTTCAGCGCTTTATCGATATGCGTTACATTGCGGATGCCGAATGCAATTGTATAAGCGTCGAAACTGCGGTCATCAAAGGCCAGTTCTTCCGCATTCTGGCGTGACCAGACCAGCCGGTCCTCACCCGTTTGCATGGCGCGGTCGATACCGACATCCAGCATTTCCTGATTGATATCCGCCACCGTGACATTGGCGCCTGATTTGACCAGGCGAAAGGCAATATCACCTGTACCGCCTGCCATATCGAGAATATCTTCGTGCGCCTGCGGCTTAACACGGCGCACGAACCGGTCTTTCCACAAACGGTGCATGCCGCCAGACATGGCATCGTTCATCAGGTCATATTTGCTCGCAACGCCAGAGAAAATACCGCCCACCCGGGCCTGTTTCTCACTCGCGTCAATATCTTCATAGCCAAAGGATACTGTATCAGTCATGCATGGCTATGTAGGGATAAAAGAGCCGCTGGGGAAGTGGGTTTGGGGAGAGTTTTTTCACAACCAAAACCTCCCCTTCCCTCCCGCGCGCTAATCCCTTACACCCAACCCATGCCTGAGCTCCCCGAAGTTGAAACCACGGTACGCGGCCTTGAGGCCGTGCTGGACGGCGAAACCCTCGCCGAAGTAACACCGCGGCGCGCGGACCTGCGCTGGCCCATGCCGCCCGATCTGCGCCAGCGTTTGACGGGAGCTACGGTTACCAGCCTGTCGCGTCGCGCCAAATATGGTCTGATTGCAACCGACCGCGGTGATGTGCTGATTTTTCATCTGGGCATGTCGGGCAAATGGAGAATTGCGCCCGATGAAATTGGCAAGCATGATCATTTCGTTTTGCGGACGGAAAGCGGCATGACACTCGCACTCAATGACCCGCGCCGTTTTGGCTCACTCGATCTGGTACAAGTGGATGCACTGGACAGCTTCCCCGCTTTTGCCAAAATGGGGCCCGAACCGCTGGGCGATGATTTTAACGCCGCTTATCTGCATGGCGCGCTCGCGGGGCGCACTTCACCCATCAAATTGTCACTGCTCAACCAGCGTATCGTCGCGGGACTTGGCAATATCTATGTGTGCGAAGCGCTCAACATGGCGGGCATATCGCCCAAACGCAAAGCCAGAAATATTTCCAAGGCACGGCTGGCAGGGTTGGTAGATGCTATCAAGCAAGTCCTTGCGCAAGCCATCAAGGCAGGTGGTTCAAGCCTACGCGATTATGCAAAACCCGACGGTGAACTTGGTTATTTTGCCAAGGAATGGCGTGTCTATGGACGTGAGGGAGAGAAATGCCATTGCGGCGGCGCTGTGCAGCGTATCACCCAGAGCGGACGCAGCACATTTTGGTGCGAGGCATGTCAACGGTAGTTATGGCTCGCAAACACACCAAATCCTACGAAAGAATCATTGACCTTCCCGCAAAGCCGCATTATACGCCGCACCTTCATGGCGCTACAGCGCGCAATTGACGCTGCTCAGGGTCCATCAGATATTTTAAAACATACAAGTTTTTGAGGTAATTACACATGGCAAATACGCCGCAAGCAAAGAAACGTATCCGCCGGAATGACCGCCGTGCCGTTGTAAATGGCAACCGTATGGGCCGCATCCGCACCTATGTGAAAAAAGTTGAAGCCGCGATTGAAGCAGGCGATAAGAAAGCCGCCACCGAAGCGATGGCAACTGTTCAGCCGGAAATGGCACGTGGCGTCGCCAAGGGCCTGATCCACAAAAATACCGCCGCGCGGAAATATTCGCGCCTCAACAAGCAGATTGCCGCTCTTAGTTAAGCAGCATGACACTAGCCCGCATGAGAATGCGGCGACAATGACCCCGCCCGCTTCATGCGCCGCGGGGTTTTTTGTATCTGCATTTTGTACCACCGCACCTGCGATACATGGCGTTACAATGATTGTGCAGCGGAAGAGTGAATCAGCCCCAAGAACAGAATGATAGGGCCAATAAAAATGCCGCACTGCACAAGTGCAGGACTTTCCACGATTCGCAAAATGCCATTTTTTTGACTTCTGCAAAAACTGTTTTTTGTTATATACTTAACTATATAATCCACAATTTTTCGTTATTTTATTGAGTCAAACCTTTTATTTCATTTTTTTTACAAATCTGCCCTTGCTCGACTCGCCTGCGACTGTCTAAACACTAAGTCATCGGGGGCCGGCAGGACGGATCAGCAAACTGTGTTTGGACAGTAACGCAAAAACGTTCTCCGCTACTTTTATGACGTATGAAATGCGACCGGATTATGCATTTTTCCGGCCTGCTATCTTATTGTCATAACCGAACAAAACAGACACGGGAAACGTGGGCAGGATGCCGGAACAGCGATTTCGGTAAATAGGGGTGGTGAAGCGCATGATGGGTGATCGGTAAGGCATGAATAATAAGAACAAGAATGTTGATACGATCGAAGCCGAGGCGTTAAGCGCAGAGGATATGGCAGCCGGTTGGGCCGCCGACTGGTCCGAAATCAGCAATGGCTTGAAAAAAGATCTGGGCGGACAGATTCATGCACAATGGATCCGCCCGATGCAGCCAGGCCGTTTTTGCCGCGATACCGGTACGTTGGAACTATACGCGCCTTCCGATTTTTCCGCCAATTGGGTCAATGACCGCTTTGCCGACCGGCTTTCACTGGCATGGAAAATCGCGCGTCCCGAAGTACGTAGCCTGAAAATTTCCGCGCATCCCGGCAGTGTGCAAACTCATGAATTACGCGGGCGGCGCGGTGAAGGCGCTTCCGGTCATATGCGCCATGCGACTGGACAGGGCGCAACCGGCATGTTTGGCGACGCAACGCAGGCGGGCTTTACAGGCAATGGCGATTTCCTGGACGCGTTTGGCGATGCGCAAGGTCAGCTGGCGGCGCATCTGGGCCTGGACAGCTCACTGACGTTCGAGAATTTCGTGACAGGCGAAGCCAACATATTGGGCCGCAACGCCGCGCAGCGCATGGCCGCAGAAGAAAAACCGCAATTCACGCCGCTATATCTGAAAGCCCCCACAGGACAGGGCAAGACGCACCTGCTGCACGCAATTGGCAACCAATATGCCGAAACAAAACCAGAAGCGCGCATTTTCTATTGCTCTGCCGAACGGTTCATGATCGAGTTCGTCTCCGCCATGCGGCAGAACAAGATGATGGAATTCAAAGCACGCCTGCGCGGTTTTGATATGCTTCTGGTTGACGATATCCAGTTCATTATCGGCAAAGCGTCGACACAGGAAGAATTCCTGCACACGATTGACGCATTGCTGGGTGCGGGCAAGCGGCTGGTTGTCGCTTCCGACCGCGCACCGCAAGCGCTTGACGGTGTGGACCAACGCCTGTTGTCGCGGCTCTCCATGGGGCTGGTCGCCGATATGCAGCCCGCCGATATTGAGCTGCGCCGCGCCATCCTGCGTGCTCGCCTCAGCCAGTTTACGCCGTGCAATGTTGGCGAGGACGTGATCGAATTCCTGGCTCGCACCATCAGCCGCAATGTCCGCGAGCTGGTCGGCGGCCTTAACAAGCTGATCGCCTATGCGCAGCTTACTGGACAGCCTGTGACGCTGGCACTCGCGCAGGACCAGCTGTCAGATATATTGAGCGCAAACCGCCGCCGTATCACGATTGACGAAATCCAGCGCACCGTGTGCCAGTTCTACAAGCTGGACCGCAGCGAAATGGCCTCGAAACGCCGCGCCCGCGCCGTGGTACGCCCACGCCAGGTGGCAATGTATCTCGCCAAGGTGCTGACACCGCGTTCCTATCCCGAAATCGGTCGCAAATTTGGCGGGCGTGACCACAGCACCGTCATCCACGCCGTCCGCCTGATCGAGGATTTGCGCGAGCGTGATGCCGATATGGACGGCGATGTGCGCACTTTGCTGCAACAGCTGGAAAGCTGAGCTTATCTCGCCTACATAGGCCATCATGACTGACCTTACCGATGCACAGCTCGACCGTTATGCGCGGCATATCATATTGCCGCATATTGGCGGTGCGGGGCAGGCAAAACTGCTTGATGCACATGTGGCCGTCGTGGGTGCGGGGGGTATAGGCTGTCCGGCGCTGCAATATCTGGCGGCAGCGGGCGTAGGCCGCATCACCATTATTGACGATGACAACGTCTCGCTCTCCAATCTCCAGCGGCAGGTGCTGTTTAGTGAAAGTGATATTGGCACACCCAAAGTGAAGGCAGCAAAGACTGCCCTCGCCAAAATCAATCCCGATGTGGAAGTGGCGGCACTTGGCGAACGGCTGTCAGCGGACAATGGCGCGAACATGCTGGCAGGTGTGGACATTGTACTCGATGGCACCGACAACTTTGCCGCACGGCTTGCCGTCAACGACCTGTGCCACAAGTTAAAAACCCCTCTTGTATCAGCTGCGATCGGCCAGTTTCAGGGACAAATCGGCACATTTTATGGCTGGCGTGACGACGCCCCCTGCTATCGCTGTTTTGTCGGCGACGCGTTTGATGCTGAAGACTGCGACACCTGCGCTGAAAACGGTGTTTTGGGCGCAATAGTCGGCATGATGGGAAGCTTTGCCGCGATGGAGGCCATCCGCGTGCTTACCGGGTTTGGCGAAGAACAGACCGGAAGACTGCACGTTTTCGATGGCCTGAAGCCCGCCATGCGTACGATGAAACTGCATAAGGATGCAGCCTGCTCGACATGCGGGACAATTTCCGGCTAGGCTTCCTCACGAACAGGGAGAGAGACATGCTATTACCGATAACGGCCATGACCGCGGCCATCTGCGGCATTATGATACTCATCACGGCCATTGCCACTGTGCGACAAAGATTTAAGGGTGCAGTCGCTTTTGGTGAAGGGGATGGCAACCGGCCGCTTATCGCCGCGATGCGCAGTCATGGCAACCTTACCGAACATGCGCCGATTGCACTGATCATGATCGGCCTGCTGGAAATGGCCGGCGCGCATCATACCGCCCTGGCCGCAATCGCGGCTATATTCATCATTGCACGTATCCTGCATATATTCGGCCTGCACGCCGTGCACAGCCCGGGCAAACCGCCCCTGCCCCGCTCGTTGGGCGTGATCGGAACATGGTTCACACTGGTCGTACTCGCAGCATGGCTGATCTATATGGTGGCTGTGGCGGGCTAATCCTGTAGCAACCTCGCCACCCATTCCGGCACCAGCGTCCCCGCCGGGCCCTGCCGACTTTCATCGAACAAATGACTGCCTTCAGACGGGTCAAGGTTGATTTCCAGTGTTTTTGCGCCGCAGGCCCGGGCCGTCTGCACAAATCCTGCCGCTGGATAGACCGCGCCTGATGTACCGATCGAGACGAACAGGTCACATACCGCCAGTGCGGCTTCAATCCGTTCCATATAGTAAGGCATTTCACCAAACCACACGATATCAGGCCGTAAGTATTTTTGCCCGCATTCAGGGCAGTCCGGGAAATCCAGCAAAGTCCCCGCCCATGGCATCCGCGCATCACAAGCGAGACACCAGGCACTGTTCAGCTCGCCATGCATATGCACCAGCCGCCGTGACCCCGCACGATCATGCAGGTCATCGACATTCTGCGTGACGAGCAAAAGCTCGCCTTTCCATTCGGCATCCAGCCATGCCAACGCTTCATGGGCCGCATTGGGCTTCACGGTTTTTAGCTTGGCACGGCGCTCGTCATAAAATTTCTGTACCAGGTGCGGGTCGGTCACGAACGCGCCCGGTGTCGCGACATCCTCAACCCGGTGTCCTTCCCATAAACCATCCGGCCCGCGAAAGGTGGCAACACCGCTCTCGGCGCTCACACCTGCTCCGGTCAGGATTACGATATTGCGAATATTGTCCATCTGCCCCATGAAGCACATATGGGATGGACAGGACAAGACGCATGACCAATATCGGTATTTACGGCAGCGCGGGGCGCATGGGACAGGCAATTGAAGCAGTAATAGCCGAAGCGGGACTGGGCTATGCCGGCGGCACGGACCAGGGCGATGATCCGGCACCATTGGCGGCAAAGGCAGATGTGCTGGTCGATTTTTCCGCACCGAACGCGCTGGAAGCCAACCTTGATGCCTGTATCGCCGCAGGCAAACCTATTATCATCGGCACCACGGGCCTTGAGGAGCGTCACCATTTTCTTATCGACAATGCCGCCGAGCATATCGCCGTGCTCCAGACCGGCAATACCTCGCTTGGCGTCAATATGCTTAGGGCGCTGGTGTCTGAAGCGGCGACCCGGCTGGGCGAGGACTGGGATATCGAAATCCTGGAAATGCACCACCGGCACAAAATTGATGCACCATCAGGCACGGCATTGCTGCTCGGCGACGCGGCGGCAAAAGCGCGCGGAATTGATCCGGTCACAGACAGTGAGCGCGGGCGGGACGGCATCACCGGCGTGCGCGAACGCGGCAATATAGGCTATGCATCGCTGCGCGGAGGATCCGTCGCGGGCGATCACAGCGTCATACTCGCGGCCGAAGGCGAAAGCATCACCCTCTCCCACCGCGCCGAAAACCGCAGCATATTCGCCCGTGGCGCGGTAAAAGCCGCAGAATGGATAGTGAGTAAAGATGCGGGGCGGTATGAGATGAAGGGTGTGCTGGGGCTTTAGAGGGGATGAAAAAAGATGATATCTTCGAATTTTACAGCCGCCTCGCTGCCGATAATCCTGCGCCGGAGACCGAGCTGAATTACGGCAATGTCTATCAGTTGCTGGTCGCGGTCACGCTGTCGGCACAATCAACCGATGTGGGGGTGAATAAGGCGACGCGCGCGCTGTTCGAGAAAGTGACAACACCTGCGCAGATGCTCACGCTCGGTGAAAAAAGCCTGAAAGAGCATATCAAGACAATTGGCCTGTATAATACCAAAGCAAGAAACGTAATCGCCATGGCCGATATACTGGTAAACGAGCATGGCGGTGAAGTACCCGAAGACCGCGACATGCTCACCACCCTGCCCGGTGTGGGCCGCAAGACCGCCAATGTGGTGATGAATTGCGCATTTGGTGCGGAGACATTTGCAGTCGATACGCATATTTTTCGCGTCGGCAACCGCACCGGCCTTGCGCTCGGCAAGACGCCACTGGCGGTCGAAAAGAAGCTCGATAAGGGGACGCCTGCCCCGTTCCGCGCACATGCACACCACTGGCTGATCCTGCATGGCCGCTATGTGTGCAAGGCGCGCACGCCCGAATGCTGGCGCTGTAACGTCGCGGACCTGTGCCGCTTCAAAAAGAAAGTAACGGAGAAACCGAAGGGACGGTAGTTACCGCGTCTCCGGATAATACCACACGCGGCGGACCAGACCGCTCTCTATTTCATAAACCGCCAGTGCGGACTGCGCTCTCGATTTTCCTTCACCATCTCTCCAGCGGGCAATTTCGCGCACTGCCACGAAACGGCCATCACGCACGCTTCCATCGATTTCGCTGGTGGTCACCATGGGCGACGCAAGATAACTTTCCATCTGCTTCGCAAGGTCCGCTTTGCCATTGGCGAAAACCTCTACCTCGCTGCCTTTGATGCTGAGCCATTGCACCTCATCGTGCATCAGCACCAGCATGGCAGGCAGGTCGCGACTATTATAGGCATCGACATAGGCGGTTGCCGTGCGCAGCTCGCCGGACGGGGTTGCTGCGGGTACATGCGCGCAGGCGGAAAGGGCGAGCACCGCCGCAAGCGGCACCAGTGCCCGCAATACGGCCTTAAACGTCGTCCGCACTGATCATTTCCGCACGATCGATTTCACCCGTCATGCTAGCGACCGTTGTCGCCACCGCCGCGTCACCGCTGACATTCGTGGTGGTGCGCATCATGTCCATGATCCGGTCAACACCCGCGACAAAAGCAATGGTTTCAAGCGGCACGCCAACTGCGCCAAACACCAGCGCCATCATGATAAGGCCGGCACCCGGAATACCTGCCGCGCCGATTGCTCCCAAAGTGGCAAGGATAGAGATAAGGAAATACTGCCCCCAACTCAGGTCCACGCCAAAAATCTGTGCGCCGAACAGGGTCGCAAGACCCAGGTACATCGCCGTGCCGTTCATGTTCACCGTCGCGCCAAGCGAGATGACGAAACTGGCCACCGAATTACTGATGCCCAGGTTGCGGCGCGCACAGCGCAGTGTAACCGGCAACGTTGCATTGGAACTGGCAGTGGAATAGCTCACCGCAATCGCATCCACGATACCGCGAAAGAAATCACCCACAGGCAGTTTGGCGATAAATTTGATCATCGCGGAATATAGCAAGAGGATAATCAGAAGACAGCCGGTATAGTTGAGGATCACCAGCCAGCTGAGCGCCTTCAGCGCGTCCACACCCAGCGTGCCCGCCACCCATGCCATCAACGCAAAGACACCGAACGGCGTGAGTTCCATCACGATCATGGTGACTTTTTGCATAATTACCGAACCGCTGTCGAATATCTTTTGTACCGGCTTACCGTCTTCTTCGGCCATCAATATGCCGATGCCGACCAGCAGCGAAAACACGATCAGCGGCAGCACCGCGACATCAGCCATGACCTGCACCGGGCTTTCCGGTACGATCGAAAGGATCATATCAACAGGCGTTGTCGGATTAGGTTCAGGCGTTGGTACATCCGGTGTCCCCAGCGTCTCACGGTCCGGAAACAGACCAAGGTTGACCGCGCCTGTACCGAGCATGAGGCCCAGCCAGACAGCAATCTGCCCGCTGACCACAAACAGCAGCAACGCACGCCCCCCGACGGCGCCAAGCTTGCGCAAATCGCCTATCGCGGCGACACCGGCAACCAGGCTGAAGAAAATCAGCGGGACGACCAGCATCTTGATTGCCTTGATGAAAAAGTCACCGATCCATTTGATACTTTCGGCGCCCGGGCCCCAGTACAAACCAAGTGCAACACCCAGTATGAGCGCGGCAATCACGCGTTGCCACAGTGGAATAGCAAACCAGAATTTCAGCATGATGCCTCCCCGATATTGTTATAGGCCCGATATTGTTATGGACGAAGGCTAGACGCTGTGCCACATCGCCGCAAGCTGTTTACATAAAGTATGAAATCGCAAAGCAGGTGGCAAAGCCTACGCCCAATGTGAGCGGAATACCGGCCTTGAAGAAGTCGGTGAAACGGTAATTGCCCGCCGCATAGACAAGTGTGTTGGTTTGATAGCCAATCGGTGTTGCAAAGCTGGCCGATGCGGCAAACATTACGGCAACCACCAATGGACGCGGATCTACCCCCAAGTCCCCTGCCAACGTAATGACAATGGGCGTAACCAGAATTGCCACCGCATTATTGGTGATCATTTCGGTCATCAACACCGAGAAAGCATAGATCGCGAACAGCAGCGCCCATGGCGGCATATTAGACAGAAACGGCGTCAACAGTGATACGAGCAGGTCGACACTACCCGCTTCCTGCAACCCCAGCCCGACAGCCAACATCCCGAAAATCAGTACCAGCACACTACCATCAATGGAACTCCATGCCTCTTCGGCATCGATACAGCGGGCCAGTAGGATTGCGCCCACTCCCAATATTGCAGCCACGGCAATCGACAGGACATTGAAAGCGGCAAGCAGCACAACCGCCGCCAGTGCGGCAATGGCAATCGGCGCACGGTCCCGGCGAAAGGCGCGGGTCTTAGTTTCCGCAATGCCAATCAGATTCTGGTTCTCGTACATCCGTGCAATGTCTTCTTGCGATCCTGTCACCAGTACGCGGTCTGCGCCATGGATCTTGGCATTGGGCAAATCACTGCGCGGCAGGTTGCGATACCGGCTGAGTCCCAATATGCGGACATTGACCTGAGACAGGAAAGGGATGTCATACAGGCTTTGGCCTATGCTGGGATGCTGTGGTGAAATCATCGCTTCGACGACTTCCTCTCCCATGGCACCCGGATCACCCTTGCGTACAATTCCAACCTTATAGTCATCACTCGTACGCAATGACATGAGCTCGGCCAGGTCAAGCTGCACCACTATGCGGTCATCAGGTTCAAGATACACCTGATCAAGATCATGGCGGACAAACAGGTCGTCACGTTTGATCGCCTTGATCGAAATATTGGCGCGTTTGGACAGTGCCACATCGCCCAGTTGCTTGCCTTTGTCTGCCGATGCATTGCGCACGGTCAGTTCAGTCAGATACATATTTTCGTTACTGTCAGTTGGACGAATTGAACTATCATCACTGGGCAAAAGCCAGCTACTGAACAGCACCAGCATAATCATACCGGCAAGGCCCGCGACAAGACCATAAGGCGTAATTTCAAAAATCCCGAACGGTTCCAACCCTGAATCGCGCGCCACCGCATCGACAATCAGGTTGGTCGAGGTTCCAATCAGGGTGGTTGTACCGCCCAATATGCAGACAAAGCTGAGCGGGATAAGCAGCTTTTTCGCGGAAAAACCGGTGGCCCGGGCCAGCCGCAGGATGATCGGGATCATCACCACAACAACCGGCGTGTTGTTCATAAAAGCCGATGCGACATAAGCACCCAGGAACATCTCTGCTACGGCCAGTTTGGGCCGTTTGCGCGCGCGGCGGATAATCATGCCAGCAATCGCGTCAATCGTACCGGTGCGCAACAGTGCGCCCGACAGGATAAACATCGCGCCAATGGTTATCGGCGCAGTGTTTGAAAAAGATGAGAACAATCCATCAGAATCGATAATGCCCAGAAACAGGAAAGCACAGGCACCCAGTATTGCGACAACTGCTGCTGGAAAGCGTTCCATCGCAAAGGCGACAAACATCGATGCCAGTATAAACAGGCCGATTTCAGCTTCATAGGCGCCAATTGTCGCGCGGATCAAATCAAGCATGGTTTACTGCGTCCCCTGTGATCTGCCTATAGGGCAATGGCCTGTCATAAAACAAGATTATCCGCGCATCATCCGCACTGGGCACGGTGCAACAGCTTCTGGTCTGCGAGAACCAGTGCCATCATTGCCTCCACCACCGGAGTGCCGCGTATACCCACGCATGGATCATGGCGGCCCTTGGTGACAATTTCAGCTGCCTCACCTTCATTGGTAATCGTTTCAACAGGCGTCAGGATCGAGCTTGTCGGCTTGAACGCCGTGCGGCACACAATCGGTTGCCCGGTGGMTATACCGCCCGCCGTACCGCCTGCATGGTTGGCGGCCAATTCTGGTTTCCCGTCCTTGCCCGGGCGCATCGCATCGGCATTTCTTTCCCCACCTCTCCGCGCTGCCGCCAACCCGTCACCATTTTCCACGCCCCT
>NZ_UNRC01000013.1 GCF_900537065.1 Sphingorhabdus sp. Alg239-R122 | reverse complement strand
TGTATAAGGGTATTATTCAAGAGGGCTTTTGGAGCTTTCTATCCGGTTACAGATTTTTGATATGGGTTAAATGATGAAACGGTTTCATTTTCTTGCCGCTTTGCTGGGTGTTTTTGTGATGTTTGCTGTTGTGACACCATCACCCGTGGAAGCGCAATTTTCGAGCAGCTATGAATTTTTGAAAGCCGTCAAAGAGCGCGATGGCGACAAGGTGAAAACCCTGCTTGAAAAATCAGCGTCCACGTTGGTGAATACGCGTGACCTGGCCAAAGGTGAAACAGCGCTACACATCGTTGTTGCCCGCCGCGATGTGGCCTGGACACGTTTTCTGCTGGCAAAGGGTGCCAACCCTAATGCGCGGGACAAGAATAATGTGACGCCGCTTTTGCTGGCGGCCCGTTACAGGGATGTTGATATCGCTGAAGTGCTGTTGCGCCGCAAAGCGAATGTAAACGGCTCAAACAGTTCCGGGGAAACACCGCTCATCATCGCGGTACAGCTAAGTGACCTTCCCATGGTGCGGCTGTTGCTCAAAAAAGGTGCTGACCCTGACCAGACCGACAATATTGCCGGCAAGTCAGCCCGCGATTACGCGATGGAAAGCAGGCAGGCCACGGCATTGCTGGAAGTGATTGATGCGGAAGGCAAGGACACAAAAAAGGAAGACGTCCAGATTTTCGGACCCACTCTTTAAAGCGCGGAGCATTGTGCAGAGATTTATTCCAGAGGAATGGTAAATCCGGGGTCGGTGATTGCAGTGAGTCGCCGCATGGCGACTCTTGCGAGTCGGGCGGTTTCGGTTTTTCGCCGTGCCGGGGCCAGCGCATGGGTAGCTGCAGACCGCACGATCTCCGCATCATAGGCATCGGCTATAATCAGCCCACACCGCTCCGGCAGGAAATGTGCCTTTTCAAGCAATCCGGCATCAAAACCGGGGGGTAGGGCCCAGTAAAACCGGTCGCAATAGTCCAGATATTCGGTCCATTTATTGTCGCCTAATAAGTCGCTGCGCGCGGTTTTTATTTCAACAATGACCAGTTGCCCCTTTGGATCCAACCCCATCAGGTCGGCCCGCCGGCTGTTGCGCAGCGAAACCTCTGGCATCACCCAGATATCATTGCGCGCAAACAGGCGGGCTACGCCGCGTGCCACGGCCGCTGCACCCGTTGGAGCGGCAAGTGTTTCCGCAGCTGGTTCGGGTGCGAGCATAAGATGCGAATCGTTCATTGACACAATCTAGAACAAACAAGGAACGATGCAAGAGGAAAATTGCCATCTCCTGCTTCCAGTCTAGCGGCCTACCAGGGCAAGTAGCGTTTTTTCTGCCAGCCTATATTCGCGGTACAGGCTGCGCGCGGCAGCCGTGTTAAAGCATTCATCCGCACGCGCGGACTCTATGGCTTTCAGGCCCGCTTCCATAAAACCGGTCATTGATGTGACGTGCCGGTCAAAAAGTTTCTGTATGGCATGTGGCTGTGTTTCAAGCGCGCCGCATATATCACGCTTGTCGAGCATTTCGGGTGGCGGGCATTCTCCCCAATTCGCGACATAGACAACTATTTCACGCAGTTCGAAAAGGCGCACTAGACTCATGGCCGGGTCAAATTCCTGACCCGCACCCGTCATTTTGCGTCTGTGAAGTTCCTGCAAAGCGTTCATGATTGCGGGTATAGCGCCTTGAAGTTGAGATTCCCTAAATGCAACATGCCTGCTGTAAATGGCGGGGAACAGGCAGATTTCGCCGCACCGTCATTTTTTTCTTGTGCGATGCAACAAAAAAAGGCAGCTTAGATCACTGAGAGGCGAGCAAGCCGGCTGTTTCAGACTGATTCAGGACAGAGCGCGCGGCTTCTTAAGCAGGCGGGACGATACGCATCGACACGAAAGGAAATTTCATGCGCACGTCCATTTTCGGCCTTATGGCCGCACCAATCGCCATTCTTGTTTCGGCTCCCGCTTATGCGCAGGATGCTGATATTCAGGAACCCGGCGAATCTTCCATTTCCGTATCCGCCAATGTGGCGCTGACCAGCGATTACCGTTTTCGCGGCATTTCATTCTCTGACGGTGATTTTGCCGTACAGGGGGGTATCGATATTGCCCATGACAGCGGTTTATATGTTGGTACATGGGCTTCTTCGATTGAAGATAGCCCAACCTTTGGCCATACCGAACTTGACCTGTATGGCGGCTGGTCTGGAGAGATATCTTCGGGCATTAACGCTGATATCGGACTGCTTTATTACGTATATCCGAATGGCGAAGGCGGGGCGGCGGGTCCGAGTGATTATTTTGAGCCCTATGCCTCTATTTCCGGCACATTGGGTCCGGCAGAGCTTAAGCTTGGCGCGGCCTATGCCTTTGATGGCCAGTCCGCGCTCGGTAATGAAGACAATCTTTATGTCTATACCGACCTGGGTATTGGTGTCCCGAATACACCGATCACCCTGAATGCGCATCTGGGCTATACGGATGGCATATTGTCACCCGATATCGATCCGGTCACGCTTCGGCAAAGCGGGGCGTTTGATTATAGCTTCGGCGCGGATTACGCGATCACCAGCAACCTGACTGCAAGTGCGACCTTTGTGGGTGTTGAGGGGCCGTCGGTTGACGGCATTAGCGATGACACGGTGGTCTTCACCATCAGTGCGAGTTTTTGACGAACTTCATCCGTCACGGCTCGCGGTGACAAGGCGGCGGGTGATGTCCGATTGTGGTTTTGCAATGATATCGTCCGCCGTGCCCTGTTCCACAACCTGCCCCTGATGCAATACCAGGATGCGGTGGCACAGCTTTCTGGCCAGCGCGAGATCATGCGTGATGAATAGCATGGTGAGGCTTTTTCCAGACTGCAGCTGCTGTAACAATGCAACTATTTCTGCGCCTATGACAGGGTCGAGCGCGGATGTCGCCTCGTCCAGCACCAGCATTTCAGGTTTGCATACCAGTGCGCGGGCAATCGCCACGCGCTGTGCCTGCCCGCCCGATATCTGCGTCGGCCTGCGCTGCATGAATGCGGCGTCCAGTCCGACGGTTTCCAGCGCGGCGGCTACGCTTGCATGGCGTTCCGCTTTTGTCATTTCGCCGCGCAGATGAGTGAGCGGCTCGGCGACAATATCTTCCACCCGCCAGCGCGGATCAAGGCTTGCGACAGGATCCTGAAACACCGTTTGGACGGCGCGTTTTTGTGCCTTGTTGCGTTTGTGCGGCAGCGCCCCTCCTTGCCACAGTATTTCACCTTCTGACCAGGGACCAATACCTGCAATCGCCTTGCCGATGCTCGACTTGCCGGAGCCCGACCCGCCGACCAGCGCCACCGCCTCGCCTGCATGGACGGTCAGGTTGGCAGGTTCGACAGCGCGAAAGGGTGCGCGGAAAATTCCGGAGCGCGGATAGTCGACCGCGACGTCACGCACTTCCAGCAGCGGCGTGCCAATGGCGGGTAGTTGCGGTGCGGGGTCATCAAGTTTCGGTGTCGCGTCCCACAGCTGCCGGCTATAGTCCGCCTTTGGGTGGCGGATGATCTTATCAGACGGGCCGCTTTCGATCACTTTGCCGCGCCGCATGATGACGATATGATCGGCATGGCGCGCCACCGATGGCAGGTCGTGGCTGACCAGCAGTAATGCCATGCCGCGCTCACGCCTGAGCCTGCCGAGCAGCTCCATAATTTCACCGCGCAGATGCGCATCAAGCGCCGATGTCGGTTCGTCGGCGACCAGCAGCACAGGGTCGTGTGCAATCGCGCAGGCGATCATCACCCTTTGCCGCTCCCCGCCCGACAGCTCATGCGGATATTTGCGCAAATTTGCCTCTATGTCGGTGAGGCCGACATTTTTGAGCATGGCGGCGAGCCTGCCATGATCTGGCGGTTCCCCGCCTGCCTGCATTGCCGATTCGCGCAAATGCTGCTCCGTCCGCATATGCGGTGTAAGCGCGGTCAGTGGTTGCTGGAAAATGAATCCCGCCTTTTGCGCGCGGAGCCGCCGCAATTCGCTCTCGCTACAATTGGCCAGCTCGGTGCCGTCCAAAATGGCAGAGCCCGTCATATGCGGCGCGATCAGTCCGAATGGCGCGAGACAGCTGACCGATTTGCCCGACCCGCTTTCGCCAACCAATGCCACGCATTCGCCCGCGGCTATGGTAAAATCAAGGCCATGCGATAGCGTGTCCTTGCCAATCTCTGATCCCAGTTCCCGAACGCTATATATGCTCATGCGAACCGGTCCCGCATCCGTTCGCCTGCCAGTGTCAGGCAGACGAGCAGCAACACCATTATGCCGCAGGGGAACAGGAGCCCGCCAGGCGCAACATCCATATTGTCCGCGCCTTCTTTCACCAATATGCCAAGCGATGTAAGCGGCTCCTGTACGCCCAGGCCCAAAAAGGACAGAAAGCTTTCAATCATGATAAGCTGCGGAATGGTGAGCGTAAGATAAGCGAGCGCCGTGCCTGCGATATTGGGCAGGATATGGCGGAATAATATGACATGGCCCGGCGCGCCCGAAGCCCTGGCCGCAAGCACGAAAGGCCGGTTTTTGAGTGTCATGACTTGCCCGCGCACAATCCGTGCCATGGTCAGCCACTCGACCAAGCCGATGCCGACAAAGACCAGCAGGATAGAACGACCGAAGACGACCATCAGCACGATGACTATAAACATGAAAGGTAGCGCATAAAGCGCATCGACAATGCGCATCATCGCCTCATCTGTGCGCCCGCCGGTCCAGCCTGCCACCGCGCCCCACAGCACACCGACGACCAGCGAAACCAATGCCGCCGCCAGCGCCACGGCGAGCGTGATCTGCGTACCCACCGCGAGCCGTGCCAATCGGTCGCGCCCGACATCGTCGGTACCCAGCAGATGCCCCTCGCTGCCCAGCGGTGCGCGCACGCTGTCCCAGTCAATTTCGGCATGGCTGAAAGGTAGCATCGGCGGCAGCAGCAAAGCCAGCGCCGCGATAAGGGCAACAATGGCAAGGGGTATGCGAACGCTCTTCATGCCCTTTCCTTCATGTCCGTGTCCTGGGGTCAAGCCAGCCATAAAGCAGGTCAGCAAACAGGTTGAACAGGATGATGAGTGCAGCATAGAGCGTGATCACTGCCATGATGAGCGGATAGTCGCGGTTGAGCGCGCCCTGCACAAAATAGCGTCCCAGCCCGGGCAGGCCGAACACCGTTTCAATCACCACCGCACCGGTGAGCAGCCCCGCCGCCGCCGGCCCCAGATAACTTGCCACCGGCACCAATGCGGGGCGGAGGCAGTGGCGGGTGATGATCTGCGCTGTTGATAGCCCGCGCGCCTTTGCGGTGCGGATATGTTCCTGCGCCAATGTGGTGGCAAGGCCCGCCCGCGCCAGTTTCGCGATCGCGCCCGCCACTGGAAGCGCCAAAGCGAAGACAGGCAATATCCAGTACCCTGGGCTATCGCCAAGGCCGCCCGCGGGCAACCAGCCCAGCCAGAGCGCAAAGACCAGCACCAGGAAAGGTCCGGTCACGAAACTTGGCAATGCTGTCGCCATCGTGGCTTTCAGCATCAATATTTCATCCAGCCATCCGCCCGGGCGGAGCGCTGCGAACAAGCCTGCCGCAAGACCAATTGCCAGCGCGACGATGATTGCCAGGCCGCCGAGTGTGAGCGAGATGGGCAGGCTTTGCGCCACCAGCTCAGTCACTGTGAAATCGCGGTAGACCAGGCTGGGACCGAAATCGCCCTGCACCATGCGGGTGAGATAGAGCCATATTTGTTCATGCAGCGGCAGGTTGAGGCCATAGCTCGTCTCCAGCGCGGCGCGCGTTTCCTCATCCAGCGGGCGCTCGCCGTCAAATGGCCCGCCAGGGGCAAAGCGCATCAGCACGAATGACGCGATCACGACTGTGAGCAGTGTCGGTATGGCGGTCAAAAGCCTGCGGAATATGAGTGCGCCCATAGGCCAGTGAAGATGGCCCAAACCGCGCGTCATGTCATGCAGAAAGTGTCATGCAGGAATTGGCAGGAGTGCTTTAGCGCAACCGTGCCCGCATCCAGCCCCGCACACCTGTGTCTTTCAGCACTTCGCGCGCGCAGTTATGGCCGGGCGCGCCGGTGACGCCGCCGCCGGGATGCGTGCCCGATCCGCACATGTACAGATTTCCTAGCGGGCCGCGGTAATCGGCATGACCCAGCATGGGGCGCGCGGCCCAAAGCTGGTCCAGACTCATCCGGCCATGGAAAATATCACCGCCTGCCAGGCCGAATTTGCGCTCCAGCCCCTTGGGCGACAGCACCTGCCGGCCCAGTATCGATGCACGGAAACCGGGTGCATGCTTTTCCACCGTATCGATTATGGCGTCCGCCGCTGCGTCTTCATGGTCGTCCCAGTCTTTTCCGCCCGGCAGGATTGGCGCAAACTGCTGGCAAAACAGGCTTGCGACATGCTGCCCTGCGGGCGCCAGGCTGTCATCGACGGCCGAGGGTATCAGCATTTCGACAATCGGATCGCGTGACCAGCCATATGCCCTGGCATCGGCAAAGGCGCGGTCCATATAATCCAGGCTGGGCGCGATGATGATACCGCTTTTATGATGTTCGCCGGGCTCTGGTTGACAGGTGAATTTTGGTAGCCCGGACAGTGCGACATTCATGCGAAATGCGCCCGAGCCCGCCTTGAACCCCTGCATGTGCCGGACAAAGGCTGGAGGCAGGTCGGTATCATCAATCATCTGCCCGTACAGCAGCTTTGGTCCGATATTGGCGATCACGCGCTGCGTCATGACCTGCGACCCATCGGCGAGCCGGACGCCGCAGGCACGCCCCTTTTCGCTGATGACTTTCTGTACGGGCGAACTAAGGCTGATTTCCACGCCGAGCTCGCGGCAGGCATCCGCCATATAGCCGGTAATCGCGCCCATGCCGCCTATGACATGCCCCCATGATCCCTTGTTGCCGTTCACTTCACCAAAGACGTGGTGGAGCAGGACATAGGCGCTGCCCGGCGTGTCAGGGCTGGCATAGTTGCCGACGACCGAGTCAAATCCGAAAGCCGCTTTTACCGGATCGCTTTCAAACCACTGGTCCAGCACTTCGCGCGCGCTGCGGGTGAACAGGGTAAGCACATCGCGCTGCCGTTCGAGCGACAATCGCATGAAACGCTGTCCCTGCCGCGCCGCATCCACCAGGCTGGCCAGACCGCTACCCGGCGGTGTTCGCAGCGCCAGATCCCGCAGCACTTCGGCGGCATCCTCCAGCATGTCATAATAGGCGGGCAATG
Organism: Sphingorhabdus sp. Alg239-R122; assembly: GCF_900537065.1. Lineage (GTDB taxonomy): Bacteria > Pseudomonadota > Alphaproteobacteria > Sphingomonadales > Sphingomonadaceae > Alg239-R122. The sequence goes on along the minus strand of NZ_UNRC01000013.1, from coordinate 46,079 downwards.
CCTCGGCATCGCGGGCGGAGAAGCGTGCAAATTCGGTCTGTGTCCGCTCCAGCCCTCCGCCCAGTTTCAGGTAATTACCGTCCGGCAGTGGCAGCAGGTTCGAAATCGGCCGTTCGATGACACGGTAGCCGCGCTCAACCAGGCCCATGTCCTGAATCACTTTGGGTTGCAGCAGGCTGACGGTGTAGCTTGCGACGGAATTGCGGAAACCGGGGTGAAATTCCTCGGTCACGGCGCAGCCACCCACCACGCTGCGCGCTTCAACCATGCGTACCTTCATTCCGGCACGTGCAAGGTAAAAGGCGCAGACCAGCCCATTGTGCCCCGCGCCGATAATCAGCGCGTCATATGTACCGGTCTGCTGCGTTTCCATTCGCCGTTATCGCTTTTAGCGCGTGGGCACGGGTTTTTCACCCGAATAGTCGTAGAAACCCTTGCCCGTTTTGCGGCCAAGCCAGCCAGCCTCGACATATTTGACGAGCAATGGCGCGGGACGGAATTTGGGATCACCGGTGCTGCCATAAAGCACGGAGATGATGTTGAGACAGGTATCGAGGCCGATAAAATCCGCCAGCGTGAGTGGGCCCATCGGATGGTTTAGCCCCATGGTGATCGCTGTGTCGATATCGGTAATATTGGCTACACCCTCGCCCAGTGCGAAACAGGCTTCGTTGAGCATCGGCATCAATATGCGGTTGACGATAAAGCCCGGCGCATCGTTGGAATGTACGACTTTTTTGCCAATGGCGGACGCGTATTTCTCAACCGTCTCAACCGTATTGTCGGATGTGGCAAGTCCGCGGATCAGTTCGATCAGGCCCATGATTGGCACCGGGTTGAAAAAATGGACCCCGACAAAGCGCTCCGCATCGGGACTGGCCTGCGCCATCCGTGTGATGGGGATGGAAGATGTATTGGATGCCAGGATTGCCTGATGGCCCAGCACCTTGCCCACTTCGTCAAAAATCTTGCGCTTGATATCCTCACGCTCGGTTGCGGCTTCGATAATCAGCCCGGCATCGGCCATAGGGGCATATTCGGCAACCGGCTGAATGCGTGACAGTGCAGTTTCGGCTACTTTGGCCTCAATCTTTTCCTTGTCGACCAGACGCTGCAGCTGTTTTCCGATAAAACCCTTGGATTTTTCGGCAATGTCCAGACTGACATCGGAAAGATAGACGTTATAGCCTGATTGCGCGCTGACCTGCGCGATGCCTGCGCCCATTTGTCCGGCACCGATAACTGCGACTGAATGCATGAATTTTATCCTTTTTGAAAACGCTGACAGGGATGTTCCATGCTCTCTAGTCGAAAGTGCTATTTTACGCTAGACTGTTGATATGTTTACGACGCTCATCCTTGCTGCTTCCGCTGCGGCCGCGCCGCAGCCCGGCGCTGTCAAGGTGTACCGCGACTGGTATGCGGCGTGTGACAACGGAGCGGCGTGTGAAGCGGGGTCGATGTCAGACGGCACCGATACCGCGCTGCGCGTGGTGCGTCTGCCCGGACGCGATGCGATGCTCAGGATCAGTGTATCCATCCTTTCCAGCGGGGTAACAGACATTGCCTTGGTTGTCGACGGACGTGAAGCGGCCAGGGGTTCGCTGGACAGTGAAGGCGTGTTTTTCATGGGCGGTAGTGACAGCCTGAAAATAGCACGCATGTTGGTACGCGGGCGCACGGCAACCATCATGAACAAGGGGGTGGACGCTGTGGGAGATGGCGTGCTGGCACGCATTTCGCTCAAGGGATCTGCGGCCGCAATGGGCTATGTCGATGCAAGGCAGAAACGGGCACGAACCCGGAGCGCGCTATCCATAACCGGCCGCCGCCAGGATAAGGACTGGACCCCCAAACTGCCGCTGATTACGCAGCAGCCCGCGGCGCGGATCAAGAAATTGCCAAAAGAAAGGCAGCTTGCAGTGCTGGCAGAAAAGGCGGGCTGCGAAGAACAGCGCGCGCTCGGATATACCAAAGACCAGGTCTATTCGCTGGCACGACAGGATGGCCAGGATATTGTTGTCGCACTTATCGCCTGCGGGTCTGGCGCCTATAATTTCATGAGCAAGGCGTATATTGGCGAACGGCCATCGGGCAAGGGCCGCAGCGACTGGCGTTTTCGCAGCGCACCGTTCGACTATAATCCGGGCGGCGGTTTTTCGGATGACGGTTCGCCTGTGCTGGTCAATGCGTTTTTCAATGTAGAGGACGGCATATTAGGCAATTATGCCAAGGGGAGGGGCCTTGGCGATTGCGGCTCATCACAAAGCTATGTGTGGGATGGTACGCGTTTCCGCCTGATCGAGGCGACAGATATGCCCAAATGCCGCGGTGTGTGGCAATGGCCGACCATCTGGCGTGCGCAGGTCAAACGTGAATTAAAGCAATTGGCACGGGTATACTGATTAGCCTAGGGCGCGGTATTGAACGGCGTGGCCTGGGCCAGGATCAGCGCGAAGTAATCTTGTGGATCGGTCCATTCGCCAATCGGCGCCCACCCCCCCGCACGCAATAACAACCGGGCATCGCGCTCCCCGTATTTATGGCTGTTTTCGGTATGGATGGTTTCATACCTTGCTATGCGGAATGCCTGTCCGGCAATAGTGAAGTCCATATCTTCTTGCGCTTCCAGATGCATTTCTATGCGGGCATAATTGTCGTTCCAGCGCGCGACATGACGGAATTCATTCACCGGAATATCGCCTTCCAGCTCGCGGTTGATCCGGGCAAGCAGATTGAGGTTGAACGCAGCTGTGACGCCCGCCGCATCATCATAAGCGGGGACGAGGACATCTTCGGACTTTACCCGGTCCATACCGATCAGCAGCATCGCATTTTCGCCAAGCGTTCGGCGCATGTTTTTCAGCAGGTCCACCGAAGTGCGCGGCACCATATTGCCAATGGTGGAGCCGGGGAAGAAACCAAATTTGGGGCTATTCTGCACAGCTTCGGGCAGATGGATATCACCCATGAAATCAGCTTCGACCGGAATGATATCCAGATCGGGAAATTCTTCCTGCAGGGCGGCGGCGGAATCGCGCAGGAAATCGCCACTGATATCTATTGGCACATAAGCGGATGGCTGCACCGCGCGCAGCAGGTGCGGCGTTTTGGTGGAGGAACCTGAACCAAATTCGACAACCACTTTTCCATGTCCGCCCTTATCGGCAATTTCACCGCAATGTTTTTCCAGCAGTGCGGTTTCGGTGCGAGTGGGATAATATTCGGGCAGGTCGGTTATATCTTCGAACAGTTCCGAGCCCGCACGGTCATATAGCCACCGCGCCGGGATAGCGCGGCGTTCGCCCTGAAAACAGGCCAGTATATCACGGCGAAAAGCGGGGTCCACCGCATTGGCGGCACTGGATTTTGGTATGTCATTCATGGAAGTCTGCTTTTCGTGTTACGGGGAGGAAAGGCGAAAATCAAAGATCGCTGGCGAGCCGCAGTCCGGTAAACTGCCAGCGTTGGTGCGGGTAAAAGAAATTGCGGTAACTGGCGCGGATATGACCCTCTGGCGTGGCGCAACTGCCGCCTTTCAGCACGAACTGTCCGCTCATGAACTTGCCGTTATATTCGCCGACCGCGCCTTTTGCGGCGCGAAAACCGGGATAGGGGCGAAAGGCACTGCCGGTCCATTCCCATACATCGCCGAACATCTGCCGCAAGCCGCCTGCGCCCTGTGCCGCACCAACGGGCCGCACTACATCATGTCCTGACAGAAAGTGACCGTCGCCGCTGTCCAGCGCAGCCGCTGCGCTTTCCCATTCCGCCTCAGTCGGCAGGCGCGCCCCGGCCCAACTGGCATAGGCATCGGCCTCGTACAGGCTGATATGGGTGACGGGTGCATGCAGGTCTATTCCGCTCTCACCAGTCAGGGCAAACGAACCCCAGCGGCCATTGCCCTGTTTTTCCCAATATAGCGGCGCGCTGATATCATTCTGCTGCACCCAGGCCCAGCCATCTGACAGCCAGTGCTGCGGATTTTCATAACCGCCATCTTCGATAAATTTTATCCATTCCGCATTGCTCACCGGACGGCTGGCAAGGGCATGCGGGGTCAGCAGCGCTTCATGGCGGGGCCCTTCACAGTCAAAGGCAAAGCCGCCTCCGTCATGGCCTATTTCCACAATGCCGCGCCTGCCTTCTATCCACTCACACGGTGTTTCGGATGATGTATAGCGTTCATCATCATGCGCAAACATGGCGGGCTTTAAAGGGTTTTGCGCGAACATATGCTTGATGTCCGTCATCAAAAGTTCCTGATGCTGCTGCTCATGGTTCAGGCCCAGTATGATCAGCTGCTCTGCATCACCGGGCGCTTCCAGAAGGCTTGGCATCGCTTCGTCGACATGGGCGCGGTAGCGCAGAACCTGCTCCAGCGAAGGCCGGGTAATCATTCCCCGCCGCGCCCGGGCATGGCGCTGCCCCTCGGCTTCATAATAGCTGTTGAACAGGAAGTGGTAGTCTGGATCGAATGGCTGGTATCCCGGCACATGATCGCGCAGCACAAACGTTTCAAAAAACCATGTGGTATGCGCCAGATGCCATTTGGCGGGCGAGGCGTCTTCCATCGACTGCACCGTGGCATCGGCATCCGATAGCGATTGCACCAGCATGGTGGTCAGCCCCCGGACGCGGCTATATTGCGCAGCAAGCGGCGATAGAGGCAGGTCACTATCCCCCAACCCCTCATGCCTGACCGGTATTATATGCGCGTCATTATCAATTGGTCTTTTCCCAAGCTATCTGATGGAACATTGTGCGAACATTTTGCCGCGCGTCAACCATTAATTTTTGCATCATGCCGGTGCAGTAATAACGCGGCAGTTGACAAAAACATCCATATGCTCAGCGTGAGCCGCCCGGCACCCAGAGCGGATCACCGCTGTCATGGTTCAGATGGCGGGCCAGCACAAACAGGTAATCGGACAGGCGGTTGATATAGGCGCGCGCTTGCGGGTTGATGGCCATATCCTCGGATGCGGCGGCTATCGTGCGTTCGGCGCGGCGGGCAATGGCGCGGGCCAGATGAACCGCCGCTGCGGCCTTGCTCCCACCCGGCAGGATGAAACTCGTCAGCGGCTCGAGCTGCGCGTTGATGGCGTCAATCCGGCTTTCCAGCCGCACGGCCTGCGCCGCCACAATGCGCAGCACCATGTCGGAGGGTGCAAAATCCTCCTCATCGTCCCTGGCCGGCGTGGCCAGATCCGCGCCCAGGTCGAACAGGTCGTTCTGGACCATGGCGAGCTCGGCAGTATGATCGCCGCTGTCCATTTGCGCGATAGCCATGCCGATGGCGCTGTTCAGTTCATCAATATCGCCAATCGCGGCCATGCGCGGATCATGCTTGGCTATGCGCGATCCATCGACCAGGCCGGTCGTACCGTCATCGCCGGTGCGGGTGTAGATTTTATTGAGCTTGACCATCGTGCGCCTCCGCTCTGATATTCAGACGTTCAGGCGCGTGTCGCCATCATCAAAATGACCAGCGCGACCACGGCCAGCGCCTGGTATTTGATGCGGTTGAACATCATCTTGTTCTGCATTTGGTGCGATTTTCCAACGCCATCGGATTTCAAATCCTCTTCCGTCATGCGCAGAAATGCAATGAGACCACGCACCAGCGATATGACAACCATGATCAAAAGCGCGATAAAGATAATGATAAATACTGTCTGCATGCGCCCAATTTAGGGATTATCACGCGAAATACCAGCGGGAAATATGCCTTCACGCAGATCATTCGCCAATTGCCGTCCGTCCGCCCCGCCCAGCCGCAGTTCACGCAGTGATGGCGCGTCTTCGCTTTTTGACAGTTTCCGGCCATCCTTGCCCGTCAGCAGCGCATGGTGATGATAGATGGGCACGGGCAGTTCCAGCAGCGCTTGCAGCAGCTGGTGGATATGCGTGGCGGTGAACAGGTCCATGCCGCGCACGATATGCGTCATGCCATCTGCCGCATCGTCAACCGTGGCGGCGAGGTGATAGCTGGCGGGTGCATCCTTGCGCACGAGTATCACATCACCAAAAGCTGCAGGATCGGCTTTTACTTCCCCGGCGCATCTGTCATGCCAACGCAGCGGCCCGGCAAGCTTATTGGCAAGATCGGCAGCCTGCGCCATATCGAGCCGCCAGCCATGTGGCTTTGACAGGTCCGCTTTGCCATCGCGGCAGGTGCCGGGATAGACGGGACCCTCCGGCCCTTCTTCGCGCGCTGCGGCCTTGATTTCGGAGCGGGTGCAGCTGCACGGGTAGAGCAGGCCCATATCGTGCAGCCTGCCCGCTGCCGCTTCATAGCTTTCCAGCCGCGCCGATTGAAACACCGGCTCTGCATCCCATGTCAGACCCAGCCATGTAAGGTCTGCCAAGATCGCCTCGACATATTCTGGCTTGCTGCGGCCCGCGTCGATATCCTCGATACGCAGGTGGAATTCACCACCTGCACTGCGCGACATGTCGTGCGCCAATATAGCAGACAGGGCATGGCCCATATGCAGATATCCATTGGGGCTGGGGGCAAAGCGGGTGCGCATTGTCATTGGTGTAGATACCACCTGTAGAGTGACGCATATATCACACTATCCACATATTGTGGCACAGGCCATCTTGACGGTGGGGCGGCGGTCATGTTCATAGTTTCTTGCATATTGTCACGCACGTGTCATGAAAATGATTCATGTGCATTTTGACAGGCAGGATAGGCAAGCGAAAGGATGTGCGCATAAGGCATGTTTGATCTGGACCAGCTGAAGCAGAGCGGCCGCGGCATGGCGGCTGATGATGCGAACCCCCCGCGCTTTGACCAGAGCCCTGATGAGCTGCGCCATCCCGACAGTTGTCCCGCGCTGGTCCTCAATGCCGATTACACGCCGCTCAGTTATTATCCGCTCAGCCTGTGGCCATGGCAGACATCAATCAAGGCCGTGTTCCTGGACCGTGTCAATATTGTCAGCAGCTATGACCGTATGGTGCACAGCGCGTCGATGGAAATGCCGATCCCGTCGGTGATCGCGCTGAAAGACTATGTGAAGCCGTCGGAATATCCCGCCTTCACCCGGTTCAACCTGTTCCTGCGCGACCGGTTCATGTGCCAGTATTGCGGTTCAGGAGACAACCTCACTTTCGATCACATCATCCCGCGGCGCCTGGGCGGCAAGACGACATGGGAAAATGTCTGTGCCGCGTGCAGCCCGTGCAACATGAAAAAAGGCGGCCGCACACCGCAGCAGGCGCATATGCAGCTGATGGAACGCGCGATCAAACCGACCACCTGGCAATTGCAGGACAAGGGCCGCGCCTTCCCGCCCGGTTACCTGCACGAAACCTGGCGCGACTGGTTATACTGGGATATCGAGCTGGAAGCTTAGCTTCCCTTAGCTTCGCACCCAGGAACGCTTGTTTTGCGCCGTTTCCATGAAAATTTGTTGGATTTGAGCAATGTTGGACTGCGGTGTTGGATTCACGATATTGAGAAAGAGCAAATGGCGATTTGGCTACTGATGGCCTGTACTATGGCGGCGACACTGTAGGACAGGCTTTTGTGAATGGCCTCTCGTGTGGTGTAACCCCCAAACGACCAATTAGTCGTTCGCAAGGCCGACGGGCCTTATTGACCCGAACCCCATTTGGAGGCGTGGCGAAGCGAACTAGCCGTGAAGTCAATAAAATTTCCCGACCCTCATCGGAGGCATTCACGAAATGAATTGCCGCGAGATCAAACAAACAACCTTAGCCCTTTACATTGAACCATTTCAGGGTTCATTCTTAGTCAGTCTCTCTGTTATTTCCCAGATATTATTTTCCGCGTTTATTGCAAAGTCTGTGGCGGCTTTAATTTCTGATAAGTCTATAGCTAATACTTCAAAGTTCCCTACGGATTTTTTGACGTGCTTGGTAGAAGTGAACACCAAGCGACTGGGGTCATCCTTAAGTGTTCCAATGCATTTTCGATGCGCAATAGCATTCCGCGTGTCTGCAAATTTACTGTGCCCCTTGGCTAGACGAGTTAAGCTTTTTGCCGAGGAGTCATTACCATAGTGGGAGAATGCTAGCTTTAGCTTTTCAATTCGTGCTTTAGTTTGCATGTTGCCAAACAATATTGAATGCAAGTCCATTGGCAATCCAAATGTTAGACCTGACCAATATTCAATGATTGTGTCCAAAGCTGCCCAAGCCATGATCAAATCTGCAATTGCGATTTTCATATCGCTAGAAATGTGACGCTCTAAATTTTCTTCCTGGAACATCAGTGAACTCATCATTCCCTCACAACTCCGTCCGCAAACTCCACAATTCCGGGAATGCCCGTTTGCTTAGCGTGCTTTGCAGGTAGCTGACGCCTGCCGTGCCGCCGGTGCCCATTTTGCCGCCGATAATGCGTTCGACAGTGACGACATGCTTGTGCCGCCAGGTGGCCATCGCATCGTCCAGGTCGACCAGTTTTTCGGCGAGCTGGTACAGCTCCCAATATTGTTCGGGGTCGCGGTACACGGTGAGGAAAGCGGCTTCGACCGCTTCTGACGGTTCATAGGGCTGGCTCCAGTCGCGTTCCAGATGGCTTGTCGGAATATCAAAGCCCGCGCGTGCCAGCGCGGCGATGGTGTCATCCCACACGCCGGGGTTTTCCAGTGCCTGCCGCATGGCTTCCTGCGCGTGCGGCCGGTCTTCCTGATATTTCAGAAAGCCTTTGTCTTTCAGGCCGAGCATATATTCGACCGTGCGGAACTGGTCTGATTGAAAGCCGCTGCTAGGCCCCAGGCCTTCACGAAAGCGGGTATAATCGCTCGGCGTCATGGTGGAGAGCACGTCCCAGCTCAGCGTCATCACCTGCTGGATGCGGCTCACCCGCGCCATCGCCTTGTACGCGGGGACAAGATGATCCTGCGCCACTTGTGCCTTGGCCAGACGCAGCTCACGGATAATCTGTTTCAGCCACAGCTCTTTGGTCTGGTGGATGATGATGAACAGCATTTCATCGCCGCATTCGGCTTCGCTGCCAGATTGTGGATGCTGCGCCGATAGGACCCGGTCGAGGTCTAGATAGCGGGCATAGGTCATTGGATTTTGGGTGTCAGTGTCTTTGGTCATAGGCATATGTAACGTGCGCTGTGCAGATAAGCAAAGGCCTTGCCATGCAAATAATGACAACGATGACATAATAACAAAACTGCGCTATTTAGCCCTTGACCAAATCTATATTGCGGTGCAGCATGGCGGGTATGAACACACCGGCTTCTCCTATCTCGCAAAATCCCGACATTCGCTATCTTGGCAAAATATTGGGAGACGTTATCCGCGCCTATGGCGGGGAGAAGCTGTACCGGCAGACCGAATATATCCGTGCCGCCAGTGTTGACCGTTATCGCGGCATTGCCGGCGCAGATGGAGAAGAAGGCGCGATTGATACCGGGCTGGATGCGCTCAGCCTGGATGATACTTTATCGTTCGTACGCGGTTTCATGCTGTTTTCGCTACTCGCCAATCTGGCTGAGGACCGGCAAGGCGTGGCGCGTGAGCAAGGCGCGACATTTGCTGAAGCGGTGGAGAAACTGAAATCCGAAGGCGTCGATGACCGTGCGATCAGCACCTTGCTCGACCATGCACTCATTACGCCGGTGCTGACCGCGCACCCGACCGAGGTGCGGCGCAAGTCGATTATCGATCACAAGACCCGCATTGCCGCGCTGATGCGAATGCGTGATGGCGGCGCGGAAACCACCGAAACCGGTGATGTCATCGAGGAAGCGATTTACCGCCAGGTGGCGCTGTTGTGGCAGACGCGTTCGCTGAGACAGGAAAAGCTGTTTGTCACTGACGAGGTGGAGAATGCCCGCACCTATATGCGCGATGTGTTCCTGCCGGTACTGCCCGCGCTCTATGCGAAATGGGAGAGGGTGCTGGGCGAACGCCCGCCAAGTTTCCTGAAACTCGGCAGCTGGATTGGCGGCGACCGGGACGGCAATCCGTTCGTGAATGCAGAATCGCTGCGTTACGCGCTATCGCGTTCAGCAGAATCGGTGATTGGCCATTACCTGGAAAGCGTGCATGCGCTGGGCGCGGAGCTGAGCATTTCCACACATCTTTCGAATACCCCTGAAGACGTGCTGGCATTGGCAGAGGCAAGCGGGGATGATGCGCCGAGCCGCAAAGACGAGCCATATCGCCGCGCGCTGTCAGGCATTTACGCACGGCTATGTGCAACGCATGAACGGCTCACTGGCAAACCGAGTGCGCGGCCCGCCAAGCTGGCGGCGGAGCCTTATGATGCACCGAAAGATCTGCGCCGTGATCTGGTGATTATTGCAAACGGGCTGGCAGCGGACGGCGACGGCACATTGGCGAGCGGCGGTGCGCTCGGCCGGATTATCCGGGCGGTCGAGACATTCGGCTTTCACCTTTCCACACTGGACCTGCGCCAGAATAGCGATGTCCATGAACGCGTGGTGAGTGAGCTGCTCGCTGCCGCCGGTGTCGAGGCGGATTACGCCGCACTGGATGAAGCGGCACGGGTGGAATTGCTCCAGTCTGAGCTGTCGCATAATCGCCCGCTTGCTGACCGCTGGCACAGCTATTCGGAAGAAACGGCAAAGGAACTGGGCATTATCCGCGCTGCTGCCGAAGCGCATGCGCTTTACGGCCCGGCGTGCATCACCACTTATAATATCAGCCAGACCGAAAGCGTGTCGGACATGCTGGAAGTCTATGTGCTGTTGAAAGAAGCGGGGCTGTACCGCGCGCCAACGGGCAACGAAACACAGCCCAGGGCCGCGATTATGTCGGTGCCGCTGTTTGAAACGGTTGCCGATCTTGAAAATGCACCGGATACGATGCGCGCCTTTCTGTCGCTTGATGTACCCAAATCATTGGCGCGGCAGCGTGGCTATCAGGAAGTGATGATCGGCTATAGCGACAGCAACAAGGATGGCGGTTATATCACCTCGACCTGGGAACTGCACCAAGCCAGCCTGGCACTGGCACCAGTGTTCGAAGAAGCCGATATCCGCATGCAGCTATTCCATGGCCGCGGCGGAGCGGTTGGGCGCGGTGGCGGCTCGGCATTCGGCGCGATCCAGGCGCAGCCGCGCGGCACAGTGCAGGGGCGCATCCGCATCACGGAACAGGGCGAAGTGATTGCCGCCAAATATGGCACGGTCGATGTGGCCATGACCAATCTGGAGGCAATAACATCAGCAACCCTGCTGGCGTCGCTGACCCCGGAAAAACTGGCGGCGCAGGACAAAAAGCGTTTTTCCGATGCCATGACGCAGTTGTCGGCGCGCGCGTTCAAAGCCTATCGCGGACTGGTGTATGAGACGGAAGGTTTTAACGAGTTTTTCCGTCAGATGACGCCGATCGCAGAGATTGCCGGCCTGAAAATCGGTTCGCGCCCCTCGAGCCGCAAGAAAAGCCAGCAGATTGAGGACCTGCGCGCCATTCCATGGGTGTTCAGCTGGGCACAGGCACGGGTGATGCTACCCGGCTGGTACGGCGTCGGACAGGCGCTGGATGAATTTGAGGACAAACAGCTGCTGCGCGACATGGCGGCTGGCTGGCCATTTTTCGCTGCGACGCTCGCCAACATGGAAATGGTGCTTGCCAAATCCGACATGACCATCGCCGCGCATTATAGTGGGCTGGTCGAGGATGAGGCGGCGCGCGCGGCTATTTTCGGGCGGATCAAAAGCGGCTGGAACCTCGCGCACGATGGATTGCTCGATGCAACTGCACAGGCGCACCTGCTGGAGAAAAACACACCGCTCGAAAACTCGATCCGGCTGCGTCTCCCCTATATCGAACCCTTGAATTTGCTACAGATCGAACTCATCAAACGCCACCGCGCAGGCGAGGATGACGAGCGCATATCCGAAGGCATACAGCTCTCCATCAACGCCATCGCGACGGCGCTGAGGAATAGCGGATAGCGTGAATTGCTCCTGATCTCGTGGTCCTGTCAATCGCTCGTTACTGGCATTGAGTCCAGATTTCTGGCACATGAAATCCATGACGGGAAAATTGATCCTGACAGGCCTGGCCGCTTCTCTCTGGCTAACTGCGTCACCTATTCTGGCTGCCGCTTCGCCAGATGATGAATCACCCGATGTAGATAGCCTGATCGTCAAACGCTTTGATGAACTCTCGCGGCAGGGCAGGACCTTTTACCAGTCTGGGGATATGGCGGCCGCCGAACCAGTATTCAGGGAACTGGTTGAAACGCAGCGCCAATATATGCCGCCTGACATTTCGACTCTGGCAGAGCTGATGAACACACATGGTCTGATTCTGGAAAAGCTGGACCGGATTGATGAAGCCATGATGGTTTTCAGTGGTGTTGCCACCCTTAAGCAGAAGGTGATTGCGCGCGACTCCCATGGCAGACTCAAGGCGCAATATAATCATGGCCGTCTATTGTCACATAAAGGTCTGTACACAGAGGCTTCCGAGATGCTGCGACAGTCGCTGGACCATCATCTTGAAGATTTCGGGGAGACAGCCCCCCAGACACAGACCGTGCGGCATGAATATACATCGGCACTGCGTCTGGCCGGGCAACTGGACACTGCCTATGCTGAAGTTCAGAAACTGGTGGCTGAAAGACGCAAACTGTTTGGCGTGGCACATGCTGCGACACATCACAGCCAGAACCTTATGGGCCTGATCCTGTACGATTTGGGGGCATATCAACGGGCGGCGGAAATTCACCGCATGGTTATGGATGCCCGCATTGCCGCTGTTGGCGAAACCGACAACCGGACCTTGACGAGCAAGAATAACTATGCGCTCGCACTCAGCGAGATGGGAAAACTGCGTCAGGCCGCAGACTATTATGAAACGGTGTGGCGTACCCGGCAGGAAACCCTGGGCAAAAGCCATGTTGACACGCTAGTCAGCGCGCATAATCATGCACGATCCCTGCTACAGCTGGGGGAAATGGCGAAGGCGCGTGCAACTGCCGAGGATGCGGCGCAAGAGCATATACTACTGTATGGCGAGGACCATCCCCCTGCCCTGAACAGCCGGCACCTTCTGGGGGTGATACACAGGGAATCCGGTGATTACGCGAAAGCCGAAAAAATATTGGAACAGGTCGCATTGGCGCGGCACAAGGCGCTGGGTGATTACAGTGCGCCGGTTGCCGATTCCTATTTCGAACTGGCAAAAACGCGTATGCGCATGCCGCAAAAAATAGAAAGTGCGCTCGAAATCCTTGGCGAGCTTACCGATGGCATCCAGGCCCAGCAATTGCCGCAGGCAGGCGGGCCAAGTGGTCAGAGCATTTTCCAGGGTGAGCAAGGTGTAGCGAAAACACGGCAATATTTTGAAACATTTGCGGATGCAGGCTGGGCTTTGCGGCAGACTCTATCTGATGAAGAGTGGAAAAAAGACGGGCTTTCAAAATACGCAGCAGGTGAAATTTTCGAAAAACTGCAGTTTTCACAGGTCAATCCAGCCGGACAGGCGCTGGCACGCTCCGCAGCAAGCAGACATAGCGGAAGTCCTGCTGTCTTGGCATTGACCAATACACGTGAAAACCTGTTGTCCCGGCAGAAAGAAAATGCACGCAGAATGTCAGAGCTTTTACTGGGCTCGCAGTCCCGCGATGGCGATGCAATTGATATATTGGCATTGGCACAAAAGAATATCCTCAGCCAGCTGGAGGAGGTGAACAAGGCGATAGAAGTGGCGGCGCCTGATTATTTTGAACTTATTGCGCCTGATGCACTTGCGTTTGAAGAAGCCCGCACCCTGTTGGCACCTGACGAAGCTGCATTACTAATCGTGCCGACTGATTTGGGGACACATGTGCTGCTTGTCAGTGATACAGGTATCCAGTGGCATAGGAGCGACTGGAGCCGGATTGACATACACCGTGCTGCCCAAAGGCTTTTATGGGATGTGGGGGCAAATGTTGAAGTCAGCGCCGTCGATAGCCTGAAATGGCTGGAAGAAGGGGAAGGTGCCTATCCGTATGATTTTGAAACGGCGCATGCGCTTTACCGCGAGCTTATTGCGCCGCTTGCATCGCAGTTAAACGGTATATCACACCTTTTTGTCTCGGCTTCTGGCGCTTTGTCCAGCCTGCCTTTGGGCATATTGGTAAAAACCATACCTGAAGGCGCGAATGGCGCCCCTGAAACATTGCGTACGGCACAGTGGTTTGCAGATGAACTGGCCATTATCCAGACCCCGGGCATACAGTCATTAAGGTTTTTGCGGTCTTTCCGGGCTGATGAACAACCTGGCGCAGCGAAGCCCTTTATTGGCTTTGGAGACCCCCTGCTTGGTGGTCGATCCAGCGATCGCGGAAACCGCAGGCGATCCGGTGGTGCTGGCACTGTCATCGGATATGACGATTTGTTTGCGCCCCTGGCTTCCCGAAACGCGGCCGGTATTGCCGACATTGCACAGATCAGAAAACTGTCACGGCTGCCCGGAACTGCTGATGAATTGAACTCCATGTGGACGTTTTTTGAAAAACCTGCGAACGGGCTTTATCTGGCTGAAAAAGCAAATGAACAGACTGTGCGGCAATCCAATCTGAATGCCGCCGTTATCGCATTTGCGACACATGGCGTCCTGGCAGGAGAAATTGGCGGCGTGGCGGAACCAGGACTTGTTCTGACGCCGCCTCAATCAGCAAGCAAAGAAAATGATGGATATCTCAGCAGCTCCGAGATAGCGGCGCTCAGCATCAATGCCAGTTGGGTCATATTATCGGCGTGCAATACAGCGGCGGGTGATGGTCGGGCCGGGGCAGCGGGGCTATCAGGCTTGGCACGTTCGTTTTTTTATGCCGGCGCGCAGAACCTGCTGGCGTCACACTGGCCGGTGCGGGACGATGTTGCCGCCCGGTTGACAGTCAGAACGATTGAAATTGCATCTGAAAACCGGCAGTTTTCAAGGGCACAGGCTCTGCAGCAGGCGATGCGTGAATTGCGTAGCGATCCTGCCGGTGATGGCATGACAGATACATGGGCGCACCCCAATGTGTGGGCGCCTTTTTCATTGGTCGGTGATCGTTAGCTTATGGGATGTTTTAAATTGCAACATGCAAATAGCCTGTCTCGCCGCGCAATTATGGCGTAGATGCAATGTATAGACCTAACGGCACGAATATTTTGGGCAGGGAGTAATAAAATGCATAGGATAGCGGCGATACTCATAGGCCTTATTGCGGCACTTCATTTTTACATCGCCTGGTTTGAGATGTTTGCGTGGGCCACGCGTGGACCGCAGGTGTTTTCGAGTTTTCCTGTGGAGCTGTTTGAACCGACAAAAGTGTTGGCGGCTAACCAGGGACTGTATAACAGCTTTCTGGCCATTGGTCTCACATGGTCGCTGTTTATCAGGGATCCGCAGTGGCGCTTCAATGTTGCCGCTTGCTTTTTGCTGTTTGTCGTCGCCGCTGGTATTTTTGGTGCGCTCACTGCATCGCCGAGGATATTTTTTGTGCAAACCGTTCCGGCAGTTATTGCGCTGCTATTTGCCTATCTGGCCTATCGTAAAGCGGTTTGAGTTAAGCCGGATTACAGCTTTTCAAACCGTACTTTTAATCCATCCTTCGGCTGCGGGATGGGCCATGCTTGCCATTTGGGGTCATAGCCATCTTCCACTACGATGCGGTTCTGCGTCAGGATATGGTGCATCAGAATTTTGATCTGCATATAGGCGAAATGCAGGCCCAGACACATATGCGCGCCGCCGCCAAAGGGGACCCAGGCGAATTTGTGGCGTTCGCGGACTTTGTCTGGCGTGAAGCGCATCGGATCAAATTTATAGGGGTCCGGCCAGTATTCCTCCATCAAATGGGTGAAACCGGCGCTGATACCGACGGGGGTTCCTGCCGGAACATGCTGTCCGGCAAATTCGAAATCTTTCAGCGCGCGGCGCGGGGTGGAGGGCACGGGCGGGATCAGCCGCAAAGCTTCCTTGAACGCATATTCAGTGAGTTCCAGTTTGGCCAGATCGTCATGGGAAAGAGGCTGGCCGGGCACGCCGACGGACATGCATTCCTCACGCAGCCTTTCCTGCCAGTCTGGATGCTGGGCAAGCAGTAGCAACAGTGATGTCGCAGAAGATGTGATGGTGTCATGCGCCGCCATCATCAGGAAGTTCATGTGATCGACTACTTCATCGGTCGACAGCAGTTCGCCATTATCATGGGTGGCGCGGCAGAACTGACTGAACATGTCCGGCCCCTGCTGCTCGCGGCGTTTCTGCACTTCCGGTGCGAAATAGTCGACCAGATAGTCGCGCCCGGCGACACCGCGGCCCATTTTGGTGAAAGGCAATGGGCGGCGCACGACACCAATGGATGCCTGCACCATGTCGACAAAGGCTTTATTGATTTTATCGGCTTCCGGCCCCCAGGGGATGCCGAGAAAACTGGTTGCGGCCAGGTCGAGTGTGAGCTTCTTGATTTCGGGATAGAAACGCAGGTCCTGTCCCGACCATTTGTTCACGCGCTCCATGATGCCTTCGTTCAGCTTCTCGGCATAGTGGCGCATTGGCCCGGGCTTGAAGGCGATAGAGAGGGCCTTACGGTCAGCGCGGTGATGGTCAAAGTCCATCAGCATCAGCCCGCGCGGGAACAGCAGGTTAAGCACTGGACCCCAGCCCTGTTCGCTCGAAAATATCTTGGCCCGGTCGAACAGCACCAGCTCGTTGGCCTCTGCGCCCAGCATGCCGACCTGTGTGCGGCCAAAGCTGTTGATGCGGTATATCGGGCCGTGTTTTTTATACATTTCAAACCCGAATTTATACGGATCTTTCAACTGACGCAGCGTCACCCCGAAAAATGGAATGCCTTCTTCGCCCGGGATCGCCATAAGTGCACCTTCATCCTGCACGGGCGTCCAGTGCGGGTTTCCTGCGTCGGTATATGCATGAGCAGTGGCCATAATGTTCTCTTCCGTAACGCATGAATGTTTAATCGAACGTTTAAATACCAACTGACACAGATGTTAGCAAGCGGTTCCGTCGCAAGGCGCACTTATAAAAAGTGTTTACATCTATGTTCATGCACAATTCAACTCGTCGTGCTATACCAACGACATAACTTTGATTGCCTCTTCGAATCGCCGTTTTCGTGCGCATGGGGCGTGTCCTTCGGGAGGGATAAATGACAGCATCCAATATAATCCGTGCAGCCGCGCTGGCGGTGTCGACCATGAGCCTGAGCGCCTGCGCCTATTATGGCGAAACCGGTTATTATGACGATGACGGATATGAATATGGTGCCAGCGGCAGCTATTGCGATGGCTATGATGCCTATGACTATTATTATGATTGTGACTATCGCGGCGGGTTTGCCAACATAGGCTTTGGCGGCGGTTATTATGATAATTATTATTATCCCGGCTATGGTTTTTATATATTTGATCGGCGCGGCCGCCGTTATGTGATGCGTGACTATCATCGCAATTACTGGGGCCGTAAGCGCTATCGTTATTACGCCGGACGGCATGGACGGCGTTATAGCCGCGATGGCCACCGCGGTAAATATCGTGACCACAGCCGTTGGACAGCCGAGGAAAGGGCACGGTTTGAGGAACGGCGTGAACGCCGCCGTGCCAAGCGGGACCGCCGCAAGGGCAAGTTTGGCAGCGCACCGGTAGATGCTGTGCGCAGACATTTGGAAGGTGATGAGAAAGACAAGCGCAGGGGCAAGAAACGCGGGTCGCGCGGCCAGGATGCGGGCATAGTGCGTGAGCGCCGTGAAGGTCTGTCATCACGCGCCGACCGCCGCGGAGATCGGCGTGAAGCACTCCGCACCTCGGCGCAGCGTCCCAAGGCGGCTACACCGCGTAGTCGCCCGCCCGCAGCCAAGCAGAGCTCACGCGGCAAGCAGGCAAAATCAGCGCCCGCACGCGCAAAGCCAGCGGCAAGACCTGCGCGTTCATCAGGCAATAAACCGCGTAGGCCGCGTAACCGGGATGTAAGGCCCGATTGATATAAGCTGTCAAATGATGATGGACTAAACCATCCCATTACCGTTAAACATTGCGCCGCCATCGCCAGACTGGCATGGCGGCGCAATGCTTGTACTCACACCGCCCAAAGAATCCGAGCTTCCCTATATTGATGGGGAAGCAATTGTTATCGACAAACCTGCCGGGCTTGCGGTGGACCGCCCGAAACGCGGGGGGCCATGTCTGGAAGATTGGCTGAATGAGCTGAAATTCGGGTTCAAACGCTTGCCGCGTCCGGTGCACCGGCTTGACCAGGACACATCCGGATGCCTTTTGCTCTCTCGTAATCCAAAAGCGCTCAAACGGTTTGCCAAGGCATTTGAAAACAGGCAGGTTACCAAACGCTATATCGGCATATTGGATGGTGTGGTGCAGGATGATCACGGCATGATCGAACTGCCACTGGGCAAATACAGCACCGCAGAAACTGGCTGGAAAATGATTGTCGATGATGCAGGCAAACCAGCGCGGACCGGGTGGCGCAAAATTGCGCAGCAGGATGAAATGACCCTGATCGAATTCATGCCCGAAACCGGCCGTACGCATCAGATACGGGCACACAGCCTGTATGGACTTGGCCACGGCCTGATCGGTGATCCGGTCTATATGGGGGTGGATGGCACGCCTCAAAAGGAAATGAAGCCGCTGATGCTGCACAGCCATTATATCCGCATTGACCGCGACAATAAACCGCCTATCGAAGCCTATGCGCAGGTACCAGCGCGGTTCCGGAACATGGGTTTTTCCACTGATGACCTCGACATCGGGTAGTAAACCATCACCACTGCCGCCCGGCATGGCACAGCGTCTGGACAGCCTGATCCAGGAACGGTTCGTGACCGCGTCCGGCCCGGGCGGACAGAATGTCAACAAGGTGGCAACAGCGGTGCAGCTGCGCATCAATATATTCGCGCTTGGCCTTGCGCCTCAGGTCTATAATCGGCTCAAGGTAGCGGCGGGATCAAAGCTGACCAAGGATGGCGAACTGGTTATCCAGGCAAAAACGCATCGCACTCAGGATGCAAACCGCGACGAAGCGCGCAAACGGCTTATTGAAATGGTTGAAAAAGCGCATATTGCGCCTGTAAAACGTGCGAAAACCCGGCTGAACCGCGTCGGCAAGAAAAAGCGGCTCGAGGCAAAAAAGAACCGTGGCGCGATCAAGAAGGCCCGTGGGAAGGTGGACAGGGATTCTTTTTGAATCTTTTTTGATTTCACGGCCAGGCGCTACGCGCCAGCCTCCAAATGGGTTCCGGGCAATAAGCCCGGGCGCGCAGTCGCGCTTGCGAACGGCTCGTCGCCGTTCGGACTTTCGCTATACGCAGCGCTGTCGCTTAACAGCGGCAACACGATTGCTATCATTTCGCGCTAATCCGGACTGCGACAAGAAGTCCGGCAAGGCCGACTGGCTGCCGGCCCTTACCCACCCGAACCCATTTGGAGGCGGATGCGCAGCATCTCGCCGTGAAATCAAACAGACTCCCCCTTACAATTGCTGTCACACCATCCTAAATCCAGCACTATGTTCGATTTCAAAACCGTTTCCGATGCGCCCAAGGCGCAAATCTATGCTGACCTCCTTGATGCGGTAAAGGCCGTGACACATGGCGAAAGTGACAGCACGGCCAATATGGCGAATGTGGCGGCCTTGCTGTGGCAGTTCCTGCCCGATCTCAACTGGGCGGGTTTTTACCGCATGGTGGATGACGAACTGGTGCTGGGGCCATTTGTGGGCAAGCCTGCCTGTATCCGTATCGCGCTGGACAAGGGTGTGTGCGGCGCGGCGGCGCGCACGGGCGAGGCGCAACTGGTTGATGATGTACATGTCTTTCCTGGCCACATTGCCTGTGACGGCGATACGCGCTCAGAGCTGGTTGTGCCCGTCGGCAAAAATGACATTGTCACGCATGTAATTGATCTTGATAGCCCCTCCCTTGCGCGTTTTGATGCAAAAGACCGTGCGGGCATTACTGCCATTGCGGCCTATCTTTCTGACTATATCTGAATCTGTAAGGAGCTAGCGGCGCAGGGCATCCAGCAGCCCCTGTTGCAGCACGTGTACCTGTGAAGGTGCCTCTGCATCCTGCGGCACGGCCTGCCCGTCCTGCCACTCGTTTTGCACATGGCGTTCGATCCGCTTGATCCGCGCGAACAGAAATTCGCTGGCGTGGACAAGCTGCCGCGCCTTTTCGGGCAGTTGCCGGACAATATCGGGATCTGCGGTGTTGTTATTGTCCAGCATACGGCCCTGACTGCGTAGCTGCGTATAGCTGAGCTCTCCTGCAAAATAGGCTTTCTGGTTGAGCAGCCAGGCAATGCAATGCATCAGCCGTGTTGTAAGGCGCAGGCTTTCGCACGATACCGCCACACGCGTTGCAGCATTGATACCGGTTTCGCGCTCTTTCACCTCTTCCTCAAAATAATGACGCGCCTCATCGGCAAGCACCATCGCCTCGACATAAAGTGATTCCACAAGATGCGGCGTCATATTGGCAGGGGGCTGTGTTTGCATGCAAATATAATGACATGGCACAGCGTGGCTGGAAAGGGCGTTAAGGCTTTTTCTGTCTACCGATCCAAAGCTGTCCCAGTTCAGGACGGCATGAACGTGCTTTCATGCACCCTTCCGTCCAAAGAGCAGTTCAGGCAATAATGTCGGGAATTATCTGGTCCTCCAGATGAGCAATTTCATCGCGGAGTTTCAGCTTGCGTTTTTTGAGCCGGGCAATCTGCATTTCGTCACGTATACCGGCGGCGCGCAACGCGTCGATCGCTTGATCAAGGTCGCGGTGTTCGGTTTTCATCATTTCAAGCTGCTTTAGCTGCGCGCTGCTCATAACGGGATATTCATCGCCTGCTGATTACCGGGAATTGTCCATTTGTATAACCGATTATCGCACGTCATGAAAGACACAGCGCAAATATCATGTCGCCATATGTGACAAAATCGTAATTTTATGTTTCACTACGTCCATCAACTTATGTGAGTCGAAAAGGAGAAGCTTTATGAGCGATAGCCATATCAATGCGTTACAGGAAAAACATAACGGGCTCGAAGAAAAGATTCATGCCGAGGAACTCCGTCCTGCCCCTGACACACAGAAACTGGCCCAGCTCAAAAAGGAAAAACTAAAAATCAAGGAAGAGCTGACAATGGCATAACCTACCTGAAAACGTGACAGGCAAAGACCCGCCCGGGGATGACCGGCGCGGGTTTTTTCTTGCAGGACTGTCTTTGCCGATAGCGCGTAGAATGCGCTTCTGCTATCATATGCGCCATGTCGAAACCTGCATCCACACCGGCCAGTGCCGCCCGTAATATATTGACCCGCCTGCATGATGTGATGGCATCAAAAGCATCGGCGCAGCAAAAGCTGAATCAGGTTGTCGACATTATCGGAACGGCGCTTAACAGTGAGGTATGTTCGATCTATCTGCGCCGCGAAGGTGCGCTGGAGCTGTTTGCGACGCGCGGCCTTAACCAATCGGCGGTGCATGTCACCAAACTGGCCCTGGGCGAGGGGTTGACCGGCACTATTGCTAAAAATGTCGAGATGCTGAACCTGGACGAAGCCGCGGCGCATCCCGATTTTCAATACCGCCCGGAAACGGGTGAAG
The DNA here is from genome assembly GCF_900537065.1 of Sphingorhabdus sp. Alg239-R122. Lineage (GTDB taxonomy): Bacteria > Pseudomonadota > Alphaproteobacteria > Sphingomonadales > Sphingomonadaceae > Alg239-R122. The sequence goes on along the minus strand of NZ_UNRC01000013.1, from coordinate 24,489 downwards.
AAAAATTTCACAGCTTTGCAGGTGTCCCGATAGTGCGGCGTGAACGCGCCATTGGCGTTGTGTGTGTACAGCATGTCGAGCCGCGCAAATATGATGATGTCGAAATAGAGGCGCTGCAAACTGTGGCGATGGTACTGTCAGAGCTTATCACCAATGCCGACCTTGTCGATACCGAGGCGGAAGCCAGAGAGGGCCGCACGAGTACGGCACCTGAAAACCTGAATGGCCTGCCGCTGGTCATGGGCATCGCGAGCGGCAAGGCGGTATTTCACCAGCCGCGCATCACCATTGAGCATGTAGTGGCCGAGGATATCGAGGCCGAGCGTCAGCGCGTTTACAGCGCCTTTGACAAGATGCGCATGCAGATTGACAAAATGGCGTCTCAGGCGGATTTTGGCGTTGGTGGAGAGCATGAAGAAGTGCTGCAGACCTATAAGATGTTTGCCTATGACGAGGGCTGGTCACGCCGGATCAATGAAGCGATTGACAGCGGGCTCACCGCTGAGGCTGCGATCGAGCGGGTGCAGCAGCATACCCGTATGCGCATGCGGCAGATTGATGATCCGCTGCTCGCTGACCGCATGCATGATCTGGAGGATCTGGCGAACCGCCTGCTGCGCATTGTTTCGGGACAGATCAGCACTGCGGCGCAGCTGGGGTTGCGCAATGACACTATCCTGATTGCCCGCAACCTGGGCCCTGCCGAACTGCTTGAATATGACCGGCGGCGGCTCAAGGGCGTGATCCTGGAGGAAGGCTCGCTCACCGCGCATGTGATTATCGTGGCGCGCGCGCTTGGCATTCCGGTTATTGGACGCATGCAGGGCATTCGCCATATGGTGCGTGAGGGCGATCACCTGCTGCTTGATGCCATTGAGAATTCACTGCTCATTCGGCCCAGCGCCAATATTATCGAGGCGTTTGAGGAGAAACTGGGGCAGAGCAAGGCGCGTCAGGCAGTCTATGCTTCGATGCGCGACGAAGAAGCGGTGACGCAGGACGGCAAGCGTATTTCGGTGATGGTCAATGCGGGTTTACGTGATGATGTTGCGGCGATTTCCACAACTGGCGCGGATGGCATTGGCCTGTTCCGCACTGAATTCCAGTTTCTTGTTTCCGCCACGTTGCCGCAGCGCGAAAAGCAGCTCAGGCTATATCGGGATGTGATCGATGCGGCGGGAGACAAGCCCGTCATATTCCGTACCGTTGATATTGGCGGTGACAAGTCGCTCCCCTATATGCACGATGACGGTATTGCGGAGGAGAATCCAGCCATGGGCTGGCGCGCGCTTCGAGTGGCACTGGAGCGCGATGGCCTGCTGAAAGCGCAGGCCCGCGCGCTGCTGGAGGCTGCGGGTGGACGCACGCTCAATGTCATGTTTCCAATGGTGTCCGAACCATGGGAATTTGATGCGGCGCGCGATCTGTTTGAAAGCCAGAAGGTCTATCTTGCGGACCGCAAGAAAATGCTGCCGCTCCGCATCCGTTACGGGGCCATGCTTGAAGTGCCGGCACTTGCTGAAATGCTCGACATATTGGGACCGAAAATCGATTTCCTTTCGATTGGCACAAATGACCTGACCCAATTCCTTTTCGCCGCTGATCGGGCACATCCGAAACTCGCCGAGCGTTATGACTGGCTCAGTCCTGCCATTATGCGATTCATCAAACGCGTGGTAGAGGGAGTCGCGCCGCACAATGTCGATTTGGCCGTGTGCGGTGAAATGGGGGGGCGTCGCCTTGAGGCGCTGGCGTTGATTGGATTGGGCGTAGAAAGGCTTTCAATCACACCGGCCGCGGTTGGACCGGTCAAGGCCATGATCCGCTCACTCAACTATGCTGAAGCTGTGCAGAAAATGGATGAAATGATTGCAAATCCGCCCGCTAATATGCGCGCAGAGCTCAAGGCATGGTCGAAAAAACATGCTGAGCTTAGCCGCTCGTGACGCAAATTTACCCTCTGCCCCGGCGAATCGCCGGAATTGCGTTGACTTGCGCAGTGTTTCGATGCTTTTAAGAAGACATAAATAAAAATAATAATAAAGCGCGCACACACGTTTTTTTAGGAGAGAACAGTGGCCTCCGAGGACAATGAATCCGGCGAATATGATGCAGGCGAAAATGCCGATCATGAAACAGGGCCGGAAAGCGAGGAATTTGTGTTTCACACGGTCGGTGACCGGCTTCGCGAGGCGCGTGTCGAACAGAAAAAAGAGCTCGCTGATATTGCGGCAACCACACGGGTACCCATGCGCCATCTCGAGGCGATTGAAGCAAGTGATTATGATGCGCTGCCGGGCCGCACCTATGCTGTTGGGTTTGTAAAAGCCTATGCCTCAGCCGTGGGTATGCCCGCTGCGGAACTTGTGTCCGACCTCAAAGATGAAATGGGACATGGCGATGCCAGTTATCATGGCAGTGCGGGCCATGAGCTTGAGGATCCTTCCAAAATACCGTCTTCACGGCTGGCATGGGTTGCGGCGCTGCTGGGCATTGCCCTGATTGTTGGCGGCTATGCTGCGTGGCGCACCTATTTTTACCCGCAGGCGGAAATGGATCTCGTCGGCGCGGATGCAGAGGATGAGGCTGTGGCCTCGGCAGGCGGTGACAATGCAGTCACCACCACTGATGCGGCGCCAACGGGCGGTGAGGTGGTCTTTATTGCCAAGGAAGACGATATCTGGGTCCGCTTTTACGAAGCCGATGGAGCACGCCTGTTCGAAAACACTATGAAACTGGGTGATCGGTTCGTGGTTCCGGCTGATGCGCAAAACCCGCAGATTCTAACGGGACGCCCCGATGCATTGGCGGTCACGATTGGCGGACAGACTGTGGCACCGCTTAGCACCGAAGCCGTGACTGTTGCCGATATGCCAGTGAGCGCCGCCGCGCTGCTGGCAAGACCGGCGCAGGGTGCTGCATCTGAAACGACTCCATCACCATCACCATCACCATCGGCCAGCGCAGTACCGGCTGCGGCGTCCGCCCCTGCGCGCGAGGCCGCTACGGTAACTACAGCGCAAGCAGAGCCTCGTGACGAACCTCGCGCTGCGCAAACAGAAACGGATGCCGCGCCTGTTGCGCCGCCGCCTGTCGCCGCAGAGGAAAATACCGCCTCTGCTGAACCTGCGCCAGAGCAAGAGGGTAACGGCGATAACAATGCAACAGAGGGATGATTCAGCCCCGCTTCATGGCATGTGCGTTAACTGGCAACCTATTTAAGATATTCTGGATTTGGAGAAGTTACAGGTGAAAACCCCCGTTTTGAATAAAATATTTGCCCCGCTCGCCATAGCCGCCATGATGCTGCCTGCATCAGGTGCCACGGCACAACGCGGTGATACCGAGCTGCGCGTTGAAAAACTGGAAAAGGAAATGCGCGCAGTGCAGCGTAAGGTCTTTCCGGGCGGGTCGGAGCGTTTCTTTGAACCGGAGATCCGCACGCCAGAGCGCACCGCCCAAACACGTGGTACGAGCGCGGACACAGCAGTAGCGGACCTGTTGGCACGGGTCGATGCCCTAGAGGCGCAGTTGGCTGCGCTGACAGCGCAAACAGAGGAAAATGGATATAAACTGGGTCAATTGACCGCACGGCTCGATGCGCTGGAGGCGGCAGCTTCTGAAGAAACGCAGGCGGTGAACACTTCTCAGGCTACGCCCACGGCGGTGGACGCTGCCGAAGAGGCAGCAGCTGTGGCAGCGCCTTCTGATGACCGCGTGGCACAAGTTGCGGCGATTGTGAAGCCAGACAGCGGTAATGCCGGCGAAGATGAATATATCTACGGTTTCCGCCTCTGGGATGCCAAATTCTATCCCGAGGCGCAGCAGCAGCTGAAAAAGACTGTCGATAATCATCCTTCGCACAGTCGCAATAGCCATGCCCGGAACTTGCTTGGCCGTGCCTATATGGATGATGGCAAACTTAATCTGGCAGCCAAGACCTTCCTGAGCAATTACCAGGAAAAACCTGATGGTGCACGAGCGGCAGACAGTCTTTACTTCCTGGGCATGACCATGATCCAGCAACAGGAAAATGTGAAAGCATGCGCGGCATTTGACGAGCTTGTCGAGGTATATCCCGATGTGGCAGTCGGCCGCCTTTCGAATGACCTGTCTGCGGGGCGCAGCACCGCAGAGTGCCAGTAGAATATCTGTGATATGGCGGGCAGGCCCATTGAAGAACGCTTTCAGGGAAGCCTTGAAAAACTGATACCCGGTTTTGCGGGTTCTGCTGCACATCTGGGCATTGCGGTGTCAGGCGGCCCGGACAGCATGGCATTACTTGCGCTGGGGCATCATGTCTGGCCGGGCCGTATCCGTGCCGCGACGGTGGACCATGGCCTGCGCAGCGAAAGCGCGGATGAAGCCGCCATGGTAGCTGACTATTGTGCAGCGCAGAATATCCCGCACAATGTTCTGCATCCGGCAAGGCCAATTACCGGCAATCTCCAGTCAGGGGCCCGGGCCGCGCGCTATGCATTGCTGAATGACTGGGCCGCACAGAATGAATGCTTATGGATTGCGACCGCACATCATAGTGATGACCAGCTGGAAACATTGCTGCTGCGGCTGGCACGCGGGGCCGGGTTGGATGGGCTCAGCGGAGTGCGGGCGATAAACGGCAATATTGTGCGGCCACTTCTGGACTTTCGTAAAGCGGAACTGCTGGAATATTGCGCGGTCCATGCCATTCCTCATGTGCATGATCCGAGCAATGCCAATATTGATTTTGACCGTGTCCGAATGCGCCATGCGCTGGAATCACTCGACATGCTGGATGCAGTCGCTGCCAACCGGTCGGCGCGCTCGCTTGCCGATGCGGGCACTGCGCTGGACTGGGTGGTCATGCGGGAAGCGGATGCCTATGTGCTTCGTGATGGAAACGCCGTAACGCTTGGCAATACGGATTATCCCACCGAAGTCCTGCGCCGTTTGCTGCTGCATTGCATAGCGCTACTCGCACCCGGCACACAGCCGCGCGGGGAAAGTATAATGCGCGCACTGGCCGCGCTAAAGGCCGGTGAAAAGACCATGATTGGCGATATTTTATGTGCGGGCGGGTCTGTATGGAGATTCCGTCCCGCCCCACCGCGAAGCGGGGAAAAGCCGCGCGCGAGCTGAATATTGTGGCATTTTGCATGAAAATTTGGCGGAAATCAAAGAATACACTACCTTTGTGCGCGGCATTATATTGTCATTCAGGATATTGCGCTTATCTTGGCAAATAGACAGTTTACCGAAAGATTCGAATTATGAATGACGAACAGGAACCCAGCGGCCCCAATCCGTGGATGAAAAACATGCTCATCTGGGCAGGGGTTATTATTGCACTGCTGGTGGTTGTATCGATGTTCGACCGCGGCCAGGCTGCGGCGACGACAGAGATCAGCTACAGTGCCTTTAAGGAAAAGGTGGTGAGCGGCGAGGTCAAATCTGTCCAGATCGGGCCGGACAGTATCGTTGGCAAATATAATGACACCACCATGTTCGCCACCAAGCAGGTGCCGAATGACCCCACGTTGGTAAAACTGCTCGAGGATGAGGGCGTTGAATATAGCGGCGCACCGAAGGAACAGACCAGTCTGCTGACTGTGCTGCTAATTCAGGCGCTGCCCTTCCTGCTGATTCTCGGCATTGCTTTTTTCGTGCTCCGACAGGTGCAGAAAGGCGGCGGTGCTGGCGGCGCCATGGGTTTTGGCAAGTCGAAAGCGAAGCTGCTCACCGAAAAACAGGGCAAGGTCACGTTTGAAGATGTTGCCGGCATTGATGAAGCACGCGAGGAATTACAGGAAATTGTCGAGTTTTTAAGAGACCCTTCCAAATTTGCGCGGCTTGGCGGACAGATTCCGAAAGGCGCATTGCTGGTGGGTTCGCCCGGTACGGGTAAGACATTGCTCGCGCGTGCGATCGCGGGCGAGGCGGGCGTACCGTTCTTCACTATTTCAGGTTCGGACTTCGTTGAAATGTTTGTCGGTGTGGGCGCAAGCCGCGTGCGCGACATGTTTGAGCAGGCGAAGAAAAACGCGCCTTGCATAGTCTTTATTGACGAGATTGACGCTGTGGGCCGTCATCGCGGTTCGGGTATGGGCAACTCCAATGATGAGCGTGAGCAGACGCTCAATCAGTTATTGGTCGAGATGGATGGTTTTGAGGCGAATGAAGGTATTATCATCATCGCCGCCACCAACCGTCCAGACGTGCTTGATCCTGCATTGCTACGTCCCGGCCGTTTCGACAGGCAGGTCGTTGTACCGGTTCCTGATATCGAAGGGCGTGAAAAAATTCTACAGGTGCATATGAAGAAAGTGCCATTGGCACCTGATGTCAACGCCCGCACTATTGCGCGCGGAACACCTGGATTTTCCGGTGCGGATCTTGCCAACCTCGTCAATGAAGCGGCGCTTTTGGCTGCGCGCAGGCAAAAGCGCCTGGTGGCGATGGACGAATTTGAAGAAGCCAAGGACAAGGTCATGATGGGCAGCGAGCGCAAGTCCATGGTGATGACCGAGGATGAAAAGAAAATGACCGCCTATCATGAGGCGGGCCATGCCATTGTATCGGTCCATGAACCGGCATCTGACCCGATTCACAAGGCAACCATCATTCCGCGCGGCCGCGCGCTGGGTATGGTCATGCGCCTGCCTGAACGGGATAATTACAGCTATCACCGTGACAAGATGTACGCCAACCTGGCTGTGTCCATGGGTGGCCGCGTCGCCGAAGAAGTGATTTTCGGCTATGACAAAGTGTCAAGCGGCGCCAGCGGCGATATTCAATACGCGACCGGTTTGGCCAAGGACATGGTCACCAAATGGGGCATGTCCGATGAAATGGGTCCGGTCATGTATGAGGAGCAGAATGAAGGTTATCTCGGCATGGGACAGACCCAGCGCACGATGATGTCGGGTGAAACGTCGAAGAAAATCGACGCGGAAATCCGCAAGATAATCGATGCAGGCTATGACCGGGCAAAAGAAGTGCTGAAAACCCATGAGGACCAGCTCCACCTGCTTGCCAATGCGCTGCTGGAATATGAAACGCTGAGCGGTGAGGAAATCGACAAGCTGCTGGATACTGGCAAGGTGGACCGCCCCGATGATAATGATACACCGGCTGCGCCTATTCCTACAGCGGGCAGCTCCATCCCCAAAACCGGCGCGAAAAAGGGACCGTTCCAGGATCCCAAACCTCAGGGCGCCTGAGTAATTCTTCCCCTCAAACGGGACGGGACAAAATAAAAGGGCCGCGGCGATGAAACGCTGCGGCCCTTTTATTTTCTCGTGAAACGTTGCTTACGCTTCGAAATCCTTGCTGATCGTGGTGCTGCGTGTCGGTGCGGACGCGGTCAGGCGAAGCGCTTCGGCAGACTGACTGATCGAACCGATTTCATCGGGTGTATCATCATCGTCCAGCTGCACTTTCTGCAGGGACTGTATCAGATTTTCCTTCAGTTCTTTTGGCTTCATGGTTTCTTCGGCGATTTCGCGCAGCGCTACAACCGGATTCTTGTCACGGTCACGCTCAATGGTTAGCTCATCACCGCCTGAAATCTCTCTCGCGCGCTGTGCAGCCACAAGGACGAGGTCAAAACGGTTGGTAACTTTATCTACGCAATCTTCAACGGTAACGCGCGCCATAAATGGTGCTCCATAATCTTAAAAACACTTGGAAAGGACCGCAGATAGGGCGAGTCCCTCCATTTGTCAATGAAATGCGTGGCTCTGCCCGTCTATTGGCAGGGCTATTCTTTCCAGCCCCAGAACAGCTTGCATGGCAGTATGTTCCAGAACTCATAACCACTGTCGATCTTGCGGAAATGCGGGGTCATGAAATCGCGCGCAGCCGCTGTAAACTGATACACCAGAAACGCACCACCCGGGCGCAGCACATCGGCAGTTTTTTGCGCGATTTGTGGCCCCAGATCACCCGGCAATGTAGAAAAGGGCAAGCCGGAAAGCACATAATCGGCATGTTCAAACCCGTGCTCGCGGATAATGTCTTCTACATCCGCCGCGCTGCCATGCACTGCCTTGAACCGGCTGTCAGTAAAGGTTTTGCGCAGATATTCGATAAAATCTTCATTGGTGTCGATCACCAGCAGGGTGGCATCACCCTTCATACGCTCAAGAACAGGACCGCAAAATGTACCGATTCCCGGGCCATATTCGACAAACAGGTTGGTGTTTCCCCAATCCACCGGTGCCAGCATCTTTTTCACGGTATAGCGCGAGGACGGGATGATCGACCCCACCATGACGGGATGTTTGACAAAGCCTTTGAAAAAGACACCCCACGGCCCGAAAAAGCGGGTGATGCGGGACTTGATGCGATGGCCAAGCGAATGTTCGGCCAGATCGGATGATGTCATGTAATTCTCTTTATATGGCGCCGGTGGCGATTAAGCCGCTGCCATCGCAAATATCTGCATATATTGCAACAATCGATAGATGTGTGCACGTGCATATAAGATGAAGCTGTTCTTTGCTGCGCAGCCGCGATAGAGGGATGGGCATGTCATCTGCTCCATCGCTCAACTCGCAGGATATTCCGCCCGGCAGCATCGCTGTTATCTTTACCGCGCAGCGCACGGATAAGGATGAAGCGGGATATCAGTCTGCAGCGCAGCGTATGGAAGAACTGGCGGTGGCCCAGCCAGGTTTTGTCGCCGTTGAAAGCGTGCGCGGCGAGGATGGTCTGGGCATTACGGTGAGTTACTGGAAAAGCGATGCGGATGCGAAAGCGTGGCGCGACAATGCTGAACATGCTGCGATCCGTGAGCAGGGCCGTGCGCGCTGGTACAGCACCTATACGCTCTATGTGGCGCGGGTTGAGCGCGGCTATCAATGGCCGTGAACACATCTCCCCTGTCTGGCGCGAATGACCGCTTGCCCAATGACCGGATGGCGATCCTGTTTCTCGTCATGCTGGTCACCGCGGCGGGTAATACCGCGATGCAGTCGATCATGCCGTCCATCGGTACAGAGCTGGGCGTCTCGGACTTCTGGGTCTCGCTGGCCTATAGCTGGTCGGCGCTGCTCTGGGTGATGACTGCTCCGCGCTGGGCGCGCATGTCGGACCGGCGCGGGCGCAAGGCGCTGATGAAACTCGGCATGTGGGGCTTTATCAGCTCGTTCAGCCTTTGCGCGCTGGCGCTGTGGTTCGGGTTGCAGGGCATATTGTCTGGCGCTGTGACATTGCTGGTCTTTGCTATATTCCGCAGCCTGTATGGCGGGCTGGGATCAGCTGCACCGCCCGCGGTGCAGGCTTATGTCGCCTCACGCACCGCGCGGTCGGAGCGGACCAAGGCGCTGTCGGTTATCGCTTCTTCTTTCGGGCTCGGTACGGTCATCGGCCCGGCCATCGCGCCGCTGATTATTTTTCCGTTCCTCGGGCTACTGAGCCCGTTTGTACTGTTTGCGCTGTTCGGCCTGATTGTGCTGGCCGCGCTACGCTTGCGCCTGCCTAACGATGACCCGCGCTTCGCCGCAAAAGGGCAGGTGATTTCGGAGCCCTATGGTACGGCATCCTCTAGCACGAAGCTAAGCGATGACAGCGATGATGAAAGCGTGGAAACTGCCGCGCAGACGGCACTTAAATGGACCGATACGCGGCTAAGGCCGTGGTTTGTTTCCGGCCTGATTGGCGGCCATGCCCATGCAATATTGCTAGGTGTTATCGGCTTCCTTGTACTCGACCGGCTGGGCCTGCGCGACGCGCCTGAGCTGGGCGCGCAGTCGGTTGGCATTGTGTTGATGGCTGGGGCGTTCGCCACTTTGGTCTCGCAATGGGGGCTGATACCCTATCTGGGCATGGGGCCGCGCACATCGGTGCTCTGGGGCATGGCACTGGGCGGGGCAGGCTCACTGATCGTTGGTCTCGCAGGCGATTTGCACGGTATAACCATTGGCTATGCGCTGGCATCGCTTGGCTTTGGCCTGTTCCGGCCCGGCTTTACAGCGGGCGCATCGCTTGTGCTTACGCGCGCGGAACAGGGGCAGGTGGCAGGCATGGTTGCGTCGATCAATGGCGCCGCCTTTGTCTTTGCTCCTGCGATTGGCGTTGCCATTTACGGCTGGAATGAAATGGTCGCATTTGGATTGTTGATATTGCTGTGTGCGGTGCTGCTGCTCTGGGGATATCGCACGCTCCAGCTGGATTCAGTGCTGGAAAAAAGCGGGATACCGGAGTGATTCTATAGCCCGCGCCAGATTTTGATGGTGCGGTTTGCACGCTGCCGCCGATTATGCATGGCGCAGCGGCGCGGACGGAAATTTTTCGCAAGGCACAGCCGCACTTCCTCCAGCCAGCCACGGCCATTGGTCTTCACCAGTACCATGTCATGTTCCAACCCTGGATTGGCGGCGGCAAACGCCCTGCGAAATGCTCCGATGGTAAGCGGCTTGCGGGACAGCGCTGACATGTCGGGATAGCGCACCGCATCATACATGACGCGGGAGATGCGAAAGTAAGTGCCAGGCTGACGTGTCATGCAGCTGCCATGCTTGGCCCACTGCCGCGCGATAAGCCGTTCGGACGGGATGGTGCACATGTTCTTGCGGATAGTGTCGCGCGGAACGGGTTTTTGCCATGCACACCAGCGCGGATAGTCACTGCCGCGTGTTTCGGGCCATAGCCCGTGCAGGATAAAGCCGAAATCGCCGAGCGTGCCGCCGCATTGGCCCTTGTGCCGGCGGCTTTCCTGCCGCGTGCGGCAGAATTCGGGGGACCAGCTGAGCGCGAGCAGATAACCGTCCACCTGTTTGACACGGCGCGATTCATCAGCGGGCTTGCGCACCTGTGGCACCGCACCCACCCCGCGCGGGATGCGGCACTGATAGGCCTGGGCCAGTGCGGGCGTGGACATCGCCAGTGCGAGCCATGCTGCAATAAGTACGGCAGCTATTCTACGAAAATCCGGCACCTGCTTAAACCTGCGCGAAATCAAGACCGATATCGGCAGCGGGTGCGCTTTGCGTCAGGCGGCCGACTGAAATGAAATCGACGCCCGTCTCGGCAATATCGCGGATCGTGTCAAGATTGACCCCGCCCGAGGCCTCGGTCGGCACGCGGCCCCCGATCAGTGTCACCGCGCCGCGCAATACGGAAGGCTCCATATTGTCGAGCAACAGGTGCGTTGCGCCTGCCTCAAGCGCCGGTTCGATCTGGTCAACCCGGTCCACTTCGACAATAATGCGTTCAATACCCGCGGCCACGGCGCGGCGCACTGCCTCGCCAATATCGCCTGCCACCGCGACATGGTTGTCCTTGATCATCGCCGCATCCCATAGGCCCATACGGTGGTTCTGCGCGCCGCCCATGCGGGTCGCGTATTTTTCCAGTACGCGAAGGCCAGGTATTGTCTTACGCGTGTCGAGCAGGGTCGCACCCGTGCCCGCAATCCGGTCCACGTAAGTATGCGCCATAGTGGCAATGCCGGTCAGGTGCTGCACGGTGTTGAGCGCGCTGCGTTCCGCGGTCAGCAATGCCTGACCGCCCCCTTTCAGCCGCATAACATCGGTTCCCGCCGCGACTTTTTCGCCTTCTTCCACCAATATCTCGATCTCGACATGCGGGTCGCGTGCGCGGAAAAAAGCCTCTGCAATCGGCAGTCCCACAATCACCGCCTCATGCCGGCTGTCCATCACCCCGGTGAATATTGCATCCGCAGGGATCACGGCCTCAGAGGTAATATCCCCGACAAAATCCGGCGCGGGACCCAAATCCTCTGCAAAGGTGGATTGCACAAAGGCATCCAGGTCGAAACGGTTGAGCTTAAAAGTCATAGGTGATGCATCAACCCTTATGCGCCAGGTCTTTCGGGCCGAGATCACCCTGGCCTACGGTGCCGCTCGACATCTCCATCATGCGGTCGAGTGATTTTTTGGCCTCCAGGCGGAGTTCCTCTTCAATCTCGATGCGCGGTTCGAGATCGCGGAGTGCCATATAGAGCTTTTCCATCGTGTTGAGCGCCATATAGGGGCAGATATTGCAGTTGCAGTTGCCGTCCGCGCCGGGCGCGCCGATAAATGTCTTTTCGGGCACGGCCTTTTCCATCTGGTGGATGATATGCGGCTCGGTGGCGATGATCACGGTATCTGCCGGCGTTTCCTTCGCGAATTTCAGGATCGAACTGGTCGAGCCGACATGGTCGGCATGTTCAACAATGTGCGCCGGGCATTCGGGATGCGCGGCAATCGGCGCGTCCGGATATTCGGCCTTCAGCTTGATAAGCTCGGTCTCGCTGAATTTTTCATGCACGATACACACGCCGGGCCAAAGCAGCATGTCGCGACCGGTTTTGCGTGCGAGATAGCCGCCCAGATGTTTGTCGGGGCTGAAAATAATGGGCTGATCTTCAGGTATCTGGCTCAGGATTTTTTCCGCCGAAGATGAGGTGACGATAATGTCGCTGAGCGCCTTCACCTCGGTCGAGCAGTTGATATAGGTGAGCGCGATATGATCAGGATTGGCCTCGCGGAACGCCTTGAATTTGTCGGGCGGGCAGGAGTCTTCCAAAGAGCAGCCCGCGTCAAGGTCGGGCAGCACCACGGTTTTCTGCGGGGAGAGGATCTTGGCGGTTTCGGCCATGAATTTCACCCCGCAAAAGGCGATGACTTCAGCGTCGGTTTCTGCCGCCTTGCGTGACAGTTCAAGCGAATCCCCGACAAAATCGGCAATATCCTGAATCTCCGGCTTCTGGTAATAATGCGCGAGGATGATGGCATTGCGGTCTTTGCGCAGCCGGTCGATTTCAGCGCGCAGGTCTAGCCCGCTCAGATTTTCGGTTTGCACGGTCATGAAGGTATTTCCTTATTTTTACGCGGGCCGAACCCGTGATATTCCTGTTTCATTTATGAATATGCCATGCGGGCGGGCATAATATCAATCATCAATGCGAAATTCGGTGATTTTGCCAGCCACATTGCGGTCCGTGTCCATACCGCCGACCAGATAATAGCGCCCTTGGTGATGCGGCAGGCCTCGATAATCCATGCCAGGCGCGGGCATGGTGCCGAGTGTTTCCCAGTGGTTGCTGCCAAAATCATAGGCAAAGATCATATCCGAAGCCTCGGACGGGACACCGTCATAACCGATGCCGTTATAATTATACGGATTGTCGCCGCCGCCCGCGAATATCACGCGCCCGCCCGCTTCATCGCCGGTCGATGCCATGCGATATAAAGGTTTGCCGGGGTGCGGCGGGACTTTGCGCCATGCGATTTTTGCGGGGTCTGCCGCGTCGATATCGCCGCGCCACGCCTCATCCACTGCGCCAAACTGGCGGCGGCCCTTTTTCATGCCGACAACCGCCACGCCATCGGCAATGAGTATCGAACTGCCCGCAATGCCGCCCGCATGGCCAAATACCGGCGCGCCGGGATAGTCTGTGGCCCGGCGCCAGGTGTCCGTTTGTGTATCATAAAGCTGCACATGGCTGACATTGCCATCATCGTGCCAGCCGGAAACCAGGTAGATATAGCGGCCCTGATAGACAGCCGCGACCATGTCATCGACCGGTACCGGCATATCGGCGACACGGGTATAGCGATCACTCTTGGGGTCGAATGCGAACACTTCCGGTGTAGATTTCTCATCGCCATTTTCGGCCACAGTGTAGCCGCCGAAGATGTATATTTTATCCGCAACCGTCACCGCCGCGCTTGCGAGACGGCCTTGCGGAACGGGCACGGGCGCGATTTTGCGGCAAATACGATTTTCCACCGGGCAGGCAAAGGCTGCATTGCTCGTGTCATTCCAGGCCTTGCCGCTTGTCAGGCCGTTAAAGCTATACAGCGTTGGTCCGTTTCCGGATATGCCGAGCGCTACGGCATTATTACTATGCGGTTCGGGTAGCGACATGGACTGGCCTGTTTCTGATGCGCTTTGCGGCGCGCAGGCAGCAACCACAAGCGTCGCGAAAAATACAAGAAATCTATTCTGCAAAACCTGCCCTCACTTCCGCTTCGATGCCGACTGCGCGTAGTGGTAGGCTAAAGCTGGTTTCTACCGCCTTGATTGCCGCGGCACGCGCCAGCCGCATTGGTGTATCTTCACGTGCCTGCCTGATAATGTCGGTGCGCGCTGCCTGCCGGTTCGCTTTGTCAAAGTCAGGTTCATCGCCCGTCACATAGAGGATAAACTCACCATCAACATATTCCTGCGGCGCTTCAGCATCAAATTCGGGGCCGCCCAGCTCAATTGGCGGCAGGGTGATGGAAAGCGTGCCGTTGTTCTCATCCCATGACAGATCGCTGCGCTCCAGTTTCGACAGATCTATTTCATAGCGCACCGTACCGGGCAGGATCAGCGTTTTTTGCGAGCGGAAACCGAGGCGTTTATTCGACGTCGTGGCAATTGAAACGAACCGCGCAGTAAACGGCACCAGCCGGTTCTGTTCCTTGAACGCTTCCAGGCTGGTGGAGACGATGGTCTCAGGGTCAGGCGTGCGGAAATGGTCATAGGTGAGCCAGCCGACGGCAGCTATGGCCAGCAGGCCAAGGCCGATCACGAATAGGCTGATATTCTTGAAAGCGTTCACGTCATCTTCCAGTCTTCACCGCTGCGTGCTACGTGGCCCCGGTTTTTCAAGTCAATCAGGTGCGCCAGCACCGATCGCCCCGCCGCACCGAACAGGCGGGAGTCGAGACCCTTGTACATAAGCGGCACCATGGCATCGATGGTTTTCAGTCCGCTTTCCAGATGGCGCAGTATCTGTCGTTCGCGCTGTTTGCGGTGCCCCATCATGCCGCGCACAAGCTGACGCGGTTTTTCCACTGCGGGGCCATGGGCGGGGTAGTAAATCCGGTCTTCGCGTTCGTACATTTTCTGCATCGATGCCATATAATCGGCCATATCGCCATCGGGCGGGGATATGACCGATGTTGACCAGCCCATGACATGGTCGCCGGTAAAGACCGCTCCGCTTTCCATCACCGCATAGCATAGATGGTTGCTGGTATGGCCGGGAGTGGCAATAGCTTCGAGTGTCCAGCCGTCGCCGGACAGCTGTTCGCCATCTGCCAAAATGCGATCTGGCGTGTAGCTTTTGTCAAAAGCTTCATCCGCGCGCGGACCGTCATCTGATAGCGCCAGCGGTGCACAGCCGATAATGGGCGCGCCGGCCTGCCGGGCCAGGGGGGCAGCGGCGGGGCTGTGATCGCGGTGCGTATGGGTGCAGCAGATCGCTGTCACCCGGGCATCTCCAACAGCCGCCATGATTGCTTCTATATGGGCTCTGTCTGCCGGGCCTGGATCAACAACCGCCACATTAGCTCCTGCACCGACCAGATAGGTCTGCGTGCCGGTATAGGTATAGGGCGAAGGATTACCCGCCAGTACGCGGCGCACCAACGGTTCCAGTTGTTCGCATATCCCGGTGGGGTAAGGTTTTGCGGGGATGTTCATTGCGCCACCCTGCCACGCCTTGCGGTAAAGATAAACCGGATATGGCCTGCCATGCGAACCGGTATGCAATGTAAAAAGGGCGCGCCATGATGGCACGCCCTTCCTTACGCGTCGATGTGATCGGCTTGGGGAGCTTACTCTACACGCGCGCGCAACCGGGCAATTTCGCTGTCGAGCCTGGCGATTATTTTTGTGCGCAGGTCATTTGGAATCTCCCCCTCGGACGCAAGGTCGCTACGGGCTTCAATCAGGCCTTCCAGCGCCTGTGCCCGCGCTTCTTTGGCATTTTTTTCGCCGCAAATGAATACCTTGACTTCCTGTTTGCCATTTTCGTTGCTGGTAACGGCTGTTGCGCTGCCATCTGCGCCTTCGGTGCATTTTTCATTGATGCTGATGGAAGGGAACATGGCAACGACGGCGTCATGGTCAATTCCGGTGCCTTCATGATCATAACCGCTACTGCCCGAGATGATTATTTTACGTTCATATTTTTTATCGCCGTCTTTCTTGGTTTTGGTCCATTTACTCTCATGCTTGGTTTGCATTTTGATAATCTTGCGCTTGGACTTTTGGGCGTCGGCAAAAATGCGTATCCTGTCAGCCTTCACCTTTGAAGCTTCTACTCTTGCAATTTTGGCGCGAAGTTTAGCGTCGCTAAGTTTTTTGTCCGTGCGCAGGACGATGGTTTTTTCGTCCCCGGGTGTATATTCCCCGGTAACCTTATAAACATATGCAGTCTTGCCGCCTTCTGTTTCCGCGGAGACATCGATTGTGGCATCTTCAAACTCGAGCGGTGCAATGGGCGGTGGAGGCGGTTCGGGTGTCATGGCGTCTGCCAGTGCCGGCGGAGGCGGCGGGGCAGGCGGCGCTTCGGCCGATGCGATGGGTTCCGGGGTCGCAGGTGGTTCGGGTGCCTGTTGCACGGCATAGCTGATTGTCGCGGTCATACCGAGTGCTATGACAAGACCGCCACTGACCATGAACTTTCCGGTTGTGCTGCGAAGTTTTGATTTTTCTTTCATTGCCATGATGGACAACCTCTCCTTCAAACTATTCTTGCTATTAAGTGGACTGGCAAAAGCCAGGTTCCTTCCTGTCGCGGCCTGTGCAATTACAGCGCCATAGGCCTGTTTTTCGGGTAAAGGCCTGCTGCGGATGACACGCGCATCGCATGCGGCCTCCTGATCAAACCGAAATTGTCGCCACGCCAGCCATGCCAGCGGATTGAACCAGTGCAGTGAGAGCACGAGCAGCGCGGCAAAATTGGCCCATAGATCGCCCGAGCGGTGATGTGCAATTTCATGAGCGAGGATCATTTCGCGTTGCGCAGCATTGTAGGATTGACGGAATCCAATGGGCAGTGCGATATATCTGCGTAGCAGCCCAAAGGCGAAGGGGCCGTCAATACCGGCAACTTCGATCACGTCAATCTCATGCACCCGCTCTATATGCACGGCATCTGCGAGCAGCTCTTCGCGCCGCTGGGCATAGCTTACCAGCTGCACCAGCAGGAAAATGGACGCACCGCCAATCCACAGCACCGGCCAGAAATAGGGGCTTTCATAGAATGCCATAGTGGAAGGAGCCGTTGCGGCCGTGGTGACTGTGTCCGATGCCTGGATTATGTAATAGGCCGTTTCGGCCACGCCTTCGGGCGGTGCTTCCACTGTGCGTGTGATGGATGGCATCACCATGCGCGCTGCCGGGATAAGCCATAGTAGATAGGCAATTTGCGGCCCGAACAGCCTTGCAACAGGCCTGCGCGCCAGCATTACCAATACGATCAAAAGCGAAACGGAGAACAACGTGTCGCCGGCCCATGTGAGGAGAAATTCACTATTCATGATTTCATCTCCCGAATCAGTGCTTCGATTTCTGCAATATCCTCATCGCTCAGCGCTTCGCTTTCGGCGAGATGTGCAAATAGCGGTCCGGCCCGCCCGCCAAATAGGCGGTCCACCAAACGCCCGGATTCAGCGCTGACGTAATCGGTTTTTTTCAGGATAGGTGCATAGAGAAAACGGCGCCCGTCGCGCTCATGGCTGATGGCTCCTTTGCCAGCCAGCCGGGACAGCAAGGTCTTTACCGTCTGCAGGCTCCAGTCGCGGCTTTCCTCAAGCGTTTCCGCAACTTGAGATGCCGTTTGGGGTGATGTATCCCACAAAATTTCCATAACCGCATATTCGGCTTCGCTGATGCGCTCTATAGCCATATCCGCCTCCTGAGATGTTTTCGGTTATCGACTACGTATGTAGTCAACACGTTTACATGTGTAAACAATAAATCGGATATTTTTTATTAAGCTTGGCTGAACAACGCCTGACAGTAAAGTTACGTGGTAATCCTGGGCAAGGTAAATTCTGCCATAAGTCCTTCTATAACAACGCCTTTATCATCTATGCGATTTGCAATGCGCAATTTGCCGCCATGTTGCTCGGCAATGGCGCGGGCGAGCGTCAGACCAAGTCCGGACCCGCCTGTAGCCAGGTTTCGCGAGCTCTCGAGTCGCGCAAAAGGTTCAAACATGCGGGCCATATCTGCCTCTGCAATACCTGGTCCATCATCATCAATTCGTATGATTACACTGTCTTCTGCCTGATACAGGCTGATGCGTGCCTGCTCGCCATAGCGTACCGCATTGCTGATAAGGTTGCGAACCGCGCGGCGCATCCATGTGATATGCAGGGGCATGACGATACGCGGGCTTTCGGCCAGCTCCACATCCTTGCCAAGATCCGCAAACTCCTCTGCGACTGTCTGTATCAACGCCGTCAGATTAACCTGTTCCGGGGCGTCCATGGGATGACCGACTCGTGCCAGCACCAGTATGTCATCGAGCGTACGGTTAATATCTTCAACCCCGGCAATCATTTGCACACGCTGTGCATCATCATCCATGTTTTCGAGCCGCACGCGCAGCGCGGCAAGCGGTGTTTTCAGATCATGGCCGATAGCGCCCAGCATAACGTCTTTTTCGTTGATCATTGTGCTGATGCGCGCGCTCATATCGTTAAATGCCTGGGTAAGTTGGCTGATATCCTGCGGCCCGCTGGGGGTCAGCGTGACCGGCTCCTGCCTGTCGCGAAATTCATGCACGCTCTTAGTCAATGTTCGCAAAGGTCGCGACACCCGGCGGATCAGGAGCGCCATCGGCACAAGTAGCACGAGATAAAGGATCAGCGTCTGCAAGATAAGAAAGCCGTTAATATTGCCGCGGCGTGGCGGCGCGGCATAGCGGGCGGACAGCCACTGCCCGTCTTCCTTCTGCACCGCTGCCAAAATGGTCGTGCGATAGGTTCCATTCTTGCTATCCAGCGCTTCGTTGGCCAATTGCCTTCGCCTGCGTTGTGGCATGGGCTGGTCCAGATGGGCGATGGCGATATCCTGTATTTCGAGGCCATTATTGCCAAGATAATCCGATAATCTATCTTCAACATTGGGCAGTCGGCGCATGCCGGGTGTGATCGGGTTATGCGCCGAAAGAGCATATCGCCCGCGTCGCATCCAGCGTGGCCTGCGGTGTTTCCCCCTATTGTCGCCGCGTGTCAGCGGCTGGCCCGCCTCTACACGGTCCCATGCACCGATCAGGCGTACGGCTGCACTGCTGGCTATCTGGTTTTCGATCGCCTGTTTTTGTGTCCGGTAAATCATCGCCGCGTTGATAAGCTGCGCAACCAGCAATGCCAGTGCAAGCGACAGCAGCAATTGCCCGGCCAGGCTTTTGGGCCACAGCCGCATCATGAGCGTTCATCCGCAATGATCTGTGTTACATTTGCAGCCAACATATAGCCGCCGCCCCAGACGGTCTGGATAAGCTCGGGGTTTTTGCTGTCGGCTTCAATTTTCTTGCGCAGCCGGCTGACCTGATTGTCAATCGCGCGGTCAAACAGGTTCGCCTCGCGCCCCTGCACCATGTCGAGTAGCTGGTCACGATTGAGCACTTGGCCAGCATGTTCGGCAAAGACATTCAAAAGCCTGTATTCGGCGGCAGATATGGGTACATGCACACCCTCGGGGTCGGTAAGCTGGTGCTTAATGGTATCGAGCAGCCACCCGTCAAACTCATAGCCAGACACCTGTGCGTCGCGCGCCACCTGCCCTGTCCTGTGAGCGCGGCGCAGCACGGTTTTGATCCGTGCCACCAGCTCACGTGGGTCAAATGGCTTGACGACATAATCGTCCGCACCGATTTCCAGGCCGATGATCCTGTCGGTGGCTTCCCCTTTTGCGGTGAGAAGGATCACCGGCATGTCAGCGGTTTCGGAAATATGACGGCACAGGCTCAACCCGTCTTCGCCGGGCATCATGATGTCCAGCAAGGCGATGTCAAACCGCGCCTTGCGCATTTCGCTGCGCGCTTTGGATGCATTTTCCGCCTCTGTCACACGCATATTCTGCCGCTCTAGATATTCGGTAAGCGGCTGTCTGATGCTTGGCTCATCATCGATGAGAAGGATATGTGTCTGGTCGGTCATCTATGTCCATCTTTGCACAGCGCACACATGATATGCCATGAAAAACGCCGACCTTGTGCGAGGGGGAACACGAAGGCCGGCGTTTATTGCTAGTGCGAAGGTGTTATCCGCGGTTGCCGCGGCGCTCTTTGCGCATTTCGCGGGCGGCCTTGCGTTCGTCCGCTGTCACCTGGCCGTCATTATTGGTGTCGGCCCGGTCAAAACGCTGCATAGCCGCAGCGGTGAACTCCGCCTTGCTGATGCTGCCATTACCGTCAGTGTCGGCACGCTTCATCATGCCCTTGCCGCCACGGCGACCATGGCGCATGCCTTTTTTACCGCGCTTACCGCGTTTGCCAGCTTTATCGCCATGCTTTTTCATTTCTTCCATGGAAAGGCCGCCACTATTGTCGGTGTCACGCTTGGCAAAACGCTTCGCGCGTTTTTCTGCACGGAAGGCTTCCATTTCGGCCATTGAAACTTCGCCATTGCTATCGACATCCATTTTCGCAAAGCGGGCCGCATGACGTGCTTCACGATCGGCCTTGTCAATCTGGCCATCCTGATTGGCATCCATTTTTGCAAAACGCTTTTCAACCGACGCACTCAGCTCTGCACGGGTCAATATACCATCGCCATTGGCATCGCGGCTGCCGCGATCGCCAGGGGCTGCAATGGCTGCAGTGGCTGTAAGTGCGACAGCTGCAATCGAAGTGAGGTAAATTTTTTTCATAGTCAAAATCCTTTCAATAGGTTGGAGCTGCCTTGGGATGAGAGAGGGGAGATAAAGCAGCTCCTTGAAGCCTTTATAGGGTGCATTTGTCGCATAAATTTGCCCGAACGGCCATAAATTGTCGCAAATTGTATCAATATGCGCGGTGCGTTCATATGTGCGAAAGCTGCTATACCTGCACGGTGCCATATACGTGACGGCTACATACGTGACGGGATGACAAATGCCTTCTTCTGGTCCACAAAGAAGATATATTTTGCCAATCGGGCAATACATCCTAATTTTGAGCAGACAGACATAGCATACCAAAAGCTGTGAAATGAAACAGTTCAATTATTTCCCGGGAGATTAAGAATGAGCGATAATAACGAATATGTACCGCCCAAAATCTGGACATGGGACAAGGAAAGCGGCGGCAAGTTCGCCAATATCAACCGTCCTATATCGGGCGCGATGCATGACAAGGAATTACAGGTCGGCAAGCACCCGCTGCAGCTCTACTCACTGGCGACGCCCAATGGTGTGAAAGTCACAATCATGCTCGAAGAGCTTCTTGCGCTCGGCCATGGCGGCGCGGAATATGATGCCTGGCTCATCAATATTGGCGAAGGCGACCAGTTTGGTAGCGGCTTTGTCGGCGCCAATCCCAATTCCAAGATTCCGGCATTGATGGACCATAGCGGCTCCAAGCCGGTGCGTGTTTTTGAATCAGGTTCGATCCTGATGTACCTGGCGGAAAAGTTTGGCGAATTCCTGCCACAGGGCGGTACGGCACGCGCCGAAACACTGTCCTGGCTGTTCTGGCAGATGGGCAGCGCGCCCTATCTGGGTGGCGGGTTCGGCCATTTCTATGCCTATGCGCCGTTCAAGATGGAATATCCCATTGACAGGTTTGCGATGGAGGTAAAACGGCAACTGCACGTGCTCGACACGCATTTGGCAGGTAACAGCTATATGGCAGGCGATACCTATACTATTGCCGACATGGCGATCTGGCCCTGGTATGGCGGTATGGCCAAGGGTGTGCTGTATGACGCGGCGGAGTTCCTGCAGGTGGATGAATATAAAAACCTGCAGCGCTGGGCCGATCAAGTTGGGCAGCGCCCCGCCGTACAGCGCGGGCGAATGGTGAACCGGCCCTTTGGCGAACTGTCGAGCCAGCTGCACGAACGACATGATGCGAGTGACTTTGATACCAAGACGCAGGACAAGCTGCAGGCGGGTGAGGAAGAATAGGCGATGAAACTCTATGACAGCATAAGAGCGCCCAATCCGCGCCGTGTCCGCTGGTTCATGGCGGAAAAGCGGATTGAAGATGTTGAAATCGAGCAGGTGTCACTGTTTGAGGGACAGCATCGCACGGCGGAATATCGTGCCAAGGCGGGGCTTCCCAATGTGCCTGCTCTGGAGCTGGATGATGGCACCGTGTTTACCGAATCGATCGCGATTTGCCGTTATCTGGAAAGCGTCTATCCCAGGCCCAATATGTTTGGCCGTGATGCCAGTGAAATTGCTGTGATCGAGATGTGGACGCGCCGCGCCGAAATGATGGTGGCGACGCCTTTTATGATCGCGGTGCGCCATTCGCATCCCGCCATGGCGGCGCTGGAAAAACAGGACTCCGATATGGCGAAGACCAATCTGAAAACTGCCGAACGCGGACTCAAAATGCTGGACCGCCAGCTTGGAAGCAACAAATTTATCGCCGCGGACCGCCTGACCATTGCTGATATTATCGCTTTTACCGGCATTGATTTCATGCGGATGGTGAAATACCGGCCGCCTGAAGAGCTCACCAACCTGATGCGCTGGCATAAAGTGATGAACGAACGCCCGGCGGCAAAGGCGGGCATGGAGTAGTACATTCAGTCAGTTTGCCGCCCGAACCAGACATTGTTGGCAACCGCGCCCGAAATCTTGCATCCGATAATCGCACCTGCATCATCACGGACAAATTCGACATTCTGGAAATGGGCCGATTCGGGGGAAATGAAACGGTCCGGCTGAAAGGGTGTCATAGTGATGGAGGGCAGGCGTACGTGTGCTGCCGTTAGGGCACCATCCTGCACTCGGAATTTATATCGGGTCTGCAGTTCTTCGCTGAAATAGGAACCAGTGAATTCATCAAGTTTCACATTATCGGCATCAAATGGCAAAGGCTGGATCCGCGGAGCCTTCAGCTTCCCGTTAAGGCTTAGAATATATGTAAGTGATGGTGACTGTCCGCTTCTGCCCGGCGCGAATTCGATCGAGTTATTCTGTGCAGCGTTCAGCATGAAGCGGCGGGGGCCGACTTGTTCCAACGGGATTTTTGCGTTGCTGCCCGGCGGAGAGAAAAGAAGATTTTCGCCATCCGCCGTGAAGGAGAATATGATACCTTTGAACAATTCGTAGGAACCGGTGAATTCTTCCAGAAGTTCCGAAGTGGCTTTTTGCCATGCCGTGGCTGGCGGTGCAGAAAATGCAGGGCGGTCGCGCAGGATTATATCAGCTACCGAGAATGCTATTTTTGCCATATCGAAATCTGATCTGTTGCTGATAACTGATACTGCAAGCCGCTCTGAAGGGATACGGATCAGAAAGGAACGATACCCGCCGATACGGCCGCCATGTACCCAGCTGTCCATACCTTTGTAATGCCTTAACTCTTGTCCGCGTGCCAAGGTGGCATCCGTGCCATCGGGCAATCTGCTGCGCTGTTTCATATGCGCAAAAACTTCCGGATCACCGACGGTCTGTGTTTCGAAATTCCTGGCCCATTTCAAAAGATCCACTGACGTGGTTTGCACGCCTGTTGATCCCGTAATCCCCGTGTTCAGGCTAGCTTTCGCAAATCCATTGCCGCGTGGATAATAAGAATAAGCACGGTTTTTAACGGTGATGGAGCTGTCTTCATGAATTGTAGTGCCCTGCATATCAAGCGGGGTAAAAATACGCTTCTGCATAAACTCTGCAAATGGTTGTCCAGAAACTTTAGCGATAATCCGTGCGAGCAGGAAATAGTTGCTGTTATTATATTCGAACTTCTCGCCCGGCACGAAGTTCAAACCGGCTTGTCCCGACACGAGCCGATATGCCTGTGCGTTGGTCATCACGTCGTCATTGTACCAGCCCGCCATTGCCAGCAATGAGCTTTCATCCCTGAGGCCGCTTGTATGATCGAGCAGGTGCCGCACTGTTATTACATGCCCGGTATCGCGCATTTCGGGCAAGTGCTTGCGGATATCGTCATCAAGGGAAATTCGCCCTTCCGAAACCAGCATTAGTGCTGCAAAAGCCGTAAACTGTTTTGACACCGATGCGATATGGAATGAAGTCTTGCCTGTGATCGGGACATCATATTCAAGATTGGCAATGCCAAAGCCTTCGTTGAAAACGGTCTTGCCATCCAGCATAACGGAAACAGCGACACCAGGTGCCTTGTCGCTATCCCATGGAGCCAGTAGTTGACGCAGCTCTTCGCACAATGTCTGTTCGCCTTGTTTGGATGTGTCCTCGCATACGGCGAAAACCGGGCTGGCGCTGCATGCCAGTGCCAGTGTGATGAAGGCTTTGCATATCCACTGTGTCATCAGGCGATCTCCATTTGTGCGGGGAAATATGCCTTGGCATGATGATTCCTCGTCCGGACATCGACCGGATTGGGAAAGTCGAACGCATTAATCTGATATTATTCCGCAGTACCCCTGCCGTCCGTCGCGTGGCCACGCCTGTATTGCGTCGGGGTGCTGCCAGTATGTTTTCTGAATGCGGTGTTGAAAGAGGATTTCGAATTGAAGCCGACCGCGTAGAGAATTTCCAGCACGGTCATATCAGGGGATGACAGCAGAATATCCTGCGCCGCTGAGACCCGGTAACCGTTCACGAAATCAAAAAAGCTGAACGACAGTTTTGCAT
>NZ_UNRC01000012.1 GCF_900537065.1 Sphingorhabdus sp. Alg239-R122 | reverse complement strand
GTCACTACGTTCCTGATGCGCCGCACGGATCAGTTTTTCGCTCATATCGACACGCAGCCATTGTGAACCATAGGCCAGATAAGCAGGCGGTGGGCCGCCAGTTTCGGGTGCGGCAACTATAGGTGCAAAGCTGGCAATGGCAGAGGCATCGGGCACTGCACGGCCGTTATAAAGTGCGGAAAGCATCGCAAACACTTCTTGCGGCAATGGTTTGATCATATGCGGCATAAATAGCGAAAAACTGCCCACCACAATGCCGGGTTGACGCAGCTTTTGCCGCGCCTCTGCATCCATACCCTGTAACAGCGATGCGATCTGTGCCCGTTGCACCGTGCCGCCGCCTTCTATCAGCTGCACATATAAAGCGCGTGCCTGTGCTGGGCAGTTTTCATCTTTAGTAAGGTTTTCCAGCTTCATGAGCGGCTCTAGCGCCTTGGCAATATGTGCCTCGGTCACCGTAGAAACGTGCGCCACCACCGACTCACGCGAGGTATCGTCCAAAAGCGCAAGTGAGCGGTCCGCCACAAGACGCGGCATGAGCAGTGAGGTAGCTTTTTCTGCCGCCGCAATCACATTTTCGCGCCATACCACCACTACGCGGCCTGTCTCATCGGCTTGCAGCGAGAATTGCGCGGCTTCATCGCCGCATAGCTCTTTGGCCCGTTCTGCTAGGATGTTACCCAGATATTTTTCTGCAGCGGCAAGCAGCATTTTGCGGTCGGCGAGTTTTGCGTCCGCATCAATGACAAATTCGAAACCACTGAGCGTTCCGATGGCTTCATCATCCACCTTGATCACGTTATTTTCATCCAGAGTGACAGGTAACAAGCTTGCATCCTTCCCTAATTGCCGCATCAGAACCGTGGTGCGGCGGTCGACAAATCGTTGCGCCAGGCCATTATGCAGGGCATCTGACAGTTTCTGTTCCACGCTGCGTGCCCGGTCAGCCATTTCCGCAGGATTGGCAAGCCAGTCGGGTCGCTGTGCTATATACGCCCATGTGCGGATTGCCGCAATACGTCCCGCCAGCACATCGACATCGCCCTGCACATTATCGAGTTCGGTAATTTTACGTGCCATGAACGAATGTGGTAAATGACCATGTCCGCGCGATAAATCCTG
Source organism: Sphingorhabdus sp. Alg239-R122 (assembly GCF_900537065.1). GTDB lineage: Bacteria > Pseudomonadota > Alphaproteobacteria > Sphingomonadales > Sphingomonadaceae > Alg239-R122. Next base: position 58,510 of record NZ_UNRC01000012.1, on the reverse strand, counting down.
CCAGAGCTGGGCCACGAAGCGGGCATGATGCTCTGCGCCCAGCTTGCGAAAGTCAGGCAGTGAACATGCTGCCCAGAACCGGGACACCATCGCCTTGCCTTTCACGGTGCCTGCGACTGCTTCATTGGCTGCCAATGTACGAAGTACGGCAAGATCGACCGTTTCGGGTGCCGCACGCAATTCACCGCGCTGCGGTTTTCTCTCAAGGTCCGCAAGCAGTGTTTCCAGACTTGTCATACGTGGACCCGATTCGCGCCAGTAAAGCTGTGACAATGGCGCAAAGCGATGCTCTTCCACCGCTTCCACTTCCTCGGGTAATAATTCATTATCTGCCCTTTCACCTGCAAGCGTGCCAAAAGTGCCGTCGCGCTGATGCCGCCCGGCACGCCCGGCAATCTGCGCAATTTCATGTGGGTGCAGCCGCCGCTGTTTCCTGCCGTCAAATTTACGCAGACTTGCAAAGGCGATATGGTCGACGTCCATATTGAGCCCCATACCGATGGCATCGGTGGCGACGAGATAATCAACCTCGCCATTTTGAAACATTTCGACCTGTTTATTGCGGGTATGCGGACTGAGCGCGCCCATCACCACGGCCGCACCGCCGCGGAAGCGACGCAGCATTTCCGCCACGGCGTAAACTTCCTCGACTGAAAAAGCGACGATGGCGGAGCGCGGCGGCAGGCGGGACAGTTTCTTTACCCCGGCATAGCTGAGCGTGGAAAAACGCGGACGGGTAATAATTTCGGCATCCGGCTCCAGCGCATCCACCATAGGGCGCAGGGTTTCCGACCCCATGACCATTGTTTCTTCACGGCCGCGCGCATGCAGCATCCGGTCGGTAAAGACATGGCCGCGTTCCGGGTCCGCCCCCAGCTGCGCTTCGTCAATCCCCATAAAGGCAAGGTCACGCTCCATCGGCAACGATTCCATAGTGGCGAGAAACCAGCGCGCGCCCGGTGGTACAATCCGCTCTTCACCCGTCACGAGTGCGACCTGATGATCGCCTTTTATGGCGCGAACCCGGTCATAGACTTCGCGTGCCAGCAAGCGGAGCGGGAAACCGATCGCGCCGCTGGAATGGCCGCACATGCGCTCAATGGCCAAATGCGTTTTGCCCGTGTTGGTGGGGCCTAGCACTGCAGTGATATGGGGATGAAAGCCGGAGGACATTGCGGCCATACATTCCCGTATAATGGGCGTGGTTCAAGCGGTTTGTGAGGCAAATTTACAAATAGTTCCATGCCGGACTGGAATCTGCCGAACATATGCCACGGATTACCGCAGCAATCGGTTTTTTTTCGCAATGTTAGTTTGACATTAACCATATTCGTGCACAAGAATCCGCAGCAATAACAGAAATGACCGATTTCCGTGCGCGCTCATGATATTTTACATGGACACGCAGCGCCGGAATAGGCGATGAGGGGTCCGTTTTGTACCAACAAAATGCACGAGCCATACGCGCTGCGGCGCAAGCGAATATTTCCAAGGAAGCACAGCCCACCGGCTGGCGCGGCAAACTTGCCAATATCGACTGGACGCCTGATCTGGGTCAGAATATTGGCAGCGGTGACTGGTTTCGCGGACTTGCCACCATGGTGTCGCTGGCTGCGGTAAGTCTGTTCTTCTGGCCCGGTTTTGAACCCATTCGCGCTGAACCTGCAACGCGGATGAGCGCGGCGCAGCTTGATGAATTTCGCGCGCTGGCCATCGCACCGCTGGCTTATGGCGGCGATACGGGCCGCAAGATGCGCGCCACAGACGCTGTGATTGCCCTGAAAGAAAGCCCGGAGCGGCCCAGTATCGACTTGGCGGCGACATTCGGGCGCGGGGACAGTTTCGCCCGTGTGTTGCAGCGCGCAGGCGTTGGCGGTGATGAAGCATCCAATATTGAAAATATGCTGGCAGGGGTGATGTCGCTGTCCGACCTGAAACCCGGAACGCAGCTGGATATCACACTGGGCCGCCGCACATCGCGTGATGAACCGCGCCCGGTAGAGAATATTGCTTTCCGTGCGAAATTTGACCTGAATGTCGAAATTGCTCGTCAGGGTGAGGGGCTTGCACTGAAGCAAAAGCCTATCATTGTCGATGAGACGCCGCTGCGCATTCGCGGCAAAGTGGGTTCCAGCCTTTACCGTTCGGCGCGTGCTGCGGGTGCGCCCGCAAAGGCGATACAGGCCTATCTGCGTGCCCTTGGTACCAAAATGTCGGTCAGCCGCGATGTGCGTTCGACTGATGAATTCGATATTGTGCTGGGGTATAAACGCGCGGAAACGGGCGAGATTGAAGTAGGCGACCTGATGTATGCCGGGTTAGACCGCGGCGGTAAATCCAAGGCACAGCTGCTGCGGTGGAAAAGCGGCGGCAAGACACAGTGGTTTGAAGCTTCCGGTGTTGGCGAAAGCCGCGGCGAACTGGCGCGGCCGGTGCGCGGACGGGTCAGCTCACGCTATGGCATGCGCCGCCATCCAATCCTGAAATACCGCCGGATGCACAGCGGCCTTGATTTCAAGGCGCGGCATGGCGAGCCGATTTATGCCGCTACCGATGGTGTGGTTCAATATGCCGGGCGCAAAGGCGGTTTCGGCAAATACGTGAAAATCCGCCATGGTGGCGGTCTCGCGAGCGGATATGCGCATATGAGCCGCATTGCTGTATCATCAGGGCGCCGCGTGCGCCGGGGTCAGATTATCGGTTATGTCGGTTCTACTGGCCTGTCGACCGGACCGCACCTGCACTATGAGCTTTATCGCGGCGGTCGCACAATCAACCCGCAATCGGTGCGTTTTACTACGCGCGCGCAGCTTTCGGGTAGCGATTTGCGTAATTTCAAGGCCAAGCTGGCGCGGCTGAAACGTGTTGAGCCGGGCGCTGCGCTGCGTTCTATTACCAAGGCGGAAGAGGTGAAAGAACCGGTCCGCGAGATTGAACGCATCGAGGCCAGCAGCTCCTGAAACGCTCTTGGCGGGAGTGTCCCGCAGCGCTAGGAAAGTCCAATGCCTGATATGCCCTCATTCCCATCCACCCGCCTGCGCCGCACGCGCTCCACTTCGTGGAGCCGCAACCTGGTACGTGAGACCCGGCTGTCGCCGCATGACCTGATCTGGCCATTATTCATTACATCCGGCAACGGCGTTGAAGAACCGGTGGCCAGCCTGCCGGGCGTGTCGCGCTGGTCCGTTGACAATATTGTCGATCGTGCCCGCGAAGCGGTGACGCTGGGTATCCCATGTGTGGCGCTTTTTCCGAACACACCGCCGGACAAGCGCAGCGACGACGGTGCTGAAGCGTTGAATCCTGATAATCTGATGTGCACTGCGATCCGGGCGGTCAAGGATGCGCTGGGTGATGAAATTGGCGTGCTGACCGATGTGGCGCTCGACCCTTATACCAGCCATGGTCAGGACGGCCTTATTGATGAAAAAGGCTATGTGCTGAACGATGCCACCAGCGAAGTGCTGACCGCGCAGGCGCTGAACCAGACTGAGGCCGGAGCGGATATTATTGCACCGAGTGACATGATGGATGGGCGTATTGGCCGGATCCGCAATGCGCTGGAAGGTGGCGGACATCACAATACGCAGATTATGGCCTATTCCGCCAAATATGCGAGCGCCTTTTATGGTCCTTTCCGTGACGCGGTGGGGTCTGGCGGGCTGCTCAAGGGCGACAAGAAAAGTTATCAGATGGATCCTGCCAATGCGGATGAAGCGATGCGCGAAATCGCAATGGATATTGCCGAGGGTGCGGACAGTGTGATGGTCAAACCGGGCCTGCCTTATCTGGATATCGTGCGCAGTGCGGCGGATGGTTTCAATATACCGCTCTTCGCCTATCAGGTGTCCGGCGAATATGCGATGATCGAAGCTGCAGCCGCGGCAGGTGCGGGAGACCGTGATGCGCTTATTCTTGAAACGCTGATGGCCTTCAAGCGTGCGGGGTGCAGCGGTGTGCTCACTTACCATGCGGCCTATGCCGCACGGTTACTGAATGACTGAAAAACTCGCTCATCCTGTTTATGCGCCGCGTGATATGGCGCGCTATGCCAAGCCGCTTTTTGTGGCGACGATCCTGACAGGTTCTTTCCTGCTGTTTCTGGTCCAGCCCATGATTGCACGCATGGCGTTGCCCCGTCTGGGCGGTGCGCCCAATGTGTGGAACAGTGCGATGCTGGTCTATCAGGCACTGTTGCTTGGCGGCTACGCTTATGCCCACCGTATTTCGGCACTGCGTCCCAAAACACAAAGCAGCGTGCATGTCGTATTGCTGCTGTTTGCTGCATTCTGGCTTCCCGTTGGCCTGATGATGATACAGCCGCCACAGGGCGAAGCCGTGTTCCTTTGGATTTTATGGCTGTTGATGGCGTCTATCGGGCCGCTGTTTTTCGCTATTTCCGCGCAGGCGCCCCTGATGCAGAGATGGTATGCGTTTGTTGAAAGTGACGAGGAACCTTACGCGCTTTATGCGGCGTCAAATTTCGGCAGCTTTACAGGATTGCTCGCTTATCCGCTGTTGGTGGAACCCTATATGCCAATTGCCATGCAGCAGATGCTGTGGAGCGCACTTTACGTTTGTTTGATGCTCCTGGTGGCGGCCTGTGCACTGGTCACCATGCGTCACGGGTATGCAAGTGAAAAAGGAACTGCACATGATGTTGCGGCGGCATCCAGTCCGCGCCCTGCGCTGCGGCAGTGCCTGTACTGGATCATTCTTGCCTTTGTGCCATCGGGCCTGATGCTATCCACGACGACGCACCTGACCACTGACCTTATCGCCATGCCGCTGCTTTGGGTTATCCCGCTTGGCCTGTACCTGCTGAGCTTTACTGTGGCTTTTGCAACAAAGCGCATGTTGGCAGATATCGTGACATCGGCTGCACCGTTCATCATATTGGCAGGTGGCGGAGGCGCTTTCATGGTCAGTGGCGGTAGTTCGATGATTGCTGCTGCGATCAGCCTGGTACTGATGTTTGTTGTCGCCATTGCGCTACACACACAAATGTACCGGATGCGGCCGTCGCCCGATCACCTTACACTGTTTTACCTGATGATGTCTGTGGGCGGAGTATTGGGCGGCATATTCTGCGCACTGGTGGCGCCGCTTATCTTCGACTGGATATATGAGCACCCTATACTCGTTGTGCTTTCGGCGTTGCTCGTGCCGCAAAAGGCTTTGCTTAATCCTTCCGCTTTTACGGAAATGGGTTCCGGCGCGCGTAGCAGGGCATATTATATACTCGCTGCTATCGCACTGCTCATATCCTTTCTTATTTTCAAGACCTGGGGGACTCCCCACGATGCACCCGGCTATTTCGCGTTGACGGCTATATTCTGCCTCGGGCTGCTATGCATGGGCAGACCGGTTGCATTTGCCTTATGCGTTGCTGCTGTCATGCTGGGCTATGGCGGGTGGATGAATATAAACCGGTCACTCGATGATACGCGTACGCGCAGCTATTTCGGTGTTTATACGGTTGCGGATTATCCCGAAGAAAACATACGCCGCCTGTCGCATGGCACCACGCTGCACGGGATGCAGTTCACCGACGCAGCGCGTGAAAAATCACCGACCACATATTATGGCCCACAATCGGGCGTGGGTCTTGCATTGGCCGCTGTACCGCGGCTTTTTGGCGACACGGCGAAAATAGGCATAGTCGGCCTCGGCACAGGTACGCTTGGGTGTTATCGCACAGCGGGTCAGGCATGGCATTTCTTTGAAATCGATCCGGCGATGGTGGATATTGCCAAGGACCCCACGAAATTCACTTATCTTTCCAAATGCACACCCGATGCGCCAATACATATTGGTGACGCCCGGCTGACACTGGCTGAGCGGGAGCCGGCCAGTTTTGACCTGCTCGTTATCGACGCCTTCTCATCCGATGCTATTCCAATGCATCTGCTGACACATGAAGCTTTTGGTGTGTATGAGGCGGCAATGGCTGAGGACGGGCTATTGGTGATCCATATCTCCAACCGCTACGTAAACCTGCGCCCCGTACTTGCAGCCGAAGCGCAGAGGCGCGGCTGGACACTTGCGGAACGGTTCAACGATATTGATGTAGAAAGCAATACGACAGGGGAGTCTTCCTCGTCCTGGATTGCCTTTGCCAGGGATGAAGACCGCCTGAAAGAATTGACCGGTACTGTTGCCAGCACTGATGGTGTAGACGGAAACGGAGCCATGTGGCAGCCTGTCAAACAGCGAGAGGGCTTTGCCGGATGGACCGATGATTATGGTTCCGTATTGCCACTGCTGAAATTCCTGGAGGAGACCGGTGATGCAAAATGATATGACCATATTGCCGCTGCACGGCAAGGCACCCCAAATCCATGACAGCGCTTTTATCGCTCCTGGATGCCGGATTATCGGTGATGTCGAAATCGGACCCGATGCCAGCATCTGGTATAATTGCGTCATCCGCGCTGACGTGAACCGCATTGTGATCGGTGCACGCACCAATGTGCAGGACGGGACCGTCATTCACTGTGACAGCCCCAAGCCGGGCCGGGAAGAGGGCTTTCCCACCATCATTGGTGAAGATGTACTGATCGGTCATATGGCGATGGTGCATGGCTGTATATTGGAGGACCGCGCCTTTGTCGGTCTGGGCACGATTGTTATGGATGGCTGCGTGATAGAGGGCGATGGCATGCTCGCTGCGGGGGCAATGCTGACGCCGAACAAGCGTATCGAATGTGGCCAGCTATGGACAGGCCGCCCTGCCAAATATCTGCGCGACCTTCCCGAACCCGCCATTGCCGAAATGCGGGCCGGGGTGGCCCATTATGTTGAAAATGGGCGTGCGCATAAAGACACCAACCAGAAAACTGGCGGGTTATAAGGGCGGGTATTTGGCTCCATCCTCATTAAATCACACTTATCTGCGGCGTGAGTAGCGCCGTGTGCGGTCTTCGCGGAAACTGGTGATGCGGTATCCGCGCTCTCGCATTTCCTTGGCATAATCCTTTTTCGCGTCGCGAATTTCATTATGATATTCTTCATATGCATCGCGCCGGTCTTCCGCGTCGGTGGCGCGGCGCAGGTCGCTTGCCAGTTCACGTTCCGCTTCGCTGATATCGGTCTTGTAATCAAGCCAGTAGCTATTGCTGTCATTATTGGGTGCCGCTGGCAAATAGCCGCCGCTGCGCACCACGATATCGCCATGATGGCGGCCATGTCTTTCCGGGCCGGGATGTGCGCTGAGCGCGGTTGGCATGGCTGCTGCAGCGATGATTGTCGCTGCTATGAGAGATAGTTTTACCTGTTTCTGCATGGGGAACTTCTCCTTTCCTTAAGGAAAACGGCCCTCACACAGACAATATTTACCAAAGATGAAATCCTGTAGCCGGGGTCACGGGATTCGACAGGTAGTGTCTTAGGCGCGGCGGTTGAACGAATGGCGCAAGCGTATCTACCGAATTCAAGAAATCCGGCGGGCGGCCATGATGGGGTGCGCCACCCGCCGGATTACTGGCATGCTGCGGGACCAGATTTCCGCCTGCCATAGCCAGGTTCATGGACCCGGCTAAACTGGTGTTTCAGTCCTAATCAGCCATAATGCATGGCTGTGGGGCGCTCACCGCGCTCACGTGCCGCCATGGCCTGGTCGGCAGTGCGTGTCATTTCTTTCAGTTTTGCTTCGCGTTCGCGTTTTTGGGCAGGGGCTTCAAACCCGAAAATATTCAGCCCTGCGACCAGTTTCTCCCGGTTTACACTACCCGTCCCGATAATCAGGGCCAGACCGATGGATGCGATGGAGATGCACGAGAAAGTGATGAAAGCGCTGTTGATATCCATGATGAGCTATTCCCTTATTTTGACCATTATATGATTTTCGGTGCCGGTCTCAGTGAACAAAGTCTCGCCATGGCTGGTTAAGGACAGGTAAGCGGATATGGTTACGCAAATATTGGGATTGATTCAGCCCAGATTCCCGAAGATTATTTTTCCGCTGCGCCTTCTTCTTTTTTCCGAACAAAGCGCTGTTGGTTGGCAATGTGCCAGCTTTCACCGCCATCGACAGACATTTCCATGGTCGAACCGAAACTGTCCGGCGTAACGCTGTGCCGTGTAAAGCGCAGCATCATGGTGGAGCCATCATCCATGGCCACATTGGGTGTGGTGCGTGTCTCGCTGCTATCGGGTCCGATCATCTGCCACAATACGCCGTCGCTGCCGACCGATGCCATTTCGACTTCACTTGTTTTGGGCCGAACGAAAAACAGGATGGCCGATGTTTGCCGCCAAGCCGGAATAGTACTGGTGCCGGACACGATGCGGTCGGGCAGCACCCATTTGAAGACATAAGTTCCCTTCGCGCTTCCCAATATTTTCCCATCGGTGTCGATAAAATCGGTTTCCACCTCCCATGTTCCAATCGCATGGCGCAACTGTTCGACCGCTATGGGATCAGGTGCTGCTTGCGCCGCCGCCTGTGCCTGCGCAGTGGCCGCGCCGGACAATAGCATCAGGCCCATCAGAGCCGCCATCATATATCTCATCATTGTATTTCCCCTCATCAATGGCTTTATGGTGGCATATGGAATCGTGCATATCCACGATGTTTCGACCGGCAGGATGCGAGTGTCGACTAGCGCTTGACGAGCTAAGGTGGGCAATTGATAATTATGTCTGCATCGGTTCAAGTCGCGTATCCATCGCGGTATTGACGGAAGCCCATCACCGGATGATGATTTTGGTTGTCCTGCGGTGGGGCTGGCTTGACTTCACCCATGGAGCGTTCCTTATATGACTATATGCAGAGACATGTATTTGACGCTTTCTTTCCAAAGACTTGAAAGCCGCACGCCCATATGCTGAATTACCTGTTGAATGCATGAAGGGGAGAATAGGGATATGCATAAGATTATTCACAAATTGCCCGTGGCCATGGCCGCGATAGCCATGATGAGCACGCCAGCCGCTGCGCAGGAAGTGCCGTCTGCAGCGCAGGATGTGGCACAAGCGGCGGATACGGTTGGAGAGGAGGCTGCACAATGTGAGCTGCATGTATGGCCCAGTTACAATTATCTCGGCTTTAATTCGGGTCTGCTCTCCGGCTTCGGCCCCATAGGTGCGCTGGCGGACATGGAGGCACACAAGGGCAAAGTGGCCACGGTTAAGGACCTGATGGCCGATTATCTGGGCCCTGACATCCAGATGGCCGAGCTGAACAAGGTCGGCATTACCGAAACACTGAATCTGGAAGGCTATAATGTGATTGTCCAGGACCCTTTCCCCTCTGCTGATGAGGCAAAGGAAGATCCTGAAATCAAGGCACAGCTGAAGGCGATTAATAAGCGCGTCAAGGACAAGAAGCGGCTGACTGATTCAGACGCGGACTGCTATGCCGAACTGGTCACTACGCATATATTCTACCACAAGGCGATGATGTATGGCAGCAACTTGTTTACTGGCTTTCTTTACCGCGAGTTTAAGGGTGACAAACAGGGGTTCGTGGGCAAGGGGCAGGTGAAAAACCCGCTTGAGGAGTTTCCGCCCAAATCAGAAGACATGGTGGATGCGGCCAAGCTTGAGCTGCGCGATGCTTACTCGAAGGACTTCACCGAATATGTCGAGAAAAAAGTGATGAAAAAGAAAAAACGGCGCAAATAAACCCACCACACCGTGAGTTGTTTCACTCGCCAGCGCCAGTTTCAGCCGTGCCATGAACATGAGCTGTAACTGCGCGTCAGGCGGAATGCCGTTCCGGTCCAGCGCCGCATTGTGCGGCAATCGCACTAATTTGGTGTAAAGCTTGCGCATATCAGGGTATTTAACGGCACATTCAATATGGTGTCCGTCACATCCTGCCAGGCATTTTGCACATATTGCCAGTAATGCAGGGTGCCGTTTGGTCCCCTGGTGCGGATATTGTTCAACAACTCACGATCATCATGCTGTGGGTTAACCCCATGTATACCAAGGCGCAGCACTGATCCGGCGACAAGGACATTGGCTGCCTTGAAATCCCTGTTCAATGCCAGAAGCTTGTCTATATCGCTCACAAAATCGGCCACTGCACCGACATAATCCATGCTGCGTTGCGCTTTAAGCTCAATCCAGATTTCTGTCCCGCTCTGGAACCAGAGGTCGCATATCTGGCCGTTTGGAAAGTGGACTTCGCGGTTGAAATTAACCGGTGCGCCGACCGGTGCATCGAAAACCGCGCGGGCAAAGATTGTTTGCAACCACACCTCCCAGCCGCCACGCATATTCTGTCCCAGAAAGTAGCGAATTATCGAATTTGCAGAATCAAAATCACTTGCGACAGTAGTGCGTAATATAGTCATTAACTGCTGGGATTGCATTATACCCTCTATCTACACCATTATTAAACCAGTGCATAAATTTAAATGATTTAATTTGATTGCTTATGTAAATAAGCGTAAACAATAAATCAAGTCGCAATATCCGAGTCGGTATAAATGTAATTGCAATGCAATTATGTAATAGTCGGCTTTTACCTGAACAATTGCGACTTGTTTCATATAATAAATATTAATAACTGATTCCTTGTCGCCCAATGGAGTAATAAAATGGCGATTTTGAAAAATGCAATTAATGCACTCGACCCCGCACCAGACAGAAAAAAAGAACTTACGTTATTGCTGAGCTTGCTTTCTGAACTGTGCGAGCAGAAAGTCACCGAATTCACCAACGCTATTGAAGAGGATATCCGTACAGCGGGAACGGCTGAAAACCGGTCGATTCCGGTGAGCGAAATCCTTGCCAAACACACCGAATACCGCGCCTATGTCAGCGCCGATGCTGGCAAGATCGCGACCGAGGTTGGCGGCGCTATCAAGAAATTCGTGGCGGGTGGCTCCGATGAAATCATTGACGGCATTGCCAGCCTGCTGACCACCGGGCTTGAAGCGATCATTGGTGCGGGCAAGGGCATACAGCAGGAAATGTCGAGCTATTACATTGTAGTACAGGGGCTTGCGATTGCACGCTATGATGTCAAGATCTGGAGCCGGTATATTGAAGCGAGCGGCATAACCTCGCAAATCGAACATGCCCTCGCCGTGGCGGCCTACAAGTCGAGTGTCGATGTCACCAAGGTATCGCTCAACACGTTCCTGCTTGCCTATGAACGGCAGTTGCAGGAGATGCAGTTTACGCCGCAGCAACAGATCGAATATATCGATTATGCGGAGAAGCTTTATGACCGGCTGACCGGTGCGAAAATGCAGGCCGGTGATGGCGGCGCACCCGCGCTCGTTTACGCCGGGACCGCAAAGGACTTCCGCGCTCCGGGCGAACTGTCCGGCAGCCTGTGGGATTGATGTAATTTGAAAACCGTATCCGGTACGCGTCACTGCCGCTTGTGATAACGGCAAGCGGCGCGTACCGGCCACGCAACCTTTCGATATGACGGAGTGGGAATTCAAGCATTGAGTATACTGCCGCCGTCATTCGTAATTCTGTTTCACTGTAATTGCGCAACAGTGGGAAAACACAGTCCATTGTGAAGCCGGTTTAACCGCCTGATAACCTGCCGCGTGGTAAAATGCGCGCATGGGCAAGCATAGTATCATCCCGTTTCCGCGTCATCCCTATCCCCGGCGCAAGGCAGCAAAGCTGCGTTTCCTCCCGCCTGAGATGCGGCGGGAGCGGGGCATGGGCTGGGGCGCTTTTGCGGCGCTGTGTGCTGCGGTGTTTGCCGCGATTTGGTTTTATGACGGGCCGCTGCCGGTGCGCGCGGCGACGACTGATCCATATCGGACGGATTTTTCGGTCTGCGGTTATGGCCCGCGTATCAATTGCGTGGTCGATGGCGATACGATCTGGCACCGGGGCCGCAAGATCCGCATTGCGGACATCAACACGCCAGAGGTCAGCGATCCGGCCTGCGATGCCGAGGCGGCGCTGGGCCGGCGCGCCACATACAGGCTGCGCGAACTGCTCAACACAGGCGCGTTTGATCTGGAGAGCATAGACCGCGCCACCGACCGCTACGGCCGCCAGCTCCGCGTGGTGACGCGGGAAGGCGAGAGCCTGGGCAACACGCTGGTCGCGGAAGGCCTGGCCGAAAGATGGCAGGGCTATAAACGGAACTGGTGTTAGGGGGTGGATAGTTTAGGGGTTAAGTAAACTGTCACCGTAATTTCGTAATTTCGTAATTTCACCGTAATTCTTACTTATTCTTAGATGATGTATCTACAAGAAATGAAGCCATTGCTCCAGACAAGTTTACGGCGAGAGTGGCATGGCGAGTTTGCACTTTTACCGGCCTTCGGCCTTGACCATGTGCATCTCCTACACGATTTCTAAGTGCTCCAAGTCCTTCAACTACGCCGGAACAGCCCCCCAAAATTTGTTTGAATACATTTTCTGTATGTTGTGAAGGAGCAATGCTTAATTTTTTTGAAACAAGGCTGTATAGTTTAGGCAGGTCATAATGGGCGTTGGGTTCCATGTCTCCATCTAAAATATGCATACAAACCGCTTCTAATAAAGTTCTTGCAGCTGTAATTGCTCCTTCAGGATCATCAATGCTTCGTTGAAGTGCTTTACTCCAAGCTGCATTTACACTTTCTGCATTAAGGTTTTCCAATGATTTAGATATGTGTTCTACTGAAGGGCTTGGCTTTTGTTCTAAGAACTCACAAAGTGGTTGAAATTCACCTCGTAAATATTTTCGTCTCTCTGCATAAGTCTCAAACTCATATTTTATGAATTCCCAAAAATCATCTGCATCCATACACGTTTTAACAAATATTGGTATTTTGCCCGCTGTTTCTGGATTGTCCATCAGCTCTTTACGGAGAAGTCGGTAGACTTGACTGTCCATGACACCTCCAGTAGCTCGCGCCATCAGACCATTTCTAAATGCAAGTACGCGTTCCAGAGGATCATCTGGCAAACTATTAATTGGGTCGTCTATGTTGTCCCACATTTAGCTACTCTATATTTTGTCGTGCAGAGTTGATATATCAGTTAATCCCCTACTCCGCCGCGACTCCCGCATCCTCAAACATATCCGGGCCCTCATCCGCGGCCACATCTTCATTCGCGGGCTTGCCTTTGCGTTTGTCGAAGCTGTCCCACACGTCGTTCCAGTTGCCGGTGGTGGCGGCCTTGGAATATTCGGTGGCGCGGGTTTCGAAGAAGTTGGCGTGCTCGACACCGTTGAGCAGCGGCGCGAGCCATGGCAGCGGGTGGTCCTCGATCATATAGATCGGCTGGAAGCCAAGCTGCCCCAGGCGCCAGTCGGCGATATAGCGGATATATTTCTTGATTTCCTTCGCGGTCATGCCGGGCACGGGGCCGTCTTCAAACGCAAGGTCAATAAACGCATCCTCAAGGCGCACTGTCTTTTGGCAGCAGTCGATAATGTCTTCCTTGACCGATTTGGTCAGGCAGTCGCGCTCTGCGCAGAATGCGTGGAAGAGTTTGGTGATGCCTTCGCAGTGCAGGCTCTCATCGCGCACCGACCAGCTCACAATCTGCCCCATGCCCTTCATCTTGTTAAAGCGCGGGAAGTTCATCAGCATCGCGAACGATGCGAATAGCTGCAGGCCCTCTGTGAACCCGCCGAACATCGCCAGCGTCTTGGCAATATCCTCATCATTATCGACGCCGAATTCATTCAGGTAATCGTGCTTCGCCGACATTTCCTCATATTCCAGGAACATGCCATATTCGCTTTCGGGCATGCCGATTGTGTCGAGCAGGTGCGAGTAAGCGGCGATATGCACTGTTTCCATGTTGGAAAAGGCGGTCAGCATCATCTTGATTTCGGTCGGTTTGAACACGCGGCCGTACTTGTCGTGATAGCAGTTCTGCACCTCGACATCGGCTTGCGTAAAGAAGCGGAAGATTTGCGTCAGCAGGTTGCGTTCGTGATCGGAAAGCTTTTGCGCCCAGTCGCGGCAATCCTCGCCCAGCGGTACTTCTTCGGGCATCCAGTGGATCTGCTGCTGGCGTTTCCAGAAGTCATAGGCCCATGGATATTCAAACGGTTTATACTGGGTGCGGGCTTCGAGTAATGACATCTTCTTCTGTTTCCTTCGGTTTCAATTCTTGTTTTAGCTGCTCTGCCCTAATTGGCGCTTAGCAAAGCCCGCAGCATGGGCAGGTTGAACAGGATATTGCCCGCCAGCATCGCGCCGCCGGCAATCGCCTGTATCTTGCCCATTTTCGCCCATAACGGCGCGTGCGGATGACCGGGTTCGGCCCTGGCACGGCGCATCTTGGAAAGCCCGGCCAGCATCTGCCACAGACAGATCGCGGCAAATGCGATCACGATCCAGACCAGTGTTGACGGGGTTATAGCCATGGGCTGCGCTTACCTCACGTTCCTGGTGTTACGGGCGGCGTCACTGGCCATATCACTGGCACGCCAGGCACTCGTCATAATCGGTGCCTTGCGCGGTCATCAGCTCGACCTTTTTGGGGTCGAGCGTATTGTCCGTTTCCACACCGCCTGCCGTGACTTCCGCCGGGGCATCGGTGCTGCCCGCAAAACCGGCGCGCTGGATCGATTTGGAGCGCAGGTAATAGAGCGACTTGATGCCCAGTTCCCACGCCTTGTAATGTAGCATCAACAGGTCCCATTTGTCGACATCAGCAGGGATGAAGAGGTTGAGCGACTGTGCCTGATCGATAAAGGGCGTGCGGTCTGCGGCGAGTTCAAGCAGCCAGCGCTGGTCAATCTCAAAGCTGGTCTTGAACGTGTCCTTTTCTTCTTGGGTAAGGAAGTCGAGATGCTGGACGCTGCCGCCTTTTTCGAGGATCGAGTTCCACACGTTGGTCGAATCTTTCGACTTTTTCTGCAACACTTTTTCCAGGTGCGGGTTCTTCACGATAAAGCTGCCCGACAGGGTTTTGTGCGTGTAGATATTGGCCGGGATCGGTTCGATACACGCGCTGGCTCCGCCGCAGATGATAGAGATGGACGCAGTCGGTGCGATCGCCATCTTGCAACTGAAACGTTCCATCGCGCCCTGGTCCGCCGCATCGGGGCAGGGGCCGCGTTCTTTTGCCAGCATCATTGAGGCTTCGGATGCCTTGCCCGAAATATGCTTGAAGATTTTCATGTTCCACGATTTGGCCATCGCGCTTTCAAAGCCAAGCCCGCGTGCCTGCAGGAAGCTGTGATAACCCATCACGCCCAGGCCGACGCTGCGTTCGCGCATCGCACTATATTTGGCGCGCGCCATTTCTTCGGGTGCGCGGTCGATATAGTCCTGAAGCACATTGTCGAGCATGCGCATCACGTCTTCGATAAACAGGCCGTCCCCGCTCCACTCATCCCATTTGTCGAGGTTGAGGGAGGAGAGACAGCAGACCGCAGTGCGATCTTCACCATGCTGGTCGCGACCCGTGGGCAAAGTGATTTCACTACAAAGGTTGGATGTGGAAACTTTCAGGCCGACATCGCGGTGATGTTTCGGCATCATTTTGTTCACTGTGTCAGCGAACACGATATAGGGCTCGCCCGTGGCAAGGCGGGTTTCCACCAGCTTCTGGAACAACGAACGAGCATCAACCGTGCCGCGCACACTACCATCCTTGGGTGATTTCAGATCAAATTCGGCGCCGTCGCGCACGGCTTCCATAAACTCGTCGGTGATCAATACACCGTGATGCAGGTTGAGCGCCTTGCGGTTGAAATCGCCCGACGGCTTGCGGATTTCGAGGAATTCCTCGATTTCGGGATGGTTGACGTCGAGATAGCAAGCAGCGCTGCCGCGCCGCAGTGACCCTTGCGAAATGGCGAGCGTCAGGCTGTCCATCACACGCACGAACGGAATAATGCCCGATGTCTTGCCGTTCAGGCCAACAGGTTCGCCAATACCGCGCACGCTGCCCCAATAGGTGCCGATGCCGCCGCCGCGCGAAGCGAGCCAGACGTTCTCGTTCCAGGTGTTGACGATCCCGCCCAATGAGTCATCGACCGAGTTCAGATAGCATGAAATGGGCAGGCCGCGTCCGGTACCGCCGTTTGACAGCACGGGGGTAGCGGGCATGAACCACAGTTTCGAGATATAGTCGTATAGCCGCTGGGCATGATCCTGATCGTCGGCATAGGCATCGGCCACGCGCGCGAACAGGTCCTGGAATTTCTCGCCCGGCAGCAGGTAGCGGTCAATCAGCGTTTCCTTGCCGAATTCGGTCAGGTTCGCGTCCCGGCTCTCGTCAGTGACGATGGTGAACCGGCGCGGATTGACCTTGTGGCTGTCATCCTTCTTGCTTTTCGCGGGCGCCGTTTCCGCCGCCGCTTCGTTTCCGCCTTTTTCGATCAGTCTATCTTCGTTGCTCACGCCAATGTCATCCTGTTTGCTTTCGGCTTGTTTGCCTTCGGACTCTGCTGCCGCGGATTTCTGCGCAGCTGTTTTTGACACATTTTCTTTTGCCGGCGCGTCATCGCCCGCCGTGTCCCCAGCCGTGTCCAGTGTATCGCTATCCATGCCCGCTGTCTTGCCCGTATCTCTAAAATCCATGATGCCCTCGAATATCCCCAAATGTTCTTTATGTGTTCGATTCGGCAGGCCAGACCTGTCGAATAGCATTTTTATATCTGCGCTGGCGAAAAACTTATCCCCAACTTGTCCCCAAAAGGCCGGCTTAAAACAGCATGGGAGCGCCGCTATTTTTCGGCGCAAAAAGCGCCTGCCACGACATGCCAATTCAATCGCGACTTTCGCCTCAGCTACTAGTAGTAGATGTGCCCCCAACGACCCAACACTACCTATAGTGCCTGAATCATTTTCAGACGCAAGAGGGTAAATGACAATTTAACGACTCCATTCACCGCATATATGATTCACTTTATCGCAGCAGTAAAATGGTGCAGCGCAGCGACGCACGGACAAAGCTGGCCTTGCCGAAATGCAAGGGCAGGGATCAAAATTTTTATATTTTATGATTGGCTGTGTAAAAATTGCACCGCCGCAAAAAAAGCGGGCATATTGACGCGTGCAATCATAGGACAGTCATGTGGAGGCATGCCAGCATTGTCTGTGCCCGGCGCGAATAGATTATTCAGCAAAAAATATCAATTCATGCTAAGTGATTAGCGTAGGCAAATAACCGTGCATCATGCGCAAAGGAGGTGCCTTATGGCAGGAGGATTGGCCGCTGTCCTGTCCGGCGGGGGTGCGCGCGGCGCGTTCCAGGTCGGCGTACTGGATGAGCTCATAACGAATCGCGGTGTCCGTTTTGATATATTCGCAGGCGTGTCGACCGGCGCGATACAGGCGCTGGGCGGGGCGATGAATGACATGCCGGCATTGCTCGATCAATGGTTGTCGATAAAGCGCAACAGTGACATTTACCGCAAGCGTCCCTTGGGAGCGGCGAGTGCGTTGTTCGGGTCCGACTCGCTTTATAATGCCAAGGCGATCAAGAAAAAGATCAAGGATTTCGCCGACCCGGAAAAACTGCGCAGATCACGGCGCAAGCTGCGCGTCGGAGTCGTCAACCTCACCACCGGTGACTATGTTGATATTGATGAGAAGAACCCGAATATTGGCGATTGGGTCTATGCGTCGAGCGCGCAGCCGCCTTTCTTCCAGCCGCTTAAAACGAGCGATGGGGCCAAGTGGGTCGATGGCGGGGTGCGTGATATTGCCCCGCTCAGCAGCGCGATGAAATTAAAACCACGCGCGCTGCTGGTGATATTGGCCTCGCCGCGTGAAGCGCCCATTGTGCCGGGCAAGACCTATGATGACCTGGTCGAGATCGGCCTGCGCTCGGTAGAGATACTGACCGGTGAAATTGCCCGCAGCGATGTGGGCAATGCGATGCTGATCAATGATCTGCTCGCCGCGCGGGGCATGCAATTGCGCAAGCTTATGGATACGGGCCTGAGCGGGGAACAGATTGCACAGGTTCTGGCGCCGCTTGATACACAGCTTGCCCGTTATAACTTCGCACCCGTGCAGATTATTGAACCTGCACCCGAGGTTGCCTTTTCCGATGCACTGGATTTCAAACCGTCCAGAATCCGGGCTGCGATCGAAGCCGGGCGGCAGGCAGTGACCGATCAATGGCCCTCGCTTAGATTGTTTTTGCAGGTTTAACAGCAAGGACGCCGCACTGGATACAAACCTTGCTTGCTCCGGCCATTTTCGCCAAAAGGCATAGATCAATTTCCAATGTGGCGGAGCCGATATGACGACCATCATCAAAGAAGCCGACCTGATTGAAAGCGTGGCCGATGCGCTGCAATTTATCAGCTATTACCATCCGATGGATTATATCCGTGCGCTGGGCGAGGCGTACAGGGCAGAGAAATCGCCCGCGGCCAAGGATGCGATTGCACAGATCCTGACTAATTCCAAAATGTGCGCCGAAGGACACCGGCCGATCTGCCAGGATACGGGCATTGTGACTGTGTTCGTGAAATGGGGACAGGATTGCCGGCTCGAATCGAACAAATCGCTGCAACAGGTTGTCGATGAAGGCGTGCGCCGCGCGTACCTGCATCCGGAAAACAAGCTGCGCGCGTCGATCCTGGCCGACCCGGCTTTCACGCGGCGCAACACGAAAGACAATACGCCGTCTGTCATGCATGTCGAAATGGTGCCGGGGAGCAGCGTCAGTATTGATGTCGCGGCCAAGGGTGGTGGATCGGAGAATAAGTCGAAGTTCAAGATGATGAACCCGTCCGACAATATCGTGGACTGGGTGCTCGACATGATCCCGCAAATGGGTGCGGGCTGGTGTCCGCCTGGCATGCTGGGCATCGGCATTGGCGGCACGGCCGAAAAAGCAGTGCTGCTGGCCAAGGAAAGCCTGATGGGCAGCATCGACATGGCGCAGTTGAAAGAACGCGGCCCGCGCAATGATATTGAGGAGCTGCGCATCGAATTGTTCGACAAAGTCAATGCGCTGGGCATTGGGGCACAGGGATTGGGCGGTCTTTCGACCATATTGGATGTGAAGATTATGGACTTCCCGACCCATGCTGCATCGAAACCGGTGGCGATGATTCCCAACTGCGCCGCGACCCGCCACGCGCACTTTACGCTGGACGGCAGCGGGCCTGCCTATCTGGAGGCGCCCAAGCTGGACGAATGGCCTGATGTGAATTGGACCCCGTCGTCGGAGGCAAAACGGGTGCAGCTGGATGCTTTGACGAGCGAAGAAGTGCAGAGCTGGAAACATGGTGACCGGCTCTTGCTCAATGGCAAGATGCTGACCGGGCGGGATGCCGCGCACAAACGGATCAAGGATATGCTGGCGCGCGGCGAACAGCTGCCTGTCGAATTCCGCGGGCGCGTCATCTATTATGTCGGTCCGGTTGATCCGGTGGGTGAGGAAGTGGTCGGCCCTGCTGGTCCTACTACCGCCACGCGGATGGACAAGTTTACCGACATGATGCTGGAAGAAGGCCTGCTGGCCATGGTCGGCAAGGCGGAACGCGGCCCCATGGCGATTGAGGCAATCAAAAAGCATAAATCGGCCTACCTTATGGCCGTGGGGGGCAGCGCTTATCTCGTCAGCCGGGCCATCAAGGGCAGCAAGATTGTTGGTTTTGAGGACCTGGGCATGGAAGCGATATACGAGTTTGAGGTGCAGGACATGCCGGTGACCGTCGCGGTCGACAGCGCGGGCGACAGTGTTCACCATCTGGCACCGCTGGTATGGCGTGAGAAAATTGCCAGGGAAGGCTTGTTGGAAGAAGCATAATGTTTGGCCGCCGGGATATTGACCTTGTCTCTCCGCACAGCCCGGAGGATATTGCGCGCACGCTCAAGAAAATCATGAAGCGGGAAATGCCAAAGAAGAAGGCGCGCGTGATTGGCAATGGCACGCAATATGACATGGAGCTGCGTTATGTGCGGCGGCGAAAGAAGAACAGCTTTGCACCGGTGCTGAAAGCAAAGATGGAGCCACATGACGGCGGCACGCGCATCACCGGTACGCTAGGCATACCAATTGGCGGGATAAGTTTCCTGATTTTCTGGTTTGCGATGCTGGCCATGATTTTCATTCCCGCCGGGTTTACGCTGGATATCACGCTTTTGCTTATCAGCGCGGGCATGGCCCTGTTCGGGGCCATGTTTGCCTGGATCGGCATCAGGGCTGGCCGTGAAGATCCTGCGCATATTCTGGCCTTTCTCGCCCGTGAACTGGACGCGCATCCGGCGGATACCTAAATATAGCTCATGAACGTATCCATCATCCTGATTTTCCTGTGCGGTGTGGCGAACTTCGCGATGCATAAGGCGACCATGGAAAGCCGGCATCCGATGGTCGAACAGATGCGGCGCTCCATGGGCAGAGGCTTTGGCGGCTGGGCGGGCTATGTGCTCGAATTCGCCGTGCTGCTTGCTGCCATGGGTTTTGCGGGCGCAGGGTCGGTGATCGCGCTGTTCGTGTACGGGGTGTATACGTTGTTCAACGCCGCAGCAGCCTGGATGCTGCTGAGCGGGAAGATGTGATAGCCCTCCCCCCAATGGGGGGAGGGAAATAGATTACACCGCCTTCAGTGCATTATCGAAATCAGCGATCAGATCTTCCGGATCCTCAACACCGATCGAAATGCGCACCAGGTTATCCGTAATGCCAAGCTGCGCGCGGCGTTCTTCGGATACTGACAGGTGCGTCATCGCCGCCGGATGGCTGGCGAGTGTTTCCGTGCCGCCCAGGCTGACGGCCAATTTGGCGATCCGCATGGCATCGAGAAAGGCAAAGCTTTCCGCTTCGCCGCCCTTGATGAACAGTGAGAAGGTGGAACCGGCACCGGTGCAGTGGCGATCGTAAATATCCTGCTGTGAGGCATCATCGATAAAGCCGAGATAGCCAAGGCCATCGACTTTGGGATGGTCTTTCAGGAATGCGCATACTTTCGCGGCGTTTTCGCCCGCACGCGTCATGCGCAGTTCAACGGTTTCCAGTGAACGCAGCAGCATCCACGCGGTGTTTGGATCGCATATCGTGCCAATGGTGTTGCGCAGTGCACGGACCGGGTCCATGAATTTTTTCGCACCGATCAGGCCGCCCGCGACAAGATCGCTGTGCCCGCCGACATACTTGGTCAGGCTATAGACGGTAATGTCCGCGCCATGTTTGAGCGGCGTCTGCCACAATGGACCCAGGAACGTATTGTCGATGGCGATGGGCGGTTTGTAATCCGCATCGCCATACAGCGCGTCACGGCTCGCCGACACGGCTTCGATATCAACCAGCGCATTGGTCGGGTTGGCGGGGCTTTCAAGATAGATCATCGCCACCTTGCCGCCTGTTTCAGCCGCTTTCGCCTTGGCCTGGTCCAGAATATTGTCCAGCTCTGCACGGCTCGCGCCTGCGGGGAAATCGATATAGGTAATGCCAAAGCGTGACAGGATTTTCGACACCATGGATTCGGTCGCCGCATAAAGCGGGCCGGAATGCACGATCACGTCATTCTGGCTGGCATAGGCGAGAAACAGCGTTGCAATGGCCGACATGCCGCTGGAGAAAACAAGCGCATCTTCGGCGTCTTCCCAGACGCTGAGGCGGTCTTCGAGGATTTCCTGGTTCGGACCGTTAAAGCGTGAATAGACCAGGCCTTCCGCGCCGCCGGGGCGCTTGCCGGTCAGGCCTTCAAAATGGCGCTTGCCCGCCGCCGCGCTTTCAAAAGCGAATGTGGAGGTAAGGAAAATAGGTGGTTTCAATGAACCTTCGGACAATGTCGGGTCAAAGCCGTGCCCCATCATCAAGGTGGCGGGTTTGAGCTTGCGGCCGCCCAGTTTTTCCACTTCGGGTTTCGGGTTGCGGCGCGGTGTGGGTTCGCCCACAGGCTTAACGGTGTCGGTCATGATTACCCTCCTAAACTATATGCCGCATGGCTGTTTTGCTGCGGCGTGTGAATCGCTCCCAGGAAGGCAGGAGCCAGACAAGGCAGCATCAGGGTCCGAGATTCTAACCTCCGCAGAATCATATCACCTGAAACCTGTGCAGGATTGATAAAATGAAATGGTGATTATGGGAAGGGGGAGAAATCAAAAAACAGAAGCCACTGCCCATACCGCGCCGATCATGATCGGTACGCCCGCAATATCAAGCAACAGCCCCGACTTCAGCATTTTCGGCAACGCGATATGGCCACTGGCCCAGGCGATCGCGTTTGGTCCGGTACCTGATGGCAGCATAAAACCCCAGCTGGCTGCCATCGCTGCGGGCATGGCGAGCAGTATCGGATCGACACCGAGTGCAAGGATCAGTGCGGCGACCACGGGGATAATCCCGCTGGCTGTGGCGACATTGGACGCAAATTCGGTGACGAGGATGACCAGCGCCACCAGCGCGATGGCTATGACAATGAGCGGCACGGCGGACAGCGGTTCGAGGGCACTGCCCAGCCATGTGTCGAGGCCTGATGCACCAATGCCAGCCGCCAGCGCAAGGCCGCCGCCGAACATCATGATGACGCCCCATGGCGCGCGGTCCGCCTCTTTCCATTCGAGCAGCGGCCGGCCCGTGCCATCGGGAATGAGGAACAGCAATATGCCGCCGATAATGGCTATGCTGCCATCAGTCAGCGCGCCGGGCACGGTTATGCTTTTCAACAGCGGCAGCGTCATCCATGCCAGCACAACGAGCGCCACCAGCGGTACGAGGCGCTTTTCCGCCGTGGACCATGCGCTTTGCCCCGAAATGGCTTGCCGTGCCACCGCGACATCGAACGTGTCAGCGGAGAGATTCTGGATGCGGCCCAGTATCAGCGCGCATATGGGAATGCCGAGCAGCACGGCGGGAATGCCGTACATCGCCCATGTCAGGAAATCGATATCGGTGCCGAGCGTCTCATTGATAAGCCCCGCCGCAATTGCGTTGGTGGGGGAACCAACCAATGTGCCGATACCGCCAATCGAAGCGGCAAAGGCGATACCCATGATCAGCGCGCCAGCGATGCCGCCTGTATCGCCATCCTTGACACCGCCCGCCGCCAACACGGCAAGCGCAATCGGCACCATGATGAGCGTGGTGGATGTATTGGAAATTATCATGCTGAGGATAGCAGTGGCGATCATAAACGCGAGCAATAGGCGCCAAACCCCGTCCCCGCTGCGCGATATGATCGCGAGCGCGAGTCGCCGGTGCAGCCCCACACGTTCTATCGCCAGCGCAATAAACGCGCCGCCCAGGATCAGGAACAGGATCGGTGAATAATAGGCCGAGGCGGTTTCCTTCGCCGTCAGCACGCCGGTGAGCGGCAGGATGATGAAGGGCAAGAGCGCCGTGACCGTGAGCGGTACCGCCTGCGTCATCCACCATGTCGCCATCCAGAACACCAGGCCCGCTGTGTGCCATGCGGCCACCGGCATGGCTTCGGGTGCTGGAATCAGGAATGTCAGGACGAAACCGGCAATGCCGACAATCAGCCCGATTGGATTTTGCATGTTTCTATCCCCTGATCCCGATCAGTGACACCTGCCGCCCATAACCAGGCTCGTTCTTATGACAGGACCGGCGGTAGCTGTAAAACCTGTCCGGCTGTGAATAGGTATCCTGTCCGAGCAGGTCGACCCGGGTTACACCTGCCGCGGCGAGGCGGGCGGCAACATAGCCTTCGATATCGAACTGATAATGTCCCGGCTTGCCCGCGCCAAAGAAACGCTCATTAATGACATCTGCCTCGATGAAACGCCGCATGAATCCTTCATCCACTTCATAGCTTTTCTGGGCAATGCAGGGGCCAATGGCGCAGGCGATATTGGCACGGTTTGCGCCAAGTTTCTCCATTGCATCAAGAGTGCTGTCGGTGACACCGCCCAGCGCGCCTTTCCATCCGGCATGCGCCGCGCCTGCCACCCCGGCCTTGGTATCATGAAACAGCACGGGCACGCAGTCGGCGGTCAGTATGCCGAGCAACAGGCCCGGACGGTTCGTCACCATCGCATCGGCATGCGGGCGGGCATCAACCGGAATCGCTTCTGTCACCGTGACAGCATCGGGTGAATGCACCTGATGCATCATCACCAGCTCGGCACCGGGCAAAACGGCGTCACGCGCAATCCGGCGGTTCTCCATAATGGCATCGCGTCCGTCATCCGACCCCAGGCCCACATTCAGGCCCGCATAGATACCTTCCGAAACACCGCCGCTGCGGCCCAGAAAGCCATGCGGCACATCACCAAGCATGTCGGAGCGGAGAATTTCGGGAGCAAGGGGCATGGACGGCGCTTTCTTATGTGTTCCAGCCTATCTCTAAACCAGTTACGGCAAAATTCTACTGGCGATTTGCCTGATTGGACGTTTGCATTGCATCGCACGCGGTATAAGCAGGGGCATGGTACGGATTTTCATTTTCGGCATGGGGTATACCGCAGGGAGGCTGGCGGACCGGTTGCGCACAGAGGGCTGGCAGGTGGATGGCACCGGCAGCGGGGGCAATGTGGATTTTGCAGATGGCGCTGCCGTGCGCGCGGCGCTGGGAAAAGCAACGCATATATTGTCGTCGGTTCCGCCGGATCGCAAGAGCGGGCATGACGATGTCCTGACCCACTATAAAGATGACATTGCCGCTGCTCCTGCCAGTTGGATCGGCTATCTGTCTTCTACAGGTGTTTACGGTGATGCGCACGGCGCTTGGGTCGATGAAAGCACGCCGACTGGCGGTGGGCGGCGTACGGCACGGACCGCAGCGGATGCGGACTGGCAGGCTTTGGACAAAAGAGTCTGTATATTCCGGCTGCCGGGCATTTATGGTCCGGGCCGCAGCGTGCTGGACCGCGTGCGCGATGGCAGGGCGAAGTGCATTGACCTGCCGGGTCAGGTATTCAGCCGCGTGCATGTCGATGATATTGTCTCTGGCGTAATTGCATCATTTGATGGCCTGCCGGGCATATATAACCTGTCCGATGACCTGCCCGCACCGCAAAACGATGTGATCGTGAAAGCCTGCCAGTTGCTTGGTGTGGATCCACCGCCGTTGCAATCGCTGGAAGAGGCGGAGCTGTCGCCCATGGCGCGGGGTTTTTACGCCGAAAACCGCCGGGTGGCGAATGGCAAAGCCAAGCGGGTGCTGGGATGGAAGCTGCAATATCCTGACTATCATGCAGGGTTGAAGAGTCTTATTTGATTTCACGGCCAGGCGCTACGCGCCAGCCTCCAAATGGGTTCCGGGCAATAAGCCCGGGCGCGCAGTCGCGCTTGCAAACGGCATATTGGCCGTTCGGGCTTTTGCCATACGGAACGCTTTCGCGAAATTGCGGTAACATGAAAGCTGGCGTTTCGCGCTTAACCGGACTGCGACCAGCAGTCCGGCAAGGCCGACCGGCCGCCGGCGCTTATTGCGCCGCCCCACCGGAGGCGAGCGCGTAAGCGCTCTGGCCGTGAAATCAAAAGAACCTCAAACAGATTTTTTCCGCGCCTGCATCGCAATGAGCAGCCCCGCCATAGCCAGCACCGCGCCGCCAATTGCGAGCGTGGACCAGACATAGCCTTCAAATATGGTCGACAATGTCATTGCGGTGACAGGCACCAGCACGCTGGAATAAGCGGCTTTGGCAGCGCCAATCTGCCGGATCAGGCCGAAGTAAAGCGGGAAAGTGACAGCGGAGGCGGCGATGCCCAGCCATAATATACCGCCAAAATAGGACCAGTCATTTTCCCAGACAGGTGGGCCGCTTGTTATGAACGCATATAGGCCGTTCAGCGCCGCACCCCACAGCATCGCCCATGCAAGCAGCGGGATAATTGGATAGGCCTTGAGCGTCTTTGCCGCCTGCATCACATTGGCGATAGAGGCCGATAAAATGCCCAGCAAAGTGAAGCCGACGCCCCATGCCACCATATCTGCAGTGCCCGGCGCGGCACGATATTCATGGACAAACAGCAGAGCCACGCCTGCAATTGCGACTATGGATCCTGCGACAAAGCTACCGGTGATTTTCTGACCCAGGAATATCCGGCCCAGCACGGCATTGGGAATGATCAGCAGTGCAAACAGCACGGCGACCAGTCCTGATGTCACATAATATTCGGCATTATAGACAAAGTTGAAATTGAGCGTGAATTGCAGCACGCCGAGTATCGCGGCAACAACCTGTCCGCGGGCATCTATACGGAAGGGCAGGCGGCGAAAAGCGGTCAGGAAGAACATGGCGCTGGCGGCAATGATAAAACGGTAAGTCACCGACCAGACGGGCGGGATATCATTTGCGATCTGGTCCTTTATCACCAGCCAGGTCGAACCCCAGATCAGTGAGCAGAGCAGGAAGGGCACCAATATGTGCGGCGCAAAAAAGCCCGGTTCCTCCGGCGGGGCATCAGGGGAGGAGGCGGGAGGCAGTTCAGGGTCGGCGCGGTTCAAAGCGCACCAATGGCGTTGGCGAGCGGTGCCACCGCATCGGCATCCTGATTCCAGCTGGTGACGAGGCGGACCTGGCCGTGGCCATCATCAGCAGGGGCCCAGTCATAAAAGTCAAATCCCTGTGCGCGCAGCGCCCCGGCTTCGTCCGCCGTCATACGCAGGAACACTTCATTGGCCTGCACCGGATAGACCAGGCGGTCGCCCGCCGCTTCTGCAATAAGCTGCGCACCCGCATTGGCGGCGCGGGCATTATCCAGCCATAAATCATCTTTCAGCATGGCGAGCAGCTGTGCTGCCATATAGCGGCCTTTTGACAATAGATGTCCGGCGCGCTTGCGGCGGTAATGGGTCTCGGCGGCAAGATCCCGGTCAAAAAAGACCAGCGCCTCGCTGCTCATTCCGCCATTTTTGACAAAGCCGAAACTCAGCACATCAACGCCAACCTTCCAGGTGAGATCAGCGGGTGACATGCCGCTGGATGCGACTGCGTTCGCAAACCGCGCGCCATCCATATGCAGGCCCATGCCGCGCTCCTTGCAAATTGCTGACAGCTCAGTGATTTCCCTGGGCGTATAGGTCAGGCCATATTCGGTGGCGTTGGTGATGGAGACCGCAGCAGCCTGCACCTGATGTACGTCATCGCGGATACCCGCAAGATGGTTGCGCGCGGTAGCAGCGTCGACTTTCGCGCCTTCGCCGGGAAGCAGCATCAGCTTGGCTCCGCCGGTATAAAATCCCGGTGCGCCTGCCTCATCCTGCTCGATATGTGCCATTTCATGGCATATGATGCCCCCATGCGCCGGGCAGAGTGCCGCGAGCGCGAGGCAATTGGCGGCAGTGCCGGTAGGTACCCACAACGCGCTTACTTCCGTTTCAAAAACGTCCGAAAATGCACTGTCCAGTTTCTGGCTGAGGGCATCGCCGTCATAGGCGGTGTCGGCACGGTCCGCATCGATCATGGCCTGCATGACTTTCGGGTGCGTAGGCGCGGCATTGTCAGAGAAGAATTTCATGGGCCCATGGAGTTAACGCAACCGCCGCCCGGGTCAAGACAGAAGATGTTTTTGCGCTGAAATTGCGGCTATGTGATCGCTGCTATTGCTTCGGCAATCGCGGCGGTGCGGCGCGCCTGTTCGAGGTGCAGCAGCTCGGCCATTTTGCCGTTTACTTTCAGCACGCCCTTGCCCTTGTTCGCGGGCTCTTCGAATGCGGTGATAATGGCATGGGCTTCGGCAATTTCCCTGTCATCGGGCGAAAAGACCGTGTTGCATGTTTCCAGCTGGGCCGGGTGGATCAGCGTTTTGCCTTCAAAACCCATGATACGCCCCTGTTCGCACTCGGCGCGCAGGCCATCATTGTCGGAAATATCATTATATACGCCATCAATCGCAGCCAGCCCATGTGCGCGGGCTGCTGTCACGCTAAGCGACAGCGCGGTGTGAAAGGCTGCACGATCCGGTGTGGGAATGGCCAGCATTTCCTTGGCGAGGTCATTGGTCCCCATCACGAAAGCGGCCAGCCGGGTTGAACGCGCTGTGGCGGCGATGCTGGCAATATTAAGGATGGCGAGCGGCATTTCGATCATCACCCACAGGGCAAGCGTGTCATCCGCGCCCGCAGCAGCCAGCGCTACGTTCAATGCCGGGATATCATCGGCAGATGTGATTTTTGGTACCAATATGGCATCAGGCCTCGCGCGCACTGCTGCCATCAGGTCGTCCCTGCCCCATTCGCTGCCATGCGCATTGATGCGTATCACCGTCTCACGGTGGCCGAAAGGCCGTTTGGCAACCATGTCGCACACAGCCTGACGGGCCTGCACCTTTGCTTCTGGCGCAACGGCATCTTCCAGGTCGAGAATGATGCAGTCGGCGGCAAGGTTTTTTGCCTTTTCCATGGCGCGGGCATTTGACCCCGGCATATAGAGGCAGGATCGGCGCGGGCGCAGCGTGTGGAGATTTTCAGCCATGGTTTCCAGCTAGACCGATTGCTGGCCATGCGCAAGATATGGCAGGCGAGTTGCACATGTTACAATTGCACAGGTTGAATAATCCCTCTAATGTCATTGATATGAATCAATGCTCCGCCTGCCTCATCAGAAACCGTGCGATTTGCGCGGATCTCGACGCCAGTGAACTCGATGCGCTCAACAAAATCGGCCATCAGCAGCAGATTGAACGCGGCCGGTCGCTGATGTGGGAAGGCGAAGACGCGCATCTGGTTGCCAATGTGATAGATGGTGTCATGAAGCTGACCAGTTCGCTGGAAGACGGACGCGAACAGATTGTTGGCCTTGTCTATCCGTCAGATTTTATCGGCCGCCCTTACGGCACCACATCAGCGCAAACGGTAACGGCCATTACCGACACGAAATTATGTGTCTTTCCGCGCAGCGCATTTGATGACTTTGCCAAATCCCACCCACGGCTTGAGCACAAGCTGCTCGATAAGACATTGTCCGAGCTGGACCGTGCGCGGCAATGGATGCTGCTTTTGGGCCGCAAGAGCGCGTCAGAGAAAATAGCCAGTTTCCTGCTGGAAATGTCGGAACGGCTGGCCGAGAAAGGGTGCACGGATATTCCGGCCCGAAGCAGTTTTGAGCTGCCCTTCGGGCGGCAGCAGGTGGCGGACATATTGGGGCTGACCATCGAAACGGTGAGCCGCCAGTTCACCCGACTCAAGAAACAGGGGCTTATAGACCTCCCTGATCGCCGCACAGTCGTCATTCTCGACCGTGAGGCGCTTGCAGTCGAGGCATAGGTGCTGCGCAAACCCTGGAAGCCGGCAAAAAACCTGTGCCGGCATCCGTTTTTTTGACCCAAATCAATGAATGCGTGCTGGAAAGCGCCAAGGCTTTTGCTATTGAAGGTGAAGATCCACCGTCGATACAGGGAAAGACATTATGGATAATCTGGTATTTCGGGCCGGCGGCTGGCTGGTTCTGGCTGCACTTGCATTTATGGCGATGGCACTGGCCGCCGATGGCGGTTTTGCGGTGCATATGGGCATCATCACCATTGCGTGTCTGATTGTGCTTTGGGTCACGGTCAGCAAGGCGGACTATGGCGCGATTGCGCGAGGCATCATCAAATCACCGGCGGATCCCGGCATATATGATGACGAACCGATCCGCTGGGGTGTGATTGCGACGCTGTTCTGGGGCATGGCCGGCTTTGCTGTGGGGCTTTATATTGCGCTGCAACTCGCCTTTCCGGTGCTCAACCTGGGCCTTGAATATACCACATTCGGGCGGTTGCGCCCGCTGCACACTTCTGCCGTTATTTTTGCTTTTGGAGGCAATGCGCTTATTGCGACGAGTTTTTATATCGTCCAGCGCACCTGCCGGGCGAGGTTGGCTTTCCCTGGTCTCGCCCGTTTCGTTTTCTGGGGGTATCAGCTGTTTATCGTGCTTGCGGCGACCGGTTACCTGCTGGGCGTTACCCAGTCGAAAGAATATGCTGAGCCTGAATGGTATGTTGACCTGTGGCTGACGATTGTATGGGTCAGCTATGCCGTGGTGTTTATCGGCACGATTGTGAAGCGTAGCGAACCGCATATCTATGTTGCGAACTGGTTTTTTCTGGCGTTCATCCTCACTGTCGCCATGCTGCATCTGGTCAATGGCCTTGCCATGCCGGTCAGCCTGCTTGGCGCGAAAAGCTATAGCGCTTTTGCCGGCGTACAGGATGCACTGACACAGTGGTGGTACGGCCATAATGCCGTGGGCTTTTTCCTGACGGCGGGTTTCCTGGGCATGATGTATTACTTCGTGCCGAAACAGGCCGAACGTCCGGTCTATAGTTACCGCCTGTCGATCATCCATTTCTGGTCGCTGATTTTCCTCTATATCTGGGCGGGGCCGCACCATTTGCATTATACCGCGCTACCCGACTGGGCGCAGACGCTTGGCATGGTATTTTCGGTTATCCTGTGGATGCCAAGCTGGGGCGGCATGATCAACGGCCTGATGACGCTGAATGGCGCATGGGAGAAAATCCGCACCGATCCGATCATCCGCATGATGGTCATCGCGCTCGCTTTCTATGGCATGAGCACGTTTGAAGGCCCGATGATGTCGATCAAGGCGGTGAACAGCCTGTCACATTATACCGACTGGACCATCGGCCATGTGCACTCCGGCGCACTGGGGTGGAACGGCATGATCACCTTTGCCGCGCTATACTATCTGGTACCGCGCCTGTGGGGACGCCAGCGCCTGTACAGCCTGCGCATGGTCAACTGGCACTTCTGGCTCGCGACGTTTGGCATCGTGCTCTACGCTGCGTCCATGTGGGTAGCGGGCATCATGCAGGGCCTGATGTGGCGCGAATATGGCGCGGATGGCTATCTCGTCTATTCCTTCTCCGAAGTCGTATCAGCCATGCTTCCTATGTACCTGATCCGCGCGCTGGGCGGGCTGATGTACCTCGCCGGTGCTGCCATCATGGTCTACAATGTATGGATGACCGTGCTTGGCAAGCTACGCGAAGAAAAAGCCATGACCGAAACGCCGCATAATGAAGCCGCCGACAAACCGATTGTCGCGCAGCCGGCCGAGTGAGGAGAAAAAGATAATGTCTACATTCACTCAGAAGCATAAAAAGCTGGAACGCAATATCACGCTGCTGTCGGTTTTCTCGCTTATCGCCGTGGTGATTGGCGGTATCGTTGAAATTGCGCCGCTTTTCTGGATCGACAATACGGTTGAGAAAGTGGAAGGCGTGCGGCCTTATACACCGCTCGAGCTGGCGGGTCGCAACATCTATATCCGTGAAGGCTGTTATACCTGTCACAGCCAGATGGTGCGTCCGTTTCGCGATGAAGTGGAGCGTTATGGCCATTACAGCCTTGCGGCGGAATCCATGTATGACCATCCATTCCAATGGGGTTCAAAACGCACAGGGCCTGATCTCGCCCGTGTGGGTGGCCGCTATTCGGACGAATGGCATGTGCAGCATCTGAAAGATCCGCGCTCTGTTGTGCCGGAATCGATCATGCCGCCTTATGCATTTCTGGCCGAAAAAGACCTTAAGGCCGGTGACATGAGCGCCCATTTGAAAGCAATGTCACGTGTTGGCGTACCTTATACCAAGGAAGCGATTGAGGCTGCGAACGAAGATCTGGCTGCACAGGCGGATGCCGAAGCGAGCACGACAGATCTTCTGGCGCGCTATCCCAAGGCACAGGCGCGTGATTTTGACGGCAATCCTGATCGCCTGACCGAAATGGATGCGCTGGTCGCCTATCTGCAGATGATTGGCACGCTGGTTGATTTTGAGAAGGGCGAAGCGCAGGAGCAGCCGCGATGAACTATGAAGCATTGCGCCATTTTGCCGATAGCTGGGGATTGCTGTTCATGGCGCTGCTATGGATCGGTTTTGCGCTCTGGACATTCCGTCCGGGCGCGCGGCGGCACCATGATGATGCTGCGCAGATGATTTTCCGGGAAAATGAAAAAGGCCGTACCGATATAAACGGGGAGCAGAATAATGGCTGACAATCAACGTATTGATGAACCCACCGGGACGCAAACCGTTGGCCATGAATGGGACGGTATTGAGGAGCTTGATACGCCGATGCCGCGCTGGTGGCTGTGGACGCTCTATGCCACCATCATCTGGGGCATTGTCTATGTGATCCTTTATCCGGCATGGCCAATGGTCAACAGCGCGACCGAAGGCGTGCTCGGCTGGTCGAGCCGCGGCGACCTGCAGCAGGAACTTGATGCGCGTGATAAAGAGCTGGAGCCTATCCGGCAGGCATTGGTGGCAGGTGATATCAACACATTATATGAAAAGCCCGAGCTGATGCAGGCCGCGATTGAAGGCGGACGCAGCGCGTTCAAGGTGCACTGTGTGCAATGCCACGGCACGGGTGCGGACGGCATCCGTCCGGGCAGTGGCTACCCGAACCTGAACGATGACGAATGGCTATGGGGCGGCGACCTGGAGGCGATTGAATATACGCTGGTCCACGGTATCCGTAACCCGGATCATTCCGAAACCCGCTTTTCGCAAATGCCCGCTTTTGGCCGTGATGGCATATTGAGCAGCGCGGAAATCAGCGACCTTGTGTCTCATATCCGTGTTATTTCCGGTGAAGAGGAGCAGAGCGCTTCGGCTACGCGCGGTGCGGCTTTGTATGAGAGCAACTGTGCAGTCTGCCACGGTGCGGACGGCACGGGTGACCGCACGCAGGGCGCGCCGAACCTGACTGATGCCATCAGCCTGTACGGAATTGGCCGCACGTCACTGACCAATACGATCACGAACAGCCGATATGGCGTGATGCCGCGCTGGGGTCACCGGCTTGACCCGGCTACGGTCCGTATGCTGGCGGCCTATGTCCACTCGCTGGGCGGCGGGGAGGCGCTGCCTGCAGCCACGAATGCTGATGAGGCAGTGGCAGAAGAAGCGGCCGGCGACCAGGCGGTTGGCGAAGGCGGGAAAGATGTCCAGTCTTAAGCCCGCAGGCGGCCCCGAAATCCAGCTTTATGAAAGCCGTAAAGAGGTTTTTCCAAAAGCCGTGGACGGGTTTTACCGCCGCCTGAAATGGGGTATCATGGCGATCACGCTCGCCATCTATTACATCACGCCATGGATCCGGTGGGACCGCGGACCCCATGCACCCGATCAGGCGGTGTTGGTGGATCTGGCGAACCGGCGTTTCTACATGTTCAACATCGAAATCTGGCCGCATGAATTCTATTATGTGGCCGGGCTGCTGGTAATGGCGGGCATCGGCCTTTTCCTGGTCACATCTGCGGTGGGCCGGGCCTGGTGTGGCTATGCCTGTCCGCAGACGGTATGGACCGACCTGTTCCAGCATGTCGAACGCTTTGTCGATGGTGATCGCAATGCGCAATTCCGGCTGAAAGATGCGCCATGGGGACCGCAGAAGATTTTCAAACGCCTGTCGAAATGGGCCATCTGGCTGTTTATCGCTTTCTGGACAGGCGGCGCGTGGATCATGTACTTTGCCGATGCGCCCACTTTGACCGTGGATTTCTGGACCGGTCAGGCGGCAATGGTGGCCTATGCAACGGTTGGTATATTGACCGCGATTACCTTTATTTTCGGCGGTTTTATGCGTGAACAGGTGTGCGTCTATATGTGCCCGTGGCCGCGCATCCAGACTGCGATGATGGACGAAAAATCGCTGCTGGTTACATATAAGGACTGGCGTGGTGAAGAGCGTGGGAGCGTCAAGAAAGCGAAAGCCAATCCCGATATTTATGGCGACTGTGTTGACTGCAACCAGTGTGTGGCAGTGTGTCCGACTGGCATTGACATTCGTGAAGGCCCACAGATCGGGTGCATCACCTGTGCGCTGTGTATTGACGCATGTGACAAGGTGATGGGGCAGGTCGGCCGGCCTCGCGGCCTGATCGACTATATCACCGCCGATGATGCGGAGGCGGAGGCCAAGGGCGCGGAAACGCCGCCGACCTGGAAGACGCTGCTGCGCCCGCGCACGCTTGTCTATTTCGGGGTGTGGGCCGCAATTGGTCTTGCCATGCTGTTTACGCTTGGCAATCGCACACGATTGGACATCGCAGTCCAGCATGACCGCAACCCTGTCTATGTGCAGCTTGCGGGCGGGGAGATCCGCAACAGCTACACCGCGAAGATACGCAACATGGAAAGCCGTCCGCGCGAAGTGGAAATTGCCATTTCCGGACTTGAAGGCGCGACACTATGGGCGGGCGGAACTGCCCGTCCGGATACGCAGACGAAATTGACCACAAAAGTTGCCGCTGACAGTGTCGCCAAGGTGCGGTTGTTCGTTGCGGGCCCACGTGAAGGCGGTAAGCAGGCCTATAAGATGAGTGTGCGCGGTACGGATGAAGATGCCGTGACTGATATCGAAGAGCTGTTCTTTGAACGGCCGGGAGAATGATGTGAGTGATCGCGGCGATACGGAACGGCGAGGGCGCAAGAAATTCACCGGCTATCACGCGACATGGATGTTCGTGGCTTTTTTCGGTGTGATCGCTGCTGTCAATTTCACTATGGCGCGCTTCGCGATTTCCAGCTTTGGCGGGACGGTGGTTGATAACAGCTATGTCGCCAGCCAGAAATATAATGACTGGCTGGCAAAAGCCGAGGTACAGGATGCATATGGCTGGAATGTGGGCAAGCCCGCACGTCAGGGTGGCAGGTTACAGATTGACCTGTCGGATAAAAACGGTGCTGCGCTTACCGATGCGCAGATCAAAGTGCTAGCCGATCATCCGGTGGGGCGCACTGATCCGTTTACGCTGACTATGCAAGAAGGTACGGCGGGCACGTATCAGAGCCGCGAAGACCTGCCCGCTGGCCGGTGGAAACTGAAAATCCATGTGCAGAAAGACGGGCGTGACCATGTCACGCTGGGTGAAGTAAAATGAACGCGGCGCTGCCTTTGCATGATGCGGCGGAAAATGCCGCATGCGAAGACAGCCGCTTTGCCGTGCCGACTATGCGCTGTGCAGGGTGTATTTCCAAAATAGAGCGCGGCCTTTCCGAAATGCCGGGCGTGGCCGCTGCGCGGGTCAACTTTTCGGCCAAGCAAGTGGC
This sequence comes from Sphingorhabdus sp. Alg239-R122, assembly GCF_900537065.1. Lineage (GTDB taxonomy): Bacteria > Pseudomonadota > Alphaproteobacteria > Sphingomonadales > Sphingomonadaceae > Alg239-R122. The sequence goes on along the minus strand of NZ_UNRC01000012.1, from coordinate 23,680 downwards.
CGTGTCGCATGCACCAGAGCTCACCGAAGACAGGATATTGCGAGCGATAGAAAAACTGGGTTTTGAAGCGCAGATACTCGCCGAAAATCCATTGGCTGAAGATCGCGGGGATACGGCGCGGTTGCTGCGTGCGCTTGCGGTGGCGGGTTTTGGCATGATGAATATCATGCTGCTGTCGGTCAGCGTCTGGTCAGGCGCGGTCGGGGTGACGCGTGATCTGTTTCATATGCTGTCCGCGTTAATTGCCATTCCGGTGATTGCTTATTCCGGGCGGCCTTTTTTCGCTTCGGCGGCGATGGCGCTGCGCTATGGTCGCACCAATATGGATGTGCCGATCTCGATTGGCATCATTCTGGCGACGGCGCTTAGCCTTTATGAAACCATTACCAGCGGCCCGCATGCCTATTTTGATGGCGCGGTGATGCTGCTTTTCTTTCTGCTGGCGGGGCGCGTGCTTGATGGCATGATGCGCGACCGTGCGCGTGAGGGTATTTCGGCGCTGCTCGGCAAGACAGCGCCGGGGGCGATGGTGGTGCAGGGGGATGGCACCACCGTCTGGACAAAAGCGGTGGATATCCAGCCTGGTATGACAATGCTGGTGGCGGCGGGGGAAAGCCTGGCGGCTGATGGTGTGATCGAACAGGGACAAAGCGGTTTTAACATGTCGATGCTGACGGGAGAAAGCGATCCGCAGATGCTGGGTAAGGACGACGCTGTACTGGCTGGCACGATGAATATGGATGCACCGGTGCATGTGCGCGTGACCGCCACGGGCCGCGACACAAGTATTGCCGATATAGCGCGGTTAATGGACGAAGCAGGGCAGCACCGTTCTTTTTATGTCCGCGTCGCCGACCGCGCGGCGCGTTATTACGCGCCCGCCGTACACAGTCTCGCGCTGCTGGCTTTTGTGGGCTGGATGATCGCAGGGGCAGGTTGGCACCAGTCGCTGCTGATCGCGGTCGCGGTGCTGATTATCACTTGTCCGTGCGCCTTGGGTCTTGCGGTTCCGGCGGCACAGGTTGTGGCATCAGGTGCGCTGATGCGCAAAGGTGTGCTGGTCAAGGATGGCAGTGCGCTTGAACGGTTGGCCGATGCGGACCGGGTGCTGTTTGACAAGACGGGCACGCTTACCATGGGTCAACCCCGGCCCATTGACACAGACGGGCTTTCATTGACCGAAAAAATGGTGGCGCTCGCGTTGGCGCAATCAAGCCGCCACCCGGTGAGCCAGGGCCTGGTGCGAGCATTGGTGCGTGAAGGCGTCACGCCAGCGGAACTTAGCAGTGTGCAGGAAATGGCAGGGGATGGTGTTTCGGCGCTTTGGGAAGGCATCGCTGTTTATTTGGGCCGCGCCGAAAAAGCGGGTGCGCATATATCCACGGCCCTCACCATTGGCGAAGAATCGCAGCTTATTGAAATGACAGATATGCTGCGGCCAGGCAGCAAAGCCGCAATTGCCGAATTGACGCAATTGGGGCTTTCTGCATCCATTATTTCGGGGGACCGTATAGAGGCGGTTTCGGTCGTGGCGAACGAACTTGGCATTACTGCGCAGGCGGGGGCGAAACCTGAAGACAAGGTTGAGACCATAAAGCGGCTGGGCGATGCAGGGCACAAGTTGCTGATGGTGGGGGATGGCCTGAACGATGGTCCAGCATTGGCCGCGGCCTATGTATCCATGGCGCCGGGGTCTGCAAGTGATGTCGGACAACAGGCGGCCGATTCCGTATTTACCTCTGATTCGCTGATGCCCGTGGTTCTTGCGGTAAAGGCAGCACGCCAGACAGGGCGTATCGTACGGCAGAATTTTGCGCTAGCCATCGGTTATAATATTTTTGCGGTACCGCTTGCGCTTGCGGGCATGGTGACGCCGCTGATCGCTGCGATTGCCATGTCGCTATCTTCGCTGATTGTGGTTGGCAATGCGCTGCGTCTGCGCGGAGCTGCAAAGTGAGCGGCCTGGAATCATGAGCGGATTGGCTATCCTCATTCCCATTGCCCTGTTCATGGGGCTGTGCGGGCTCGGTTTTTTCTTCTGGGCGATGCGCAACGGTCAGTTTGAGGACCTGGAAGGCGCGTCGCACCGCGTTCTGATTGATGATGAAGATGCGGGCGAAAGCAGTGAGAATAGTGATGCAGAAACTTAAGCTGCTTGCTCTGCCGAAATTGCTTGCCGTACTGGCGGTCACGGCCATGGCGATCCCGGTTCCAGCCATGGCGGGATCAGGGGAAATGCTGCTTATGGGCATATGTGACCCCAGTGGCGTGGTACGTACCGTTGCTATTCCCATTGAGCGTGAGGGCGATGAAGCGCCGGAAGACTGTGCCAAGGCGTGCCATGCCATGTGCTCACGCAAAAAGCCTGCCCAAAAAGCATAAAGCCGGACCAGCATGACTGGCCCGGCTTTACAAGGGTTGGTTTCGTATAATGCCTAGAGCTTGATGCCCAGACCAACGCCGATGACCACCGGGTCAAGCGAAATACGGACACGCTGCGTGCCTGCGGCGGTGGTATCAAGGCGTGCCGTGGTGTCGATATCGATATATTTGACATCGACATTCAGGAACATGCGTTCATTCAGTTCGAAATCCACACCTGCCTGCGCGGCCCAGCCAAAGCTGTCATTCATGCTCACCCGCGTTGTTCCCACAGCATTTTCCAACGCGCTGCTCGCATCTTCCGAGTAGAACAGAGTGTAGTTAATGCCTGCGCCTACATAAGGTCGCACTTTCCCTTCGGGAATGAAATGATATTGCGCTGTCAACGTTGGTGGCAGCACCCATGTTGATGCCAACTTGCCCAGTGAGCCTGTTGTGCCAGTCTTGCCCGATGCATTATGTTTTGTAGTCGCGGCAATCAGTTCGAACCCGATATTGTCCGTGGCCATATAGGTCACGTCGACTTCGGGCATGATGGAATTATTGACGCTGACCTGCTCGCCGGGAAAACCAGGCAGTACATCGCCGCTTTCCTCGTTTGGTATGACGTCTATGGCGCGGACCCGCAGCAGCACATCACCCTGTTTTGCCATCGCGGGTGCAGCCGAAAAAGCAACGCCTGCCAAAACTACACCGGTAAAAATCTTTTGTATATGTGTCATAATCTGTCCTTCCTTTATTCATGAAAGACAGTAGAATTCGGATATAAAAGTTCATTGATCTGGAACAAGCAGATTGTTGATCCAGCTCAAATTACAGGACTTTAAATGGCAAGAAGGCAGGCGGGTTATGGTTTATCGTTAGCCTTTTTATCTTTGTCCATGATAGAGCCCATTTTCTCGAATACTTCAGGCTGCCATTCCTCTTGAACGCGTCGAACTTTGGCGATCAGCGCATCATTTTCATGGGGTAGGATATTGATGTCGTACACATCGGCAAACTCGATCATTGATCGCCGGTCGAGATCCCAAAACACATCGGACATTTTACCAGCGGCCTCGCCTGAAATGCCCAGCGCTTCGAAAGTCGAACGACCCATGCGAACAGAACTGTCATAAGTTTCGCGGATAATGTCACGGCATCCCAGCGCCCAGAGCTGATAGACATGATCGCGGTCCACGGCGCGGGCAATGACATGCAGGTCCGGATAATGATGCACCGCATATTCCACCAGCTTGCTGATCTGTTCTTTGCCATCGATTGCGACGACCAGGACTTTTGCTTCCGCAATTCCTGCTGAATGGAGCAGGTCAGGACGCGTTGCATCGCCAAAATAGGCGTTGATGCCAAATGCCTGTAGCCGTCCGAGCTGTTCCGAACTGAAATCAATGACAGTAGCATTGAATCCTGCGGCTTCCAGCATGCGGTCGACGATGCCGCCAACCCGCCCGCGTCCGGCAATGATGATATGACTCTGTTCTTCTATCTCGTCGGCTTCGCGATCCTGTGCCCTATTGAAATAGGGTGCGATCACACGGTCATAGAGGATAAACAGCGCCGGGGTCAGCAGCATTGACAGCGCCACCACCAGCAGGAGCTGGTCTGCAAGCGCTTCGGGCAGGATACCATTGGCAACGGTAAAAGCCAGCAGGACAAACCCGAATTCACCGGCCTGCGCAAGGCCCAGCGCAAACAGCCAGCGGCTGGCCCACGGGATTTTGAATATGTGTCCCAGAATAAGGAGCACCCCTGCTTTCAGCAGTATCAGCCCCAGTGTCAGTGCAAGGATAGGCAGGAAACTTTCCTGTAAGAGCGCGAAGTTTATCCCCGCCCCCACGGTGATAAAGAACAGCCCGAGTAGCAATCCCTTGAACGGCTCAATGTCGGATTCCAGTTCGTGCCGGTATTCGCTATTGGCAAGGATCACACCTGCGAGAAATGTGCCGAGCGCAGGTGACAGGCCGACCAGTGTCATGAGCAACGCAACGCCGATTATCATCATCAGGGCGGCGGCTGTGAATAATTCCCTGAGCCTGGCAGCGGCGATAAAACGGAATATGGGCCGTGTCAGATAATTGCCGCCCAGCACCACAAACGCAATAGCGCCTACAGTCACCACGGCCGTTTGCCATGAATTGAGACCATCTATGAAGCTGAGGCTTTCCGCGTGTCCTGCGCCGCCGCCGTGTATTAGCCCGGGGATGGCGAGCAACGGTAGCAGGGCCAGCATGGGGATAACGGCGATATCCTGAAACAGCAGCACCGAGAAGCTGGCCTGTCCGCCGTCGCTTTTCATGAGTCCCTTTTCATTGAGGGTTTGCAGGACGATGGCTGTGGAAGACAGCGCAAGCACCAGACCGATGGCCAATGCCATCTGCCATGGCTGACCCAGCAGCATGGCCGCGGCCATGATAAGTGCCGCTGTGCCCAGTACCTGTCCACCGCCCAGCCCCAGCAGCCGGGTCCGCATTTCCCATAACAGTTTCGGTTCGAGCTCGAGCCCGACAAGAAACAGCATCATCACAACGCCAAATTCGGCAAAATGCTGCACCGCAACGATATCCACGCCCAGCAGGCTGAGCGTTGGGCTGATTACAATTCCGGCGATCAGATAGCCCAGCACGGATCCAAGGCCGAGGCGCGATGCAATGGGAACGGCGATAACGCCAGCTATAAGGAAAATGAATGCCAGCAGCAGGAAATCGGTCATATATGGCGCGTCCTCATAGTGAATACCATCCTGTTAACTGCTTTGCAGTAGCTGCATAAACCTTTCGCCGCAACTTCGCGGAAACTTTGCCTGCAGCAATCTTTGCGCAGGTGCGATGCACAGAAACTGGCAATCAGAAAACGGCAGAAGGGAAAACTTTGCATTCTATACATGATATGTTATAACATCAATAATAGAGCGGAAGTTATCCGCCGTAACTGGGGAATGAAAGGAGCATGAAATGGTATATGCACAGGCAAAATACCAACCATCGGCAGGATATAGTCCGCCGGGCAGCAAAGCCAGTTTTGGCGCAGCGTTCCTGATTCACGCGGCAGTTATCGGAACGCTGATCCTGATACCGTCGACCGTTGTATATGAGCTGCCTGAAGAAGATGGCATGGATACGATCCGGATCAAGGTTGATCCCCCAAACCCGGTTCTTGACGAAACTGTGCCCGACAGGCCAGACAAGCCTGCTTTCCAGCCCAAAACGCGTATCGATGCTCCTCCAACTCCGCTTCCGCGGCCATATGATGATACGAGCCATGTGATAGGCATTGGTGATGGAGTTGATCTGACGGGCATTGGCACTGACGACGGCATTATCGACGGAAAGGGAACGGGTTTCCCGATTGAGGATATCGCGCCAAAGCCGGACCCGGTCTTTGTGCCGCCATCCATCAGCCCGCGCTATGCGGCCAGTATGCAGCCCATATATCCCGGCAGCCTGAAGCGGCAGGAGATTGAAGGAACCGTCAGGGTACGCGTGTTGGTCGGTACCGATGGCCGCGTAAAAAAACTGGAGCGGCTGGAGGCAACACACGATGCGTTTTTTCGCGCAACCGAGCGACAGTCACGCAAATGGCGCTTCAATCCGGCCACGGAAGGCGGTGAGAAGATTGAGGCATGGTACACTGTCAGTCTGAAGTTCGAGATGGAGCCATAGGAACAAGGCACAAACGATTTGCGGGCAAAAGACCCGGAAACTTATGGTCCGGCCTGTAATTCCCTCCCTGTAGGCCGGGCCATTTTGCGTCATATGGAGGGTATGTTTATCTGTGAAGCCCACTGGCGCATTGGGCAAAGGCGCTTTATATAGGCGTTCATGAGCTTCTTTCGCACCATTTCCCCACGTGCTGCCTGGGCCGATCTCGTCGAGATATGGCAGGGTGAGCAACGTTATAAAATCCATTTCATGGGCGCAGCGCTGTTTGCCAGCCTGCTCATTTTCACGGCCTTCTTTTTTGAATCAGGATTTGAAGTCGAACCTAAACCGAACAAGATCATTTATGTCGAAAACTGGAATGAAGGGCGGAGCGATGAAGAGATTTTGGCCGCCCGCAAGGCTTTGATGGAAGAGATTGCAGAGCGCAAGGCCTTGCGCGAGGCGCGCGAAAAGGAAATCCGCGAATCCTATCGCCGACTGGGCAAGCGGTTTGGCATGGATATGGAGGACACGCGCTATGAACGTGCGAAAGGCGATACAGATGCCGCCGGGCCATCTGCATCCGAACCGACCGGACAGCCCGCTGCCAAGTGATATCAAATATATGCGTGCGGCGCTGGCGCTGGCGAACCGGGCCCGGCCCCTGTCACGGCCCAATCCAGGTGTGGGCGCGCTGGTTGTGAAGGATGGCCGCATAATCGGGCGTGGGTATACAGCGGCAGGCGGCCGCCCGCATGCCGAGGCAGCTGCTTTAGCACAGGCTGGCGATGCGGCGCATGGAGCTGATTTATATACTACGCTTGAACCCTGCGCACATCAAAGCGAGCGGGGACCAAGCTGCAGCGATACGATAATTACAGCGGGCATAGCGCGCGTAATTGTGGGCACAAAGGATAGCGATCCGCGCACCAATGGACGGGGGATCGAAAAACTTTGTGATGCTGGCATTGCCGTCCAGGCAGGTGTTTGCGAAACCGATGCGCGGCGCAGCCTGGCGGGTTTTTTCAGCGTGCGTGAGCGCGGACGTCCCCATGTTACGCTCAAACTGGCGACTTCGCTTGATGGCTGTATTGCAATGGCGGACGGAACCAGCCAGTGGATTACGGGCGATGCGGCGCGGGCGCACACGCATCTGGAGAGGGTGCGGCATGATGCCATATTGGTGGGTGGTGGCACGCTGCGCAGCGATAGTCCGCGGCTTGGCGTTAGGTTGTCCGGGTTGGAGGACAGGTCGCCGCAGCGTATGGTGCTGACCCGCGGTACCGCACCTGAAGGATGGCAGGTGATCCAAAGCCCCGATGACATAGGCGGCTTGCAGGATGTGCAGTGGTTGATGGTAGAAGGCGGCGCTGGCGCGGCGGCTTCATTCCTGAAAGCTGGACTTGTTGACAGACTGCTCATTTACCGTGCGCCAGTTCTGATTGGCGGCGGGAAACCATGCCTTGGCGATATAGGCTTGGAGGAACTTGCGGATGCACATGGCCAATGGCAGCGCACCGACATGCGCGCTCTGGGCGATGATGTGATGGAAAGCTATGAGCGTAAATGATATCCTTTCGAACATAAGCAGGCACTGACTTATGCGTGAGAGCGAACCAAAGAGAAAATACTAAAACAAGAAAGCAGATTCTATGTTCACCGGAATTATTACCGATATCGGCGAGATCAAGAGTATCGAGCAACGTGGCGACACACGGGCGACTATCAGCTGCGGCTATGACATGGCTGGTGTTGATATTGGCGCATCGATTGCGTGTTCGGGTGTGTGCCTGACCGTTGTGGCAAAGGGGGGTGACTGGTTTGCTGTGGATATTTCCGCCGAAACAGTATCCTGTACCGCGCAGGGACAGTTTGCCGGGGGAAGGCGCCTGAACCTGGAACGCGCGCTGAAAGTCGGTGATGAACTGGGCGGACATATTGTCACAGGTCATGTCGATGGCGTGGGTGAAGTGGTTTCGGTTGAGCCGGAAGGTGATTCGCGCTGCGTGACTATCCGGACCGGTTCCGATCTTGCTCCCTATATTGCTGCCAAAGGGTCGATTACGGTGGATGGCGTGTCGCTCACAGTGAATGGGGTCACTGACATTCCGGACAAGGGTGCGGATTTCACTCTCAATATCATTCCGCATACCGCCGATGTCACCACTTTGGGAGAGCTGGAAACCGGCCGTGCCGTCAATCTGGAAATCGACGTACTCGCCCGATATTTGATGCGTATGCAGCAGGTGCGCGGCTAACCACGACAAAATTTGTGCTTTGCTGCCAGCCCATCGGCCTATTTCTGGACGACGCGCACGGCTTCGGCGAATTTCTCAATATTGTGCCGGGTCAGCCCTGCAATATTGATCCGGCCTGACCCCGCCATGTAGATGCTGTGTTCGCTGCGCAGCATCATGATCTGCTCTTTGGTGAGCGGTAGCATGCCGAACAGGCCGTTTTGTCCGGCAATAGCGGTAAAATCGACGGCTCCGACCTTGCCATGGCTTGCCAGCATGTCGCGTACCCGGCGCATGCGCGCGCGCATGCTGGCCACTTCATCCAGCCACATTTGCGTAAGGTCCGCGTCTTCCAATATAACCCGCACCGCGGCGCCGCCATGGTCAGGCGGCATTGACCAGTTGGCACGGGCCAATGCATAGACGTTTGACATGATTTTGGGCAGGCTAGAACTATTCGGCGCAATCACATAGAGCGCACCGACGCGCTCTCGGTACATGCCGAAATTTTTGTCACAGCTATAGGCAAGCAGCGCTTCGGGCACGGTCTTGATAATGGTGCGGACACCGACACTGTCTTCCTCAAAACCATGACCCAGTCCGTGATAGGCAAGATCAAGCAGAGGAAACACACCTTTTGCAGTAACGGCATCTGCAATCTGTTGCCACTGCTCGGCGCTATAATCTGCACCTGTAGGGTTGTGGCAGCATCCATGCAGCAACAGCGCATCGCCTGCCGCCGCTTGCGCAATGGCATTCATGACGCCTTCAAAATTCAGTGTCTGTGTGGAAATATCAATATGTTCGAACGCGCCGACTTCCATGTTGATCGCCTTGAATATCTGCGCATGGTTGGGCCAGCTGGGTGTACCCATCCAGATTTTCTTTGTACCCGATGCCATTAACAGATCGCATGCAAGGCGTACTGCGCCGGTGCCGCCGGGTGTCTGCACCCCGTCCAGCCGGTCGGCAACGGCCATATCGCCGAAAATATACGGAACCAGTCCGTTTACAAAACCCATATCTCCTTCAGGTCCGAGATAGCTTTTGCTGTCCTGTGTTTCGATCAGCCTTTTTTCTGCAGCTTTTATCGCCGCGAATACAGGAGTGCCGCCATCCGCATCGCGGTACACACCGACGCCCAGGTCAATCTTGTCCGGGTTGGTGTCTGCCGCATAGAGTTTGATAAGTGCCAGCAATGCATCGGCGGGCTGTTCAGACAGGTTTTCCAGCATGATTTCGGCTTGTTCCCCTTATCGCATGAGCATTGTTGCATCATACGCGTGAATTTCACACGCCTATTGCCGCTATATGCCGCTGTGGACAAGCCTTATATTTACTGAATGGGCCTTAAAAAGTAGGCGCGTAATAAAATTACATGAGCCTATATTTTAAAAAGGTAACCAGCGTTGTTTCTTGCTGAATTTACGGTAACCGACGTTAGCGCCCAGCCGCACACCAACACCCAATCGTACAGGGATCAGAACCACATCACCACGGCGTAGGTAGCTGGCCGTGAAGCCACCGACCAGATAGGCCGCGCCTTCGCCCGCGCCAAATCGCTTATACAGGTCTTCGCTATCATAAAGGTTGTAGACCAGTGTAAAGCTGTTTGCCGCATTGGCACCTGCATCCAGGCCCAACGAAGGGCCGGTCCAGTAGACTTTACGTTCGCCTTCAATCTTGTGGAACAAAGTACCTGATCCATAGCGCAGGCCGACTATGAATGCGCCGCCGGCCTCACGTCCGACAATATAGCCGTTGGGTTCGCCCTGTTTCTTGAGGATATCCTCAATCATCATGGCCAGTCCCTCGGCACCTTTGCCGAAGACGCCTTCGGCTGCACCAATCAGATCGTCTTTCTGATAGGTGGCGTTATCTTCGGCCTGTTGTGATGGGTCGGATGGGTCGGCAGGAACGCCATTATCGGCGTCGGTGGTGACATCTTCTGAAGCGGTGGTTTCCTCTGTAGGTTCAACCGTTACATTTTCTTCATAAGGAATGCCTGCTTCTTCGGTTGCTGGTGGAGCAGCTGTTTCGGCCTGTGTCGCCAGGTCAGCGTCAATGGCGTCATTGGGATCGACGGTTTCCACCTGCGCTGTCGCACTGCCGATTGTCAATGAAAGCCCTGCAAATATACCCAGCACTGTGCCCAAAACGTTTTTCTTCATGACCTGCTCCGCCTTTTTACAACTGCAATGTTATCCTGCATATATCCGGCGCACTCAATGAACAGGCGATGACTCGAGTCGATTTTACGCCCAGCAGCGCATATAGGATGCGGTACACATGAATACGGGCCGCAAACCCGCAGATAGCGCATATCAGGAGATTTTTCGCGCAAAACCATTGATTGCCCGCATGCCCCCCGCTATAGCGCGTTTCGGCCTGCCTTTCCCAAGGCATATCGCACGCATGGAATGGACACGTGGGTGAGCGGCTGAAACCACCTCCCTGCTAAGGAGGCAAGCTCTTTACGGGGCTTCGAGGGTTCGAATCCCTCCGTGTCCGCCATTTATTAATATTATACTATTGATATATTTATATTATATAGAAATCAGAGGTTTTTGTTACCTCATTCGTTACCACATTCCTTTCCGGCTAACGTGCTTTTGGAAGTTAAATGTTTTGCTCTCGATTGAATCGGCCGTGTGCCCATGGTCACCCAAAATTTATCCTGCGCGTTCCACAAGACTCTCGACACCAAAAAGTATTTCCGCTTTGCGCCCCAGTTTCGGACCTTTCGATGGTATTTGCTTGACCCCGGAAGCGGACATTAGACGCCAAAAGTAAACTTGCCTGACATTCCGATGCCCCCTGAAATTCCTGATGACTGTTTTTGGTTCGCGAAGCACGCTTGCTCAAGCATATTGACAGGTTGATTATATTGACACTATACGTGCCAACTTGATATGGCACTAAAGATGTCATAATAATGTAAACGGGAGAGGTGGCGATGGGATTTTCAGGGAAATTTGCAAATAAGCTGATGATTGCCGGACTATGCAGCAGCGCAATGGCTATGCCTGCAGTTGCACAAGAGCAGGATAGTGCGAAAACAGTTGACGATGACGTCATCATCGTAACCGCAACCCGCCGTGCTCAAGATGTGCAGGATATTCCGATTGCGGTGACAGCAGTTGGCCCAGTTCAGCTTGAAGCGCAGAATGTAGCCAACGTCACCGATATTGGCAGCGTTGCGCCCAGCTTTAATGTATCAAGCGCTCAGGCAGCATCCAACGGTGTCGTCCTTCGTATACGCGGAGTGGGCACAACATCGAATAACATCGGTTTCGAAAGCGCAGTCGGCGTTTTTATTGATGGTGCATATCAATCACGCCCCGGCGTTGCGCTTTCCGAATTCGTCGATGTTGAAAGGGTAGAGGTTCTTCGTGGGCCGCAAGGCACATTGTTCGGACGCAATACCTCTGCTGGCGCACTCAATATCATCAACAACCGCCCTGATGTTAATGAGTTTGGCGGCTTCGCAAACGCATCTTATGGCAGTAACAATCTGATCAGCGTTCAAGGTGCGATCAATGTCCCGCTTGTTCAGGATACGCTGGCTCTGCGTGTGACGGGCGCATACCGGAAACGTGATGGATATTTGGATGTCGTCGATGGCACTGGAAATAAGTTTGGCGAGACCAATGATATCGACCGATATCTGCTGCGCGGCCAGCTTGGCTTTGAAAGTGATGGCGGCATCAAGGGTCGCTTGATTGTCGATTATGCAAAGGACCAATCCTCGTGCTGCGGCGCGATTGAATTACTGCGCTCGCCAATTGAAAGCGCTGGCCTTTTTGGGCTGGTAGGTCTTGGCCTGCGGGGTGGTATGGCTTCACCGGATGTAGCGACAAATCCCTTCGACGTTGCCACTGCAGAACATGCGCTCGACAACCGGATCGTAACATTAAGCCGGGTTCCATCTGCCAACGTTGAAAATTGGGGCGTGACAGGTGAGGTTGAAGTCCCCCTCGGCGACGCTGTCGATCTGATCTATATTGGATCCTATCGCGAATATGACACTGTCGAAGCGTTCGATTCCGACTTCTCGGCGCTGGATGCCTTCAATGTAGATAGCAACCGAACCACCATTGAGACTATGACGCATGAGCTACGCTTGCAAGGTGATGCGTTTGCAGGAAGTCTCAATTGGCTGGTTGGCGTATACTACTCCGATGAAACGATCCGTCAGGACGCCAATCTGAGCCTCGGTGCCGACTATGGAGAATTGGTAGGCGCAACCTTGTTTGGCCCCACCATGGGTATGTTTGGCGCAAACCCGCTGACTGTATTCTCTGGCGGTTTCGATCCATCGACAACGGCAACCAACAATTTGCTCGGGCAGGATAGCGAGAGCTTTTCTGTCTTCACCCATAATGTGTTTTCGATCACCGATAGTTTCGATTTGACCCTGGGCTTGCGCTATTCGGATGAAAGCAAGACCGGCTTTTACAACCAGGCATCCAACACCAACCCGGTATGCTCCTCGATTGCTGCGCGGGCTGGCATGGGGCTTATCCCGCCCAATGTTGTCGGGCCAATTTTGGGGCTTGGGTGCTTCCCGCTGACGGCCCCTGCTGATTTGCCGCAATCTGCCGGACTACCTTTACCGCGTACATTCAACGAAGACTTCAGCGATGAGGAGCTGATCTATACCGCCAAGCTCGGCTATGATTTCGGCAATGTCAACGCTTATGCCAGCTTTACTCATGGGTATAAGTCGGGTGGTCTCAATCTCGACGTCACAGCGGCAGTAGGCGGCGCTTCTCCTGCCTTCGCTTCCGAAGAGGTCGATGCCTATGAGCTGGGCTTAAAGGGTCGCTTTATCGATGGCGCGGTGACTGCAAACATAGCAGTTTTCTATGAGGAATTTACCGATTTCCAGGTTTTGGAATTCACCGGAACACGGTTCCAGACCTTCAATGTGCCCAAAGTCATCAGCTCCGGCTTCGAGTTTGAAGGCACTATCCGGCCCACTGACGGCCTGACCTTCACAACCTCATTGGCTTATACCGACGCGCGCTATCCCAATGATTGCGCTGCAGTGACGGACGCGCTGGCGATACGCAACCTGTGCGGTAACAGCCTGACTAACGCTCCGGAGTTTGTCGCCATTTTTGGTGCCAACTATGAAATTTCGATAACCGATAGCATCGATATTTTCTTTAATGGGCAGGCACGTATGGAAAGTGACCGCCGAACGTCGACGCAGGCAAGCGCTGTCCCGGCCACTGCGGCTCAGCTTGGTTTGACGTCTCTCCTGCCCTTTGATGTTCAGGATGGCACAACGAAAATTAATCTGCGTGCCGGTGTCAAAGATGTCGATGGCGCATGGGCACTTGAGGCGTGGGTCACCAACCTGACCGATGAGGTCACGCGCGGGGTCACATTCAACACAGCTCTGCGCAGCGGCTCACGTTCTGCATTCCCGCAAGAGCCGCGTATGTATGGCCTTACATTAAGGGGTAAATTTTGATTTCCTTCCTCCTCTCTCCTCCCAGGAGATCAAAAATAACTGGGGTGGCGGCATTGTCGTCGCCCCTTTTCGTTTTTAAGGATATGATGACGTGAAAAAGTGGCAAAAGATCGTTGGCGGCATATTGGCTTTGGCTGTCTTGATGGGAGCGGTGGCCTACGTCTTCCGCACCGACCTCATCCTGTGGGGCGTGAAAAACCGCCACCAACCCGGCATTGCCGCGCAGACACCTGAAATTGAATGGCAGCAGGGACCCGAAAATGTAGAGGTTGCCGCCGGTGAGCGCCCGCCCAATATCGTCCTAATTCTGGCGGATGACCTCGGCATCAACGACATCTCGACCTTTGGAGGAGGCGTAGCGAATGGTCTTGTGCTAACTCCCAATATCGACCGCATCGCGGCAGAGGGTGTCAATTTCACACAAGGCTATGCGGGCAATGCGACCTGTTCGCCTTCGCGCGCGATGCTGATGACCGGACGTTATCCTACCAGCACGGGTTTTGAATTCACGCCAACCCCGGCCGGGATGGGGCGCGTTGTCAATTCCGTTTCGGCTGATATTCGCCCCGACCTTCCGCCCGGCAAATTTGATTCAGATGCAGATAACCAGCGACCAGCCTATGAAGATCAAGGCCTGCCCGCCGAAGAAGTGACCGTTGCAGAGATGTTGGCCGAAAAGGGCTATCACAATATTCATATTGGCAAATGGCATTTGGGCGTCAGCCCCGAGATCGATGCGCTTGGACAGGGTTTTGATGAAAGCCTGACCATGAGCGAGGGGCTATATCTGCCCGAAGACAGCCCCGACGTCGTGAATGCGCAGCTCGATTTTGATCCAATTGATCGCTTCCTGTGGGCGTCCCAGCGGTTTGCCGGGTCCTTTAACCGGTCGCCGCTGTTCAGACCTGGAGGCTATCTGACCGACTGGTGGACAGAGGAAGCGCTTGAAGCGATTGAGGCGAACCGCAACCGGCCCTTTTTTCTTTATATGGGCCACTGGGCACCGCACACTCCATTGCAGGCGACGCGGGAAGATTATGAAGCTGTTGGCGACATAAAGCCGCACCGGCTTCGGGTATATGCAGCGATGATTCGTGCGCTTGATCGCAGTGTTGGCCAGGTTCTCGACAAGCTGGAAGAACAAGGGCTTGCTGATAATACCATGGTGATTTTCTCAAGCGACAATGGCGGCGCAGGCTATATTGGCCTGCCCAAAGTCAACGCTCCCTATCGCGGCTGGAAGCTGTCTTTGTTCGAGGGTGGGGTTCGTGTGCCCTTCATGATGCGTTGGCCGGCCAGCTTACCAGCCGGACGTAAAGTGGGAAAACCAGTTACCCATATCGACATATTCAAGACCATCGCTACAGCCACCGGTGCGGCATTGCCCGATAGAAAAATTGATGGCGTTGATTTGTTGCCGGTTGCGACGGGAACCGGGCCGCTTGAGCGCAAGGATGAGGCGATCTTCTGGCAGAGTGGGTCCTATTGGGCGGTGCGCGCTGGGAAATGGAAATTCCAGATTGACCAGACGCAGGGTAAGAGCT
Organism: Sphingorhabdus sp. Alg239-R122; assembly: GCF_900537065.1. GTDB lineage: Bacteria > Pseudomonadota > Alphaproteobacteria > Sphingomonadales > Sphingomonadaceae > Alg239-R122. The sequence continues at coordinate 8,397 of NZ_UNRC01000012.1, read as the reverse complement.
GGCTCTATAACCTCGCGGATGATCCGACAGAGCAGGCCAATCTCGTCAAGCAGAAACCTGCTGAAGCAAAACGTTTGCTCGCACTGCTTCAAAATCATCACAAGGGGCGCAAACTGCTCTATCCTTCCGCGACGCTGATGCCTGCGATGATCGACAAGACACTCGCCGAGGCATATGAAGAAGGCGATGAATTGGTCTATTGGCCGAACTGAACGGGAAAGCGCCATGTCGAAACCGAAATTCATCTGGGCGACATTGCTAGCGCTCCTCTATGGTTCGTTCTGGATCTGGTATGGCGGCAATGGCGATCCAATCTCGGAGGAAGAAGGCAAAAAAATGCTCGCGCAGATCGAGCAGGTTCATGGTGTCAAACTGGAAGATACGCCCGAAGGCAGCATGAGCCGCAATCTCCTTGCGATGCTCCCTAATGACGATGGTAGGGAATTTTACGCGGTCAACCTCGAAACCCGGAACAAGGGTGCTAAGGCTGCGGAAGCCGAAGCCCGCTATGCAGAGATAGTGATACCCCTATTGCTCGAACGCGGCGGTCATCCTGTGTTTCTCAGCGAGCGAGCAGGGTTGATGCTGGGCAAATATGGCGAGCGGATCGACCGGGTTGCTGTGGTGCGATACCGTTCCTTGAGAGACCTGCTCGATATGCTCCGGGACGAGCGGATGGTCGAGGGGAACAAATATAAGACCGCATCATTGACGCATACCGAAGTATTTATCACGCGGCCCACAATCACCTTTGCACAAGTGAGGTTTACGCTGGGGATGCTTTTTCTGATATTGGGATTTGCCAGATGGAAATTGATCGATTGGCGGCAAAATCGCATACAGGAAGCCAATGCTGGAGCCTGACAAAAACCCCAATCCCCGCCTGATGGTTGATCCCCCGGGCTGGCTGCGCCATTTGATGCGGCGGCAGTTTGATAAGGTTACTGACCTCAGGCAGATCAACAAACGCCGCGTAAAAGCAGAAAAGAAGCGGCAGCGTGGCGGCGATCCACATATCGTGGAATATTTTCACCAGCTGGATGACCCCTATTCGCATTTAACGGCGCAGGTGCTGGCGACTTTTGCCGAGCGTTACAACGTCGTGATAAAGCCGCATTTAATCCGCGCGTCGGGTGGCAAGAACCAGCCGGAAGCGGAAAAGCTTGCCCAATGGGCGCGCCGCGATGCGGAATTGATTGCACCGCATTATGGGTTGGAGTTTCCGAAAGATGCGCCGATTTGCCCCGATCCCGAAGACCAGAGCGTGACGGCGCAAGCATTATCCGAGCTGGCAGACGATAAATTTGTAGCTGCCCTTGCAGATGCAAGCGCCCAATTGTGGGAGGGAGCGGCTGGCAGTCGGAGTACTGACGGGAGCAGCATTGCGGCGCTCGATAAAGGCAGCGCGCGTCTTGCCGAACTCGGCCACTATTCCGGTGCCACATTCTATTATGCTGGCGAATGGTATTGGGGCGTGGACCGACTGTTCCATCTGGAGCAACGTTTGCGCGATCTGGGTGCTTGCAAAGCGCCCGAACTGCCTTTCATCTGCCCGCGTCCCGAGATTGACGTCAGCGGCGTTGACGCCAGCGGACTGACGCTCGATTTCTATCCCTCCCTCAACTCGCCTTACACATCGATTATTTATGACCGCACCATCGCCATGAAAAATGAATGTGGTATCCGGTTCCATCACAAGCCGGTGCTACCGATGATCATGCGCGGGGTTCCGGCAACGCGGGCCAAGGGCATGTACATCATGTTTGACACGTGGCGTGAAGGGCAATTTCTGGGCGTGAATTTCGGACCGGTAATGACGCCGATTGGCGAGCCGACGCGGCAGGCCTATTCGCTGCTTCCTTGGGCGATGGGGCAGGGTAAGGATGAAACGCTGATGTCATCCTTGTTGGACCATGCTTTCAGAAAGGGCGTCGCGCTACACAGCAAAAAAGGCATGAGGCGGGCTGTCGAGGCGGCAGGGCTTGATTGGAACGAAGCGTCACGGCATCTGGGCGGCGAAGGATGGAAAGCGATGGTTGAACAAAATCAGCACGAGATGATCGAAGGTATGGGCTTGTGGGGAGTCCCCAGCTATCGCCTATCCGGCCCGGATGGCGAACCGGATTTGGCCGTTTGGGGACAGGACCGGCTGTGGCTGATCGCAGCAGAGATTCGCAAACGCGCGGATAAGGGCTAGAGATTCAGCATGATCAATGTCATAGTATTTGAAAAATTCGGGTGAAACACATGGCAAAAAAGAATGCGGCAGTAAGTAAGGCGATCGAGGGTGATGGTCCCCATCCCGATGGCCGCCGCGAACGCAGTCGGTCGAGCCGCGGAAAAATCATCAAGGCAATGATGGATTTGATCGTAGAGGGCGATACTGACCCCAGTGCGGCGCGGGTCGCTAAAAAAGCCGGCGTTGGCCTTCGCTCTGTATTCCGGCATTTCGACGACAAAGAGTCGATCTATAGGGAGATGAATACGATTCTATGGGATGCCTACAGCCCCAAACTTTACTACCCCTATGATTCAGAGGACTGGCGCGAGCAGCTTTTTGAAATGATCGAACGCCGCGTTAAAGTTTGGGAGAAAACAGCCCCTTTCAGAATATCGACCAGTATCCAGCGATTTCAGTCGCCCACACTGATGGAGAATTACCGGCAGTTGCTCAATTCAGAGAGGAAAGCGCGTGACAGGATATTGCCCGATCACGTTAAGAACGACAGTAACCGTGTGCGGGCGATCCTGCTCGCGACCAGCTTCGACACCTGGCGACTGTTTCGGCAGGATGAGGGGCTATCGAACAAGAAAACCGTCGAAGTGATGCAACAACTGTTGCGTGATATACTCAATCAGATTGAAGACTGATTTCGTGCGTGCCTTGATGCTTTGCGCGATGCTGCTCGCTGGCTGTTCCCAGCAACAGGAGCATACCATTCCCGCCACCACAGATGCCAAATGTGTAGGAGCAGCCAAATCCGGGATGGTCTGGATTCCGGGCGGCAGCTTCGTCATGGGTGAAAACCCGCGCTATCGCGAAGAAGGTCCTCCCAAGACCGTTGATGTAGATGGCTTCTGGATGGATGCGCATGAGGTGACCAACGCGCAATTCGAAGCGTTTGTAGACGCCACTGGATATAAAACGTTAGCCGAACGTAATCCGCCAAAGGTTCCAGGCGCGCCGCCAGAAATGATGGCGCCCGGTTCAGCCGTTTTCAATGTGCCCAGCCGTGATGATCCGCGCTGGTGGCGATGGGTTGTCGGGGCCGAGTGGCGTCATCCATCGGGACCTGATGAAGATATTCAGGGTAAAGACCAGGTACCGGTAGTCCAGATCGCTTTTGATGATGCCCTGGCCTACGCCAAGTGGGCGGGTAAAGAACTGCCTAGCGAAGAACAGTGGGAATATGCTGCTCGTGGCGGACAGGCAGTGCTGGCAGAACCCAGAGATGAAAATGGCAAGCCGTCGGCGAACTACTATCAGGGCGCCTTTCCTGCCAAAGATTTGGCCGAGGATGGATTTGATACGCGGGCGCCTGCAGGTTGTTTCAAACCAAATGGCCACGGCCTTTACGACATGCTTGGTAATGTCTGGGAGTGGACCACGGCGGACGGCGCGCGCGCCGATGCCGGTGAAGGCGTGAAAGTGATCAAAGGCGGGTCATTTCTCTGTGCTGCCAACTATTGCGCGCGTTACCGTCCCGCCGCTCGGCAGTTTCAGGAACGCGGGCTTGGCACAAATCATATTGGGTTCCGGCTTGTCGATAACAATCGGCCTGCGCCCAAATCCCGGGAAGATTGACTGCAAAATTATAATGGCATACAGAATGCCAATATAATTTTGGGAGCGCGCGCATGAAAGTGGTCAATCAAGTCATCCCCTCAGCTGAACGCATGCAGGAATTTTTCGGTGGCAAGGAAGATGGCCCCTTCGTCATGGTCAACCTGCTCAAGTTCAAGGACAAGGCGGAATATCCCGACGGTCGCGAAACCAGTCTTAGCGGGGCAGAGGCCTATGCTCTATATAGTGCTGCGGTGACAAAATGCCTCGCCGAAGTCGGCGGGAAACCACATTATGCCGGTCCCGTGACTGGCCTGATGCTCGGCGAAGTAGAGGAAAATTGGGATATGATTGCTCTGGCTGAATATCCCTCGCTTGAAGCGATGAGGACGATGATTACGTCGCCGGAATATCAAGAGATCACAGTCCATCGCACAGCTGGACTCGCGGGTCAGCTCAATATCAAAACAAAGCCGGGCTCGTTTTAACCATCTGCCACATCTTTTCGCGGGATGAGCGAAAGGATCAGCATCACCAGCGTGATAATCGGAAACACCAAATTGCCGATTTGTCCAGGCGCGGTGCCAATTGTCTCAACAGGTTTGAACTGGCCGATCAATCCGCGTCCGACCCATTCCATCAGCACAATCAACCACAAAAATGGTATCATGGATTTATAACGGACCGCCGCCAGCAGCATCAGCAGGCCCAGCAACAATTGCACCAAGCCCCATTGGGCAAAGATCGCAATAATGGTTGCAGCTGCTCCATCAGAATAGCTGTCGAGGGGAATAGTAGCGATGCTTTGCGCGCCGCCATCCGCTGCAAATGTATGATGCTGGCTGCGCCATAGGGTTACCACGGTGAACAGGTAAAACACCCAAAGCGCAATCGGGTTTCCGGGAAAGGCATTGTCAAATTGTGCGGGAAAGAGGCGGCTCATGATCTGCTTCATTGCAAAAACTCCAGACAGTTATTTTCCTCGAGTATCTGATCAACCCTGGCGCGCGCATTTGTATCAAGCGCGGTATAGCGACTGCGCAAATCAGTGAGGCATTTGACCTGATATTTGAAGGTGCCCTGTTCATAGGACATGCCATCGACTTCGATGCGGAAGGTCTTCTCGCCCAATTCCGCAGCTTTGGCATTCGCGAGCAGGAATGGTCCATAGACGCGTCCAACTTCGGCCAGTAAATTCTTGACTATCGGTTTGAACGGCGCATCGGCTTCACCCCATTCACCTTCGGTTCCAGATGCATCATCAATGTGAAGCAGCCACCGAAACGCATAAGGAAAATCCTTACGCATCATTTCCTGTGCGGTCGGATCAACGCCCAGTTGCGAGATCTGACCATAAATGCCGAACTCAGCCAGCGACGGACGTGAACCAAACAGCCAGTGCTCGTTCGCCACATGGTTTTCCAGTGCTTGCAGCACCCGCCGCGTTGAGGCTTCAATCAGTGGAAAATTCTCTCTTGTGCAGCCGACCATTCCCATCCGTCCGACTTGCCGCCCGCGAAAATGCTCGGCCATGCCCTGGTTCTGTTCCAGTCTGCCACCTTTCATGGCATCAAAGGAGAGCCAGCGGCTCATCTGTATCTGATCCACTTCTTCCAGCCAGCGATAGCCAAACATGGCCTTGGTCAGCCATTCATCGGCAAAGTCTTCGAGTAGATGCGCGATGAAAGCCTGCGCCGGATCGGGCGGCACAACGCTGCGTTCTCTATGTCTCTCCTCCAGGTCATAAAGGACTGGTGTAGAGTCATTGTGAAAGCTGCCATCGGGATATTCTATCACTGGAATGACAGGTGCTTTCACCTTCTCAGCTGCCAGCTGTTGGGCATGGGCGCCATGCTGCCAGATATGGGTTATTCGACGATAGCGCATCAGCGCGCGCATTTTCATCGAATAGGGAGAGCCAAGTGCTCCATGGATGGTGTACATAATAGGCCTCCTACATGAGTCTGAATTGTTCGATTGCTTTACTCTCGGGCGGCAAACTAAAGAGCATTCCATCTTTGGCTACAATCAGGTCACCATCGAACCGCTTAGGCGCATCACCGAGGAATTTTGGATAAAGATATTCCAGAGGAAGCGGTGGGACAAGATGCGATAGCACCAACATCTTCGCACCAGCAGTTTGCGCGCTTTCTGCAGCTTCTTCTGGCGATGCATGATAATCCTGAATGTCGTGCATGATCTTGGCCGCAAGTGGGTTGCCCCGCGCTTCCAACGCCTCGCGCATTTCCTCGACCATTGCCGGTTGCAGGGCATCGTGGACAATGATGTCTGCGCCGGCGCAGACCTTTTCAAGATTGGCGGACTTGGACGTATCGCCGCTGATGCAGACGGCACGGCCTTTATAGTCAAAGCGGTAGCCCAGCGCGGGTTCGATTGGCGCATGATCAACTTGAAAGGCCGTAATCGTTAAGCCACCCTTCTTCAGTATGATTTGCTGCGAACCGGTCATTTCAAAGGGAAGAGCTATTGCGCCACCGCCTGATGGTGGGACCACTTCCTCGCCATGATGGGCGATCCGATATGTGTCGTCGATCGCATAGGCTGCATTGAACCCGTCAATGATGGCTTCTACGCCTTTTGGGCCATGAACCGGCAAAGGAGTCCTGTTCGCACCTCTGGTCCAATGAAACAGCATCAGAGGGCCCAGGCCGTCAATATGATCAGAATGGAAATGCGTAAGCAACAGGCCGTCGAGTTTGGCCGAATTGATCCCCATCAGATTGAGAACTTCATTCCCGCCTTCTCCGATATCAACCAGGTAGATCTGGTCGCCAGCAATGATCACATTGCAAGGCCCAGCGCGATCAGGATTGGGCATTGGAGAACCGGTTCCACACAGGCCGACATGCAGGCCATCTTCGAGTTCGGCAATTGCATCACGTCCGACATTCTGCTCGATGCCACGCTCAAAGAGCAAGCCGCCAATGGTTTTTTGAAATCCGAACAGGATCGCAAATACCAACGCAATAAGCCCTAACAGAACCAATCCAATCTTCTTCACAGAATGCCCCCTTTTTGCGACAGACTAATTGGCACTATTAATGCCAAAAAGCAATTGCCAAATGTGGGATTTGAAGTATTATAGCACACATAGTGTCAATATAGGGACGGGTCGCTGGAAAGCGGAATGATAGGCATATGAAAGCAACGCAAATTCGAATGTCAGACTATCCCGGTGCCGGGTCAGTTCGCGATATTTGGCGAACCACCCATGACCCCATTCGTCCTGTTGAAGATGGCGAGGCGTTGGTTCGGCTTGATCATATTTCCGTTGATCCTGGTATGCGCGGCTGGATTACCAATAAGCGCAGCTATATGCCGCCAGTGAAACCAGCCGGTGTGATGCGCGCCTTTGGCGTCGGTGAAGTCATAGAGTCTCGGGCAGAAGGACTTGCTGTCGGCGATCAGGTTACTGGATTTACCGGAGTGCAGACACATGGCGTTTTTAAAGAGGAGAACCTGCGCAAAATCGGCCTGCCCGGCGTTCCTCCGCATTTGTTTCTCTCAGGGCTCGGCATGACTGGCTACACCGGCTATTTTGGCATGACCGATATCGGCCAACCCAAAGACGGTGAGACAGTTGTTGTTTCGGCGGCATCGGGCGCTGTCGGTAGCATCGCAGCACAAGCGGCTAAACTGGCGGGTGCACATGTTATCGGCATTGCCGGTGGTCCCGACAAATGCAGCTATCTGACCGATGAACTCGGTCTGGATGGTGCCATTGATTATAAGCGCGATGATGTGGAAGCCGCGCTCCACGCAAATTGCACGAATGGCATTGACCTTTATTTTGACAATGTCGGCGGTGACATACTGAGCGCCGTATTGAACCAGATGAATTATCAAGGACGCATTGTCGTATGCGGCGGTATTTCCCAATATGACGACTTCGCTGGAGCCACCGGCCCGGCCAATTTTATGACTGTTGTGACGCACAGCTTGACTATGCGCGGCTTTACAATGCGTGATTACATGCACCGCGTCCCGGAAGCGCTGGGTTGGCTTGTTCCGGCATGGAAAGACGGGCGGATCAAGTTTCGCGAACATATATTGGAGGGAGTAGAGAACTTCCCAGATGCTTTCGATATGATCTTTGAAGGCAAAAACCACGGCAAGCTGCTGCTCAAGGTTAGCTGAATCTGATGGAATTCTTACGCACACCTGACAAATGCTTTGATAATCTTGCGGATTATCCGTTTCGGCCCAACTATGTCGATGTGTCTGATACCGAGGGTGGAAGTCTAAGGATGCACTATGTCGATGAGGGCCCCAGCGACGGACAGCCTGTTGTGATGGTCCATGGCAATCCGACTTGGGGCTTCATGTGGCGCAAGTTAATCCCGGTTCTGGCCCAAGCGGGCTATCGCGCGATCGCCATAGATCTCATCGGGATGGGGCGTTCAGACAAACCCACCCAAATGAGCGATTACACAGTCGTTCGTCATGAAGAATGGGTGAAGGAAGCGCTATTTGAAAAACTCGGTCTAAAGAACGCACATTTTATCCTGCACGACTGGGGCGGCATCATTGGATTGCGCGCAATTGCTGACAATCAGGACCGGGTTGCCAGCATCATCATGTCCAATACGGGG
>NZ_UNRC01000011.1 GCF_900537065.1 Sphingorhabdus sp. Alg239-R122 | reverse complement strand
ATGCTGCACCGCGCAATATTTGGCAGTTAWGAACGTTTTATCGGTATATTGATCGAACATTATGCCGGCAAAATGCCGCTCTGGCTCGCGCCGACACAGGCAGTGGTTGCAACCATTGTGTCCGACGCCGACGACTATGCAAAGGAAGTCGCTGCGCAACTTCAGGCTGCGGGAATCCGTGCTGAAACCGACCTGCGCAACGAAAAGATCAATTATAAAGTCCGTGAACACAGCCTTGCCAAGGTCCCCAACCTGCTTGTCATCGGCAAGCAGGAGGCGGAAAAACGCACGGTCGCCCTGCGGCAGCTTGGCAACAAGCAACAGCAGTTCCTGGACCTGGACGAAGCAACAGCCATGCTGAAAGCTGAAGCCGTTGCACCGGATCTGCAAAACTGAAGCTGGCAAGGCATACACAGTCACCCACAAACGTTGCATAAAGGGCGCAGTCAGCGTGTTTTCGCGCAAACGCCCTTTATTTTAAGGTCTGAAATCACTATTTAAGCACTGAAACAAACCAAAGGAGAATTTGCTATACGTCCGCCATCCAACCGCCGGGGTCCTTCGGCACCACCGAAATCCGGCCCCCGCTATAATGAGTTTATCCAGTCCGCAACCGTTCGCGTGATTGACGATCAGGGTGAAAACCTGGGAGTGCTCCGCACCGAAGATGCTATCCGCCAGGCCGCCGAGGCCGGGCTTGATCTGGTCGAGGTTTCCCCCAATGCACAGCCGCCGGTTGCCAAATTCCTGGACGTAGGCAAATTCAAATACGAAGCGCAGAAAAAGGCCAATGCTGCGCGCAAATCCCAGAAAACACAGGACGTTAAAGAGATAAAAATGCGTCCGAACATCGACGACCATGACTATATGGTGAAGATGAAAAAAGTGCATCAGTTCATCGAAAATGGCGACAAGGTGAAAGTCACGCTACGCTTTCGCGGCCGTGAAATGTCACACCAGCAGCTTGGCATGGAGCTGCTCCAGCGTGTCCAGGATGACACCAAGGAAGACGCCAAAGTCGAAGCTTTCCCAAAGCTGGAAGGCCGTCAGATGCTAATGGTGCTAGCACCGAAATAAGGACCGTTCGCTTCACGGAATTTCAAAACGCCGCAGCTCCTAGGGGAGCCATGCGGCGTTTTTAGTTTCACTTTCCTTCTAGGCGGTTTTCAGCATCTCTTCGCTCATCTGCCACAGGCGTTCAGCGCTCTCTTCATCCACCGCATGCGGCTGGACATGCGTGAAGCGGGGCGATTCATCATCGCCGAGTTGGGCCACATCGCAATCCTCACAATATAACCCGCCATTATCGCCAAGGAGCGGCGATGTTGCTGCCCAGGCCGCCGTCGCACCACCCGCTTCCACTGATTTGAACAGTTTCGCGGCCATATCGCTCGGTTCACCGTTTTCCTTGCGCCAACCCATGGCAATCTGCTCTTCAAGCGGCAGGTGGCGTTGCAGCGGCGTACTGATGCCACCAGGATGGACAGAAAAGGCGCGTCCGCCAAAGTCACGCATGCGTCTGTCGAGCGCGACAGCGAACAGCGCATTGGCTGTCTTGGCCTGTCCATAGGACTGCCACTTGTCATAGTCATGGTTTTCGAAATTCGGATCATCCCAGTGGATATCAGACATTTTATGCGCGGTGGAACTGAGCGCAACAACACGCGGCGCTTCGGCCTTTTCCAGCAGCGGCATCAGCTCCTGCGTCAGGGCAAAATGCCCCATATGGTTGGTGCCAAATTGCCCTTCCCAGCCGGGTCCGACACGGAAAAGTGGGCTCGCCATGACACCGGCATTGTTGATGAGAATATCCAGCTTGTCGTAATTTTCCCGCATATGCGCAGCAAAGCCGCGCACCGAGCCGATATCGCCTAGGTCCATATCGGCAATGCGCACCGTACCTTCAATGTCGGCAAGGTTTTCTTCCGCTTTCTCTCGGTTGCGCGCGGGCACTATCACCTCGGCTCCAGCAGCGGCTAGCGCACGCACCGTTTCCACGCCTATACCCGAATACCCGCCTGTCACGATGCTGGTTTTGCCAGCAAGGTCAATGCCCTGCATCACTTCGCTGGCGGGTGTATCCTTGCCAAATCCTGATCCCAGGGGTTGTTGGTCCACTGCTGCCATAACTTCCTCCATCATAATACGATTGGAGCGGCAGCCTATAGCTATTTCAGCGCGTCGGCAATCGGCATGTGCGCATAACCCAGGTCACGGGCCACGGCTTCATAGGTGACATGGCCATTCCATACATTAAGCCCTTCGGCCAGATGCGGGTTGGAACGGCACGCCTCTTTCCAGCCTTTATTGGCGATGTTGAGCGCATGGGGCAGTGTCACATTGTTAAGTGCATAGGTCGATGTACGGCACACCGCACCCGGCATGTTCGCCACGCAGTAATGCACAATTTCATCAACAACATATGTTGGTTCCGCATGTGTAGTAGCCTTTGATGTTTCAAAGCATCCGCCCTGATCGATCGCAACATCGGCCAGCACGCTGCCCGGGTTCATGGTAGACAGCATTTCGCGCGTCACCAGTTTTGGCGCAGAGGCCCCCGGGATAAGCACAGCGCCAATGACCAGATCGGCCTGCGTCACGCATTCGGCCAGATTGGCCTGGTTTGAAAAGCGTGTCTTGGCGCGTGCTTCAAAATAGTTACCCAGTTCTTCCAGCACTTCAGGATTGCGATCAAGAATAGTCACGTCCGCACCCAGTCCAACCGCCATTTGCGCGGCGTTAAGTCCGACAACACCGCCGCCTATCACAGCGACCTTGGCCGGTGATACGCCCGGCACGCCGCCCAGCAATATACCGCGGCCGCCATGTGCTTTTTCAAGCGCCGTGGCGCCCGCCTGAATCGACATGCGTCCAGCCACCTGACTCATCGGTTTAAGGAGCGGCAGACCGCCATTATCATCGGTCACGGTTTCATAGGCGATGCAGGTTGCCCCTGATTTGACCAGATCAGCCGTCTGTTCAGGGTCTGGCGCAAGGTGCAGGTACGTGAACAGGATCTGCCCCTCACGCAACATGGCGCGCTCTACTGCCTGTGGCTCTTTTACCTTCACCACCATGTCACAACGTTCAAAAATTTCCTCTGCAGTGCCCACTATTTCTGCACCCGCTTCGCGATATTCATCGTCAGTCGCACTGATGCCCAGGCCCGCGCCCTGTTCGACCAGCGTTTCATGGCCGTTCGCAACCAGTTCGCGAACAGATTCCGGGGTCAGTCCGACACGGTATTCATGATTCTTGATTTCCTTGGGGGTACCTACACGCATAATTTCGAATCTCCATAAAACTATGAATGTAATATAGCCGAAAACAAATGATTATTTTTCTCTAATTATCCTGTTAAACACATATATATCAGGATATATTGCGATATAATCACATTTCTACAGGAAATAATTCTATGGATCGAATCGATGTTGCCTTGCTGGAGCTACTGCAGAATGACAGTGATATTTCCATAAATGACCTGTCTGAACGTGTTAGTCTGTCCTCCTCCGCATGCCATCGCCGAATCAAGATGCTGGAGCAAAGCGGCGCCATTAAACGCTATGTGGCGCGGCTCGACAGCCAGAAAATAGGCATGAAGCTGGATGTGTTCGTGGAGATCCGCCTGACCGCGCAGACCGAACGGTCTTTCCGCATATTTGAAAAGGCAGTCCAGCAGATTGACGAGATTCTGGAATGCCACCTGATGTCGGGTGAAGCCGATTACCGGCTGCGAGTCGCGGCGCGCGATGTGGCCGATTATGATGATATCCACCGCACCCGCCTTGCCCGCCTGCCCGGAGTCGCGGCCATGCACAGCGCCTTTGCCATTCGCGCCATCAAAAGCTGGACGGGATATCCCGTTCGCAGGTTGCTGGACTAGCCTGCATGCCTAGCGCTTGAGCCGGACCGGATAATCTACGGTACAGATATTGCCATAACCGCCATGCGCGGCGATATATTGCAACAGCGACGGGCTGTAACTTGCCAGGTATTCATAGTGCTTATGTTCTGCACTCGGCAATTCAACCATCATGCGGATCGACTTGATCGGCACATTTTTCGACGCATCGTCATAAAAGCCGCCCGGCGGACTGCCCTGGGGCAGGTTTATCGCATGCTCCAGTCCATCAATCACCCGGCCAACATAGCCGAAAGTCGTATCGAGGCTGCGCGCCTCTTCACCCGTTATAATGGAAATTTCACTCCCGCTGCCCGTATCGGGTGGATCATAATGCGCAGGCGAGAGCGCACCGCGGCAGGTGATCGGATAATATTTCCCGCCCTTCAGGCCCACCGGCCAGCCAGCCGCAAAACCGACCTTTGCGCCGTAACTCTCATATATGATTTTCATGAGCGGTTGGATTTCGGTCTTTTGGTGCGTGTTCGACCAGGTCCGCATTTCCTCAAGCCCGGCCATATCGGTTCTGCGCTTCTGCCCGAGAGCTGTGTTGAAATATTCACTTTCCGGCACAGTTTCGAGGGTCTCGGGCGGCATCTTGCCATAGGGGTTACTGCCAAACTGCGTAACAAAACCCCTGTCCACACGATAAACCCCCGTGTCATTCCACCAGCCCATTGCCGCGAGTTTGCGAACATTGCGCACATGCCCGCCTGAATAGCGGGCGGGCAATAGTTGTATGACAATTTCGCGTTTCGAACCATCTGCAGCATCGGCAAGCCGCATCACCATCAGGTCGGCCACGGGGATGGGCAGCCAGTGTTCAGCGGGCACGGCGGCCAGCACTTCTTCCGGGGACGGTCCTTCTACAGTCTCCTCTTCATACTCATCATAATCCTCGTCCTGTGCATGGACCGGGAAAGCGATGAGGGCGACGCATGTAGCAAGCGAAAGTAGCTGCCGCTTCATTCACCTGTCTCCGTTTTCACCCGGCGCACGGGAATCGGGATATTGCAGATATCCGCACCGCCCGCGGGCACGATAAAGAACGGATCGCGGCGATTGGCGCGCGCGTCGGCATATTTGGCGAAAGTCTTGCCAGCACCCAGATACTCGAAATGCGGCTGTTCCGCTTCGGGCAGGTCGCCGGCAACACGAACCGTCAGGATCGGAGTGCGCTTGTCGAGCTCATCCTCACCGTAAAAACCGAGCACGCCTTTGCCGCGCGGCAAAGAGGAAAGGTGTTCCATCCCCTCAATAATCCGTCCCACCAGCGCGATATTGCGATCGAGGTGCCGCGGCGCATGGCCGATCACAGTGTAGAGCTCGGCGCCGGAGCCGGTATCCGGCGAATAGCCGCGTCCGACCCCGACCATGCCATAGCAGTGGACGGGCCAGGTCGCGCCATACCCCCCCGCAACCGGAAAGCCTTTCCAGTGCGTTGCCATCGCTGCATAGGGATCTTTGCTGGATTTTTTCTCGTAATCAAAGTCTTCCTGATCGGCAATTCCCCCATCATTTCCGTAAAAATTTGGGGCTGCATACTGATCCTCTGTCATTTTTTTAAGATCCCCGGGCAACGCCTTTGTCTCCCCTTCCGCCTCGGGATTGTCGTAATTGGGGTCGCCCCACTGCACGACATAATTGTCCTGCACGCGGTTGACGCTGATATTGTCATACCATTTGGCACGTGCAAGGGCGCGGATGTTCTGGACCCAGCCCTGCGAAAAAGGTGCGGGCATCAGCTGGATCACGACCTTGCGCTCATTGCCACCGGCATCGGGCGCAAGTGTCATCACGACCAGGTCTTCAGGGTCAATCTTCACCCATTCCTGTGCCGATGCCCCCGCGACAATCTGCCCCGGCGACGGCGCACCTTCCGGCTCTTCCTGCGCATGGGATATGGTGGGGGAAAGCAGCAGTGCCGCGGCGGACAGGGTGGAGATTATCTGTTTCATGGGAAACAACCTGCCAGAAATACCAGCGAATGCAAGCAAGCCGCGATATGGATGCTTGCAAAAGCGGGAAAGCACCTTTAGGGGAGGCGGAATTGTTGGTTTGATGCCCTAACGGACATAATACGGCAGGCGCCGAATTGCGAACGAAAGTGAGCCAAAACAACTGCGGAGACGTGGCAGAGTGGTCGATCGCGCTCGCTTGGAAAGCGTGTATAGGGCAACCTATCGAGGGTTCGAATCCCTCCGTCTCCGCCATTACATTTTCATGGGCAGGCCTGAACTCCGGAGCTGGCATCAGATACTGTCCCGGTTTTCGGCGACTGCGAGCCTACCACAACCAGATATAGAGCACGATCAGGATCGCGATGACCAGCGTCGCCAGCGTATTGAAGAGCATGCTGGTGGCAAAGGCGATGTCGCCCATCTTTACCGTACGCTCTTCCTCTGGTGGCGCGGTAAAGCGCGAAACAACCGCAGCGGCGATCAGCGAGAGCACGAACACGCCCCAGATACGGATGATGAAAGGGACGTCGGGCATGACAAATTTCAGTAGCACATTAACCGCCAGCGACCCCAGCAAAGCGGTAAACGCCCCGGCTGCGTTCATCCTTTTGTCAAAAAAGCCCAGCAGGAACACAACCACGATACCCGGCGCTATGAAGCCGGTATATTCCTGCACCGTCTGAAACCCGCTTTCAAAGCCGCCTATAAATGGACGGGCAAGGAACAGCGCGATCACCATGGCCAAGAATGCCGCAATGCGGCCAACCATCACATAATGTTTTTCCGCTTCATCGGGCTTCCAACTGCGATAGAGATCCATTGTGAAAATGGTCGAAATCGAGTTCATCATCGACGCAAGCGATGAGACCACCGCCGCAATCAGTGCCGCAAAGACGAGGCCCCGCAGGCCCGCAGGTGCAAAGCTCATAAGTTCGCCATAGGTGCGGTCTGACTTCTCGGCCAGCGCCGCGCCGTCAAGCACGCCCTGCTGCGCCAGGATAATGGCGGCGATACCGGGAATAACCACGATGAAAGGCACCAGCACCTTCAGGAAGGCAGCAAAGGCCAGACCTTTTTGCGCTTCGCCAAGGTTTTCCGCACCCAAAGCACGCTGGATGATATACTGGTTAAAACCCCAATAGCTGAAGTGCAGCACCCATAGCCCGCCCAGCAGTGTCCAGATGCCCGGCAGGTCGCCATAGGCGGGGTGGCTTTCATCAAGGATCATTTCAAAATGCCCAGGCATTTCCTGGAACAACAGGCCAAGACCCCCGAGTGCGCCGTCCGCCGGAAGCGCGTCAAGCGCGATCCAGGTGATCGCAAGGCCGCCCAGGATCAGGATCACAACCTGAATGATATCCGTCAGCGCGACAGCTTTCAGGCCGCCATACAGCGAATACAGTGCCGCAAACCCGGCCAGCGCGGCCATGGCGGACATCACACTCCAGCCCGTCAGCGATGTGACCGCCAGACCGCCAAGCCACAACACGGTCGTGAGGTTTACGGCGGTGTAGAGCGCCACCCAAAAGACGCTCATCAGCGATTTCACACCTTCGCCATAACGCTGGTTCAGGAATTGCGGCATGGTGTAAATCTTGCGTTTGAGGAAAATTGGCAGGAAATATTTTGCAACAATGATCAAAACAATCGCGGCCTGCCATTCATAGGCGGCAATGGCTATACCCACGGCATAGCCCTGTCCCGACTGGCCGATAATCTGCTCGGCCGATATATTTGAGGCAATCAACGAGGCCCCGATTGCCCACCAGGGCAATGCCCGCCCAGCGAGAAAATAATCCTCGGTATTCTTGTCATGGCCCGCCGGTTCGCGGCTTACCACCAAGGCAATACCAAGCAGCGCCAGCGCATATATCGCAATGATAATGACATCAATTGTCTCAAGATTCATCGTCTTTTCCTCCCCGGGAAATAGCGCAGTCATGCATTATCGCCCACCTACCAAATCCATGTTGCTCTATGCCTGACATGGAGAACCATATTCGGCTATCTAGAACGAACACTGTGTCCCTTCAGGCAATTCCTGCCTCGCTATCGTACTGATGCGTATTGTCATCGGTGCGGCACTGGCAATCGTAAAGCTATCTCCCGTCATGCCTAGACATGCCTCGGTAAGCACCATTTCCCGCCAACCCTTGCCTGCACCTACGGTCAGCCCTTCGGTGATGTCAGCACTGTTATCACCGTTGGTGATCTTCACTGTGCCAGCAGGTGCTGCCGCGATGTTATAAGTAATCAGAAACGCCCCCTTGCCTTCGCCAGTCAGCGTAAAGTCGGTGTTTGCACCAAAACTAATCTCGCGCGCATCCTCCTGCCGGTCCTTGTCGACCCCGCGCGCGACCACACCGCCGCCTTCACCACGCAGGTTCGGCAAGTCGACACCACCCGCGCTAGCGACGATGCCAGCGGCCAAACGGCCGTTCGAATACCAGTCGGACACCGCCCCACCGCCGAGGAAGCCGCATGTTTCATCAAGCTTTTCAAGCGGTCGTGCATCCGTCAGCGAACGACCAAAACCAAGCGGGAAGAGCGCATCTGCAGGTCCGTTGAGCGGCTCACCCTCACAGCGCGCAGGCCAGCTGAAAGACAACTTACCGACCGCTTCACGCTTGCCAAACAATATATCTGCTACGCCTGCACCTTCACTGCCAGGCAGCCACGCGGCAACAAATGCGTCAGCGGCGTTGAGTTCGCGATTGACCCACATCGGACGGCCAGAAAGGAACACAGCGATAGCGGGAATACCCTGCTTATCGAACTTCCTGAGTAAATCGAGACCTTCAGTATCGGTGAAGACAAGGTTCTTCCTGTCACCGGCAAACTCCGCATAAGGCTCTTCGCCAAAAACTATGATGGCAACATCAGGTTTCGTTTCAAACGAACCGTCTTCGGACAACACGGCGCTGCCGCCATTTGCCTTGGCAGCCTCCTTGATCCCGGCAAAAATCGAAGTTGCACCTGGAAAATAGTCATTGGTAAGCTCACGGCCGCCCTGCCAGGTCAGTGTCCAGCCGCCCGCCGCCTGTGCAATGCTATCCGCTGCTTTGCCGGAAACCAGAATCGCAGCACCTTTTTTAAGTGGTAGCTGGCCGTTATTTTTCAGAATCACCTGTGATTTTGCCACAGCTTCACGGCCCAGGCTACGGTGCGCGGCCGATCCCAGCTTGTTCAAATCACCGGCATTGGGCCGCATGGAAGGTTTGGCGGCCCCCCGATCCAGAAGGCCCGCACGCAATTTGACCCGCAAAACGCGCCGCACGGCTTCATCTATCCGCTGTATCGGTATCGTCCCGTCCTGCACCTGTTTCACCAGATTTTCATGCAGCGTTTTCCAATCATCCGGCACCATGTAGATGTCCAGCCCCGCAAGCAGCGCCTGCGGACAGTCCTCTACAGTACAGCCCTTGATCTGCCCATGTCCGTTCCAGTCCCCCACGACCAGCCCGTCAAAGCCCATTTCCTCACGCAGGACACCTGTAAGCAACTCCTGATTCCCATGCATCTTCTTTCCATTGATCGAATTGAAACTGGCCATGATGGATTCTACTCCGGCATCGATAGTCGCCGGATAGGGCGCGGCGTGCACCGATTTTAGCTCTTCAATATCTCCATTGACATCCCCCTGGTCGACACCCTGCTCGGTTCCGCCATCGCCAAAAAAATGTTTTGCCGTGGCAATGACACGCCCTGCACCAAGATAGTCTGGGTCGTCAGTTCTGCCCTGCAGACCTTCAACCAGAGCTGCCCCGAGCTTCGCCACCAATTTTGGATCTTCCGAATAGCTCTCGTAAGTTCTGCCCCAGCGGTCATCGCGGGCGACGGCCACCGTGGGCGAGAAATTCCAGTCTATGCCCGTAACTTCGATCTCGGTCGCGGTTGCTCCGCCGATGCGGCGGACCAGGTCGGCATCACCTGCAGCACCAAGTGCAATATTGTGCGGGAAAATGGTCGCACCCACTATATTGGTGTGTCCGTGGACGGCGTCCGTCCCCCACATGGTCGGGATAGCAGGCTCTCCCCCCGGCAATGGTTTTGTGGAGGCGTCCCACATTGTGTCGGCAAGCCGCAGCCATTCAGACGCGGGAGCAAATTCGTCTCCGCTCGGGCCGCCATTGCCGCCATTAAGATAACTACCAAAACGATAGCGCTCCATATCCTCCGGAGTGAAGGAATTTATCTGCGGCTGAAGCAACTGCCCAACCTTACGCTCCAGGCTCATGCGTGCGATCAAGCCGTTAACGTGCCGGTCTTCCTCGGACAAGCCCTGGTTGACTGGCTCGCTATTGAACGAAAGCTCTGTTTCGGTCGGTATTGTTGCACACCCCGCAACAGCCATGAACCCCAGCAAGCTTGGCAGAACCTTACGCATCAAAACAGGCCTTTCTAATTTGTGAACGTTCTCAAGATTTGAGATTACAGCTACGGGTGCGGAAATCAAGCTTCTATTTACGCAAGGCCAGCGAAAGCAGCAGCAAGCTTGCAATAGCCGCTAGCAAGGCCAGCAGCATGAACAGGCCAGAAAATCCGAAAACCGGTACCAATGCCAATGCAAGCCACGGCATAATAAGTGATGGCACAGTGTTGGTAAGGTTAAACACGCCCAGATCGCGTCCGCGCCGCTCTGGTCTGGGCAATATGCGCAGAGTTTGCGCAGAATGCAGCGAAAGGAATATGCCAGCGGCAATTCCAAATATCGCATAACCGAAAATGGCTGCACGTATGTCAGTGACCCACGCCATGATTGCGAGGCCGAATGCAGCTATGGCAGCGCAGACAGACAGGGGCAGTATTGGCCGGTTGCGCAAATCTGTCCAGCGCCCTGCGATCATGGCCAGCGGAACGGCGGCCATCAAGACAAAGCTGAATATACGTGCAGTATCATTGTCGCTGAAAGAGGGCGCGATCGAACGAAACCAAAGCAGGAGGTAGGCAAATAATGCCGCTTCAGTAATTTGCACTAACAGCCGCGCGAACCACATGCGCACCACATCATTGTGCAATTTCGGTAAATCTGGGTTCGAACCTGTCTGCAGCTCTGTGACTTGCAGCAGTTCGGGAAATTTCCGCGGTCGGCCAAATGCAAGCACGGGAAGAACACAGATAGCGACCAGCATAGCGACAATGCCAAGACGCGATTCCACTGCAAATAGCCCCGGTATCGTCACAAGAGCCCCTGAAAGCGCACCGATCGCCGGAGCGAAAGCGAGCAGCCCCCCTAAAGCACCCTTCTGATGATCTGGCACACAGTCCCCAGCCCATGCCGCAAGCGGTCCCAGCATCATATTCAGGCCCAGCTGCCAAAGAACCACCATGCCCAGCAACGGAAGTAGGTGTTCCACTGGCCCGGCAGCCATAAGCAGCGCGCAGGACAGCACAAGGCCCACCGCAATCCACCCTCGGCGATTGCGTGTAATATCGCTGAGCCAGCCAAAACCGATATTGCCGGCGCTGGCGGAAATGGCACCGGCAAAGGCAATATAAGCCAGCCAGCTGACACTGTCTTCCTGGGCCAGGGTGATAACGTGGGCAGGAAGCAGGATGGTCAGGAACGGGACATAGGCAATCGAACCTCCTGCCCATGCCAGGGCATAGAGTATGAGAAACCGTATGTCTTGCCGATCTGCCAGTTCGTGCGCGCCCATGAATCAGGCAGGCGCTGGCGCAACGGAATCCCGTTTGACAAGTTGTGCGGGGACAACAACCTGCTCACGCGGCAGGTCATTGCCTGTATTTGCCGCAATGATCAGCTCAACCGCGACAGAGGCTATTTCTGCAACCGGCTGGTCAATGGCCGTCAACTGCGGCCGGGTAAACCTGACGCTCGGTGTGTTGTCGAAGCTGATGAGTGAAAGGTCGCGCGGGATATCCAGGCCTTTTTCCCTGGCAGCATCCAATGCGCCATGCGCCATATGGTCATTGCTCGCAATTATGGCTGTTACCGGATTTTCGCCCGACAATAGCTCGCGGGTGGCGCGCTGGCCCGACTCATAACTGAAATCACCCCGCACAAGCAGTCCATCAGCAGGAAGCTGTGCCGCTGCCATCGCCGTACGCCAGCCATCCACACGCCAACCGCTCAGGCTGTAATCTTCCGGACCGGCAATAAAACCGATGCGCCTATGGCCCTGCTCAGCCAAATGCTCCGTGGCGATGCTCGCAGAGCGCTCATCGTCCATCGATACCGGAATACCCGATCCAATCCCGTGCGAACCAACCCGCACAAAGGGGATTTGATGTTTTTCCAGCAGGCGTACAATCAAAAGATTATTCGAGTGCGGAGGCGTCAGGATCACACCATCGGGCTGTACCGCGGCAAGCGCGGCGGAAAGTTCGCGTTCAACATGGTCATTGCGAGTATCAACCAGTTCGACAAGCAGGCGATATCCATGCTCCGCGCATTTGAGCATGCCGCCAAGAAGCATCTGATCCACCCAGTCATTGCCTTCACGTGCGCGCCAGCCCGCAATTGTACGCTCCCGGTCATTCAGGGCGAGGATAAGATACGAGCGCGACCCGCTCATCCGCTGCGCAGCGATTGAGGGTACATAGCCGAGCTTGTCTATTGAAGCCTGCACCCGCTCTTTCATGGCCGGGCGAACATTGGGTTCATTGTTGATGACACGGCTTACCGTCTGCAGGGACACACCTGCATCGGCAGCGACATGTTTGATGGTTACTGCTTGGCGACGCCTCGCCATAGACTTAATTTCCCCCTGCGCAGCTCGGTATGTCAGCCGTTTGCCTATCACATTTCCAGACACGGACCCAGTCTATTTCGAAATGCTTCGGAAATCCGCCTGTATCGATACCGCCTCCATTGCGTTCCTCTGGCAAACCTCCACCAATTGCAAGGTTGAGTATCAGGTGGAAAGGCTGATCAAATGGTGCATCCGCCTCTTTTGAATTCGCGCTCCACCAGCTATCCGCTTCCTTTACGGCATAAACCTGTCCATCAATGGACCATTCTATCCGGCCCGGTGACCAGACAATCCCGAATGTGCGAAAACCGTCAAGCACGGCGGGGACATAGATTTCGCTGCTGTTAAGTGCATTATCCGGCCATTCCGTGCCAAAATGCAGCGTGCCCAGTACCGTGCTTTCTTTTCCGCCCGGACAGTCGTCGCAATCGACGCCCAGATTGACCGCCTCCATGATGTCAATCTCTCCAGACGCGGCCCAGCCACCATAGCTATTGCCTTCAGGCAGCATCCAGATTGCCGGCCAGGTCCCCTGCCCCTGCGGCAACTTCGTACGCACTTCGATACGGCCATATTTCCACGACTGTTTCCCGCGCGTTGTCAGCCGGGCCGAAGTGTAAGGTTTTGTCGCCTGCGCATCGGGATTTTCCACATTGCCCCGCATATGCGGCGGGTATGCGGGGCCGGTATGTTCTTCCCTGCGCGCCGTAATGATCAGCTTGCCATCTTCGATAGCGGCATTTTGCGGATCATCGCGGTAGCATTGCTGCTCCTCATTGCCACCGCCCCAGCAATCGACATCAAATGTCCATTTCGCCCGGTCAATTTCCGTACCTTCAAATTCGTCGGACCAGACCAGCTGCCAGTCGCTTTCATCAGACGGCTGACGCGAGCTTTCTGCCTGAGGCAGAGCAACTCTCTCAATTACTTTTTGCGGACGTTCAGTTTGCGCCTCACAAGCAGCAAGGCTAGCCGCTGCAAACGCAACCGGAAGGAAAAATGCAAATCTACACATCGAAATCATCCTCAGCTCCCCGCACCGCCCGCGCAGAGCAGCGCCCAGTGGAATGGCGCTCCACATGACTTTTTAATCGAGCGTTACTTCCCTTTGCCTAAAAATCAAAGCGGGCAAGGAATGTAAAGCGGCGGTCATTGCGGAAAGCAGAGCGTGTCAGCCGTGTGCCATCAAAGTCTACTACCTGCGATGTGCGGGTGACCTGGTCTAGCAGATTAACACCCTGAACGCCGACCTTAACACCATCAGTAACGTTAAAGAAAATGGAGGCATCAAGCTGCCCGCCCGATTCCTGCCAGATTGGCGAGAATGGGAAAATATCATCGCGCGGCGTGATCAGGAAGTCAGAGCGCCAGTTGTAAGCGGCACGCGCCGATACCGGCCCCTTTTCATAAAAGACCGTGGCGTTGAATGTATGCTCGGAAATTCCGGCCAGCGGCTGAAGCGAAGAAAACAAGCCTTGGTTTTCATCCAGATCGGCGTTGGTAAAGGCGCCGCCATCTACATAAGTATATGTCAGCTGCGTTCCCAACCCGCTTAATAGGCCCGGCAGGAAATCGTATGTTTGCTGATAGGCAACTTCTACACCCTTCAATGTGCCGCCCTGGTTATTACCGGGCCGCCTGGTTTCACCAACCACGCTTTCACCATTGTCGCCTGTGTAGGTAACAACAGGCACTTCAGTGTTTATTATTCCGCTGATGTCTTTCAAAAATGCTGAAACGGTCAGTGAGCCGACAGCATCAAAATACCACTCAGCAGAAAGGTCATAGTTCCACGAAGAGATCGGACGCAAACTTCTATTGCCGGTCTTGAGGGTAAATAACGGTCCCGTCTCAAGCGTTGCGTTGACCAAGTTGCCCACGTTGTTTGAAAGCGTGCCGCCAGTTTGGAATAGAGAAAGATCAGGCCGCGAAATACCTTTGGAAACAGCGGCTCTGAAGACCAGGCCGCCGCCTGTATCCAGCCTTGCGTTGAAACTGGGCAGCCAGTGGTCAAACTTGATGTCAGTGCTGTCATCAATAACCCCGCCTGTGAAAGCGGCCGCGAACTCTGCCTTGCGGGCATCTGAAAGGTCGCAATACTCCAGGCCAACTTGTCCTGGTACAGCATTGGCACAAATGGTCTGTATATCAGCCAAAGTTACAGGCATTCCTACAGGTAGCCCAATTGCATCAGGACGCGGAAAACCAATTTCCCCCGCACTTTGTATTCTTGTGTCGACATAACGCAGACCAATATTGCCAACTAGATTCCAACCATTGCCAAAATCCTGTCCAAAGTCGACCCGCACATAAGCAGCTTTGGTCTTCTCTGAAACATCAGAGATTTCAGATTGGCAGAAAGGTGAGCACGGCGTTCCGTCCTCATTGAAACGGCTATTAATCGGATTCCATGCATTTGGCGTCAATGTAAATGCTGTCAGCGTCCTGCCCTGATCGGTGGTCGTGCCATTCAAATATTCACCCAAGAAATCGTCACCACCGTAGAAGAATCCACCGCCATTTTCGATGGGAAGCGGCGCGTTACCGCGCTGGAAGCCATCTGCGAATGGATTGCGCGCACCAGTAAATCCAGGAAAGTCAGCTGCATAAGCACCGCCGCATCCGTAAATTTGCGGATCGCTGCAATTCCAGTTGCCGCCGCGACCGGTCCATGGTGCCCCCAGATTGCCCCAGTTACCAAAATTGCTGTCGCGGGTGACGCGGGTGCGGTCGGCCCAACGCGCGCCAAAGCGTGCCTTTTTGAAAAAGCCATCATCGCTGATATCATATTCCAGGTCTGCACGGAAACTATCCAGCTCGCCATCATTGCGCGCCTGGCTGTCAAGCAGGAACCAGAAATAGGTGTTGTTGGGGTCGCTGTAGAAATTGGCTGGCGCGCCCGCTGGTGCAAGAAATTCCACTTGCGGCACGTTACCGGTATTATCGATCCGTACGTCTGCGAAGGAGGCCATTGCACCGATGATCGAATCCTGGCGCAAATCTGACTTGATGTGCTGCGCTTCTAAATTAAGACGTAAGCGGTCAGTCACTTCCCAATCCACATCAAACGAGAAGTCTTCTGTTATAGCTTTTGTTGCACGCTGGAAGCGCAGCATTTCCAGTGGCAAACCGCCAAAAGGAGAAAAGCCAGAATCACCTGTCGATTGTGTCAATATGCCCGTTTGGAAAAGACCGTTGGAATCGAAGGTCCATGTATTGCCCGGTGCCTGAACCGGGAAGCCAGCATCATTATTAACCAGAGCCAGAAGCGAAAACTCTTCGGTGAAGAATTGGGTTTCTGAACGCAGCCATTCAAATGTCATCAGGAAGTCCTGATTCGGGCTTTCATACTGGAGAACTGCGGACCATGCCTCACGGTCACGCTTAAGGTCAGTCGTACGAACACCCGCTCCTTTTGGAGCCACCACAGTTCCGGCAGGCGGGAAATTAGACGCATCAAAACCGGTAGAATTTCCAACTCCGCCTGACGATACGTCCGCAGTCCGAATGCAGGTGGCATCCAATGCGGCTGTGCGATAACAAGGATCTGTAAGCTGAGATGCATCTGTGCGGCTGGTCAGTTCTGACTGCGCGTAACCAAGCTGGAAGCCCAAGCTGCCTGCATCGGTATCAACCGTGCCTGAACCCACGAGCGAGAAACCAGGAGACCATTCCTCTGCCAAATCACCCACATTGGCCTCAATCGTGCCTGCCAGCCTGAAGCCCGGATTATCAAGTGGCTTGCGCGTTACAAGGTTAACAGTGCCGGCAATACCGCCATCAATCATGTCAGCGGTGACGTTCTTGAAAACCTCTACCCGTCCAAGTAGTTCAGGGGAAATGTCATTAAAACTTAAAACCCTGCCGCCAGTGGCCGAGAAAATATCGCGCCCGTTCAGTTCGGAACGCACAAAGGGAAGTCCGCGGATGATAACACCAGTGCCTTCGACAGAGAAGCGGTCGGGATCGGTAGTCTTTTCAAAGCGCCCGATATTAACGCCCGGGACACGTTGTAGCGATTCGGCCACGGATCGGTCGGGCAAAGCGCCAATGTCTTCCGCCGTGATCGCATCAACAAAAGTGTCTGAGTCACGTTTGATATTCTGCGCAGATTCGAGAGAAGCCTTAAAGCCTGTCACAATAATTACGTTTTCATCTTCGGCAACGGCTTCGGTATCATCGCCACCTTCTTCCGCCTCTTGCGCAATGGCACCCGGGCTCATGGCGATCGAAATCGCCAGGCTGGAAGCCGTCGCAAGTGCCTTTGATCGCCCCGAAGACAGATCGAATAAAAACGGTAATTTACGAATCATCTGCATATCTCCCCCATGAATTACGGTTATATTCCGCTTTCACTTTATACCCCCATATCTGCTATTGTGAGCGTTCACAAGCCTAAAATGAACGTTCACATTTTTTACACCAGATGCTAGATGCGCAGCGAAAAATGCCCTAGTGCTATTTGGAACGATGGCAAGCAGGGGTGAAAATGGCAATCGAACACATTATTATTGTGGGTGGCGGCACTGCAGGCTGGATGGCAGCGGCGGCGCTGTCCAGGCTTAAACGTGGCGGCAACGTCGAGATCACGCTGATCGAATCTGAACAGATCGGCACAATTGGCGTTGGCGAAGCGACGATACCTCCTTTTGTCGACTTCAACCGCATGTTGGAAATTGACGAGCGCGAAATGCTGGGCGCGATCCAGGGCACATTCAAGCTTGGCATCCAGTTTGTAAACTGGGGCGGGGTTGGTGACAGCTACATCCATCCATTTGGTGATTATGGCTATAACATCGATGGCGTATCGTTTCACCATGTCTGGCATGCGATGAAGAACGCGGGAGACAAGCGCCCTATCCAGGTTTTTAACGCCGAAACGATGGCAGCCTATTTCGGGCGGTTCGCCCGTACGCCAGAAAGCCAGCGTGAAGACCTGCCGCCAATCAACTATGCCTATCATATAGATGCCGGACGATACGCCCAGTTTCTGCGTAAATATGCCGAGACAAGGGGCGTGGTCCGCCGTGAAGGCAGGGTTGCCGATGTCGCGATCGACAGCCAGAGCGGATTTGTCACGTCGGTGACAATGGATGATAGCGAAGTGCTGACAGGTGACTTGTTCATAGACTGCTCTGGTTTTCGCGGACTCCTGATCGAACAGGCACTGAAAACAGGTTATGAGGACTGGACGCACTGGTTGCCCTGCAACCGCGCCGTAGCCCTTCCCTGTAACCGCGATGATGGCAGCGCGCCACTCCCCTATACACGCGCCACCGCCCATTCCGCCGGGTGGCAATGGCAAGTTCCGCTCCAGCATCGCAACGGCAATGGTCATGTCTATTGCAGCGACCACATGGAAGATGAAGAGGCGCACCGGATTTTGGTGGAAAACCTCGCAGGCAAGCCAACCGCAGATCCGAATTTCCTACGCTTTGTAACCGGGCGCCGCAAGAAATTCTGGAACAAGAATGTGGTTGCCCTAGGGCTATCTGCAGGATTTATGGAGCCGCTTGAATCAACATCAATCCATCTGATCAACACCGGTATCAACAAGCTGATTTCCCTGTTGTCGCTGGGCGGTATTACACAGGTGCAGGAAGACGCATTTAATCGCCTGACCGCCAAAGAATATGAAAAGATCCGCGACTTCCTGATACTGCATTACCACCAGACAAGCCGGGATGATTCAGAATTCTGGAATTATTGCCGCACGATGAGTGTCCCCGACAGCCTGACCGAGAAAATGGAACTGTTCCGCGCCAATGGACAGATTTTCCGCGAAGATGACGAATTGTTCACCGAGACAAGCTGGGCCGCGGTGATGATGGGTCAGGGTATTGAGATGCAGGGCCATAACGCCATGGCTGATGCAATTGATTTTGCAGCGCTGAAGCCGGAGATAGATGGTATGGAGAAATCCATCCGTTACCTTGTCCAGAATATGCCGGGCCACGGTGAATTTTTGGCAAGATACTGTCCCGCACTGCAAGCGGGATGAACCCATTAGGCAACGCGCCAGATCAGGTGTGATTCAAAATCCGTATTTTATAAAAATCTGGATGCCCCACGAGGATTCGAACCTCGATTGACGGAGTCAGAGTCCGCAGTCTTACCATTAGACGATGGGGCAACACCCAAGAGCGCGCGATTTAGGTGTGATGACTGCGCAGGTCAAGGATTTTGTACGTTTCTACTATTATTGAATAGGCTTCCTGCCACTCGGAAAAGTGCGGCGCATGCTGCACCTGTCCGTATAACCTTGCACTTCATGCCGGTTTTCCCTACATTTGCAGGCAAGTACCGGCGGTATGACCCGATCCGGATAAAGATAAGAGTATTACGGCCGTGGTGGATAGATCGACCCCCCTGCCGCATGACAGAAGAGCCAGTGACGATGTGTCGCATGCCGATACCGAGTCTCCGGTCTATGATGCGGCCTCCCAGACAGGTGATTCGCCCAAGCGGGTGCCTCACAAAGGTCGCGTCAAACCGACGCGCAAACATCCCTATGACAAGCGCAATGCGCAGCAAAAGAATCATCACCATGCAAAGCCTGCACACCGGCCGACACAGGCCAATCGCGGGCATAATGGCTGGCCCGCTCGGCGTGCTTATGCAGCAATTGATCTAGGCACAAATAATTGTCGTCTGCTCATCGCAAAGCCAGCAGATGACAGTTTTGTCGTCGTAGACGCCTTTTCCCGCGTAGTGCGGCTCGGCGAAGGCCTGACGCACAGCGGGCGGCTCAGCGACCAGGCAATGGACCGCGCCGTCGCCGCACTTTCCATCTGTTCCGACAAGCTGCGCCGGCGTCATGTCACTCTGGCCCGTTCCGTCGCGACTGAAGCCTGCCGGCGCGCCAGCAATGGTGCCGCGTTCATTGAGCGGGTACGCCATGAAACGGGCATCGCGCTTGATATTATTACGGCTGAAGAAGAGGCGCGCCTGGCCATGCTGGGGTGTCATATCCTGCTCGAACCCGGGCAGGGTCCCGCCATGATATTCGATATTGGCGGCGGCTCGACCGAGCTCGTGCTGGTTGATACCGAGGGCAGCGCACCGCAGATTCTCGACTGGCAATCAGTGCCCTGGGGCGTTGTGTCGCTTACGGAAAGCGAACGCTATGACCGTGACGACGCAGCATCTCGTGCCACTGCCTATAAGAATATGCGCACCCGGGTCATGGACAGTTTTTCGGAATTTCGCGAACGCCTACCCGTCCACGCCGATGAGCATAAGCGCCTGCTTGGTACCAGCGGTACTGTCACAACACTGGCCAGCTTGCACCTGAACCTGCCCAGCTATGACCGCAATGTTATAGATGGCCTGATCGTGCCGTCGCAATCGATGCGGGATATCAGCACCGGCCTGGCCCATATGTCCCTTGATGAGCGGCGCGAGCTGCCATGTGTGGGATATGAGCGCGCGGACCTGGTGGTTGCGGGGTGCGCGATACTGGAAACGATACTGGATATATGGCCAGCACAGAGACTGGGTGTCGCCGATCGGGGTATCCGCGAAGGGATATTGCGCTCGCTTATGGCTGCAAATAATGCGAACCAGAACGGCAAACGGCAGGCCCGCAAATGAATCGCGGTAAAGTCGGCCAACGCCAGCGCGTCAAAAAGAAGCGCGGACGCAAGGCGTCCTCAACTGAATGGCTGCAACGCCAGCTTAATGATCCTTACGTGCGCAAGGCCAAGGCGGATGGCTATCGTTCGCGTGCTGCCTATAAACTTATAGAATTGGACGAACGCTTCAAACTGGTGCGTAAAGCGCGGCACGTCGTTGATCTGGGCATTGCGCCGGGCGGCTGGACACAGCTTGTCCACCGCCTCTCTCCACAGGCCAAAGTGGTTGGCATTGACCTTTTGCCCGTTGATCCGCTGCCCGATGTCACAATATTCGAAATGGACTTTCTCGACGATAAGGCGCCGGACATGCTGCTTGAAGCGCTGGGCGACAAGCCAGACCTTGTTTTATCGGACATGGCCGCAAATACTGTTGGTCATCAGCAGACAGATCATTTGCGTACCATGGCTTTGGTCGAGGCGGGCGCATGGTTTGCCATTGAAAACCTGAAACCCGGCGGCGCATTTGTTGCAAAGGTTCTTGCAGGCGGAACTGACAAAGACCTGCTCACCATGCTGAAAAAGCATTTCACCTCGATCAAACATGCCAAACCTCCTGCCAGCCGCAAGGGTTCATCCGAATGGTATGTCGTGGCGCAGGGGTTCAAGGGTGATAATCCGCCCGCATAGGCACCTAAAGGCCAATACGCAGTAAAAAATAAACGCGTGTTAACCATCTTTTAGAAGTTTTCATTCATTCCCGTTTTGAACCAGAAAACGGGGGAATGGGGAATGACAACAGGCGCAACCAATGTTGACGTGGCAATTATCGGCGCTGGACCAGCCGGACTGACTGCTGCCTATTTGCTGAGCAAGAAAGGCTATAGCGTCACGGTCATCGAAAAGGACGAGAAATATGTGGGCGGTATCAGCCGTACCGTTGAACATGAGGGCTTTCGTTTCGACATTGGGGGGCATCGCTTTTTCTCGAAAAGCCAGGAAGTTGTCGATCTGTGGAACGAAATCCTGCCAGATGACTTTATCCAGCGCCCGCGCATGAGCCGTATCTATTATGAAGGCAAGTTTTACAGCTATCCGCTACGCGCTTTTGAAGCGCTATGGAATCTGGGTATCTGGCGCTCTACGCTTTGCATGGCAAGCTATGCCAAGGCAAAAGTCTTTCCGAACAATAATGTGAAGAGTTTTGAGGATTGGACCGTAAATCAGTTCGGCCACAAACTCTATTCGATATTTTTCAAAACTTACACCGAGAAAGTATGGGGCATGCCGTGCGATGAAATGTCCGCGGACTGGGCGGCGCAGCGCATCAAAGGTTTAAGCTTGTGGAATGCAGTGACAGACGGACTGAAACGCTCTTTGGGCCTAAACAAGAAACCCAATGATGGCATGGAAACCAAAACATTGCTGGAAACCTTCCGTTATCCGCGGCTGGGACCCGGTATGATGTGGGACGCCGCGCGTGATTTTGTGCTGTCAAAAGGCAATCACGTGCTGATGGGCCATGCACTGAAGCAGCTGGCACAGGATAGCGACGGCAACTGGCGCATGAGTACAGATAGCGACAATGGCGGCACGGTTATTACCGCAAAGCATGTCATCAGCTCTGCGCCCATGCGTGAGCTTTCCGCGCGGATACATCCGATGCCCGAAAGCTCTTTCCAGGCGAAAGAACTGAATTACCGCGACTTCCTGACTGTCGCGCTGATGGTAAAATCCAAAGACCTGTTCCCTGACAACTGGATCTATATTCATGATGACCGGGTACAGGTGGGCCGTGTGCAGAATTTCCGCAGCTGGTCACCCGAAATGGTGCCCGACAGTTCAATCGCCTGTGTCGGTCTGGAATATTTCTGTTTTGAAGGTGATGGCCTCTGGTCATCCAGCGACGAAGACCTGATTGAACAGGCCAAGCGTGAAATGGAGATGCTGGGTCTTTGCGATCCAAAAGACGTGGTCGGCGGTGCGGTTGTCCGCCAGGAAAAAGCCTATCCTGTCTACGATGACGAATATGAAGCCAATGTCGAGGCAATGCGAAGCGACCTGGAGACACGCTACCCCACATTGCACATGGTGGGACGCAATGGCATGCACCGCTACAACAACCAGGATCATGCCATGATGACATCGATGCTGACAGTCGAGAATATCGATGCTGGAGAACGCGTCTATAATATCTGGAACGTCAATGAAGACGCTGAATATCACGAAGCTGGCGATGAAGGCGCCCACCGGGTTCTTCCCGAAGACCGCAAGGTTGCGCTGGAATCAGAACGCGATGTTCCAGCACGGGTCGACAGAGCCGCATAACCGCACAGGGGCGCAGGAAATATGATCGAAATCGCACAGAAACTGCGGCGCATCACTTATCTGCGCTATATCGGGGCCAGCGTGGGCGCTCTGACTGTCGATATGCTTGTGTTTATGGCGCTGCTTTGCGCGGCTATTCCAGCAGCAACTGCTTCTGCGGCAGGTTATAGCCTGGGCATCGCTGCGCATTGGATGCTTTCCAGCCGCAAGGTTTTTCAGGGGCAGGTCGCACGCGACAGCGCGAAACGGTATCGGCAGAAAATGCTGTTTGTCGTATCAGCGCTTATCGGTCTAGGCATTACCGTTGGCATTGTAGGTGCAGGAGATGCGTTCGGCATTGACCCGCGCATCGCCAAGCTCGCCGCCATCGCGGTGAGTTTCCAGACCACTTATTTCCTTCGCAACAGGGTGATTTTCCGGTGAACACCGTCACAGGCGGGCCGCGGGATGCATATCCGGCACGGATCATTGTCTTGATATGGGCCGCTGTATCGGCGCTGTTGGTCACCGTTAACGCTTCGGCGATTGCAGCATATAAATTCCCTGACGCCGATGATCTTCTCCGCCTGTTGCAGGTGCGCGACTTCCTCGCCGGACAAAGCTGGTTCGATGTTACGCAATACCGCATGAATCCACCCGAGGGCGCCCTGATGCACTGGTCGCGTCTGGTCGACATACCGCTTGCGGCAATGATCTATATTCTAACACCCATATTCGGGCAGCAATCTGCCGAACTTATTGCGCTGGTCGCGGTGCCACTCATCACGCTTCTTGTCTGCATGATGGTGGCAGGCCGTCTCGCACACCGGCTGTTTGACCGCGACACAGCAATCTTCACATGCCTGCTTATTCCGATTGCCGTACCTGTCATCCATCAGCTCCGCCCGATGCGTATCGACCATCATGGGTGGCAGCTAGTGATGGCTATCACCGCCTTCTCCGCTGCATTTGACGAAAACCAGAAACGCAGCGGCTGGATAACCGGGCTCATGCTGGCGCTATGGCTCAATATATCGATGGAAGGGCTACCGATCGCTGCGGCTTTCATGGCGCTATACGCATTGCGCTGGATGATTGATCCGGGGCAGCGTGCAAGGCTTGTTCACGCTATGGTGGCGCTTACGGCCGGATCGATATTCTTTTATCTTGTTACGACAAAGTCATGGATGCCCATTGTCAACTATTGCGATACGGTATCGCCGGTGCATATTGCCATTTTCACGCTTGGCACCGTCTTGCTGACACTTCTCGCTTATCTCAATCCGCGTGGCCGGGCGGCTTTGGTGGGCGGCTTTGCCCTTACCGGTACCGGTGCGCTGATTGTGATGTTGTCAATGGCACCGCAATGCGGGACAGACGCGTTTTCCGCGCTCGACCCGCTGGTGCGCGAATTTTGGTATGACCGCGTCATGGAAGGCAAGCCAATCTGGCACCAGACGCCTGTTATTATGGCGCAGATACTGGCTGTACCCATGGTTGCGCTTTTCGCGCTGTGGAAAATGCATTCCCGCGGTGGCGATAATATCCTGCCTAGTGACACAATCCTGACGGCAGCCTTCCTGGTTGTATCCGCTTTTGCGCTATCGCTGCTGGTCGAGCGTTCTTCCGCGATTGCGGCGCTTATTGCCATGCCGTTTGCCGCCTATTTCATCCGCCAGCTATTGCAGCGCGCGCGCGGCATCGCAACTTTTCCGAAAAGACTGGCGGCAATGGCGGGCATTTTCCTGTTGCTCGTCCCGGGGCACGTGGTGAAGGCAATATCCAGTGTCGCAGCTGACCAAAGCCGTGAAGTGGAATTGCGCACCGCCATGAAGTGCGAACTTTCCAAAAACCTTGACGCGCTTAATGCCCTGCCCGCCAGTGATATCATGGCGCCGCTTGATACTGGTCCCGCCATTCTTTTTGCCAGCCATCACAAAATTGTCGCCAGCGGACATCACCGCAATGACCTTGCGATGCGTGACATCATCCGCACATTCACAGGAAGCGAGCATGAGGCGCACGCGATAATCACCCGGCGCGGCATTGAATATGTTGCCTATTGTCCCGGCCTATACGAACAGCTTGTTTACCGCAAAACCGCGCCCGACGGTTTCATGGTGATGCTGGAGGATGGCAAGGTTCCGGCATGGCTCAAACCGGTTGAAATGGACGGGCTGGGCGGTGTCAGGATATGGAAAGTGACCCGCTGACCGGGGCATTGGGCCTCGCCGGGCTTTGGCGCGGTGCATCCATATGCTAGACTTCCCTCTTTCAAGGAAGAGGAGCATGACATGGCCAAGATAACAGGTTTGGGTGGTATATTCCATGTGGTGAAAGACCCTAAGGCGACGCGCGCATGGTATAAAGAATATCTGGGGCTGGAGGGGGAATATGGCCCGATGCTCAAATGGTCGGAAGAAACCGACGATAAACCCTATAGCCTTATCAGCCATTTCACAGATGATGAGTATATCAAGCCGGGTAAAGGCGGATTCATGATCAACCTGCGTGTCGACAATGTTGAAGAATTTGTGGAAGAGCTGAAGGCAAAGGGTGTGGAGGTCCTAGGCTTTGCCGATGAAGGCTATGGCAAGTTCGCATGGATACTCGACTGTGACGGGGTCAAGATTGAGCTATGGCAACAATGCGCTGCACCGGAATAACCTTTTATCAGGCAGGCCGGAAATCCATCGCTACGCCGTTCATGCAATAACGTTTGCCCGTTGGTTTGGGGCCGTCGTTAAACACATGGCCCAGATGACCACCACAGCGGCGACAATGCACTTCGGTACGCGGGACGCCAATCTTGTAATCGGTGGACGTGCCAATCGCGTTTTTAAGCGGCGTGTAAAAACTGGGCCAGCCGGTCCCGCTTTTAAATTTGGTGCGTGAGGAATAAAGCGGCAGCGCGCATCCCGCACAAACATAAATGCCTTTGCGCTTTTCCTTGTTGAGCCTGCTCGAATAAGGCCGCTCGGTCCCCGCCTGCCGGAGTATCCGATATTCTGCCGGTGTAAGCTGCCTGCGCCATGCGGCATCGGTTTTGGTG
The DNA here is from genome assembly GCF_900537065.1 of Sphingorhabdus sp. Alg239-R122. Lineage (GTDB taxonomy): Bacteria > Pseudomonadota > Alphaproteobacteria > Sphingomonadales > Sphingomonadaceae > Alg239-R122. Next base: position 36,232 of record NZ_UNRC01000011.1, on the reverse strand, counting down.
ATTGAAAACTTGCGTTTTGTCCGCGCATCAGCGCTTGCCCCGCGGCTGATCGCATAGCCTGTCCCGGCCAAACCAAAAGCCGTCACCGCACCAAGGAAAAAGCGGCGGGTTTTTGGTTCCTGTCTATCGTTGTAATTCATGGCGATCATCCTCCAGCGGCCATATAACTATATGGGTATACGTTGCAGGATGCCAAAAAGTTACAAATCGCGGCCTTAGTAAGTGGTCAGCTCGACATCCATCGATTTATAACCGTGTACGAAACAGGCGCTGACCCGCTCGGGCTCGCTCAGCACATTGGCGCGGATCCGGCGCTTCGCCATTTCCTCCAGCAATACCGAGATCTGCAATTCAGCGAGCCGTGCACCGACACAGCGGTGGATACCGTAACCAAAGGCCAGATGCCGCCGCGCATTTTCGCGGTCGACAATGAGTTTATCCGGGTTTTCAAAAACGCTTTCATCGCGGTTGCCCGAAATATACCAGAGCGCCAGCTTGTCACCCTTTTTGATATCGGCACCGAACAGTTCTGCATCCTGGAGCGCGGTGCGGCGCATATGTGCAAGGGGTGTTTGCCAGCGGATAATTTCTGATGTTGCATTGGCGATAAGCTCAGGATTTTGCTCCAGCTTTTCACGCTCATCAGGGAATTTATCAAGACCGTAAATAGCGCCCGACATGCTGTTGCGCGTGGTATCATTTCCGCCGACGATCAGCAGCACCAGATTACCCATAAATTCCATTTCATCCATATGATTGGTGGCATCGCTGTGAATCATCATGGAAATCAGGTCGGGCGCGGGCGGCTGGCCCACGCGTTCATCCCACAGTTTTTTGAAATAGGCACCCATTTCGTACAAATGTGCGACACGCTCCTGCCGCAAGTCGGGATTGCGCGCTATTTCTATATCGCCTGCCCAATCCGACCAGAATGTCAGCTTGCGGCGGTCCTCCCATGGAAAATCGAACAGTAACGCAAGCATTTGCGTCGTGAGTTCGATCGAAACCCGGTCCACCCAGTCAAACGCTTTTCCCATTGGCAAGTCATCCAGAATCTCACCGGTGCGGTGACGGATATCATCCGCCATTTCCTTCATGTTGCTGGGTGTGAACTTGGGGGCAACCGTGCGGCGCTGTCCGGTGTGTTTGGGCCGGTCCATGGCAATGAACATCGGCAGGATAAACTCGTCCTCCCTGTCTTCCTCCTGTAAATCGGCAATGGTAATACCGCCATGTTCATAGGAAGAGGAATAGATGTCCGGCAAAGCCTCGACATGCTGTATTGGCTTATAGGTGGATACATTCCAGTGCGCGCCGAATTCGCTTTCCTTGACCTTATAGACCGGTGCGGTTTCGCGCAGCTTGCGGAAAGGTTCCTGCCAGCGGTCCTCGCGGTACATATCCGGCAGGGTCATGTCGAAAGGATCGGTCTGGACCGGTTTTTCGGTAGAACAGCATTTCGGGGCGGCAGTCGCCATGGTTTTTCTCCTGTCACTGGGAGCTGCCATCAGGCCTGCGACCCCCACTGGCGCATTTTTGCGCCTCGTGGAGCATTCAGGTCAACTCTCACCTGTTCCACCTGCCTCTCTTTTTCACGGAAAGCATATTCGGAACGCACCATTGCTAACAACGGTGTTAATAATGTCAAGCGGCCTGTGGCTGTTTATGGGCTTTATTGCGCACTGGTGAAATGCCGAAATCGGGTCTGATCCTTAGTTTGGTTGTGTAAATAACCGCTTGAAAAACCCCTGTTTTGTACCCCCACCCGATTTCATTACATTGCGCTTGAAGATGCTGGCACTGATACGCACTATCAAGATTGCCCAGCCAACCTGCCACGCAAGCGCGAGCAGGTGCGGCCATATCGACTCGAGCTGCGCCGCACGTGCCAGCATGGCAAAAGGCGAACTGAGCGGGAAAATCGCCGCGAAAACCTCAATTGGCTCACCCAGTTTTGTGACGGCATAGGATGCAAGGCCGAATACCAGCAATTGCGCCATGGTGACGGGCATGGACAGTGTCTGCACTTCGCGCACCGTGGTCGCCATCGCGCCAATGCCGAGGAACAGCGAACCGAGCAGAAGATAGGCCATAGAAAAGTAGAGAAAGGCGAGCAATATGAATATCGGCCAGCCAATGGCAGGGACCGGCAGGCTGGGCAGGCCGGGTCCGAATGTCTGGATCGCGAACGCACCCACGGTAATCCAAACCGCAATGCCGATAAATGCCATAGCCAGCATGGCAAACAGCTTGCCGATAAAAATTGCGTCAATCGGCACGGCAGCCGCGAGTATTTCTATAATCTTGTTGGTCTTTTCTTCAACGAGGTTGGACAGTACCATACCAGCGAGCAGCATGGTGAGCAGGAACAGCACCACCTGTGATGCCTGCGCGGTCAGCAACTGGTTTTTCGCCTTTGCACCTTCACTATCGGCGATAATGTCGGTGGCCATGGTGACAGGTGGTGTGTCGGATGCACTGCGCGCAGTGTCGATCAGTAATCGGATCTCCCCCTGCCAACGCTGCACATCCTCAGCAGCTCCCGTGAGAAGCGGCGCATCAAAACTACCCGAAAGAGCTGCGATATATTTTCCCCCGTCTTCGCCCCCTCCCTTGCGCACGAGCATGGAAGCCACCTGCGCCGGGACATCGGCTTGTGGCGGCACAATCCGTAGCTCCGGCAGGCGTCGCTGGCCAATCTGCGTGGCCAGCCGGTCATGAGCGGCGGTGAGCGCAATGGCTTCATCCGCGGGTAGCACCACAGCCACCAGCGGTTGGTCGATTTCCCTGGCCATCTGCTGACCCAGCCCGCCTGCGGCAATGCCTATTGCCAGTGGGAAAAGTGGGCCAAGCAGGAAAAAGAAAAACGCCTTGGAAAAAATAATCGCGGCAAAGTCGCGGCGCGCAATTACAAATGCGCTGCGGATCAGTTCTTTCATGCCGGCACCTCCGCTTCGCCTTCATCCATTTTCCGGGCCGCCGCTTCGCCTGCTATCGCCACAAAGGCATCGTGCAGACCTGGACGTTCGATCGAAAGCGACTCAATCCCCGCCTGCCCGTCTATCAGTGATTTGAGCAGCGGTTCGACACCGGTTTCGGGGAGCGTAAAGTGCCAGAAATCACCCCTGCGCTCTGATTCTTCAGGCAGCGCCTTGCGCCATGGTCCATCCTCCGCGCGTGTTTCCAGCATCACCTGTGGGCGCAGCCGGTCGCGCGCTGTGGAAACCTTCCCGTGAAACGGCACCTTGCCGCCTGCGATAATCGCGATTTCCTCACATAACCGTTCGGCATGGGCAATTACATGGGTGGAAAATATCACCGTTACGCCGCGATCCGCCTGCGCGCGGATCATGTTTTCCAACTTGCCCTGATTCAGGGCATCCAGCCCTGAAAAAGGCTCGTCCAGCACGATCAGTTTGGGTTCATGCACAATGGTGCCGAGCAGCTGCACGGTCTGTGCCATGCCTTTGGACAGCATGCGCACTTCTTTGTCTGCTGCTGCGCCAAGCCCGTTTTCTTCCAACAGCTGCCGTCCGCGTTCACGCCCGGTTTTCAGCGGCAGGCCGCGCAGTGCGCCCATAAACGCAATCGCATCATAGGCTTTCATCGACTGGTATAGCCCGCGTTCTTCAGGGAGGTATCCGACCTGCTTTGCCACTGATAATGGTCGGTCGCTGCCCAGCAATACGCGCGATCCTTCATCAGGGTCAATAATGCCAAGCAACATGCGCAGCATTGTTGTCTTGCCTGCGCCATTGGGGCCCAATATGCCGAATATACTGCCTTTCGGAACTGTTAGGTCGATCCCGTCCACGGCGCAGAATTTATCAAAATATTTGACCAGGCCGCGTGCCTCAATCGCATTTTCACTCACGCATGATTTCCTTTTCAGTGTGGACAGTGTCGCATCCGGCAGAGTAGCGGTGCTATATGCAAAGGGCCAAGATTAAATTAACGGCAGACAATTTTCCGGGTTGGCAGGCCGCACTGGAGGCAGAGGCCAAGACGCTTGGCCTTGCAAAAATAGGCATTACCGAAGCCGCATTGGATGACGTGCATCGCCAGCGACTTTCCGAATGGGTGGAAAACGGTGCGCATGGTGATATGGACTGGATGGAAGGCCGTATTGCCGAGCGCGCGCAGCCGCAAACATTATGGCCCGACGTGAAAAGCGCCATCATGCTGGGCATGAGCTATGCGCCTGACAAAGATCCAATGCGCCTTGCAAAGGCCCGCGATCATGGCCGCATTTCGGTCTATGCGCAGGGCACCGATTATCACAAGACATTCAAAAAAGCGCTGAAAAACCTCGCCCGATGGGTGGTGGAAACAACGAGCAGCGAGGTAAAGGTGTTTGTCGATACCGCGCCTGTTTCAGAAAAACCTCTGGCGGCCAAAGCAGGGCTTGGCTGGCAAGGCAAGCATACTAATCTGGTGAGTACATCGCATGGCAGCTGGCTGTTTCTGGGCGCAATTTACACCAGTGCGGAGTTACCGGCAGATACGGCAGAAACCGACCATTGTGGCAGCTGCACCGCATGTCAGGATATCTGCCCGACCAATGCTTTTCCGGCACCTTACCAGCTTGATGCGCGCGCCTGTATTTCCTTTTTGACGATCGAAAACAAGGGGCCAATTCCACATCAATACCGCCGTGCCATGGGCAATCATATCTATGGCTGTGATGATTGCCTGGCCGCATGTCCATGGAACAAGTTTGCAGATGCGGCGCAGCGTAACAAGGCGTATCTGCCCCGCGCCGAACTCACCGCACCTGACCTAGCCTCGCTGCTGGCGATGGATGATGCCGCGTTTCGGGGAATCTTCGCTGGTTCACCCATCAAACGCACAGGCCGGGACCGGATGGTGCGCAACAGCCTGATCGCAGCGGGCAATAGCGGCAATGCAGGTTATGTCCCGCAAATCTGCACATTGCTGGATGATGACAGCGAAATCGTGCGCGGGGCCGCCATTTGGGCGCTGGGCGAACTCAGCCCTGAACACTTCGCCCGCGAACGCGAAGCGCGCGCATCAGTCGAAACCGATCCTGCTGTGCAAACCGAATGGATGCTGCAATGCCCGGTCACAAACCGGCCCTCGCCCACTTAAAAGTCCCTTGAGAACCGTATGGCCACACCCGTGTCGTCCGGGGCCGTCGCAAAATGCCCGGGCTGCGTCCGGTAAAATATATTGGCTGACATATAGCCGCCCCAAAGGCCTCGCGCATAGCCAAGCTCAGCAGCCAGTTCGCGGCCTGAAGGAGAAAGATTGAGGCGCTGGGCGGCAAAGCCGGTCTGTAGCGTGCCATAATCATAGCTGACCGGCACATTCAGCCTGAACGCGCCATCGCTAACCCTGAGTGGTTGGGATAAACGCAAGGACACCTTGTCACTGTCCGTGGTAATCCCCGTCTTGCCAAAGTCGGCGGCAAAAGCGCTGCTCCATAGCCGGCTACCCGTAGTCAGCAGGCCGCCGCTGCGCGGCCGGGTATACCCCTGCCGCCAGGCAAAGCCCGCCTGCCACCCCTGCCCCAGGTCAAAACGGGATTTGGCATCAAAGAACATGGTCTGCGCACCGCGGCCGCCCAGAGCAGCTGTGAATTTGCCGCCCAATACGGTCTGTTCCTCATCCAGCAATGTCAGGCCCAGGCTGATATGCCCACCCTGCCATTTCCGGTCCATCGCCAGGCCCAGGCTGGTATAGCCGTAAAGCTGCGTTCGGTCATCCAGCGTTATCCAGGCGCTAGCACCTTGAACAAGGGCTTTTCCGCGCTCCATATTCACAGTCATGCCATAAGAACCGAGCTGATGCCGTATGGCGGCTGCACTATCCGGTGATTTGCTGAACCCAAGCGCATGGCCGGGTGACTGCGCAACCAGAAACGCGGGTTCATTCGCACCCTGCAGGCTTGCTACCAAACCACCCGCACCGCGCTTGATGCCAAAACCCATGGCGGTTTTGGGCGAAATACGTGTCATGACTGTTCCCGCCAACACTTGCGCCCTGTCCGCCTCCACGTAGGCAAGCCTGAGCGGCGTACGAACAATTTCACCATTTTGCCCCGGCGCGATCGTCACCGCAATATGTGATCTGCCGCCAGATGCAGACAGAGTCCGGGAGCGCGCAGACAATGCAGATGCGAGTTTGCGTTCACGCGGCGGCGCACGCAGCGAATTGCCAAGATCGGCGCCATATGCGCGTCCATACCCATCCAGAACGACAGTCTGTATTGATTGTGCACCCTGCCCCGCATCGCCCATAGGCGCTGATGTGATGCCAGTGTTGGCAGCAAGAGAAACCACCGTTCCCGTACCTGCCAGTGCCGTCTGACCTTGCGGTTTGAATGCCTCGGTTATGTCCAATATGCCGCGGCCATATACCACGTCTGTGCCCACGGCTCCCGCATCACGCCCAGTGTTAAGGAGCAGCCCAACTATCTGCGCGCCAGTAAGATTGGGAAACGCCTGTGCCAGCAAGGCTGCCGCACCGCTTATCTGCGGCGCGGAAAAACTCGTGCCGCCAAACAGGGTGACAAAACCGCCGCTGTCGACAACCAGTTCGCCATTTTCATAAATGCAGCACAGACTCTCCCCCAGTGCCGCCAGATAGGACGGGGCATATATGCCCGCACGGTTGCTAAATCCCGAAATCCTGCTCTGCCTGTCAACGGAGCCCGCGATTACCACCAGTCCATTGCCCGATTCCTGCAAGGCAGCGGCAAATGGATCAGGGTTATTCGGATCAATATCGGGATCGTTCGTCACATCACCATCATTGCCGGCAGCCACCACGACGACAACGCCCGCCTTGGTGGCATTGTCAATCGCCCGCAATAGCCGGGCCGGTGGCCGCGCACCGCCAAGTGAGAGGTTGATGATACGGGCGCCCGTGCGCACTGAATGGTCAATTGCGCTCGCAATGGCATCATTGTCATAGCCGCAACCTTCATTCGCACGTTCCTCCGCAGTGCAGTTGATCTGGTCGTCGGTTCGCAGCACCAACAGATCAGCATCAAAAGCTATGCCATGCACACCCCGGTCATCTTTCGCGCCTGCCGCAATCTGCGCCACCATTGTGCCATGTCCGTCCACGTCGTTGATATTGGTATTGCCCGCAAAATCAGCCGAGGCAGAATTGATGCGCCCGGCAAATTCGGGACTGTCAATATCAATACCGCTGTCAACAATCCCGATTGTAATGCCAGCCCCTGTCGCACCATCCTGATAGGCTGTTACCGCGCCATGGAAATCGGGGCCATCGGACCGCCTGAATTCCGCCGTGTCAAACTGGCTTGATGTAGGGGGAGGGGGAGGAGGAGGCGGCGGCGGTGGTGGTGGTGGTACAACAGGCGGCGGCGGGGACGTGACCACCCTTGTCCCGGAGCCCCCGCTTCCGCCGCAAGCTGATAGTGACGCCACGGCGAACGCAGCAGCGCCTATATATAAAACGGATTTGCGTGAAACTGAGATATGTACTGGTCCTGGCATGGTCACTCTTTTATCTGCCGCAGGTGATGCGGTACAATCAGCCGTCCCTTATGCATGAAAACATCTTATCCGTCCATGAACACAGGACATGGGTCGTCAACATGCTTGCCCTTTCCTGTATCGCTGTCTAGGCGTCACATTAATGCCACATCCTCTTTCCCACATCTGCAACTGGATTTTCGATCTCGACAATACGCTTTATCCGGCATCGAATAATCTGTTTGCCCTTATCGACGAAAAAATGGGTCTGTTTATTTCTGACCGGCTTCAGTGCGATCGTGACGAAGCTTATCGTATCCAGAAAGATTATTTCCATAATCACAGCACCACACTTGCCGGGCTGATGCGTCACGAAGGTGTCGATCCACATGAATTCCTGGATTTCGTACATAATATCGACCTGTCGCGTCTGACCCCTGCCCCGCTATTGAAAGCAGAAATCACAGCGCTTCCCGGGCGCAAATATATTTTTACCAATGCGGACCAGAACTATGCTGCGCGCGTGCTTGAAAAACTCGGCCTAGGCGGAATATTTTCCGGCATCCACGACATTCACGCCTGTGACTATCAGCCCAAACCAGAGAGATTCGCGTATAACAGCATGGCCCAAGCTTTTGCCATTGATCCAGGCCAATCGCTTTTTATTGAGGACATGGCCCGCAATCTGGCTCCTGCCAAAACACTTGGCATGGCGACTGTTTGGATTAATAACGGATCCGAATGGGGCGACAAGGGCGCACATTCTGATTTTATCGATTATGAGATCACAGACCTCACCAAATGGCTTTGCGAAGTGAACGACGCATTACAGAAGTAAAGGAAAGCATATGAGCAAGCAGATACAGGCGATTGTCGAAAGCGCGTGGGAAGAACGCAATACGATATCTGTGGCCACCACAGGCGAAGCGCGAGACGCAGTGGATGCTGCGCTCGAAATGCTAGACAATGGCAGCGCCCGTGTGGCGGAGCCAACCGCAGGTGGCTGGCAGGTGAATCAGTGGCTTAAAAAAGCGGTGCTGCTCTCCTTTCGCCTCAACGACAATGAAATCGCTGTAGGCGGCCCGGGCGGCGCAACATGGTTTGACAAAGTGCCATCCAAATTTGCCGAATGGGGTGAAAACCGGTTTCGTGAAGCGGGCTTTCGCGCGGTGCCGGGCGCTATTGTGCGGCGCGGATCGCATGTCGGGCGTGGTACGGTGCTGATGCCCAGTTTCATCAATATCGGTGCCTATGTCGATGAAGGCACAATGGTCGATACCTGGGCCACAGTGGGCAGCTGTGCGCAGATTGGCAAGAATGTGCATATCTCTGGCGGTGCAGGCATTGGCGGCGTGCTGGAGCCGTTACAGGCCGAACCCGTGGTGATTGAGGATGGCGCCTTTATCGGTGCGCGCTCCGAAGTGGCGGAAGGCGTGCATGTCGGCAAAGGCGCAGTGCTTTCCATGGGCGTATATCTGGGTGCATCGACAAAGATTGTCGACCGCGCTACCGGCGAAGTGCATATGGGCCGTGTGCCCGATTATGCGGTGGTAGTACCAGGTGCGATGCCCGGCAAACCATTGCCAGACGGCAGTGCCGGTCCCTCGCTTTACTGTGCGGTTATCGTGAAAACCGTGGATGCGCAGACCCGTTCCAAAACAGGTATAAACGAACTTCTACGCGACTGACACGCTGATTCAGACGTACCGAAGCGCATAAACAAAAGGCCGGGTTGATACCCGGCCTTTCTATTTTCGTATGTTTGTCGCTATCAACGGTAGAAAACGTGATTATCCACTGTTGCCATGCGCTTCAGGCGCCAGCCGGGTGATACATACCGTGCGTGAAAGAATAGCGCACCTTCAACCGGGCTTTCCCATGCATCATCATGTGCGATACGCGCGATTTTAACGGCGTTTCTCCATGCCCTGCTGCCTTTATTGATCCGGGGCATGCGACCACCGCGCACAAACGAGAACTGGCTGCGCTGGAACACAACGCCGCAATAGCTGTTCGGGAAACGGCGCGATTCAGAGCGTGCGATTACCACCTTAGCAACAGCAAGCTGTCCTTTGAGTGACTCGCCCTTGGATTCAAAGTAAACCGCACCGGCCAGGCAGTGCATTTCCTTACTCAGGCTGCCGGGCATGCTATAGGCATTGACCAGCTTGCGCAGCGATGAAGCGCGCAGGGCCGGAGCCGCCTCTACGACCTCCGGTTCTGCAACGACTGCATTCGGATCATGCTCGACATAATCCTGTGGCAGTGGCTGTACTGTCAGTGCTTCGCCATTTTCGTCTTTGGTGACAGAAACGGTTTCAATTTTCTCTGATGTGCCTGCTGAAGCTTCCGTAACAGATGCCGCAACCGCAGCCGCTGTTTCATTTTGCAGTTCAACGACGGTTTCCATAGCAGATTTGCCGCGGGAAATGTCGGATTCAACAGTTTCCACGGCATTTGTCGCCGTGTTATCAAATGCCAGCGTCACGTCCGTGCCGATTACAGCTGCGGTTGTTGATAGCACAATGGCTACCGCGCTGGCGGTTTTCAAAATCTTGCTCATAAACCTGTTTATCTGTGCGGTTGACCATCACTGAAAATAATTTTCTTCACGAAACCGTTCCGATCAGGAAACATTCATAAGTGTTCGTGCATTATTTCCGGACAATCACCCGTCTGCGTGCTGGTTTGATGCTTAACTCATGTCGCCGTCAAACTGCCTGCGCGTTCATTCACCTTGTGGTTTAGTGTGCACTGCAACATAGTCAACTTATCTGCTGCAAGAGTCCGGTGAGCCGTTCGCTATCTGCGATATCCAGTTCTATTAACCATAAATCACTGTCCCGTGCGAATCGCCTGTCCAGATACTCCTGTAAGTTTCCTTTGTTTTCAATTTCTTCTGACCATATCTCATGCCACACCGGGCCATCGTCGAGACTCGGCATCTGTTCATAAAGCCTGGGATTTCGCCCCTTTTCGAGAGTCTGCACCAGAATCGCGCCCGATACCGGATCACCCTTGTGCAGGACCATCGCAAACCCACCTTCTGATTCGACAAGTCGCTTGATGGCGCCAATGCGCATATCCGAAGAAAGGCGGGGTTCAATCATGGTAAGTTATTACAGATAAATGGTTTAAAAATGGTATCAGATACCATAGCCGTCCAGCGTGGACAGCGCGATGTGCGAGCGCATGAAAGTGCCTGTGCCGCGCGCAATTTCTTCGCCTTCACTGTCCAAAAGGCGTGATTCTCCAATGAAAACGCGCCGTTTTCCGCTGATCCATTTACCTTCAGCCACAACAGGTCCAGCCTTTACGGGACTGGTAAAATTCATATTGAAGGCGGTTGTGAGCAGAAAACGGTCGGAAACAAGGCTATTTGCAGCATAAAAGGCTGCATCATCAAGCATTTTGAAATAGATAGTACCATGCGCGGCACCTGCGGCATGGTAAAATCTCTCATCCACCATGAAGTGGATACGTGCCACGCCCGATTCGACGATTTCAAGCCGCGAATCGAATAAGGCATTCACCGGCGCCGATGCATAAAGCGATTCCAGTGCCCGGAAATGCCATCTTTCACCGTTTGATAGAGCTTTTTCGGACATTTCAGGCGGCGTCACGGTCAATCACGCTTGCCAACACTGCATAGGCCGCATCATGCCCCTTCACTCCGCGCAGGCTGCTCACGGTTTTTTCATCGCGTGAAAGGCGTGATATGCTAGCCAGCGCCTGCAGGTGGATCGAGCCGCCACTGACCGGCGACATAAGCGCGAACACAATATCCACCGGCAATTTGTCAACGGCATCGAAATCCATTGGGCGCGCGAGTTGCACAAATACTGCGACAGGCATTTCCATGCCTTCTATCTTGCCATGCGGAATGGCAATACCGCGCCCAAATCCAGTGGAACCCAGACGCTCCCGTTCATCCAGACAGTCGAGGCAGCTAGCCCGGTCCAGACCGTAACACTGACTGAATTTTTCGGCCAAAAGTTCCAGAAGTTGAGTTTTGCCCGACACTTGTGCGCCGGTCAGCACCGCTTCATCATCAAGAGTGAAAGTTCGCATAATTATTGTCTTGTGCGCAGAAAGCTGCGTGCACGCCCGTTTATATTCATAATTGTCCGCGTGGCTGCGGGGAATGAGGTTAATCGGATTTGGGTTCTACCCAGCCAATCGACCCATCGGACCGGCGATAAACCATATTATGTGCGCCAGTGCCAGAGTTTTTGAACAATAGTGCATTGGTGTCGCGCAAATCAAGCATCATCACCGCATCTGAAACACTACCTGACGGAATATCTACGCGCGTTTCGGCAATAACCAGCGGTGCATCGCCCGAAACGTCCTCTTCTTCGGCAGGTGTGTCGAACACCGTATAGGCAGCTTCTTCTTCCTTCAGCGCGTGTGCAGCTTGGTCATGCCGGTCTTTCAGCCGGCGCATATAGCGGCGCAACTGTTTTTCAATACGGTCGGCGGCCTGATCAAATGCGGGGTAGACATCTTGAGCCTGTCCGCTGGCTTTCAGGATAAGGCCGTGCATGATGTGCGCCACAATATCGCACTGAAACGCTTCGTGTGGGCCTTTGCCAAAGGTGACATGCGCCGAAATAGCCTTGGAGAAATGCTTCTTGATACTCGTATTCAGCCGGTCTTCGACATGTTGCTGCAATGCTTCGCCGGTATCCATCTGATGGCCTGAAACACGAATGTCCATATTTACTTCTCCATTATAGTTTTAGTGTCGTTTGTGGTGGCGGTGGGTTTGCTATCTGGCTCCTTTCATCCCCTGTGCCATATGGGAATCCCCATTTTTTCAAGAAATGCGGTGTTGGCAGCAAGTTCCTCCGCGCTGGCTTTATGCGGCCTTGGAGCACGGAAAGGCCGGTCTTCAGCAATGACTGCATCATCATCCACAGAAACAGCATGTTCTTTCTCGCTGCCTTCTGCGGCCAGGCTCAGCCCGATCTGCCGTCCACCGGTAAGTTCAATATATAATTGCGCCAACAGCTCGGCATCCAGCAGCGCACCATGCTTGACACGGTGGCTGCGATCTATGCCATAGCGGGTGCATAATGCATCTAGCGACAGTTTCGCACCCGGATGTTTGACCCGCGCCATGGCCAGCGTATCCACCATGCGATCCATCGCGATGGCAGTTTTTCCTGCACGCTCCAGCTCGGCATTGATAAACCCGAAATCGAATGTCGCATTGTGCGCCACCAGCGGTGCATCGCCCAGAAATTCAAGAAGTTCATCCGCTTTATCCGCAAATAGCGGTTTGTCGGACAGGAAAATATCGGAAAGTCCGTGAATCTCCTCCGCCGATTTCGGCATGTCGCGCTGTGGGTTGTAATAGCAATGATAGCTTTTGCCGGTTTCAACCCGGCCAATCATTTCGATACAGCCGATTTCCACCATCCGGTCCCCGTTCTTGGGGTCAAATCCGGTCGTCTCGGTATCAAAGACGATTTCTCTCAATGGAGTCGCTGTCATAAGAGTCATATTGGAGTGTTTTTTGGTTCAGGCAAGGGGCGGTGATAATTTTGTGACAAGATTCTGCACAATTTGTCGAGTCTCCTCCAAACTCACACCTGTATCGATAATATGATCGGCGCGGGCACGTTTTTCGGCATCGGGCATTTGCAGGCCCAGTATATAATCGAATTTCTGCGTGGTCATGTTTGGACGGGCCAGGACGCGGGCGCGCTGTATATCCGCCGGGGCAGAAACGACCACAATCGCGTCGACAGTATCTGCACCGCCTTTTTCAAACAGAAGCGGGATGTCGAATACCATAATCGGAGCTTCGCCATTTTCTGCCAGAAAATCTGCACGCATCTGCGCTACGGCAGGGTGCACAATCGATTCAAGTTTTGCGAGCGCCGCCCTGTCAGACAATACCGCTGCGCCCAGTTTCTGCCGGTCTACACCTTCCGGCCCGGTGGTACCAGGAAAAGCCGCCTCAATAGGTTCCAGCAATGCACCATTGGGGCCCTGCAATATATGCACTGCGGCATCGGCATCAAACACGGGCACATCCAGCTCGCGAAACATGTCCGCCACAGTTGATTTGCCCATACCGATTGAGCCTGTCAGGCCGAGTATAAAAGGTTTATGCTGGCTCTGGTTCGTCATTTGGCAAGCAGCTTCCGAAGTTCCTTGTCATATTTGCGCGGTGCAGGTTTGCCGAAAAACAGCTCGAACGCCAGATCTGCCTGTCCTATCAACATGCCGAGCCCGTCTATCACATTCAACCCACGCGATTTTGCCTGTTCCAGCAATGGCGTTATCAGGGGGTTGTAGACAATGTCATACACAATGGCTCCATCGGGCAGGGGGGTAAGGTCAATATCCAGCGTCTCTTTGGCGCCCTTCATGCCGAGTGGGCTGGCATTCACCAGCAGCTGCACCGGCGGAACCTCCGCATCCATCTGCACGCACCCACCCTTTAACCCAAACTGGCTGAGCAGCCCTATGGATTTGAGCGGATTGCGCGCCATGATATACACGTCATCCACATCCAGCCTGCTGAGCGCAAACAGGATCGCTCGTGCTGCGCCGCCATTGCCGATGACACATATATCGGCACCCGCAAGGTCACTGTTCGACAATGGCGTATAAAAACCGCCGGCATCCGTATTGGTGCCGATCAGTTTTCCATCCTCTCCGCGGATGATAGTGTTCATTGCACCTATTGAATCTTTGACGCCGCCCGGATCATCCACAAGATCCAGCACTGCGAGCTTGTGCGGGATGGTGACGTTACAGCCTTGCCAGTCCGGATCTTCCCGGCGGCTGGTGATATAATCTACCAGTTGCTCAGGCTTTATGTGTGCTATTTTATAATCCGCATCGATGCCCAGTTTGTCGAGCCAAAAACCATGTATCACGGGTGATTTCGACTGGTTGATCGGATCGCCAATCACTTCGGCATAGGGCCGCTTTGACGTCGTTGATGTCATGACGGCATTACCTTTCTTATCCTCAAATAATCAAGCAGATGCAGCAGTGGCAGGCCCATAATGGTGAACTGGCTGCCTAAAATCCGCGCGAATAGTTGGGCGCCCGGCCCTTCAATTTCATAGCAGCCGACACAGTGGCGGATATTGTTCCAGTTTTCGCTTACATAATCCTCAATGAAGGTTCCGCTTAATGGGCGCATTGTCATTTTGGCGATATCAATATGCCGCCATATTGGATTTCCATCTTCGTAAATCACTGCGGCGCTCAGCAAGCTGTGGGTCGAATCCGACAGCATGGCAAGATGCGCCTTTGCGTTATCCGGCGTTTCCGGCTTGTCGAGATAGTGCCCATCCGCCGTCACCACCAGCGAATCCGCGCCCAGCACCATCGCGCCCGGCACACGGTTTGACACACGCCGTGCTTTCGCGTCCGCCAGTGCGTCAACCAGATTGCGCGGGCTTGTGCCTTCCGCAATTAGGCTATCCTTGATGGCCGCCTCATCTACATTGGCGGGCAGGCATTCGATCTCCACCCCAGCATTTTCCAGCATAGCGCGGCGCGAGGAGCTTTTTGAGGCTAGTATGAGCATCATGTTTCTTTCCCGGAATTTCCGCCGCCTTCCGATTCTGATTCCGCCAGATGGCGTTCATTAACCAGATTGATAATCGCCGCCGCACTTTCCTCAATCGAACGCCGCGTCACGTCAATAACCGGCCAGCCATTATCGGCAAACATGCGCCGCGCGTATTGTAGTTCCTGTTTCACCCGGTCGCTGTTGACATAGGCAGTTTCCGGCGTCTGGTTGAGCGATAATAAACGGTTGCGCCGCACCTGCACCAACCGGTCGGCATGGGTAGTAAGCCCCACCACCAATGGATGTTTAAGGTGGAACAACGCATCGGGCGGCGGCGATTCCACCACAATCGGGATATTCGCAGTCTTGAACCCGCGATTGGCTAGATAAATGGAAGTCGGTGTTTTTGATGAACGCGACACACCCGCCAGCACAATATCCGCCTCTTCCCAGTTTTCCCAGCCAACCCCGTCATCATGCGCGATGGTGTACTGGATTGCATCCACGCGTGCGAAATAGGCGGCGTCGAGTATATGTTGCCGGCCGGGCCGGGTTTTCGCTTCCTGGCCGAGCAGGTTGGACAGCGCATCGGTCACAGCGTCAAGCGCCGGCACAGCGGGCAGGCCGAGCGAGCGGCAACGCCGTTCCAGCTTGCGCCGTGTTTCCGGGTTAACCAGAGTAAACAGAACAAGCCCGGGGTTGGCGGCCACATCGGTGAGGATCCGCTCGAGATGACTTTCGCTCCGCACCATCGGCCAGAAATGCTTTATGATCTCAACCCCGTCAAATTGCGCAAGCGCTGCTTTTGCGATATTTTCCAGCGTTTCGCCGGTGGAGTCGGACAGGAGATGCAGGTGCAGTTTCATATATGGACAGTCCTGTGGATAATGGGCGCATAAATCAAGGGATGAAATCGTGGATAAATCGCGTCCCCGCTTTCATGCCCATTGCCTTTATTTGTCCTGCCTGGTCATGCACATGGTGCGCTCGGAATCGAAATGTCGGGGACAAGTGATTCAGCTGATTCAATATTCTGGTTGGTTTTGTGGCGATTCGGTATGGAATCCCGGAGCGGAATTTTTTCATGTCATTCTGTGGACAAATCCGGCATAGGGCCCTTGTCCCCATTATCCACACACCATCTTAAATCATCAATATTCTATAATAATAAGATTATTTAGTATGACTGACTCCTTGTTACTCAAAACTATCCGCGGTGAATCCGCTGCCGTGCGCCCGATATGGCTTATGCGTCAGGCGGGGCGTTACCTGCCTGAATATCGGGCTTTGCGTGCAGAAAAAGGCGGATTTCTTGATCTTGTCTATGATGCAGATGCTGCAGCGGAAGTTACATTGCAACCGATCCGCCGGTTTGGCTTTGACGGAGCTATATTGTTTTCAGACATATTGATCATTCCGCATGCCATGGGCCAGAATCTGGAATTCCTCGCGGGTGAGGGGCCAAGGCTTTCCCCTCGGCTACTCGATAGCCAGTTAAATGCTCTTGAAGCGGTGCCTGAGCATCTTGAGGCGGTTTACCGGACCGTGACCAGGGTCGCGGGTGAGTTAAGCCCTGAGACATGCTTTCTGGGCTTTGCCGGATCACCCTGGACAGTCGCCACCTACATGGTGAATGGCGAGGGTAGCCGTGATCAGGCCGCGGTGCGTCAATATGCCTATATGAATGAAGCTGCTTTTGGGGAACTGATTCAGCGTATTATTGACCTTTCGGTCGAATATCTTTCCGGCCAGATAAAGGCGGGCGTACATGCGGTGCAGCTGTTTGATAGCTGGGCAGGGTCGCTGTCACCCGCGCAGTTCGAAAAATGGGTGATTGCACCCAATGCTGAAATTGTTTCGAAACTACGCGCGCTGCACCCTGATACACCGATAATAGGCTTTCCCAAGGGCGCGGGTGAGAAACTGCCTGCCTATGCGCGGGAAACGGGCGTTGATGCGCTTGGCCTGGATGAAACCATCGACGCGCGCTGGGCGGCGGCCAATTTACCGAAAGACCTGCCGGTGCAGGGCAATCTTGATCCGCTGGCGCTGATGGCGGGTGGTGGTGCGCTGGAACAGGCTGCGCTCGAAATCCTGGATATTTTCGCGGATCGCCCGCATATCTTCAACCTGGGTCATGGCATTTTGCAGCATACCCCCATTGCACATGTCGAAAAGCTGCTTACACTTGTAAGAGGCGATACCTAACCTGCCACCCGCGCATTATCGGGAGCAATAATTGAGCGAGATTCTGACCTTGCTGTATATCTGGCTGAAAGCGGCACATATTATTTTCGTCATCTTCTGGATGGCGGGCCTGTTCATGATGCCGCGCTTTTTCATTTATCATCAGGAATCAGAAATCGGCAGCGAAGAAGATTCCAAGTGGATGGAGCGTGAGTCCAAATTGCGCAATATCATCCTCAATCCATCGATGATTATCGTGTGGGTGCTGGGACTTGCGCTGGCCTATCAGACGGGCGCGTTCAGTCAGGGCTGGTTTCATGCCAAGCTGCTCTTTGTGCTGCTGCTCAGCGGCTATCATGGCTGGATGATTGCCTATTCCAAAAAACTGGCACGAGGCACACGCACATTGTCTGATAAAAAACTGCGCCTGTTCAATGAAGTGCCAGGTGTGGCAGTCGCAATTATCGTCATATTGGTGATTGTGCGGCCGTTTTAGATGTATCGGCGATAGCTTCACCTGTCCTGCTAACCGTTCGATGTATGTGCATACTGCGCCAATTCGAGCAATTAGCAATGGCTTGAACTTTTCCCAGTATGACGGGTGTTGGGACAGCTTATCTGCAAATCATTTGACTTGAACCGTTGCCGCGCATATTTAATGCCCATCCCGTCCGGGATAGCGTGAGAATAAGACTCGCTGACACCTTCATTGTCACTCCACGCGCAATTTTCCACATCCGAACCTTTGTTCACACCCATTATATTTGAGAAATTCTATGCACCTGAAAGAACTGAAACAGAAAAAACCCGCCGAGTTGGTTGCGATGGCGGAAGAGCTTGGCGTGGAAAGCGCCTCGACACTGCGCCGCCAGGACTTGCTGTTCGCAATCCTGAAAGAGCTGGCCGAAGATGGCGAGGAAATCATGGGACTCGGCACGATCGAAGTGCTGCAGGATGGTTTCGGATTCCTGCGTTCGCCTGAAGCCAATTATCTGGCCGGGCCTGACGATATTTACGTGTCGCCCAACCAGATCCGCAAATTTGGGCTGCGTACCGGTGATACTGTCGAAGGCGAAATTCGTGGGCCCCGCGATGGCGAGCGCTATTTTGCGTTGACTAAACTCACCCAGGTCAATTTTGATGATCCCGAGGCTGTCCGCCACCGTGTCAATTTCGACAATCTGACTCCGCTATATCCGGACGAGAAACTGAATCTCGACACGGCCGATCCAACGGTGAAAGACAAATCGGCACGCGTGATCGACATCATTTCGCCGCAGGGCAAGGGCCAGCGTTCATTGATCGTGGCGCCGCCGCGCACGGGTAAAACCGTGTTGCTGCAGAATATTGCCAAGGCGATTACCGACAACCATCCTGAAGTATATCTGCTGGTGCTGCTGATCGATGAACGCCCCGAAGAGGTGACCGACATGCAGCGCAGCGTGAACGGCGAAGTCATCAGCTCGACTTTTGATGAACCTGCCACACGTCACGTACAAGTCGCTGAAATGGTTATTGAAAAAGCAAAGCGCCTGGTTGAGCACAAGCATGATGTCGTCATTTTGCTCGACTCGATCACACGTCTGGGCCGTGCCTATAACACCGTGGTGCCGAGCTCAGGCAAGGTGTTGACCGGCGGTGTCGATGCGAATGCCTTGCAGCGTCCGAAACGCTTTTTCGGTGCTGCGCGTAATATTGAGGAAGGCGGTTCGCTTTCCATCATCGCCACCGCGCTCATTGATACGGGCAGCCGGATGGACGAAGTGATTTTTGAAGAATTCAAGGGCACCGGCAACTCCGAAATCGTGCTTGACCGCAAGGTATCTGACAAGCGTATCTTCCCTGCGCTCGATGTCGGCAAGTCCGGCACCCGCAAGGAAGAGATTCTGGTCGAGAAAGACACACTCAGCAAAATGTGGGTGCTGCGCCGTATCCTGATGCAGATGGGCACGATCGACGCGATGGAATTCCTGCTCGATAAGATGAAGGATTCGAAGACCAACGAAGATTTCTTCGATTCGATGAACCAGTAAGGCGGAGCGCCGACACATGCCTGATTTCTTGTTGTTCTTTGCTGCTGCTGTGAGCGGCCTTGGTTCGCCCGCTGAAATCTGGGACGCGATTGTCCATGATTTTTCCAACATCACTGAACCTGGCGCGCTGGCGGCGTTCGGGCAGGTGTTGCTGATCGATCTGGTGCTGGCCGGCGACAATGCGATTGCCGTGGGCGCGCTGGCGGCGGGCTTGCCGCCCGACCAGCGGCGCAAGGTAATCATGATCGGGATACTCGCGGCGCTGGTGTTGCGGATCGTGTTTGCGCTGACTGTCACCTATCTGATGGGGGTTATTGGGCTAATCCTGGCGGGCGGGCTGCTTTTGCTCTGGGTGGCCTGGAGGATGTGGCGTGAACTGCACCCGGTGGGCAATGTGGGGTCTCCTGAAATTGAAGGTGACGAGCATAGCGGCATCCGGCCTGGTAAAAGCTTTGCCGCTGCGGCCTGGGCGGTTGCGGTTGCCGATGTGTCGATGAGCCTCGACAATGTGCTCGCGGTTGCGGGCGCGGCGCGCGAGCATCCGGGAATCCTGATTGTCGGCCTGATTATCGCTGTCGCGCTCATGGGCGTCGCGGCCAATTTCATCGCAAAATATATCGAACGCTACCGCTGGATCGCCTATATCGGCCTTGCCGTCATTGTCTATGTCGCGGGCAAGATGATCTATGATGGCATACTCGACCCTGAACTGGGCGTATTGCAGTTGTTTGGGTAGCCAGCTACCCAAACAACTCCCTTTCAAAAAATGCTTCTGTCCTGCTGTCAGCCAGTCTTGCGGCGGCCTCGTCACGGCGCTTGCCGAATTCGGTGGCGAAGCCGTGGTCGAGGCCTTCATAATCGTGCAGCGTGACTTTTCGGTGGCCATACAGGGCGTCATGCATCGCTTTTTGCGTGTCCGCATCCACAAAGCCGTCCTCGGTCGGGATATGCAGCATGAGCGGATGGGCGATTGCGTGTTTCTCACCCAGCAGGCCGTCTATACCCACTCCGTAATAGCCGGTTGATGCGTTGATATCGGTGCGCGCGGCGGTCATGAAAGCGAGCCGCCCGCCCAGGCAATAACCGACACAACCAACCTTGCCGCCGCCAACTGCGGCGCGCGCATATTTGATGGTTGCCTCGATATCGCGAATGCCCTGATCCTGGTTGAACTTGCCCATCCATTCGAGTGCCTGCTTAAATTCTTCTGGCACATCCGGGTCGAGATTGATGCCGGGCTCAAGCCGCCAGAACAGGTCAGGGGCGACCGCGAGATAGCCTTTTTCCGCCCAGTTATCGCATTTTTTACGGATACCCGCATTCACCCCGAATATTTCCTGAATCACGACAATAGCGGCCTTTGGCGTGCCTTCCGGACGGCTTACATAAGCCGAAAATATACCGTCACCGCTGAGTGTGATCACATCTTCCATCGCCGCCATTTTACTCTCCTCACATCAAACCATTTGCTTTATGCGCCATTTATACCCATTTTGGGTTGGATGATAAGGGCGCAGCACAGCCATTATCGGATCGGGCATATCGTTTGGATATGGAGGATGCCGTGAAAGGAACATGATATGAAAGTGAATGTTGAATTGGATTGCACGCCGGAGGAAATGCGCCGTTTTCTGGGGCTTCCCGATGTATCGGCGGTCAATGACAAATATGTCGAAGGTGTGAAGAGCGCGATGGAAGGCGCCACCAATGTCGAACAGCTGCAGAATCTCGCCAAGAATATCGCGCCCATGGGCGAAATGGGGTTGCGCTTTTTCCAGTCGCTGATGGAAACAGGCATGTCGTCGGCATCGGGCGGTAGTAAGAAGTCCAAGAAAAACTAATAGTTACGTCCGTTCTGGGCGTGCAGCAACTGGCCGTGGGAGTGGGCGCTTATGGCGGCACAGGATACCATTTTCGCGCTGTCCTCGGGGCAGCCACCCGCCGCCATCGCCGTGATGCGGATCAGTGGCACGCAGGCAGGCGCCGCGTTACAGGCGCTTGGCGGCAGCCTGCCTGCGCCGCGTCAGGCATCGCTGCGCCAGCTCGTCCATCCTGAAACCGGGGCCACGCTCGATCACGCGCTTGTACTGTGGTTTCCGGGCCCCGATACCGCGACGGGAGAAGATCTGGCCGAGCTGCACCTGCATGGCGGCCGTGCCGTGGTGCGCGCTGTGGAGACGTGTCTTGCCGATATGCACGGTCTTCGTGCAGCCATTGCGGGTGAATTTACACGGCGCGCTTTCCTGAACGGCCGCATGGACCTGGCTGAAGCCGAAGGGCTGGGCGACTTGCTCACCGCAGAAAGCGAATTGCAGCGACAGGCGGCAATGTCAGCACTGAGCGGTCGGTTCTCTCAAGCCATAGAAAGCTGGCGTGAGGATATTCTAAAACTGTCAGCACGGGTCGAGGCGGAACTTGATTTTTCCGATGAGGATGATGTGGCAGCCGGCGCGCTTGATGCGTTGAAGGTAGAGGCGAGCACAATGCGCAGCGCGATAGACGCGGTGCTGGATCAGCCATCGGCAGAGAAACTGAAAGAGGGAATCCGGGTGGTGCTCGCAGGCCCGCCAAATTCAGGAAAATCAACTTTAATCAATCGATTAACAGAAAAAGAGGCTGCCATTGTCTCGGATATCGCGGGTACCACGCGTGATATCATCGAAGTGCCGGTCGCGTTTCAGGGCATACCTTTTGTGTTTACCGACACGGCCGGTCTGCGCGATGCCGAAGGTGATGCGATCGAGAAAATTGGCATAGAGCGGGCGCGCACTGTTATTGGTGAGGCAGATATCGTGCTGTGGCTCGGTGCGGAAGGCGAGGGGCCTCAGCATCCTATGCTATGGGAAATTGAAGCACAGGTTGACGGCACGCCACCATACGCAAAATCCGGTGCGGATATCCGGCTGTCGGCGCGTACGGGTGAAAATCTTGACCGGTTGATCGCAAAGCTAGTGTCGAGCGCAAGCGTATTATTACCGCCGCCCGACAGCTTTGCCGTTAACCAGCGTCAACGTATGCATCTGCTGAATGTGTCGACCGCGCTTACCAGTATAGCAGAGCTTGAGGATTACCTGCTGATCGGAGAAGAGCTGCGCCTTGCCCGCGCTGCGCTCGATGGATTGCTTGGCAGCACGCATACAGAAGATATGCTCGATGCATTGTTCGGGCGTTTTTGTATCGGCAAGTAGCCCTTGAATTCTAACAGGTGTTTCACGTGAAACACGCATAATCGCCCTTTGACCGGGCTCGCAAATTCCTTTATCGGCACATCCATGGAAAAGCATGACTTTGACATTATCGTGATTGGCGGCGGTCATGCCGGGTGTGAGGCTGCGGCTGTTGCTGCGCGTATGGGGTGCCGCACTGCGCTGGTGAGCTTTACACGCGACTCCATCGGTGCGATGTCCTGCAATCCCGCGATTGGCGGGCTGGGCAAAGGCCATCTGGTGCGCGAAGTTGATGCTTTTGATGGGTTGATCGCGCGCGCCGCCGACGCGGCCGCCATCCATTACCGCATGCTCAATCAGAGCAAGGGTAGCGCGGTACAGGGTCCGCGCGTACAGGCGGACCGCAATCTCTATAAAGCGGCGATCCACCACATGCTGGATGCGCAAGATAACCTTACCATTGTCGAAGGAGAGGTCGCAGCACTGCGCTTTACGGGTGATAGCTCAAGGCAAGTCTCTGGCGTTATTCTGGCAGATGGCAGCGAAATTTCCGCAAGTGCCGTCATTCTTGCAACCGGCACATTTCTGGGCGGAAAGCTCTATCGCGGCGAAGAGCGTATGGTGGGCGGCCGGACAGGCGAAAATGCTGCTACATTGCTGGCTGAGCAACTGCGCGATGCGGATCTACCCATGGCGCGGCTGAAAACCGGGACACCGCCGCGCATTGACGGGCGGACAATTAACTGGGCAGCGTTGGAGGAACAGCCAAGCGACGATGGCGACTGGACTATGTCACCGCTGACGCCGCACCGTTCTATCCCACAAATTTTCTGCGCAATCACTCGTACTAATGCGGAAGCGCACAATATTATCCGCTCTGGCCTTGATCGCTCGCCACTTTTTAGCGGAGCCATTGATGCCGAAGGCCCGCGTTATTGCCCTTCGATTGAGGACAAGATTTTTCGTTTTGGTGACCGGGATGGGCATCAAGTGTTCCTGGAGCCGGAAGGACTGGACACACATCTGGTCTATCCCAATGGGATAAGCACGTCTCTTCCCACTGATATTCAGGTGGCCATGGTGCGTGCGATGCAGGGTATGGAAAACGCTGAAATTGTCGTACCCGGCTATGCGGTGGAATATGACCATATCGATCCACGCGCGCTTGACCGTAATCTTGCTATCCGCGAGTTTGAAGGCCTGTATTGCGCGGGACAGATTAATGGGACGACCGGCTATGAGGAGGCAGCAGCACAGGGCCTGATTGCGGGTATGGCCGCGGCGTGTGCAATCCATGGACGCGATACGCCCAGGCTCGACCGTGCCAATAGCTATCTAGCTGTAATGGTGGATGATTTGACATTACAGGGCGTTACCGAGCCTTATCGTATGCTGACAGCGCGGGCGGAATATCGCTTGCGGTTGCGTGCCAATAATGCCTCATCACGGCTCACGGGGATTGGCATGGAGTTGGGATGTATAGGAGCAGATAGGAGAGATTGGTTTGCCGCACGGGAGAGCAGCAAGGCAGAGATAATGCATGGCCTGTCACGCCAAATCGCATCAGATAAAATGATTGAAGCGGGCTTTAGCGTAAAGGCTGACGGTGCGAAGCAATCGCTTTTTGACTGGCTCCGTTTCCCGAATATCGCCCTGAAAGATATGCAGCCATTTCTGCCGCTTATGGGGGATGCCTCAGATGATTTGCTGGTTGAGATTGAGGAAGATGCGCGTTATGCACCTTATCTGGTTAGGCAGGACGCGGAGATGCGCGACTTGCGTGCGAACGAGCAGATTGAACTGGGCGACCATATTAATTATCGTGCAATTACAGGTCTTTCCAATGAAATGGTAGAAAGATTGGAAAAGGCGCGGCCAGAGACTTTATCAGCGGCGGGAAGGGTTCGAGGCGTGACGCCGGCAGCTTTGGTAGCGATTATGGTGCATGTCAAAAGACTGGCTGCCTGATGATTCCACTTTCCATCATAACATCTGAAAATGAAGCACGCGAATGGCTACGAAGCCACCTGGATGTTTCAAGTGAAACTCTGGACAAATTGTCTGAATTTTGTGTGGTCCTGGAAAAAGAGGCCAAGTCACAGAACCTGATTGCTCCGTCGACTTTGCCGCATATCTGGATACGGCATATCGTTGACAGCGCGCAATTACTGGGCCTTGCCAAGTCTTATGGGCATTCAGAAGCGGGCGGCGCCTGGCTGGATCTAGGCACAGGCGCGGGTTTTCCAGGACTTGTCATAGCAATGCTCAGCAGCTGGGAAGTTGTGATGGTGGAATCGCGCGCGCGCCGTATCGACTATCTGCAACGTATGGTGGAGCGGTTCGATCTTGGCCGTGCCGCGCGTGTTGAAGGGACGCGACTTGAAAACCTGGACAGTTTCGACACTGCAGTCATCAGTGCTCGTGCTTTTGCACCGCTTGACCGATTACTGCTTCTCACAGAGCGATTTTCCACAGAAAAAACATTATGGCTGCTTCCCAAGGGACGAAATGCGTCTAAGGAATTGGAAGCGCTGAGTGATAAATGGCAACATTTGTTCCACGTGAAACACAGCATCACCGATGAAGATGCAAAAATATTAAGCGGCTATCTTGTTAAATAGCTGAATTATAGGTTTATATTTTGTTTCACGTGAAACGGGCGCTATTGGGAGTTGATAATGATCCGTATCGCCATTGCAAACCAAAAAGGCGGCGTTGGAAAAACCACCACGACTATTAATGTCGCAACAGCACTTGCGGCCATTGGTTGGCGTGTTTTACTGGTGGACCTTGATCCGCAAGGCAATGCTTCCACAGGTCTGGGCATCGAACAATCTGACCGTGAAAACTCAAGCTATGAATTGCTGACCGGTGAAGCTGACCTTGAGCAATGCGCAGTATCTACGGCTATCCCACAGCTTGACATTATTCCCGCTACGCAGGATCTGTCAGGAGCAGAAGTAGAGTTGGTCGAGTTTGAACAGCGCACACACCGGCTTAAGAACGCATTGGATAATGTGCCCGCAAATCATTGGGATGTTTGTGTAATTGATTGTCCACCGTCACTTGGTTTGTTGACGCTCAATGCGTTGGTGGCCGTGGATTCTTTGCTGGTGCCGTTGCAATGCGAATTCTTCGCGTTGGAGGGGCTTAGTCAACTTTTGCAGACGGTCGAGCGCGTCCAGAACAGGTTTAATGCGGATCTGTCGATCATAGGCGTAGTGCTGACAATGTACGACCGGCGCAACCGGCTGACTGAACAGGTGTCTGACGATGTGCGCGCCTGCCTGGGGCAATTGGTGTTCGGCACAGTTATACCGCGCAACGTACGGCTGTCCGAGGCTCCGAGCCATGGTCTGCCAGCGCTGGTATATGATCATAAATGCGCAGGGTCAGAGGCTTATATCTCGCTTGCACGCGAATTGATCGGCCGTATGCCGGATCGCAAGGTTGCAGCATAAACAGTTGTAAAGAAATAATAATGGGTAAGGATATGACAATCGCCAAAAAGAAAAACACGGGGCTTGGACGCGGATTGAATGCGCTTTTGGGCGAAGTACAGCGTGAAGAGCCACTGGTACAAACCTCTTCGGGTGATAGCCCTGCTGCAACAGGCGGAGTGCAGAATATCTCGGTTGCCCAGATCAAGCCGCATCCTGACCAGCCGCGTCGTTATTTCAGTGATGAAGCGCTGGAGGAGTTGGCGGATAGTATCTCAAAACGCGGCGTGATTCAGCCGATTATTGTGCGGCCCGCCGGGAAGGGCGGTTATCAGTTGGTGGCGGGTGAACGCCGTTGGCGTGCGGCACAGCGTGCCAAATTGCACGAAATTCCGGCAATCGTCCGTGATCTAAGCGATGAAGACACTCTGGCCATAGCGCTGATCGAGAATATTCAGCGCGAAGACCTGAACCCTGTAGAGGAAGCGCAAGCCTATCAACGTCTTATGGATAGCCAGGGCTGTTCACACAAGAAAATCGGCAAGTTGGTAGACAAGTCGCGCAGTCATGTTGCCAATCTGGTGCGATTGCTGGCCTTGCCTAATTCCGTGCTGCAGATGGTGGCTGAAGGCGACCTTTCCATGGGCCACGCCCGCGCATTGATCAACAGCGAGAATGCGGCGGCGATCGCAAAGGACGTGGTGGCGCAAGGATTGTCCGTGCGCCAGACGGAAAAACTGGTGCGGGGCCCGCGCAAGCAGGCCGAGCCGCCTCTGGAAACCAAGTCTCTGGATAGCGGTAATGCCGATATCGCCGCTGTGGAACGTCATTTGGAAGACCTTCTTGGCCTGAAAGTGAAAATCACGTCCGATTCGAATCATAGCAGCGGGCAGGTGGTGATTCGGTATGGAAATCTCGATCAGCTTGACCTGATATGCCAGCGCCTTTCGGGTGAGGGGCTTTAAGGTAAATTCATTAAAGTTCTGATATATATGACTATTAATCCTAAAAGGGTAAGAATTTAACCTTTTCTTCACCCTGTTTCTAAGCAATTTCTGAAATCTTTGTGTCCATAAGAGCTCGTGAATGGAGTGGATTATCCGTTCTCAGGGCCGCCATGGGGGCGTCCCAAGATGACCACTGCGCCGTGGCGCAATTCTAAAGGGACCAAATATATGTTTAACAAAGCGAAATTTCTGACCGCTGGCTCTGCTGTACTGGCGGCTGCTCTCGTTTCCACCTCTGCGAATGCTGCAACGGCCAATGCCGATGCGCGCGCCACCATCCTTGAGCAGATAACGGTCACAAAAACATCTGATCTTGATTTTGGCACAGTTGTTGTGGGCGCGACCGGCGGCAATGTTGCACTGAGCTCTGCTGATGGTTCGGTATCATGTGATGCGGCGCTGGTATGCTCTGGCACAACCACAGCGGCGGCTTTCGATGTAACAGGTACAGCTGGTGAAACTGTTGATATTACAGTTGATCCTTCGGTAAACTTGGTAAGCGGCGGTAACAGCATGACAGCTTCACTTTCCGGCAGCGACGCTTCATTGGTACTGGCTGGCGGTGACAGCTTTACAGTAGGCGGCACACTTGCAGTCGCCGCAAATCAGGCTGCAGGCGACTATGTCGGCAATTTTGATGTGACTGTTGAATATCAGTAATATCTGAAACAGCGCTGACATCAGGCCGGCTGAAAATACAGAAAAAGCCGCGTTCCCCGTGAAAACAGGGCGCGGCTTTTTTACGTCTCTTTTCTTCGGCCTTTTAGGTTATGGTTAGCGAAATATAAACCATATTGAGCGACACTCCTTGCATGAGAAGTAAAAATTTCTGCGGGAGTATGTACATGTCCGGATTCACCAAAAGCCTATATATATGGGCAGCAGCATTGATGCTGGCGCCGCTTCCAGCGCAGGCAGCAGGAGACCTGCTGGTGGCGCCGACCCGCGTTGTGCTGGACGGTGCGCGCGGAACTGAGGTGATACTCAACAATGTAGGTGCGGAGCCCGCGACGTACCGGATCAGCCTGGAACTGCGGCGGATGACCACAGATGGCAAGCTGGACGAAGTGACAAAGGAAGAGGCAAACGCGTTGGAACAGGCGGCGTTGTCGATGATCCGCTATGCGCCGCGCCGCATTACACTGGCACCGAACCAGCCACAGGCGATCCGCATCGGTGTCCGGCCGCCTGAAGGGTTGGCAGATGGAGAATACCGGGCGCACATGCTGTTCCGGGCAATACCGAAAGCCAGGCCGGTGGCCCCGCAGGCGGGTGAGGCACAAGGACTATCCATTGCACTGACACCTATTTATGGCGTCACCATTCCGGTCATCATACGCAAGGGTCAGCTGCAGGCGAGCGCGGCCATTGCCAATGGCCGTGTCGTTACCGATCAGTATGGCGCTGCTTTTGCATTTGATCTGTCACGGCGGGGCGACAAGTCAACCTATGGCGAAATACGTGTAACCAAACCGGGGTTGGATGAGCCATTGCTCGTTGCACGCGGCATCGCGGTTTATGCCGAGGTGGACGCGCGCGCAGTGAAATTACCCGTACCCCCGGAAATTGCCCGCCAGCTCACCGGACCGGTGAAAATCGAGTATTTTGAGGCCAGTAGCGCTGGAGGCGGTCTTATCGCTTCAGTGCAGACAGTGCTTAAATAGCGTCAGGCCCGGATAGAAGGCCAGGTATAATCCAGCACCGATGACATATTTCTCCAACCTTTCCAGACGGCTGGCCATAATGGCCGCAGCGATAACCGGACTCGCCATGGGTCCGGTTTCGCCCGTTTATGCGCAGGATGAGGATAGTGTCAGCTGGACTGCTAATGAGGATGATGCTGTTCTGCTGGACCTGCGGGTCGGACAGTACCGGATGGGCGATGGCATTCGCGGGTATCAGACCGACAGGGGTATATGCCTTGACCTGGCCGACACTATAATGGCGCTTGATGTGCCGGTCCGGCTCGATAAAAAGTCGCGCCGCGCAACTGGCTGGTTGTTTGGGGAGAATGAAATCCTGCGCATCGACCGTGACCAGAATATGGTACAAAACGTGAACAATAAGCGTACCCTCGCAAAAGGCGAGATTTATGATGCGCCCGAAGGGTGGTGCGTGGATTCGAAAAGCCTGTCCGAATGGTTTGACGTCACATTGACGCCAGATCTGTCAAATGCCGTGCTGCTCATGTCGGCAAAGCGTAAACTGCCGTTTCAGCTGGCAATCGAGCGCCGCGAACGGGCGGCGAAAGTGCGGCCACGCAAAGAATTTGATCTGGCATCACTGCCCCAGGCATCACAGCCCTATAAGGTGTGGCGCACACCGTCGGTGGATGCGGTTGTTTCGGTCGGCGGCCTGCGCGACAAGAGACGCGGCGGACAGGTTGATGCGCGCTATGAAATCTTTGCATCGGGTGAAATCGGCAAGGCTTCGTTTGATGCGCGGCTCTCGTCCGACAACAAAGCTGTTCCGCAAAGCTTGCGCCTGCGCGCCTATCGCGCTGATCCAAAAGCGAAATTGCTCGGCCCACTCAAGGCTACACAGGTAGCGGTGGGCGATGTCATCACCTATACGACACCTTTGGTGGCGCAATCGGTTGTTGGCCGCGGCGCGTTTGTAACCAACCGTCCGATCGAACGTCCGGATACATATGACCGCACCAGTTTTCGCGGTGAATTGCCGGTTGGCTGGGACGCAGAGCTTTATCGCAACGGGCAATTGCTCGGCTTTGCCGAAAGCCGCAGCGATGGTCGCTATGAATTTGTCGATATCCCGCTGCTGTATGGCAATAACAGTTTCGAAGTCGTGCTTCATGGCCCGCAGGGGCAGGTGCGGCGCGAACAGAAAAGTGTGCCTGTGGGGCTGGATTCGATACCACCCCGAAAAACCTATTATTGGGCAGGATTTAACCAGGCAGGGCGTGACCTTGTCACCATCGGAGATGGCTTTGCAGTACCTGAAAATAGCGGCTGGCGGGGGAGTTTTGGCCTGGAACGCGGTGTTGACGCCAGGACGTCGGTTGCTGCGGCGTTGCACAGCCTGCGTGTGGATGGGCGGCGGCATCAGTATCTTGAGGCATCGCTGCGACGTGCTATTGGACCTGCATTGGCTGAATTTTCGGGCGCCTATAACCTGTCAGGTGCAGGCGCCTTGCGTGGGCAGATATTGGGGCAGATTGGCGATACGCATTTCCGTGCCGAAACGATCTGGGCGGAGAATGATTTTGATTCTGACCTGCTCGATATCGATGTAAACGGGCGGCATAGCCTGACGTTCAACCATTTCTTCAAAATGGGGCGTTCCACACTGCCGGTCGAGCTGGAAGCGCGATACAAAACCCGGGCAACCGGGCTCGATAGCGCCGAGATTTCCAGCAGAGTATCATATAATTTCCGGAACATATCACTGACAAATGAAGTTAACTATCGGAAAAACATATCAAAATACGGACCAAGTCCACCCGACCGGATTGAAACAGGTGTGCTTGCGAATGTCCGGCTGGGCAAGGTGCGGCTGCGCGGTGAAGGCCGCTTTCGGTTGTCGCCTGAGGCGCGTTTCGAACGTGTGTCGGCGATTGCCGAATGGCGGTCGGGCGAGCGGTCGGACTTGCGTGCGGAACTGGCCTATGATGGCCCGCAGAGCCGGGTGCGCGGCGCATTAGGCTATATTCGGCAGTTCAACGCATTTTCGCTTAATGCGAGTGCGGAACTGGCCAGTGACGGGTCGGTTGCGGCGGGCCTCAACCTTGCTTTCAGCATTGGCCCCGATCCGCGCAGTGGGAAGATCCGCTTTTCCAATGAAAAACTCGCCACCAATGGCCAGGCGATGGCGATTGTGTTCCGCGACCGGAACCGCGATGGCATAAGGCAGGCGGATGAACCAGTGGAAAAGGATGTGGAGCTTGTTGCCGGCCGCACCACTGCGTTGACTGCGACCGATGCCAATGGCCGCGCAATTGTCGATGGCCTGCAGCCGTTCCAGCCAATATTGATCGGCATTGATGCGGGCAGCCTGCCTGATCCGTTTGTTCAGCCCGCCAATGCGGGTGTCGTGGTGACGCCGCGGCCTGGCATTGCCGCGCGCATAGAGCTGCCGCTGGTGAGTGCAGGCGAAATTGATGGCACGCTGATCAGCAGCGGTGGCGGCACATTGCAGGGTGTTGACCTGGAGCTGCTTGATGCTGAAAACCGTGTGGTGCGAACGACACGCAGCGAATTTGACGGTTTCTTCCTTTTTGAAAGTGTGCCCTATGGCGCGTACAGCATCCGTGTGGCCAAACTGTCAGCGGATGCGGCGCGTATTGAGAGGACCCTTGGCGCAAGGGCTGTGTTGTCGGATGCGGAATCGCTTGTGAAGCTCGGTTATGTGAAGGCGCGCGCGCGCAGTTCCGGCATCGCGGGTGCTGCACCTGATCCTGCAACACTCAATGAATAACCCTATATATCCTGCGCCGCGGCCCAGCCGCTTGCCCAGGCCCACTGAAAATTATAGCCACCAAGCCAGCCGGTAACATCAGCGGCCTCACCAATAACGTACAGGCCAGGCATTTTCCGCGCTTCCATTGTTTTGGAAGACAGCTCCGCGGTGCTGACCCCGCCCGCCGTGACCTCGGCCTTGGCAAATCCCTCGCTGCCATTGGGGTGGAATGCCCAGCTCGCCAACTGTTCTTCAGCCATCGCGAGTTTCCTGTCCGGCAGGTTGGCAAGTGTGCCGGGAAGGTCCAGTTTCTCCGCCAGTGCCGCCGCGAGCCGTGCGGGAAGATGTGACGATAATAGCGAGGCTAGGGTAGCGCTGTGCCTGTCCTTCTTGGCATTTTTCAGCCAGCCCGGCTCATGGTCTGGCAGGAAGCTGATCTTCAGCATGTCGCCATGACGCCAGTAAGAGGAAACCTGCAATATAGCTGGCCCAGACAGGCCGCGATGGGTGAATAGTGCGGCTTCGCGGAAACGCGTTTTGCCGCAGGTCGCGACTACATTCGCCGAGACTCCGGAAAGCTCACGGAACATCACTTCATCACCGCCCAGTGTAAGCGGCACCAGCGCCGGACGCGGCTCGACAATTTTCAGGCCGAATTGCCGCGCCAGGTCATAGGCAAAACCGGTGGCACCCATTTTCGGAATGGACGGACCGCCCGTGGCCACGACAAGTTTGGGCGCTGTATAGATTTTGTCGCGCAGCGCGACTTTATAATGCGATCCATCATGGCTGACGTCACCAACTGCATCACCGAGCAGGATGTGGGTCCTGCCTTTCTCGCACTCAGCCAGCAGCATATCGACAATCTGGCAAGCAGGCCCATCGCAGAAGAGCTGACCCAGTGTTTTTTCGTGCCAGGCAATGCCGTGACTGTCCACAAGCGCGATAAAATCCTGTGCCGTGTAGCGGCTAAGCGCGGACTTGGCAAAATGCGGGTTCCCGGACAGATAACGGTCGGGGGCGGTTTGTATATTGGTGAAATTACAGCGCCCGCCGCCAGATATCAGAATTTTCTTGCCCGGTTTGTCCGCATGGTCGATCAGCAGCACGCGCCGCCCGCGCTGCCCGGCCATGGCCGCACACATCATGCCCGCACCGCCTGCGCCCAGGATAATGGCGTCGTAATGGTCAGGCTGTTCGGGCAATGCACATCCTTTGTCTGTTGGTAATCCGCTCCCTCTGCATGGCTGGCGGTGCAAAAGCAAGGTAGCGGCATAAGTTTAACCAAGCGGTTAAATTGGATTGACCTACGCATGGCCATGTCGCTAAACCCGCCAACAACAGATAAGCTAACGGAGAATGTCCATGTCCCTCGATCGTATCCCGCGTAGTGCCTATAGTGAAGACCATGAGGCGTTTCGCGATACCGTGCGCGCCTTTATGGAAAAGGAAGTCGCGCCCAATGCGGAACAGTGGGACAAGGATAAGATCGTCCCCAGGGAGCTGTGGCCCAAGGCGGGTGAGCTGGGCATGCTGTGCCCCACTGTGCCCGAGGAATATGGCGGGTTGGGGCTTAATTTCGGCTATAATGCAATCGTTGACGAAGAGGTTGCCTATACCGGCGGATCGCCGCTGGGCTTTTCGCTGCAATCGGACATCGTGGTCAGCTATATTGTCAATTACGGTTCCGAAGAACAGAAGCAGAAATGGCTGCCGCGGCTGGTATCTGGCGAGACGATTACCGCAATTGCGATGACTGAGCCGGGTACGGGTAGCGATCTTCAAGGGATGCGCACTTCGGCCAAAAAAGACGGCAATCACTACGTCATTAACGGCTCCAAAACCTATATCACCAATGGCCAAAATGCAGATTTGACTCTGGTATGCGCCGTGACCGATCCTGATGCGGAAAAAGCGTGGCAAGGCATGTCCATCATCCTTGTCGAAGGGGACCGTGAAGGTTTTGAACGTGGCCGCAACCTTGATAAGATCGGACAGGATGCCGCCGATACGTCAGAGCTTTTCTTTAATGATGTACGCGTACCGATGACCAACTGCCTGGGTGAAGAAGGCAAGGGTTTTATCTATCTGATGAGCGAATTGCCGCAGGAACGTCTGTCGATCGCTGTGTCGGCGCAGGCGAGCGCGCAAAAGGCATTTGACGATACGGTTGAATTTGTTCGTGAACGCAAGGCGTTTGGTAAACCGATACTGGGTTTCCAGAACACCCGGTTCGTGCTGGCGGATCTCAAGACAAAGCTGCAAGTGGGTTGGGCGCATCTCGACTGGGCATTGAACCGGCATTACAAAAAAGAACTGACGCCTGAAGAAGGCGCCGCGGCAAAGTTGTGGCATACCGAGCTGCAATGGGAAGTGATGGACAAATGCCTGCAATTTCACGGTGGTGCGGGTTATATGAACGAATATAACATTGCCAAGGCCTGGCGCGCCGCGCGTGTGACGCGGATATTTGGCGGGACGAGCGAGATTATGAAAGAGCTGATCGGAAGAGGGCTTTGATTTGATTTTCTCACGGAAATAAGCCTGTCCCATCCCGCTCCCCCGCCCAATCTCCCGATGACATTATACCCTGTCGGGAGTTGGGCGGGGGAGCGGGATGGGACAGGCTTGTGAGCAAGAGCGAACTGGAGGCGTGAGCCGACCTAATCAAAGAATCCCAATCCATCTTGTTAAGACAGGCGCGTCAAACTAAAGACACTGCTTCAAAAAAGGATACCCTCACACCATGCCCAGACCTGAAAGCTGGCAGACAGATATTAACAGTTATCCCTTCGCGCATCCCACCGAGACGCGCTTTGCCGATGTCGACATGTTGGGACATATCAATAATGTCGCGATGGCCGGCCTATTTGAACATGGCCGCGGTAAGTTCAATCATGCAATATCGGTGGAGCGCCGTAGTGAAGGGCAACGCTGGTTGATCGCGGCGGTCAAGCTCGACTATATCGCTGAAAGCTATTTCCCCGAACCTGTGGTGATTGCCAGCGGCATCGGCCGGATCGGTAATAGCAGCTGGGATATATATTCGGCCGCGTTCCAGCAGGATAAATGCGTCGCCCTATGTGTGACCACGATCGTGCTCACCGACAAAAACGGCCCCACTCCCATAGGCGATGAACTGCGTGCAGAATTTGAACGGTTGAAGGTGGCAAAGGCCTAGCCTTCAATATCGACTTTCAGGCGGTCCAGAAGAGCTACCGCCCTTTTGGCATGCGGTCCGATCCAACGTTCATGGATCTGGTGTATAGGGAGCGGGTTGAGGTAATTCCAACGTTCGCGGCCCTTGCGCTCGACAATGACAAGGTCAGCCTCTTCCAGTACCGACAGGTGCTGCATAACCGCATAGCGGCTGAGTTCCGGAAAATGTTCGCACAACACCCCCGTCATTAATGGCTGGTCGCGCAAGTCATCCAGTATTTGCCGCCGGATAGGCGAAGCCAGTGCTTTGAAAACATTATCATATTTTTCTGTAATTGACATGTGATAAATATATAACATATTATTGTAGCGACTCAAAGGGAGAATTACGGTGGATTTGAAGTTCAAGGTGAGTGCGCGGATTGCGGGGCCAGTGGAGGAGGTATTTGAAGCGGTTGCGGATCCCGACAAGCTGTCCGCATATTTCACCACTGCCGGTGCAAAAGGGCGGATCAAGGCAGGTGCGACAGTCATATGGGGGTTTCACGATTGTCCCGGCCCATTTCCGGTCCTGATCCGCGAAGTCGTGGAAAACGAGAAAATCGTGCTGGAATGGGAGACAAGTGATGAGGGTGTCGATGAGCCGTATATGACGGAAACCACCATGACGTTCGAGCCGCTGGATAACAATTGCCGAACGCTGGTCACTGTTACTGAAAAAGGCTGGCGTAAAACGCAGACGGGACTCGATTCCTCTTACAGCAATTGCATGGGCTGGTCACAAATGCTGTGCGCCATGAAAGCCTGGGTCGAGCATGGCATCAATTTGCGCGAAGGCATGTATAGGTAAGGCTAGTCTTTAAACTCCGCCTTGCGTTTCCCCATAAAGGCCATCACGGCCTCCATCTGGTTCGGGCTACGGATGATTTTGGCTTGCTCAACGCTTTCCTCAATCAGGATGGCGTCGGAATCCATGTCAGGGACTTTGTTGAACAGTGCCTTGGCTGCGCGGATGGCGTCGGGGTTTTTGCTGGCAATTTCTGTCGCTATTGCCATAGCGCGGCCGTGCGGGTCGCTGTCATTATACGTGGCAAAGCCTAGCGATAACGCTTCTTCGCCGCTAAATTCGCGGTTGGTATATGTAAGCTCACGGATAACGTCATCGCGTACGAAACCCCGCCAGACTGTATAGCCGCCCATATCGGGGACCAGGCCCCAGCGCATTTCCATGACCGACAGCCGTGCATCGGGCGCGATAATGCGCATGTCCGCGCCAGACATTATCTGTGCGCCGCCGCCAAAACACACGCCATGCACCGCGGCGATTACCGGCATGGGCAGCTTGCGCCACACCATGGCCACCTGTTGGAACTTATTACTGTCGCCATAGGTGCGATCGGTCAGCTTGTTGGGGCCGCCGCTGTCTCCCAATGCTGTAAAACTGGCCATATCGAGTCCAGCACAGAAACTGCGTCCCTCGCCCGAGAGCACCACGGCGCGGACATCGCTGCGTTCATGCAGGGCCGCCCCTGCTTTGATAATGCCCGCAAACATATCGGGGTCGAGTGCATTCATCTTGTCGCTTCGGATCAGGTGCACATCGGCAACATGGTCTGCAATGTCGATACGGACACGGTCTTTGAAAGTAAGGATTTCGGTGGTCATGGGAGCATTCCGCCTGTTGTTTGATTTGTGCCAGTCAACATCGTTGTGCGGCACATGTCCAGCCTTAAAGCGCGGCGCGAGGCAACTAATCGATGTTCAACCGGTAACCCTGGCCTTTGACTGTATGAACGAGGCGTGCGGCTTTATAC
>NZ_UNRC01000010.1 GCF_900537065.1 Sphingorhabdus sp. Alg239-R122 | reverse complement strand
AGGCAGACCGAAGAAGCGCCGCTGAAAGGCGCTAAAATGGGCGGTGATTTCACGCTCACTAATCAGGATGGCGAAAAGATCACGTTTAGCGACTTTGATGGCCGGTACCGGATGCTCTATTTCGGTTATACTTATTGCCCCGATGTATGCCCGATCGACCTGCAACAGCTGGCCTTGGGCCTGAAACAGTTTGAAAAACAAGACCCGAAACGCGCGAGTAATATCCAACCGGTATTCGTAACTGTTGATCCGCAGCGTGATACGCCCGACGTGGTTAAGCAGTATCTGGCCGCTTTCCATCCACGCTATATCGGCCTGACCGGTAGCGAGGAAGAGATTGCCGAAGTCGCGAAAAAATATCTGGTGCTGTACGAAAAAACTGAACCAAATGAAGAAGGCGGCTATCTGGTTTCACACACACAAATGGCTGTACTCTTTGGTAAGCAGGGCGAACCCATTGCAATCCTGCCACATGACGGCACGCCACAGGAAATCGCGGCCGAACTGGACCGCTGGACACGGTGACGAAAGCTGCACAACCCGCCAATGACGAGCCGTTTTGGGAAAAGCCACTGGAAACACTTGATCGCGGACAGTGGGAGGCGCTGTGCGACGGGTGCGGCAAATGCTGTCTGCACAAGGTCGAAGATGAGGATGCGGGCCGCATATACCCGACAAATGTTGCCTGCCGCCTGCTCAACACCCAAACAGCACAATGCAGCGATTACCGGCATCGCCGTGCGCTGGTACCCGATTGCCTGCGGCTAACCCCCGGAAAACTGGAAGGGATAAGCTGGCTCCCGGCAAGCTGCGCTTACCGGATGCGTGCGGAAGACAGACCGTTGCCCGAATGGCATTATCTGGTGAGTGGTAGCCGGCAAACCATTCATGACACCGGAAATTCTGTGGCGGGTAAAGTAATAAGCGAAGCAGTCGCTGGACCGCTAGAGCACCATATTGTCGATGCTGAACTTTAAACGCCAAAAAGAACGCAGTACGGCGCCAGTGCAGCCCCATGAGCCAGACCATATCACTGTCAATGGCACGGAATACGCGTTGGTTTTGCGTCGGCACCCCCGGTCACGTTCGATCACCCTGCGCACCGATCCTGCGCTCCGGGCAATACGGGTGACTAGCCCGCCTTATGTGCCAGTGCGGCAGATTACCGATTTTATTCGCCAGAAATCGGCCTGGATAGAAAACAGTTTTGCCAAGGCTGGGCCTATAGCACGTCTGGAAGCTGGCAACAGCATCACCTTTCGCGGGCAGCGCATGACAATATGCTGGCAGCAGGACTGGCCACGCCGCATCGTGCAGGAAGGCGGCGAAATCCATGTTGGGGGTCCGTGCGAAAGTGTTGCCAAGCGCGTCGCCGCGTGGCTCAAAAAAGAGGCACGTACACGCATCATCGCTGATATCGCCGATTATAGCGCGCTTGCCGCAATTTCACCGCCGCCACTCGCACTATCCAACGCACGGCGGCGCTGGGGTAGCTGCTCACAGGCGGGCAAGATACGCATTAACTGGCGGCTGATCATGGCGCCTGACAGCATTCGGCGGTCTGTCGTTGCGCACGAGATTGCGCATATGCGGCATATGAACCACAGCCCCGCATTTTATGCCTGGCTCGACCATTTATATGAAGGTGACCGCCGCGCGGCAGATGATTGGCTGAAACAGCACGGCGCGGCACTGCATGCTGTCATCACGCAATAGCATCGCTTTTAGTAGATCCCTTCTTCCAGTGCAGGCTCATTACGTGGCGGCGGCGGTGCGGGATCGCGCTGCGCCGGTACCTCTTTCGGTTCCGGCTGTTCCTTGCCCTGCGCTTCCGTCTTGCCAGTCGCACGGTCAATAAAGTCCTGATCCAGCACCCCGGGTCCCGATTCGCCGGGCGCTCTTTGCCCTTCAACGGGCGGTAGGTCTGGGCCGGGAGGTAGCGATTCACCGCCATCCACATCAATCGGATTGCCATATTCATCGACAAAGATCATGTCGTCGGGATTTTCGAAGTAAGCCTCGTCATCTGGCTCCAGCTGCCATTCGGGCAGCACCAGCTCGGTGTCGAATTTTTCCACTTTGCGGCCTGACACAGCAACCCGCATGTAATCAGCAAATGCCTTGGCCGGGGCGCGACCGCCTTGCAGGCTCTTGACCTGCCTGGCATCATCGCGGCCCATCCAAACGCCGGTAGTTATGCCGCTGGAAAAGCCGAGGAACCAGCCATCTTTGTTGCTGTTGGTCGTGCCGGTTTTGCCTGCGACAGGACGCCCAATCTGCGCCGCGCGCCCTGTGCCGGTATTAACCGCCGTCTGCAGCAGGTCGGTAATGCCTGCGGCGACATGCGGCGGGATCAGCACCTGCGTCAGGTCAGGC
The DNA here is from genome assembly GCF_900537065.1 of Sphingorhabdus sp. Alg239-R122. Lineage (GTDB taxonomy): Bacteria > Pseudomonadota > Alphaproteobacteria > Sphingomonadales > Sphingomonadaceae > Alg239-R122. Next base: position 60,376 of record NZ_UNRC01000010.1, on the reverse strand, counting down.
TTTGCCTCGTATAAAATCTCACCCTTGATCGTCGTCACCTTGGTCACGCCATAGGGCATGATCGCCGCGCCGCGCGCATTTACCCCGGCAAAGGCACGCGTCATGTCGATCACCCGTGTTTCCGATGTCCCCAGCACCATCGAAGGGTGGGTGTTAATCGGCGTGGTCACGCCAAACCGCCGCGCCATGCTGGCAATCGTGCCATAGCCCAACTCATTGCCCAGCTGCGCTGCCACGGTATTTTTCGAATAGGCGAAGGCCGTGCGCAGCGTGATATCGCCCGCAAAGCGACCCCCGCTATTGCGCGGTGTCCAGCCATCTATCGTGACTTTCTCATCCGTCACAATATCTTCGGGGGTATAACCTGCCTCCAGCGCCGCCAGATAAACAAAAAGCTTCCACGCCGAGCCTGGCTGGCGCACGGCATTGGTCGCGCGGTTGTAATTGGAAGTGACATAGTCGGTGCCGCCCACCATCGCCAACACCGCGCCATCCCGGTCGAGAGATACAATCGCACCCTGCGCACCGCCCGGCACATTGGCCTGTATCGCCGCGGTTGCCGCACGCTGCATTCTGAGGTCCAGCGTCGTCCACACTTCGATTGGCGCATCAGTTTCGGGGAGCAACATATCCAGCTGCGGCAACGCCCAATCGGTAAAATAACGCACGCTGTTCTGCGCCTTGTCTGGGGCCAGCTTGACGGCGGAAGGATTGACTGAAGCCGCCTGTGCCGCAGTGATCTTGCCTGTGTCACGCATGACTTTCAATACGACCGAAGCACGGTCAATAGCCGCCTGTGCATCAGCGGTTGGCGAATAGCGCGAAGGCGCCTTGACCAATCCGGCGATAATCGACGCTTCGGCCAAGTCAAGTTCGGTCGCCGGATGGCTGAAAAACTTGCGTGAGGCCGAATCGATGCCATAGGCACCACCGCCAAAATAAACCTTGTTGAGATACAGCTCGAGTATCTGGTCTTTGGTAAACTTGCGTTCCATTGCGAGCGCCAGCACCATTTCACGTGCCTTGCGCCAGAATGTGTAGCTGTTGCTGAGGAATATGTTGCGTGCCAGCTGCTGTGTAATGGTAGATGCACCCTGCATCCGCCGTCCGGTGCCGTAATTTTTGACTGCAAACCAGCTGGCCCGGCCCATGCCATAGGGATCAACGCCAAAATGGCTTTCAAACCGACGATCCTCCACCGCGATCATCGCGTCTTTCATGACACCAGGGATCTCTTCTATTTCCAACCATTCCCCAAAACTGGGACCAAGCGACATGATTTCGGTGCCATCATTGGCACGCACCAGGATCATCTGCCCATTCGGGGATTTCCTGAGCGCCTCGTAACTGGGCAGTGACGACATAGTGAAACCAACTGCTGACACCAGGCCTATAATCGCTATGAAGCCCAAAACCAGTCCGGTTTTAAAAAGACGCCAGAACCATGTCTTGAACCGACTTTGCTTCGGTGCGGAAGCACTGCGCGTCCTGGCCTTTTTCTTCACCGGTTTTTTTACGCGCGCCATATCCTACCCCTGGGTCGTCCTCTGCTGTACGACCAAGCCGGTTTTCGCCTTTACCTTTGCTGAATGATGCAAATTATCGTTGCGACGAGCCGAGCTTCACAAGGGATAGGCGAAATAAGAGGCTCTGTGAATCCCGTTGTTCGCACATATATTAATATGATGCTATATCAGTAGCTTATTTTTCTTTTTCCGCGTCAAAATCCAACGCCAGGCTATTCATGCAGTAACGAAGCCCCTCTGGCCCTGGTCCATCGGGGAAAACATGCCCCAAATGGCCATTACATGTGGAGCACAGCACTTCGGTGCGGATCATGCCATGGCTGGTGTCGGTCCGTTCTTCCACCGCTTCACCACTGGCTGGCACTGTAAAGCTGGGCCAGCCGCAGCCACTGTCAAACTTGGCATCCGATTCAAATAAGGTTTCGCCGCAGCCTGTACATTTGTAACTACCCTTGGCCTTATGGTCGTTATATTTACCCGTAAACGCGCGCTCCGTGCCTGCTTCGCGCAGCACATGATACTGTTCAGGAGTCAGGCGGTTGCGCCATTCGGCATCGGAAAGTTTCTTTGCATCCATAAGTAATATCTGGGCGTTGTTCGAGCCGAAATCAACCGTGTCACGTCAGGCATCCGCGTACACCGTGCAACGCTTTATTTACCATATCTTCAAACAATCGGCGCATATTCATGGGCATGATACCAATCTTTCGCCCTTTTTGCTTGATGCTTTTATGCCTGGCCGCGCTCACCGTACAGCCGGCGCCCAATGCACTGGCACAGTGCAGGCTGTGCAGCGACAGCGAAAAAGCAAAGGAGAGCAAGGAAAAAAAGCCAAGCAAGGCACTGCATATCAATATCACCACCGCACTCGATTTTGACCGGCTTGCCCTGACAGGACAAAGCGGCGGCGAAGTCGAGCTGGATCCCTATAATGGCCAACGCAATTTCCGTGGTGAGGTCGAGGGACTGGGTGGCATGTGGCTATCGGGTGAGGCCGTCATTACCGGAGAGCCTGGGCGCGGCATACGCATCACATTGCCTGCGCAAGTCACTTTGCGCGCACCGGGCGGTGGCAAGGCAGAACTTATGTCTATGGAAACTACATTGCCTGCGGCGCCCCAGCTGGATGCCACGGGCCGCCTGACCTTTGCATTTGGCGGTAGATTGCGGGTCGATGGCAATGCCAGCGGCCATTATCGCGGTCGCATCCGCATCACCGCAAATTACGAATAGGTCATATTTCAGCGCGCCATCGCAGCGGCGGCGCGAGTGATTTCGGTCAGTTCCTGCCTGAGCAGCTGAGAGCCTGACTGGCTGTTCATCATCATTCGGCCATGTAGATCGATCAGACGCTCGCCCAGCCGCGCCAGCGCCGGGCCGCGCCAGCGGCTGAGCTGGCGGATATAATCGGGTTTTTCCTTCCAGAAAATCGGCCCGCGCCGCGATTCATTTTCAACAAAGGCATGAATATCACCGCCACGCCCCATTTTGCCCGCCAGCTGTGCCAGCTGCACGGCACGGCGCTGCAGCGCCAGCACCAGTCCCACTTCGGAGATACCTGCCTCGTCAATCCGCGCCAGCTCACCCGCCAATTTACCCATATTACCACCCAGCACGCAGTTGATGACAGGGCCCATGGCCTCATCCTCAGTCTCCGCGCGCAATGCCGCGGCAATTTCAGGCTCCACCACCTGCGGCGCATTGGGCGATGCGTCGAGATAGAGCGACATTTTCTCCACTTCCTGTTCCGCCAACCGCCTGTCCATACCGGTATAGCTCGCAATCTGCGCCGCCAACGGCCGCGATATGTTGACGCCCTTGGTACGGCCAAATTCGCTGACAATACCCGCCATTTCATTCGCATCGGGCAGGTAATTCATACAGGCAAGGGCATTTTTAGCGGCGGCAACAGCCTTGGCCACCTTGCCGCGATCAGTCATGCCCGTGGCTTGGATAATCACGGGATTGATGATATTGTCCGCCGCCAGCAGGTTTTCCACCGCAACGAGACTTTCCTCGCCCTGCGTTGTGACGCGGATATAGCGTTTTTCCCCGAACAATGACAGCGATGCGGCTTCATCAGCCAGCCTGCTCGGATCGCTTTTCAGCTCAGCCCCTGTAAAGTCGGTCCGTTCGGCATCCTCGCCAAATGCCTTTGCCAGGCCAGCGGCAAATTCTGCGCTGGTCGATTCATCGGGGCCGTAAAGCAGGTAACAGATAATATCCGATGATGTCTGCCGCATCGCGGCGCGGATATCCGCCGCCTTTACCTTCATGGGTTTGGCGTGGCGCGCTTACGGGCAAAAAGCGACAGTCGCTCGACAATCTGCTCCGCCACTTCGCGCGATAGGTTTTCGAGCGCGGTGTTTTCCGCAGCGATGGTCGCATATTCACTGCTCACCACATCAATGCCGGCATCTGACCCGGCGGTTGCATCAAGCACCGTTTCGCCCGTTGCCGCGTCGACCAGCTGATAGCGCGCGCGCAATGTGCGGCGTTCGCGGCTGACGGTGTCATTGGCGAGCAGGCCAAACCCCTCCAGCCTGTCATCCAGCCGGATTTTCAAGAGATATTGCGGCCCGCCGTTCGAAAGCGGCGCCAGCCGGTCCGTGAGCGCGTTGCGCACCAGCCATCCGGCCTGTCCTCCAATAGGTGCGACCTCCACATGTCCCAGGCTTTGTGAAACCGCCCCGCTCGTGCCGCCCGCATAAAGCGGTTTCAGCCCGCACCCGGCGAGCATGAAAGGCAACAACAGACAGAGCAATATGCGCATTAAATCACCACATTGACGAGCCGGTCGGGCACTACAATCACTTTGCGCACCTCGGCACCGTCCATTGCACGCTGAACCTTTTCAGATGCAAGCGCAAGTTTTTCCATATCGTCTTTCGGCAAGCCCTTGGCCACGGTCAGCGTATCACGCAGCTTGCCGCGCACCTGCACCGCGATGGTCACTTCATCTTCCACCAGCAAGCTTTCATCCACCTCGGGCCAGGGCGCATTGGCGACCAAGCCTTCACCTCCCAACATGGCCCAGGCTTCCTCGGCCAGGTGCGGCGTCATCGGCGCGACAATCTGCACCAACGCACGGATGGCCGCATTGCGACTGGCAGAGGCTTTTGCTTTTTCGATCAGGTTGACCAACTCGAATATCTTGGCAATTGCCTTGTTGAACGACAGGTCCTCAATATCTTCTGCGACGCCGTGCAGTGTCTGGTGCAGCTTGCGGTCCACCACCTTGTCCTCGCCGCTGGCACTGTCATCAATCTGCGCAAACAGTCGCCACAGCCGCTGCACAAAGCGCCAGCTGCCCTCAATCCCAGCTTCCGACCATGGCAGGTCGCGTTCAGGCGGACTATCCGACAGCATGAACCAGCGCACGGCGTCGGCGCCATATTGGTCGACAATCTCATCAGGATCGACAACGTTTTTCTTTGACTTGGACATTTTGATGACGCGGCCGATTTCCACCGGCTGACCATCAGCGATCAGTTTCGCGCCATTGCCGTCGCGGTCCACTTCTGCGGGGGTGTAATATGTGTCACTCTTGCCCTCACCCTGCACGCGTGAGTAAGTCTCATGCGTCACCATGCCCTGCGTAAACAGGCTGGCAAAGGGTTCGGCTATATCGATCTTGCAAAGCGCTTTCAGCGCACGGGTCCAGAAGCGGGCATAGAGCAGGTGCAGGATCGCATGCTCGATCCCGCCAATATACTGCGCAACCGGCATCCATTTGGCGAGCACATCCTTGTCAAATGGCCTATCATCGGGCTGGCTTGCAAAGCGCAAGAAATACCAGCTGGAATTGATAAACGTGTCCAGTGTGTCCGTCTCACGGGCCGCCGCTTTCCCGCATGCCGGACAATCCACATGCTTCCATGTTGGATGCCGCTCAAGCGGATTACCCGGTTTGTCAAAACTCACATCATCGGGAAGTTTAACGGGCAGTTCGTCTTTCGGAACCGGCACCGCCCCACAATCACCGCAATGGATAATCGGAATTGGCGTACCCCAATAACGCTGCCGCGACACACCCCAGTCGCGCAGTCTGTATACGGTTGAACCCGTACCCCAGCCCTTATTCTCCGCACGGTCAATTACGGCTTTCTTGGCCGCTTCGACTTCCATGCCATTCAGGAACTTTGAGTTGATGATATTGCCGAGGCCAGTATAGGCTTCGTCATGGATCGGCGTATCTTCCTCGCCTTCCTCAGCAACAACGCGTGTTACAGGCAGCATATATTTGCGGGCGAAATCCAGATCGCGCTGGTCGTGCGCCGGCACACCAAAAACCGCGCCCGTACCGTAATCCATAAGCACGAAATTGGCGACAAAAACGGGTAAATGCCACTCGGGATCGAGCGGATGGGTAACAGTCAGGCCGGTATCAAAACCGCGTTTTTCCTGTGTTTCAATCTCGGCTGCTGCTGTGCCAGTTTTGCGGCATTCATCAGCAAAGGCCGCCAGCGCATCATTTCCTTCTGCCAATGCCAGCGCCAGCGGATGATCCGCCGCAATCGCGCAAAAACTTGCCCCAAAAATCGTGTCAGGACGCGTAGAGAAAACCTCAATATCACCGAAATCACCCGCCGCACGGTCCAGTTTGAACCGGAATGTCAGGCCCTGTGATTTACCTATCCAGTTTTCCTGCATCATGCGCACTTTTTCGGGCCAGCCATCCAACTCGCCCAGGCCTTCAATCAGATCGTCAGCAAAGTCGGTGATTTTCAGAAACCATTGCGACAATTTTCGCTTTTCGACTTCCGCGCCGCTACGCCAGCCCTTGCCATCAATCACCTGCTCATTGGCGAGCACAGTCATATCAACCGGATCCCAGTTCACCGCACTTTCCTTGCGATAGACCAGGCCGCCTTCAAACATGTCAAGAAACAGTGCCTGTTCATGGCCGTAATATTCGGCGTCACAGGTCGCAAATTCGCGGGTCCAGTCAAGCGCAAAGCCCAGCCTTTTCAGCTGCGCCTTCATTGAATCGATATTTTTATGCGTCCAACCGCCCGGGTGCACACCTTTTTCCATCGCCGCGTTTTCCGCTGGCATGCCAAATGCGTCCCAGCCCATAGGGTGCAGCACTTCATGTCCGGTCATACGCCGGAAACGCGCCAGCACATCACCCATAGTATAGTTGCGCACATGGCCGATATGAATGCGTCCCGACGGATAGGGAAACATTTCCAGCACATAGCTGCGCGGACGCTCGCTATTGTCATCCGCCTTAAAAGTCTGCTGCTCTTCCCAGACTTTCTGCCAGCGCGTGTCAGCCGCAAGCGGATTAAACCGCGTATCTGTCATCTATTTTGCCCCGATATTTGGACTTAGCCGTCAACGGCGCTGAGGCGCAGGTCACGGGCCTTGGTCAGGATAATCTCTTCCAGTTTCTGGACAGTCGCCGCCTTGACTGGTGCATCCACCCATGTTCCGCCCTGCGCAACCTGGCGTGAAGCCGCAACACGAAGTGCATCTGCCCGCAAGTCCTGGTCAAGAATCGATACAGTAACTTTCATACGCTCACCCGGGTTGCTTGGATTCGCATACCAGTCGGTCACGATAACGCCGCCCGCACTATCCGCCTGAAGCAGCGGCATAAAGGAAAGCGCGTCCAGCGAAGCACGCCATAAATAGCTGTTCACGCCAATTGTCGTGACTCTGGATGCCGCGACATCCGGTGCCGCCCGCTCTTTACCACCACAGGCGGTAACAAGCGTTGCAGCGGAAATAGCAAGAATTACGGAACGGAGCCTGATGGGCTGTGGCATGAAAGACTTCCTTATAAATCGTTGTTCGGGCCATCTATAAATGCTTTGCGGGCAGGGGCAAGCCTTTGCTCGTGTTTGCGCGTCATATAAATCGCTCTATGCGGCCAACGGCTAAGGGGTGCATGCTGAACCGGCGCTGACCATAAATCGCCAATTCATGTTTGCCGCTATAATATTCCGTACGGATGGCACGAATGAATGTGTGAATCATGCAACAATGCGGAAAGAAAAGCGATTCTTGCTGGCATAAAGCATGATTCACCTGAAAAATCTGCTATGACAGATCGGTAATACAGGGAAAATGGATTTATTATGTCAACCTTGAAACGGATGTTTTTGACGGGGGGAGCGCTTGTAATCGGCGCATCTGCGTTGATTCCGTCAATTGGCATGGCAGTATCGGGTGGTATCGACTCGCAGCCCGTTTCTCTGAACGCAGCGGGCAACATCGGATCTTTCACTCCGGCTTCGGTTGATCCAAAACTGGCAGCTGATCTTAGTTTCAGTGCCCTGAACAAACGCCAGAATTTCCGTTTCACACCCGCAACCGATGCAAATAACGCAGCGCCGCGCGCAGTAACAGTTGCCGTTCGCGTCAATACGGAAACGGCAAAGGCCGTTAATATCCGGCCCAAACTGGCGATTGACAAGCTGGCCGGCAAAGGCAGTACGGCAACACCCGTTCGCATTACAAAAACTGCCTACAGTCTAGGCGTTGCCAAGGGTTGGCAGAAATTCGCTCTTCCCAATGAAGTACGCAATATTGATATGCCGGACCTGGGCGCAATACGTTCTCCTGTAAAATCGAAAACCAATGGCAAGCCAAGCCGTTTCCGGCCTAACGTTGAGCTGGATGCCACTTCGCGTCCAGGCAGCACACCGCGCACCTTTGATGGTGAGGCAGGCTATACAGTCGATGTTGGCGGTAAATACAAACTGACCCGCAATCTGGACGTAACTGCTGGTGTGCGGATTCGCAATGAGCGGGATCGCCTTGCACCGCTGACCGATGAGCAAAAGGATAGTCAGGCCGTGTATGTTGGAACACAGTTCCGCTTCTAGGTCATCTTTACACGCATTTCATTCAAGGGGCCTTCAAGGTCCCTTTTTTATTTCAGCCGTAATCCCACGGGACAGTCCATCAATTGCGGCCCATCCATGGACCAGTCCAAGCGGGAGCTTCGCATAATTCTGTGCTGTCATTCCGCCCAATGCTATTGCCGGACATGGTGCCGATTTTGCCAACCGGGCCAATCCTGATACGCCCAGATGCACCGTGTCTACATGGCTGCGGGTAGGAAATACCGGCGATATAAATACCGCATCCACGCCCGCATTATCTGCGCGCGCCATTTCATCCTTATCATGCACCGTTGCGAGCTTTAGCAAGTCATCCCCCTCTATCAGGCGGTCAGGCGGACCATAAATGCCGCCTGCATTCCATTGCCGCGCATTGAGAACATCCCCTGACAAAATCATGATATGGCCATGGCCTTCTGCCTCGACCTGCAACTTTTGAAAACGCGCATATCTTGCCGCATCCTGCATATGATAATGCCGGAATATTATCCCCGAGCCCTTGGGCAGGTTCCCCATAGCCTTTTCCAGCACTGCATCATTGCGCGCATCGGTCAACAACCATAACCGCGGCAAATTTTCGCGGATCTGTTGCAGCTTTTTCTGGCAGGACGGCATGGCACCCCTTATAGCCGCTCCCCATGGACGATATACAAGATGAAAATGCGCCTACCTCTCTGGAAACTGTAGAACGGGCAATGGACAAAGCCGCCGCATTGGCCGGACGGGAGAATGAAAATATTTCTCTTATCGCCATTTCGAAAACCAGGATGGCGGAAGAAATCCTCCCGTTGCTTGGGGAAGGACACCGGCTTTTCGGGGAAAACCGTGTGCAAGAGGCTGCCGAAAAATGGCCTGAACTGCGCGCCGAATATTCCGACATTGAATTGCACATGGTTGGTCAGCTGCAATCGAACAAAGCCGATGAGGCTATCGCACTGTTCGACGTGATACACTCGGTTGACCGCCCATCACTGGTGAAAGCACTTGGCAAAGCCATGCAGAAAGCCAACCGGTCTGTGCCCTGTTTCATTCAAATTAATATTGGTGAGGAAGAGCAAAAAGGCGGTTGTGGCATTGCGGATTTACCGGGTTTGCTTACGCTTTGCGAAAAACACGGCGTCCCTGTGCAGGGCTTGATGTGTGTGCCGCCCCTGGATCTGGAGCCATCCCCTTATTTTGCACTGCTCGCCCAAAAAGCGAAGGTGCATGGATTACCCCTGCTCAGCATGGGCATGTCAGCTGATTTTGAAGCAGCCGTAAAAATTGGGGCAACGCATATACGTGTCGGCAGCGCGCTTTTTGGCGCGCGCAACTGATTCACCTGCGCATATTGATTAGGCTTCCGATCCTTCTGGATCGGGATTACCCATTAATGGCATCGCTTTTGCTTCCTGATACGCTGCCTTGCGCTTTTCAGGGGATTCCGGCGCAACAAAACCAATAATTGCATCACCTTCCTCGATAAAGGGCCGTGCTTCAGTGGAAAAGAAGAGCAGGCGCCGGTCAGGCTTCATCACTGCAATCGGCTCTTCGCCAAGCCCCAGATTCTCGCGGTAATTTTCGTAAGTAAATTTTTCTGTTAGACGTGTTTTGCTGAACTTCCATCCCTCGCGAGCGCGGTCGACAAGCTCGGTAAATGTTGCACCGCTTTCGGTCAGCACGCGACCGCGCCCTGGCCCACGCTTTGCATCTTTCTTGTCGGTGGCAAGCAGGCTGATCTGCTCATAACCCATTTCAGGGCCAAGATCGGAACTGAGCAGCTGGTTATAGCTGTCATTGTCCGTCGCGGCGATCAGGTGCTGAAAATTACCCAAATCAACATTGTCATTATGCGCTTCGTCCAGGAAATCTCCATCATAGACATCTATTTCGCGGCGTTTCGCACGGCGCAGGGCGAACTTGCCTGTATCCGCAATCGTCACTTCATATTTGAGTGATTTGAGGAACGCCGCCAGCTCTACTGTCCAGCTGTTCGAGCCAACAATCATGATGGCATCGCTCTTGCCTTCTTCAATATCAAGGAACCGTGCAAACCAGCTGGCGGAAAACCCGTGCGCAAATATGGTGACAATCACCACTGCAAAACTGAGCGGCACAAGAGCCTCTGCATCAGGTATGCCGTAATCGACCATGCGCAGTGCAAAAAGCCCGGTAATCGCTACCGCCACGATACCGCGCGGAGCAATCCAGGCGATAAAGAAACGTTCGCGCCAGGGCACGGAACTCAAGAACAGACTTATCAATATGGTGAGCGGGCGCACGAGGAAAAGCAGCAATATAAGGAAGACCACGAACCGTACCTGGAAGGCCTGTACCGTTTCCCAGTCAAGCGTCGCCGAAAGCAGCACGAACACACCGGAGATAAGAAGCACCGACAGGTCTTCCTTAAAGCGGTGTAGGGTCTGGCTCGAATAAATGGGCCGGTTAGCCATTACGACACCCATTATGGTGACAGTAATCAGGCCAGTTTCATGCTTGATGATATCGGCAAGAACAAAGCCCGCAATCACAGTGATCAGCAGGAAAGGTGCCTTGAGGTATTCAGGCACATAGCCGCGAGGGAAAAGCCAGGTCAGCGCATAGCCCAGCGCAGCACCGAGCACGCCCGCAACAAAACTGGCCGCCAGTACGTCCAGGCCAATAGTGTACACATCCGCAGCTGCGCCCTCATAGGTGATATAGGCATAGATCGCGACCGCGAGTAGGGCACCGATAGGATCGTTTACAATCCCTTCCCATTTCAAAATGTCGCGCACCCGGGGGCTTACGCGCAGGTTGCGTAGCATCGGACCAATGACTGTAGGCCCGGTGACCACCATGATGCCGCCAAACAGCGCGGACACTTCCCATGATAGCCCTGCGCCATAATGTGCCGCCGCTGTGCCCAGCACCCAACCCACCGGTACGCCAATAACCACAAGCCGCATCACAGCCCAGCCTGCATGCCGCAGGTCCTTGAAGTTGAGACTTAGCCCGCCTTCGAACAGTATCACCGCCACGGCGAGCTTTATTATCGGTTCCAGCAATGTCCCGAAATCGCGCTCAGGGTCAATAATTCCAAGCACCGGTCCCGCAATAATGCCGACAATCAGCATCAGCGCGATGGCAGGCCGCCCTGTGCGCCATGCGACCCATTGCGCACCAATGCCGAGTGCGCCAATCAGCGCAATTTTTACCATTAATGAATCAACCACTTGGCGACTGTCCTCTTATGGGTTGCCCGTCATGCCGGTGCGAAGATTGCGAATATAGCGATCTCGGCGCCATGAACACAAGGTGCAGTTGAATTTTTGCGCACTGTCTATTGCAGAAACCTCTCGGCCGCGGCTTTAACGGCATCATAAATGCGCGCCAGTTCCACCTCGGTAATACAATAAGGCGGCATGATATAGACCGTATTCCCCAGCGGGCGGAGCAGCACATCGCGCGCGGCGAAAAAGGCCAGAAGCTCCGGCCCCAGCGCTGACATATAGGATGCGCTTTCACCTTGCCCACGCACAAAATCGAGCGCCAATATGGTTCCTGTTTGCCGGATATTATCCCGCCCGATATGCGGTGTCATTTGCTTTGCAAACTCGCGATGGGCGGCGATAATCGTGTCAATCCGCACCTGTACAGGCTCATCGCGCCAGATGGCCAGATTGGCAAGCGCCGCACCGCAGGCCAGCGGGTTGGCGGTATAACTGCTCGAATGGAAGAACATATCTGCCTTGTCGCGGCTATAATGCGCATCGTAAATCCGTTTCTGTGCCGCTGTAACGGCCAGCGGTATGGCGCCGCCTGTCAACCCCTTGGACAGGCATGATATATCCGGCACGATCCCTGCCTGCTCGCATGCAAACACCGTGCCGGTACGGCCCCAGCCGGTCATGACTTCATCGGCGATGAACAGCACATCATGCGCTGCACAGATCGCGTGCATCCGTGCCAACATATCGGGCCCGTACATCAGCATACCGCCCGCACCCAGCACCAGCGGTTCAACAATGAATGCGGCAGGCTTTAGGGCGCACAGGCTTTCCAGTTTATCCAGCATAGCCTGCTCCTGCCCTGCAGCCGGGAACGGAATGGAAGATACATCGAACAACAGTGGTGCATAGGGCCGGTTAAACACACCGCGCGCGCCCACTGACATAGTGCCTACCGTATCGCCGTGATAGCTGTTCTCCATCACGATGATCCGATCCCGTTTTTCCCCGCAGTTGTGCCAATATCCAAGCGCCATTTTGAGTGCAACCTCGACCGCCGTTGAACCGCTATCGGAAAAGAAGATATGGCTGAGCGGTGTCGGCAACACGTGAGAAAGCGCATCTGCCAACCGCTCGGCTGGTTCATGTGTCCATCCGGCAAAGATAACCTGGTCAAGCCTGTCCGCCTGCGCCTGTATCGCTGCCATGATGCGTGGGTGGCAATGGCCATGGGTATTGACCCACCAACTGGATATCGCATCGATAATCTCACGCCCGTCATCAGTATAGAGCCGCGCGCCGTCGCCGTGCACAATTTGGGGAATCGGCTCTTTCAGTCCATGTTGCGTAAAGGGATGCCAGATCGCCGCGCTCATGCAGTAAAATCCTGCACATCAAAATGTGTGTCAAAAGCGATATCCAACGCCGCCTTGTCCAGCGTGTCCAGCATGGGCAGTCGCCCCAGATGCCTTACCCCGCCCATCGCACATATCACGCGTTCGCTTTCCCCGGCATGCTCTCCAACAAAAGCGATGCCCAATATGGGAACATTGCGCGCATTCAAGGCGTCGATCGTGAGCAGGCTGTGGTTGATCGTGCCCAGCGCCGTGCGCGCAACAATAATCGCCGGAATATCCCAGTACGCAAACATATCGGTATAAAGCAGATTGTCTGATAATGGCACCAATGCGCCGCCGGCTCCCTCCACCACCAACGGCCCGTCATGCTGTGGTAGCGACAATGCTTCGGCATTAATTTCCATGCCCTCAATATTGGCGGCATGGTGCGGGGAAGCTGGGGTTTTAAGCACATATGCCTCAGGCAGTATCGCGCTATCCTGTACCCCCGAAAGGCGCCGGACAACCATGCTATCAGTTTCCGGTTCGGTTCCCGCTTGGACCGGTTTCCAATAGGCGGCTTTGCCCGTACCGCGATCAAGCGCCGACAAAAGCGCGGCAGCAAACACTGTCTTACCGATATCCGTATCGGTGCCGGTGACGATCATCCGGTCCGTCATACATGACTCCCTTGTGTGGCATCATTACCCAACAATATATCCAGCCTGTCCGCCAGTGCATCCACTTTGTCCATATCCACATTCAAGCTAATAGAAATACGCAGCCGCGCAGTTCCAGGAGCCACCGTTGGCGGCCGAATGCCGCGCACATCGAAACCATCGGCCTGAAGCGCATTGGCAATATTCATGGTGCGGTCATTATCGCCAATGATAACAGGAAATATCTGGCTACCCCGCCTTGTGTCCGGGCAATAACGACCAAGCCGCAACTCAGCATGGGCAACAAGCGCATGTAGCCGCTGAGTTAACTGCGGGTTGGCTTCTACATACCGGATGGCACCATGCGCCAAAGCCGCCATGAGCGGGGACGGCGCAGTGGAAAAAATGAAGCCGCGCGCACGATTGACCATGAAATCGCGCAGTATCGCAGGCAGGCAGAGCAACCCGCCCTCCGCACCCAGCGCCTTTCCGCAAGTACGCAGCACAACAAGGTTTTCGCGATCCAGCAAAGCATGAGACAGTCCTCGCCCGCCTTCGCCAAAAACACCTGTCGCATGCGCTTCGTCGATCACCAGCATTGCGTCATGTATACGGGCCAGCGCTGCAAGTTCAGGCAAAGGCGCGCGGTCACCGTCCATGCTGTAGAGGCTTTCTACCGCCAGCCAGATACGGCCCAGTCCACCCGCGCCGCGATACACAGCGATCGCGTCGCTAAAAGCCTGCACATCATTGTGCTGTACACTTTGCCCCTGTGCGCGCGATAATCGCATGCCCTCATGCACACTGGCATGGATCCGCTCGTCATAGAGGACAATATCGCTTTTTTGCGGCAGGGTCGAAAACAGCGCGCTATTGGCCGCATATCCGCTGGCGAAATAAAGTGCGGCTTCGTTCCCATAATACTCCGCCGCAAACTCTTCGAGCGCCTCATGCTCAGCATGATTGCCGCGCAACAGCCTCGACCCACCCGAGCCATGCGGTACGTCGCGCGCTACCGCATCTGTCAGGATCGCTCGCATATCGGCGCTGCGCGACAACCCCAGATAATCATTGGAGGCAAAATCATGCCCCGCGATAGGCGACAGTTTCCGCCGCCGGCTTTCACCATCCAGCGCGTCCAGATGCGCGGAAAAAATTTCAAATCCTGCCATGGCGCGCCTGCCTAGCCGTTTTGTGTGCGTGTGGAAAGCGGTTTGAGTGATGCTGGTTAACCGGCCATTTCCGACACGCCATGAAGCGGGAATCTGAGCAGTTTTTTACGCAGCGGCACAAGCGCGCAGGCAGCAGCACCCATCACTTTTCGGATGGCATCATCATCCGCATCCATCCCGCCTGTCAGCGCGCCAAAGGCAGGGAATATCAGCTTGCTCTCACTCGCCACATAACAGCGCCGTGCGACCAACCGGCCCCGACCGCGCAAACGAAATTTGGGGTGATAATGGCCCGACATTTCCGCGCCAGCAAAACCCGGTTCCGCTTCATGACGCAGCATGATTCCATCCACCTGCATCTCCCGCACGACATTGCCGCCCCAGCGCCCCGCCAGTGCCGTGTCGTGATTACCGTTGACCCAATACCAGCCGGTCCGAGCCGTCAACTTTTGTAACAGCTTCGCCGCCACAGGTTCCAGCCTGTCTTCACCAGCGCTGTCGTGGAAATTATCACCCAGACAATAGATCGTTTCTGCACCCGTTTCATCGATGATGGATTCCAGTCGTTCCATTGTTGCGCGGCTGTCATAAGGCGGCAGCATCTGTCCATAGCCGGCATACCAGCTCGCCTTTTCCAGATGCAGGTCTGCCACAAGCAGTGCACGATGCGCAGGCCAGTATAACGCCGCATCACTATGCGCCAAAAAATCATGCCCTGCGAACGAAAGGGGAACCATATATTCTACATGCTGTAACAGAGCATGCCATGCAAGAGGAAGGCAGCTGCTACGCGCAAATATTTACTGCGCATTGAACCTTTTCAGCGTTCTGTGTCCCTTTATACATGAAAGCTGGAGGATTTTGGACTTGGCCGCAAAGCGCGATACAAGATATGTGCTTAGCGATTATCTGGTCGCTAGTGCACGGTTGGGCGAAAGACACGCATGGAACTGGCTTTACAGGTTGTGGCATAAGCGGTTCGTCGCACATGCATGGCGACTATGCGGTGATGCAAATACAGCGCAAGACCATGTACAGGATGCATGGGCAGAGATTTATAGCAGCTTGGGGAAGCTAAGCAATGATCGTGCCTTTGCTGCCTGGGCATACCGGATTGTCACGCGAAAGGTGATGCGCGGACAAAAACAGGCCGCACGCGAAACTGCATTGCCCATGGAGGTGCTGGAGCAAGCCACATCAGATGATGGCGTAGCGAAAGATGAAACACAAACACGCCTGATGCTCACACAGGCCGTGGCGCAATTACCGCCCGAACAACGCGCAGCCATCGCACTATTTTATGGTCAAGGGATGCGTATCGCCGAAATCGCGGTTGCAACAGACGCACCGGTTGGAACTGTCAAGACGCGCCTTATGCATGCGCGGCAGAAACTGAAAGATATATTGAAAGGAGAATAAGATGAACAAGCTGGACGATATGCTGGCAGAAACACTGTCTGCCGAGGATCAGGCACTACTCGATGAGATTCGTGACGAGCCCGGCTATTTCACGCAAGCCTTTGGCCTTTTTCGCGGCAATACTGGTTGGGTTGCATGGGCTATTATGATCGTACAATCGATCATGTTTCTAGCTGGCGCGTGGATGGCAATACAGTTTTTCGGGGCCAGCGACACCGTAAATCAATTACGCTGGGGACTGCCATCTGCCGTACTGCTCATACTTAGCTCAATGTTTAAATTATCCCTCATGCCCACAATGCAGGCAAACCGGGTCTTGCGTGAGGTAAGGCGACTTGAACTAACACTATCGGCGCGTAACTAACCCTCTAGTCATGATGTGCGCAAACAATTATAGCGCGCATCATGACTGATTTTCCCGATTCCGATATGCCTGTCCGCGTGGCGGCACTGTACCACTTCACGCATTTTGATGATCCAGTCGCGGTGCGCGGCCCTTTGCTTGAAACATGCGAGGCGCATGGGCTCAAAGGCACATTGCTGCTGTCACAGGAAGGTATAAATGGGACCATTGCCGGTAGCCCGGGCGATATTGGTACCACCATTGCCTATATTCGCCGGCTTCCAGGCTGCACCAATATCGAGGTCAAGTATTCAGGCGCGGAAGATATGCCGTTCTACCGCATGAAAGTCCGCCTTAAGCGTGAAATTGTCACGATGGGCGTGGATGGCATAGACGCTGTGGATGGCACAGGCGAATATGTCCCGCCCGAAAAATGGAACGACCTGATCAGTGATCCCGATACGGTGATTATCGACACTCGCAATGACTATGAAGTCGGGGTCGGCACTTTTCGGGGCGCAATCGACCCAAGCACAAAGACATTCCGTGAGTTTCCAGCCTGGTTTGACGCCGAGGCGGAAAAACTGCGCACCAGCGGGAAAACACCTAAGATCGCGATGTTCTGTACCGGCGGTATCCGCTGTGAAAAGGCGACGGCCTATGTAAAAGCACAGGGTTTCGATGATGTGTTCCACCTGCAGGGCGGCATCCTCAAATATCTCGAAAACGTGCCAGAACAGGAAAGCCTGTTCGATGGCGATTGTTTTGTCTTCGACCAGCGGGTCGCCGTGGGCCACGGTCTCGAACCGAGCGATTATGTGCAGTGCCATGCCTGCCGCAGGCCACTTTCTCCCGACGAGCTGGAAGCACCCGAATATATGGAAGGCGTGAGCTGCCCGCATTGTCATGATGCCCGCGATGACGAACAGAAAAAACGGTATGAAGAACGCCAGCGGCAGATGGAACTGGCCGCTCGGCGCGGCGCGGCGCATATCGGCCGCAAGCAGGATGCCGGATGAGCGAAACCGCGCCGGATACGCTGCCGATATTATACAGCTTTCGCCGCTGCCCCTATGCAATGCGTGCCCGTATGGGCCTGTTGGCCAGCGGCACCCGGGTGGAACTGCGCGAAGTGCTGTTGCGTGACAAGCCACAGGCCATGCTGGACATTTCACCCAAGGGCACAGTGCCCGTACTACAATTACAGGACGGGACTGTGCTTGGGGAAAGCATCGACATCATGCGCTGGGCGCTGGAGCGTCATGACCCACAGGGCTGGCTACGCCACAGGCAGGCTGCATGCACAA
This sequence comes from Sphingorhabdus sp. Alg239-R122, assembly GCF_900537065.1. GTDB lineage: Bacteria > Pseudomonadota > Alphaproteobacteria > Sphingomonadales > Sphingomonadaceae > Alg239-R122. The sequence goes on along the minus strand of NZ_UNRC01000010.1, from coordinate 42,571 downwards.
TAATCGAACAGATTGACGGTCCATTCAAACACCATCTTGACCGCTATAAGTATCATACACGTTATGAAAATGCCGACCCTGAATTCCACCGCGCAGAGGCATTGGGAATATTGCAAAGATTAAATATGCGCCTGTCTGAACATGGACAGCTGCTGGGGTCACAACCCACAATTTCTGACTATGCCAGCTTCCCCTTTATCCGCCAACTCGCCAATCACGACCGGAGCTGGTTTGACGCCTTACCCTTGGAAGCACTGCAAAAATGGCTGGCAGGGCATTTGGCTTCAGATACTTTCAAAACCATTATGCATAAATATGGCCAATGGCATGCAGGCGCAGCACCCGTCACATTTCCCGCAATCACTGCTTGAACTTGTTCGGCCAGTCAGCGCCGCGCATCGACAACGTCGAAATAGACACGCCGTTTCTTGAAATCGATTGCCATGCGGTCAAACCCCCTCAGACTTGCCATGCCCAGGAATAAAGCCGGTTTGTCATCCAGTCCCAGTGCCTTGAAGGGCGGCGCGTCGGCAAATGCGATAGAAATGGCATCAAACTGGGCTTTGCCTATCCTGAAGTCCCTGCCAATACCGGCATCGGCAGTAATGACCTGTCCCGTAACCGCGGTAATACTTGATTCAAGATCAAGTCCCTTGGCCTTTCGTCCACGCAGTTTTTCCTGCAAAGCACGATTCCCGATATTGGCCTGTGAACCCGTATCGATAACCACGCTTACCCTTACCCCCGATATGGTGGCATCGGTAAATATCAGCTGCCCATTGCGCCGTTTTGCATAGACCACAATTTCATAGCCGCTGTTGAGCCGTTTCTTGCGCCTATCTTCTACTTCGATCCTGCTCTCCGCAAAGTTGAACAAAATACGCTGGTCCTGGAGGCCATCCAGGCCCAAAATACCTTCTGCGCCGACATTTCTTGATTCAAGAAGTGGGGCCACAACCTCGCCATAATTCTGGCGGCCCAGTTCCAGCTCGGGCACATATACCGTGTCCACGACTTTTTCACCCGCCACACTCAGAAGCCTTGCGCGCGCAGCGAATTCAAGCTGCAGATCATCCGCAAGCTCGCGCGTTACAACCGTACGCTCTGAACCGGTATCTATCATGAATTTATAAGGGCCATTACCATCAATACTGACCGGCACGGTCATCCGCTTTTGACGATCGATTCCAATATCAATTATATCAGGTGCAGCCTGGCTTTCGCTTTTGGTCTCAGCTTCCACTTCCTGAGGTATGGGGGCCGCGCTGCTCATATTGAACGCCAGCATTAATGGTGCGAAAATAATCGGCCAGGACATTTTAATTCTCCAGTTCACCCCTCACAACATTAAAAAACTACCACCAACTGCGAGGAATCGCAATTATCCTGCACATTCTTCAACCCCCACGCATCGCCGCTTCGACCAAAGTCTCCGCTTCTTCGAGCAATGCATCATCTGCCGCACCTTGCGGGACAGCTTCACGGCCAATCATCACAAGCACCGGCACTGCAAGCGGGCTGACCCTGTCCATGTCGACATGCAGCATTGTACCCTGCGCTCTATCCAGCAGGTCACCCAGACGCCCGACATCGGTCAACTTCTCCCGCGCATCGGCCCAGGCAGCCTCAAGCAGGATATGGTCAGGTTCATATTTTTGCAGGACATCATAAATCAGGTCGGTCGAGAACGTGACCTGCCGCCCAGTCTTGCGCTTGCCCGGATGATGCCGCTCGACCAGGCCGCTGATGACCGCAACTTCACGGAATGCACGTTTGAGGAGATAGCTGTTCTGGATCCATTCGGCCAGTTCCTCCCCCAATATATCGGAAGAAAATAGCGGTCCGGGATCACTGACCGGTTTCAGGCTGTAGCAGGCCAGCGCATAGTCATTGGCGACAAAGCCTAGCGGTTGCAGCCCCGCATTTTCCATACGCCGCGTAAGCAACATGCCAAGCGATTGATGCGCATTCCATCCTTCAAAGCTATAACACACCATATAATGGCGCCGGTCATGCGGGAATGTTTCGACAAGAAGCTGATCCGGCTGTGGCATGACTGAGCGGAAATCCTGCATCTCCAACCATTCACGCACATCATCGGGGAAACGTGCCCAGCTCGCACGGTCAGTCAGAAATTCGCGTACACGTGAAGACAAATGTGTCGTGAGCGGCAGGCGCGCACCCATATAACTGGGTATCTGTGCGCCTTTTTTTGAAGCTCGGACAATCAGGTCAAGGGCCTTGATGCGCTCAACCTCCAACCCCATGCCGGAAAAATAAAATGTATCACCCGGTGATAGTTGTACGGCAAAATTTTCCTCCACCTTGCCCACACTACGCCCGTTTTTGAAACGCACATTCAGCATCGGTGCATCAACAATTATGCCCGCATTAAACCGGTGCTGCGCAGCAAATTTGGGGTGCGAGAGCCGCCATATCCCGTCCTCCGCACGCACCAAACGTTTGAATTTATCATAGGCACGCAGCGCATAACCGCCGTTTTGTGTAAAGGCGAGTACGCGGCCCAGCGCAGCTTTATCTATACCGCTATAGGGCAGGGCCGACTGTATTTCTGACAGCATCGCATCTTCATGAAACGGCGCAGCACAGGCGCAGGCCATAACATGCTGCGCCAGCACATCCAGCCCGCCAGCACGAAATGTCTCGCCATCGCGCACGCCTTCCTGCACGGCATCAAATGCCGCTTGTGCCTCCAGATACTCAAACCGGTTGCCGGGCACCAATATCGCCTTTGACGGGGCATCAAGCCGGTGGTTGGCACGGCCAATGCGTTGCAGCAGGCGCGATGAACCCTTGGGCGCGCCCATCTGTATCACGCAATCGACATCGCCCCAGTCAACGCCCAAATCAAGGCTGGCTGTCGCCACAAGCGCGCGCAGTTTGCCCGTAGCCATGGCATTTTCCACCTTGCGCCGCGCTTCAACTGACAGGCTGCCATGGTGAATGCCTATGGGTAGCTGTTCTTCATTTATCTCCCACAGTTTCTGAAACACAAATTCAGCAAGAAAACGCGTGTTACAAAACACTAGCGTGATTCGGTTTCGTGCGATTTCCTCCAGCACCTGCGGCACCGCATAATGGCCGCTATGCCCGGCCCAGGGAACACGCCCCTCGGGCAATAATATGTCAATATCCGGCTCTGCGCCCGGCGCGCCTTCAACCAATGTGACGGCATCAATCTCACCATAAGGCGCAAGCCAGGCACGATAGGCATCCGCATCGGCAACAGTGGCTGATAGAGCGACACGGCGCATATCCGGTGCCAAGGCCTGTAACCGCGCCAGCGAAAGCGCAAGCAAATCACCCCGTTTGCCAGTGGCAAAAGCGTGCACTTCATCAATTACCACTGTTTTGAGGTTTCTGAACATCTCGGAACTGTCCGGGTAAGATAACAGCAGGCTGAGCGATTCAGGTGTTGTCAACAATATGTGTGGCGGTCGGGAACGCTGGCGTTTCTTGCGATCAGAGGGCGTGTCGCCGCTGCGTGTCTCAACCTGGATATTCAACCCCATTTCCGTGATGGGAGTTAGCAAATTGCGCTGCACATCATGTGCCAGTGCCTTAAGCGGGGAGATGTATAGCGTGTGCAGAGTGTCAATACCCGGAGCATCAACCATATCCGCCAGCGTCGGCATAAACCCCGCCAGCGTCTTGCCCGCCCCTGTCGGCGCAACCAGCAAAGCATGTCTGCCAGCCTGCGCTGCTGCCAACATGTCCATCTGATGCTGGCGTGGCTCCCATCCGCGCGCAGCGAACCAGTTATTTATGGTGTCGGGAAGGGCAGGAACAACCATTGCCTACATATAGGCACGCTAGCTCCTGCATCACAATGACCCTATTTGGGCTTGCCCAGACTATAGACCAGCAGCTTGCCTTGCCGGTTCATCGGCAGGAATAGCTGCTTACGGCCCGGGTGGTAAAGTATGTCCCCCACGCTTTGCCCGGGCGTGAGTATATCATGCGCCTTCCCGCTTCCTGACACATGATATATTTTCCCGCCATTCCATTCAGAGATCAGGAAGCCATCCTTGCCATAGCGTTGCACGCCATCAATATTGCCGACCGGTACAGGTGTAATCGCCTCAATTGCATGGCTTTTCATATCCACTTCGAGCAAGCGTCCATTGGATGTGGCGTCATCACCTTCACCCTGCCGCTCACCCCATGATGCGACATACATGGTCTCACCTTCAATCAGCAGGCCGTTGGGCCGGTTAAGAAGGTTTGTCTTCATCCACAATGTGAGATTTTTATCGGTATCGAACTTGTAGATCGCCGACTGGCCGGTGTCTGAAATATAGATATTGCCCTCGGCATCGGCCGCAACATCGTTCAGGAACACCGCACCCGGCGCAGCGTGGCGCACAATGGATTTATCGTCCAGGTTGACCTCCGCCAGCTCCTTGCCATCGGATACATAAAGCCTATTGCCTGCCACGGCGCTGCCCTTTGGCTCGTCCAGCCCGGTGATAAAGCTGCGGTCAGCCGTCTTTCCGTCTGTAGTAATAGAGGCGATATAACCATCGCCCGGATCATCGCCGCCCATGACTGACACATAGAACATGTCGCGCGCCGTATCGTACATGATCGATTCGCTCGCGGGCAGGTTCGGCACTTCACCAAGGCGGACAGGCTCAGGATGTGTTTCACCAGCGAACACAGGTTGCGTGGCAACCAGCAAAGCAGGCAATGTAGCCATGGCGACGCGCGTCGTTATTTTACAAAACATATTGTCCTCCCCTCATTATCTTATCGGCACGCATGATGCGCAGTGTGCCATCTATACAGCAAGACTTATTCCATAAACGGTGAACATAAGCGGATTAACTATGCAGGAAGGCGGTAGGTGAACGCCATGGCGATGCAATGGTGGACTATCGCTTTTGGAAGCGGCTGTGCCGGGTCAAAAATAACGGCACGGTTGCCGTCAAAAGCAAGACCCCCATAAATATCACGCCACCTTGCAACAAGCGACGTGCCGCAATGCACGTATAAGGCGCAGCTTTCCTCTACCGCGCAATGCGTATCAATCCGCACTGCTGTGCCGGATTTTGTGACAGCAGGCGCATAACTTGGCTGTCCCCATTTCAGGCTTTCCTCAATAATGCCGATACGCTCATCGGCATCGGCCACCTCAAGAATCCAGCGGCGCAGTTTGTACAGCCTGTGACTTACACTATCGGGATAACTGTCAAAAACCTTTCGAACACCCTCAGGGATATTGGATGTTTCAGACACTAATGCCCCACATTCTCGCCGCGCGTCAGGCCCGATTTCGCGAGTTGATCATCAATCTGTACCATCAGGCGCTCCAGCCCAGATTCGGATTTCGCTTCAGCGCGCGCGACCAGTACGTCCTGTGTATTCGACGCACGCAGCAGCCACCAGCCATCATCGGTGTTTACGCGTGCGCCGTCCGTATTGTTGACATTCGCACCATCTGCGGCGAGCCGTTCCAGCACTTCGTCTATCACCGCGAACTTGCGGCTTTCGTCCACCTGAAACCGCATTTCCGGTGTGTTGATCATATCCGGCATATCGCTGCGCATTTGCGTCACTGACTTGCCCAGCATAGAGGCCGCACGGATCAGGCGCACGGCAGCATATAGCGCATCGTCAAATCCGTAATATTGATGTTTGAAGAACACATGACCGCTCATCTCCCCCGCAAGCGGCGACCCTGTTTCCTTCATCTTGGACTTTATAAGGCTGTGTCCCGTTTTCCACATCAGCGGCTCACCGCCCAATTCGGCAATACGGTCATAGAGCGCCTGCGATGCCTTTACATCAGCGATAATCGTGGAACCAGGCAGTTCCTTCAGCACCGGTTCGGCAAATATCGACAATAGCTGGTCACCCCATATGACACGGCCTTCGCCATCCACCGCACCGATACGGTCGCCATCACCGTCAAAAGCCACACCGAAATCGAGCGACTTGTCCGCGACAAGTTTCTTCAGATCAGCCAGATTCTTTTCTTCGGTTGGATCGGGGTGATGATTGGGGAAATTGCCATCAATATCAGTGAACAACGTAAAATGCTCACCAGGAAGCTGCGCCACAAGCCGCTCAACCACAGGGCCCGCTGCACCATTGCCACAATCCCAGCCAACCCGCATTGCCGCGCCGTCAAAATCCTGCAACAGCCTATTTACATATTGGTCAGTAATATCGACCGTTTCAAACCCGCCGACACCGTCGTCCCAATCGCCTTCGCGCGCCATCTTGCCAAGGTCCAGTATGTCCGCGCCAAAAAACGGGCGTCCCTGAAAGACCATTTTGAAGCCATTATAATTAGCGGGGTTATGGCTGCCGGTTATCATGATGCCGCCATCCACATCATCCATGGCTGCCTCGGCGTAATATAGCATCGGCGTTGGTCCCATGCCGACCGATACCGCGTCGACACCACTGGCATTCAACCCCTCAACCAGCGCATCCTGCAATATGGGCGAGCTGATCCGGCCATCATAGCCGACCGCGACCTTGCCGCCTTTTCCATCTCTGGCGCGCGATATCAACGTGCCGAACCCGCGGCCTATTGCGCGTGCATCCTCGACATCCAGCGTTTCGCCAATAATGCCGCGAATGTCATATTCACGCAGAGAGGTGGGGTGAAAGTCATGCGTCATTTCAAGTCCTGTTCCGGCTGCCTTGCCAATAATATATCCCGTGCTTCATTCAACTGCCGTGCGATCTCCGCATTGCCGCCCCGATCAGGATGATGCTTTGCCATCATTTGCCTATGCGCCGCTATTATGGCGTCATTGTTACTCGCTCTATCTACGCCCAGCAAGGTCCGCGCCTGTCGTTCCGACATGGATGGCGTGTCATTCCGGTTCATCATATTTTTCAGCCGGCCAGTGGCATAAAGATAGCCGAAAATCGCTACGATAAGAAGCAGGATGAATTTCACAGCGTCAGCTCTTTTGCGCCTTTTGCGCCGCGCAGTGTCGCCGGTTTTTTAACGCCGGGAAGATAAAAAGAAGAAAGCATTGCGCGTAATTCCTGCCGCGCCAGCACATGGCTAGTACCCAGATTGCCCAGATGTCCCTTGTCCAGCAGCGTTAGCCCTGACGGGAAAAGTTCGCGAAAGATCACGCGTTCACTCAGCCCCGGGACCACGCGGAAACCTACCCGCTTTGACAGTTCGGTAAGCGCACCATCCAGCCGTTTCTGATTGCGTGCGTCCTGTTTTTGTGTGCGGTTGCGCAACACCACCCAGTCCATTTCACGCCCCGTCTTGGCGCGGGTCCGGCGGGCTTCCCAGATCAGTTCGGCATAGAAGCTAAGCCGCTTTACCTTGAATGTTTCAGGTTCAACCTGCCCGATCAGGTCGAAATCAACAAAGCTGTCATTAATTGGCGTCACCAGCGTATGCGCTTTCACGGCAACATGGCGCGCAAATTCATCATCGCGGCCCGGTGTATCAAACAATATGAAATCCGCGCCTTCACCCTTTTCGGCCATCACGGCATCAAGGTCGGAAATATTCCCATTTTCAAAAACCGAATAGCTGGCCGTAGGCAATCTGACATTGCGGCGCCGCATGGTTTCATCGCGGTTTTCCAGATATCGGTAAAATGTGCGCTGCCGCGGGTCAAGGTCGATCGCAACCACCTTGTGACCCAGATAGGACAAGGCCACGGCAATATGCACGGCAGTGGTCGACTTGCCAGTGCCGCCCTTCTCATTGGCGAACACGATGATATGCGGTGTCGTCTTTTCCGCTTCGGTCTGCATGGAAATGGCTTACCCCTTAATCATGGTACTGGCTATGGTCTTGCAGTCGGCACGCCGCCGGACCATAAGGCTTTCATATTCAGATATTCCCATATCGAAGGGGGCCTTGCGGTGCAAATTATACGGCAGCTAAATGCGTTGAAAACGGCGATTGCAGATGTAAAATCGGATGGCGGCACTGTGGCGCTTGTCCCCACCATGGGCGCACTCCATGCAGGACATATGCAGCTGGTGCATGAAGCTGCGAAGCGCGCAGACCATGTGGTCGCATCGATTTTCGTCAATCCCACACAGTTTGGGGAGGGCGAGGATCTTGATGCCTATCCGCGGCAGGAAGAGGCCGATGCCAGATTGCTGCGTGAGGCGGGCGTCAAAATATTATGGGCGCCGGATGCGGAAGAAATGTATCCGCATGGTTACAGCACCACCATATCGGTCAGCGGCGTCAGTATGGGGCTGTGCGGCGGCACCCGGCCGGGCCATTTTGACGGCGTCGCCACGGTGGTGTCGAAACTGTTTCATCAGGTTGAGCCCGATATGGCTCTGTTTGGTGAAAAGGATTACCAGCAGCTCGCCGTAATCCGCCGCTTTGTCCGTGACCTTGATTTTACACTGGAAATTGTCGGCGTCCCGACTGTACGCGATCATGACGGGCTCGCGCTTTCATCGCGCAATGCCTATCTCAGCGCCGAAAATCGTGCCGCCGCCGCGCATTTCCCCAAAGCCCTGCGTGAAGGCATAGCCCGGCTTGAACAAGGTGCGGATGTTACCGCTACACTAGACGGGATTGAGCAGCAAATACTGGCCGCGGGGTTCAAGAGCGTTGATTATGTGTCGCTCTGCGATGCTGGCAATTTACAGGAACTTGCGACACTTGACCGGCCTGCCCGATTATTGTCGGCCGCGCGTATCGGATCAACCCGGTTGATTGATAATATGGCCGTCACGCCAACCACCACCTGAAACACAAACACCCCGACCTGTGGATATTAACTACGTTAGGCCATTGAAATATCTTATTTCTGCGGTGTTTTCACACACACCGTATATTTTTCTTGCCCGCCATTAACCATTTATTGACCAGCTTTACCCAATCTGGGCCTGTCGCAAATAGGGGGCGGCGGTTTTTACGAGGGGCAAATATAATGGCCAATAGCATGAAGAGTGCGCAGTTTCTGATCGAAAGCAAAATGGCAGACGCGGCATCGGGGGATCCGCAAGCCTATTATGAACTGGGCGTTGCCTATTCGACCGGATCACATGACGTTGAAGTCGATCTGATCGAAGCACATAAATGGTTTAATTTGGCGGCCGTCGGTGGTCATGAAGAAAGCCAGACATGCCGCGCCGAAATTTCGGATGAAATGACCGCCCGTGAGATTGCCGAGGCACAACGTCAGGCGCGCAACTGGATCCAGCAGATTTCAAGACTGGCCGCTTAATCCGACTTTGCGGCAAGCTGTTTTTTGAACGGCAGCATCTCGGCCAGAAATTCCTGGTCCTGCATCACCGCTTCGCGTTCACGGTCCAGGAAGTCGGCAACTGCCGAGCGAAAGCCGGGATCGGCTATATAATGCGCCGACCAGGTCGTTTCCGGAACATATCCGCGCGCCAGCTTATGTCCGCCCTGCGCGCCAGCCTCCACCGTTTTGAGGCCCCGCGCCAATGCCGCATCAATCGCCTGATAATAGCACAGCTCAAAATGCAGGAAGGGTGTGTGCACAGTGCACCCCCAGTAACGGCCATATAAAATATCTGCACCGATGAAATTCAGCGCTCCGGCAATGGGTGTGCCATTCTGCAGGGCAAGCACCATCAAAATCTGATCTGCCATAGTTTCGCCCATCAACGAAAAAGCCGCGCGGGTTAGATAGGGCATGCCATATTTGCGCGCGCCTGTGTCCTGGTAAAATTCCCAGAATGCATCCCAATGCATCTCGGTAATCTCGTCACCAGTCAGGTGGAGAATATCCACGCCTTGCTGCGCAGCGCGCCGTTCTTTGCGGATTGCTTTACGTTTGCGCGATGAAAGCGACATCAGAAAGCCATCAAAATCACCATAACAGTCATCGTGCCAATGGAACTGCGTGTCGCTGCGCATCAGCCAGCCTGCATCTTCAAATATACCGCGCTGCCCCGGTGCAATGAATGTTGCATGGGCAGAGGATAGCCCGTTTTGCTCCACCAGGTTTTGCGCCGCAATCAGCAGCGGCGGCGCCCATTTTGGCTCCACTGTCAATAACCGCGAGCCATTGGCCGGGGTGAAGGGCGCCGCAATCTGCAGTTTCGGATAATAGCGGCCACCCGCATTTTCATAGGCATGCGCCCAGCTATGGTCGAACACATATTCGCCCTGGCTATGGCTTTTAAGATAAGCGGGCAACGCCGCGACCAGTTTATCACTGCCGTCACGTATTGTTATGGGGGCTGGCGACCAGCCCGTGTTTTCACCGACACTGCCCGACTCTTCGAGCAGGGTCAGAAATTCATGGCTTACAAACGGGTTGCCAGCGGGAACAAGTGCATTCCATTCATCCGCGCCTATTGCCGTGACCGAACGCTCCAGCCGCGCTGCTATATCGCTCCGCTGTCCCGGCTTGCCATCCATCAGGCACGGTGCCTCAGGATTTGACCTGCACCACAGCGTCTACCTCAACTGCGGCATCAAGAGGCAGGACAGGCACACCCACGGCAGAGCGCGCATGGCGGCCCACCTCACCAAAAATCGTTTCCATCATGTCGGACGCGCCATTGGCAACTTTGGGTTGGCCGGTAAAATCGGCGGTGCTGGCCACAAATGCGCCAAGCTTTACAACCCGCTCCACCCGGTCCAGCGAACCCAGCGCGCGCTTCATCTGTGCGGCCAACATCAGTGCACAGGCTTCGGCTGCCTTATGCCCCGCTTCTTCCGACACATTCTCGCCAAGCTTGCCCGTCACGAGTTCGCCGTCCACAAATGGAAGCTGGCCGGAAATATAGAGCATACCGCCCGCCTCGACTGTCGGCTGATAGGATGCCACCGGTGCAGCTGCTTCTGGCAAAGTAATGCCGGCATCGGCAAGACGTTGTTCGACTGTAATACTCATTCAGCTATTCTCCATTTCTTCTATCTGCGGGGCGGGCATGCCTGATTCCAGTTTTTCCAATATCCATGGCAGCGCATCAGCCCATGTGTCGATCCGGTTGTGCGCGTGCCGTGCCTTGTGCGCGCAGGCGACCTGCGGCGCGAGTTTTTCCTCGCCAATCATGTGCAGCCGCCAGCATTCCCCCGCATAGTTAGCAGCAGATTTGTGATGCATCGGCAGATCATCGACAAACACAGCCACGGACGGACGATATTCATCAAGTATCTTTTTGAGCGGGGGCCCCTTTTCCCCCTGGTTGGTCACCACCGGGTAATCCATGCCAAGCGCCTTGAGTTGTTCACGCCGGTCCTGGTTACGGGCATCGGTCAGGTTGGTGAGAATCACGACATTGGCAATTTTCGCAATTTCATCCAGCGCCTCACGGGCACCAGGAATAACGGTCTGACGCGGCATCTCGGTATCGAAAAAACCCCCCAGCAATGGCCAGATTTCTTCCGGTTTTACTTTTTCACCATTTTCCGTGCGGGTCAGTGCGCCTTCAAAGCCTCCATTTTCCAGGTCGAAATGGATATCCTCTGCTTCGTGCAGCCAGTCGGCAAAATGCGTGACCATGTGCAACAGCACTTCATCACAATCGGTCACGAATAACGGTTTGCTCATGTATTCAGGCTCCTGCGGGCGGAAACCAGCGCTTCCGGGCTTATGTTCAAATGCTCTGCGGCGGCGATCAGGTCCGGCTCATGACTTTCCAGGAATCGCAACACTTCGGCCAGGACATGCGCATTTTTTGCGCCGCTGCGAAGCTGATCGGGCGTCAGTCCGGTGAGCGATAGCAGCCGTTCGGCGCGGCGGCCATCGGCAAGCACCCACCCCAGCGCCATCAACGCCAGTGTTTCGGGATCATAACTGCCTTCACTTAAACTCATATGGTCATATTATCCTATAGAACAGGCCTTATAAATGCTCGCCGCCACATCCTGGAATGAATCGCTCTGGCCTAATCTGGTGTTTCGCACTATCACCCGCAATATCATTCGTGAAGTTTTCAAAAAAGGACATGCGTCCCGTGACAAAAAAAGTGCTGGTTGTCGAGGATAACGATCTGAACCGCAAATTGTTCAGCGATCTTTTGCGCGCGCACAAGTTTGAGGTGGATGCGCTGGCCGATGGCCGCAAGGTAATTGACACCGCACGTGATTTCTCGCCCGACCTTATCATCATGGATATTCAGCTGCCGCATATTGGCGGGCTGGAGCTGATCGAGGCGCTTAAAGCCGATACGGCCCTGAAGGCGATCCCGGTGATGGCCGTCACGGCTTATGCCGGCAAAGGTGATGAAGACCGCATCCGGGAAGCAGGGGCGGAAAGCTATGTTTCAAAGCCCGTTTCAATACAGCCGTTCATGCAGGCGGTTAACGCACTGCTATAAGGCCTTGTGTACAAACTTCCTGATGAAGGTTCCGGCCATTTAGCGGCATTATTCTCGCCTCAAAAATAGGGGAGCAGGTTCGACTTTCATGAAATGACAAGCTTCCCAAATATTTTGTCAATGCTACTTGACTTTATATGGTTGGAAAAGTAAAGGTTCATTGACTTTAATAAAAGGAACCTTGTCATGGCTGAGAAAATGAGCCCGCAGATCAAGCGCTATCTGAAACGCATTGCCATCCTGATGGTGCTGTACCTGATCTTCCTGTTTTCCGCGGACTATCTGATTGACAATGAAATGGTATCAGGTGCGCCTGCATATATTCTTGCCTTGCTTGCAGGCCTGCCGGTCGCCGGCATGTTCTGGGCCATCGGTATGCTGCTGATCGAGGAAACAGACGAGTTCCTGCGTATGCTGCTCGTGCGTCAGACGCTCATCGCCACGGGCATTGCCATGGCGGCGGCCAGCATCTGGGGCTTTCTCGAAAACTTTGGCCTCGCCCCGCACGTCGACAGCTATTGGTGGGCGATCATATGGTTTGGCGGCCTGGGCGTTGGCGCGCTTGTCAACAAGCTGACACTGGGTGCAGCGGGGCCAGGCTAATGAAAAACCGGCTAAAAATCCTCCGCGCCGAACGGGACTGGACACAGGGTGACCTGGCCGAAGCGCTGGAGATATCGCGGCAGAGCGTCAATGCGATTGAAACAGGGAAATATGACCCCTCCCTGCCGCTCGCCTTCAAGATTGCAGACCTGTTCGGCATGACCATTGAACAGGTTTTTATAAATGAGGAAAGCGGCGCATAGCCCGCAAAAAATACCGGAGATCGCCCATGAGGATCCCATCCTTGTTCACTTTGTTTGCCAGCCTGTTGCTCACCCCCGCCTGCGTGCATGCACAATCCACAGATATGGCCGCAGATGTCGGCGAGCCTAGCGCAGTGGAGCCCGCGGCAACCGTGCTTGACGGCAAGCGTTTTACCGTTCTGGTTGAGGGTGAAGGCACCGACGTCATCCTTATCCCCGGCCTCGCGTCTCCACGTGAAGTCTGGGATGCAACACGCCAGCAACTGTCCGGAAAATATAAAGTGCATATCGTGCAAATACGCGGGTTCGGCGATACCCCCGGCCTCAATGTCGAGGGTCCGGTTCTGAAAGCATTTATCCGCGAACTGGCCGACTATATTGACGATGAAATCATACCCGGCGGCAAGGGTGAAAAACCCTTTGTCATCGGCCATTCGCTCGGCGGCTTCACCGCGATGCAGCTGGCAGCCAAATATCCCGGCCTTGTGAAGCGGGCCATGGTGGTCGACAGCCTGCCCTTTTTCGGCATGATATTCGGCGCAGGCGCCACCACGGAAACAATGCAGCCGCAGGCGGCCATGCTGCGCGACATGATTGCGGCGCGGGAAGAATACACCGCTGATGCGCGCACGCTGCAAACCATGTCCATCACCGAAGAAGGCCGCGCTTTGGTCGCCGCATGGGCGGCGGATGCGGACCCCAAAGCGGTTGCCCATTTCATGTATGACCTGATGACAACTGACATGCGGGGCGACATGCCCGGCATCACCGTGCCCGTGACCATGCTTTATCCGCTGGATGAAAGCGTCATGCCCGCCGCGCGGGTGGATGCGGTGTACAAGGCCGCGTTTGCCGGCGCAGATAGCGTGACGCTCAAACGCATTGATGATAGCCGCCATTTTATCATGCTCGACCGGCCAGAGACGTTTGCAAAAGCCGTGGAAGATTTCCTGACGGAAAAATGACGATGGTGTTCGTTATCCTTGTACCAGGGAAGCACAATTTCTGCTCACGCTGAGCGGTTTCGGAAAGAATAAGTGCGCGGTTTTGATATATTCTGCGGAACGCAAAACCTGTCTTTTCATAGCTCTGGCCGCCGCCTATAGTCCGATCATGACCGAAACTTCACATCTCCCACGCCCGGACGGCACCCGCCTGGCCTATATCCACCGCAAGGCCGCGCCTGAAAACAAAACCGCCCCAACGCTGGTTTTCCTGCCCGGCTATATGTCGGACATGGAGGGCGGCAAGGCGACCGCGCTGGACGCATGGGCTGCGCAGAGCGGCCATGCCATGCTGCGTTTCGATTATGGCGGATGCGGGATAAGCGAAGGTGATTTTCGCATGCAAAGCCTGGCCGATTGGCGCGATGATGCATTGCTGATGATCGACACGCTGGTCGAAGGCCCCGTCATTCTGGTCGGTTCCTCCATGGGCGGGTGGCTGATGCTGCTGGTGGCGCTGGCTCGGCCCGAAAAAATTGCCGGGATTGTCGGTATTGCTGCCGCGCCCGATTTTACCCGCTGGGGCTTTGATGATGCGCACAAGGCGATAATTCAGACCGAAGGCACACTCGAAGAACCCAGCGAATATAGCGACGAACCCTATGTGACGACCAGGATTTTTTGGGAATCGGGTGAGGCAAACCTGTTGCTGGACGGCGAAATCGCACTCGATTGCCCGGTGCGGTTGCTGCATGGGCAGAATGACGCCGATGTGCCGTGGGAGATTTCTCTGAAAACAGCGCACGCGCTGCGCGCACCGGATGTGCAGACGCTGCTCATTAAAGATGGCGACCACAGGCTATCGCGGGATCAGGATATTGATATGCTGATCCGCACGGTTGCCCGCCTGTATAATGTGAGCAGAATAGCTGAATAACGGAGTCTTTATAGGCTCACTCTCGTTCGCGTTACGGCACCGGCCCTCTCCCCCTCCCAACCTCCCGATATACTAACGAAATACACTATCGGGAGGTTGGGAGGGGGAGAGGGCCGGTGCCGCTTCATGTCCGAGAGGACATCAAACCAAGGCGCAAGCGACAGTGCCAACCTCTTGACACTCTGCCCGTTTTGCTGCGAACAGCGGGGACAGATCGTGCAGAGGGGAATGCAATGCGGGAACATTTTGACAAGACAACGCCGCCAAGTCCGGAAGACAGCGCTTTTGAATTTAGCGGCAACTGGGGCGCTTTTGGCAAGATAGCGCTGACCAACATATTGCTGACCATCGTAACGCTGGGCATTTACCGTTTCTGGGCCACCACGCGTGAGCGTAAATATCTGTGGAGCGAAACGCGGTTTATCGATGACCGGCTCGAATGGACCGGCACCGGGCTGGAACTGCTGATCGGTTTCGTGCTCGTGATCCTGCTGTTTATCATCCCGCTGTTCATCATACAGTTTGTGCAGCAGGCCTTACTGCTACAGGGCCAGGAAGGGGCAGCCGCAGCGCTGACCTTCGTCATGCTGGGGCTGATATTCTATCTGGGCGGTCTGGCACGCTATCGGGCGCTGCGTTACCGGCTGGCGCGCACCTACTGGCACGGCATCCGCGGCGGCAGCGATGACCAGGGTTTCAGCTATGGCTGGTCCTATATGTGGAAAACCGCTATCGGTTACATGATTCTCGGGCTGCTCATCCCCTGGTCGATGATGTCGCTGTGGAATGAACGCTGGGGCAGGATGAGTTTTGGCCAGCACCAGTTCAGTGCCATTGGCGACTATGCCGACACTTTCAAACGCTACCTCCTTTTCTATCTGGCGCCATTTATCTTTTTTGCAGGCGCGGTTATCATCGGCATTATGACAGCCGCTGTGGATTCACCTGCCATGGCGGGAATATCGATCATTTTACTGGTGCTGTTTTTCTATCTCGGCCTGGGCCTGATCGCGATGACCTTTTACGCCAAATTCTACCGTGTGGCGATTGATGGACTCTCGCTGCACAAGCTGGATTTCGGTTTTTCGGCCAAGACAAAGGACTGGTTCATCCTGCTATTGGGTGATGCCGGCATATGGCTGATTGCCGCGCTCGCGGTTGCATTGCCAGCGATCACCATTATCGGCACTTCATCGCTGCTGGGCGGTTTTGAAATGCCACAGCCGGGCGAGGATCCGGGTCAATTATATCTGGCGCTGCTCGTGCCGATACTTGTCTTCGCTGTGATCCCCTTCATGCTGGTGGGACCGTTTATCCGCTATCGCCACTGGCGCTTCTTCATCACCTATATGCAATGTTATGGTGAGATTGACCTGGAAGAACTGACCCAGTCGGACACTTCAACATCCAAACATGGTGAAGGCCTGCTTGATGCCTTTGATATCGGGGCAATATAGTGGCGCAGCCGTACACGACATGGTTTTATGATGGCCGTTCCGCGGTGCGCCGCCATGTCGTAATCGACACTGCAGGCGGGCAATTCCATCTGGTGGAATCGGGCCATCTTCATGGTCCGTTTGCATTTTCCCGGCTTGTCTATTCCGGCCAGCAGGGTGATGCCCATGTCTATAAGCATGACGAAATTGACGGTTGGCGAATGGGCCTGGAAGGCGATATCCCGGTAGCGCTGGAATCGGTCTTGCCCTCGCAAAACAGGTATGGCAGCTGGGTTGACCGGCTCGGGTTGGGCCGGGCGGCGCTGGTGTTTGGTTTGCTCAGCGCGGGGGCCATGGCCATCATCCTTGCAGCGCCGCAATGGCTAGCGCCGCTTGTCCCCACAAGCGCCGAAAAGAAATTGGGCGATGCACTGGTCGGTGATTTTGGTGGACGTTTCTGTAACACCGAAGCAGGCCAGGCGGCCTTGGCCAAACTGTCCAGCGGGCTGGATAAGGATGTTAGCGATCTTGATATTGAAGTCGCCAATATCGACATGGTCAATGCCGTTGCGCTGCCTGGCGGCAAGATCATCCTGTTCAACGGCTTGCTGGACAATGCCGAATCCGCAGATGAAGTCGCCGGGGTGCTGGCTCATGAAATGGGCCATGTGCGCAAGCGCCATGTCATGCAATCGCTGATCCGGCAAATGGGGCTCAGCGTCCTGATGGGCGGATTTGACGGCAATATTGGCGGCACGCTCAATGGCCTGCTGTCCATGGGGTATAGCCGCTCCGCCGAAAGCGAGGCCGACCGGCATGCAATCCAGGCATTGCAGCGCGCCGATATCAGCCCGCTCGCCACAGCGGGGTTTTTTGAACGGCTCGCAAATATGGAAAGCATGGATAGCGTGGAGAGCCCGCAAACCGGCGATTCAGACCAGCCCGAAACGGAGAAGTCCAGTCAAACCGGTAGCGCCGCTTCTGATACAGAGAGTTTTAACGAGGCAGAGACACTGCTGGGCTATTTATCCAGCCACCCACTGTCCAAAAGCCGCAAGACCGCGTTCGAAAAAAGCCATGTGAAAGACAGGGAATACACCCCCGCGCTGACACAGGACGAATGGGACGCGCTGCGCGAAATGTGCGCCAATGACGCGGATGTGGAATCGGGCTTTGGTTTTGATTTCGGATCTGGCGATAGTGGAAATAGCCGCTGAAAAAACAGTGTCAACAGACCGATATTGGCGTTCATTATATATGCAGGCACGGGTTATTAGGGGTATGCAGCGCCGGTCCAGTTGCCGGCAGTAATTTCCATAATTGACCAAAGGCCGCCCATGCTTGTTTCCGCTCTTCTATTTACCCTGCAAAGCGTTACGCCCGGCGTATATACACCGGAGCCCATCGGTCAGCAGACGCCGCCGCGCGCTGAACAGCCCATAGCACCGCCCGCGCCGGGCAGTATTGAACAGGTGCTGGAAGACAGATTCAATCTATGCATGGACAAGGCCGTCGAAGACCCCTCCTCGGCTATCATAGAGGCCAATATATGGATGGGCGAAGGCGGCTCTTTCCATGCGCGTCACTGCATCGCCTTTGCCTATAGCAGGCAGCAGAACTGGAATCTCGCTACGGCGGAATTCGAAAAAGCAGCTCGCGAAGCGGCGGGCATAAACGACCCTCGCGCCGGTAATTTATGGGCGCAGGCCGGGAATGCTGCACTGGCGGGTGGCAATGCCCTGCGCGCGATCAGTTTTTTTGACACGGCGCTCGCACGGAGTGATCTGAGCGATGCGAAGCGGGGTGAAATCCATCTCGACAAGGCGCGCGCACTCGTTGCGCAGGGTCTTGCAGATAATGCCGCCGCCGAATTTGCCAGGGTGCACGAACTGGTTCCTGAAGACCCGCTCGGCTGGCTGCTGTCGGCCACACTCGCGCGTCGGCAGGGCAATCTGGAACGTGCACTCGCCGATATTACCGTCGCCGCGACGCTGGCGCCGCAGGATGCTGATATCGCGCTGGAAGCGGGCAATATTGCGGTGAGCAGCGGCGATTATGCCGCCGCCCGCAAAAACTGGCAACAGGCCGTGGCGATCAAGAAAGACAGCCAGGCCGCCAACACGGCGCGCGAATATCTGTTGCGGCTGGACGCCCTGGAAGCCGAAGCAGCCACACCCTGAACCCCGGTCCGCCAATTCGCCCTATCCAGGGTGCATGGCTTGAGCTACAGCGGCAGCTATGAATAACCGCACACAAAACTCACAGGTTCCTGGCCTGCCTGCACGCCGCGCCGCACTCAAAATGCTCGACGCTGTCTATCGCCGCGGCGAACCGCTCGACCGCGCCAGCCATGCCGCGTGTCAGGGTATCAGGGACCGCGCAGACCGCGCGCTGGCCATTGCCATTGCGTCCGAAGTGCTACGCTGGAATGTCGATCTCGACGCATTGATCGACAGCGCCACACGCAAGCCGCTCGACCATGACGTCAAAGCAAAAATGGTGCTGCGCATCGCTCTCGCGCAGGTGCTTGTACTGAAAACCCCGCCGCATGCAGCCATAGCCACCGCTTTGCCGCTGGTGCAAGGCGGCCCGAAACGGCTGGTACACGGCGTCTTCGGCACGTTGATGCGCGGTGAGGCCAGCCTGCCGGACACACCCACATTGCCGCATGATGTCAGCGACCGCTGGGAAGCGCAATGGGGTAATGACATGGCCCTGGCCGCCGCCAAAGCCATGGCCGAACCACCCCCGCTCGACCTGGTGCTGCGCGATCACGCAGATGCCGAAACACTTGCCAAAGACATGGCCAAAGACATGGCCAAAGATATGGACGCTATCGCCCTGATGCCCGGCCACCTCCGCCTGCCCCGTGGCAGCGCTATTGAAAGCCTGCCAGGTTTTGACGCGGGCAAATGGTGGGTGCAGGATCTTGCCGCATCACTGCCAGCACGCCTGCTCGGCAAGGGGGAGGGCCACGATGTGCTCGACCTGTGCGCGGCGCCGGGCGGCAAGACTATGCAACTGGCCGCGCAAGGCTGGAACGTCACCGCAATCGATAAATCACAAAAGCGGCTGGGGCGACTGGAACAGAATCTGAAACGCACAGGCCTGCCCGCCAAAACGCTCACAGCAGATGTGCTGCAATGGGAACCGAAAGAACCGGTCGATGCGATATTGCTCGACGCGCCGTGCAGTGCCACCGGCATTTTCCGGCGCCATCCCGATGTGTTGCACCGGGTCAGCGGGGCCGATATTATCGACCTGTCCGATATTCAGCATGAGCTGATGGCCCGCGCCGCGCGCTGGCTGAAACCCGGCGGCGTGATGGTCTATGCCACCTGTTCGCTCGAACGCGATGAAGGCGAGGTGCAGCTCGAAGAGTTCCTCACCATGCATGAGGATATGTCCGTTGTTCCTGTCGCCCAGGATGAACTGCCCGATGGCGTCACTGCGGATACCGGCGGATGGGTCCGCACCCTGCCCGGCATGCTCGCGGACAAGGGCGGGCTCGATGGATTCTTCATGGTCCGGCTAAAGCGCAGCGAAAGATAGGCTTATGCAAGCACCCTTACTTACCACCGAGCGACTAAGCATAGAGCCGGTATCACTTGATCACTGGGAAGAACATGCTGCAATGTGGGGGAACCCAGAGCTCACTGCTTTTATCGGCGGCGGCAAGCCGCGTCCGCGTGACGAAAGCTGGCGCAGGTTTATAGGCGCGCCAGGCCTTTGGCATTTGTTAGGTTATGGATATTGGTCATTTCTGGATAAAGAAACAGGGGTTTATCTGGGCACAGGCGGTCTCGCCAATTTTGAACGCGGTGTGGCTGAACTGGAGGGTTATCCCGAAGCGGGATGGGCTTTTGCACCATCAGCATGGAATAAAGGCTATGCCACCGAAGCGATGCAGGTCATTTTGAGTTGGGCTGATGCGCATCTGGACGTTAAAGAAATCCGCTGCATTATCGATCACGCCAATAAAGCATCAATCCGCGTCGCCGAAAAACTGGGTTTTACCTATTTATGCGATAATGAAGATGTGCTGGGACCAGTGCAGGTTTATCGCCGTGAGGCGGTCAAAGAAACTAAAGAAAGATTCAACATATAGCCCTTGTTTAACGCGAGAAGCCGCAATATGCGGCGAAACATGTGGAAAAACGCGGCGAACGCGCTTGTCGGGATTCGCGCGATTCGGTAGGGATTCATACATGGCCACCGCACCGCTTATCGCTCCATCCATTTTATCCGCCGATTTTGCAAAATTGGGCGAGGAAATCCGCGCTATTGATGCCGCGGGATGCGACTGGATTCATGTCGATGTGATGGACGGACATTTCGTACCGAATATCACCATCGGGCCTGCGGTTGTAAAAGCGCTACGGCCGCACACCAAAAAACCGTTTGACGTGCACCTGATGATATCGCCGGTGGATACATATCTGGATGCCTTTGCACAGGCCGGTGCGGACATCATCACCGTGCATCCCGAAGCGGGCCCGCATATCCACCGCACGTTGCAGCATATCCGCTCGCTGGGCAAAAAAGCGGGCGTGGTGCTCAACCCCGCCACCCATGAAAGCGTGCTTGATTATATTATCGATGATGTCGACCTGGTGCTGGTGATGAGCGTCAATCCCGGTTTTGGCGGGCAGAGCTTTATCGATAGCCAACTGCGCAAGATTGAGGCGATCCGCCGCAAAATCGATGCCACAGGCCGTGATATCCACCTTGAAGTCGATGGCGGCGTTGACGTCAAAACGGCGCCGCTGGCAATTGGCGCAGGCGCCGATGTGCTGGTTGCCGGCACAGCTACTTTCCGCGGTGGGCCCGGCAAATATGCCGAAAATATAAAGGTGCTGAAGGGCTTATGACCGACCTGTCATCCGACCTTGTCAAACCGGAGCATATGGATGCGCCCGATGATATGTCAGGTGAAGCGGATAGCGCGCCGTTCATGCTGAAAAACGCCTGCGATGCCAACATGGCGATTGCCAGCGGGCAGCAGCAAGGCGAAACCGGCAATGGCCGCGAGCTGATGATCCGTGACAATAGTGACCTGGGCGAAACTTTTGCGGACAAGGCACTGCACTATTTCCACCGACTGACATGGCGCACCCCACTGCACCGCCTGCGGCTGAAAGGGCGTTCACCGCTGCGCCTGCTCGCCAAGCCGGATGACCCGCTGACGGGCAACAAGACACGCGGCATGGCGATCCGCGCCGGGCATTTCCTGCATAACGGTATGAAACAGCCTTTGTCGGGCATTGATTTTACAGACCTTAAACTGCCGCCACTCTTTGTAGAATATATTCACAGTTTTCGCTGGCTGCGCGACCTGGCCGCCGCAGGCCCGCGTGAAGATGTTGCACCGATTGCCGAAAAACTGATGGTGCGGTGGCTCGACGCGCATGCAGAAAAAGTAAGCGACCCGGCATGGCTCCCCGAATATGCAGGTGCGCGCATATTGTTCTGGGCCGCGCACGCGCCGCTCATCCTGTCCAGCCGTGACCTGATTTACCGTTCACGCGTTTTGCGCAATATGGCGCGTACCGCCCGTCACCTTGACCATTGCGCCGACAAGGCGGAGGAAGGCCTGCCGCGCCTGACCGCATGGTGCGGGGTTGTCGCCGCATCGCTTATCATTCCCGATGGCAAGCCTCGCCAGATATTTGGCGAGGCGGGTCTGAAGCGTGCGTTGTCCAAAATGTTTGAAGCCGATGGCGGCGTCATGTCACGCGCACCGCTGGTGCAGATGGAGGCGATTTCATTACTCACCATGCTGCAATCGTTTTACGCTGCGATGAAAGAGCCTGTCTATGCGCCGCTGCACGAGGCGCTGGGCAAAGCCGTGCCTGCATTGCAGGGCATCACTCACCAAGACGGCAGCCTCGGCAGCTGGCAGGGCGCGCCCGGCAGGGCCGCAGATCAGGTGGCACAGATTGTCGAAGCCAGCGGCGTACGCGCAAGACCGTTGCGCGATGCGCGACATTGGGGATATCAGCGTATTCCAGCGGGACAGAGCGTGGTGCTGGTTGATGCGGGTACACCGCCGCTCGCCCGCCATGCCGTTACCGGCTGCGCCTCCACGCTCGGGTTTGAAATGTCGCACGGGCATCAGCGTATCATCGTCAATTGCGGTGGCGCGGCGATGACGGGAGCGCTGGTTCCAGCGGGCCTTTCCAAAGGACTGCGCGCCACGGCGGCGCACAGCACATTGTGCCTGGATGACCATAACAGCACCGCCATTTTGGGCCACGGCAAGTTAGGCCGCGGCGTCAACGAGGTCGAGCTTGACCGGCGCGAAATTGAAAATGCCACCCGGCTGGAAATGAGCCATGATGGCTATGGTGAACGCTATGGCCTGATCCACCGCCGCATCATGCTGGTGCGCAGCGATGGCAGCGAGGTCCGCGGTGAAGACATGCTGATCCCCGCAGTCACGAAGCGCGGACGCAAGCGCAAATCCGGAACCGGCGATACCGGGTTTGCTATCCGGTTCCATCTGGGGCTGGGAGTCGAGGCACATCTGACCAGCGATGGGCAAGGCGCGCTGATGCGCATCGAAGACGGCAGCCTGTGGCAGCTGCGCGCGCCGGGCCAGCCGCTGGAGATTGGCGACAGCATCTGGATTGACGGGCGCGGGCGGCCGCATCCGACACAGCAGATCATCATACCAGGAACAGTGACACAAGGTGGCGGCAGCTATGGCTGGGTCATCAAAAAAATGGGGTAGCTTTCAGTGACAGATATGAAAATCAGGCGCGCGCTTTTATCAGTATCGGATAAGAGCGGGCTGGCAGAGCTTGGCAAAATACTGGCCGGTATGGGCGTGGAACTGGTTTCAACCGGCGGCACGGCAAAGGCGCTGCGCGATGCAGGGCTGGCCGTGCGCGATATTTCCGAACTCACCGGATTTCCCGAAATGATGGATGGGCGCGTTAAAACGCTGCACCCCAAAGTGCATGGGGGCCTGCTCGCGGTGCGCGACAATGCGCAGCATGCCGCCGCGATGGAAGATCATGATATTGGCGGCATCGACCTGGTGGTAGTCAATCTCTATCCGTTTGCCGAAACCGTGGCCAGGGGCGCGGACCGATCCGAAGTGATTGAAAATATCGATATTGGCGGGCCCTCCATGGTACGTTCTTCGGCCAAGAACCATGAATATGTAACCATCGTGACCGACCCGTCCGACTATGCAGAGCTCCACGCCGAATTGGGCAGCAAAGCTGGCAGTACATCGCTTGACTTCCGCAAGCGCATGGCGGCGAAAGCCTTTGCTGCGACTGCGGCTTATGACAGCATGATCGCGCAGTGGTTTGCCTTTGGCGATCAGGGGCAGATGTTCCCGGATACGCTGCCCGTCACCATCCAGCGCGGCGCAGAGCTGCGCTACGGCGAAAATCCGCACCAGAAAGCCGCGCTCTACCTGCCTGTTGGCCCGCATGCGCGCGGCATTGCGCAGGCCGAGCAGCTACAGGGCAAGGAACTCAGTTATAATAATTATAACGATGCCGATGCCGCGCTCGAACTGGTCAGCGAATTTGCGGATGGTCCGCCTACAGTAGTGATTGTCAAACATGCCAATCCATGCGGTGTGGCCAGCGGCGATACTTTGCTGGAGGCGTATGAGGCGGCATTGAAATGCGACAGCGTATCAGCCTTTGGCGGGATCGTCGCGTGCAACCAGCCATTGGACGCCGCAACCGCCGCGGCAATTACCGAGATTTTCACCGAAGTCGTCGCTGCGCCTGACGCGAGCGACGAGGCCAAAGCGGTTTTCGCGAAAAAGAAAAATCTCCGCCTGTTGCTTACCGGTGAATTTTCCGATCCGGCACGCGGCGGGTTGATGATGAAGACCATAGCCGGCGGTTGGCTTGTTCAGAGCCGTGACAATGGCCAGATCAGTGAAACCGAGCTTAAGACGGTCACCAAGCGCGCGCCTAGCGAACAGGAACTGAAAGACTGCCTGACCGCATGGACGGTGGCGAAACACGTCAAATCAAATGCAATTGTTTATGTGAAAAACGGCGTGAGCGCAGGCATTGGCGCGGGCCAGATGAACCGCCGTGACAGCGCGCGCATTGCCGCCGCCAAGGCAGCCGAGGCCGCCGAAATCTATGGTTGGGACGCGCCGCGCACCAACGGTTCCGCCGTGGCATCAGACGCGTTCTTCCCGTTCGCCGACGGGTTACTCTCCGCCGCCGAAGCAGGTGCAACCGCCGTCATTCAACCCGGCGGCTCCATCCGCGACGACGAAGTCATCGCCGCCGCCGATGAAGCAGGACTGGCGATGGTCTTCACGGGCATGCGGCATTTTAGGCATTAAAACCTAAAGCCCTTTCCCAATCGGAGAGGGTTTAAGAAGAAGGCTTCACTCGCCCCTTATGTGCGCCCACACCACCTTTTTTGCGGTTGCGCCAATGCGGTTTTTTCGGACCGCCGCTATTGCCGCCTTCGCTGCGTTCACCCTTTTGCACGTGATTATTTGGGCCTTTGCCTTGTGGCTTTCCACCGCGTCCGCGGCCACCGCCGGGTTTGCCGCGTCCGCCTTGATTGCCGCGTCCAGGACCACCTCGGCCATGGCCGCGTGGCGGCGTACGTACAGGTTTCGGTAACGCTTCGGCCAATGCCATAAAGTTTTCAGGCAGGCCGACTTTCTCGATCCGTTCGCCCGTCAGCCGTTCGATATCACGGATATATGGCTTTTCGTCCGGCGCTACGAAACTGATCGCGATGCCGTCTGCACCAGCGCGTGCGGTGCGGCCAATGCGGTGCACATATTGTTCGGCCACATTGGGGATTTCAAAGTTGAACACATGGCTGACCCCCGACACGTCAATGCCGCGTGCAGCAATATCGGTGGCGACCAGTATCTTGATGCGCCCGTCACGGAAACCCTGCAGCGCCGTGGTGCGCTGATTCTGACTCTTATTGCCGTGAATGGCGGCGGCAGGCAGGTCCGCGCCCTGCAAATGCCGGACAACACGGTCAGCGCCATGTTTGGTGCGCGTGAATACCAGGGCGCGCTCAATCTCTTCGCTTTGCAGCTTGAGCGTCAGCAGCGCCTGCTTTTCCTTCTGATTGATGAAGGTCATATACTGCGTCACGCGCTCTGCCGTGGTCGATTGCGGCGCGACTTCGACGCGCAACGGATTATCGAGGAAACGGCTGCCCAGATCGGCAATGGCCTTAGGCATCGTGGCCGAGAAGAACAGGCTTTGGCGTTTTTTCGGCAGCATTTTGTCGATACGCTTCAGGTCATTGATAAAGCCCAAGTCCATCATTTGGTCAGCTTCGTCGAGCACGAAGATCTCGACACCGCGCAGATGGATAATCCCCTGTTGAATCAGGTCAAGCAGGCGGCCCGGCGTGGCCACCAATACATCTGTGCCATTGCCGATTTTCTTGATCTGGCGATTAATGGGCACGCCGCCAAAGACGACATCCACCGAAAGACCCAGGAAGCGGGCATAGCCGCGCATATTGTCGGCAATCTGCGCCGCCAATTCACGTGTCGGCGACAATACCAGCATGCGGCAGCTGTGAAAGCGTGGTGGACGCCCTTCCCCGTTCGCAAGATGATGCAGCGAGGGCAGTGAAAATGCAGCGGTTTTGCCGGTGCCGGTCTGCGCGATGCCGCACAGATCGCGGCCTTCAAGCAGTGCCGGAATAGCGTCACGCTGGATCGGCGTTGGTGTGTCATAGCCCTTTGACTTCAGGGCGCGGAGGATAGGCTCGGCAAGGCCAAGCTCGTTAAAATAACTCATGTAGTAATCTCTATAATATGAGGCAATCGTCCCGCCGGAATGGCGGACGTATTGCGGGTTAAATCCTTGTTCAGCAACGTCATGTCCGAAAACACGTTACGGCGGTGCTTGTTCAAGAAACGACCCGCGTGAATAGGGAAGCTTCGGCTTTAAAAAAGCCTGCGCGATGATGTTCGATCGGCCGGACCTGTCGGTGGGGGTTTTCCTCACTTCAAGACGCTCACGCTGCCGATACTGCGGCGGTGTATCCGCTCGCCACCCGCGTTGGTAAGGGTGCAGATGGGGGCTATGCGCAAAAATAGCAAGCATTATTGTGCAGTGCGGCATTCTATGCAGGTTATTTCAACGCCGAAAAGGCAGCAACATGCTCCATGTAAAACCAGTCGGTTCACCGGTTTGATATTCAGACAGCCCGACCGTCATGCCCTGCTGTCCCGCCTCTGGCTCCGCACGGTACACACCGAATATCCGGTCCCAGAAGGAAAAGTAAAACCCATAATTGCTGTTTGTTTCATGTGGAACAGTGCTGTGATGCACGCGGTGCATATCGGGCGTCACGACAATCCAGCGCAGGGTGCGATCAAGCCATCCAGGCAGTGCCAGATTGGCATGGTTAAACAGCGGAAAGAGCGATAGCAGCAGCTCAAACAGGATCAGCGCGCCCAGCGGAACGCCGAGCAAAACCGCCACAACCATTTTGTACACCATCGACAAGGCTATCTCCAGCGGATGAAAACGCAGCGCGGTGGTGATATCAAAATCACGGTCGGCGTGGTGCACCCTGTGCAACCGCCAGAGCAGCGGGATTTTATGCGTGGCGACATGCTGTATCCAGACCGCGAAATCGAGTGCAAATATTGCTATCGTCCATTCCAGCCAGACGGGCCAGTCTGTCCATTGCAACAGGCCAAACCGGCCATCAGCATGGCCACTGACCAGTGCGTAAAGGCCACCCAGCACAACAAACTGCACCAGTTTTTCCAGCGGCATATTCACCGCCGCAAAGCCCGCATGGGTACGCCAGCGGACCCAGCGGTTTTGTGTAAGTATGCGTTTTGCCCAGACCCGCTCGGCAATGGCCAATGACAGGAATATTGCCACCAGCATCAGGCCTATCACCAAGCTATTTTGGGTAAATATCAATGAAACTACTCCTTATCCCGCTCAGCCTGAGCGGGTGAGGTATCAAGCCGCGCCCAGCTTTGCTTCTTCCATCGCGGGATAATCGGTATATCCCTCCGCGCCCTGACTATACCATGTCGGCGTAAAATCGATAGGATTCAGCTCCGCACCCGCTTTGAACCGTGCAGGCAGGTCGGGGTTGGTCATGAAGGTCCGCCCAAAACTGATTGCATCGGCACGGTTCTTGGCCAAGGCCTCGCTTGCATTATCATAGAAATAGTCGCTGTTGAGCACGAGCGGCGTTTCAATCGCGGGGCGGATATGCGGGCTGACTGCGGGTACATCGGTATTACCATAAGTGCCATGGACTGGCGGTTCGCGCAGTTCCAAAAACGCAATGCCAATGCTGTCCAGCAATTTGGCCGCTGCGGTAAATGTTTCATTCGGCGTGGCATCGTCCGCGCCCTGCGAATCACCATTAGGCGAGAGCCGCACCGCGACATGGTCCGAATCCCACGTCTCCACCAGCCGCCTGGTTACTTCACCCAGCAACCGGATGCGGTTTTCGATTCCGCCGCCATAATCATCATCGCGCTGGTTCGTACCGCTGCGGATAAACTGGTCAATCAAATAGCCATTGGCGGCATGGAGTTGCACACCGTCAAATCCGGCTTTTTTCGCATTTTCCGTGGCCCACGCATAATCGTCGAGCAGACGCGGCATTTCGTCGGCGCGCAGCGGTCGCGCTTCTTCATACGCCTTTTTGCCCTGATAGGTGCGGACATGGCCAGGTGCAGTTGTCGCAGAGGATGACACCGGTTTTTCGCCATTCAGAAAGTCGGGATGCACGATCCGGCCCATATGCCAGAGCTGGCAGATAATACGCCCGCCCGCTTCGTGTACCTGTTCGACAACCGGCTTCCATGCCTCGGTCTGCTCTTCATTCCATATGCCCGGCGCAAACGGTGTGCCCAGGCCTTCCTGGCTGATACCTGTTGCTTCGCTGATAATCACACCCGCACTCGCGCGCTGCGCATAATATTCGCCCATAATCGGTGTTGGCACATGCGCCATCGTGGAGCGGCAGCGTGTCAGCGGTGACATGAAAATGCGGTTGGGCGCGTCGATTGCGCCGACTTTCACGGGGTCAAATAATGTGGGCAATGGTCTATTCCTCGCTCGGGCTATAGGTTTCTGTTTGATACTGAACATATGCCGCCTGCATTGATGTGCAAGATAATCCTGCTGTCTGCCGCCCAAGATTTGGTTGCAGATAGCCACAAAAAGCCTATTTTGGATTCACCGCACCTAGATTGGAACATCGCCTTATGTATAAGCCCGCACGCATCACCGCTTTGCCAGACGAGCCAACGCTAGACGAGATTCGCGCATTCCTCGCGCCGCATATTGCTGAGGAAGCCGTGTTTGACGGATGGGGCGAAGAAGCACTTGAGAATGCAGCGGGGGCACATGGCGTTGATACCGATGTCGCGCGGCTCGCTTATTCTGGCGGGGCGGTCGACATGGTTGATGCGTGGATCAGCAATATCGATGTACGCATGATCGAGGCATATCCACAAGAAAAACTTGCCGATATGAAAATCCGTGAACGTATTCGCGTACTGGTTGAATTTCGCCTTGATGCCGTCACCGGCACAAAAGAAGCGCTGCGCAGTGCGACGGCAATTATGGCCAATCCCCGCAATGCAATGCGCACCGCCAAAACATCCTGGCGCAGCGCAGACCTGATGTGGCGTCTCGCAGGTGACACCGCGACCGATTACAACCATTATACCAAACGCACGATATTATCGGGTGTCTATAGCAGCACCGTCATGGTGTTTCTGGGCGACGAGAGCGACGATCATATTGAGACGAAAGAATTTCTCAGCCGCCGACTCGACAATGTGATGCAGTTTGAAAAGGTGAAATACCAGTTCCTGAAAAACAGCAAAAACCGGCCTAGCCTAACCCGTTTTCTGGGCCGTCTGCGCTATCCGGCGCGGTAATATTCTTGAATAGCCGAATATATGGGCTGGCCATTGCACGGTCATATTGATAATGACTTGCATTTATAACAAACCCTGTCCTATCGAGTCTCCATGCTGTTAGATCAATTGCCCAAAAACCAGAGCGCACATATTGATGCGATAGACTGGTCCGCCCTTTCCGAGAGTGAGGGGCAACGGCTGCGCGCACTCGGCATTGATGAAGGTGCAACTGTTGAAACCGCGCATCGCGGCGTATTTTTCGGCAGCGACCCGCTGGCTGTGCGCGTGGGCCGCATGATGGTGGCGCTGCGCAGGGCGCATGCCCGCGCGATATCGGTGACGCCGCTTGAAACCCATATGGACACACCCGCAGGAGCAGAGTCGGTTTGACCACACATACTCCCCTTGTCGCATTGGTGGGCAACCCCAATGCAGGCAAAAGTGCGCTGTTCAATGCGCTCACCGGTGCGCGGCAGAAAATCGCCAATTATCCCGGTGTCACCGTGGAGCGCAAGGCGGGTCGTTTTGCGCTGGATGATGGACGCCCGGTCGAGCTGATCGACCTGCCTGGCAGCTATAGCCTGACCCCCACCAGCCCCGATGAGGAAGTGACCCGCAATGTGGTGCTGGGCGATCAGGAAGGCGAACGCCGCCCTGATGCGCTGGTGCTTGTGCTCGATGCTGCCAACCTTGAACAGCATCTGGTGTTTGCACAGGAAGTGATTGCGCTGGGCCGCCCGGTAATTATCGCGCTGAATATGATGGATTTGGCACAACGTGATGGTCTGACGCTGGACGGTGATATCCTGGCCCAAGAGCTGGGCGTGCCGGTGATTGAAACAGTCGCAGTACGCCACCGCGGGCTAGATGAACTGCGCAACGCAACGGACAATATGCTCGCTGGTAAAGTGCCCGCCCATGCAGCAAAACCCGAAGCCAGCCTGAAATCACGCCGCAAGATCGCGGACAAGATTGCTGGCAAAGTGATTGTGTCCGAAACGGCGGGGCGACGCTGGTCCGAACGTGCCGATGCAATATTGCTCAATCCCTTTTTAGGTCCGGTCATCCTGTTCGCGCTGCTGTTCGTGATATTCCAGGCGGTATTCAGCTGGGCCACACCCTTTGCCGATGCGCTGGAAGCGGGCGTGGCTTTCCTGTCCGATCTGGTCGTCAGTAATCTGGGCGAAGGGCTCTTTCGCTCCTTCCTGGTCGATGGCATACTGGCAGGTGTCGGTTCGGTCATTGTTTTCCTGCCACAGATTCTGATCCTTTTCTTTTTCATCCTGCTGATGGAAGCAAGCGGCTATATGGCGCGCGCCGCATTTATCATGGACCGTATCATGGCCTATGTCGGGCTGTCGGGACGCTCTTTCATTCCGCTGCTTTCTTCATTTGCCTGCGCTATTCCCGGTATCATGGCCACACGCAGCATTGCCGACCCGAAAGACCGCCTCACCACCATATTGGTCGCGCCGCTGATGACCTGTTCAGCGCGATTGCCCGTTTACGCCGTGATTATCGCCGCTTTCATTCCCAATAACTCTGTCGGACCGGGCATCGGGCTGCAGGGACTGGTCCTGTTCGGATTATATGTGGCCGGCATTGTTGGCGCGATGGTCGTGGCGCTCGTCCTGCGCTCCACCGTGGCCAAAGGTGCTGCTAGCGGTTTCCTGATGGAAATGCCAAAATATCAACTCCCACGTTTGCACGATGTTCTGCTCGGCCTGTGGCAGCGCGCCTATGTTTTCCTGCGCCGCGCCGGTACGATTATTTTTGCGGTGACTATCGTGCTTTGGCTGATGCTCAGCTTTCCCAAAGTGCCAGTAGGCAGCGATATGAGCCAATCGGAATATTCCGCTGCAGGCCGCGTGGCCGGTGTGATTGAGCCGATAGTCAAACCCATAGGCTTCAGCCGTGATATTGCCCTTGCGCTGATCCCCGCCATGGCCGCACGTGAAGTCGCCGTGGCGGCGCTTGCCACCACTTATGCCATTGATGAAGAGGATGAAGACAAACAAGCAGAGCAGCTCGGCGAGCGCCTGTCGGGGCGCTGGTCACTGCCGACCGCGCTCGCCTTTCTCGCCTGGTTCGTGTTTGCCCCGCAATGCATTTCCACCATCGCGGTCACACGCCGCGAGACCAATGGGTGGAAATGGCCGATATTCATGACTGTCTATCTTTTTGCACTGGCTTATGTCGCGGCGGGGATAACTTTCTGGACAGCCACCGCGCTAGGTTGGTAAGGCCCTTTTCAACATCATTTCTTGAAGAGGGTTCTCACACATGGCGGGCAGCGTAAATAAAGTCATTCTTATCGGTAATCTGGGCGCAGATCCGGAAATCCGTTCATTCCAAAATGGTGGCCGAGTCGCCAACTTACGCATCGCCACATCAGAAAACTGGAAAGATAAAAACACCGGCGAGCGCCGCGAAAAAACCGAATGGCATAGTGTGGCGATTTTCTCCGACGGCCTGATCGGTGTTGTGGAACGCTATCTGAAAAAAGGCAGCAAAGTCTATATCGAAGGCAAGCTGCAAACCCGCAAATGGCAGGACCAGTCCGGCAATGACCGCTATTCCACCGAAGTCGTGATTCAGGGCATGGGCGGCTCGCTGACCATGCTCGATAGCGCTGGCGGTGGCCAAGGTGGCGGCGGCTATGGCGGCGGGCAGCAGGGCGGAGCCCAGGGCGGCAATGATGGCTGGGGCAATACCGGCGGCGGCAATCAGGGCGGCAGCTCCGGCGGCGCTGCTGCTGGCGGCGGTTTCAGCGACGATCTGGACGATGACGTTCCGTTCTAGGGACGTTTCGTTTTAAAAACCTATTTCTTTAGATTTTTCAGGGCGGCGAACGGGCTATTGTCTTCGGGCGTGGAGATATTCGCGCGTGCGTCCGCACTATCGGCATGGGGGCCGCGCGGATAAGGATCTATAGCAACCGCCAGTGACTGCGCGGCCGCTTCGCCGATATCGATTTTATCGCCTGTATAATATTCGACATCAAAATCCTGTTCGGTCAGCTCGATTTCCTCGTCGGGCGTTACTTCTTCGCTCTTTTCAGTTTCCGGTTCAAAGCGGATCTCGATATCGTCGGACATAATGGCAGGAAATTCCTCTGCCGTAACGCTGCACAATTGCTGCAGCTCCGCAGAAATTTCCCCGCGTGCAAATATAGTCGCCCCGTCTTTTTCCAGCACCAGGTGCGCCATAAAACTGTCCAGCGACACAATGCTGAACCGTTTTGCCAGCGCCGCGCATTCCTGCTGTGTGGCGACAAGTTCATGCGTTTTACCGGACATATCGCGAATATCGATAATACGGCTGAATTCAGATGTCATATGTTCCATGGATTCGCCCATTAGATACGCGCCGCCATAATATCGGCAATGTCCAGCGCCGTCAGGTGCTGGTAAAAACCCAGCAGCGCATCTGAACTGTGCGCCAGCGCCGTAGCTGCGGGTGCTTCATCATAAAAATTACGCTTCACGGCATCGTGAAAAACCTGTTCATCGCCCGCAGCCAGTGCGTCGCGATAAGCACCAAGACGCCCGCCCAGCGCACCCATCATCCGCCCCATATGTTTGCCGACAACCAGGTCGCCAACGCCAATTTCGCGCAACTGACCATCCATGTCATCAACAAAAATCTCGGTCAGACATACGCTTTCCTGCGTCTTATCCGGTTCCTGCTCCAGACGCAGCAGCACCATGCATAAAACACCTGTAATCGCTGCAAACCGGCCATCAATCGTATCGGGCACGCCGCCTTCCACATACCAGTGCGGCTCGCGCCCCTTGGCTATGATGGCGCGGTATAAAGTGCGCTCCACCGTTTCGGGCGGCTTTCCGCCATGCAGCAAATCCCGTAACATTCCCATATGGCTGTATCCATTCAGTCAAAATTCATGCCCGCTGTCCAAAATAACCGCTTTGCGCGCATGTTGATGCTTGTCATATAGGGCGATATGCCGCATTCGCAAATAAAGGCTGCAAAAGCGCAGCGGACAGGCTAAGAGAATGCGCGCATGACCGCCCTATGGCTGCCGCGCAGATGATTGACGGAGAATGAAATGGGTTTTTTACGCAGCATGAAGCCACTAAGTGGCAAATCGCGCATGACGATGTTGCTGGTCACCGCCGCCATGGTTCCGGCGCTTTCAGGCTGTGCAAAAATCCAAACGCATCAGGGTTATATTATCGATAATGTGCTGGTGAATTCCATTCAGCCCGGCGTGGATAACAAGCAGTCTGTAGTCCAGACACTGGGCCGCCCGACCTTTACCGGCCAGTTTAGCGAAAATGACTGGTATTATGTCTCGCGCAGCATGCGGCAGCTTGCCTTTGGCTCTCCCAAACCAAGGGAACAGATGGTCATGCGGGTACGTTTTGACCAAGCCGGAAATGTGGCACGCGTTGACAAAACCGGTGTCGAACTGGCCGTAAATATTTCTCCCGATGGCGACAAGACGCCAACACGTGGCCGGGATCGTAGCTTTTTCGAAGATCTGTTCGGCAATATTGGCACTGTGGGTGCGCCGGGCGCGGGTGCAGGGCAAGGCCGCTAATCAGTCTAGATTTCACGAATCCAGCCGGGAAATCAGCCTTGTCGGTGATTCCTCGTAACGATCAACTTATCAATCTTGCGCCCATCCATATCAATGATTTCGAATATAAAGTCCTGATCGGTGAAACTTTCCCCCTCCACTGGAAGGCGGCGCAGCACATTGAGCGCATAGCCCGCAACCGTCGCATAATCGCGGTCATCGGGAAGGTCGAGACCAAGTTGCTCAGCCAGCGTGTCAGCAGGCAGTGCACCGGACAACAGATAGCTGCCATCGCTGCGCTCTATCATTTGCGGCAACTCACCATCATCCTGATCTTCGGCAAATTGCCCGGCTATTGCAGATAACAGGTCTGCAGGCGTCACCAGCCCGTCAAAATGGCCGTATTCATCATGCACCAGCGCCATCGAAATCTCGCCCTGCTGCAACACGCGCAGCGCATCCATCGCATCAACCTGATCAGGTACAATTTCCACACGGCGCATCATTTGCCTGAGATCAACTGGTTCGCCGTCCATGATTCGCATCATGATTTCGCGTACCTGCACCACACCCAATATATTATCCACTGACCCGTCCGCCACCGGCAGGCGGTTATGCGATGTTGTATTCAGGCGCTCACGAATCTCTTCCTCGCTTGCCGAAACGTCTATCCAGTCAACTTCGGTTCGCGGCGTCATCACTTCGCGGACAGGCCGGTCGGCAAGGCGCACCACGCCGGAGATAATCGCGCGCTCATTTTCCTCGATAACGCCGGACCTGGTCGCCTCGGCAAAAATCATATGCAGCTCTTCAGCTGTCACCAGATCGCCCGTGCTGCGCTTCATGCCAATCAGTCGCAGCAATAGCGCGCTCGTGCTGTCGAGCAGCCAGACTATCGGCGCCATGACGCGCGCCATCAGGTCCATCGGAATGGCCATAGTCGCGGCAATGCGCTCCCCGGCCCTGAGAGCAATCTGTTTCGGGACAAGCTCGCCAATCACCAGCGAGGCAAACGTTGTCACCCCGATAACAAGCGCAAAGCCAAACGTCTGGGCAAACCCTGCGTCCATGCCAAGGCGCGCAAGTCGTTCGCCAACCGGTCCGCCCAGGCTCGCGCCCGAATAGGCACCGGCAACAATGCCGATCAACGTAATGCCGATTTGCACGGTCGAGAGGAATTTACCCGGATCCGCCGCCAGACGGATCGCCGTGGCCGCGCCCTTTGACCCGTCTTTCGCCATAGCCTTAAGCCGCGCAGTGCGCGCGGACACAATGGCCAGTTCCGACATGGCAAAAATGCCGTTCAGGAAAACAAGGCCAATAATGACGAAAGCGTCAAACCATGGGAAAGGATCAAGTGCAGGCATGAATAAGGCTTATTTAGAACGCATGATTTGAATTTTACAGAACTTTATCGCTCATCGCGGGTTCACCTCGCATACGGCATGTCTGCATGCCTGACAAATATTCCCCTCACATATGGGGTATGCGGACCAGAATATGGAGGATAAAATTATGAATTCATTCAAAAAAACTAGCATTATGCTTTCGGGAGTGGCCGCGCTTGGTCTGAGCGCCTGTGTCACCAACCCGGAAACCGGCAATAAAGTCCTTAGCAAAACTGCCATTGGCGGCGTTGCGGGCGCAGTGGGCGGCTATTTTCTGGGCGACTTGGTCGGCGGCAGGCGTGATCGCACCGAAAAGATCCTCGGCGCGGGCATTGGCGCGGTGGCAGGTGCAGGCGTTGGCTATTATCTGGATAAGCAGCAAAAAGAACTGGAGCGCAAAACCGAAGGCACAGGCGTTGATGTTGTGCGCGAAGGTGACAGCCTGATTCTCAATATGCCATCACAGGTCACCTTCGGCGTGGACAGTTCGGCCATCCAGCCGAACTTCCAGTCGACACTTGCCGAAGTCGCCGGCACGCTCAAGGAATATGAAAAAACATATATCGACGTATACGGCCACACCGATTCAACCGGCAGCGACAGCTATAATCAGGGTCTGTCCGAACGCCGTGCGGGCAGTGTAGCCAGCTATCTGACCGGGCAGGGCGTGCAATCCGCACGTTTGGCAACACAGGGTTTTGGTGAAAGCCAGCCCATCGCAACCAACACGACCGAAGAAGGCCGCGCCGCCAACCGCCGCGTGGAAATACGGATCGTGCCGGTGACAGAAGAAGACGTGCAGGGCACGTAAGTTTCCGCGGGATCAGGAAATTCCCAGACGAAATTGCAGGGCGCGAGGGTTCAGACTCTTGCACCCTGTAATAATTTAGGCAGCTCACCGCTGCGTCCCCGGGCTTCATCCATAAAAATGGACTTGAGCAGCGGCGTGTTCTGCACGGCGGCAAGCCCTGCCTTGCGGACGAGCGAGGGCAGCTTGCCGGGAACGCCGAACAACCGGGTCAAATTGTCACTCGCCGCCGCAACCATCAATGTATCAAGGCTACGCCAGCCCGCATAGCGATCCAGCAATTGCGCATCGCCATAATCCAGCCCCAACCGCGCACCATCAACCAGCACCTCGGTCAGCGCCGCGATATCGCGCAGGCCCAGGTTGAAACCTTGCCCCGCAATTGGGTGGATGCCGTGCGCACTATCCCCCACCAGCGCCAGTCGGCCCGCTGTTATCTGCGTAGTGTGATGCAGGCCCAGCGGATAGGCACCGCGCGGCGCGGCAAGCGACATGTCACCCAGCAGGCCCTGAATATGTTTCTGCATTTCAGTAAGAAAGCCCCGCTCCGACAGTTTCAGCATGGCATCGCCATCTTTTTCCGCCACGGTCCAGATAACCGAGCTACGGTGCTTTCCGTCTGGCGCAGCATGCATGGGCAGCAGAGCAAGCGGCCCTGAAGGAAAAAATATCTCATGCGCAATATTGTCGTGCGGCCTCTCATGGGTGATGGCCGTTACGATCGCGCGGTGGTCATACCGCCATGCGGCCATGTTGATGCCCGCATCCTTTCGCGTCGGCGAAGCACGGCCATCAGCAGCAACCATCAATGCTCCCGTCAGCTGCACACCGTTTTCCAGCGTTGCCGACACACCGTGCGCCCCGTAATCGCGCAGCGCCACGCCATGCCCCATATGCGTGCTGATCGCCGCATGTGCAGCTGCCCTGTCCCATAGCGCCCTGCGCAGGGCCTGGTTTTCAAAAATCATGCCCAGTGCATTGTCATCCGGGGTGAAATCCAGCGGCTTGCCTTCACTGCCCTCGCGCACTTCTATCCGCCTTATGGGGCAGCCCAGCCCCTCCAGCGCTACATCCAGACCCAGTGCTTTCAGCATGTTCCAGCTAGAGCTGATAATCGCAGATGTGCGCCCGTCAAATGCACTGTCCAGCATGTTTTCAGCATCATGCTTTTCGACCAGGTGGCTGGTAATACCATGTTCAGCCAGCGACAGTGCCATGGTCATGCCTGCCAGACCGCCGCCTAATATGATGACGTCGCGTGTCATTGATGTGTTGCCGTCCTGCTTCGCTGCGTCTGCCATGTTAATTTCCGCTCCGCTGACCCGTGATGGTTTCAAATTAGGCTTTATCCAGGGTACATGCAATGCATGAACAATGGTAAAAATTTGAACGCCGGACGGACTGCGCGCTTGACGCGGACTCTCCATGCCGTGCTATGGATATAGCGCACCTTAAAGCGCGTGAAGGATAATATCTATGGCCAGCAAGGCCGCAGCTGAAAAAGCCCCGGACTGGCGCACTGTCATGCGCGCAAGCATGAAGCGCTCCATGGCTCTCATCGGAGCCGTGCTGTTAACGCTGTTCCTGCTGTTTTTTACACTTGCATTGCTGAGCTATAGCCAGACGGACCCCTCGCCCACCACCGCAGCCGCCGGGCCGGTGGATAACTGGATGGGTCGTTCGGGTGCCTGGCTATCGGAACGTGCGCTATACTTTTTCGGCCCTGCTGCTGCGCTGTTCCTGCCTTTTATCTATGTGACCGCACGGCGGCTCTGGCGTGACCTTGCACAGCCCCAATGGCTACGTGACCTGTTATTGCTGATGGGGGCCATCTTATTGCTGGCGCTGGCCTTTGCCCTTTTCAATAATGGCCCGGCGGGCAGCCTGCCCGCAGGCTGGGGCGGCCTTGCCGGCATGCTCGGCGAACGCGGTAGCGCGGCGCTGATGTCACTTATTCCCGCCGAAGCTGGACAATATTGGACCCGGATAGCACTTATGGCCTTATCGGGCATTGGCGGACTGTTCCTCGCCGTCAAGGCGCTCCGCTTTGAGCGCTCGCTCTTCACCATTCCCGAATTCAAGTTGCCACAGATGCCTGCCATTTCGCTTTCGCGTGACAAAGACGGCGCTGAAGATACCGGCAAGGGCGAAACCCAGATTATCGAACCCAAAGTGAAAAAGGCTGCGCCGCGTCAGACAGTGCAGCCCGACACCCGCCCACCACCAGAGATTAGCGAACCATCGCTGCCAGCCAAAAAAGCGACACTTGGTCCCAATAGCCGGCAGGGCGATTTTTTCGGCAGTTACGACCTGCCCTCCATTGATCTGCTTGATCCGCCGCCCGAACAAACCGGACAGGTGCTCGACAAAGTGGCGCTTGAACGCAATGCCCGGCTGCTTGAATCGGTGCTGGGCGATTTTAATGTGCAAGGCGAAGTCAAGGCGGTGCGGCCGGGTCCGGTCGTCACCATGTACGAGCTGGAGCCAGCGCCTGGCGTTAAAGCACAGCGGGTCATCGGCCTGGCCGAGGACATCGCCCGTAACATGTCCGCACTGTCCGCGCGCGTGGCCGTGATACCCGGCCGCAACGTGATTGGCATTGAGCTGCCCAATAATGAACGTGACTTCATCATGCTGCATGAAATGATTGCCAGCGACAATTTCGCACAGAATGACGGGAAACTACCAATCATCCTGGGAAAGAACATCAGCGGCGATTCGGTGATTGCCGACCTTGCACCCATGCCGCACCTGCTGGTCGCAGGTACGACCGGTGCGGGTAAGTCGGTCGGCCTTAACTGCATGATCCTGTCATTGCTCTATCGGCTCACACCCGACCAGTGCCGCCTTATCATGATCGACCCCAAAATGCTCGAACTCAGCATTTATGACGATATTCCGCACCTGCTGTCACCCGTCGTGACAGAGCCCAACAAGGCTGTGCGCGCGCTCAAATGGGCGGTCGAACAGATGGAAGAACGCTACCGGATGATGTCCTCCATTTCGGTGCGCAACCTCGCCAACTTCAACGAAAAAGTAAAAGCGGCCAAGGCCAAAGGTGCACCTCTCGGCCGCAAAGTGCAGACCGGGTATGACCCCGAAACCGGCCAGCCGGTATTCGAAGAAGAACAGCTTGATTTTGAACCATTGCCGCAAGTGGTGATTATCGTCGACGAGCTGGCCGACCTGATGATGACCGCGGGCAAGGAAGTTGAGTTCCTGATTCAGCGGCTCGCGCAAAAGGCGCGCGCGGCGGGTATCCACCTCATAATGGCGACGCAGCGCCCGTCGGTGGATGTCATTACCGGCGTGATCAAGGCCAACCTGCCGACCCGGATCAGCTTTCACGTTACTTCGAAAATCGATTCGCGCACCATATTGGGCGAACAGGGCGCCGAGCAGCTGTTGGGCAAGGGAGACATGCTCTATATGCCGGGCGGCAAGCAGCTCACCCGTGTGCACGGCCCATTTGTTTCCGATGATGAAGTGCGCCACGTAGCCGACCATTGGCGCGCGCAGGGAGCGCCTGATTATATTCAGTCGGTCACCGAAGAACCCGATGATGGCGGCTTTGCGCTCGACGGGGCATCACTCGACGACAGCCCAGAAGAACAGCAGTATCGCAAGGCCTGTCAGCTGGTATTC
Source organism: Sphingorhabdus sp. Alg239-R122 (assembly GCF_900537065.1). Taxonomy (GTDB): domain Bacteria; phylum Pseudomonadota; class Alphaproteobacteria; order Sphingomonadales; family Sphingomonadaceae; genus Alg239-R122. The sequence goes on along the minus strand of NZ_UNRC01000010.1, from coordinate 2,902 downwards.
GAGAGCCAGAAAGCCTCGACAAGCTGGCTGCAGCGCCAGCTGCGTGTCGGCTATAATACCGCCGCGCGTTTGATTGAACGGATGGAGGATGAAGGACTGGTGAGTGCCGCCAACCACGTTGGCCGCCGCGAAGTCCTGCGCGATCAGGAAGGCAATCCCATCTAGCCCGCCCGCTCGGTGCTACCAACTTAGCTTGCATTTCCATGCGTCTCACGCTTGACAGCCGCATAACGCTATGGCCTAGGGGTTTTCATGACCGAACTGATTAAAATTACACTTCCCGATGGCTCCTCGCGTGATGTTGCGCCGGGCACCACACCAGCGGACATTGCCGCCGATATCGGCCCGGGCCTTGCCAAGGCCGCACTTGCTGCGCGCGTTGATGGCGAGGTTATTGACATTACCCGCCCGCTGGAAGCGGATGCTGAACTGGCGCTCATCACTTCACGCGATGAGGATGAGGCTCTGGAACTGGCACGCCACGATTTTGCCCATGTGCTGGCCGAGGCTGTTCAGTCGCTTTTTCCAGGCACGCAAATTACCTTCGGTCCTGCCACAAACGACGGTTTTTATTATGACTTTGCCCCCAAGGACCGGCCTTTTACTGACGAAGACCTGCCCCTTATCGAAGAGGAAATGCGCAAGATCATCGCCGCCAATAAACCGCTGGTCCGCGAAGCGTGGGACCGTGATGACCTGATTGCACGCTGGGAAAAAGACGGTGAAGCGTTCAAGGCCGAATGGGCGAAAGAGCTGCCCGATGATGAGGAAATCACGGTCTATTGGTCGGGCGAGAAGGACGCGCCGGATGCGTGGATGGATATGTGCAAGGGGCCGCATCTGGCCTCAACCGGAAAGCTGGACCCCAAAGCGTTCAAGCTTACCCGCGTGTCGGGCGCCTATTGGCGCGGTGACCAGCGTAACCCGCAACTGTCGCGTATTTACGGCACGGGCTGGCTGAACAAGAAACAGCTCAATGCACACATGCTGCGGCTTGAGGAAGCGGCCAAGCGCGACCACCGCAAGCTGGGACAGGAAATGGAGCTGTTCCACCTGCAGCCTGAAGCACAGGGTAGCGTGTTCTGGCACCCGCAGGGTTTTGTCATCTGGCGCGAGCTGGAAGCCTATATGCGCCGCGCCATTGATGGTGCGGGCTATGAGGAAATCAAAACGCCGCAGCTGATGGATGTGAAACAATGGGAACAATCAGGCCACTGGGGCAAATATAGCGAGAATATGTTTGCCGTACCCGACGAAGTACCCGACGCTGAAAGCGATGGCCCCGTCATTCGCGGCGATGCGGACATGATGGCGATCAAGCCGATGAACTGCCCGGCGCACGTGCTGGTGTTCCGTCAGGGTATCAAGAGCTACCGCGACTTGCCGATGCGGCTGTTCGAACATGGTTGTTGCCACCGCAACGAACCACATGGCGCGCTCCACGGCCTGATGCGGGTGCGGCAGTTTACGCAGGATGACGCGCATATTTTTTGCCGTGAAGACCAGATTGTCGAGGAAGTCCGTGCGTTCTGCGAACTTGCACATCAGGTCTATAAAGATATGGGCTTTGAAAAATATGCCATCAAACTCGCATTGCGCCCGGAAAAACGCTTCGGTTCCGATGCCGACTGGGACAAGGCCGAGGAAGAGCTGCGCCAGGCCGTGATTGACGCAGGCATGGCGACCGAGGAATATGGCTGGGAAGAGCTCCCTGGCGAAGGCGCATTTTATGCGCCCAAGCTGGAATGGCACCTGACCGATGCAATTGGTCGCACCTGGCAGGTCGGCACCATCCAGTCCGACCGCGTTCTGCCCGAACGACTTGATGCCAGCTATGTCGCCGAAGATGGCGAGCGCCATCGCCCGGTCATGCTGCACCGCGCAATATTTGGCAGTTATGAACGTTTTATCGGTATATTGATCGAACATTATGCCGGCAAAATGCCGCTCTGGCTCGCGCCGACACAGGCAGTGGTTGCAACCATTGTGTCCGACGCCGACGACTATGCAAAGGAAGTCGCTGCGCAACTTCAGGCTGCGGGAATCCGTGCTGAAACCGACCTGCGCAACGAAAAGATCAATTATAAAGTCCGTGAACACAGCCTTGCCAAGGTCCCCAACCTGCTTGTCATCGGCAAGCAGGAGGCGGAAAAACGCACGGTCGCCCTGCGGCAGCTTGGCAACAAGCAACAGCAGTTCCTGGACCTGGACGAAGCAACAGCCATGCTGAAAGCTGAAGCCGTTGCACCGGATCTGCAAAACTGAAGCTGGCAAGGCATACACAGTCACCCACAAACGTTGCATAAAGGGCGCAGTCAGCGTGTTTTCGCGCAAACGCCCTTTATTTTAAGGTCTGAAATCACTATTTAAGCACTGAAACAAACCAAAGGAGAATTTGCTATACGTCCGCCATCCAACCGCCGGGGTCCTTCGGCACCACCGAAATCCGGCCCCCGCTATAATGAGTTTATCCAGTCCGCAACCGTTCGCGTGATTGACGATCAGGGTGAAAACCTGGGAGTGCTCCGCACCGAAGATGCTATCCGCCAGGCCGCCGAGGCCGGGCTTGATCTGGTCGAGGTTTCCCCCAATGCACAGCCGCCGGTTGCCAAATTCCTGGACGTAGGCAAATTCAAATACGAAGCGCAGAAAAAGGCCAATGCTGCGCGCAAATCCCAGAAAACACAGGACGTTAAAGAGATAAAAATGCGTCCGAACATCGACGACCATGACTATATGGTGAAGATGAAAAAAGTGCATCAGTTCATCGAAAATGGCGACAAGGTGAAAGTCACGCTACGCTTTCGCGGCCGTGAAATGTCACACCAGCAGCTTGGCATGGAGCTGCTCCAGCGTGTCCAGGATGACACCAAGGAAGACGCCAAAGTCGAAGCTTTCCCAA
>NZ_UNRC01000009.1 GCF_900537065.1 Sphingorhabdus sp. Alg239-R122 | reverse complement strand
ATGCTGGGATGCTGTGGTGAAATCATCGCTTCGACGACTTCCTCTCCCATGGCACCCGGATCACCCTTGCGTACAATTCCAACCTTATAGTCATCACTCGTACGCAATGACATGAGCTCGGCCAGGTCAAGCTGCACCACTATGCGGTCATCAGGTTCAAGATACACCTGATCAAGATCATGGCGGACAAACAGGTCGTCACGTTTGATCGCCTTGATCGAAATATTGGCGCGTTTGGACAGTGCCACATCGCCCAGTTGCTTGCCTTTGTCTGCCGATGCATTGCGCACGGTCAGTTCAGTCAGATACATATTTTCGTTACTGTCAGTTGGACGAATTGAACTATCATCACTGGGCAAAAGCCAGCTACTGAACAGCACCAGCATAATCATACCGGCAAGGCCCGCGACAAGACCATAAGGCGTAATTTCAAAAATCCCGAACGGTTCCAACCCTGAATCGCGCGCCACCGCATCGACAATCAGGTTGGTCGAGGTTCCAATCAGGGTGGTTGTACCGCCCAATATGCAGACAAAGCTGAGCGGGATAAGCAGCTTTTTCGCGGAAAAACCGGTGGCCCGGGCCAGCCGCAGGATGATCGGGATCATCACCACAACAACCGGCGTGTTGTTCATAAAAGCCGATGCGACATAAGCACCCAGGAACATCTCTGCTACGGCCAGTTTGGGCCGTTTGCGCGCGCGGCGGATAATCATGCCAGCAATCGCGTCAATCGTACCGGTGCGCAACAGTGCGCCCGACAGGATAAACATCGCGCCAATGGTTATCGGCGCAGTGTTTGAAAAAGATGAGAACAATCCATCAGAATCGATAATGCCCAGAAACAGGAAAGCACAGGCACCCAGTATTGCGACAACTGCTGCTGGAAAGCGTTCCATCGCAAAGGCGACAAACATCGATGCCAGTATAAACAGGCCGATTTCAGCTTCATAGGCGCCAATTGTCGCGCGGATCAAATCAAGCATGGTTTACTGCGTCCCCTGTGATCTGCCTATAGGGCAATGGCCTGTCATAAAACAAGATTATCCGCGCATCATCCGCACTGGGCACGGTGCAACAGCTTCTGGTCTGCGAGAACCAGTGCCATCATTGCCTCCACCACCGGAGTGCCGCGTATACCCACGCATGGATCATGGCGGCCCTTGGTGACAATTTCAGCTGCCTCACCTTCATTGGTAATCGTTTCAACAGGCGTCAGGATCGAGCTTGTCGGCTTGAACGCCGTGCGGCACACAATCGGTTGCCCGGTGGATATACCGCCCGCCGTACCGCCTGCATGGTTGGCGGCAAATTCTGGTTTCCCGTCCTTGCCCGGGCGCATCGCATCGGCATTTTGTTCCCCACGTAGCCGCGCTGCGGCAAACCCGTCACCAATTTCCACGCCCTTGGTGGCATTGATTGTCATCATGGCTGCGGCCAGTTCACTGTCCATCTTGGCATAGACCGGCGCGCCCCATCCGGCAGGCACGCCTGTCGCCACACATTCGACAACGGCGCCCAGTGAACTGCCATCCCTGCGCGCATCGTCGACCAGTTTTTCCCAGCGCTTGGCGGCTTTGGCATCTGGACAGAAAAACGGATTGCGGCCAATTTCACCTGCATCGAAATTCACATGGTCAATTGCATCACCACCTATTTCACAGACATAAGCCAGAATAGTGACTTCGGGTATAACCAGCCGTGCCACCGCGCCTGCCGCCACACGTGCCGCCGTTTCGCGGGCGCTGGAGCGTCCGCCACCGCGATAGTCTCGAAAGCCGTATTTGGCGTCATAGCTATAATCGGCATGACCAGGGCGATAGGCCTTCGCAACCTCGCTATAATCCTTTGACCGCTGGTCAGTATTCTCAATCATCAGCGATATCGGCGTACCCGTCGTTTTGCCCTCGAACACACCAGACAGGATTTTCACTTCGTCTGCCTCGCGCCGCTGCGTGGTATATTTTGACTGGCCAGGCCTCCGCGCATCCAGATAGGGCTGGATATGATCGGTGCTGATCTCCAGCGCAGGCGGACAGCCGTCCACCACCACCCCTAGCGCAGGCCCGTGGCTCTCGCCCCAAGTGGTAAAACGGAATATGCGGCCGAAACTATTGTAACTCATGTATCAAGCGCAATATCTGGCGCGTCTTCCTGTTTCATGCCAACGACATGATAACCCGCATCGACATGGTGTGTTTCACCCGTCACGCCGGACGAAAGCTCACTGCAGAAATACAGGCCCGCGCCACCCACATCCTCAATCGTCACGTTGCGACGCAGCGGCGAATTATATTCATTCCATTTCAGGATATAGCGGAAATCGCCAATGCCGCTGGCCGCCAGTGTCTTGATCGGCCCTGCGGAAATCGCATTGACACGGATATTGGCCGGGCCAAGGTCATTGGCCAGATATTGAACACTGGTTTCCAGAGCTGCCTTCGCCACGCCCATCACGTTATAATGCGGAATGACTTTTTCCGCGCCATAATAGGTGAGCGTCACGATCGAGCCGCCATCGGGCATCATCGCCGCCGCGCGCTGAGCCACTGCAACGAGCGAATAAGCAGAAATATTCATCGTCATCAGGAAATTGTCGAGACTGGTGTCGACATATTTGCCGCGCAGCTCGCTCTTGTCCGAAAACCCAATGGCATGCACAACAAAATCAATCGTGCCCCAACGGCTTTTTAACTCGTCAAAAGCCTTGTCGAGCGCATTCATGTCGGACACATCGCATTCGATCAGGAAATCACTATCCAGCTCCTCGGCCAAGGGGCCTACACGTTTTTTTAACGCATCCCCTTGATAGGAAAAGGCAAGTTCAGCGCCTTGTTCACGCAATTTGCGTGCGATACCCCAGGCCAGCGACTTGTTGTTGGCCAGTCCCATGATGAGGCCCCGTTTACCCTGCATCAAATCACTCATTGTCCAGTCCTTTCTGATCGTCATCAGATACTATGGTTGTTTCATCCGCTTTTACGTTCTTATCCCCCGCCCGTGCAAGCGCCGCGTTGAGCTCTGCTCCGATTACCATGCCCAGACCAATCAGAAAGAAGAAAATCAGACTGATCATTACACCTGCAAGGCTGCCATAGGTCAGGTCATAATTGAAGAAATTGCGCAACAATACGGGCATCAGGCTGGTGTTGAGGATCCACCACAGGCTGATGAACAAGGGGCCAGGCCAGATTGGCGCACCGCGCCTGCGATACTGGCTCGGCGTCAAGGTCCGAAAAATCAGATACAATGCCCCAAACAGGATCAATGCACTGAACAGCTGGCTCCAGGCAATATAGCTGAGCGTTTTGCTCGCCAGCGGCAGGTAGCTGAGCACGAACTCCTCCGCGCCGCTCAGCATCACCTGCATGCTAAGCGCAAAAATGGTGAGTATGACCGCACCAACGATAAGCGCAATCGACCCCAACCGGTAGTGCCAGAATGGCCGCGTGCTTTTCACTTCATAGGAACGCCGCAGCATGTCACGTATGGTTTCGATCAGGCTGGCCGTCGTCCACAGTCCGACCAACACACTGAACCACAACAATGGCCCGGTGCGCGCAGTCATGGCCGATTGCACTGGCTCATTAAGCGCGCTCGCCATGCTGGGCGGCACAGCCGCCAGAAACGCCTCAACCGCCTGATAGCCATAGTCCGTGCGGCCCACTGCACCTGCGAGTGAAGCCGCAACCACAAAAAACGGGAAAAGCGCAAGCAGTGAAAGATAGGCAAAATTGCCCGCCAGAACAAACCCATCATCATAAACATGCCTGGCAACATCAACAGCGATAGCCTTTGTCTGGTCTATCCATCGCCGTGCCAGCCCCGTCATATTCAGGATCGGCCTGTCGCCTTCACAAAGTTCCGGTCTGTCCATCACGCACAAACTGCCTGAAATTTTATGCCAAGGCCAGTATTTTAGATACAGCGCCCGCTAGACGCCCAGCTCTGCGCGTACATTTTCGTCATAATCCCAGTTCTTCGCAAATTCCGTCAGCGCCGCGTCATCGTCCGGCACGTGTATTTGCAGTTCTACAAGCTGATTTCCCCGTTTGCCATTGCTGCCTGTAAAACCGCGGCCCTTGATGCGCAGGTGCGTGCCTGAATTGCTGCCCTTGGGTATAGTCAGCATGACTGGCCCCTCGACCGTCGGCACTTTCATTTTGGCGCCCAGCACAGCTTCTTTCAGCGTAATCGGCAGCTCAAGCCGGACATTATTGCCATCGCGCGTAAAGAATATATGTGGTTTGACGTGGATGGTGACAATCGCGTCACCATTGCCGCCTGGTCCTGACTGCCCTTTGCCCGGCAGGCGCATCTGCGTGCCATGCTCCACGCCTTTGGGCAGTTTCAGGTTAATTGTCTTGCCATCGGACAGCGTGATGCGCTGCGGCGCAAGCATCGCCGCATCCAGAAATTCCACCGCCAGTTTATAGGCGATATTCGCTCCTTTGGGCGGCGGCGCGCTACGTCCGTAGCTTTCCTGACCACTCGAAGAGCGACCCCCGCCGCCAAATAGACCGTCAAATATATCGCCAAAATCGACGCCATCGGCAAAACCTCCCATGCCGCCGCCCGGTTCTGGCTGGCGAAAACTACCGCCGCCACCGCCATAACCAAATGGTCCGGTCGGATTACCATCCATATCGATTTCGCCACGGTCAAACTGCGCGCGCTTGTCCTTGTCACTCAACAAATCATAGGCCTTGGTCGCGTCGGAAAACTTCTCCGACGCCGCCGGATTATTCTTGTTGCGGTCAGGATGCAGCTCCTTGGCAAGCTTGCGATAAGCGCTCTTGACTTCCTTTTCACTGGCCCCTTTGGAAACGCCCAGTATCGAATACGGATCTGCCATAAATTCTATTTTCCGCCTCTAATCAATTGCATGTCTATACTTATATAGATGGGGTATGAAGACGCTACGTCAAGCAGGGAGATGCCCTGCAATACGTCCGGCACGCATCATCTGACGCGTTGCCATATAGCTCACCAATCCCACGGGCCCGAACATAAAAGTCAGCACCAATATAGGTGCCTGAATAATCCGGTTAATGCCATGCGCATCCGCATTGCGGGCAATCCACAAACCAACGAACAGATCGAAGCACAGGTAATGTATCCAGCCAATGACAACACCTACGTCATTGTCAAAAATCGAACGCACGCCCGCGATCGAACCAAAATCAATATCACCCTCAGATGGAATCGCCCCGCCAAGCACACTGCCCAACAATACCAGATACGTAAGACCCAACACCAATATAGGCCCGTAAAACAAAGCCCTGTATAATGTCTCGCTGCGTGGCAGTAATATAAGTACGGCCCAACAAATGAGCGCCATCATATTAGCCGCCGAAAATATCTGGTCCCACATAAATATTTTCCTCCCTGTTTCGCGGCACATCACTAGCCTTTTTCATGGCAGGCTGGCAAAGATGCCGTCACCACATTGGCAATAGCGCATCGCGGTGCATTATGGCAGTGTTTTATTACTATAACGCACCCGGACGATAAGAAGGTGGGAAAATGACCAAAACCAACCCTTTTGAGATATTTCACAGCTGGTATGACGAAGCGCGGACAAGCGAGCTTAACGATTCCAATGCCATGGCGCTCGCCACGGCAGATGCAGAAAGCCGGCCATCATCGCGCATGGTATTGCTGAAGGGGCATGGCCCAGACGGTTTTATATTTTATACCAACTTCACCAGTCGAAAAGGCGAAGAGCTGGCCGCCAATCCGCATGTTGCACTACTATTTCACTGGAAATCGCTGCGGCGGCAGATCCGTATCGAGGGTGACATCTCACCGGTCAGCGACACGGTTGCCGATGCCTATTTCGCGACACGCAGCCGCGATTCACAGCTGGGCGCTTGGGCTTCGGACCAGTCACACCGCCTGGAAAGCCGGCAAGTTTTCATGGACCGGTTCGAAGCGATGCAGGACAGGTTCGAAGGAAAGGACGTTCCGCGCCCACCGCATTGGTCGGGCTACCGTGTCACACCTGCACGTATCGAATTTTGGCAGGATCGCGCGCACCGGTTGCATGAACGCCGCCTGTTTGTGCGTGACGGTGATGGCTGGACAGAAAGCCTGCTTTACCCGTGACACAGCCACACCCCGATAATCATGCACGGCTGAACCGCAACGCTGCAATTGCCAGCGTTTCGGCGGCATTGTTGTTATTATGCCTGAAAGCCTATGCCGAATGGGCAACCGCGTCCGTCGCCATGCTGGGGTCGCTCGCTGACACCGCACTCGACCTATTCGCATCACTAATGACACTATTCAGTGTGCGCTATGCCGCCATGCCCGCCGACGCGGCGCACCGGTTCGGCCACGGCAAGGCTGAAGCGCTGGCGGCACTGTTTCAGGTAGTGCTCATCACACTATCAGCTGCCTTTATTGGCTGGCGCGCACTGGAGCGCATTGCCAGTGGAGACACCACAGCGCGCGCCGAATATGGCATTATCGTCTCGGTTGTCGCGATTGCGGTGACACTGGCACTGCTTGCCTATCAGCGCCGCGTGATCCGCCAGACAGAGTCGGTCGCGATCGAGGCCGATCATGTGCATTACCAGTCTGATCTGCTGCTCAATCTTGCCGTAATCGCCGCACTGGCGCTCGACCAGTATGTGGGCATTACCGGAATTGACCCGGCCTTTGGCGTTGCGATTGCATTGTGGCTGGCCTGGGGGGCGTGGCGCGCCGCGACACGCGCAATCGACCAGTTGATGGACCGCGAATGGCCAGAGGAAAAGCGGCTTGCCTTTGTCGAAGTCGCCGCCCGGCATCCTGAACTGAAAAGCCTGCATGACCTGCGCACACGAACCAGCGGCAACCGCAATTTCGTTCAGTTTCACGTCGATATGGACCCGGATATGACGGTCCGGCAGGCTCATGACGTGATAGAAAAAGTTGAGCTTGACCTAGGCAAAGCATTTCCCGGCACTGAAATACTTGTGCATATCGACCCGTTGGGCCATGTCGATGAACCGGACAATCCGCTCACCGAACAGGATGAGCTTGAAAACCTGAAGGACAGTTGAATGCCAGCTTATCCCTATTTCCACGTCGATGCCTTTGCCGATACGCCTTTCACAGGCAATCAGGCTGCGGTCATACCGCTGGATAGTTGGCTAAAAGATGATGTGTTACAGGCCATTGCCGAGGAAAATAAATTTGCCGAAACCGCCTTTATCGTGCCTGATGAAAGCGGTGAGGCGCATTATGAGCTGCGCTGGTTCACTCCAGCATGTGAAGTTGCGCTGTGCGGCCATGCCACTTTGGCTAGCGGCCATGTCGTGCTCAGCATGACACCGGATCTGCGCACTGTGCATTTCCGCACGCGCCAGGCAGGCATATTGAAAGTGAGCAAGGATGGCGGCGCCTATCATATGGCACTGCCCGCTTATACTCCCTCCCCCAGGGAACTGGATAGAGCCGTCACGGCATTGGGCCATGCACCATCGGAAACGCATTTCCGCGAAGGCGGTTATGCATTGTTCGTCTATGACACGCCTGAAGAAGTACTGGCACTGGAACCCGATATGCGCGCTCTGGCTGAATTTGGCGACCAGTGGCAGTTTATCTGCACCGCGCCCGGCACCGATACCGACGTGCTAAGCCGCGTATTCGTTCCCGGAGCAGGAATTGACGAGGACAGTGTGACCGGCTCCGCACACTGCGTGCTGACGCCTTATTGGGCTGCTCAGCTCGGCCGTGACAGTTTCACCGCCTATCAGGCGAGCGAACGCGGCGGGCATGTGCGTTGCACACTGGACGGCGAAAATGCTGTGCTGGGCGGCGCATGTTTCACAGTGGTTGAAGGCCAGTTTAATTTGCCGTAGGTACGCGCATATCATGTGCAGCCCGATATGCGCGCGGCACACGAAACAACTGGAATAAGTGAATTGACCTCCTTTTTACGCAACCTGTTCGACACAACGAAGAGCAAAAAAAAGCGCAAGCAAAAGCGCAGGGATAAATCTGCTCCATCCATGCCGCCGGGTGAACGCGTTTATGCGATTGGCGACATACATGGCCGTCTCGATCTGCTCGACGAATTGCTGGAAAAAATCGATGCCGATGTTGCCGCACGCAAAAATGCGGACACCCGGCTCATTTTCCTGGGCGATTTGGTTGATCGCGGACCAGACAGCGCAGGTGTTATCGAACGTGCGATGGAACTTGCGCGCAGCAGCGACAAAGTCCGCTTCCTGATGGGCAATCATGAAGAAATGTTCCTTGATGCGCTGACAGGGGATATCAAGAAAGTCCGTTTCTTCAGCCGTATCGGCGGACAGGAAACAATCCTGAGCTATGGCATGCCCCATGCCAAATATCGCGAGATGGAAATGGAAGAGCTGGCCGAAAAGCTGTCAGACCTGGTACCACAGAATCATCGCGAATTTATAACCGGGTTTGAAGACTATGTCGTCATGGGCGATTATGCCTTTGTCCATGCCGGTGTACGTGCAGGTGTGTCTATGGAAGAACAGGTTAGACAGGACCTGCGCTGGATACGCGGCGACTTCCTGCGCAAGGATAACGTCCACGAAAAAATGATTATTCACGGTCATACTATCAGTGAAAATGTCGACGAACGCCGCGGGCGCATTGGTATTGATACTGGTGCCTATGACACGGGAGTGCTGACGGCTATCGGCCTGGAGGGCAACGACCGTTGGTACCTGCAAACCGGGCCCGCTGAATAAGGTGCGATAGAATATTCTTGTGCAGCGGCGCAGTTTGCGCCAGTTTCCTGTCCATGAAAAAAAATGCTCTGCTCGTATCGCTGTTACTGGCCACTGCGCCAACAAGCTATCTCGCCGCACAGGATAAGAACGCACCTGATGAGAGGCCTACAGCCACTGTACCCATAACGCCCCCGCCATCGGCCGGCCCGGCGGATGCACAAAACCTGAAAGCCTATGTCGAAAAGCTGGTGAGTTTCGGGACACGCCATACCCTGTCATCGCCCGATCACCCCACACGCGGCATTGGCGCCGCCCGGCGCTGGGGCGCAGAGGAATTTGCCCGGATCAGCGCAGCCTGTGGCGGCTGTCTTGAGGTGGAGAATGTCGAGCGTTTTGATTATGGCCCGCGGATTCCAGATGGCGTGAGAATCGTCAATGTGCTGGGCATACAGCGCGGCACGGGTGATCCGGGCAATGTCATCATCATTTCCGGCCATATTGACAGCCGCGTCACCGATCCGATGAATTTTACCGATGATGCCCCTGGAGCCAATGACGACGGTTCGGGCACAGCGCTTACCATAGAGGCCGCGCGCATACTTACCCGCGAAAAACATGATGCCACAATCATCTATGCGCTTTTGTCGGGTGAGGAACAGGGGCTGTTCGGTGGCAAGCTGATTGCCGATACAGCCAAAGCGCGTGGGTGGAATGTAATCGCCATGCTGAACAATGATATTGTTGGCGGCACCAAAGGACAGGATGGCCGCATTGTTGACAATATAGTACGGGTGTTCAGTGAAGGCATACGCTCGTCGGAAAGCCTGGAAGAAGCCATGTCACGGCGCGGCAGTGGTGGCGAGGATGATGGCCCGTCCCGTGCGTTGATGCGTGCAGCAGACCGCGTAGCCAACACAAACCGGAATATTGGTCTGAATGTCTTTGGTGTCCGCCGCCCCGACCGTTTTCGCCGCGGCGGCGACCATCTACCGGCCCTGGCGCTCGGTTATCCGGCAGTCCGGTTTACCGTCGGTGTCGAAGATTATGATCATCAGCATCAGGACCTGCGCACCGAAAATGGTGTAAAATATGGTGATACGGTGGACGAGATGGATTTTTACTATCTTGCCAAAGTCACCAATCTGAATGTGGCGCTGGCCCGCGAACTGGCCAATGCCCCGCCTGCACCAAAATCAGCGCAGCTTGGCGGCGCGGTAAGCGCCGACACAATCGTCGAGTGGGAACCGGTAAAAGGCGCTGCTGGATACCGTGTCTATTGGCGGCGAAATGACGAGCGTGACTGGACCAACAGAGTCGATGTCACGGGCAGAACCGAAATCACATTGCCAGGCATTATTGTCGATGATCATTTTGTCGGTGTGTCCGCCCTGTCGAAAGACGGCCATGAGAGCATCATAACCTTTGCCGGGCTACCGCAGCGCAATCGGTAGCGGTCAACGAAAAAGGGCCGACTGCCCCCTGCTGCCGGCCCTAATTCGGCCGTAGCCGAAGGGTAGTGAAGTGAAATTGAGTAGGAAGTGGGTTTATGCCGCCTGACTGTCCTCGTCCGTATTCGGATCGCGCAGCACATAGCCGCGGCCCCAGACAGTTTCGATATAATTGTCACCGCCGCATGCCAGTGCCAGTTTTTTGCGTAGTTTGCAGATGAAAACGTCGATAATCTTGAGTTCCGGCTCATCCATCCCGCCATAAAGATGGTTGAGGAACATCTCCTTGGTCAAAGTCGTGCCCTTGCGCAATGACAGTAGCTCGAGCATCGCATATTCCTTGCCGGTCAGGTGGACGCGTGCACCATCGACTTCGACCGTCTTGGCATCCAGGTTCACTGACAGCTTGCCTGTGCGGATAACGCTTTGCGAATGCCCTTTTGAACGGCGTACAACGGCATGGATGCGCGCCACGAGTTCCTCACGGTGGAAAGGCTTGGTCACATAATCATCTGCACCGAAGCCGAAAGAGCGCACCTTGCTGTCCATTTCCGAAACACCGGACAAAATAAGCACCGGCGTCTGCACCTTGGCAACGCGGAGTTTCTTGAGCACATCATAACCATGCATGTCTGGCAGGTTCAGGTCGAGACAGATAATGTCGTAATCGTAGAGCTTACCCAGATCGAGTCCTTCTTCACCGAGGTCGGTCGTGTAAACATTAAAGCCTTCGGTCGTCAGCATCAGCTCAATGGCCTTCGCTGTGGTTGGCTCATCTTCAATCAATAGCACGCGCATAATGTGCAGCCCCTCTTTATGTTTTCTCTGTTGCCTGCATTGTCAAACCCCCCGTTTGATATGCAAGCTGTGTAATTTATTAACCATAAGAAGAATGAAGATTAAAGGTTAATTTTACATTAAGTGACAGAAGCAGGCGAGTCGCAGAGGGTGTTTGATATGGTGTAACGGTTCGTAACCGAGTCTTTTCTGCGGGTTTGCACTCCAGTGCGTGGTAAATGTCACACATGTGCTTTTTTTACATTCCGCAATAATTTTATCCTTCATTTCCCTTGCATAGGTCCATCCGACATACTCCAGCGGGGCCTTCATATATTCATATCATGCTAGCCTGAATGCCTTCTGCAAGAAATCAATCAACACCTGAACCCTGGCAGGCCTGTAATGCGAAGGCGGCATAACCAGGCTCAGCGTCAATGGGCTATTGCGCCAGGCCGGCAATATGATCTCCAGCCCGCCGGAAGCCAGCGCGGCCTCACACATAAAATCCGGCAGTTCCGCTATGCCCTGCCCCGCGATAAGCGCAGGCAGCATGATATCGCTATTATTGGCACGAAATACCGACTGCGGCTGAACTGATACCGCGTCTCCATCCGGCCCCGTAAAGGTCATGACCTGCGGGTTGGGAAGGTTGGAATAAATAAAGCAGCGGTGTGACTTCAGGTCAGCCGGCGTGTTCAGTCTACCAGCCCGCGCAAGATAGGACGGGGCAGCGACAAGGTGACGTCTGACCTCACGCAGATGCATAACACGCAGGCTGCTATCGGGAAGCGCGGCTATGCGCAGCGCAAGGTCAATCCCCTGCCCCGTCAGATCCACACGGGAATCACGCAGGTCCAAATCAATTTCGATACCCGGATATTCTTCCATAAAATCGGCCAGCACAGGTCCCAGCTCGGAAAGCCCGAAACTGAGCGGTGCCGCCATTTTAACCCGACCCGTTAATATTTCCGCTTCATCACGGGCAGCTTCTGTCGCTGCATCACCCTGCGCGCGTATCTTTTCAGCATGTGGCAAGAGCGATTGACCTGCGCTGGATAGCGAAATCCGCCGGGACGTACGATGAAACAGCGCAACACCAAGCTCGCCTTCCAGCCTTGTCACCGCCTTGGACACAGTTGCCTTTGCCAGTCCCAACTCCGTTGCGGCCGCAGTAAAGCTGCCCAGCCGGGCGACCGTGGCGAAAATCGCCCATGCTTCAAAATCAGGTAAGCGCATAAATGGAAACAATCCTTTTCTATTTTGATTATTTTAGAAACGGTAATGCGTGCCTATATCCAATGCAAACATATGAAAGGATGAATCATGATTGAGAAACGCGAATTTTCATCACTGGGTCACGCCAACCATGGCTGGCTGAACGCACGCCATCATTTTTCCTTTGCCGGATATCATGACAGCGCGCGCATGGGCTGGGGTTCACTGCGCGTGTGGAATGATGACGAAATCGCTCCCAAAAGCGGTTTCCCAACCCATCCTCATCAGGATATGGAGATCATTACCTATGTCCGCAAAGGGGCCATTACCCACCGTGACAGTATGGGTAATGAAGGCCGCACAGAGGCGGGCGATGTGCAGGTCATGAGCGCAGGCACTGGGGTCCAGCATAGCGAATTCAATCTGGAGGACGAAGAAACACGGCTGTTTCAGATATGGGTTATCCCCCGTACGCGAGGCGACGAACCCCGCTGGGACACGAAGGTCTTTCCCAAAGGAGAGCGTGCCGGGAAGCTGGAAATACTCGCCAGTGGCTACGAAGATGATGTTACCGCAGGTGCGGCGATGATCCGTGCCGATGCCCGGCTCTATGGTGCAACGCTAAAGGCCGGGGACAGTCTGACGCATGACATGCAAAATGACATGCCTGTTTATCTGGTCGTATCGGAAGGTAGCATCGAAGTGAACGGTACTACAGTTCGCGCCCGCGATAGTGCCGCCATCCGCGACGAAAGCAGACTGGAAATCACCGCGCATGAAGATGCGGAGTTCCTGATCGCCGAAACTCCCGATATCGGGTTACAATAATCAAAAAACCCCGCCAGGCATGACGCACGGCGGGGTTTCTTTTGTCAGCACCAAGCGATTGGCCCAGTTTGCTGAATTACTCCTCTTCGTCTGAAGAAGGTGTTTCTGCTGGCGCTTCGGCAGCTTTGGCCGCAGCGGCTTCTTCCGCTTCAACTTCTTCGGCAGCCGCCATCGCATCAAGCATCGCCTTTTGCTGCGCACGAAGCGCGGCGTCACGGCTGGATGCTGCAATACGCATGCGATTCATGCCTGCACCCGTACCTGCCGGAATCAGGCGGCCAACAATGACGTTTTCCTTCAAGCCGATCAGCGAGTCACGTTTGCCTTCAACCGCCGCTTGCGTCAGCACGCGGGTGGTTTCCTGGAAAGACGCGGCCGAGATGAAGCTGCGTGTTTGCAGCGACGCCTTGGTAATACCGAGCAATACCGGCGTACCAACAGCAGGTTTCTGCTTTTTGGTCAGCTTAGCGTTGATTTCGTGCATTTCCTCTGCATCAATCTGCTCACCGGCGAGCAGGATTGTGTCCCCGCCATCGGTAATTTCGACCTTCTGCAGCATCTGGCGCACAATCGTCTCGATATGCTTGTCGTTAATCTTCACACCTTGCAGGCGGTAGACTTCCTGAATTTCCGCCACCAGATATTCGGCAAGCGCCTCCACGCCGAGCACTTCAAGAATATCATGCGGATCGGGCGAACCTGAAACCAGGTTATCGCCTTTCTTCACATAATCGCCTTCCTGCACATCGATCACTTTGGTTTTGGGGATCAGGTACTCAACTGAATCACCCTCTTCCGGATGGATCGCGATTTTGCGCTTGGCTTTATAGTCACGCACAAATTCAATGCGGCCAGAGATTTTCGCGATAACGCTATTGTCCTTTGGCTTACGGGCCTCGAACAATTCGGCAACACGCGGCAGACCGCCCGTAATGTCACGCGTTTTTGCAGCTTCACGGCTGACACGTGCCAGCACATCACCTGCAGACACTTCCTGACCATCGGTCACCGAAAGCGTAGCGCCGACGGACAGCATGTAACGCGCGGCTTCACCGCTGTCACCGTCAAGCAAGGTCAGGCGAGGACGCAGGTCTTCCTTGTCCTTGCCGCGGCCCGTTGCCCGGTATTCGACAACCACGCGCTGAGCGATGCCCGTCGCTTCGTCAGTCTGTTCAGTCAGTGTCTTGCCGTCGATCAGGTCCTGGTATTTTACAACACCCGGTTTCTCGGTAATCACCGGCATGGTGAACGGGTCCCATTCGGCCAAACGGTCACCGAGCTTCACTTTACCGCCATCCTTCACAAGAATGTTGGTACCGTAAGGGATGCGGTGGACAGCACGTTCGCGGCCTTCCTTGTCGATAATGGCAATCTCGCCATTACGCGCCAAGGACAGGCGGCGACCGTTTTTGTCAGTGATGGTCGGAATATCGCGATATTCCAGTTTGCCATCTGCAACGGCCTCAAGATTGGACTGTTCGTTAAAGTTCGCAGCGCCGCCAATGTGGAAGGTCCGCATAGTCAGCTGCGTACCCGGTTCACCGATGGACTGCGCAGCAATAACGCCAACAGCTTCACCGATATTGACCGGCGTACCGCGGGCAAGGTCACGTCCGTAACATTTGCCGCACACACCATGTTTCGATTCACAAACGAGAGGTGAACGAATGCGTGCCGCCTGAATACCCATTTCCTCAATCTTGGCAATAGCCGCTTCGTCAAGAAGCGTGCCGTTTTTGACAACGACACTGCCATCCTTGGCATCAACCATGTCCTCAGCCAGTGTACGGCCAAGAATACGCTCACCCAAAGACGCGATTGTCGAACCACCCTGGACAATGGCTTTCATTTCCAGTGCATTATCGGTCTTACAATCTTCCTCAACGATGGTGCAGTCCTGCGACACGTCAACAAGACGGCGGGTCAGATAACCCGAGTTTGCCGTTTTCAGCGCAGTATCGGCCAAACCTTTACGCGCACCGTGGGTCGAGTTGAAATATTCAAGAACCGTCAGGCCTTCCTTAAAGTTCGAGATAATCGGTGTTTCAATAATCTCGCCCGAAGGCTTGGCCATCAGCCCGCGCATACCGGCCAGCTGTTTCATCTGCGCTGGCGAACCACGCGCACCCGAATGGCTCATCATATAGATCGAGTTAATAGCTTTTTCGCGGCCATCCTTGTCGAGCGGCGTTGCTTCAATCTCGTCCATCATGGCAGCAGCTACTGTGTCACCACAGCGGCTCCACGCATCAATGACTTTGTTATATTTTTCCTGCTGCGTGATGAGGCCGTCCTGGTACTGCTGCTCATAATCAGCGACCAGTGCACGAGTTTCATCCACTGTCCCTTCTTTCGAGTCAGGAATGATCATGTCATCCTTACCGAAGGAAATGCCGGCCTTGAACGCGTGCTTGAAGCCCAGAACCATGATCGCATCGGCAAACAGCACCGTGTCTTTCTGGCCTGTGTGGCGGTAAACCTGGTCAATCACGTCACCAATTTCTTTCTTGGTGAGCAGGCGGTTAACAATGTCGAACGGCACCTTGTGTGATTTTGGCAGACATTCGCCCAGCAGCATACGGCCCGGCGTTGTTTCAAACCGCTTCATGACGATATTACCGTCTTCATCGGCCTGTGGCACACGGCTCGTGATTTTTGAGTGCAGCGTCACCGCACCGACTTCCAGCGCCTGGTGCACTTCGGTCATATCGGTCAGGATCATGCCCTCACCCGGCTCACCCTTACGGTCCATGGAGAGGTAATAGATACCCAGTACCATATCCTGTGAAGGCACGATAATCGGCTTGCCGTTGGCAGGTGACAGGATGTTGTTGGTAGACATCATCAGCACGCGTGCTTCCAGCTGCGCCTCAAGACTCAGCGGTACGTGTACAGCCATTTGGTCGCCGTCAAAGTCAGCGTTGAACGCGGAACATACGAGCGGGTGAAGCTGGATAGCCTTGCCCTCAATCAGTACTGGCTCGAACGCCTGAATGCCCAGACGGTGAAGCGTCGGCGCACGGTTCAGCATAACGGGATGCTCGCGAATAACTTCGTCGAGAATATCCCATACTTCCTTACGCTCTTTTTCCACCCATTTCTTCGCCTGTTTCAGCGTCATGGACAGGCCCTTTGCGTCAAGCCGCGCATAAATGAACGGCTTGAACAGCTCGAGCGCCATTTTCTTTGGCAGACCGCACTGATGCAGTTTCAGCTCAGGGCCGGTCACGATGACCGAACGACCCGAATAGTCGACGCGCTTACCCAGAAGATTCTGGCGGAAACGGCCCTGCTTGCCTTTCAGCATATCCGAAAGTGATTTCAGCGGGCGCTTGTTGGCACCTGTAATCGTGCGACCGCGGCGGCCATTGTCGAACAGTGCGTCCACAGCTTCCTGCAGCATGCGCTTTTCGTTACGGACAATAATATCCGGCGCGCGCAGTTCCATCAGGCGTTTCAGGCGGTTGTTACGGTTAATGACGCGGCGGTACAGATCGTTGAGATCAGACGTTGCGAAACGGCCACCATCCAGCGGCACCAGTGGGCGCAGCTCGGGCGGAATGACTGGAATAATGTCAAGGATCATCCATTCCGGACGGTTACCGGATTCGATGAAGCTTTCGACCACTTTCAGGCGCTTGATGATCTTTTTCGGCTTGAGCAACGACTTTGTCGTCTCCAGCTCTTCCATCAGATCTTTGCGTTCCTGTTCCAGGTCCAGGTCTGCCAGCATGATTTTGACGGCTTCCGCACCTATGCCGGCGGAGAAAGCGTCTTCACCATATTCATCCTGCGCTTCAAGCAGTTCGTCTTCGGTCAGCAACTGGAATTTTTCCAGTGCGGTCAAGCCGGGCTCAATCACAACATAGGCTTCGAAATAGAGCACGCGCTCCAGTTTCTTAAGCTGCATGTCGAGTAGCAGGCCAATGCGCGATGGCAGCGATTTCAGGAACCAGATATGCGCAACCGGTGCGGCCAGATCGATATGGCCCATACGTTCACGGCGCACCTTGGTGACCGTGACTTCAACACCGCATTTTTCACATACGATGCCTTTATATTTCATGCGCTTATACTTACCGCACAAGCATTCATAATCCTTTACAGGACCAAAAATCCGCGCGCAGAAAAGGCCGTCACGCTCTGGCTTGAACGTCCGGTAGTTGATGGTTTCCGGCTTTTTGATTTCACCAAAGGACCAGCTGCGGATTTTTTCCGGCGAAGCAAGGCCGATCTGGATTTCATCAAATGTTTCCGGTTTGGCGACCGGATTTGCAAATTTGCTCAGTTCGTTCATTTTCATTTCCTCACTAAGCCCTGCCTGAAAAAAGACAGAGCCAGTTGATATCCTTACTCGGCGGCTTCTGGAAGGGCGTCAGGACCTTCTTCGCCATCCTCATCACCATCTTCATGGGACTTCAGATCGACGCTGAGACCCAGCGAACGCATTTCCTTCACAAGCACGTTAAAGCTTTCCGGGATGCCGGTTTCGAAACTGTCATCACCCTTGACGATGGATTCATACACTTTGGTACGGCCAATCACGTCATCGGATTTGACTGTCAGCATTTCCTGCAGCGTGTAAGCGGCGCCGTAAGCTTGCAGTGCCCAGACTTCCATCTCACCGAAACGCTGTCCGCCAAACTGCGCTTTACCACCCAGCGGCTGCTGCGTGACGAGCGAGTATGGTCCGATCGAACGGGCGTGGATCTTGTCGTCAACCAGGTGATGCAGTTTGAGCATATAGATATAGCCCACTGTCACCTTACGGTCGAACCTGTCACCTGTGCGGCCATCGAACAGGTCCACCTGTCCCGATGTATCCAGTCCCGCTTTTTCAAGCATGTAAGACACATCGGCTTCGCGCGCACCGTCGAACACCGGCGTACCCATCGGAACACCATGTTTCAGATTGCGGGCCAGTTCGACCGTTTCTTCGGTGCTGCGGCGATCAATATCTTCATGATACTGCTCACCATAAATGTCCTTCATCACCTCTTTCACTGCATCAGGAGCTTCGCCTGCCTGCGGATCAGGGTTGGCCTCACGCCAGTCTTCCAGAGCCTTCGTCACCTGCTGACCCAGACCGCGTGCGGCCCAGCCAAGATGGGTTTCAAAAATCTGTCCAACATTCATACGCGATGGCACACCCAGCGGGTTGAGCACGATATCAACCGGCGTTCCGTCTTCCAGGAACGGCATGTCTTCGGCTGGCAGGATGCGTGAAATCACACCTTTGTTGCCGTGACGTCCGGCCATTTTATCACCGGGCTGCAATTTACGCTTCACAGCCACAAAGATTTTGACCATTTTCAGAACGCCTGGTGCCAGTTCGTCACCACGCTCCAGCTTGTCACGGCGATCTTCGAATTTCTCGGTAATCAGCTTGACCGCTTCGTCATACTGCGTTTTGACAGCTTCAAGGTCAC
This sequence comes from Sphingorhabdus sp. Alg239-R122, assembly GCF_900537065.1. Classification (GTDB taxonomy): domain Bacteria; phylum Pseudomonadota; class Alphaproteobacteria; order Sphingomonadales; family Sphingomonadaceae; genus Alg239-R122. The sequence continues at coordinate 58,824 of NZ_UNRC01000009.1, read as the reverse complement.
CCTGCACAGCGTCATCCGCAACAGCGAATTTCCACCATTCGTGCTTTTCGATTTCGGCAAGGTTGTCGGCAGTGACTTCACTGCCTTTCTTGAAACCTTTCGGCGCAGCGGCGGCCACATTGCCCACCAGCATATCGCGCAGGCGGTTATAGGTGGCACGGTTCAGAATTGCGCGTTCGTCCTCACGGTCTTTGGCAAGACGTTCGATTTCTTCGCGTTCAATCGCCAATGCACGCTCATCCTTGTCGATACCGTGACGGTTAAAGACACGGACCTCAACAACAGTCCCTGCAACACCCGGCGGCAGACGCAGCGATGTATCGCGGACGTCAGAGGCTTTTTCACCGAAGATAGCACGCAGAAGTTTTTCTTCCGGCGTCATCGGGCTTTCGCCTTTTGGCGTGATCTTGCCGGCCAGGATATCACCCGGATGCACTTCAGCGCCAATATAGACAATGCCCGCTTCATCGAGGTTGCGAAGCGCTTCCTCACCGACATTCGGAATGTCGCGGGTAATGTCTTCAGGGCCCAGTTTCGTATCGCGTGCCATGACTTCAAATTCCTCAATATGGATCGAGGTGAAGACATCGTCTTTCACGATACGTTCGGAAATCAGGATACTATCTTCATAGTTATACCCGTTCCAGGGCATGAACGCGACAAGCGAGTTTTTGCCAAGCGCCAGTTCACCGAACTCGGTCGATGGACCGTCGGCGATAATATCGCCCTGCTGCACTACTTCGCCCACTTTCACGAGTGGGCGCTGATTGATGCAGGTGTTCTGGTTGGAACGCTGGAACTTCTGCAACGTGTAAATATCCACACCCGACTTGCCAGCTTCAACGCTGCCAGTTGCACGGATCACGATACGCGTCGCATCAACCTGGTCGACAATACCGGCACGTTTCGCGCCAATAGCCGCACCGGAATCACGGGCCACGGTTTCTTCCATGCCGGTGCCAACAAATGGTGCTTCCGCTTTTACCAGCGGTACAGCCTGACGTTGCATGTTTGATCCCATAAGCGCACGGTTGGCGTCATCATTTTCCAGGAACGGAATAAGCGATGCAGCAACAGATACGAGCTGTTTGGGAGAAACGTCCATCAACGTAATGCTCTCACGCTGCGCCATCAGGAATTCGCCAGCTTCACGTGAAGACACGATTTCCTCGACAAACGAACCATCCTCGTTCAGCTCGGCATTGGCCTGTGCCACGGTGTGCTTCTGCTCTTCCATGGCGGACAGATACACAACTTCGTTGGTCACCTTGCCATCGACAACTTTACGATATGGCGTTTCGATAAAGCCATATTTGTTGACCCGGCTGAACGATGCCAGTGAGTTGATAAGACCAATATTCGGCCCCTCCGGCGTTTCAATCGGGCAGATACGGCCGTAATGGGTCGGGTGAACGTCACGGACTTCAAAGCCGGCACGTTCACGCGTCAGACCGCCAGGGCCCAATGCCGAAACACGGCGCTTATGCGTCACTTCAGACAGCGGGTTGGTCTGATCCATAAACTGTGACAACTGCGAAGAGCCGAAAAACTCACGCACGGCCGCAACAGCAGGCTTCGCGTTGATCAGATCGTTCGGCATCACCGTCGACACATCAACCGATGACATGCGTTCTTTAACAGCACGTTCCATACGTAGCAGGCCAACGCGGTACTGGTTTTCCAGCAACTCGCCGACAGAACGCACACGGCGATTGCCGAGGTTATCGATATCGTCAACCTCGCCCTTGCCGTCTTTCAGGTTCACCAGCGTTTTCACGACCGCAAGAATGTCTTCCTTGCGCAGCGTGGTCACGGTATCCTCTGCATCCAGGTCAAGACGCATGTTGAGCTTCACACGGCCGACCGCGGAAAGATCGTAGCGCTCGCCGTCAAAGAACAGGCCTTCAAACAGCGCATCGGCGGTTTCGCGCGTTGGCGGTTCGCCCGGGCGCATGACGCGGTAGATTGCATCAAGACCCATGTCGCTATTTTCCGACTTATCGGCTTTCATAGTGTTGCGGATCCACGGACCGGTGGTCACATGGTCAACGTCGAGCAGAACCAGCTCGTCAATACCGGCACCATCAATCTTTTCCAGATTTTCCGGCGACACTTCATCACCGGCTTCGATGTAAATTTCTCCGGTCTTGTCATTGACCAGGTCATATGCGCTGTAACGGCCGAAAATTTCGTCGGTCGGGATAATCAGTGATTTCAGGCCATCCTTGACGGCTTTATTGGCCGCACGCGGGGTGATTTTCTGGCCCGCTTCAAACACGACTTCGCCCGATTTCGCATCAACAATGTCAAATGCAGGCTTCTGGCCGCGCCACTGCTCGCCGACAAATGGGATTTTCCAGCCATCCTTGCCGCGTTCATAAGTAATGGTGTCATAAAATTCGGCGAGGATTTCCTCGCTGTTCAGGCCCAGCGCATAAAGCAAAGCCGTGACCGGCAGCTTGCGCTTGCGGTCGATACGGACATTGACAATGTCTTTCGCATCAAATTCGAAATCAAGCCATGAACCACGGTAAGGAATAACACGGGCCGCGAAGAGGAACTTGCCCGAGCTGTGTGTTTTGCCGCGGTCATGATCGAACAATACACCTGGTGAACGGTGCATCTGCGACACGATCACGCGTTCCGTGCCATTGATGATGAATGTGCCGTTGCCTGTCATTAGCGGCATGTCGCCCATATAGACGTCCTGCTCTTTAATATCGAGCACGGAACGGCTTTCGGTGTCAGGATCAACCTCAAACACGATCAGGCGCAAAGTGACCTTCATCGGCGCTGCATAGGTGATGCCGCGCTGACGGCATTCCTGCGTATCATATTTCGGGTCTTCGAGTTCGTAATGCACGAAATCGAGTTCCGCTGTGCCCGCAAAGTCGCGAATCGGGAAAACACCGCGCAGTGTTTTTTCCAGGCCCGACACATAATCTGTCGCCGGGTCAGAGCGCAGGAACTGCTCATAGCTCTCACGCTGCACCTCGATCAGGTTGGGCATGTCGATGACTTCGTGAATGTCACCAAAGATTTTACGGATACGCTTTTTCGCGGTGGGAATAAGTTCCTCCGCCTTTTTCACCTTGCTTGCCATATTATAGATTCGCCTCTTTCGCGTGTCTTTAAAGTGCCGATATGCGGGCGCAGAAAATGCGCCCGAAAACCAGATTTTCAGGGCGCATAAACGACAAAAAAGCCGCGTTACCAACCATTTCTGGCTGATCGCAGCTTTGCGTCATTTAGAACCGATTGCAATTTTCATTCCGTACGAAGCGCCTGCGCATTGGCGATCCATGTCTCGAAAAGTGCCGGTGTTGGATTTCATATAAGGCGCAGCGGGTTTGGGGTCAAGGGTGCAGCTATTTCGATTCGCCCGCAACAACCAAACCATGTCCTTCCAAATATCGAATGCTGCAAGAGAGAAGCTGCAAGGAAGTTGATGGAACAAAGTAATTTTATTGTTTTTCAATAAAAAACTTGCCTTTTTTCAATATTATTTTATTGTTTATCAATAATTCAATTATCGGAGGTCAATATGACTACACATATGAATGATAAAGTTTTGAAGCTGACGCAGCTGCTTTTGATGCTGCTCGCAGGTCTGCTTATCTTTACCATGGTCATGGTCGGGATAGGCATTGGCGCCATACTGACAGTGCAACGTGGAGAAATTTATGCAATGCTCGCCGAAGCAGGTGCGCCTGCAAGTGGTTACTGGGTTATACTGGCCGCACTCGCCCTTGTGGTTTTCCTATTGTTTTTGGGCTTCCGGTTTATCCGCGAGCTAATGCATGTCGCCACTTCGGTCGAAAAAGGTGAACCATTTGACCCTGAAAATGCGGACCGCATAGCACGCATGGGCTGGATCACGCTTGCCGTGCAGGGCGTATCCATGGTTTTGTTACCTCTGGCATTGTGGCTGAAATCCCATTTTGAAGCGTTGAATGTCGAAGATACATTTTCACTCACCGGTTTCCTGCTGGCACTTGTTCTCTTTGTCCTCGCCCGTGTGTTCCGTCACGGTACCGAGATGCGTGAAGAGCTGGAAGGGACTATCTGATGTCCATCAATGTAAAACTGGACGACCTGCTCCACGACAACCGCATGACGCTGACTGAACTGGCAGAACGGGTGGGCATCACTATCGCCAACCTGTCCATACTGAAAACCGGCAAGGCGAAAGCCATCAGGTTTTCCACGCTGGAGGCAATCTGCAAAGAGCTGGGCTGCCAGCCGGGTGACCTGCTCAGTTTTGAGAATGAACCGGAAGGAGAAGCATGATGCGCAATCTAACCATGGCCGCTTTGGCAGCTGCTATTTTCACCCTGCCCCTTTTGCTGGCACCGCCAACACATGATACCCAGGTGTTTAGTTATCAAAGCTCTGCCTATCTGGCCTAACCCGCACCCAAGCAAAGCACGTAAGGAAAAAGGGCGGCTCCACTTAAGGAGGCCGCCCTTCTTTTGTCTGTAAGACAGACGAAGCCTTGAAAGCTCAGTATGCGCTCAAATTACTTGAGTTCAACTGTACCGCCAGCAGCTTCGATCTTGCCTTTGATTTCTTCGGCTTCTGCTTTGTTAACGCCTTCTTTAACCGTTTTCGGTGCGCCTTCAACCATGGCTTTCGCTTCGGTCAGGCCCAGGCCGGTGATCGCACGAACTTCTTTAATCACCTGGATTTTCTTGCCACCGTCGCCGGTCAGAACAACGTCAAACTCGTCTTTCTCTTCAGCAGCTTCGCCGCCACCAGCAGCAGGTGCACCAGCAACAGCAACAGCGGCTGCAGCGGAAACGCCCCATTTTTCTTCAAGAGCGGTTGCCAGTTCAGCGGCTTCCAGAACAGTCAGCTCAGAAAGCTGGTCTACGATTTTTGCAATATCTGCCATTTTAAAATTACCTTTTCAAATTCGGGCGTATTTTTCAAACGCCCATAGTTGGATGTGTGTTAAATATCTGAATAGTTAAGCGTCTAAGCTCACGCGCCGCTGGCGGCATATGCGCCTGCAACCCGTGCAACCTTGCTCGCCGGTGCCTGAACAACCTGGGCAACTTTGGTGGCTGGTGCATTCAGCAGGCCAACAAGTTTGCCGCGCAGTTCGTCAAGTGATGGCAGTGCTGCCAGCGCTTTAACACCTGCTACGTCCAATACGGTGTCACCCATTGCGCCGCCGACAATTTCAAGTTTGTCGTTGGATTTCGCAAATTCGACAACTGCCTTGGCGGCAGCCACCGGATCCGGTGAAACTGCAAGGGCGGTGGGCCCTGTCAGCAATTCACCAAGGGAATCATAATCCGTGTCAGTAATAGCGAGCTTGGCAAGACGGTTTTTTGTGACTTTATAGGAAGCACCCGCTTCACGCATTGCCGACCGCAGTTCAGTTGACTGAGCAACGGTAAGGCCGAGGTTGCGTGTGACCACAACAGCTCCGGCGTCGGACAACATGGCGCTAAGCGAAGCTACTGCTTCCTTTTTCTCGTCGCGATTCATGCCATTCTCCTTTTTGGATCGGCCTTTTGACGGACCAATCCGCTACATAATCGCCGCCTCCACATGGTGGAAACGACGGGCGATGACCGTTCTGGCTTACACCATAGGGTCTTTGTCCAAGGGGGTGGGTTTCGCGCCGAACCAAAGCCGATGGCTTTTATCTGGCAGACCTGCAAAGAACGCGAGGCCGGTAAAACTTTTCCCCGTCTAGGCTGGCAATTAAGAGGGACATATTTCCCTCACCAACTGTCTCGGACGGAATCACATGGGCGATGCCTACATGATTTCGTGGGGCGTAATAGCGGGAATGGCAGCGAAGTCAAGCCAATTCCCGCAATCCTGCCGGTTATGGCTGTACCAGCGCAAAGCGCGCACCTGGCTCATTCGGCATTCTGGTCAACCAGAGTGATGCTGGGCTCACCAGAAAATATCTCGATCAGCCAGAGAAGGCCATTCTGCTCGGTTTTTACATAGAGCGGTATACCCATGGAAAACACGGCAAAAACTTGCGCTTCAGTGGGCGCGGAGTCGAGCGAATGGGTGAACATCAATGCTTCGGGCGCTGCATTGTCACCCTGCGCTTTCGTCCGGACATTGACGCAGGAATTGGTAAATGACCTGAACGATTGCACCCGGTCACCCGCTATTTCAAACCGGTAATGCCCGCCCAGCGGAAACAGGTCACCACGCATCTGCGGAGTCAGATAATATACCAGGTCAGCGCCGCCCGGAACATCGGCTGGTAATATTACAGGATTGAATGGCAGGTTGCTACAATTCTTCAGATTCACGGCCGACGCGCTGTCACCCGCTGCGATCAGGCGTAGCTGCATATCGGTCAGTACAGCATCATCCGACTGCATGAGTAACTGCCGATCCAGCACTTGGCCCACCCCGTCCCACAGCGCCGAATAGAACGGATATACGGCATCATCGCGTATGCCGTAATAGGTGACGAGCAGACCCTCACGCTGCCGTGTCACTACCCAGCCGCGCACTTTGGCAATATCCTGCGCCGCGACATCCTCACGCAAAGCGGCAGCCGTATAACGTGCGGCCTGGTCATATTCGTACAGCGCCTTCCCGCGCGTTTTGGCCAGGTCAAGGGCCAGCTGGTATTGTTTATCTGCTGGCGTAGCTATCGGACCACCAGTTTGTGACCATGCCGCTACAGGCAATGCGTATAACAATATGGCTATAATCAGTAACCGCATAATCATCCCCCCGCCCCGACTGAATACTCGTTGAATACAGGCCTACAGCAAATGTTCCGAGACACAAGGTCAGGCGTAACAGATTCCCACTAAGCACCCCACAAGGGCACCAGCAATATCCAGTCATGTAACCTTTTGTGCAGGACATGCGAATGAAAGGGCATCCTCCCTATCAACTCTCTCACCATAGGAACTCCTTATGCAACCTGTTCGTAACCGTTTGACTATTTTTGCAACCATGCTGCCGTTGAGCTTAAGCCTGACCGGCCAAGCCATGGCACAAGAAGCAACCGAAATTGATCATGAAGGCTTTTATGTCTCATCCAGCATCGGGGCCGAGTTTTTGAATGACAGCAGTTTTCGTGGTGTCCAGAACCCCGATGCCGGTGTGCCGGGTATACCGGGCGGTCCCGCCGACATAAATGTCGCTTATGACACGGGATTTTCCGTTAACGGTGCAGTCGGCTATAAAATTCAGGATAGCCTGCTGTTCGACTTTTTGAAATCACGGGTTGAAGTCGAAGTTGGCTACAGCGAGTCTGATGTCAGTGGTGGTACATTTAATGGCGGCAACCAGACTTTCAGCGGCGATGTTTCCACGTTTACGGCTACCGCTGGCCTGTACAGCGATGTGGTATGGTCCGCAAACCAGAAGATCATCCCATATTTCGGAAGCGCCATTGGCCTCGCGGTACTGGACACAGATGTTCAGTATTTTCCCAACAATGGCGTGGCGACAGCGCCTACATTTGGCGTGCGAGGTTCAAAGACAGCATTCGTAACGCAGTCCAGGCTGGGTTTGACAATCAAGGCGACGGACAAGGTCGATGTGTTTGCAGAAGGCAGGTACCAGAAAATTTATGGCCGCAACTTCGACCGCCGTTTTATCGCCAATGGCAATGACGGATTTAATGCCAGCGTTCGCGACGATACGGAAAGTTTTGGCGCAGGGCTTGGCATCCGCTTCAATTTCTGATCACATGATATAACCGTGTACACTGTACATAGCGAAAAGGCCGGAGGTTTCCCTCCGGCCTTTCAGTTATCTTGATATATGAAATGCGATTGCGGCTTACGCGCCTTCGATCTCAGATGTGTTGATTTTCAGACCCGGACCCATGGTCGAACTGATCGCAACTTTTTTGACGTATTTGCCTTTGGCGCCTGACGGCTTGGCTTTGACAATAGCGCCGACAAACGCGTCGAAATTCGCGCGCAGGTCTTTTTCGCTAAAGCTCGCTTTGCCGATGCCGCTGTGCACGATACCGGCTTTTTCCACACGGAATTCCACCTGGCCACCCTTGGCATCACCAACAGCTTTGGTGACATCAGGGGTCACGGTGCCAAGCTTCGGGTTCGGCATCAGGCCCTTTGGACCCAGAACCTTACCCAGACGGCCCACAACGCCCATCATGTCGGGTGTTGCAATCACGCGGTCAAAATTCAGGTCACCGCCCTGCATGGTTTCCATCAGGTCTTCTGCGCCAACGACGTCTGCGCCTGCTTTTTTCGCTTCCTCAGCTTTGTCGCCTTTTGCGAAAACAGCCACACGCATGTCTTTGCCTGTGCCTGAAGGCAGCGATACCATGCCGCGCACCATCTGGTCTGCATGACGTGGATCCACGCCCAGGTTCAGAGCGATTTCAACCGTTTCGTCAAACTTCGAACTGGCAAATTCCTTCACCGTCTTGATCGCGTCATCCACGCTGTGCAGCGCATCACGGTCAAGCTTTTCAGCAATATTCTTCTGTTTTTTGTTCATGGCCATCTGCTTAACCCTCCGTCACTTCAAGACCCATAGCGCGTGCGCTGCCTTCGATAATGCGCGTTGCCGCTTCGATATCGTTGGCGTTCAGGTCTTTCATCTTGGTTTCTGCAATCTGAGCCAGCTGCGAACGCTTGATCTGGCCCGCAACCGTTTTGCCAGGCTCGCTTGAACCCGATTTAAGCTTTGCTGCTTTCTTGATCAGATAACTGGCTGGCGGTGTTTTTGTGGTGAAAGAAAAGCTGCGATCCGCATAAACCGTTATGGTTGTCGGGATCGGCGTGTTCTTTTCAAAATCCTGCGTCGCGGCGTTGAAGGCCTTACAGAATTCCATGATGTTGACGCCGCGCTGACCCAGGGCAGGGCCGATTGGCGGAGACGGATTGGCGGTGCCAGCAGGCACCTGTAGTTTAATATAGCCATCAATTTTCTTGGCCATAGTCTAGCTCCTTCATTCTGTCAGGATGCATATACTGCACATACACCCCTCAAATTAAGCGGTCAGACGGATTGCCTAAAAGCGCACCTCCCGCACGAGATCTATCGCCCAAAAGCGACAGAAGGCGCGGCATTAACCGATTCTGCGGATAATGCAATGGTTTTATGTAAACGGTGAGAGAGAGAACCTTTATATTAGGGTTCGCCCTTATTCTTTATTCTTTTGCCCGATGGCCTCTCGGCGATCAAACCAAACGCTTATTTCTGTAGTTCGACCTGTTCAAAATCGAGTTCCACAGGCGTCGCACGGCCAAAGATAGAGACCGAAACCTTAACGCGGTTTTTCTCGAAATCCAGTTCCTCGACCACACCGTTAAAGCTGGCGAATGGACCGTCGAGTACCTTGACGCTGTCGCCAATGTCATATTCGACGCTGATTTTCTTCTTGGGTGCGTTGGCGGCTTCTTCCCTGGTATTCAGGATACGGGCAGCCTCGGCCTCGCTGATGGGCTGTGGCTTGCCGCTTGAGCCCAGGAAACCAGTCACTTTCGGCGTATTCTTGACCAGGTGATAGACATCATCGGTCATGGTCAGTTTCGCCAGCACATAGCCGGGGAAAAATTTCCGCTCCGACTGCACTTTCTTGCCGCGGCGTACTTCGGTGACGGTTTCGGTGGGTACTTCCACTTCATCCACCAGCTGGGTCAGCTCAAGCCGCTGTGCTTCGGAAAGGATGTTTTCCTTTACCTTGTTTTCAAAGCCGGAATAGGCGTGAATAATGTACCAGCGCGACATGGGCGAAACTTTCTATATTAAATCTGTAATTACGCGAGCGAGAGCAGCGATTGCACGACCCAGCCAAAGACCGAATCGACACCCAAGAAAAACAGCGCCAATATCGTCATCATAATCATGACCATGATAGTGGTGGTGATGGTTTCCTGCCGTGTCGGCCATACCACTTTTGACGATTCAGCCCGTACCTGACGGACGAATTCACCGGGTGTTGTCTTTGCCATAAACTGCCTGCTTCCAAACTATAATTCGTGTCTCACCGGTAAGGGCCGTTAAGTGCCAACCGGATGGTTGTGCCTGTGATATATGACCGATGTAATGAGATGGAAGGCCTTTACCCACAGATTCGTGTTTGCGCAAGCAAAGATTGCTCTACAGTGCCCTTTCAATCAGGTCCCATTTATTCCCGAACGGATCACGGAAAACGGCAACCTTCCCATAAGGCTCCTCCCGCGGCTCTTCGAGAAAATCAATACCGGCCTGCTGCATCAATGCATAATCCGCATCGAAATCATACGTTTCCAGAAGCAGGAAAACACGGCCACCCGCCTGATTCCCAATCGCTTCTTCCTGATTTTCATTGGCCGCTTTCGCAAGCAATAACCGCGTTTCGGTTGAACCTGGCGGCGCAACCAGCACCCAGCGTTTCTCGTCGGAAAGCTGCGTATCCTCAATCAGATCAAAGCCAAGATGCCCAACATAAAATTCAATCCCCGCGTCATAGTCAGGCACGACGAGAGTGATCGCAGCAATAAACCGGGTCATTAGAGTATGATTCCTTTTTTCATTTGATTGCTTCACGGTGTCAGGCGGTGGGATCCCTGTCCCTCACGGCTACTTTTCGCTTACACGAAAAGCCTGCGGGAGCACGGTACCGTGCGCTTCACCGCATAAAAATCAAGCAGCTATAGCGTAAGGCTGTATTTCACCCGATAGATACAGGTTGCGCGCCTTTGCACGGCTCAGCTTGCCAGAACTGGTGCGCGGCAATGTGCGCGGCGGCACCAGTTCGATGACGCAGTTCATGCCGGTTATAGAGCGCACTTTGTCACTGATCTCATCGCGGATACGCAGGCGCTCTGCCTCATCAGAGGTACGGCACTGCACCAGCACGGCCGGTGTTTCTTCACCGCCTGGCGTAGTAACACTGAACGCGGCAATATCACCGGATTTGAAACCGGGAAGCTGTTCGACCGCCCATTCGATATCTTGAGGCCAGTGGTTTTTGCCGTTGATGATGATCATATCCTTGGCCCGGCCCACGACATAGAGATAGCCGTCCGACATATATCCCATATCACCGGTATCGAGCCAACCATCGACCAGACATTCATTGGTGGCTTCCTCATCGCGGAAATAGCTGTGCATGACGGACGGACCGGCGGTCCATATCTTGCCAATCGCATTTTCAGGCAACACTTCGCCATGTTCACTACGGATTTCGATTTTCATATCAAGGCAAGGCTTGCCGCAATTTACAATCGCGCGATAGCGCGTCGGCTTACTGGTATCATGCACTTGGCCAGACAGCTTGGTTTCTTCGACCAGTTCGACAACAATGCCCTCTCCCGGCGGCATCAGCGTGACGGCGAGCGTAGCTTCGGCAAGGCCGTAGCTCGGCAAGAACGCTTTGGCATCAAAGCCGGCATCCGCAAAGGCGTCAACAAAACTCTGCATCACATCAGGACGGATCATGTCCGCACCATTGCCCGCAATACGCCAGCGTGACAAATCGAACCGTTCCGCCACATTTGACTGACTGCTGATGCGGCGGGCACAGATGTCATAGCCAAATGTTGGTGAATAAGAACAGCTATTGCCCGGGTTGCGGCTGATCATGTCAAGCCAAGCCAGCGGGCGGCGGGCAAAATCTTCAGTTTTCAGATAGTCGGTCGATACCTGGTTGGCGACCATCGACAGCATGCAGCCCACCAGACCCATATCGTGATACCAGGGCAGCCAACTGATGCAGCGGTCGGTGCCGTTAATATCCATGCCGTGCGCATGCGCTTTCAGATTGCTGAGCAGCGCATGGTGCGTCACCGCCACGCCATGAGGGAAACGGGTCGAACCGCTGGAATATTGCAGGTAACAGATGTCATCCGGGTTGGCTTCTGGCAATTCCGCCTCAGGCGCATCATGTTCTGCGAAGCTGACCCAATCCAACCCTTCAACATTGCAATGTTCCGCCGCGGCACCCGCCATTTCGGCTAGTTCAGGTGGGAAGAACAAGACTTTGGGATCGGAGCTGTTAAGCTGCACCGACAACTGGTCAATATAGCTGCCTTTGCCGCCAAAGCTGGTCGGCAGCGGCAGCGGCACAGGCCAGGCACCGGCATAGACTACGCCAAAGAAAAGCGCCGCAAATTCGGCGCCGGTTTCCGCGCAAAGCGCAATCCGATCGCCCGGCTTGATGCCATGGGCCATCAGGCGGTAAGCCGCCTGTAGTGCGTCTTCGCGCATCTCGCTATACGGATAGGCCCGCACCAATGTGCCGCGGGGATCATGAAAGTTGAAACCGCGGACACCCTGCGCGGCATAATCAAGTGCTTCGCCCAAAGTGGTAAAATCGGAATATCGCCTCGGCAGATCATCCAGTGATGGCGTGGCTTGCAATTCTGTCATTTTTGACCCGTTTCTTTGTCCTGTCGGGCTATTTTGCCCGTTTATCCCTGTAAACGGCTGTGCTGCCATGCATTGCCGCATCTATTACATTATTTTCCAAATCCTTGATTTACCTAATTATTGTTCAAAAATAGCAGTCAGGATTTGTGCATGATGTGTTTTTGGGCATGACAAGCGTTCAAATTTGGCCGTGAATGTGGCACAAAAATGACAATGGCTGGAATGGATGATTTTGAAGATGAGGCGCGGCATGGCTCTGCCCGCACGCGGCGATCGCGCAAACCGCGCGTTAAAAAGCCGCCCAAGCCCCTGAATGAAAGGCTACTCAGGGATCTTGCACTGCATTATGTTGGCAGATATGCGACCAGCGCGCACAAGCTGAAACTCTATCTCGCCCGCAAACTGCGCGAGCGCGGATGGGAGGATGAAAAGCCTGCTGATTTAGACATCCTGGTGGCGCGTTTTGCGGAGCTCAAATATATTGACGATGCGCTTTATGCCAGCCAGAAGGCGGCATCGCTTATCGCCCGCGGCTATGGCAGTCGCCGCGTGGACACGGCGCTTTATGCCGCAGGCATTTCGGAACAGGACAGCACGGCAGCGAAAGCCGCCTCAGACGCTGCAAAAACGCAGGCCGCCATCACCATGGCGCGCAAGCGCCGCTTTGGTCCATTTGCACGCGAAGCCCACTCACCTGAAAAAAGACAAAAACAGTTGCAGGCCATGCTGCGCGGCGGGCATGATTTTTCCATTGCACGCACCCTGGTTTTTGCCGATAGCATGGACGAAATTGCCGACCTGGAACAGGATATCGGCCGATATGAGGATATGGAACCATGGCACGAGTAAACTGGACGCGCTGGATAGCCATTTGCGCCGCTGCAAGTCTGGCCGCATGCACTGCCCCCGGCACAGCGCAGGGTGAGAGCGCACAGGGCGAGGCGCCAGATTATACCGTTAACGCGCAATCAGGGCTGGAGGTTGTCCCGCTTACCATTACCGACGGCGACAAAGTACATACATTCAGGGTCGAGGTTGCCCGCACCCCTGCACAGCAGGCCAAGGGGATGATGTTCCGCACCGAAATGGCCGATGATACAGGCATGATTTTCCCGTTTCAAATCCCGAAAATGGCCAGTTTCTGGATGCGCAATACCGTTATATCGCTAGACCTGGTTTTCGTCCGGCAGGACGGAACAATTGAAAGCATTGCCGCTAATGCGGAGCCATATTCACTTGAGGGCATTCGTTCTGGCGAGCCGGTTGCCATGGTGCTGGAAATACGCGGCGGCCTTGCCAAGGAACTGGGCATCAGTGCAGGTGATACGGTGCATTGGGAAGACAGCCGCAAAGCTCGGTAGCCGCAGGTTTAAGTGTTTTGGCCTCACCGTTTCACAAGTACCGCCCGGCAAGACACATCCTTTCATTTTCCCATTGCCCTCCCCCACCCAAAACGGCTAAGCGGTCGCTATGGGAATCTTAGGCAAATTATTCACATGGTGGGATGGCGCGACAATCGGCACGTCCCTGTTCAGCGCGCTGAATGGTGAGAAAGTCGGCGAGGATGCCGAGGGCAACACCTATTATCGCAGCAAGAAACAGCGCAGCGGCCGCGAACGCCGCTGGGTAATCTATCAGGGCGCGAATGATTCGAGCCGTGTGCCCGCCGAATGGCACGGCTGGCTTCATCACAGCTATGATGAAGTACCCGAAAGTCATCTGCCGCCGCCGCATATCTGGGAAAAAGATTATACCCCCAATGTAACGGGCACACCGCAGGCATATCGCCCTGCTGGCGCGCTGGAACGTGGCGGCAAGCGCGCCGCATCGACTGGTGATTACGAAGCCTGGAGCCCTGGTGAGTGAAACGCGCCTTTGCCTTTGTCATGCCTTCGGCGTTGCTGCTCGCTGCGTGCAGTCAGGGCAGCGATAGCGCACAGAAAGAGGCCGCAGGCGACACATCTGTGATTGAGGCCGAGGATGATACACCCGTAGAACCTCTTGTCACCGGTGAAGGCACACCGATGGAAGACCGCGTGGCGACGCTGGGTTTCCTGAACAAACGTAACGGCATCACTCAGGACCTGGAAATGAAACCCGGGGAATCACAGCGGATTGGGCCCGCCATTGTGCGCCTGCGCGCATGTGAGCGTACCGCTCCATGGGAACCGGTTCCCGAAACCGGCGCTTTTGTACAACTGTTCGTTGAGACCCGCACCAGCAAGAATGAAGAACCGAAATGGCTGAAAGCTTTTTCGGGATGGCTGTTCAAGGAATCACCATCGGTCAATGTCGTTGAACACCCGATTTATGATGTCTGGGTCAAGGATTGCGCGATGCGCTTCCCGGGTGAGGAAGGCCTGCCGAAACCGGCCAGATCGCGCCCTGCATCTGATAATGCGCCCTCAGCCGCTGCGCCTTCCAGCAATGCCGATAGCGCATCGGGCAGCGGCAGTACCGGTTCGAGCAACCCTGCCCCGCCAGCACCTGCGGAAGAAACGCCCGCAGAGCCATCAGATACGGCAGAGCCAGAAGGCTGAACCGCGCGGCTGTTGCCGCTTGCATCCACACCATATAATGCCTTTGCGAGCAGCCGAAGATATTCCCCCTGCGATATCTCTCGTGCGCCGAGGCTGGCCAGGTGGCCGGTCATGAACTGGCAATCGAGCAATTCATAACCCGCCATCCGCATCGCCGCGACAAGTGCCGCCAAAGCGGCTTTGGAAGCATCGGTCACACAGCTGAACATGCTTTCACCGCAAAAGGCGCGGCCAATCGAAACGCCATATAGACCGCCCACCAGTTCACCATCCTGCCAGCATTCAATGCTATGCGCATTGCCCTGCTGGTTGAGTTTTATATATGCGGCCTCAATTTCATGGTTGATCCAGGTTTCGGCGCGGTCCTTTGTCGCCGCCACGCTTGATGTTTCGGCGCAGGCAGCGATAACTTTCGCAAATGCCGCGTTGCAGGTGAATTCAAAACGGTCCTGCCGCAGTTTTTTGGCAAGCGATCGCGAAAGATGGAACCTGTCCAGCGGAAAAATTGCCCGTAGCTGCGGCTCTACCCAGAAAACATCCGGGTCATCACGGCTGTCCGCCATCGGGAACACGCCAATCGCATAGGCCTTCAGCAGCAGATCGGTATCCAGCATCATGGGATTGACTATGATATGCGCCGCCCCGCCGGGCAAGCCATTAGTGTACCACCAGCAATTCTTTCAGACCTTAGTCTGCTACGCCAAAGCGCGCGATAATCGATTCCAGAACCGCCGGGCTGAGCAGGTTGGCAAAGGCGCATCCAACAATATTGTCGTCATTGCGTACGATTTCCGCTTGCAGCGCCGACAGACCCGGCAGGGTCAGCCAGCACCGCGTGCCGGGATGCATGCTGGTGAGCGCCTTGCATGCAAAACCCGACAGCGACAGGTCAATCACTTCGACCTGAAAACCTTTGTCACCTGATGGCCGCAGCGTAGCCGGAATCGACAGCTTGATGCGCGGTGCGCTCCGGTCCTCCTGCGCTGCCGCTGCATAGCGGATCGGCGGTGTATCGTCAGTGGGCATGTCATAATGGATATTATAGCTCATGGGCCGAAATCCTGAAGTTGATCCTGAAACGCGGTGGAACTGGTAAAGAATATAGGCCCTGTCCCGGTTAAAGCCGTGTTGCAGGGTGCAGTTAACGCAAATACACCATGTTTTATGAGGATCATGCTTGCTCTTCACGCCAAGTGCGGCTAATGGCGCATCTCACCCGCACAATGACGCGGGCATGAATCGGCACAGGGGTGTAGCTCAGTTGGTAGAGCATCGGTCTCCAAAACCGAGGGCCACGGGTTCGAATCCTGTCACCCCTGCCATTTCCATGATGGAACTACCATACCTAATATTATACGCTACTCATCTAGCTTATACATGACTATTGCCAGCAACGCCTTGCTCTATTGAAAATTCATGCCAAATGACCGGAGTATCTGGCTATGAGTGCATCCAGTGAAGCGATCTATTTCTGCCATGGAGTACCTGGCAGCCCGCATGATGTGAGAATTATGCAAAATTCGCATCCCGATATCCCTGTTCTTGCTCCGAACATGCTTCAAGCGGGTACGGGCAATCCGATTATGGATACTCTCGAAAATTTTGTGCAGGCCACATCTGAACTTCCAGATGGACACATCCATCTGATCGGTTTTTCCATTGGTGCAATGGCTGCAATCAAAATCGCCGCCATGCGGTCCGAAAGCATCGGGCGGTTAACACTTATCTCTCCTGCCGCTCCACTCAGCCTAGGGAATTTCCTTCCGTATATGGCCGGGAAGCCTGTTTTCATGCTTGCGAGCAAATGGCCGGCGGCATTGAAATGCTTGACGTTCGGCCAAGGCATTGCCCTGCGCTTTATGCCTGAGTTCCTGATAAAACAGCTCTTTGCAAAATGCGGTGAAGCCGAAAAAGAACTACTGGATAAGCCTGAATACCGTGAAGCCGTGATACACGGCCTGTCAAACAGCTTTCACACAAAACCTTCCAGCTATATCCGCTTCATTCAATCTTACGTGGAAGACTGGTCAACGGACCTTGAGAATATCACCTGTCCAGTCGAAATCTGGCATGGATCCAAAGACACCTGGGCCCCCGTCACAATGTCGGAAAAATTATGCGACATGATCGCCGTGCGCCCTAAATTGAATATTGTGGAAGATGCAGAACATTATTCAACACTTGCACAGTTTTCCATAACACCAATGGGGCTGACAGGTGAAAAGAAATAATTTCACCGTAACAATCAGACTGTCTGTATTATAAATTTAATACACCTCTTCCAATGGGCTTGAAAACCGCGTAAATTCCCTCCATCTATGGAATAGAGACTAGCCGCCAAGGGCACTGGGGATGGAGAAAATACGCATATGGCCACCGAAACCGCAACAAAATTCGCAACCGACACTGATGAAATGAAACTTGACGCACCCTCGCCCGTGCCAGCCGTAAAGCCGGAAAAGGCCTCCGGCTTGGTGCCTGTCACTGACGAGCAGAAAACCAAGCTTGATGAAAAGGTTGATAGCTATATCGATGACCTGATTGCGCAGGACGTAAACAGTCCCGAATTTGGCAAGCGCGTCGATCAGCTCACCAATATGGGCCGCAAGGAAATTATGGATGCAGCGGGCCAGTCAAACCGCTTCCTCGACCGTCCCGTCCGCGCGATGGACGAGAATAATGACGTCGGTAAGGATCTTGCCGAACTGCGCCGCACCGTTGAAGACCTTGATCCTTCCAAAAAAGGCAATCTGCTCGCCCCGCGCAAGCTGTTTGGTATTATTCCGTTCGGCAGCAAGCTGCGCGGCTATTTTGATGGCTATAAAAGTTCGCAAGGTCATATCTCGACCATCCTTGCCCGGCTCGCCGGCGGCAAGGACGAATTGCTGATGGACAATGCCGCAATTGATGTCGAGCGGCAGAACCTGTGGAGCGCCATGGGGCGACTTGAACAGATGATCCATGTATCGAAAACACTCGATGCGCGCCTTGAGGAAAAAGCCGCCGATCTGGACAGCACAGATCCTGCCAAAGCCAAAGCATTGCGCGAAACCGCGCTGTTTTATGTGCGCCAGCGGACCCAAGACCTGCTTACGCAGATGGCAGTGACGGTACAGGGTTATCTTGCGCTTGATCTGGTCAAGAAAAACAATGTCGAACTGGTCAAGGGCGTGGACCGCGCCAGCACCACCACTGTAGGCGCGTTGCGCACCGCAGTGACCGTGGCACAGGCACTGGTGGGGCAGAAACTCGTGCTTGACCAGATTACCGCGCTCAACACGACGACCGCGAACATTATCGACGGTACCGGCACCATGCTGAAAGAGCAGACAGGGCGGATCCACGAACAGGCAGCGTCCTCGACCATACCGCTGGAAACGTTGCAGCGCGCGTTCCAGAATATTTACGATACGATGGACAATATTGACGAGTTCAAGCTCAAGGCGCTCGACAGCATGAAAACGACCGTCGATACGCTGTCGGACGAAGTCGAAAAGTCAAAAGGCTATATCGCCCGCGCGGAAGGCGCGGAACAGGCCAAGCTGGACACGAAAAGCGAAGAAAAGTCGATCCTGACTTCGCTTGCCGAGGAATAGGGCAATCCGAGGAGCGTGGTGCATTTCCACCTCCTCCGCTCAGCCTTGAGCGACCATAAGAGAGACCAAATCCCGGGCTAGGGACATGGAGACAAGACAAGTGAGCAGTGTACAACAGTCTGACCAGATCATGCATGAAGCGAAACAGGCGCTTTCACGGCAGGTACAAAACCGGTCAATCGGCATGAAATCCCGGGCGCTAAAACGCACCCATTTCTGGAAGAAACTCGGCCGTATGGCGATTGCCACTGGCGCGATACTGGTTGGTGCGGGCGTTATTGGTACAATCATAAACGGTCTGGGTTTTGCAGGCGTGATGGCCACTGGCCTCGCTGTTGCTGCCGCGCTGTATGTTTTTGCCAACTTTCCCAAGATGAAAGTACCACGCGCTGAGAACCTGTCGCGCGAAAAGCTAGACGTGCTGGCAGGCAAGACTGAAATCTGGCTGGAGGCACAGCGCCCTGCCCTGCCCGCACCCGCAGCAACGCTGGTCGATGGCATTGGCGTACAGCTGGATGCGCTGGCTCCGCAATTACAGCGGCTTGATGAGCGTGAACCCGCCGCCATGGAAGTGCGCAAGCTGGTGGGTGAGCATCTGCCCGAGCTGATTACCGGTTTCCGGCGCATTCCGCCGCACCTGCAAAAGGAAGAGCGCAATGGCCGCACGCCCGAGGAACAATTGGTTGGCGGGCTCAAGACAATTGAGCAGGAAATAGACACTATGGCGCGCAAGATCGCCAATGGTGAACTCGACCAACTGGCCGTGCGTGAACGCTATCTGGAATTGAAATACCAGCCGGCCGAAACCGCCGAATAACCCGGCAGATCACCCATGCCTGAAAAGAAAATCGTTACTCCTGATGCCGATGTGCGCGGCCATGCAGCAGCCGCCCGGCTGCGCAAGCGCAAAGCCGCCGAGGCGATGGGTATAGACACAGCTTTCATTTCTGAAATGGTTGAAAATTTCTATGCGCGCATCCGCGGCGACGCGCTGCT
This sequence comes from Sphingorhabdus sp. Alg239-R122, assembly GCF_900537065.1. Classification (GTDB taxonomy): domain Bacteria; phylum Pseudomonadota; class Alphaproteobacteria; order Sphingomonadales; family Sphingomonadaceae; genus Alg239-R122. The sequence goes on along the minus strand of NZ_UNRC01000009.1, from coordinate 39,359 downwards.
CGGTCCAATTTTTGCCCGGCATATTGATGATTGGCCGCCGCACCTTGCCCGCATGAAAAGCTTCTGGGCATCGGTGCTGCATAATAGCGGCGGTTTTTCCGGCAATCCGATGGTCAAGCATATTGCCATTGACGGACTGGATCATGCCCATTTTGTACACTGGCTGGACCTGTTCCACCAAACGCTGGAGGGCATGGACGCATCATCCAAAGCGGTGGAACATATCCATGAACGCGCCCGCATGATCGCCAACAGCCTGATGAATGGTGTCGCCATCCACCGCGATGGCCTGTCCGGCGCGCGCAATATGGAAGCGTTTTAGCAAAGCGGGAGACACAGGCTTAATGCCTGTGCTCCGCGCTACATGCCCATTCAGTCTGCTTTTTCCTTCTTCGCACCCGCAAAACCTTCGGGCAGGTCAAAACGCACTGGCGGCATCTCGCCACCCGGGCCCTTCAGATAATTATCCATCCAGCGCATCATGCGGATATTATAGTCATATTGCGCCGCTGCCTTGCGGTTACCATGGCCTTCACCCGGATAGAGTACGAGGCGTACCGGTGTATCGGGCTGACGCACCTTGATATTGCGGTAAAGCTCATAACTCTGGCTCGGCGCAACGCGCGTGTCGTCTTCACCGTGCAGGATCAGGATTGGCGTTTTCGCCTTGTCGACATGATAGATCGGGCTGCGTTCCAGCATACCCTGCCAGTTTTCCCACGGCCATTTGCGTGAGTGGACGAGGAACATCTCATTGGGAATGTCGGTCGTGCCAAATTTGGAAATCTGGTTGGAAATGCCGACAAACATAACGCTCGCGGCAAAATGTTCGCTGAGCGCTGTTGCGCCCCAGGCCGAGGCATAGCCGCCATAGGAGCCGCCAGTGATGCCTACTTTGTCCTTGTTCGTGATCCCCATATCCGAAAGGGCACCTATGGCATCGACAAGGTCATTGAATTCCTTGCCCGCATAGTCATTCTGGTGCTGTTTGGAAAAAGCCGTGCCATAGGCGGTCGAACCGCGATAATTGGGCAGAAACACGCTATAACCCTTGCCTGCCGCAACCTGACCCGGGCCACCATAATTGGTAACCCAGCCATTGGATTCATGCGCTTCGGGGCCGCCATGCACGTCGAAAATAGTGGGCGCACCACCCGAGGGGGCACCGCCAACCGGTTCGACCAGAACACCTTCGACTTCCTGTCCGTCACGCGCGGTGTAGCGGATGGTACGCTGCCGCCCCATATCGATTTCCGACAACCAGGGATTATGACTGGTCCAGCGTGTGAACTTGCCGCGCTCCAGCAGGAACGCCTCACGCGGATGCTCTGGTGTATCTGCGATCACGGCCAGCTTGCCGCCATCTGCATCAATACTGCGCAATATCAACGCACCCGGGTCTATGGTTTCGCGCAACCGCCCCGCCGCATTATAGAAACGAAGCTCGCTCTGCGCACCGACATGCATCGCCACAGCCAGGCGCCCGTCGTCCATCCATTCAGTATCGACCGCGGCATTGGCCTGTCCTTCCGTCACACCGCGAAAAGCGCCATTTGCCGTATCAACCATATAGAGCGTGGTTGCCGCCGGATCATTTTTGTCCACTGCCGCGACCAGCGACAATGTGCGGCCATCGGGCGAAATTTCAAAATCGCCAATCTTGCCCGGCGTTGCCACCACGGCACGGCGGGTTCCATTGGCTGCGTTGATAATATGCACACGTGTGGATGTCAGGCTGTCATCCACCTGCGTCGTCGGTGCAGATGATACCGCCAACCAACGACCATCAGGCGAAACGCGCATACCGCTTATCTGACCCTCAACATTTATGGCACGCGGCTCCCCTTCACCCCCCATTGTATCGGCGGCAAAAAGCCGGGAAAATTTCTGCTCTTCCTCATAGATAACAGCGTTGAAACCAGCCTTGCTTTCGGTTTTGCGTTTCTTGTCCTTTGCCGCGCCAACACGCAGGTACAGTGTGCGTGAGTCGGGAGCCCATGCATAACCGGAAACACTCGCATCCTTAATCCCGGCAAGCTTGCGGTGACCACCGCCATCGACAGGAATGCCATAGACGGCAGTCTTCGCATCATCGCCATCCGGCTTCCACAGGAAACTGATCATCCGGCCATCGGGCGAATAGGCAAGACTGCGCACATTCATGTCTTCAGGCAGGAAGGCGCGTGCGGCATTGGCACCACCAGAGCGTGTTGAGGCAACATGCATGGTCCGTTCGGCGCGCCCATTGTCTTCGCCGTTCGCGATATCAGGGGCTTTGGATACGCCAATTACCATTTGCGAACCATCCGCAGTCAGGGCTATTTCCGCCACCTGCTCCACTTTCAGCACATCTTCTGCTGTCATCGGCCGCGCCAGCGCTGGCGTGGCGACAATCATGGCTGGAATAGCGACCATGGCCGCATGAATGGTGTAACGCTTCATATGTAAACTCCCCTTGTATATTTACCGAAACGCTAATGCACAGCCGCGATATGCGCAATAGCGTATGTCAGGATATGGATTGTTACAGTAGGTGCGATAACCGTGCGAAAATCGGTATCGCACATCTTGAAATCGCGCCATGTTCATCCCATATTCATATAGACAGCAGGCGCAAATAGCCGCTGCTTAGAGAGGGTTATAACGCGTGTTTGATTTCTGGTTACTCGATGAAAACCTGATTTTCACCGGGGCGTTACTGCTGATGATTGCGCTGGGCGTACTGCAGGCTATTGGGCTGGGCGACCTCAGTCCCGATCTGGATGTCGACCTGGACATTGACATGGATATGGACGCAGATTTTGATGCGAGCGGTCCTGCCGATGGCCTGCTCGCCATGTTGGGTCTGGGCCGGCTGCCGCTCATGATGCTGCTGGTGCTATTCTTGGCATTGTTTGGCATGATTGGCCTTGCCGGACAACAGTTTATCGAAAACCTGACCGGGGCTCTACTCAGCCCATGGCTGGCTGCACCGATCGCCGCTGTGACAGCGCTCCCGCTCACTGGCTTGTTATCACGGCCCTTGTCGCGCATCATCCCGCAAGATGAAACGACTGCGGTCAATGTCGGGTCGCTGATCGGCCGTTTCGCGGTAATTCAGACGGGCCGTGCGCAAACAGGCTCCCCCGCGCGTGCCAAGGTGACCGATGTGCACGGCCATCACCACTATATCATGGTCGAACCCGATAATGCAGGCCAGATATTGAATGAAGGCGAGGAAGTGCTCCTCACAGCCCGAGAAGGACGCAAGTTCCGGGCAATTTCACGCGGCAATGCAAATGTGCCGCAACTGGGCGACTGACGGACGCTCGAGACCCAAATACGGCCATATGATTAAAGAGTCGCATGGCCACCGAAAATTGTTAGTTTATCAACAACTGCCTTGTCGCAGCACCGATTCTCTTGGCCAAAACCCATTGGAAATCAGACGCAGACAGGCGCAAAATGAAAGAGAGAAAATATGCTTGAGAGTTTATCCAGTTTGACCCTTTTTGTGGGCGTGCCCGTCGTGGCCTTTATCATATTGGCGATCATCATTACCCGGCTATACCGCCGCGCGACCAAGGAAATCGCATTCGTCCGCACCGGTTTTGGCGGAGAGAAAGTCGTGATGAACGGCGGCGCAATGGTACTACCCGTACTGCACGAAACCATGCCAGTGAATATGAATACCGTACGTCTTGCGGTGGAACGCAAAAACGCAGATGCGCTGATTACGCTCGACCGCTTGCGGATCGACGTGAAGGCGGAATTCTATGTCCGTGTGCGCCCCGACAGCGAGGCACTTGCCATGGCGGCACAAACGCTCGGCCTGCGCACCATGCAGCCCGAAGCGCTGAAGGATTTGGTCGAAGGCAAGTTCGTCGATGCGCTGCGTTCCGTCGCCGCCGGCATGACGATGAACGAACTGCACGAACAGCGCGCCGATTTCGTTCAGAAAGTGCAGCAGGTTTCCTCCAACGACCTGGCCATGAACGGCCTGGAACTGGAATCGGTTTCGCTGACCGGGCTTGACCAGACCAGCATCGAACATTTCAACGCCAATAACGCGTTTGACGCCGAAGGCCTGACCAAGCTCACCGAGCAGATTGAACTGCGCAAGAAAGCGCGCAACGATATCGAGCAGGATACCCGCGTGCAGATGGAAACCAAGAACCTTGAAGCCGATCAACGGTCGTTTGAAATCAGCCGTGACAATGAATTTGCACGCCTCGAACAGGAACGTGAAGTCGAAGTTCGCCGCGCGGCACAAACGTCTGAAGTCGCAACGCAGCAGGCAGAGCGCGGACGTGAAGCCGATGAAGCGCGGATTAGTGCTAAACAGCAAGTTGATTCACGGCAGATCGAAGCGGATCGTACCGTCGAGGAAAAACGCATTTCCCAGCAGCAATCGATCGAGATTGCACGTCAGGAACAGCAGATTGCTATCCAGAACAAGTCGCGTGAAGAAAGCCATGCCAAGGCCGAAGCCGACGAGGCGCGCGCCAAGGCAGTGGCTGCTGAAGAACAGGTCGCAACATCGCGTGAAACCGAGATTGCCGATCGTCAGAAACGCATCGAACTGATCGAAGCATCGAAAGAAGCTGAACGTGAGGCTATCTCCGTCAAGGTTGAAGCCGAAGCAGAGAAAGAAGCATCGTCCAACCGTGCCGAGGCATTGCGGCTGGAAGCACAGGGTGAATCCGAAGCGGAAAAACTGCGCGCCGATGCAGCCCGCGTTCGTTTCGAAGTCGAAGCGGCGGGTCAAAAAGCAGTCAATGAAGCGGCAAACATCCTGTCATCTGACCAGATTTCGCTGCAGACCAAGCTGGCGCTGCTGAATGTCCTGCCCAACGTGGTCAAGGAAGCGGCAAAACCAATGGAGGCGATTGACTCGATCAAAATCGTACAGGTCGATGGCATCACGCAAAATGGCGGCGGGGCTGGCAGTGGTTCCGGCAATGCGCCGGCTGGCGGCGGTTCGGGCAATCTTGCCACTGACGCTGTATCCGCGGCGCTGTCCTACCGCGCGCAGGCGCCTGTTATTGACGGGCTGATGAAAGAGCTGGGCCTTGATGGCCAGTCGCTTGACAACCTGGTCGCGGGGGCCACAGCTCAGGGTGATAGTGATGCGGGCAAGGCTACGCAGAAGGCAGAAACAAAGCCATCACCTGCGCTTGCCAAACCGGCACCAGCGAAGCCGCGACCTACGCAACGCAGCAGGCCCCAACCAAAAACCAGCCAATCGGGGCCCAAGGCTACCGATAATGAAAAAGGCAATGGATAGGCCCTGATCACCGTTCCTGCAAAAACGGGTTTAGTAGCCCGCAAGAGCGCGAAACACCGGTTTGTTTTGCGCTCTTTCTTTTTGTGCATATAATACCGGGTAAATAGTACGAGGACATCATGCGCGAATATCAGTCATTTGAAACATTCTGGCCATTCTACCTGCGGGAGCACAGCAAGCCGCGGACCCGCAGCCTGCATTATATTGGCACAACGCTGGTTATCGCCGTGGCTTTTTATGCTGTCCTGTCCGGGAAATGGCTATGGCTGCTGGCTATGCCCGTGGCGGGTTATTTCTTTGCCTGGCTGGCGCATTTTCGTGTCGAAAAAAACCGCCCCGCCACTTTCACATATCCGCTCTGGTCATTGGCCGCAGATTTCAAAATGTATTTCCTGTGGCTGACCGGACGGATCGGGCCCGAGCTGGAGCGCGCAGGTGTAAAAACCGGCGCATCTGGCTAAGCCGCCATTGCGGCAGGTATACAGGCCCGCTAAATATAGCACATGCTGACCATATCCCCCCATGGACATGCCCGCGCGGGCACACTGGCGCTGGTTGTAGCGGTGGCACTGGGCCCGCTATCAGCGCAGGAACAGCCGCCGGAATTTGACTGCAACCGGCTCAACAACAGCATTGCGGAAATTTTCACAGGCATAGCAGCTGCACAGCCTGTCACGGCGCATAATGCGCAGTTCAAAAAGGGCGCAGTGCTGCTCACTGACCAGCGCGCGCTGCAATACCGCAAGTTCCGCCTGTCCGATGATACCATTGCGGCCGCACCCAAAAAGAAAAATCCCACCGTGTTCCGCGAATATATGGTGGGCGCTGAAATCCATATGTGCACACCGGAAAAACGCACCGACCTGACGGGCGAGCCAAAGGGGCGATACCGGATGAACTGCCTGGTCGATGCGGACGATGATGGTAAATATGAGGCGATTGTACCAACCGGCCAGATCGTCCGATATAACCGTATTACCGGTAAGAATGTAGGTTATCCCTACCCCCCGCATCCGGCGCGCACGCTGCCTGCACCTGTTACCGCGATTGAGGATGATAGCCTAGCCGTTCCCAACCCTGGGCTGCAACCGCATGTGAATATCCAGTATAGCGCGGCGGCGCTGGATGGAGATGCCGCCGCCATCCGTATCGACGCCGCCATCAGCATGCTGCCAAAGGAGAGCAGGTTTGAAGGCTGGGCCGACAGCGAAACAATCCCTGTCGCATTGACAGGTACAGATGCCCAGCAGGTCAGAGCCATCAGCCTGACCCTGTCAAAATCCGGCAAGAAATGGTTGATGGACGTCAGCAGTGCCCAGCGCACCAGGGTCACGCTACAATGCGACGGCACGGTCATCGCCCTGCCGCAAAGCTACACCATCCTCTATCCCAAGGGACAGGCGGTGCTGAAACGGCAATAATATGGATGAGATCAGTTATTCTTTGCTGGAATCAGCAGGACCTGTTTCAGCATCGGAACGTTCTGTTTTTTCGATCATGCTCGCAACCCGTCCTAACTGCCTGAATGCCTTATAGTTATTTGATTTGATCTTGTAGAGATTTTTCAGTGTCGCAAATTCCAAATCCGACATCCGCTCGGGCGCAGCATCATTTTCCCGTTCATTAAATAACGTGAGTATCGAATTGCTCTCGGCCCTTTCAGCTGCCTCAGGCGCAATATCCAGCGCAAGGTGAAGCGTCGCAATATCCGCGACCTGTTGGAACGTTTTGCCCTCTATAGCGTCAACGTCGATAACGGCTACTGCGAACACCATGTCGTCACGTGTCCGTTCATAGATGCGGGACACACCAATATCCTCTACGATCAGCACGCCGTCTTTACCGCCAACCGGCCGGCCATTCATCTGAGTTACCCTTTGCAGCTTCTCGCCGCCGCGCCCGCGCTGTTCGATGACCTGCCAGCTATATATCTGCTCGCCGCCTTTCTTGAGCCTTTTGATCTCACGTTTGGGCAATCCGGTAAAAAGTTCATGTTTTCCTTCATGCAAAATCGATATCAACTGTGCAGGTTCTTCGGAAAAGACCAGCAATGCATTCACATCGCAATCCTCCGCATCCAGTTCGATCTCCGCTTTTTCCAGGTTTTCACGGATGATGCGGACAAATGTCGCTGACATGTCGGCAGATATTCCCAATACCCCGGGACATATCTTTTTTTCAAAGCGGCCCAACTGCTTTGTAGTCCCTTTTTCCAGAAGCACCTTGATCTTATCCCGCGTCCTGCCCCTGCGGCCTTCTATGACAATGTCACCGTCATCACCAGTTGCTGCACGCTCTTGCTGTGCCAACACGGGCATGGAAAAACTAAACGCAGTGCAGCCAGCCAATGCGAACAGGAGGGGAAGACGGGATATTTTCATGTCATCAGCTAATATGCAAAGCATTTGGAATGCAAGTAGTTATCACGCCGCCACCAACTGGCTTCGACTAACTGCGTGTAATACGTGTATTATGACCAACATTGTGTATCGGCATTGCTGGACACAGGGCAAGGCTTGCCCTACATTGCATCCATATCCCCGGGGAGCCTGTGTCGTTACGGGTTGAGAGCGGAATAGTCCGCGACCCGTTGAACCTGATCCAGCTAACACTGGCGGAGGGAGGGAGCGGCATCCGCGCCAATATCAGCGCCACCCGTCCCCAGCTCCTCTGTCACCATAAGGAGACTATCCATGGGCGACGCACCCGCAAGAACCGAAAAAGAAGACGGCACGATTGGCGTGACCACCGGCCCCATTCGCGGGTCAAAGAAAATCCATGTCGCCGCCAAATCCGGCTCCGGCATCCGCGTCGCCATGCGCGAAATCCACCTGGAAGGCGGCGAGGACCCGGTGCGCGTCTATGACACATCTGGTCCTTACAGCGATCCTGAAACCAGCATTGATATCCACAAGGGCCTGCCGCAATTGCGTCAGAGATGGATCATGGGCCGCGATGATGTCGAGGAATATGACGGTCGCGCCACCAAGCCCGAAGATAACGGCCAGCTCGGCCCCGACCGCAGCGGCGGTGTCGAACCTTTCCCGCATCCCGTCACGCGGCCGCTCCGCGCAAAGCCGGGCAGGAATGTCAGCCAGATGCACTATGCGCGGCAGGGCATTATTACGCCCGAAATGGAATATGTCGCCGAGCGTGAGAATCTGGGGCGCGAACGCAGACAAGAATATAACCGCGCCAAAATACAGGGGGGCGAAAGCTTTGGCGCCGCCATCCCCGATTATGTGACGCCTGAATTCGTCCGCGATGAAGTCGCGCGCGGCCGCGCCATCATCCCCAGCAATATCAACCATGCGGAAACCGAACCGATGGCGATCGGGCGTAACTTTTTGGTCAAAATCAACGCCAATATCGGCAACTCAGCTGTGGCATCCGACGTTGCCAATGAAGTTGACAAAATGGTCTGGTCCACCCGCTGGGGCGCGGACACAGTGATGGACCTTTCCACCGGCCGCAATATCCACGACACCCGCGAATGGATTATCCGCAACTCCCCCGTACCAATCGGCACCGTACCGATTTACCAGGCGCTCGAAAAAGTGGGCGGCATTGCCGAGGAACTGACCTGGGAAATATTCCGCGACACGCTCATTGAACAGGCCGAACAGGGTGTCGATTATTTCACCATCCACGCCGGCGTGCGGCTCCCCTATGTGCCGATGGCGGCGAAGCGCGTCACGGGCATTGTGTCACGCGGCGGGTCGATCATGGCAAAATGGTGCCTCGCGCATCATAAGGAATCGTTCCTGTACGAGCATTTCGACGACATTACCGAGATTATGAAAGCCTATGACATCGCCTATTCGCTTGGCGATGGCCTGCGCCCCGGCAGCATTGCCGACGCCAATGACGAGGCGCAGTTTAGCGAACTCTACACACTCGGCGAGCTGACCCACCGCGCTTGGAAATCCGATGTGCAGGTGATGATCGAAGGCCCCGGCCATGTGCCGATGCACAAGATCAAGGAGAATATGACCAAGCAGCTCGAAGTCTGCGGCGAGGCGCCGTTCTACACGCTCGGCCCCCTCACCACCGATATCGCGCCCGGGTACGACCATATCACCAGCGGCATCGGCGCGGCGCAGATCGGCTGGTACGGCACGGCGATGCTGTGTTACGTGACGCCCAAGGAGCATCTGGGCCTGCCCGACCGTGATGACGTGAAAGTGGGCGTGGTGACGTACAAGCTCGCCGCGCACGCCGCTGATCTTGCCAAGGGCCATCCGGCAGCGCAGGTCCGCGACGACGCGCTCAGCAAGGCGCGCTTCGAATTCCGCTGGCGCGACCAGTTCAATCTGTCGCTCGACCCCGACACGGCGGAGGAATATCACGACCAGACGCTCCCGGCCGAAGGCGCAAAAACCGCGCATTTCTGCTCCATGTGCGGGCCAAAGTTTTGCAGCATGAAAATCAGCCAGGAGGTCCACGACTTCGCCAGCAAACAAAACCAAAGCGCAGAGGGTTTCATCGCGGCGGAAAAACTGGGCGCTGACACAGCGGCAGCCAGCAAGGCGGCGGCAGAGGCAGGCATGCGCGAAATGGCGGAAGTGTATAAGGAAAAGGGCGACCGGTTGTATTTACCGGCGGATGAGGTAAAGTAGTATTACTTACGCTTTAATTAGATTAGGTATATCCGAAAAAACGGAGAAAAAAATGAAAGAAGGGATGCAACTAAGCGATACAGCGTTTTGGATTTTATTTTGTTTTTTCATCCTCTCCATATGCATAGTTTGTTATTTGTGGGGACAAATTGTGTTGATGGATTCTCCCCCAATCACTATCTCAATGAAGCAAATAGCAGCAGTTACAAGCTATTCATCAATTTGCTTTTCTAGTCTATATTACATTCGCAAACTTTATAAAGACAAGTTCGCTATGACTGTTAAAATAAATTCTTCACCGACTTCACAAGCGGCGACTATCGCTTATTTCTTAACCCGCCCTCTATTTGCTATGTTGATTTCAATGTTTTCTATTGTTGTTATTTGCGGAATAATTGCGAGCAGTGCACACGAATTTAGTGGATTCAGTTGGTTTTTTTGGATTCATATCTCCACGGCATCTGCGTTGACTGCAGCAATAACAGGAACAATGGTCCGGCGTTTTGAGATTAAAGCCGAGGTCGAGTAGGCAGTATCATAGGGGAAATTATACGTTGCTAAGCCTAAATCAAATACCTGAACAGATTGAGCGATTGGAAGCAAAAGCTAAATCTGTGTTGCAAGCAAAACGTGATGTTCGACCTCGTCGCCCAATAATTATTGAGTTTTGTGGCACACCAAAATCTGGCAAAACATCATGCATTAATTCATTGGTCATTTTTTTAAAGCGCAACAAGTTCCGGGTTAAAGTTCTTAGCGAAAGGGCTAGTATTTGTCCTATCAGAGATAAATTTGATCCAAACTTTAATGTTTGGACAGGCTGTCATGCATTGGCTGAACTAGCCCGCATCATGAGCAATGAGAACAAAGAGTACGATGTAGTTATACTCGACAGAGGGCTTTTTGATGCCGTGTGTTGGTTTACATGGCAAAAAGCTAGAAGCTATCTGAACGATGATAATTTTAAAGTATTCACAGACTTTTTCTTGTCAAAAAGATGGACTTCAAAAATTGACGTAGTTTATGCACTGAAAGCTTCTCCTGACACCGCACTACAACGTGAATACGCAAATTTACTTACTAGGCGTTCAGGATCTGTGATGAATAAGAGTGTTCTTTTAAGTTACAATAAGTCTATTGATAACTGTATTGATGAATATTCTGAGCATTTTCAGCAAGTGCAGAGCATTAATACTGATAACGAAGATCAAAACAAAGTAAGTTTGAAAGTAACAACAGATGTTTTACAAGCTCTTGATGCGTTGGTTTCAGAAAAAGTAGCATATTTTGAAAAAGACGATTTTGTGGTGGCTGATGAGATAAGCTGGAAAATCTCTACTGAAAATATCGATTCAACAGAATTGAAATTTGCACACCGGGCTGAAGTTGAAGCGAATAACCAATGGCTTCAACCGATACCAGTCGGTGTCATCGTATCATTGGACAAAAAGAAGGTGCTGGCCGGCAAGAAAGTAAGTCGCGCAACTTCCGAGAAATCTGCTGAAAAGGGAAAAATATTGTTCTATTTTGGCGGACATGTGCGTCGTGAAGACAAATATCATGGAGCCTCCAATTTAGAAGTCATCCAAACTGCACTTCAAAGAGAAATCAAAGAAGAACTAGGGATCGACTATGCACCCAATTTTGAAGACGCACTCTGTATTTTTGATAGGTCAAAAGACCCAAACCCACAACATTTTGCCATAGCGACTTTATGCTTTGTGGATTTTGAAACTATGAAAGTGCGTGTTGATACAAAGGAATTTGGAGAAAGAAGCATCAAAATGCTGTCGCAGGACGATGTTATAAACGGTAAGCTGAAGACTGAGCGATGGAGCCAGGTTATTATTCAACGGCTATTACAATGGTCTCTAATTTGAACCAGAAATTACGGTAAATTACGAGATTACGCCAACAGTTTACTTAACCCCTAAATACCCACAACCACCACCCCGGCTAAAACGACATGCCTAGGAACGCGATAATGCGTGCTATATATCCACTTTCCTACATATAACCATATAGGTTATATGCTGCGACATGACAAAACCATATACACCCGCTCGCCTTGAGGATTCCGCGCCTGTAACGGAGGAATTTGATCCTTTTGACATTCATGCACACGGTGGCGGAGGTGGTTCGGCAGAGCCGCCTCATCCGCATAGTGGCCCTGCGATAGCCTCGCACGGCGCCTCACGCGGCATTGCCGACGCGGCGCAGGATATGATGCCGTCTGATATCGCCGCCCGTACGTCCGCCGATGCCGGTCCCGGTTTTGCCCCTGTCCCACGCAAACGGGTGAGCGCTTCGGGGTGGACGCCGCAGCGGCAACAGGTTTTTATTGCCGCGCTCGCCGACACCGGTCTGGTTATAGAGGCCGCGGCGGATGCGGGGATGACACCGCGCAGTGCGTATCAGCTGCGCCGTGCGCCCGGCGCGGAAAGCTTTGCGAAGGCGTGGGACATGGCGATTGCACAGGCATCGCGGCAGCTTACCGATATCGCCTTTGCCCGCGCTATTAACGGCATACGCGAACCGGTGTTCGACCGCGATGGAAATATGTGCGGCATGAAGCGCAAGATTAACGACCGGCTGCTGATGTTCCTGCTGCGCCATCATCGCCGCGATATTTATGGCGTGGGCACCGAAAGCGTGCTGAGCCTGGACGAACGCGCCAAGGCGGAGGAGTGGAACGCCGGCTATTCACCGCTGCCCGAAGCGCTGGATGCGCTGGGCCGCCCTGATGATGCCCATGCGTGTGCAGAGGGCGAAGATGAAGAGCCCCGGGGCAAGGATTATGAAGACGATGAGAGCTGGGACGATGAGAGCCGGGATGACGAGAGCTGGGAAAAAAATGGCTGGCGTGAGGATTTCGGGGATTCTGAATATGGCCTTGCAGAGCTTGCGGATTTTGTCGATGAATTTGACGCAGAACAATTTGATGAAAGACACATTGATGAAAAACACGGCATCCCCCATGATGATATGGATGATCATGTGGATGACGATGTCCTGCCACATGATGATACGTCAAATGATGATACGCCAGATAGCGGCGCAGCGTAATGGCGGCCGTGCGTAAGGGCCACATATGTTGGGAAAGTCCAACAGGATTTGCCCTACATTGGCGGATTGAACAGCTTCCTGGGTGCGAAGCTAAGGGAAGCTAAGCGCACCCGCCCCGCGCTTGCCGCTATCCCGCCGCTGCGATCATTGCCTTTAGCCGCTGTGCCTGTGTGTGCCATGCGGCCTTGCTCGCGGGCGTCCACGCATCGCCCGCCGCTTCGCCAACCGCCTCCACAACGATATCGACAAAGCCTGCATAAACCCGCTGCGCTATCACGCCATAATCACGGTGCAGGTCGACAAAGTTGATGACCGTGGTTTCGGCCCATGACGCGTTTTCGGACAGGCCGACCAATGCTTCCAGTGTTTCGTTCACCATCCGCTCCGCCGCAGCTTCGAAATTGAGGAACTTCGCGCGTTCTTCGGGGAAGCGAGTAAAGAAACGGTCATAGACGGCGGGCACAATGTCCGTCCCCGCCTCACCAATGGCGAGCAGCGGCGCTTCCATGGCGCTATATGTACAGGCTTTGTCCATGTCGGGCTTTGATAACAGCAGCAGCGGCCATCATCAATTGCGCGGTGTGCAAGCGGGGCAGGAATCCAGCATCCACTCCCACCGCACCAAAAGGGCCGCACCATGGCTGGTACGGCCCCTCTGAATTCCCGGGAACAGGACGGGGAAATGCCCCATGTTGGCCCATCCTGCGCGGGAAAGCTGTTCCTCGCCTACCAATCGAAATCGGAGCCATCGCCATTGTTGACGACCAGCAGGTCATCACCGCCGTCGCCGACGCTTTTGCCGTCATCAATGCCAAGGATATCGCGCAGCACATCAAGCAGCGGATCAAACAATGCCGCCACACCGCCGCTCTTTTGCGTTTCGGTGGTCACGACCTGGCTGCGGCCGCCATCATCGGCATAGGCCGTGCCTGTCATCAAACTGGCGGCAACAATTGCGGTCAATATGGTCTTTGTGGTCGTCATGGTTCGTCTCCTGTGGTTCGAAGACATAGTCACCCCGGACGGCGTGATGATGAGTGACACCGGTCACAGAAAGGGAATAAACCTGCTATTCACCTCAAAACAAAGCCATAAAACTGTATTTCAGTTCGCCATATCACCTGGACATATACAATATGCCAATCAGGGCACGGTTTACCCGGCCGCCCAATTTACCTGACCTGCCGGCACTTTCGCGGCTTTTGGAATATTATTGCTTATGCAGGAAATTATTGCATGTCCGCGTTTCAATGGAAGCCATACAGATAACTTATTGCAAAAAGTGTGGATTTGGCGTTATTCCCGTTCCTGACTGGCTCTACATATCACAGTGCAAGGGGCCAAGATAAAAGGGGAAATCCATGGTGCGTAAAACTTCTTTGGTTGCGGGTTTGTTGTCCACTGTCGCTCTGACCGCATGTGGCGGCGGCGATTCAAGTTCCGGAACGCCCAGCGTTGTCCTGCCCAATCCCAGCCCGGCTCCAAGCCCTACGCCTAGCCCCACGCCTACGCCCGCCCCCTTTACCTACACCAAATTTGATGACCTGACAGGTGACCAGAACTTCGCCACAGCGTGTGAGGCGTTTATTCCCAGGGCCGACAATTTCGCGCCAGGCCGGGAAGCGACACAGGTTTTTGGTGCCGACGGACTCATCACATATTCCGCAGTGGATGAAGCTTACACGGTTTTCACCCCCAATAATGTGCAGCAGATATTCGGACCGGACGACAGGGCGGCCAGCCCCTCCGACCAGATAACCTATGTCAAGAATTCAAGAACACAGGGAGCGTTCGAGACTTTCACGATTTTCCGTACGCTGGCGTTCCCGAACGACTATGTCCGCCGCGCCGAAATCAATATTGAGGGAAGCGCCACATCCGGTACGCAGATACGCAGCCTGGCCACCTGTATTTTCGGTGTGCCAACGCATCCCGATGACCAGCCTTCACAGACGCAGGTTTCCTTTGACGACTTTGTCATCAGTGGCACGGTGTATGATGCGCGCGACGGCACCGGCGTAAAGATACGCGGGATCGTGGGCGGCGATGCCAGCTTGAGTGTCAACCTGTCGACCGGGGTTGTCACATCCTCGCTTCGTTTCGAAGCGTTCGGGTCAGGCGACACAATCGAATTGGGCACTTACTCGGGCGAAAACACCATCACGGTGAACCAGGAGACTTCGGGAATCTTTGGTCTCATGGCAGATGGAAATGGCAACGAAGTCCAGATTAATGGTTCATTTTTTGGCCCCCAGGGTTCGGAATTCGGTTATGTGTTCACCTACTCTGAGGACAAGAATTTTGACGGCCTGAACGAGATGTTCTTTATCGGCACCGTTATTGGCAGGCGGCCGCAATGACCAGACTGTCAAACCGGACATGACGCGATATACTCCCGTACCTAGCAAGCATGTCGGCATATTAGCGCACAGCGCAGAGGGCGCGACGCTGTCTTACCGGACGGTGTGGCAGGAGGGTATCGCGGCGATGGGGCCGCACAACCATCCGCAGATCACGATGTCGGGCATTGCCATGCACCATGCGATGGAGATGTGGGAGGCGGGCGATCTTGCGGGGCTGCGCGCGCTGTTCCTGGAGGATGCACGGCGGCTGGCCGCGGCGGGTGCGGATTTCTTTATCCTGCCTGATAATACAGCACATATCGCGCTGGAACAGCCGGGGGAAGGTTTCCCGATCCCGTGCCTGCATATTGCCGAAGTGGTGGCCCGCGAGGCCAAGGCGCGCGGGTATCGCCATATTGGCGTGCTGGGCACCGACTGGACGATGGAAGGGCCGGTGTACAAGGGGGCGCTGGCACGGCACGGGCTGGAACGCGCGATACCCGGGGACGCGGACCGGGCCTATATTCATGATGCGATATTCGAGGAACTGTGCCTGGGCGAATTCAGGGACGAGACACGGGATGGTTTTGTGCGGATTATAGAAGGGTTGAAAGAAGCGGAATGCGATGCCGCGGCTTTGGTGTGCACCGAAATCCCGCTGCTGGTGACGCCGGATGTTTCACCGCTCCCGCTGCTCGATTCAACAAGGCTACAGGCTGCGGCAGCGGTGCAGGTGGCACTTGGGAACATGGCGATGCCGCAGTGGCGCTGCGGGCCACCACCAGCATGACCTGTTCTAGAAAGAAGCTTCGAGAATGTTCAACTGGATAGCGGAAAAGATCGGCATACGCATAATCTACAACGCGTGGCGAGAAGCTTGTGCAGAAAGCCGCAAAGCTCGGGACAAAAAAAAGGATGTGGAAAGGATATTGGGCAGTTCTGAAATAAGGACAGATGCCAGGGACAAGGAAGCCAAGCTCGTATTGCCGATCGCCATCATGATATTTCTCATATCACTGGTTTCCCTGATCCTGAACCATGAGAATCTGGTGCGAACATTGATTTTTAGCATTCCACTTTCGCTATCAGCATATCTTATCATTTTTGACCTTCTGGCGCGGAAACTGCATACCAAGTCCCTGTTCAGATCAGCGGAAGCCTATATCAACAGGATCAAGATTGTTGATTTTTTCAACTACAGGTTTTCTGAGGAATACCGCGATAAAATCACCCTGCCCCGATTGTACAAGGACGCTGGCTACAACATCATCTGGTTGCACAACGGTTTCGGCGCGTGGAGCGAAAGGGTAAGCGACTGTCTGATCAAGACCCACGGGGCTGGCATAGCCTATTATTGCGACGCGTCGGTTTTCGTTCCGCCTGCCTATGTTAGGAACAAGATACAGCCGCACATAGAATTGAACCGCACACTATCCAGCAAACATTTCCATGACGGCGATAAGGTCCGTTTCTGCACGGACCTGATTATCGATAAGGACGGGAAATTACCGCCAAAGGTACGGTTGCAAAAAGCGCAATATCTTACCAACCTCGCCACGAACGATATTTCGTTCATGCAGGTTATCGACGCCAGGACGCGCAGGATCATTTACAACGGCTTTGATTTCTTTCTGAAAAAACTGAGGGGTGCCAAGTATGAACTCCGCCCGTATCCTGTATCACTCTGCTCAAACCAGATCGGGGTCTCGGTGTTGGCATTCACAAGCGACGGCTATCTCACCCTAGTTGATCAAACAGCGGCCAATATAGAATCTGCGGGACTTCTCGCCCCCAGTGGTTCAGGTTCGCTTGACGGAGCAGATATCACCTCTATCAATGAAGAACAGGATTTTATGGAATTGCTATTCAAAGGTGCAAAGCGTGAGCTTCGTGAAGAGCTTGGCATTGAGGGTCGCGGCCAGGATACGATACAGAGCGTGGATATATTGCCTATCGGGTTTGCCAGCTATTTGTTCCGGGGTGGTAAGCCGGAATTTTTCTTTCTCGCCTCACTTGGCTGCACCTGGCAGCAACTTAGCGAGCAACACCGGCATAGCGATGAAGAACAGGAGCTGTCGCAGCTATTCGCCTCTGATGAAAGTTACCGGATCAAGGGTGAAAAAACAGCCTCGGTCCATGCCGCTCTGGTTCGTATGATGAACGACCTGAAAGACAAGGAAGGCATCCGGCTTTCATTCCAGCTCGAAATGCTCACCGAGATGGTTGAATATGCATGTACCGGGCATCCAGACGAAATTGACCGTTTTTTTAATCGCGCATAAAAATGACACAACTCTACCGCCTCGACACCGACGCCCCTACCATCGCCGCAACATTCGATGCCGATGCGGGAAAGGATCCATGGGCGGGCGGATATGCTGCGCCGGGGCGGCCCGTGCCGGTTATTGTGCAGGGACGCCATGAGAAAAGGCTGGTACCGCGCATCTGGGGCGTACCGCCGCCCAGTTCGTTTTCTTCCATTCCCGATCCGCGTGACTATCGCCCGGTTACCACAGTGCGCAACCTTACAAGCCCTTTCTGGATCGGCAACCTGAGGCACACCGAATTCCGGTGCCTGATCCCGGTAACGCGCTTTGCAACCTGGTCGCGCCATGCAGACCCCCGGACCGGACGAAAGGCGCAGCACTGGTTCTACCTGCCCGCAGAGCCGGTATTTGCCATTGCCGGCATCTGCCGCGACAGCGAAGTTCCGAGCTTTGCCATGCTGACCTGTGATGCGAACGCATTGGTGGAGGAAATCAATCCATCCTACATGCCGGTCATATTGCGCGGCGAAGATCATGACATGTGGCTGCGCGCAGAATGGGACATCGCGCAAAGATTGGTCGAGCCCTATCCGCCGGAATGGATGGTCCGCAAAGTCATGAATGATGCACCCTAGTGCTTCGTCAGGCGCACAAGGCTCCAGTCATAGCCCAGTTCCTTCACCCTGCTTTCAATATGGGCGCGCACTTCTGGGTCTGGTTTGGCTTCGCGGCTAAGCATCCATAAATAGCGCCCACTTGGCTCACCGACAATTGCCCAACTGTAGTCCTGGGCACGGTCAAGCACCCAGTAATCGCCGTAAAAGGGGCCAAAAAACGAGACACGCAGCTTGGCATTGCCACTGTCTTTAACGATCTTGGCCTTACCGGTAGCAGTGCTGAACTTGCCATCTACGCTGCCTTTGCGGCAGCTGTTGACGACCCGGATCTTGCCGTCATCGCGCAGGGTGTAGTCGGCAGTTACGGCTTCACAGCCTTTCTGGAAGCCCGCTTCGTATCGGCCCATTTCATACCAGCGTCCTAGATAGCGGTCGAGATCGACCGTTTTAGCAGGCTGAGGCACAGCAGTATTGCCCACAGGCCCTTTTTCAAAAGTGGCACATCCCGCCAGCATTACAGACCCCGCCATGGCCAGTAGGATCAGGGCAGTCGCCCGGTTTTTCAAAATCATATATATGCAGCCTAGCTCAGCAAGGCCGGGAGGGCCCATGCAATGGTCATTGCAATGATGGCTAACAAAAGCGAGCCAGCGAGCACGTAGCGCACATTGTGCCGCCGCGCACCTGCGCTAGCCTCTTCCGTTGTGACTTCAACTTCGTCTCCGTGACGTTCCATAATTTACTCCATTCTGTAAGGAAGTAACAAAGCCAGGGAGTTTTTGTTCCGCGGGCCAGCTTTAAGGGTCTACCCAGTCAGCAGCATCACCGCGCTGCCCGAATGGCCAGTTTGTGCCGCCGCTTGCCCACAAAGCCCACCATATGATTACGGGTTGCAATAACAGCCTTGGGGCGTGATAGCCCCAACCCAGCGTCCGGCCACCAACAGCTATATCATTCACGGCATGGTTGATATTGGCGGGCCACACACAGAATGCATAAAGTGCCAGACCAATGCCCGCAGCCCGGCGCCAGTGCTGTGTCATCAGACCTATGGCTCCTGCAATTTCCGCAACCCCCGTGATGAAAACCACCTGCTCTGGATAGGGCACCCAATCAGGTGTAATCGCAAGGAAACCGGCAGGTGAGCGAATATGCATAATCCCGGCGGCGAGGTATAGAAGCGCCAATAGCCATCGGAAGAATATGCGGGTACGTGACTGTACCTCCATGAAAACTACCTCCACCCTATGCGTGCGAAAACCCCGCGAACCGATAGCAGTGGGACATGCATTTCCGTAAGCATGTTATTATCTTTTCCGTACAAATTCTGCACGTAACACCAACCCCTTTATACCATCGTGGCGGCAGTCAATTTCCTGTGCGTCGCCTGTTAGGCGTATGGATTTGATAAGCGTGCCGCGTTTAAGCACCTGCCCAGCCCCCTTGACCTTCAGGTCTTTGACAAGTGTCACCGCGTCGCCATCGGACAAACGATTGCCAACGCCATCAAACACTTCCACGCTTTCATCATCGGCATCTACCGTATCTCGTTCTGCAACCTCAGCGGGACTTAACCACTCTCCACTAGCCTCGTCATACACATATTCTTCTTCATCACTGCCTGCCATCGGGTCATCCTCTCAAACTTAAAGTCATCCTAAACCATTACGGCGCATCGGCAGCTCCGGTAAGTTTATGCGGGTTGGAGTCACGCCATTCTCGCGGCATGGTAAATTCACCCTGCCAGATGCCGCGCTTCGCATTTTTCGCCTTCTGCTCGGCATCGGCATAGGTCGGCGTCACCAACCCGCCCGCAAAATTGCCGCCACTTGCCACCGCCATGCCCCGGTGCACCATAGTCTGCGCAATGTCATAGGTACGGTCAGTGCTACATGTGGCGATGCCACGTCCAAAATTGTCGCGCGCGCTTAGCGTGCAGCTGAGTCCATCCTCACGCAGCAACGCAGCCAGTGCACCCCGGGCTGTCTTGCCGCAGTCCCAGCTGCCGCCTGACGCATCATGGCATGTCTGGCGATATTCGGGCGCATCCATCCCGGTAAGCCTAAGCTCATCCTCGCCCATGCGGAAACTGTCGCCATCAATCGCGCGCACAGCCGTGCCTTTGGGCTCAAGACTGTTTTCTTCAGGGTCACCGCCAATGGGCAAGTAATCAATGGCAAAATAGACACCGATAAGCAGGCCAAAAAACAGCAGGGTGCGAATAAAATTACGTGTCATATATTCACGTCTAGCCTGCGTGAGCTGACATGCCAAACAGTATCGGCCAAACAGTATCGGCCAAACAGTATCGACTGGCCATATCTGATATGGCCATGCGCTGTAGCATCTGATAGCAATCTCCCATGCCAAGCCTATCTGCCCGTATCGTCAATCTTTTCCTGCCCATGCTGGGTATAAAGTCTTTTTTCTCAGAACCTGAAAAAGTAGCGGCCCGTATTCGCAAAATGCGCGAAAAAGGCCCTGACCTGCCCGGAAAATACATCCACCGCGATTTTGACATTCATGTAGCGCATGACCGCGGATATCCAGTCTATACGTTTACGCCCAAAGGTGGTGTAACGCCCGGTGCACCGCATATTCTCTACCTGCATGGCGGCGGTTATATCATGGACGTTGCGAGCGCGCATTGGGGTTTTGTCGCGCGGCTGTGCAAAGCGGTGGGGGCATCGGCCACTGTCCCGCTCTATCCGTTAGCCCCCGAAAGCAAGGCAGAAAAAACCTTGCCCAAAATGCAGATGCTTTATCAGGACCTGGCCGCTGCCCATGGCGCGCAGAACATAACCGTTATGGGCGACAGTGCAGGCGGCGGCATGACGCTCACACTATCGCAGATGCTGCGCGATGAAGGTGCTCCGCTTCCCGCACAGCTTGTGCTGCTTTCACCCTGGCTTGATGCCACTGGAACCCATCCGATGCAGCCGGAGCTTGAAAAGCGTGACCGTATGCTTGCGCTGGTTGGGCTGAAGGAATCTGGCAGGATGTATGCAGGCAACCTGCCCGTCACCGACCCGCGCGTTAGCCCGCTTTTCGGCGATCTGCACGGCCTGCCGCCAATCCAGATGTTCGCAGGGACATGGGATATCCTGCTGCCTGACGCCCGGCGGCTCAAAGAAAAAGCCGATACCAGCGACAACGCACCCACTGTCGAATATCACGAATATAAAGATATGTTCCACGTCTGGATGCTGCTGCCAATCCGCGAAGGTAAAAAGGCAATGCGGCAGATAGTGGAATTTATGAAACGCGCTTAACCGGAACTGATATCCGGCATGCTCCAATCGATCGGCGCCAGTCCCTTACTTTCCAGAAAGGCATTTGCCTGACTGAAATGTCTGCAACCCATAAAGCCGCGATGTGCGGATAGCGGCGATGGGTGCACGGCGCGCAGCACTTTGTGCCGGCCTTCACCGACAAACGCCGCTTTTTTCTGGGCATAGCTGCCCCACAACATGAATACCGCTGGTTCATCGCGCGCGGCGATCAGGCGGATGACGGCATCGGTGAACTTCTCCCAGCCCTGTCCCCGATGTGAAGCCGCCTCACCTGCGCGGACGGTGAGTACACTGTTGAGAAGTAGCACACCCTGCTCTGCCCAATGTTCCAGAAAACCGTGTGAAGGCCGTTCTATGCCCAGATCATCCTGCAGCTCCTTGTAGATATTCTGCAAGGACGGTGGCGGACGGACACCAGGCCGCACACTGAAGCACAGCCCGTGCGCCTGTCCTGGGCCATGATAGGGATCCTGTCCCAGTATCACGACCCGCACCTTGCCGAGTGGTGTTAGATCCAGTGCCCGGAAATATTCACTGCCTGCAGGATATACTGTCTTGCCCGCGGCCTTTTCCGACAGCAGGAACTGCTTGAGCGCCTGCATATAAGGAGAGTGAAATTCCTCCAGCAAGGGCTGTTTCCAGCTGTGATGCAGCTTAATGGCGTCACTCATCTTAGTGCTTTCAATTTTCGGCTTCACTGCCCCAGGGCGGCGGCGGTGCCGTGACTGGATCGGTAATGTCGAATTTCACCCGGAAATTCCGATTTTCCCGCGACAGTTCATAAGCGAACAGCTTGTCCGTGACTTCCACAGCCCAGATATTGGTCACCGACTGATCCAATCCTTCTTTTCTGAAAAGCGCAATGGACTCCGCGTCGACAGGAAATTCCTGACGTGTGGCGCTGCCATTATCTGCCGTATCGCCGCCATACCAGGTCACGGCGTCCTTGCTACCATCTTCATGCCGGTGGTCATGCTTCAGGCGCAGGCCATTTTTCGTTTTGCTGATGACCCAGGTGCGCGATCTGTCTTCGCCAACATAAAAGGGAATACGCACATTATCATCGCCGCATTCACGCACGTGCATAACCATATCGGCTTCTGCCATGTCTGTATCAGCGGGGTCTTCAGACACCATTTGCCCAGCATATGCATTGCCGCACAGTGTACGCAGATTCTGCATGAATTGCTGTTGGAAATTGTCGGTGGAAGCCTTCTGGGCGTCCTTATATGGTTCGCTGGAACAGCTTGTGAGAACTGTGGCCGTGATGGCCATGTACAATATATATGCCGGTTTCATGCTGGGCATGTTAGGGTGCCGATGCACGGTGCGCAATGCTGCATTTGACTTGCAGTTCAAGGGTAAGCACGCATGCAACATCTTTTTATGCTATGATCATGATAGAAAAGAAAAAGGATCACGTTTATAGATGCTGGTTTCACACAATTACCCGCCGCCTGATGACCTTTCGGAATGCATTGCCCGATTCTATGTAATGGCTGCCGAATTACCGGCTGATATGGTGATGCCGGACAGGCTGCTCTCTGAAACTGCCTTTGGCAGGATATTGATGCGCGGCGACTGGGAAGCCATGGGCCCTGACGGGGAATGGCATCGCCATCAAGAAGCGCTCCTGTTCGGAGCCAATTCGCGGCCCATGCCAGTCCGGGTCAAGGGACCGTTCACAGTTGTCGGTTTTGCATTGCGCCCTTGTGGGTGGCCACAACTTTTTGACAGGGCCGCGCGTGAATATGCGGACACTATGGGCCAGCTGGAAAGCATATGGGGCGATACAGGAAAAAAACTATGGGCCGATATACAGTCCGCTGAGAGCGATGATATGATTGTGACGGCAATGATATCTGCAATTCGTGCACGCAAGGCCGAGCTTGGAGATATCGATGTTTCCGAGGCTATTGCAAAATTCGAGCCCATCATCATAAGCGACAGCACACGCAAGGTAGAGGATATTGCCGCCGATCTTGGCCTTTCGCTGAGGCAGCTGGAGCGGCTTTGCATCAAACATTTCGGCCATACCCCGAAAATGATCATGCGCCGCAGCCGTTTTCTTGACATGGCAGCGGTGATACGTGGGCTGAGCACCCCCAGTGAGGCGGAACTCGCCGAGCTCAGCTTTTTTGATCAGTCGCACCTGATCCGTGAATTCCGGCAGTTTATCGGCATGACGTCAGCCGAGTTTGAAAAAGCACAGACGCCGCTGCTGGATGCGGGGCTGGATCTGCGTCAGAAACGCAAGGTGATGCTACGGAAAATGGCGGCGGCATAACCAGAGCAGTGATTACAGGGCTTTGGGTCTTGTTTTTTCCCATCCGAGATAACAAAGCCAGAGCATAACGGCATTTCCAGCAGCATCAAGCAGCCCGAACATGGTGAAAACAGGATCCACAAATGTGAACCACCAGTTGAAAACAAAAAATGGTAACAATGCGAGCCCGTAAATAAGGAAAGTCGTGGATGTAAAGCGGGCGAATGCCGCAAATAACCCGGATATCATGGCCTGCGCGCCGAAACAGGCCATTACGAATGGCAATAATTTTCCGTCACGCAGTTCAGGCAGGAAGACAGTATCTATAACCGATTGCGGCGCCAGCAGCGCCCAGCCTCCCAGAATGAAAAACACTGCCGCAATAAAATACTGGATATGCCGCGCTGTCATAATTTCCCCTACCCCTTCGGCGGCATAGGGAAAAATGCTGATGTCCGTTTAACGTAATCCGCATATTTCGGGCGTGTCTTTTTCATGCCGCGTTCAAGCAATGGCCCGCCGCTCCATTTCATAAGTGTAAAGGACAGGAAAAGCGGGCCGATAACAGTGACGAGACCCAGCCAGATACTGAGGTCGCAGGCAACCAGCCAGATACCCCACCATGCGCAGAAATCACCGAAATAATTGGGATGCCGCGTATAACGCCATAGCCCGGTATCAAGCACCTTGCCCCCATTGTCCGGGTTGGCGCGAAATTTCTTCAGCTGCCAGTCACCGATGGTTTCAAATGCGATCCCGACAAGGGACAGGATGATGCCGATCACCGCAATGAGGCCAAGTGCCTGCCCATCATCCGCCAATATGCCTGCCTGCGCAGGCAGGCTGGTGATGAAAAGAAGCGGCGCTTGCATCAGGAACACCATGATAAGAGAGGCCATGGCAAAGCTCCAGCCGCGTTTTTCCATGGCATGGCCGATAATCTTTTTGTAGCGCGGGTCCTCGCCTTCCTGCATCCAGCGGGTCAGCAAATGCAGCCCAAGCCGCATACCCCAAAGTGTCGTCAGGGCAAGCAGCGCAAGCGCATGGGGGCCTGTTGCACCGCTGCTACGCGCGGCAAGCAGGTAGCTGAACAACGCAAGCATCACCATGCCAAGCGCCCAGAATGCGTCAATGAATGAGACGTCTTTCAGCGCAAGTGACAGGCCCCATAACCCGACAATGACTGCCATTAGCAGCGCAAAGTTAATCCCGAGCAGGGGCAGGATATCGCCAAAACTCATTACGATTTCTCCTTCTGCTCCAGCGCCACCGCAACAATGTCATCCATCGTCTTGTCGGGGTGCCTGGGGGTGACACTATTATAGAAGGCCCCGATTTTCTTCATGTCAGCTTCATAATCGCCCGTAGGCATTACAACCGCACCCAAACCTCCGGTTTTCTTGCCATAATCCATCATGCCGACAACGATAGGCACCCCTGCTCCGTGTGCGATATGATAAAAGCCGGTGCGCCACTGCTTCACATTACTGCGCGTGCCTTCGGGTGCGATGGTCAGGATAAATTCATCGCGCCGGCCAAATTCATCTATCATCTGCTGCACATAATTATGCGAGCTTTTGCGCTTCACTGGAATGCCGCCCATCTGCAGCAGGAAATTCCTGAACGGCCATTTGAACAGCGAGGATTTGGCCATGAAATGGGAGTGAATACCAAGCGCACCCGTCAAACCGATAAAATAGAGGAAATCCCAGTTGCTGGTATGCGGGGCAGCCACAATGACGAAGCGGCGCGGTTCAGGAATTTCACCCACTGCGGTCCATTTCTGCCGCCGGTAAAACCAGAGCAACGCGCGGCGCATGAACCGCGACAACAGGCTGGGCGACGCATCTCCATATTCATCCTGTTTCGCCCCTGCCATATCCCGCTCCTCATTATATTTTCTTTTCCCAAGGCATAGAGCCAAGCGGGCATGGTTGGCAATCCATTGTGTTGAAAGAGGGGCTGTTGTGGAAAGAGGCGTGTTCGCTGCTTGTAACGGCCCGGATGCGGCGATAGAATAATGACAGAGAAAGCGGAAAACTCCCAACAGCTAGCAGGATACCTCCCCATGAATGCCATTCCCGTCATATCCTCCACCGGCCTGTTCACGCCGGAAAACAGCATATCAAACGAAGAGCTGGTCGAAAGCTACAATGCCTATGCCGACCTGCATAACCGCGAAAATGCGAACGCCATCGCGGCAGGCGAAACAGAGCCACTGGATCATAGCTCAGTCGAATTTATCGAAAAGGCAAGCGGGATAAAATCGCGCTACGTGCTATCGAAAGAGCCGATACTGGACCCGGAAACCATGTGCCCGCGCTTGCCCGAACGCAGCGACGATGAAATCAGCATATTGGCCGAAATCGGTGTCGCCGCGGCGCACCAGGCGCTCAAACGTGCAGGCCGTAAGGCCGGGGATGTAGACGCTGTGCTATGCGCTTGTTCCAACATGCAGCGTGCATACCCCGCCATTGCTGTCGAAATACAAGATGCGTTGGGCATGGAAGATGGTTTCGGGTTTGACATGAACGTTGCATGTTCCTCTGCCACATTCGGCATACAAACTGCGGCGGACTATATCCGCTCTGGCAGCGCAAAGTCAGTGCTGGTCATCAATCCTGAAATCTGCAGCGGGCATCTGAACTGGCGCGACCGGGACAGCCATTTCATTTTTGGTGATGTGGCTACTGCCATATTGGTCGAGGCAAAAGACATGGCACCCGCTTCACACTGGGAAATACTGGGCACGAAGCTGAAGACCAGATTTTCGAACAATATCCGCAACAATTTTGGTTTTCTCAACCGCACCCATCCCGAAACACGCGATGACATTGACAAGCTGTTTATCCAGGAAGGCCGCAAGGTTTTCAAAGAAGTTGTGCCAATGGTTGCCGCGATGATACTCGACCAGATGGAACGTTTCAGCCTGCAAAGCACCGATGTGCGCCGACTCTGGCTACATCAGGCAAACACCAATATGAACCGCCTGATTGCATCCAAAGTACTGGGCCATGAGGCTAGCGCAGACGAGAGCCCGACTGTGCTCGACACCTATGCCAACACATCGTCAGCAGGTTCGATTATCGCATTTCACAAGCATAGCGATGACTTGTCTGAAGGCGATACCGGCCTGATCTGTTCGTTCGGCGCAGGCTATAGCGCTGGCACGGTTTTCGTGCGCAAAATGGGATAGATAAATTCTACCGAGATTGCGATTTTAAGCGTTAAAGTGTGACGATGCCGGGGTCTTTATTGGCTCACTCTCCTTCGCAGAGCGGTACCAGCCCTCTCCCCCTCCCAACCTCCCGATATACTAGTGGTATTACATATCGGGAGGTTGGGAGGGGGAGAGGGCTGGTACCGCAACGTGAGCGTGAGCGAACAAAACAGATTTTTCAGCAGCGAAAAATAGCCGTGAGGGAGAAAACGACCTGTCCCCGGAAATATCCCCGCCGGATATACTAAAACGTATAACTCACGCCAGCCGCGCCAAACCATTGGTCCGCATCGCCGCGAATGGATGTCACCGGGCTAGCCGCCGCATCATTTTGCAGGCGTGAATAGTTTCCGAGCAGAAAAAGGCCCCAGCCGCCATCAAGTGCATTGCCGGACAAGTCATAGGCGCCGATAATGGATGCGCCAATGCTTTTCAGGCCGCCTTCGGCCTCAAAAACCGGAAGCCCGCTCGCCGCATTGCCTTCGGGCGTGATGGAAAAATACGTGTCGGCATAATTGTCATCCACAAACTCTGCTGATGCAGACAAAATCACGAACATGGCTCTGCTGAGCGGCGTGTTATAGCTGATGGAAGGGCTGATGACTGTGCCATCATGTGCGCCAGCCACATCGAAAAGTACGTCCGTTCGCACACTGATCGAGTCAAAACGATGCAGGATCTGATTGAATTCAAGGCCGAATGAACCGCCTAGTTCGATTCCTACATCTTCTTCACCCAACGCGCGTACAATCGGGTCCTCAATATTCGAATTGCGGTCCAGCCGCGCACGCACCATTGGTCCTGCAATGATATCGACTTTCGCGCGGTCCTTGTCACGCGCCAGATCTACAAACAGGCCTGGACCGCGTGCCGCAAAATCAAACCCATCGACACTGCCCTGGATCAGGGGAGCGGGGAAAAAATTATAATTATCCGACCCATCATAGGACGGGCTGTATCCGGCACCAATGCCCAAAGTGACATAATCGCCGTCAAAAACGCTTGCCGGGCGTCCCGCACCTTCAGCGGATTCAGGGGCCTGTGCATCCTGCGCGAATGCAGGCATGGCACCAGCGGTCAAGGCAATGGCAGCAATAGGTAATAGAGTTTTCAAATGAAATTCTCCGGCGCTTTGGGATACGTTCATATCTAACGCCGGGCTCTGCAAAAAGTTGCATGCCTAAAGCATTTTAGGCCAGTTACAGGAAATATTTCATCCGCACATTCAGTTTGGTCTCGCCTGCCTCTGCACTAAACAGCGCTTTGGCAAATTTGGGCGGCCCGAATGTGAATTTGGGATTACGTGAAAAACCGATCCCTTCCTTGGGAATGCCGGCGAAAGTATCCAGTTTCTCATTGGCATTCTCGTCATGGAAAACCGCCAGAGCATAGCTGCCCTTGGGCAGGCCCTTGAATGTCACTTTTGCCGTGCTGGCTTTGACGCTGGTAAAGCGGGCATTCGGGTCCTTGTCGCAATCCGGGAAATATTCCTTCTGCGTGGTCAGGCATAGACGCACCATGCCTTTGACAGAACGCAATTGCTCCACACTGACAGTCAACTCTCCTGTCGGAGTAGCAGCCGGCAATAGCGCCATTATGGCAATTGCCGCACCGCATGCCATTGCCGTGCCAATACGTGTTTGCTTGCTTGTCGTCATTCAGATTGCCCCATTCTGGCCTTGCGCCGGATTATTTTTGCGGTCCAGGTTCCGTAAAACTCCCGACACCTTCGTCCGTGCCACATAGACGGTCCCAGAAGCGGAAATAAAGCCCATAATTGCAATTATACTGTTCATGGTGCCGTTGATGATGGCTTGCCGTTATCAACCCTTTCCCTAACACCCCATGAACCAGAAAACGCGGGAATATTTCCCAGCCCATATGATTGGTGACGCCCATAAAGGTCATGATAAACAGCACCAGCCCCAGAACCGCGATATGAATGGGAATGAAGAACACCAGCAGCGGAATGACAATCGCACCAGTTATTGCCTCGACAGGATGAAAACTCATCGCAGCCCAGGCCGTGGGCGGGCGGCTTTCATGATGCACGGTATGGGCAATGCGGAACCATTTGGGTATGTGCATCCACCGGTGCGTCCAGTAAAACCAGCTATCATGCAGAAACAGGTAGGTAAAAAGCGACAGGGGCAGATACCAGAGCGGATAGGCACTGATATCCGTATATATCCGCGTCCAGCCGAGATTCTGCCAGCCCCATGCGGCAATGCCCGCCGGAATGCCATAGATTGCGGCTGAATAGAGCGACCAGCGTATCTCGCGGTCAATCTGGGGCCACAGCCCCTCATATAAGCCCGGACGGATCAACCGCGTCAGCCACGCAAATCCGCCGCTGGTCAGCAGGTAGCGAACACCGACAATCAGCGTCATGGCCAGCGCAGAAACAATGATGGCGAACAGCATGTCCATCCCTATCGCCTAGCCTATCCCGATTCCTTGCGCAAAGCCCAATCGCGGCAATTGCGGCTTTCCCTCTCCGCGATGCTGGGCTAGGCGATGATACATGGATGCACAGCAATGCGATGTGGCGATATTGGGCGGAGGACTTTCCGGCTGCCTGGCCGCGCTTGCGCTGTATCACAAGCGATCCGATCTTGATGTTCGTATTGTTGAAGCAGGCCTGAAATTTGGCGGCAACCATATCTGGTCCTTTTTCGACAGCGACATTGCAGACGAAAACAGGTGGCTCATTGAACCGCTTATCCACCATAGCTGGGATGGGTATGATGTCATCTTTCCAGAATATCTGCGTACATTGGACGCACGTTATAACAGCATTACTTCGCAGCGGCTTGATGCTGTAATGCGCAAGCGCCTGCCGCAGCCTGCGCTTTTGACAGGATGCACTATTGCCTCTGCCACATCCAGTCAGGTGACACTGGAAAATGGTGAAACCATCGCCGCCAAAGGCGTTATCGACACACGCGGCAATGGCAATCTTGATACGCTGGACTGCGGTTGGCAGAAATTTATGGGGCAGCAGCTTCGCCTGGCCAAACCGCATGGCTTGAAACGCCCTGTCGTAATGGATGCCGCCGTAGAACAGGTTGACGGTTACCGGTTTGTCTATTGCCTGCCCTTTGGCCCGAATGACGTTTTCATTGAAGACACGTATTACAGCGAGACCCCTGATCTTGATACTCAGATGCTTGCGACGCGTATCTCCGCCTATGCCGCCGGCAGAGGTTGGGACGTGGTGAGTGTGGAACGCAGTGAAACAGGGGTATTGCCCGTTGTCACCGGTGGTAATTTTGAAAAATACTGGGCATCAAGCGGTCCGGACATGGCCAAGGCAGGCGCACGGGCAGGTCTATTCCATCCGCTGACCAGCTATTCCTTGCCGGATGCAGTGCGGTTTGCCGCATATATCGCTGACCAGGATGATGTATCGGGGAAAGCGCTTGCTGCTGTCAGTCATGATTATGCAAAACGTCAGTGGAAGCGTGCTGGCTATTACCGCCTGCTCACCAAAATGCTGTTCCATGCAGCAGAGCCGGAGCGGCGCTATATTATTTTACAAAGATTCTATACCTTGCCTGAAAAGCTGATAAAGCGCTTTTATGCAGGCCGGTCCAGTATGCTGGACAGGCTGCGGGTGCTTGCGGGGAAACCGCCCGTACGCATCAGTCGCGCCATTGCCGCCCTGTTGAAACGATGATCAAAGGATAACTCCGTGAAAACAGCAGCAGTTATTGGCGCCGGATTTGGGGGATTGGCGCTTGCAATTCGGCTCCAATCTGCGGGCATCAAGACGACAGTTGTTGAAGGCCGCGACAAACCGGGTGGCCGCGGCTATTTCTGGGAAAAGGACGGTTTCACATTCGATGCTGGCCCCACAGTCATTACCGACCCGCCATGCCTGCAGGAATTATGGGCCCTGTCCGGCCATGACATGGCAAATGATATCGAACTGATGCCCGTTATGCCGTTTTACCGGCTGAACTGGCCCGACGGTACGAATTTCGACTATTCCAATGACGAACAGCAGCTGCGCGAAGAAATTGCAAAACTGAACCCTGATGACGTGACGGGTTATGACAAATTCCTGACTTATAGCGCAGGCGTGCATGATGAAGGTTATGTGAAGCTTGGCACCAAAGCGTTTCTTGACTTCAAATCGATGATAAAAGCAGCACCGGCGCTCGCCAAATATCAGGCATGGCGATCAGTCTATTCGATAGTCTCTTCTTTTGTGAAATCGGAGAAACTGCGCGAGGCGCTATCCTTTCACACGCTTTTGGTGGGCGGTAGTCCGATGAAAACCAGCGCGATTTATGCGCTGATCCATAAGCTGGAAAAAGATGGCGGTGTGTGGTTTGCAAAGGGCGGAACCAACCGGCTGGTCGCGGCGATGGTCACGCACTTTGAAAGGTTGGGCGGGGAAATCCGCCTGTCCGATCCCGTTACTGGTATCCAGACACTGGGCGACAAGGTTACCGGCCTCACCACAAAAAACGGATGGACACAGGAATTTGACGCTGTCGCCTCCAATGCCGATATCATGCACAGCTACCGCGACCTGCTCAGCGGGACAGTTCGCGGGCAACAGGCGACAAAATCGCTGGCGAAGAAAAAATACTCGCCCTCATTGTTTGTCGTGCATTTTGGTATCAAGGGTACCTGGCCGGGCATTCCGCATCACATGATCCTGTTCGGGCCGCGTTATAAAGGCCTGCTTGACGATATTTATGAACATGGCGTGCTGCCACAGGATTTCTCGTTATATCTGCATCACCCTACCGTGACGGACCCGGACATGGCTCCTGAAGGCCACAGCACATTCTATGCGCTTGCCCCTGTTGCGCATCAGGGCAAGCTGCCGATCGACTGGGATGAAGTGGGGCCAGTGCTGGAAAAACGGATATTGGATGAAGTTGGGCGGCGGCTTATTCCCGACATTCATGACCGCATTGTTACCAAATTCCACTATACGCCCAAAGATTTCGGACAGGATTTGAACGCGCATTTGGGCAGTGCATTCAGCCTGGAGCCAACATTGCAGCAAAGCGCCTATTTCCGCACGCATAACCGCGATGACGTGATACCCAATCTCTATTTCGTGGGCGCAGGTACACACCCCGGAGCGGGTATTCCAGGCGTTGTGGGCAGCGCAAAAGCAACCGCAGAATTAATGTTAGAGGATATGGTTTAATGAAAAGAATAGCAGTTTATTGCGGGTCGGCAACGCCCGAAGATACAGATTATATCGAAGCAGCGATGGCCGTGGGCGAAGGCCTGGCCAAGCGCGGTATCGGCGTTGTTTATGGCGGCGGACGGCTCGGCCTGATGGGTGCAGTGGCCGACAGCGCGCTAAACGCTGGCGGTGAAGTTATCGGGGTAATACCCGAAGCTTTGCGCGGCGCGGAAGTCGCGCATCTGGGCTGCACCGAATTGCATGTTGTTGATAACATGCATCAGCGCAAGGCGATGTTCACCGATCTGTCCGATGGCTTCATCAACCTGCCCGGCGGGGTTGGCACTATGGACGAGCTTTGGGAAGCGATCAGTTGGGCCCAGCTTGGCTATCACCAAAAACCGGTCGGTGTGCTCAATATCAAGGGGTATTACGATCACCTGATCCGCTTCAACGCGCATATGGCTGATGTTGGTTTCGTGCGTGATCAGCATAAGGGCATTATGGTCGTTGATGACAATTTGGACGGCTTGCTCGGAAAAATGGAACGCTATGAACCGCACAAGACAATCTTTTCCATGAAAGCGGATGACCTGTAAACCATGGCAATGACGCGTGCAGACATAGTAGCGCATGCCCGCGATAGCATTGCCAAAGGCTCCAGATCCTTTGCGCTTGCTTCAAAACTATTCGATTCTGAAACACGTGAACATGCCTGGCTGCTCTACGCCTGGTGTCGGCGCTGCGATGACCTGGCCGATGGGCAGGATATGGGGCATGGCATGTCACATGTGGACGATCCAGAGGCACGGCTGGAGGAAATCCGGTACGAGACACAGCGCACCCTGTCCGGTGATAGCTGCAAAGACCCTGCCTTTTCAGCGCTTGGCATTGTGGCAAGTGAATGTAACCTGCCCCGCCGCTATATTGATGATGTCATAGAAGGTTTCGCGCTGGATGCGCGCGACTGGCGGCCACGCACAGAACACGATCTCTACCAATATTGCTATCATGTGGCGGGCGCGGTCGGGCGGCTGATGGCCATCATTATGGGCGTGCCGCCGCAGGATACGAAAACACTCGACCGTGCCACCGATCTTGGCCTTGCCTTTCAGCTCGCCAATATTGCCCGTGACCTTGAGGAAGACGACGCGGCAGGACGCTGCTACCTGCCCGAAGAATGGCTGGCAGAAATGGATATGCCGCCGGGCCAGCATATGAAACCGCCCTTTCGTGACCGTTTGGTGCTACTCGCGCAAAGGCTGTGCGACAATGCGGAGCTGTACGAAGCATCGGCGCGGGTCGGGGCTGCACGGTTACCCTTTCGCTCGCGCTGGGCCGTACTGGCTGCGGCGGGTATCTATGGCGATATCGCCCGCGAAGTGCGCACGCGCGGCGGCGCAGCATGGGACCACCGTACCGTTACCAGCAAGGCATCGAAAATCGGTTGGGTGGTTAAAGCTTTTATGCAGGCACAGCAAAAACCCTCCAATATCTCACGCGAGATGCTCTGGACATATGATGATGCACGCGGATAACAGGCCTGCACTTGCCGGCCTTCCCTGTCATTCTTACCTATAGCTAGCGGAGGCAGGAAAGGACCCGAATATGACTGAACAAACGGCGATTTTGGCAGGTGGTTGCTTTTGGTGCACCGAGGCGGTGTTTAATGACGTGATTGGCGTTACCAAGGTCGAAAGCGGCTATATTGGCGGCGCGACCGAGAACCCGACGTACAAGCAGGTGTGCAGCGGTACGACCGGTCATGCAGAGGCCATACGTGTGACATATGACAGCAATCAGGTCAGCTATGGCAATCTACTCGACATATTTTTCGCAACACATGACCCCACCCAGCTCAACCGGCAGGGCAATGATGTGGGTACACAATATCGCTCCGCCATTTTTCCACTGGATGATGCGCAGGAAACCAAGGCCAAGGCCGCTATTGAACGCGCCGCGTCCGACTGGCCTGCACCGATTGTCACCACCATCGAACATGCCGATAACTGGTACGATGCAGAGGACTATCATCAGGAATATTGGGAAGGCGATGGCCAGCGCAATCCATATTGCCTTGCCATTATCCCGCCAAAGCTGCAAAAACTGCGCAAGAGTTTTGGAAATAAAGTAAAGTCCTGATCGGAGAGACATCCAGATGAAGCCAATTCGTACCGCCGTTTTCCCTGTTGCGGGCCTGGGAACGCGCTTTCTGCCAGCCACCAAGGTTGTGCCAAAGGAAATGCTACCGATAGTCGATAAACCGCTGATCCAATATGCGGTCGATGAAGCGATTGAGGCCGGTATTGAACATATGGTCTTTGTCACCGGACGCGGTAAGGACATTATCGAGGATCATTTCGATATTGCCTATGAGCTGCAGCACACCATGGAAGTACGCGGCAAGGATGTCAGCATATTGGATGGTACACGGCTCAAACCCGGCAAATCGACCTTTACCCGGCAGCAGGAGCCGCTTGGTCTGGGCCATGCCATATGGTGCGCGCGCGATGTGGTGGGTGATGACCCTTTCGCCATACTGCTTCCCGATGAATTCATGCATGGCAGTCCGGGCTGCATGAAACAGATGGCCGCCGCCTATGAAAGGCTGGGCGGAAATCTGGTTTGCGCGCTTGAAATTCCCATGGAAAAAACGTCCAGTTACGGCGTGATTGATCCTGGCAAGCGCGATGGAGCGATCACCGAAGTCAAAGGCCTGGTCGAAAAGCCTGCCCCCGGCACCGCGCCATCCAACCTGATCCTGCCTGGCCGCTACATCCTTCAACCCGAAGTGATGAAGATACTGGAAACACAGGAAGCCGGCGCAGGCGGCGAGATACAGCTGACCGACGCGATGGCGCAGATGATAGGTAAACAACCTTTCCACGGCGTGACATTTGATGGCCGCCGCTTTGATTGCGGCTCAAAAACCGGCTATATTGAAGCCAATCTGGCTCTCGCGCTCGACCGGGCGGAAATGCGCGATGGTATACGCGAAATGGCTTTGCGCCTGCTGAACGAATGATCGTTCAAGCGGCGTTCACTGCGAAATTGTAAAGAGGCAGCATGATTAAGACAGCACATGGCACCCTTATCCTTGCCGCAGCCCTGCTCACGAGCGGTTGTGTGTCGAGCATTGTGACCGCGCCTTTTAAAGCCGCTGGCACAGTTATTGAAACCGCCGTCGATGCAACAACCCAGACACAGCAGGAAGCCGATGAGGATCGCGGAAAGCGGCTTCGCATGGCAGAAAAGAACGAAGAAAAACTGCGTAAAAAATGTGCGAAAGACCCGGAGCATGAAAGTTGCGATACACTGGCCGAACTGGAGCGCGAACGCGCCCTTATAAAACGTAGAGACGACTAACACCGCTTACGGCTTAACGTCACCCAATATGCCCAAAATAAAAGGCCGGAACCATTGCTGGCACCGGCCTTCTCCCCCGTTCACTAAGGCGTCACATCATTTTGACGTGCCGCCCTGTGACGATCCTATTCAGGCACTCATTCACCCTCGATATTCGGTTTTGCGCTCTTGTCTTCACCCAGGAATTTGTAGAACAGGCCGCCAATGATGCCGCCCACAATAGGGGCCACCCAGAACATCCAGAGCTGTGACAGGTAAATACCACCCTCCAACAAGGCTGGCCCTGTGCTGCGCGCAGGGTTAACCGATGTGTTGGTGACCGGAATACTAATCAGGTGGATCAGTGTCAGGCCCAGACCAATCGCGATAGGCGCAAATCCTGCGGGTGCACGGCTATCGGTGGAGCCCATGATAATCATCAGGAAAAAGAATGTCAGCAGGACTTCGATCATCAGGCCTGATTTGATATCAAAACCGCCAGGTGACGCCTCACCCATGCCATTGGAAGCAAGCCCGCTTACTTCGCCTGCACCCGATGCAATCATGTACAGCGCACCAGCGGCAAGGATAGCGCCAACAACCTGCGCAATCACATAGGCGGGAATATCCTTCGCTTCAAAGCGTCCGCCTGCCCACAAGCCGAATGTCACAGCGGGATTAAGGTGACAGCCGGAAATATGACCAATGCTATAGGCCATGGTCAGAACGGTCAGGCCAAATGCCAGCGATACGCCGACAAAGCCAATGCCAAGCTCCGGAAATGCTGCTGCAAGAACTGCGCTGCCACAGCCGCCAAAGACCAGCCAGAACGTGCCGAACAGCTCGGCCAGACTACGTTGCATTATGGACATATTTTTCTCCCCCAGTATTGATGTGTGTTACATAGCATTTCTACCGCACTTGAAATGTAAATAGATGTCAAATCAAATAAAGTGATTTGATAAAAGCCGTTTATATGGCTGCGCGGCGCAGGCGGTCATTTATAGCGCGCCCTATGCCGCTGTCAGGTACAGGCGCTATAGCGATAGTTTTTTTATCGCTGGCATCGGCCAGATGTAGTGCAGCGTAAAACCGTGCTGCGGCCTCGGCAAGCGAAGCTGTATCAGAAAGGTTATAGTCCCCGGCAATATCTCCGAACCCGATATGAAATTCATCCGGCCCCGTTTGCGCTGCGTCAATGCGGACTTTTTTGGATGGTGCATAATGGCTGGCGAGTTGTCCGGGTGCTTCAATCTTATCGGCCATTACTGCCACCGGCTCGCTACCTGTCACAGCTTCGAGCCGCGCAGTGTCAATAGGGCCAGGCCGCAATATCTGCCACTCACCATTGTCACGGACGGCGACAATGGTTGATTCCAGTCCGGTCTCGCATGACCCGCCATCAAGAATTAACGAAACCGTATTGCCCAGGCTGTCTGCAACGTGCCGCGCGCTTGTTGGGCTGATCGAACCGCTGCGGTTGGCCGATGGCGCTGCGAGTATAAGACGGCTTTCGCCCAGCACCGCCTGCATGACAGGATGTGCAGGTACACGTACGGCAATGGTGGCCAGCCCCGCCGTCACCGCAGGGGCGATTCGCGCATCCCGCCTGAGTGGCAGAACCAGCGTCAACGGACCGGGCCAGAAATTTTTTGCAAGTTTCTCAGCTAGCGGCGGGAAGTCCGCAACCTCCCGCGCGATATCAATATGTGCTGCATGGACAATAAGCGGGTTAAAGCTGGGCCTGCCTTTCGCAGTATAAATGGACGCTACGGCATCTGCACTACGGGCATTGGCGGCGAGACCATACACTGTTTCGGTTGGCAGTGCGACAAGGCCCGCTTCGCGCAAAAGGTGCACAGCTTCCACCAGTGCATCTTCATCCACGTTGCGAATATTTGACCTGTTGCAAGGGTTTGAACCTACCGTCATAACCGCGCTATAGAGCGTTTAAACATTACGCGCAAAACATGAATGATTAAGAGCGAAAGCAGCATTTTATGAATTATACACCACCCATCAAGGAACAGCTTTTCGTTCTGGAGCATATTGCGGATATTGACGCACTGACCCGGTATGAAAGATTTGCGCACAGCACGCCTGATGTGGTCGAAGCCGTTGCCGAAGGCCTGGGCCAGTTTGCGGCGCAGGAATATGCCCCACTGAACCGCGACGGCGATACCATCGGCGCGAAATGGGATGATGGCAAAGTCACCATGCCCCCGGGTTTTCGCGAAGCTTATCAAAGTTTCGTGGAAACCGGTTTTGGCGCAATAGACGGCCCTGAAGAGTTTGGCGGACAGGACCTGCCCTTTACACTGGCGGCGCTGGCGCTGGAGGATCTGGGCACGGCCAATATGGGCTTCTCACTCGTCAACATGCTGACCCCCGGATCCATTGAATCACTGATCGCACACGGGTCACAGGAACAAAAAGAGCGCTGGCTACCCAAGTTGCTTACGGGTGAATGGACCGGCACAATGAACCTGACCGAACCGCAGGCGGGCAGTGACGTCGGCGCATTGCGATCGACCGCAACACCCATCACCGATGGTCTTGATGCCGGGAAATACAAAATCAAGGGTACCAAGATATTCATTACATTCGGCGAGCATGACCTGACCGAAAATATCGTCCACCTCGTACTGGCGCGCACGCCGGATGCGCCGGCGGGCACGCGCGGGATATCGCTGTTCATCGTACCCAAAAAACGCGTCGGGGAAGACGGCAGTATCGGTGTAGATAACGATGTACACTGTGCTTCAATCGAACATAAGCTCGGCATCCATGCCTCCCCCACCTGCGTATTGTCGTTCGGCGATAATGATGATTGCATAGGCGAAATGGTGGGGCAGGAATTTGGCGGCATGCGCGCGATGTTCACGATGATGAACAATGCGCGGCTCAATGTCGGCAGCCAGGGCGTACAGATAGGCGAACGCGCCACGCAGCAAGCCATGGCCTATGCACGCGAACGCATCCAGTCAGCAAAAGCAGGCGCAGACAGCCGGGAACCGGTGGCGATTATCGAACATGCAGATGTACGGCGCGTGCTGTTGCGCATGAAGGCCGGCACTGAAGCCGCCCGCGCACTGCTTTACTATGCCTGTTCAATGGTGGACCGCAAAAACTGCGGTGATGATGCCGCAAAAGCACGGCTCGAACTGCTCACCCCTTTGGTCAAGGCTTATGGCACCGATATGGGCTGCGAAATCGCATCGCTGGGTGTGCAGGTGCATGGCGGCATGGGCTTTGTTGAGGAAACAGGCGCAGCGCAGCACTACCGCGACATCCGCATTGCGCCCATTTATGAAGGCACGAACGGTATTCAGGCCGCAGACCTTGTCGGCCGCAAGCTGCCAATGGATGGCGGCGCGGTAGTGGATAGCCTGTTGGCCGATATCCGCACCGATGCGCAGGAAGAACATGCGCTCGCCGCGCTGCTTGGCGATGTGGAAGAAGCGCTGAACTGGATGCGCAGCGAAGCATCGGTGGACGGCCAGATGGCGGGGAGTTACCCAATGCTCACCATGCTGTCCGTGCTGACCTGTGGCTGGCTGATGCTGCGGCAACACCACATTGCAGAACAGCAGATTGCATCCGGTGAAGGCGATGGCGCTTTCCTGAAAGCCAAGCATGTCACCACGCGTTATTATCTGGACCACATGGTGCCTGAAGCACGCGGTCTGAAAACTGCC
Organism: Sphingorhabdus sp. Alg239-R122; assembly: GCF_900537065.1. Lineage (GTDB taxonomy): Bacteria > Pseudomonadota > Alphaproteobacteria > Sphingomonadales > Sphingomonadaceae > Alg239-R122. The sequence goes on along the minus strand of NZ_UNRC01000009.1, from coordinate 205 downwards.
GCGATAGGCGGTGCAGAGCTGCTCTATAGCCTATCGGCTGACGAACTTGCGGGTTAAGAATCTGGAGGGTCCAGAAACTAGCGAACCCAGAAGCTGGACCTACCTTATTCGGCGGAGGAAACGATGTCTTCATTGCCGGTCTTTCCGGCCTGAACCCGCCAGATAATGCCGCTTACATCATCGGTGACGAGCAAGGCACCGGTGC
>NZ_UNRC01000008.1 GCF_900537065.1 Sphingorhabdus sp. Alg239-R122 | reverse complement strand
AGCGCTGAAGACCATTGAGCAGAACCCTGCGCGCACTGAACAGTGGCAGGCGCATCAAAATGCGCGCAAGGCATTTGCCGAAGCTGTCAGCGGCAGAGGCGACGACCCGCTGTTCATCCACAGCGAAGTCTATGACAGGCTAACCGAAGAATCTTTTGCGCCTTATCAAAAATATTTTGAAGACGACCTGGGCGCCGGCGGCTGGGCTGCTATCAATACTGCGCATGCTGACAATATCCTGAATATCCTGGACACAGTTACAGGCAAAGGAAAACGCGTCCTCATCACCTATGGCGCAGCGCACAAATACTGGATCAAGAATGAACTGGAAAAGCGCGACGACATCGTACTGCTTGACCCTATCCCCTATTTCACCGCCAATACGGACTAGCTGCCGGGCGGGTGATCCATATCAGCCCTGCCTTCATCCATTGCACGCTTTACGGACACAGGACGCAGTGCATAGGCCATCAGGAAAATACCCGCCGGAATTATCGTCGTCACCCACAGGTCATGCAGCAGATAGCCCCACGGAATTTCTGCCCATGCCTTTCCGCGCACCCTTACCAACTCATACAGGTCCCACGCCTCACCCGCCATCGCCGCAAGCGCGACACAGATAATGGGCAGTGCCTGCCATGGCTTGCGCCGGAAGAACAGTATGACCAGAACGAATACCAGCAAACCGATCAGAACGTGCAGCGTATCCTTTTCAAAACCGAGCAGTTCACGCAGCCACAGCTTTCCAGATTGGAACGGTCCAAGCTCTGGCATGGCAGGCTCCATCAAACCCTCGTGCTGAATGGTGTAAAGTCGGTGCCCGTGTCATAGACATCTACTCCCTCACGCTTCTTCAGCCAGCCGACGACAGCATAGGTAACAGGCGTCAGCGCAGCTTCCCATCCCACTTTCAATGCCCAATTGGTAATCATGACAGTCAGCACGGCCTGCGTTTCCCACACACCATAAAATGCAAGCGGGTAGAATAGCAGGCTATCAACGCCCTGCCCCACAACAGTGGACCCGATCGTGCGCGTCCATAACGCCTTGCCCTGCGTCCAAACTTTCATCCGCGCCATGACATAGCTGTTGACGAATTCACCGGCCCAAAAAGCTATGATCGAGGCTAAAACAATCCGCGGCACCTGACCAAACACCCGCTCATACGCGTCTTGTCCGTCCCATACATCCGCAGGCGGGAGCGAAACCACCACCCAGCACATGAATGCCATAAACAACATCGCCGCGAACCCGGCCCAGATCACGCGGCGCGCCCGCGCATAGCCGTAAATCTCGGTCAATATATCACCGATGACGTAGCCCAACGGAAAGAATAATATACCCGCGCCATAGACCCATTGCTCACCGTCAAGCTCAACAAAGGTAAGCTTCGCCGCGCCGACTATATTCGACAGCAACAGCACGGTGACAAATGCCGCCATGACAAAGTCAAAGTAGCGGAATCGATGCCCCGCCAAGCTGTCTGAATTTACCGTGGCCAGTTCGCGGCCTGCCCCTGCCTGATTCGCATTATTGTCCATGCGTCCTCATATCGCAGTTTGCATGTGCGCCAAAGCACGCTATGGGGGCTTGGCCTAAAGGGCAGTTGATGACAGCCTTGGGCCAGGCGCCCGTAGCTCATCTGGATAGAGCGCGAGACTTCTAACTACTATTCGATTGTTATTTATCAATTACTTAAGTGTTAAAAATGATGCGACTTTGCACTCGATTTGTGTTTTCGTCGCACGAACACAGGATACAATGAACAACGATTACCTCTAGCAAATCAACAAGGTAATTATCAAAATGGTACATCATCATCGAGCTCATCTATTGGTACAACGCCTTCAAGACCAAGCGTCAATACTAAATGAACTAGCCTGTCTGAGGTCAATTTCATCTTAAATTTTATGATTAGCTTACTAAATAGGCTCCGGACATCTGGGTCGTTTCCAATCCACCAAATCTGTGAGTTGTTCACACTAGCGGTTAGTATAGTGTCGGCTTCTTCCCATGAAAGATCATCCAAAAACAGCGACAATCCCTCCACAGCCGAATGTGTTGATTCGAATGATTCCGAATTAACCAATTTATCGATAGCATCTTTCTTTTCTACATCAACCGCCAACTTAATACTGGGAAATTTCGAGTTTAAGAACGGTCGTAATTCGTTGTGTAAAGCAAGTTGACCTTTTTTCTGGTCCAGCCATTCATCAACAAGAAATTGATCAGCATTTCCTCTAATGAGCCTCGATTCAAAATCCCCATCTTTCGAAACAACGTGTAAATCCGTCCCCTCAGGCACATCACGCAATAACAACTCCCAATGTATTTGATCTCCGAGTGATGTGTGCTTGCCTGGTGGATTACCTTTTCTTCGACGATCAATAGCTTTCGAGATAGTAGCATCGTCAACTTCAGCCACCTTAGATTCTGCTAAAATATCGCCAAACAGAATATCTGCTGCCAGTTTTTTTTCCTCAGCATCATCTTTCGCACGCGTCACGAGGGCATCGCGGAGCTTTTCCCAGTTCGCTCGAGCTTCGTCATACTCTCCAGCATCTGGATAGTCTCGCATATATCTGGGAACCCCTTTCGGAACAGATGTTTTTGTAAATTCCCGAATTGACTCGTCCAGTTTACGCTCTCTATTTCGATAAAACTCATCAGATAGTTGCTGGTTTATATAAAGCTCGAGATGCTCATTTTTAATAAGAGCAATAAGCTTCCTCAATTGTTCAAGATCATCGTTGGTAAAAGCGTAAAAAGCCAACCAAGTGTTAGTATCGATAAATACATGAAGTTTTTCCATATACTCCCTGTAAATGATCCATCATAAAACTACCAGTCAACTAACTTGAGTAGATATGAGATCATTATGTGATGAGAAGTCAATCGAGTTTTCCGAGCCTTCTACTTGATTTACTTAAAATATATTTTTTGGCGATGTATCCTATTTGAATTCATGCGACGCTCCGTCGCACCGTGCGACGAAAAATTAGCAAATTTATTGACTTGTTCGCACTACTACATTAGGCGCAAAGCCCCATGAAACAGCGATTTTTTGGATTGTGCGCCCGTAGCTCATCTGGATAGAGCGCGAGACTTCTAATCTTGAGGCAGCAGGTTCGAGTCCTGCCGGGCGCACCATTAACTCGCACAAAGATTCTTCACTTCGCTCATTGTGCCTTATGTCTAAGCGAAATAAGCTGATAATCCTTGCTGCGGTTCAATTCTAAGGCCTGTTTACAAAACCTTGCCGGAATGCAGGCTTTGTTTTGCCATCGGGCGATACGGTCAGCATCTGTACGTCGAGTTGATTGCCTTCAATTCCAATATGGCTGAACCCGAATTCATCACCTGCCGCCCATTTATATCCTAGTTGCGGGTACTTTTTTTGCTGCCAAGCCGCAAATTCCGGATCAATTTTCCTAGCCTTGGCACCGGCGCCGCTGACAATATGGACAAGCGGTGCGGCGTTGCTATCACCGCAATCATCCGTATGCAGCTCAAGTGTATGCTGATGCCCGGCAACATATGCGTCCGCATAGCGGCAAAGAGAAGGAAGCAGGAGTTCCCGCAACCGGATGGATTGCGCATATTTGGAATCTGCCCGTGATTGCCACAATGGATGATGCGCCAGCACGATTTTCCATTTGGCTGTTGATTTTTCAAGGGCCTGAGTAAACCAGGACAGTTGCGCTTTTTCCTGTTCTGTGACGGGCATTGCATTTTTGTGGCCACCAGCGCGAGTCTTGCCCGTGGCAACCATTTCACCGCTTTCAGCTTCGTCATAGCTTGGAATAGTCTGGGGTGCCAAAAGCATCTCCGTATCAATGACGAACAGCTCAAGGTCCCCATTCATCGCTGGCGGGCGCACACTGTAGAAAAATCCATCCATATAGAATGGCGGTGTCGTTTCATGGAATTTAACCTGCGCCAGTGCGCCAACCCGTGATGTATACCAGTCGTGATTGCCCAATGCGGTATATATCCTGAAATCCGATCCGATTTCAGACAATGGGCCATAAGGCTTTATGAAACGGCTTTGAAACAGCTCCGCATCGCCATCATCACCGGCAGCACCAACCTGGTAGATGTTATCACCCGCCATCACTGCAAAATCACATGTCTGCGAGGCGCAGTAATTTTTGACCGCGCCAGCCACCAGATTGAGGCCGCTTTTATCGGAAACATAGCCGGTATCACCCACGGCAATGAAGCCATATCCCGCTTTTACAGTCTGGGTTTCTGCGAGCCGGGTTGATTGCTCAGCATCGGGTATTGTTTGGCATGCAGTAAGCGCGGCACATATGGAACCGGCCAGGATATATTTTGCAAATGAGAAAACCATTATTCCAACTCCTTAAAGAAGGGCAAGTTATCTATATCAAGGGATAATTCCATAAAGGCCCGTGTTTTTCAGAAAGCTCAATCGGGTCAGTATGGGCGCTGTAAAATCTTCTGCCCAGACAGGACAGAAACTGCATAAGATGACCCGGCTGTCTAATGAAATAATCGAATTAAAGGTTGCGATTTAGGCATAACTTAAAATTCAGAATATCCTGATGGTCAATGTTATGATGATATTGCCTGTTAAGCAAACTATCTCCCTATTAAGCATTGTACTTTGCATTGCAGCAGGCGCCGCCCAACCCGCTTTTGCCCAACAGGCACAGCAAGGTTATTGCGACTCTCTAGACCTGCAGGCATTGAATGCGGAATGCGCAGAGACATCACAGGTAAATCGGTTACTGAACTTCCCGGGCCTTCCCACGGCAGACAGGGATACCCTTGTCACCGGCCTGGGCATGCCACGCGGCCTCGTGAAAACATCCGCATTGGCGGCGGCATAATCTATACAACCACCAGCAATGACAGGGAATGGGGCGGCGGCCTTAATATTGAAGCCGGGTTTTAATCCCGCGCCTCACCTGGTTTGTGAAGACGGTTCCGGTCAATCCGGCTACATATCATCCTTGCTGATCAAGACATCAGACCATTCAGGATGCTTTTCCCATTTCCGGGCAATGAAAGGACAGGCGGGCACGACGCGCAGTTCATTAGCGCGCGCATCCTCAATCATGAAACGAACGAGTTTTGACCCAATACCATTACCACCCATATGTTTTGGTACACCCGTATGGTCGGCCACATATACGCCTTTTTTCGCACGAAACATTGTGAGTTCGCCTTCGCCGGCCACGCCATCGACCGTCGCGACATAACGGATACCGCGATTCTCCCGATCCTCACGCACTATTTTTACATTATCCATTAATGACCTTTCACAAAGTTCAACGTTTCGTTTCCTGCCTGTCCAGCTGTTTCAGCAATGCATCAAAAAGACAATCTTGCGGTGCATGTGCTGCATTGCCAAAGGCACGTTCCAGACATGAGGCTAAGGCATCACCATAAATACATGGCGTACTGGTAACCTTACGTCGCTGATGCTCGCTAGTTCTGGCTGCCCTGTCTGTCACGATGCCTATTTTCCATTGCCTGAGTTGATAATAATATAACGCAGGCATGTGGTTTTTGTTCCCACATCTGCCACAGCATATATACTGGAATCAGCCGCGCTTGGCGTTACGCAATGCTTCAGATGTAACAGGATAGCCAAAACCACCAGGAATACACAGATGCGCCGTGCCGCCGCGCTCCTCTATATAGGGCGTAATCGTGCGCACCGGGATAGTGCAGGCATGGCTGACCGCCTCATCATGGGAAGTAAATTGTGCCAGCCGTTCCAGGTTGCGACGAGTCGGAAAGATGATCTTGAGCGCGCCAGTATCTGCGCGGTGCAGCACGTCAGACGCACTGGCCCAAAACAGGTGCCGGTTTTCCGTTTCGTCCACCAGCACCCTGTCACGGCCCGCACCTGCATTGGCAAGATAAAAGCGTGTATCAAAAATACGGGCTTCCGCAAAGGATGGGCGCCAACGGGCAAAAGGCACCATCATTTCCAGGTCAAGGTGCCAGCCATTAGCCGTACATATGGATTGCAGTGACTTTCCTGCATGCAGCTGCGCCCTTGCGTCTGCCAGCGCCTTTTCTTCAGGCGTCTCGATAAAGCCGATGGCAAGCCCCGTTTCTTCTATCGTTTCGCGGATGGCAGCAATCCGGGACGCCCCTTCGCCGCCGTCATCACGGTAACCAAGCTTGCCGGCATAGGTGAAATCTTCCGGATCAATCCGTCCGCCAGGGAAAACCGCAGCACCGGCCGCAAAAGCCATTTTGGCCGAACGCTCTACCATCAGCAGTTCGGGCGGCTGTCCAAGCGGTGTGTCACGAAAAATCACAACCGTCGCAGCATCAATCGCAGGGGCAAGCTTCTGCTCGGTGATAGGATCGCGGTGCTGCCTGCTATTGTCATGTGAATCGGTCATGGGCGTACCATCGCCTAATCTGCACCCAGTGCCAAGCCTGCAATTACGTGCAGCCAATTAAACAGCAATCTGTCGAGATAATTTACACTTTGGGAAAATTTGAAAAATATAAATTAGTTTAACTATCTGGAATGTAAGAATATTTTTAAACTGGCATAAAGAATGCATAGTATGAGGCAACCTTATTGGTTTCACTGAATAGAGGCGGGGCAGTTTTTCTGGTCCCTAAACTGCCCCGGCCTCCCCCGTGACAAGGTTTTCCCAAAAATCCGGTATCAACGCTGTCATTGCAAGCGTAGCGAAGTGATCACAATGACGGGGCCATTCGTTATCTTTACGCACAAAAAAGCCGGACATCACGCCCGGCCTTTGTGACTGATTGCGTGCAAGGCTTAACCTTTAGCCTTGGCGACCCCATTTTCGTTCATGAGAGTAGCCAGTTCACCTGCCTCAAACATTTCCATCATAATATCGCTGCCGCCGATAAATTCGCCTTTTACGTATAGTTGTGGAATCGTCGGCCAGTCGGAATAGGTTTTGATGCCCTGACGGATATCCATATCCTGCAACACATCGACGCTTTCATACCCGACACCCAGATGATCGAGTATGGCGATCGCGCGGCTGGAAAAACCGCATTGCGGAAATAAAGGTGTGCCTTTCATGAAAAGCATAACATCGTTCGATGATACCAATTCGCTGATTTTTGTATTGACGGCGTCACTCATGGCCGAAACTCCTGACCGATAGATTTGATAAACTTGCTAAGACCTATTTGGGAATGGCGGTTGTCAGTTGCAAGGCATGAAGCACACCACCCATCCGGCCACCCAGTGCAGCGTAAACAGCCTTGTGCTGATTCACGCGGGTCATGCCGCGAAACGCCTCTGACTCCACATGCGCGGCATAATGGTCACCGTCACCAGCAAGGTCGGTGATTTCCACTTTTGCATCGGGCAAAGCGGCCACAATCATAGTCTCGATTTCCTGTGCGGTCATCGCCATGGCGTATTACTCGGACTCTTCCATATACTGCCGCCGGGCCTCGACCATATATTCATCCATCGCCTCACGCACACCTGCCTCGTCAATCTCAACACCTGCAGATGTCAGATCGCCCAGCAATTTGCGCAGCACATCCTCATCACCCGCTTCCTCAAAGTCCGCAACAACGACAGATTTTGCATAGGCATCGGTTTCTTCTGGTGTCAGGTTCATCTTGCCCGCAGCCCAATGCCCCATAAGCTTGTTGCGGCGCGCATTTACCTTGAACTGCACTTCGGCATCACGGGCAAACTTGTTTTCAAACGCTTTTTCGCGGTCATTCATATCGGTCATATGGGTTTCCAATCTGGATCTGTATCTGAAACTGTATTGCATCCGAAATAGTGCGGCAATGCAACAGGTGCAAGGTAGAAACCGAATTAACCCATGGTGACAACCAGCTTGCCGATGGCATCACGGTTCGCCAGTTTCGTAATCGCCTTGCCTGCATCTTCAAATGCGAAGCTTTCAGATATTTTCGGGCTGATCTTACCTGCTTTCCACAGATCGAACAGTTCCTCGATATTGGCGCGATTGCCGATCGGGTCGCGTGCTGCATAAGCGCCCCAGAACACACCGCAGACGTCGCAGCTTTTCAGCAATGTGAGATTGAGCGGCAGTTTGGCAATGCCTGCGGGGAAACCGACCACCAGGAAACGGCCTTCCCATGCGATGGAACGCAGCGCAGGCTCGCTGTAATCACCGCCCACAGCGTCATAAACCACATGCGCACCTTCGGGTCCGACTGCGGCCTTGAACTGCTGGCTAAGCGCCTTGGACTGCTCCTTGTCAAATGGCTGGCGATCATAGATGACCGCTTCATCCGCGCCTGACGCTTTGGCAGCTTCTGCCTTGGCAGCACTCGATACGGCAGCAACAACCCGTGCGCCATAGGCTTTGCCCAGCTCGACAGCGGCCAGGCCGACACCGCCCGCAGCGCCCAGTACCAGCAGCGTATTGCCTTCCTGAATATGCCCGCGATCTTTCAGCGCATGAATAGAAGTGCCATATGTCATCAGCAACGAAGCCCCATGTTCGAAACTGAATTCGTCTGGCAGGTGATAGGCAGCAGCGGCCGGAACAGCTTTTTTCTCGACAAGCCCGCCAAAGCCCGTGCCGGCAATCACGCGGTCACCAACCTTGAAATCCGTCACACCCTCGCCCACAGCTTCGACGATCCCGGCTATCTCGCTACCCGGCGCAAAGGGGCGTGGGGGTTTGAGCTGGTACATATCCTGGATAATCAGCGCATCGGGAAAGTTGATGGAGCAGGCCTTGACCGCCACAAGCAGCTCGCCAGCGCCTGCAACCGGGTTGTCAATTTCGGTTATTTCGAGTGTTTCGGGGCCACCGGCAGCTTTTGACAGCAATGCACGCATATATCTTCTCCATGGATTATCGAATCTGCAGGAAACCGACATTGCATGTCCATTCTTAACTGTCCAGTTAAGAGCACCTCGTCAGCGCATGACAGGCTGTTGCCACGGCTTTTCCAACATCAGGCGTTCTTCATAGGTTGCGATCGCATCATCCTGCGCCATGGTCATGCCAACTTCATCCAGTCCGTTCATAAGGCAGTGCTTACGGAACGGATCAATCTGAAACTCGAACCTGTCCTGAAATGGCGTCGTAACGCTCTGACTATCCAGATCAATATCAACCGGGTCAGTCATCGACACTTCCATAAGCCGGTCAATCGCAGACTGCGGCAATTCAATCGTCAATATGCCGTTCTTGAACGCATTGCTGCTGAAAATATCAGAAAAACCAGAGGCAATAACCGCCGCAATGCCCATGTCGAGTAATGCCCAGGCGGCATGTTCACGGCTTGACCCGCAGCCGAAATTATCCCCGGCAATCAGTATTGGCGAGCCCGCATATTCAGGGTCATCAAAAACATTGCCTGCCTCACGCCGTACGGTTTCAAAAGCACCCTTGCCCATGCCTTCGCGCGTCGTGGTTTTAAGCCACCGGGCGGGAATAATGATATCGGTGTCGACATTTTTACGGCCGAACGGGATCGCACGACCAGACACTTTGGAAATTGCTTTCATGGGAAACGCCTAGTCTGTTTCAGGTGGCGGTGTATTTTTGCCAGGTTTTTTCGGTGTCTCATGATCCGCTTTGCGGTGTTTGCTGGCATAGAGCAAGGCGGCAGCCAAGGCGGCTGAACCTATAGCTGCGGCACCTATCTTGGCGGCATCAGACATTTTCTTTTTGTCTTTTTTTTCTTCACTCATTGCATTGTCCTATCATAATTCACGAATATCGGTAAGCCGCCCTGTCACCGCTGCTGCGGCCGCCATGGCGGGGGAAACAAGGTGGGTGCGTGCGCCCGGCCCCTGCCGCCCCACAAAATTGCGGTTGGATGTAGAAGCGCAGCGCTCTCCAGCCGGTACTTTGTCAGGATTCATACCCAGACATGCCGAACATCCCGGTTCCCGCCATTCGAATCCTGCCTCCACAAAAACACGGTCCAGGCCTTCGCGTTCCGCTTGATATTTGACAAGCCCGCTACCCGGTACGATCAGCACAGACTTGACATTACCAGCTTTGGTGCGGCCACGCACAATGTCCGCTGCAGCACGTAAATCTTCTATCCGGCTGTTGGTGCAGCTGCCGATAAAAACATGCTCGACAGGCACATCGGTCATTTTCATGCCCGGCGCGAGTCCCATATAATCCAGCGATTTTTGCGCTGCGGCCTGTTTGGACGGATCGGCAAAACTCATGGGATCAGGCACTATGCCGCCAATCGGCACAACATCTTCCGGACTGGTGCCCCATGTTACAGTCGGCTCAACATCTGCCGCGTCAATGGTGATGCTGGCATCAAAAACAGCGCCTTTGTCAGTTCTTAGCATACGCCAATGAGCAACTGCCGCGTCCCAATCTGCCCCTTGTGGCACCATGGGCCGGCCTTTCAAATAGGCAAAAGTCTTTTCATCCGGCGCAATTATTCCGGCACGCGCACCCGCTTCGATCGACATGTTGGAGACAGTAAGCCGGCCCTCGATAGACATTTCTTCAAACACGCTTCCACGGTATTCGATGACATGGCCATTGCCACCCGCTGCACCGATCGTACCGATAATATGCAACACTAGATCTTTCGGCGTCACACCTGGCCCTAACGCACCCTCAACACGGATTTCCATCGACTTGGACCGTTTGAGCAGCAATGTCTGTGTCGCCAGCACATGTTCGACCTCACTGGTGCCGATCCCAAACGCCAAAGCGCCTAGTGCACCATGCGCCGCAGTATGGCTGTCGCCGCATACCAGAGTCGTCCCGGGCAGCGTAAACCCCTGCTCCGGTCCCACAACATGGACAATGCCCTGCTCTCGGTCAGTTGCACGAATATATCTGATTCCAAATTCAGGAGCGTTGCGTTCCAACGCAGCCAATTGTGCCGCACTGTCAGGATCAGCAATTGGTATCGGTTTACCCTGCACATCGACTCGCGCTGTGGTCGGCACGTTATGATCGGGAACCGCCAGCGTCAAATCCGCACGCCGTACTTTGCGTCCGGCCATGCGCAAACCTTCAAATGCCTGCGGGCTTGTCACTTCATGTACCAAATGTCGGTCGATATAGATTAAAGCGGTGCCATCGTCACGCTGGTCAACAACATGCGCATCCCAGATTTTTTCATAGAGTGTTTTGGGCATGGGTCGGGGCATTTCCATATCGTTTTAACACAGGAGCACCGGTTTAACGGGCCTGTTCGACGATGCAAGCGATGAAGCAGTTTTTGCTTCAAAAAAAGCCACCATACGCCTATTATCTTATGCATGAGCATTCTGGCAATCATACTGACCGTAGTAGCAAGCACGCTAGCCATGGAATTTGTCGCATGGGCCAGTCACAAATATATCATGCACGGCTTTGGCTGGGGCTGGCACCGCGATCACCATGAGCCACATGACAAGGCATTTGAAAAAAATGACTTATACGGCCTGGTCGGCGCAGCGATGAGCATTTCCATGTTCGCTGTCGGTAGCCCACTCGTCATGAGCGCCTCTGCATGGGAACCTGGCACATGGATTGGCCTTGGCATCCTGTTTTACGGTATCATCTATACGTTCATTCATGATGGATTGGTGCATCAGCGCTATTTTACATGGGTGCCCAAGCACGGTTATGCGAAACGTCTGGTGCAGGCACACAAACTGCACCACGCCACAATAGGCAAAGAGGGCGGAGTGAGCTTCGGATTTGTCTTTGCGCGCGACCCGGCCAGATTGAAACAGGAGCTGAAAGCACAACGCGCAGCAGGCATTGCCGTCGTACGTGATGCCATCGGCTAATGCCGAGTACGCAACGTCAATGCTATCCCGGCAAGTATCAATATTGTCGCAGCCAGTAACCGGACAGAGATGGTTTCAGAGAGAAAAAGCACGCCGCCAAGTGCCGCGATGGCCGGGACAGAAAGTTGTACCGTACCCGCTACCGGCGCGTTCAAATATGGCAATGCGGCATACCAGATCACATAGCCAAGTGCAGATGTTATAACCCCGGAAGCAATAGCAAGCATGATGCCAACAGGTTGTGGGCTACCATCCGCCCATAGTAATATCATCAACGCAAGCGGGACAGTCCCTATGAAATTGCGTGCCGTGGCGCGTACCGGATGATCCGCACCACGCCCAAACCAACTATAAGCGCCCCATGATACCCCTGCCGCAGCCATCAACAAGCTGGGCAATATCGGTGGCGCGGCCAGCCCAGGTAATAGCAGCCAAACCAGGCCCGCAAACGCTACCACAAGTCCCGACCATTGCAGTGCATTCACCTTATGTCCCAGAGCAACTGCGATAGCCTGCATGCTGATCTGCACACAGGCAAATAGTATAAGCGCGCCTGTCGCCGCAGTCAGTTCAAGATACGCAAGCGAAAAAAATGCGGCATAGCTGAACAAAGCCAGCGCGGACTTCATGTCCGCAGCGCGCGGGATTATTGCGCCGCCGAGACGCCATCCCAACAATAGCGCAAGCACACAGGCGCCGGACAGGAGCCGGACAGATGTGAAAGTTGCCCAGTCTATTGAACCCACTGCCAACGCCGCGCGGTTCAGAATCGAATTGCCGGCAAACGCGAGCATGGCGAGCAGCGTAAGTATCGCAACCCTGAAAGCAGTAGGCTGCGCTGTGACGGACATATTCAATCGCCGCCGCGGGCAGCCCCTGACACAACCGGTCCGCCAATTTCGATAGCGTTTTTGTAATGCGGCCGCTCCATCATGCGTTTCAGATACTCGGAAAGCGCGGAATACCGGCCAAGCATGCTACCTGCATTGGCAATTTCCACTACATAGGTAAGGTTGATGTCCGCACCTGTGAAACTATCACCCACAACAAAGTCGCGGCCTTGCATATGATCATTGGCATAGCCCAGAAGCTTGGCAACTTCCCCACCCAGAAATGCTTCCATCGGGTCACTGAACCCACCAAAGCGCGGGGAAAGCAGTGTCAGTATCACCGGCATAGCCATGGACCCTTCCACCATGTGCATCCATTGCAGATAAGCACCGCGGCCTTCTTCACCGGGTGCGGGGCCGAACCTGCCCTCGCCATATGTTTCGACCAGATATTCAATAATTGCACCGCTTTCGACAATAGTCTTGTCATCGACCACCAGTACCGGCGCCTTCCCGAGTGGATGGATTGCCGCGAGATCATCCTGCGCACGGTGCGTTTCGGGATTACGGTCGTGCTGGACCAGTTCATAGTCCACGCCCATTTCCTCAAGCAGCCAGATAATCCGTGTCGAGCGCGAATAGCGCAAGTGATGAAGGGTAATGGTCATGTATATGTCGCTCCTGGATTGATGTCTTGCATCGGAGCCTAGGCGCTGTTGCCAGCGCAGACAACATATTCATCACCACGCCGTATGACGCAACTGGCACTAATGCCCCACAACCCCCAGGCTCTCAAACGGCTTTTCATTGTCACTATACTTCTCAACCAAGGTAGCGCTTGCCTTGTTCATACCGATGACCTGCACCTGCTTGCCCTCGCCCTGCAGACGCGCAACAACCTTGTCGAGCACTCCAGTTGCCGAAATGTCCCAGAAATGCGCATGGGTCACATCAATCACCACAGCATTAACATCCTCTTCGCCATACTCCATGGCCTCTGTCACAATATCGACGGAGCCAAAGAATATCTCCCCGCCAATCATGTAATGGCGTGTAGCGCCTTCAAGGCGGGTATCGGTTTTAACAAGGTTACGCACTTTTGCCGCGAACAATATGCCGCTGAGTAAAACACCAACCAGCACACCTTTGGCCAGATCATGTGTAGCAACCACAGTGATAACCGTTGCCACCATAACCGCCGTAGAAGCCTTGGGGTGGTGTGTGATTTCAGTAAATGATTTCCAGCGGAACGTGCTGATTGACACAAATATCATGACAGCAACCAATGCGGGCATCGGGATAGCGGCTACCCATGGCCCAAGCAGCACGATCAGAATAATAAGCAATATGCCGGCAAACAGCGTGGACAGCCGGTGACGGCCACCCGATTTGATGTTGATGACCGACTGACCAATCATCGCACAGCCACCCATACCGCCAATAAAGCCCGTGAAGAAATTAGCCACGCCCTGGCCATAACATTCCTGCCGCTTTGCGCTGCGTGTTTCGGTCATGTCATCAACGATTGATGCCGTCAGGAGCGATTCCAGCAAGCCAACCGCCGCCATCGCAGCCGCATAGGGTGCAATAATCTGCAAGGTTTCCAGCGTCAGCGGAATTTGCGGTAGGTGGAACATCGGCAGACTGCTCGGCAGCTTACCCATGTCACCTACTGTTGAGACATCCAATACCCAATACATGCTGACACCGGCCAACAGAACGATTGCAACCAATGGCGATGGTACGGCCTTTGTCAGACGGGGCAGCAAGTAGATAATCGCAAGGCCCGCGGCTACCATCGCATAGGTTTCAATTTTGAAGTTATCGCCGGTAAGTTGCGGCAACTGCGCCATGAAGATCAAGATCGCAAGCGCATTTACAAAGCCGGTAATCACCGAACGCGATACGAAGCGCATCAGCAAGTCGAGACGGAAAAAACCAGCTATCGCCTGAAACACGCCCATCAGTACCGTAGCCGCAAAAAGATATTCCACACCATGGTCGCGCACCAGCGGAATGACCAGCACGGCCACAGCTGCCGTTGCCGCCGAGATCATTCCCGGACGACCACCCAGTATCGCCGTAATCACGGCAATGGAAAAACTGGCATACAGCCCAACCTGTGGATCAACGCCCGCAATCAATGCAAAGCCAATAGCTTCGGGAATCAGCGCCAGTGCGACTACAAGGCCAGCCAGAAATTCGGTTTTGGGCTGGCTCAGCCAGTCGCGTTTCATCTTGCGGTGCAAGGGCATAGTGACAGTCTTTCGGAAAAGTGTTATGCTGCACTGCAGCAATATCGATGCGCGCATATGACGCATATGCAATCGTTTATCAAGACGTTTCGTTACTTCGCCCGGTAATCTGCAGTTACTGTTGCTACCGCCGCGATTTCTTCTTCATGCGCGGTTTCACGGTGCGTTTCCGCCAGTGCAGCCTTCTCCCACGCGCACATGGCAGGATGGTCAAGCATTTGCTGTGCCCAGCCATGCCCCACATCACCCACTTCAAGCCCAAAGGTGCGGACACGATAGGCTACGGGTGCATAGAACGCATCCACGGCGGTAAAATTCTTGCCTGCCAGAAATGGCCCGCCAAAGTGCTCCAGCCCTTCGGCCCAGAGCTCGGCAATACGCGCCACATCTTTGGCAAGCGCATCACTTACTTCATGTAATTCAGCCCGCACGCCCACATTCATCGGACAGATATTGCGCAGCGCTGAAAAGCCACTATGCATTTCCGCCGCCGCACAGCGAGCCCAGGTGCGGGCACCATCGTCCGTGGGCCAAACACCTTCATGCCGTTCGGCCAGATATTCGAGTATCGCCAGCGAATCCCAGACTGTGCACCCATCATCATCAAGGCATGGCACCATGCCATTGGGGGCAAACTGCCGGAATTCCTCAAAATTTGACTGGCCGGAAAATTCCACCACCTGCTCATCAAAAGGGATATCCAAGGCGCGCATCAGCACCCAGGGGCGCAGGCTCCAGCTCGAATAATTCCGGTTTGCGGTGGTGAGCGTGTATGTCATTGGGACTCCTTGGGCGAAACATAGGTTGCATCATGATGAAATGGCAGCGGTTTCTTGTCACGTATCGCTTCGAGGACCTCACCGAAACCGGTCTGCATTGGCGTCCCGAGCATTTGCTGCGCCTTGCTCGCATCATATACGCGGTCGATATAGGCTGGAAGCTGCCACCCCTGACATGCATAGAGTTCCGCAGCATCTGGAAAATAGCGTGCAATGACCGCTGGTGCATCTTCGATAAGAGCGGTTCCTTCATCCCGTGCAAAGGGAGTCGGTGCGGACAGGACAAAGGTTTCATGGCCAAGCCGCGGTGCGCACTCCAATGCTGCGAGGTGCGCACGTGCAGCGTCTTCAACGGTAAGCCGCCGGTTCAGAAACTCGTTCGCTTTCATGTTGGGTCCGGAAAGGGTGCGGTGTGTATCATCCTCTTCGGGAAAAAACCGTCCGGTGCGCAAAACCATCGCGCTAATGCCATGCAGATCGTGATATAACCGGCACAAATGTTCAGCCGCCATTTTGGTCACGCCATAGATATTGCGCGGCCTGAGCGGCCCGAAATCCTCGTCCAACCAGAATGCCTCGCGCGCGCCGCCTTCTTTACCTGCACGCACATCAGCCCGGATCATGAGCGATGTTGTGGAGGTGAAGATGAAACGGTCATGCCCAGCAACAACTGCGGCTTCGAGCAGATTGAGCGTGCCAGTGATATTGACGTCGACAAAAGCCTGTGCGGCATAGCGCGCAATGTCGGGCTTGTGCAGTGCACCGGCATGGATCACCGCTTCGATACCGTAATCGGCAAAGACGCGATCAACAATTATGCGGTCTGCTATAGTGCCAACAATGTTGGTATCCGCGCCCGGCACAACGTCCAGGCCCGTGACTTGATGTCCAGCCCCCCTTAGCATCGGGGCCAGAAAACGGCCCAGCCAACCCGATGATCCGGTGAGGAGGACATTCATCGACAAACCTGCCCTTAAACAGCCACCTCATATTCCGCCGTGGTTTGCGCAGCGACATCTTCAGCAGTCACGCCAGGTGCCAGTTCGACCAGTCTGAACACGCTGTCATGGTCGTCGCGCCGGAAAACGCACAGGTTGGTGATAATCATATCGACCACATTCTGTCCTGTCAGTGGCAGGGTGCATTCGGGAATGAACTTGGGATCGCCTGCCTTGCTCGAATGGTCCATCACGACAATGATTTTCTTGACGCCCGCGACCAGATCCATTGCACCGCCCATGCCCTTGATCATCTTTCCAGGGATCATCCAGTTGGCAATATCACCATTTTCCGCAACTTCCATCGCGCCCAGCACAGTCAGGTCGATATGCCCGCCGCGGATCATCGCAAAACTGTCAGAACTGCTGAAATAGCTCGATTGCGGCAATTCACTGATGGTCTGCTTACCCGCGTTGATCAGATCTGGATCTTCTTCACCTCCATACGGGAAAGGCCCGATACCCAGCATGCCATTTTCGGATTGCAGAGTCACTTCGACACCATCCGGGATATGATTGGCTACCAGTGTCGGGATACCAATTCCCAGATTGACATAGTAACCGTCTTCCAGCTCCTTTGCGGCGCGCGCCGCCATTTCGTTGCGGTCCCAGCCTTTTCTTGCGTCATTCATTATGCTGTCTCCCGCTCGCGTGTTGTCACGAATTCGATTTTCTTGTCATAGGGCGATCCATTAATCATGCGCTTCACATAGATGCTCGGCAGGTGAATCGCGTCAGGATCAATCTGACCAGGTTCGACAATTTCCTCGACCTCAGCCACACAGATCTTGCCTGCTGTTGCCATGGGCTGATTGAAATTACGCGCCGTCTTGCGGAACTGTAGGTTGCCGGCTGTATCCGCCCGCCAACCCTTGATAATGCACAGGTCCGCAAAAATACCGCGCTCCATGATGTACGTCTCGCCATCAAATTCCTTGTGCTCTTTGCCTTCGGCCACCTGCGTTCCAACGCCGGTCTTGGTATAAAAGCCAGGGATACCCGCACCACCCGCACGGCAGCGTTCCGCGAGCGTGCCTTGTGGACAAAACTCAACTTCCAGTTCACCAGCCAGAAACTGCCGTTCAAATTCCTTATTCTCACCCACATAGCTGGAGATCATTTTCTTTACTTGCCGCGTACGCAGCAGCTTGCCCAACCCTTCACCATCAATACCCGCATTATTGGAGGCTATTGTGAGATCCTTCACCCCGCTATCACGGATCGCATCGATCAGGCGCTCGGGAATGCCACTCAGGCCAAAGCCGCCCGCACAAATGGTCATGCCGTCAAACAGCAGGCCATCAAGCGCTGCGGCCGCATCAGGGTAGATTTTCTTCATAGGGGGGACACCTTTTTTACCGAATTTCACCACTTCATAACGAGGATTGGTCGCCGCCGCAATCATACGTATGCCACATACATTAAAAGTTTTTAATTCGTCGGAATATGTCGATGTCTTGGTAAGTCCTACGAAAGATGATACTGTGTAAAATATTGTAACAGAGGAATATTTATGGCGAGCTCGCATATTATCGCACGAGGGACAGACGGCTATTACCATCCTGAAAATGAAGACGATGTCATCGCACTGGTCAAGTACGCAGCGGAAAACGCCTTACAGGTACGTGTACGCGGTGCAGGACATTCGGTTGGCTGGAGCATTTTTACCGATCCCGTAGACGGCAGGCCGCAGAATATGATTTGCGAAACAGAGCCACCTGTGGGACCCAATATCAATATTGCTCTAGATCAGATGTATGCGCTGGACTGGATTGATGAGGCCGGCGGCATTGCCGAGGCCGAAGCGGGCATCCATCTGGGCAAGGTGCCGGACGATCCATTTGGCGTTTCGACACAGGAAAACAGCCTGTTGTACCAGCTTTACCAGAAAGGCTGGGCAATAAATGACCTTGGCGGGATTACACACCAAACGATAAGCGGCTTTACCGCTACAGGATCTGCGGGTGGGTCGCTCACTTACTCGCTCGACAATGTTATCGCTTTTCGTGTGGTTGACGGTACGGGCAATATTACCTGGGTTGAAAAGGGCGATGCAGAATTTGACGCCATGTCGCTGTCGCTTGGTCTACTCGGCATTGTCACCAAGGTACGCCTCAAACTCGCGCCTATGTATAATATTTACGGGCAGGAAGTGACCACATCGATCACCAAAACGGATTGCCCGATCGACCTGTTTGGACCTGGTGATGCGACCCAGCCATCCATGCGTCGCTTTTTCGAAATGACACCCTATAGCCGAATGATGTGGTGGCCGCAGAAAAAGACCGAACGTGTTGTCATATGGCAAGCTGTGCGTAACCCCGCTGCACAGCCTGAAGCTTTTATGCCCGCGCCTTATCAGGAATTTACCCCTGACCTTGGCGGACAGGCGGAACAACTGCTCGCTTCCATATTCTTCACCACATTAGGGAATAATTCTATTTTTCAGGAAATGCCCAAAATAGGGCGTAATTTCAAACAGTTTAGGAGCAACGTCGCCAAGCTATGGTCAGATAAAATAGGCGGCTTTCTGGCGTCTTTTCTGTCGTGGCTTATTACAGTTGTTATCGGCATCATAATGATGATTCCAATCATTATATTCGCGTTGTTCCCATCGATTATCCGCGCATTATTTCCTTATGCCCTACCCATATTTCAACCCATGACCAAACCCGGCAAACCTACCATGTTTCAGGATTATTATTGGCGTAGCCTGTGCATGGATAACACTGCCGATGATGTCATGATGGGCACAGAGTTCACCGAAATATGGATTCCCATCCAACATAGCGAACGCGCCATGAACCTGCTCAACGATATGTTTGATACGGCCGGTTCCCCTGCGACGGGATATTATGCCACCGAAGTCTATGGCGGCGCACCTAGCAGCGCATGGCTGCACCCGGCCTATACTGATGGCAGTGATGAATACTGCCATGGTTGTGTACGCTTTGATGTGTTCTGGTACCGTAATAATGACAGTGACCCCAACCTGAAGCACGCGTTTTTTCAGCAGTACTGGAATGTTTTTCTGGACAATAATGTACCATTCCGGCTGCACTGGGGCAAATTTGTCCCCGGATATGATTTCCCGTTCTGGGCCAGGTACTATCAAGACAACCTGCCAAAGCTCGCAAACTTCCTTACCTTGCGCGCGGCGCGCGACCCGCATAATATATTCTTTACCGAATACTGGCAGTTACGCCTGATGGGGAGAACACTGTCTTAAACAGGGTATTCTATAGCTTCATGCCCAGCAAGACGCCTAGATCAGCAAGCGCCTGCTCTCCGCTGGCCACCTTGATGGCTACCATGCCCATTGCCGCGGCAGGTTTGCAGTTGATGCCCAGGTCATCCAGGTAGACGCACTGGTCAGGCATGACATCCAGCACATCGCACATCATCCGGTAGATACGCGGGTTAGGTTTGCGGATACCCGCTTTCGAGCTTTCGATAATATGGTCGAATCGCGCCATGATACCGGCAATCTCAGCCGCTTTTTCCTCTGTCACCGCCATGCCAGCGCCTTTGCCCGATGGTACATTATTGGTGATGCAACCCAGCCTATATCCGCGCTCCTTCAGATCATCTAGTGCGGCTACCATGGCGGGTCTTACGTCTCCTGCAAGACAGGCCAACACGTCTGCACCTTTGAGCTCGACCCCGAGCACTGCAGCTTCCTCTGCAAAAGCCGCATCAAAAGCCGCTGCATCGATTTCTGCCCGCTCAAACCGTGCCCAGGCATTGCTGTCGGGATTTGCCGAATTGATCCGCCGTACCGTATCTTTCGGCAGTCCGCGCTCTGCCTCCATACGGTTAAACGCCTCAAACGGAGACGAGGTAATCACCCCGCCAAAATCGAAAATGATGGTCGTGATCCTGCTCATGGATAATTCAGCTTCAGCCCTTCACGCGGCCAGTCCATTTTGACAAGCCGCCCGGTGGCAGACAGGGTGATATAGGCGGTGCGTAGATCGGGTCCGCCAAAGCATATATTTGTGGTGAATGGGTCGTCTGTCGCCACAAATTCAACCAGTTCGCCGTCCGGTGAAATCACGCTGATGCCGCATTCACCGATCGTCGCCACACAGATATTGCCATCGCCATCTACAGCCAGGCTGTCAAAAAACCTGTATCCTGCCGGAGAATATAAAAACTGTCCGCTATCTCCCAAAAGGCCCTGATCAAAAATGACTTCTCCTGGTTCACCTATATTATAGACATAGAGTTTGCAGGTATAGGTTTCGGCCACATAAAGTCGTTTTCCATCCGGAGACAGGCCAATGCCATTGGGGTTTTCGGACGGGAAAATCACCTCCTTCAAAAGGCTTCCATCCGCCTTTGCATAAAATACCCCGGTTACATCACGCTCACGCGGACGGTTCTTACCATGGTCAGTGAACCAGAAGCCGCCCGCCTGATCGAACACGATGTCATTGGGACCGCGCAGACTGCATCCAAAGTCGCCATCTTTATAAAGAATCTCGACCTCGCCCGTACCGATATCAATCCGTTCAATCCGTCCGCCTGAATAATCGTCCGATTGGCCATGAGGAACGAGGAAAGGTGCTTCGTCAGTGCCGCCATTTATATAATGAAAGCCACCGTTGTTGCAGATATATAGCTTGCCATCAGGGCCAATCGCCGCGCCATTGGGGCCGCCGCCCGGTGTGGCAATAACCGACTTTGTCCCATCTTCGGCCACGCGCGTAATGCGTCCTGCCTCTATTTCGACCAGTACCACGCTGCCATCCGCCATCGCGATGGGCCCCTCTGGAAAACGAAGTCCGCTTGCTACTAATTCCATGGCATTCCTCCTTTTGTACTGCTCTTGGCAAAGCAGCGCTTTGACATGCCTGCATTATTATTTTCACTTTATGCAGATGACTGTCATTGCCCCGCCGCGTCAACTGTTTTAGGGATTTGGTTGCACAAGAAACCAGCGATCCGGAGTCCCTGCAATGACAGTCAGCTATCCCAAAAAACTACCTATGCATATTGACGGCGAATGGCTGGAGACAGGATCGCGCGATACGCATATGGTCATCAATCCGGCGACAGGCGAGACAATCGCTCAGCTTCCGCTCGCCACCAAAGATGACCTTGACCGCGCACTGGAGGCCAGCGAAACCGGCTTTGCCGAGTGGCGCGCACGTGACGTAAACGAACGCGGTGCGATATTGCGACAGGTGGCGCAGAACTTGCGCGAGCGCGTCAAGGATATCGCTCCCCTGCTCACGATGGAACAAGGCAAGCCGCTACGTGAAGCGATGGGCGAAATACTGGGTTCAGCAGGGCTGTTCGAATGGTTCGCCGAAGAAGCCAAGCGCAGCTATGGCCGCGTTCTGGTGCGTCAGCCTGGACAGCGCTCGGTCGTGCTGGGTCAGCCCGTGGGACCGGTGGCAGCATTCAGCCCGTGGAACTTCCCGCTTTTCCTGATGGCACGCAAGCTGGCTCCGGCACTCGCCGCCGGCTGCTCCATCATCTGCAAGCCCCCCGAAGAAACGCCTGCTTGCGCTGTCGCGTTGATGCAGTGCGTTATCGATGCGGGTGTGCCTGGCAATGTGGCACAGCTGGTATTCGGCGTTCCTGATATGGTGAGCAGCCACCTGATCGCATCACCCATTATCCGCAAAGTCAGCTTCACCGGCTCGGTTCCGGTTGGCAAGCATCTAATTAAATTGTGCGCAGACACAGTCAAACGCCACACCATGGAACTGGGCGGGCACGCGCCTGTGCTGGTGTTCGACGATTGCGATCTTGATCGCACGTTGGATATCATCCAGCCGCAAAAATTCCGCAATGCAGGTCAAGTCTGTGTGAGCCCGACACGTTTTTACGTGCAATCAGGTATTTATAACCGGTTCGTGGACGAATTCACCAAACGTACCGAAGCGATGCAGGTCGGCAGCGGAATGGATGATGCCTCGCAAATCGGACCGCTGGCAAATATCCGCCGTCCCGATGCAATTGAGCAGTTAGTCAGCGATGCTCGCGACAAGGGTGCGCGCGTTACAACTGGTGGTGACCGAATAGGCAATGAAGGCTTTTTCTTCCGCCCTACCGTGCTGGCCGATGTACCGCTGGAAGCGCAGATCATGAATAATGAACCGTTCGGGCCCGTTGCCATGATGCGGCCATTTGACACATTCGACGAAGCGATTGAACAGGCCAACCGCCTGCCGTTTGGATTGGCGGCCTTTGCCTTTAGTGAAAACGGGCGACAGGCAAATAAACTGGGTGACATGATTGAGGCCGGGATGGTCGGCATCAATACTGTTGGCATCAGCGGTGTTGATACACCGTTTGGCGGGATGAAACAGTCCGGCTATGGCAGCGAAGATGCCATTGAAGGCTTGGAAGCCTATCTCGTCACCAAAGCCGTGCATCAGGCATAAGGAAATCTGCATGACCGACACACGCACTGGCGGCCGCATATTAGTGGATCAGCTTGTCACGCAAGGCTGTAACCGGCTGTTTACTGTTCCGGGAGAGAGCTTTCTTGCCGTGCTGGACGCGCTGCATGATGCGCCCGAAATCGAAACCATAGTCTGCCGTCAGGAAGGCGGGGTTACATTTATGGCCGCCGCTGATGGTGCCATGATACAGCAGCCCGGCATCGCCTTCGTAACCCGCGGCCCTGGCGCAACCAATGCGAGTATCGGCGTGCATGTCGCGATGCAGGACAGCATTCCGATGATCCTGTTTATCGGCGATGTTGCACGCGGCGACCGCGACCGCGAAGGGTTTCAGGAAGTCGACCTGCCCGCCATGTTCGCACCACTTTCCAAATGGAGTACGCGGATCGAAGATGCCGCACGCATTCCCGAATATATCGCCCGCGCCTATAGCGTCGCCATGTCGGGCCGCCCTGGCCCTGTCGTTATCGCACTCCCTGAAGACATGCTGTGCGATGAGGTGGAAGCGCTGGACCGCCCGAAAATCAACGCACCTGCCCAGCCGCTTTGCCCCGATGCCATGATCGCGCTCACCGACCTGCTCGCTGATGCGACTGACCCGATCGCCATTATCGGCGGTGCGGGCTGGACACCCAAGGCGCGTGACCATTTCCAGCAGTTTGCTGAAAATATCGGCCTGCCAGTGGCGGCGGCTTTCCGGCGGCAGGATGCAATAGCCAATGACAGCAGCGTCTATGCCGGGAACCTGGGCTATGGCCCGAACCCCAAGCTCATTGAGCGTGTCAAAAATGCCGATTTGGTGCTGGCGGTAGGTGCAAGGCTCGGCGAAGCTACGACTGATGGCTTTACACTCATCACGCCGGACCATCCCGGCCAGACACTGGTGCATGTCCACCCGGACCCCAATGAACTGGATCATATCTACCGCACTGACCTGCCGATCTGCGCAGACATGAATGAATTTGCCGAAAGTGCGGCGCTATGGGACCATGACCTGCTTAGTTTCGATGCGGGCGCTCAGGCGCATGCCGAATGGCTGGAATGGTCCACACCAAGGCCAAGCGGAGCCATGCTCGATCTTGGTCAGTGCGTTGCTACCATGCGCGACACCCTCTCGCTCGACAGCATTATCTGCAACGGCGCGGGCAATTTTTCCGGTTGGTGGCATCGCTATTGGCATTATGGCCAGATGCCGAGCCAACTCGCACCAACTGCAGGCGCAATGGGATACGGTGTCCCCGCCGCCGTTGCCGCCGCGCTGCGCCATCCTGAACGTACAGTGATTGCAGTAGCAGGTGACGGCGATTTCCTGATGAATGGACAAGAACTCGCCACTGCTGCACAATATGGTTGTAATATGTTGGTGATTATCGTCGACAACAGCACATACGGCACAATCCGCATGCATCAGGAGCGCGAATACCCCACGCGGCTATCAGGTACAGACCTCAAAAACCCTGACTTCGCCCTGTTCGGCAAATCCTTTGGTGCATGGACGGTGACGGTGGAGAAAACTGAAGAATTTGCCCCTGCCCTTGCCGAAGCAATGCAGCATAAAGGTATCAAGCTACTGCACCTGAAAACCGACATCGAACAGATCGCCGCCAGCGGCGTGACGGTAAGTGGTTTGCGCAACAAATGACGGTTATGAGGATGTTTGTACCGGACAAGGTGCAAATTTTTCATATGTCCGCGTGGAAAATTCCAGCACGACCAACTCACAACGACCATCCAAACTGGTCGTAAAAGCCAGACTACTACCATCCGGTGAATATGTCGGCATACCAAATGACTTTGTGCCAGCAGGTTTCAGAATGTATCTTTGCGCACTCCCGCGCTCGACGATAATATCGCGGCCGGAAAAATAGGCTTTGCCAATACCGTCAGGCGACAAGATAGCCTCTGCCTGGCTATAGCTCAAAATATTACTGCCATTTTGGGAACCAGTAACGGTCAGGAATAGCATCGCTGTCAAAGCCGTAAGGACAGGACGAGATAACAATGACCTGCGCCTATCTTCATCCGTAGCAACCCAACCAATCCACCGATACCCCTTCCGCGGCACAGTTTCAATGAACCGAGGCATGCGTGCATCATCCCCCAATGCGTTCCTGATTGACCATAGCGCCTGGTTGATACCTTTTTCACCAGTAAGGCGGTTGCCCTCCCATATTTGATCGATCAGTTCCGACCGTAAAACCAGTGCTGGTTTGGCATCCATCAAGCATTTTAGAACTTGTACGGACCTGTTTTGCAAAACAAAGCGCTGTGCACCGCGCCGAATTTCCCGACGGCGATAGTTTATTTTGAACTTGCCGGATATCTCGGGATTCGGCCAATTTGCAATTTTCGTCAGCATGAAAAGACAATAATAGATTTTCAGCCAATTGCGAAATCCATCTATTGAACCACCATATTTTTCGACAGGAGGTCCATGTGATCAGTTTTATATCCCCCGTTCTTTTTGCGACTGCGCTGACAGCCGCTGGCACAGCAATTCCGGTACAAATGGCGGATGGCCAAATTCGCGGAGAAAGTATATCTGACTATGAATTTGCATGGTCGCAGTGCAGTTTTCAAAATGGCGAATGGCAAGCTGGCGAACCCTTGACCGAAGAGGCCACGATTATCGGTAAGCACATATTGCGCATCGAACATACATCAAAACTGCCCAACGATATCAGTAATAAGGCTGTATACTATATTGATCGTTCGTCGCTTGCACCGCTCCGCACAGAACGGACATTCAAGGCACCCAGCGGAGAAGTATTGGCTCATCAGCAATGGGTATTTGATGATAATGGCTATAAGGCAAATATCTTTCAACAAGGCAAAAACATTGAAAAAGAAGGCATGCTATCATCAAAAATGTATGATGCGATGATCTTGGGAATACCGCTTTCAGCGCTAGATTTTACCAAAGGCTCCTATAGTTTGCAGGCACTTATGACCAACTTTAATGCCTCTTATATGATTACTGCTAGCAAGGTTGGAGAAGAAGTGATCGAGCATAATGGTCAGGAAGTGGCAGTAAACTGGATTGATGTGAAATGGCTGCACGAACAGATTGGGGATGTGTACCCACCAGGGCCCAATGCCAGTGGCGGCAGGTACTGGATTACAAAAAACAAAGTCAGAAATTTTCCGCGCGTGATCCGTTATCAAACAGATAGTTACGCAATCGAATTTTTGCCCAAAACGTGTCCTGTGATAGATAAAACCTTGGAAGGTTGATGGAACCTATCTGGCCATATCCATAATTTCATCCCACTCAGCCTTTGATACTGGCGCGACGGACAGTCGGGACTGCCGGATTATTGCAAGGTCTTTCAGTCCAGGATTTTGCTTCATGGCCTTGAGCGATACTGGGTTATCCAGCTTACCTACCGGTTTGACTTTTACCGCGACCCAGCGGCCTGTATCGTCAAAGGGGTCAGGGAAATGCTCTTCGGTCACTTCGGCAATGCCGACTATCTCCAACCCCTGGCGTGAATGGTAGAAAAACGCCTCATCGCCATTCTTCATGGCTTTTAAGTTATTTGAAGCCTGGGCATTTTTCACACCGTCCCATGTCCCTTCTTTTTCCGCAATAAGGTCGTCCCAGCTATAAGCATCGGGTTCAGATTTGATAAGCCAATAGGATTTCGCCATGAATTTGATCTCCATCATATAATGTGCTGCCGAACCCTGATAATTAATCAGCGTTCACTCTAGTGCAAATCTGTTCTACCGTCGCTATAGAGACAGCGTAAACGACATAATAAAGAGATTAAAGATGAAAGAACTTCCCGTCCTATCGCTTGCCGATAATCCAGCAAAGTTTTCACAGGAAATCGGCCAGAGCTTCCAGAACTTCGGTTTTGCCCTTGTGCGCGATCACGGGCTTGATGCCAGCCTGGTAACGCAGGCATGGGAAAAGACACGTGAATTTTTTGACCTGCCCGAAGAGGAAAAACGCCAGTATCTAATCGAAGGCAGCGGCGGCGCGCGCGGCTATACCGCTTTTGGCACTGAAATCGCCAAGGATGCCGACAAGCATGACTTGAAGGAATTTTGGCATGTCGGACGCGAACTACCTGAAGGACACCCGCTTTCCGACAGTATGCCACCCAATGTCTGGCCACCTCACCCTGAAGGGTTCCGTGAGACATTCGCTCCGCTATTCGCCGAATTTGACCGGGTCGGGAATATCATCCTGTCGCGTATTGCCGTGTACCTGGGGCTGGAAGACGACTGGTTCGAAAAAGGCGTGGAGGATGGCAACAGCGTGATGCGCCTGCTCCACTATCCACCGATCAAAGATGCAGAGCCTGGTGCCATCCGTGCAGGTGCACATGAAGATATCAATCTCATCACCTTGCTACTGGGCGCGGAGGAAGCCGGATTGCAGCTCCTCACCCGTGAAGGCAAATGGATTCCTGCTAATCCGCCTGAAGGTGCGTTGGTTATCAACGTGGGTGATATGCTGCAGCGGCTGACCAACCATGTGCTGCCATCCACCACGCACCGTGTCATTAACCCGTCCAGCGAACGCGCACAGCACAGTCGTTATTCTATGCCGTTTTTCCTGCACCTGCGTTCAGACTTCCCGATAGCAACGCTACCTGGCACAATCAGCGAGGGTAATCCAAACCGCTATCCCGAACCGATCCTTGCTGATGATTATTTGCAGGAGAGGCTCCGCGAAATCGGGTTGAAATAGGCCACTTCTTCAAACAGAAAAGGCCTCGCCATGAGAGCGAGGCCTTTTTTCGTTGCAACCCAGTATGGGAAAGCAAGGATTATGGCATGACCACAGTGTCAATGGCGTGGATCACGCCGTTGGATGCATCCACATCGGTCAGGATGACGGTTGATATAGCGCCATCCGCGCCTCTCAGCGTCACCCTGTCACTGTCCAGCGAGACTCCGATATCACCGCCCTGCACGGTTGTCATGCTCGCCCTGCCGCCGCCATCCTCGATCATCTTGATGAGGTCAGCCGCTTTCATTCTGCCGGGAATGACATGGTAATTCAGGATACCGGTCAGCTTGTCTCTATTCTCCTCTTTCATGAGTTCGGTCAATGCTTCTGACCCGACCTTGTCAAAAGCCGCGTTGTTCGGAGCAAACATCGTAAACTCGTCCTCTCCGGACAGTGTTTCACCTAGCCCAGCTGCCGTCATGGCCTGGACCAGTGTGGAAAAATCGGGATTACCTTGTGCGACATCCACCAACGATGTTCCAGTGGCAGTATCGTCTACCGGCATCACATCCTCGGCAACAGCGTCACTTTCGGTGGTTGTAGTCTCTGACGTTCCACATGCGGCCAGCAAAGCCGCTACAGATCCGGCAACCACAAACTGTACAGTCTTATTCATTTTGATCCTTCTTTCGGAATTGGGGAGTTCCTGAAAGGGTAACAGTCATTTTGCAGAATCGTTCCCGAAAAACGGGAGTTTATTTACCAAGAAAGACAAAGTCCCGCGCGAAATGGGTCAGGTGCGCTCCGCCATCGACAAATATAATCTCACCCGTCACCGCTTTCGCTTCGGCCAAGTACAGCACAGCATCAGCGATGTCATCGGGTACGGGCAGGCGCTCCAGTGGCATCTTGCCTGCCAGCGCGGCCATTTGCGCACCGTCATATTCGTCCGTAGGCAATGTGAGCCCCGGCGCGACACCGTTAATCCGCGCTCTTGCGCCATATGACACAGCCAACGTTCGTATCGACTCTGCGAGCGCCTGTTTTGAAAGCGTATAGGACAGCTGGTCACCATTCGGGTTGCGTACCCGCTGATCGACGATATTGACGATACACGGCACACTATCGCTTTGTGACAGCGCTACCAGCTTTTGCGTCAACAGCACCGGCGCCTGCATATTCACTGCAAAATGCGCCGCCATATTTTCGGCTGTCAGGCTATCCGCATCGTCATAGGTAAAAAGCGATGCGTTATTGACGAGCAGATCAGGCGCGCGCCGAAAATACGCCGTCACATCGGAGATAAGGTCAGCGCAGGTATCGGGCACGGCCAGATCAGCAACAAAGCCGTGCCAGTTCGTGTCCTGTGCAGCGAGTGTTTCCGCCAGCGCATCTTCGGGCTCGGCATCGCTATGGCCGTGCAGCGCCAATGACCAGCCATCGCGCGCAAGACGTGCGGCGATAGCAGCTCCCACTCGCCGGCATCCGCCCGTAACCAGCGCCAACCGTGCGCTCATGGCCGTGACCGCCACATCGTGATTCCAATCGATTCACCATTTTCTGCAATGGCGAGTTTCACGATTTTGACCTCAACGGCCAGCACGCGCCTGTCCTGTGTGAACAGTGTTTCGATAACATGTTCAGCCACCGCCTCAATCAACGTGAAATGCACGTCTTTTGGCAGTGTCTCCATCACGGCATCTTTCAGGTCCATATAGTTTTTGGACGCAGAAAGTGGTGTTTCGGGAGAATAATGATCCGCCATTTCCAGATCGGCGCGAATGGTGATGCGTAATGGCTGGGCGAGCTTTGTCTCTTCCGAATAAATGCCGGTCAGAACATTAACATCAAGATCTGCGACTTCCAGAGTCAGGCTGTCAGGCTTTTTATCCATCATATCTGCATCCCTACCCTATTGCGACCAGCGTGCAAATATCGCAGTCGGCAGCAGCCGGCTCGAACTTTCTTCGCGCACGGCAAGCTCGCCCATTTCGATTTTACCCGGCAGCCCGGCAAATTGCTCGCTTAGCAACTCGCCCAGCGCGAGCGCCGACATGCGCACGGCATAGACAGTAAGGAACAGGAAACGCGACCTGTCATCGAGTATCTGCCGGCAATCGGCGATCAGGCCAGGGAGTTTCTCCTCCAGCCGCCACACTTCACCATCGGGTCCTCGCCCATATTTGGGCGGGTCGAGCAATATGCCATCATAGCGTCGTCCACGGCGGACTTCGCGCGCGGTAAATTTCGCGGCATCGTCGATTATCCAGCGCACCGGATAATCTTCCATTCCCGACAGCGCCGCATTCTGCCGCGCTGCAGCCACCGATTTCTTGGATGCATCGACATGCACCATTTTCACACCCTGCGCCGCCAATGCCAATGTACCAACGCCCGTATAACCGAAAAGATTCATCGCTTCGGGCGTGCCCACGCCTTCCAACCGACCGCGCATCCAGCGCCAAACGGGGTCCATATCAGGGAAAAAGCCCAGATGCCGGAACGGTGTGCATTGCGCCGTAAAATGCACCTCATCATTCCATGCAAGCGGCCAACCTTCGCTGGGAACCTGACCCTTAAAATGCCAGCGCCCGCCGCCATCTTCATCCGATGCCGGGACAAACTCTCCATCCGCCTGCCAGTCATCCGACTGCGGTGCCCAGAGTGCTTGCGCCTCAGGTCGGATAAAGCGATAGCGGCCGTATTGCTCCAGCTTTCGGCCATGCCCACTGTCGAGCAGCCTGTAATCATCACGCGGACTACTTTCCATAATAATCATGTCGCGGATTAGTTCAGCCATGGCGTGCTGTCGCCCTTTCACCAATATAAGCCGTCACTGCATCATAATCACAGGATAACTTGGCGTAATCTTCCTTGCGTTCGAACAGGTCGCCAACCCGGCTCGGCAACATGGGCCGATTACCCGTGGCACGTTCAACCGCATCGGGAAATTTTGCCGGATGTGCTGTCGCCAGCGTAACAATCGGCGTCGCAGCATCAATCCCGCTGACACGCGCTGCCTGCAGACCGATGGCGGTGTGCGGATCGATAATTTCACGGCTTTCCTCATATGCCCAGCGCATTGCCCCTGCCATGCCTTCATTGTCGACTCTGGCACTCACAAAAAGCCCACGCAACCCGGTCAGCATATCTTCATCCAGTGTCATGGCGCGGTCATTTTCAAAATTCTGCATCCGCGTCAGCGTCCTGCCCCCGTCGCGGCCCTCCAGATCAAACAGCAGACGTTCAAAATTGGAACTGACCTGGATGTCCATAGAAGGTGCGGGCGTGGCAGTCACATTGCCCGCCGAATAATCGCCGGTGGATAATGCGCGGTGCAAAATATCATTCACATTGGTCGCCACGATCAGTTTCTCAATCGGCAATCCCATCTGCGCCGCAACATAGCCGGCAAATACATCACCGAAGTTACCGGTCGGCACGGAAAACGCGACTTTCCGTTTTGGTGCGCCCAGTTGCAGCGCCGTCACGAAATAATAGACAATCTGCGCCATCAGCCGCGCCCAGTTGATCGAATTGACGGCAGAAACATTGAACTTGCCCGAAAAATTTGGATCACTGAACATGCGCTTCACCATCGTCTGTGCATCGTCAAAACTACCGTCTATCGCGATATTATAAACATTGGGCGACAGCACTGTCGTCATCTGGCGCCGTTGTACATCGGATATGCGGCCATCGGGGTGCAGCATGAAAATATCAACCTTTTCCCGGCCCGCGAGCGCGTCAATTGCCGCCGAACCGGTATCGCCCGACGTCGCCCCAACAACCGTCAGGTGCGTGTCGCGCCGACCCAGAAACTTTTCAAACATCAGGCCGAGCAGTTGCAACGCCACATCCTTGAACGCCAGCGTCGGCCCATGGAACAGCTCCATCAGCCAGTACTGCTGGTCAAGCTGTACAAGTGGCGTGACTGCGGCATGTGCGAAACGGCCATAAGCCTGTGTGCATAGTTCACGCAGTTCACCCTCATCCAGACTATTACCGACAAATGGCGTCATCACGCGCACCGCGACCTCAACATAGGACAGTCCCGCCATATCAGAAATTTCGGTTTCACTGAATTTTGGCCAAACGCGCGGTACAAACAGGCCGCCATCGCCAGCGAGCCCTGCCAATGTCACATTTTCAAAATCAAGCGGATCTGCCTGCCCACGGGTGCTGATATATTCCATTGTGTTTTCCTAGAGTGGGGTAAAGCGGCGCGCAAGACCTAGCTTATCCACTGTCTTCTTTTGCCCTTTTGACAAGCGCCAGCACGTAGATCAAAGCAGCAATGAAGGCGAAGAAAAACCACTGCCAGGCATAAGCCATATGGTTATTGGGTATATTTTCCAGCGAAGGTGACGCATTGGAACGGAAACCATCAGCAGGCGTGCCGGAAACCAGCCGCAGCATATGCTTGCTGTCGGGGCCGATAATGCCCTCTACCCTGCCGCCGTTCCAGTCCGGACTTTTGGGCGATTTGGACCAACCGATCACAACCTGCGCCGTCGCGTTTTCGTCGCCTGCAAGATTGCACGTCGCAATATGCGCATAGCCAGCGGTGTTGTTGCGGCTGCGTCCGCTGCTGCTACGCCACCCAGTAACCTGTCCGCAGTCAAGACTGGACCGCCTGAAAAGCGGTAGATTTTCAGGGTCCGGGCGCACGGGCCATTTCACCACTGATTTGCCTTCGGCGGCGGCATATTCGACGAGCAGATCATTTTTCCACTGTGCTCGCTGTAATTGCCAGATACCCAAATAGATCATTATCGCCACCGCTGCCATAACGACAAGAGTCGCGAATACCGGAATGCGTTTCATTCGGGTTCATCCTCGCCATTATCAGCAAGCTGCCCCTCATGTGCCTGATTCTTATGCTCCAGCACCAGCAATGCGCCTTTTGAAACGCGCAACGCGCCGAATACAGCCGCAGCTGTTAGCGGTGTCCATAGTAGGGCATGCACCCAAAATGGCGGATTGGCAGTTACTTCCAGCGTGAGCGCCAACGCGCATATCACCGCGCCGATAATCAGTGTCAGAAACGCTGCAGGTCCATCACCCACGTTGTAACCGTGATAGTCAAGGCCGCAGGCACGGCATGTATCAGCAAAGCCGGTAAAGCTGCGAAACAGTGTTTTCTGCCCGCATTCAGGGCAGAGACCAAAAAGGGCAGCCTGGAGAGTATCCGGCTGCCCCCTTGGTGATGGTGGTATATCGTCCGGCAAGTTAATGTACCGGCGCGCCCCAGCCGCCCCATACATAGATGGCAGCGAAGAGGAACAGCCACACGACATCAACGAAATGCCAATACCATGCCGCCGCTTCAAAACCGAAATGCTGTTTCGGGGTGAAGTGCCCCTTATAGGCGCGGACTAGGCAGACAATCAGGAAGATCGTGCCGACCAGAACGTGGAAGCCGTGAAAGCCGGTCGCCATGTAGAATGCCGAGCTGTAATTGATGCCGGCAAACGGGAATGGCGCAACGCTGTATTCATAAGCCTGTACGGCGGAGAAGATGATACCGAGGATGATGGTCAGCCACAGTCCCTTTATCAGGCCATCGCGATTGCCATTGATGAGCGAGTGATGCGCCCATGTCACCGTCGTGCCCGAACACAGCAGGATCAGAGTATTAAGAAGCGGAAGTTCAAATGCGTTGAGCACTTCCAAGCCCTTGGGCGGCCATTGCAGGAGCGACGACGCGCCTTCCTGCCCAGTCATGTTCGTAGCGATTAGTTCCTTGCCTTCGCCCGCCAGTTCCAGCGGAACAGGGAAAAGCGAAAAGTCGAAATAGGCCCAGAACCAGCCTACAAAAAACATGACTTCAGAGGCAATAAACAGGATCATGCCATAGCGCAGGTGCAATTGTACGACAGGTGTATGATCGCCAGAATGCGCTTCGTTGATCACATCAGACCACCAGCTATAGAACGTGAACAGAACCCCTGCGAGACCGGCAAAGAAAATCCAGCCGCCAAATGCCATTTCATGCATCCAGCGGATACCGCCCATCGCCATGACCAGCACGGAAAACGAACCGATAAACGGCCAGATGCTTGGCGGCAAAATATGATAATCGTGATTTTTGGTTCCGGCCATGTTTTATTCCCCACAGTCCTTCAGATTATTGTCTGTCTTTAGCTTCCCTTTTTGTCCGGGTCCACCGGATAAAAGGTATAGCTGAGTGTAATTTCCTTGATATCCTGCGTATCGGGATCTTCCAATATCGCAGGATCCACATAATAGAGCACCGGCATGCGGGCCATCTGCCCCGGCTGCAATGTCTGCTCAGTAAAGCAAAAGCACTGAACCTTGTTGAAATACTTGCCTGCCGAGACCGGCGTTACATTGAATGTCGCCGTACCAGTAATTGGTTTATCGCTGCGGTTTTTGGCAATAAAGATCGCCATATCGCGCGCGCCTATGCTGACTTTATCAGTCACCGTTTCGGGCTCAAAATCCCAGGGCAGCGCGCTGGATACATTGGAATCGAAACGTACTGACATGGTAGAGGATGCCACCTGCACTGTTTCTGCCTGTGCGGCATTCGCCACTTGTGTGGTGCCCCCATAACCGGTCACGCGGCAGAAAATCTCATAAAGCGGCACGGCCGCATAGCCGAGCGCCAACATCGCCAGGCCAATTGCAGCAGCGATTAGGCCTACGCGGGTATTGCGTGACTGTATCTGAGATGTGCCGGTCGCCTCAGTCATTATGTCATCCCGATTTTCACAACAGTGATAAGGTAAAACAGGATAACCAGCGCAACAAGGCCCAGGCCCATGACTTTCGCACGCGAACTCTGCCGTGCACGCAACTTTTTAAGCGTTTCAGGGTCATTATAATCGGGCTGCTGCGGTTCGTCGGTCATGCCAATACTCCTGCGGCCACTAGCCGATCCGCGACTAGTACGGTGAAAATTACGAACAGGTATAAAATCGAGAAAGCGAAAAGCTGTTTTTCCGGTTTCATCTGAGCCGGGTCACTTTCCTGCCGTAAACCGACTTTCGCAGCAAGCATCAGGAAAACCAGCGACAGGGCGATGGCGGGCAATCCGTAAACCCAACCTGTAAGGCCCAGAAAGAACGGAGCAGCTGCTACAGCTAGCAAAACCAGCGAATACCAGAATATCTGGCGGCGCGTCGCCCTTTCACCCGCAACAACCGGCATCATCGGAATACCGACCTTCGCATAATCGGATTTCATAAACAGCGCGAGTGCCCAGAAATGTGGCGGCGTCCAGATAAAGATCAATGCAAACAGCAATATCGGCAACAATGTCACCTCATTCATGACCGCCGCCCAGCCGATAACGGGTGGGAAAGCACCCGCAGCACCGCCAATCACAATATTCTGCGGCGTATTGGGCTTGAGCCACATGGTATAGACCACCGCATAAAAGAAGATCGAGAATGCAAGGATCGCGGCGCTTAGCCAGTTGACCGCCACACCCATGATGAACACCGAAAGCGCCGATAGGCCAATGCCGAAATGCAAAGCTGACTGTCGCTGCATACGGCCCGCTGGCAATGGCCGCTGCGACGTACGCTTCATACCCGCGTCAATATCCGCTTCATACCACTGGTTCAGTGCGGCAGAACCACCCGCACCAAGGGCAATGCACAATATCGCTGTAAATCCGATCACCGGATGGATATCACCCGGCGCAGCCAAAAGGCCGCACAGGGCGGTAAAAATCACCAGAGACATGACACGCGGCTTGGTCAGCGCATAAAAATCGCGCCAGTCCGCCGCGACATAATCGGGCGATGCCAATTGACCTGTATGTTGCGCGGCCTGCGTGATGGTTTTTACGTCCATAATCTAACTGACAGGTTTATCCTGTCCCTTTGGGAAAACACTGCACCGAAAAAGCCGGTACAGTGTCCATTTCCCTGATATCCTGCCCTAAATTATTTAATTTGCGGCAGGGTTTCGAACTGGTGGAAAGGTGGCGGGCTGGACAATGTCCATTCCAGCGTAGTTGCACCCTCACCCCAGTAATTGCCTTCTGCGCGGCGACCCGCAAACAGCGAGTAGCCAATGTTGGCAAAGAATACCAACATGCCGATGCCCATGATGGCATAGCCATAGGATGCAATTTCGTTCCAGTAAGCAAACTGCTCCGGATAATCCGCGTAACGGCGCGGCATGCCCTGCACACCCAGGAAATGCATGGGGAAGAACAGAACGTTCACGCCGATAAAGAATATCCAAAAATGCACATGGCCGAGCAGTTCATTATACATCCGCCCGCTCATTTTCGGGAACCAGTAATAGAAGCCCGCAAACATTGAGAAGACCGCGCCCAATGACAGCACATAGTGGAAGTGCGCAACCACATAATATGTATCGTGCATCGCATCATCAATGCCGCCATTGGCAAGCACAACGCCCGTTACGCCGCCAACTGTAAACATGAAGATAAAGCCGATGGCCCACATCATAGGTGTCTTAAAGCTCAATGAGCCGCCCCACATGGTGGCAATCCAGCTAAAAATCTTGATGCCCGTCGGGACCGCAATGACCATAGTGGCCGCCGTGAAATACATTTTCAGGTTAACCGAAAGGCCCACAGTGAACATATGGTGCGCCCAAACGATAAAACCGACAACGCCAATCGCAACCATGGCATAAGCCATGCCCAGATAGCCGAAGACCGGCTTTTTACTGAATGTCGCGATAATATGACTGACCATACCGAAGCCGGGCAGAATCATGATGTACACTTCAGGGTGACCGAAGAACCAGAACAGGTGTTGATACAACACAGGGTCACCGCCGCCAGCAGCATCAAAGAAAGCTGTCTGGAAATTACGGTCAGTCAGCAACATCGTGATAGCCGCCGCCAGTACCGGCAGCGCCAGAAGCAGCAGGAATGCCGTCACCAGCACCGACCATACGAACAATGGCATTTTATTGATGGTCATGCCAGGTGCGCGCATGTTGAAAATCGTAGT
Organism: Sphingorhabdus sp. Alg239-R122; assembly: GCF_900537065.1. Taxonomy (GTDB): domain Bacteria; phylum Pseudomonadota; class Alphaproteobacteria; order Sphingomonadales; family Sphingomonadaceae; genus Alg239-R122. Next base: position 49,731 of record NZ_UNRC01000008.1, on the reverse strand, counting down.
GATAAAGTTGATCGCGCCAAGAATAGACGAAGCACCCGCCAAGTGAAGCGAGAGAATCGCCATATCCACCGCAGGCCCTTGCGAGCCGGTGGTCGATAACGGTGCATATACGGTCCAACCTGTGCCTGCACCCAACCCTGTGCCGCCGGGCACAAATGTCGAACCCAATAACAGAATGAAAGCAGGGATAAGCAACCAGAAGCTGATATTGTTCATACGCGGGAAGGCCATATCCGGCGCGCCAATCATAATCGGCACGAACCAGTTACCAAAGCCGCCAATCATCGCCGGCATCACCATGAAGAAAACCATGATAAGGCCGTGCGCTGTAATCAGCACGTTCCACAGGTGAAGTCCTTGATCCTCAGTCGCTGCGCTGCCCTGCATCATCGATGCCCAGCCTTGAAGATACTGGATGCCGGGCTCTGCCAGCTCCATCCGCATCAGGCCGGAAATGGCACCACCGATGATACCCGCCACAACAGCAAATATCAGGTAAAGTGTACCGATATCCTTATGGTTGGTTGACATGAACCAGCGCTGGAAAAACGGTGGCACGTGATCGTGATGCTCTTCCGCATCTGCATGAACTTCATCCGGAGTCGCTGCAATTGTTGTCATGATCTAACGCCCTTAATTCGCCGGAGCCGCAGCAGCTTCGCTGCCCGCTTCCGCATTTTCTGTATTTTCTTCGCCTGATGCATTTGCTGTTTCAGCATCAGCAGTCTCATCTTCAATAGCTTCAGATGCTTCTGCTTCATCTTCGCCCTCGCCTTTGATGTTGCCACCCTGCGCCTGAACCCATGCATTATACTCATCCATCGGCAGCGCCTCGACCGCTATTGGCATAAAGCCGTGCCGTGCGCCGCAGAGTTCTGAACACTGACCATAGTAGACACCAGGCTCATCAATCTGCATCACTTTTTCGTTCAGCCTTCCGGGGATCGCATCCATTTTGTACCAAAGTGATGGCACTGCAAAGCTGTGGATCACATCGGCTGCGGTCACGATAACCTTGATCGGCACACCCGCAGGCACAACCATACGATTATCGACAGCAAGCTGCGGCGTTTCCCCCCGCGCCCTGGCCTCTTCTGCAGGCAGCATGTTGGAGATAACCTCAAACCCGCCATTGTCGGGATAGGTATAGCCCCAATACCACTGATATCCGGTCACTTTGATAGTGAGCGCATCTTCCGGTGCAGGCTCGAACTGTTTTGCGAGCAGGCTGATCGACGGGATAGCGATACCTATCAGGATCAGCACCGGAACCAGCGTCCAGACCACTTCGATAAAAGTGTTATGCGTCGTCTTGGACGCTTCCGGATTCGCTTTCGCGCGGTAACGCGCCATGACCCAGAGCAGGAGCCCCAGCACAAATAACGAAATCACTACAATAATCGGCATCAATATATAATTGTGCATCGCATATGCCTGCTGCCCAATTTTCGAATACTGATCTTGGAAATCAATGCCGCCATCAACAGGCATGCCTTTGCCTTCGGTCGGTTTCATTGGAACGTAGCTGCCGACAGCCCCAGATTCTGAAGTTTCGGTGGCAGCTTCAGTTGCTGCCGCAGCATTATCAGCGGTTGTGGCCTGCGCTTCTGCCTGAACGTCTGTTGTTGCAGCCTCCTGTGCTATTGCAGCATGCGGCGTCATCGCCAGCAAAGCCGCAACAGACAGTGATTTCACCATATTCATGAAAGTCATGTGTGTTCTACTTTCCCCAGCCCGCCCAGAGGTTCCCCATGCGGACACTATGCTTGAATCCATAAATTAATGGGCGGCTTATACGCGGGGTTGCCGCAGGTCTCAAGCTTATCTAGTGATATTTTTCACCACCGGAGTTGTGATACATGCAATTTCCGCAGTTGACGCTACGTAAAGGACAGTTTTGATGCAGGATGAAGATGTATTGGCCGAGTTTAGAAATTGCCACGCGCTACTTGAGGGGCATTTCATTTTGTCATCAGGGCTACATAGCGCCAAATATCTTCAGTGCGCACGGGTATTGATGGATCCCGCACGTGCCGCAAGGCTGGCCAATGCGCTTGTCGAAAAAATACCGACCGAAATTCGTGACCAGATTGACATTGTTGTTTCCCCCGCCATGGGCGGTGTGATTATCGGCCATGAAATGGGCCGTGCGCTGGGCACCGAAGCTGTTTTTCTGGAGCGGCCCGAGGGCACTTTCGAGCTGCGCCGCGGCTTTGCCCTCAAACGGGGGCAAAAAGTGCTGATGATGGAAGATGTCGTTACAACCGGGCTTTCATCGCGCGAAGCCATCACGGCAATTGGTGAGGCAGGCGGAGAAGTCATTGCCGCCGGCGCGCTGGTGGATCGCTCTTCGGGAACAGCCGCTTTTGACATACCATTCTTTCCACTCATCACACTAAATGTACCCAGTTACCAAGAAGGCGAGTTGCCTGCAGAACTTGCCGCCATTTCCGCCGAAAAACCCGGCAGCCGGAAAGTCGTATGACGGGCCATCTTCGCCTGGGCGTTAATATTGACCACGTGGCCACCATCCGCAATGCACGTGGCGGTGAGCATCCCGACCCCGTCAAGGCGGCGTTGATTGCCGCTGACGCAGGTGCAGACGGTATCACCGCACATTTGCGCGAAGACAGGCGGCATATTCGCGACGAGGATATTGCCGCGCTGATGGAACAGTTGCACATCCCGCTCAATCTCGAAATGGCAGCGACAGATGAAATGCTCGGCATCGCGCTACGGCACAAGCCGCATGCAGCCTGTATTGTGCCGGAAAAGCGTGAAGAACGCACTACCGAAGGCGGGCTTGATGCAGCAGGACAGCATAACCGCCTGAGCGATTTTGTTGGACAGCTTAAAAACGCAAACATCCGCGTCAGCCTGTTCATTGAACCCGACGCGCGGCAGGTCGAAGCAGCGATTCACTTAGGCGCACCTGTGGTCGAGTTCCACACCGGCCATTATGCTCATGCCGAAGGCGAAGAGCGCACAACGGAACTGAAGCGCATTGCCGATGCGGCTGCACTGGCGGTCAAAAACGGTATTGAACCACATGCAGGCCATGGCCTGACATTCGATAATGTTGTGCCCGTTGCCGCGATACCGCAGCTGGCAGAACTCAATATCGGCCATTTCCTAATCGGCGAAGCGATATTCTGCGGTCTGGAAGGCAGTATCATGCGTATGCGTGAACTGATGGATGAAGCGCGATGATAATCGGCCTTGGATCTGATCTGTGCAATATTGAACGCATACAAAACTCGCTCGACCGTTTCGGTGAACGGTTTGAAAACCGCGTTTTCACAGACACCGAACGCGCGAAAGCTGCGCGGCGGCCTTATACCAAGGCGGGAACCTATGCGAAGCGCTTTGCCGCCAAGGAAGCATTTTCAAAGGCTGTTGGAACTGGCTTCAGAGCCGGTGTCTTCATGCGCGACATTGGCGTGATCAATGCCCCCTCTGGTGCGCCCACACTCAAATTGACAGGCGGCGCAAAAAAGCGGCTGGACTCCCTGGTGCCAGATGGCCATGAGGTGCATATTCACCTTACGCTCACCGACGATCATCCATGGGCACAGGCACTCGTCATTATCGAAGCAATCCCGGAAAAGATCACATAAATATGACAGATATCGCCGCCAAAGCCGGAAAGAAAAAAGAGCCTGTTAATTGGTGGGCCGAGCTGCGCGGGCTATTTTTCCTGCTGCTGGGCGTGGTCGCTTTCCATAGCCTGATCGCCAAGCCATTTTACATACCTTCCATGTCGATGATGCCGAACCTGCATGTTGGCGACCGGTTGATTGTCAGTAAATATCCATATGGTTATAACTGGTCATCGGCTTCTTTCCATGTACTGCCACCCTTTGCCGGGCGGCTATTTGGCAGCACCCCCGAATATGGCGATATCGTCATCATCACACCCAAGGATAGCAAGATTGACTATATCAAACGCGTCGTCGGCCTGCCCGGTGACACGATTGCAGTCCAAAATGGCCAGATCATCCTGAACGGAGAAACTGTACCTCAGGAAGTGCAGCCGGAAATGGAAGTCAATGTCGATCTGAATTCGCCATGTGACGACCTGAGCTTCCCGCGCCTGAAAACCCAAAATTCCAATGGCCGTGAAATCTGTGTTCTACCAATCCTTCGCGAAACACTGCCAAATGGCGCAAGTTATGACATTACCGATGTGGAAGAACAGCCACTCGACAATTTTGCTGAGATAGAAATTCCCGAAGGCCATGTTTTTGTCATGGGAGATAATCGCGACAATAGCGCGGACAGTCGCGAGGTAAGCGAACGCGGCGGGCTGGATGGCCCCATACCTCTGGAAAATATAGGCGGCCGCGCCGAGTTTACGACATTCTCATTGGATGGAACCGCAACCTTCAATCCTTTGACATGGTGGAACGCGTTGCGCGGTGAGCGGGCGTGGCAAAGCCTTCGCACGGAGAAAATTCCGACTGGATCATTGGAGATGGAAGCGGCTGAATAACCTCAACTGCTCTCAACCGGTCTCGCTTTTATGAAAAGCCGCGATTTAACTTAGTTGCCAGGACGCGGCGGTGCACCTTGCGGCGGTCCGCCTTGCTGCTGTTGCAATTGCTGCATTTGCTCCTGCATCGCCCGAATTTCAGCTTCAGATTTGAAATCGAGCAATTCGACATCAAATGTCAGGTCCGCATTCGCAGGAATGGGAGACCCCGGAGGTGAAGTTGCGCCATAGCCGAGCTCAGACGGAATTTTCAGGCGGTATTTACCGCCTTTTTGCATTTTTTTCAGGCCTTCGGAAAACCCCGGAACCACACCGCTGACCGGCATGGCCTGCTGTTCGGCGGCATCAAAAACCGTGTTATCTGACAAGCGGCCTTCATAGCTTACCAGCGTCACGTCACCATCTACTGGTGAAGGCCCTTCGCCTGCCTCCAATGTTGTAATTTGCAATCCGCTTGCCGTGGTTTCAACGGCGGGTAATGTACGCAGACTAGCCCATGCAAGTGCCGCAGCTGCAACCACCGCAATGAATATGCCCAGCCATAGTTTCAGCATGGAGCCTTTTTTGATGGGTTGGATTGGGACGCGGGTTACGGACATGGATATTCCCTTATCTGGTAAGCAGGTATCTTTATATATGGGTCATGCATAAAGCCACACCCACGCAAATGCCAGACACAAAAAACCCGGCAAGCGAATCCGCTGCCGGGCATTTTGGTTCTAATTTTTATCTGCCGTCGCGCTCTTCGCGCTTGCGGTCCATCTTGCGGGCGCGCCGTACAGCGGCGGCTTTTTCACGTGCGCGTTTTTCAGACGGCTTTTCGTAGTGACGACGCAGTTTCATCTCGCGGTAAACGCCTTCGCGCTGCAATTTTTTCTTCAGCGCACGAAGCGCCTGATCAACATTATTATCGCGAACCATGATTTGCATAACTACTTAAAACTCCAGTCAAAATACCGTCTATCCGCTGACTGCATATGGCTGCAAACGGACCGTATAACTACAATAAACAAGGGTTTGCCGCAGACATATCTACGGACAATCTGTGGCGCGATTAGCAGTGAGTCGCTGCATAATCAAGCTTTTTCCTCTGGAAAATGACGTTCTCCAGACACCGTCTGGGCAGATACCATGGTTCGGATTGCATGATTGCCATGTCCCGTTAGTTTATGCGATATGCATTGTAAATTAGAGCCTAGATCATGGAGAGTCGCACAATGGCCACTGCAATCAAAACCCATAATGAGATGACCACCGAAGAACGTGAAGCGCGCAAGCTGCTCGCATCATGCTACCGTGTGTTCGATATGATGGGGTGGACTGAAATGATCTATAACCACATCACGCTCAAAATTCCCGGTGAGGAAGATGCGTTTTTGATTAATCCGTATGGCCTGCACTTCTCCGAAGTCTGCGCTTCCAATCTCGTCAAAATAAACAGCGAGGGCGAAAAACTCGACGGTTCGATGTATCCGGTCAACAAAGCCGGCTTCACCCAGCACAGCGTGTTCCACAAACAGCTCCCCGACATGCATTGCATCATCCACACCCATACCACTGAAACCATGGCGGTATGCAGTACGGAGGAGGGTCTGCTGCCGACTAATTTCTATGCCTGCAACTTTATCGGCCAGGTCGCCTATCACGATTTTGAAGGCGTCACGGTGCGTAGCGAAGAAGGTGAGCGGCTTATCCGGAATATCGGCGACAAGCGCGTCCTGATGCTTAAAAACCATGGTCCTGTCGTCATGGGCCGGACCCTGCCGGAAGCTTTCATTACCTATTGGGCGCTGCAGCGAGCCTGCGAAATTCAGCTCGCCACTTTGTCCATGGGCAAACCCATCATCGTCCCGCAGGATGTGATTGACGTGCACCAGCGCGATATCAACCAGACCGAGCTGCCCGGCGGCCCGGGCGCGCCTGATTTTGCCGCCATGGTTCGCAAAATAGATAAAATCGATACCAGCTGGCGGGATTGAGAAATAGATTTCGCTTGATCACCTCACGACGATCAGTCGGTACCAACCCGCAAACGAGAGTGAGCTAAACTAAGAAAACACATGCCGAAACTCACTGTCAATGAACGCCCGGTCGAATACCGGATGGATGCGGGTACACCGCTGCTTTGGGCGCTGCGTGATGCTTCCAACCTGACAGGTACAAAATTCGGTTGCGGTAATGGTGACTGCGGCGCGTGCATTGTCGACATTGACGGTGAAGCAATCCGGTCATGCCTTGTCACATTGGCGGAGGTCGAAGGCCGGTTCGTAACAACAATTGAAGCGTTGTCGCGTGACCGCAGCCACCCGGTGCAACAGGCTTTCGTCGCCGAACAAGCGGTACAGTGCGGGTACTGCACTTCCGGCCTGATCATGGCATCAGCGGTACTGCTGCGCAAAAATAGCAACCCCAGCGATGCCGATATTGATGCCGCGATAAAAAATATATGCCGCTGCGGCACTTATCCGCGTGTGCACGAAGCCATCAAGCGCGCAGGCCGTTCCATGCGCGGGCGTGACCGGATCTCTGCCGCCCCGCCGCCAGGGATCACCCCTGAGGATGCGGCCAAGGCTGTACCAGCATTGGTTGCACCTGAAGCCGTTACCGACGACGCGCCTGACTAAAGACACCGTCCCAGCTCACACAGGAACGGCGCATCAAGTCATATTTTCCAAACCTCAGAATTTGGCACGAACGGTAAAGCGTGCATTGATCGGCTCGCCTGTCGAGATGTTATTGTCGTTGTGCGCAGCCGGGAAGTAGCTTTCATCCAGCAGGTTTTCGACATTCACCTGTAGTTGCAGGTTTTCACTAACATCAAAATAGGCCGCCACATCGACGCGGGTATAGCTTGGCAGCTTTACATTGTTGCTCAGCGAAGCAAACTGCGAGGACTGATGCGTAACACCCAGGCCCAGGCCCAAGCGCTCCGTTACATCATAGCGATTCCACAGCGAGAACATATGCTCCGGCACCTGACTGAGCCGCGCATTGTCCGGCTGTCCGGCATTGTCGAAATTACCGCGCTGATTTGCATCTAGATAGCTGTATCCCGCACTCACATGCCAGTTTGGCAATAGCGTACCGGCAAGCTGCGCTTCAAAACCCTTTGTGCGCGTGCCGATAATAATGCTGTCTTCGGGATTGCTGGGATCAACCACAACATCACTGTCGCGGTCAAGCTGGAAGATGGCAGCGGTAAAGGCGAGATCCGGACGGATATCCCATTTCGCACCGACTTCGTAATTTTCGAATTTCTCAGGCGCCAGTGCCACAGAGCTTGGGCTGAGCGAAAGGAACTGGTCGCCCGAACGTGGCAGGAAAGACTGGCTGTAGCTTGCGTAAAGCGACACATTGTCCTGCGGCTTGTAGATCAGGCCGATACGCGGTGACCATTTGCTGTCCGTGCGGGAGAAATTGCCTTCTTTTCCATCACTGATCGCCTTTGCATCAACAACATCAATTTCAAAACGGTCATAACGCACACCGCCAACAATTTTGAAGTGGTCCCCAATATCAACCTGGTCCTGCAGATAAAATGACAGGAACTCGACATCGGACGCACGGTCGCGCGTAATGGCAGGGAAGCCGAATTCAGGAATATTGAGCGGATCCGTAAATCCGATCGTAATCTGATCATCCTGCGAATCGGTAAAAAACACGTCACGCCGCGCATTCGCGCTGTCCTGCTGGCCATATTCATAGCCAAGCAGCAATTTATGCGTCAGCGGACCGGTAGCCGCGTCCCAGATCAGGTTGCCTTGCATGACAAAATTTTCACGCTGCGTTGTGTCACGATAACCATCCAGCTTTACCGTATTGGCACTGGCGTCAAATCCAGCGGGATAGATATTCTGATACAGCTTGTCATAGTCTGCATATTGGACAGTGGAGTTAAAGCTGAGATTGTCTGAAAAATCATGTTCGAACTTGCCGCGCAGGATATGCGCCTGTAGCGTGGTGACGTTGGTGCCGGGCGCGCCAAAGAAAGTGTCGCGTGCGCCGGTCAGCGGAACGCCGCCATTTGCCGGAACGCCGCGATCCACCACTCGGTCATCATCGACATATTCATAGGACAGTTGCACGCGGGTGCTCTCGCCCAGATTTGCGGCAACGCTCGGATTAACTGCGAAGCGTTCACCGCCAAAGAAATCGCGGTGGTTGCTGATGTCCTCGTAAAAGCCGTTGAGACGGAAGCCCGCCGCATCGCCAATAGCCAGGTTCACGTCACCCGTGAGGGAATAGGACCCGAACGTATCGATACCAACTTCAGCACTGCCAAATGTAGCTTCAGATGATGGTGCTTTGGTCACACGGTTGATAACACCGCCGCCGCCGCCGCGTCCAAAGATCAGGGCATTCGAACCTTTGAGAATCTCGATACGTTCAAGGTTATAGAGCGGACGGAAATATTGCACGTCATCGCGCAGGCCATCGATATAGAAATCAGCCGTCGTATTCTGACCGCGAATGGTAAACTGGTCACGGTGTCCTTCACCCTGACCGATCGATGCACCCGGCGTGTAACGCAGTACATCGCCAATGTCGCGCAGCACCTGATCATCAAGCTGCTCGCGCGAAACAACAGAAATGCTTTGCGGCACGTCGACCAGCGGCGTGTTTGTCTTGGTTCCGCTAGTCGATTCGACAGTCACATAATCTTCATTGCGCCCGGTCACGATAATCGGTTCGTGCGGCTCATATGCTGCAGCATAGGCAGCGTTTGCCGATGCGGCATCAGCCGCCATGGCAGGCGAACAGGCGATAACAGCGGAAACGCTTGAGAAAAGGACGGTTGCAGTTAATTTGAGACGGGGTGACATTGATGCTCCAGATCTATTTTCAAGATACCCAGTGGGCCTTTATGCTACGAATAATAATGAGCTGTTGAGAACGATTCTCACTTTCTATAGCCCGCACTAATGATAATCATTCTTATAAGCAACACCCTAACTGCGAATTATTTGCAAAAACTTTTTTAAGTGCATTTTTGCCACACAATATTATGATGATGCATCTTACCGACCTTGTCTCATCAAAGGCCTACACACAAAGGATCAGACCGACATGAAAGCAACCATATGGCACAACCCGAAATGCGGCACTTCCCGCAAAACACTGGCGATATTGAAAGAAACCGACGGCGTCGAAGTTGAGGTGATCGAATATCTCAAAAACCCGCCGACGCGCGATAAACTGGCACAGCTGTACAGCGATGCAGGTATTTCACCGAAAGAAGGATTGCGTGTGCGTGGCTCTCCTGCCGAAGAACTGGGCCTGACAGCGGACAATGCAACTGATGACCAGATACTGGATGCCATGGCAAAAGAGCCCATCCTGATCAACCGCCCGCTGGTGGAAACCGAAAAGGGCGTCGCGCTTTGCCGCCCGCAGGAAACAGTTCACACGCTGCTTTGATGTTGATGATAAAGGCTTAACCCCATGCGCACATTCATCAAATGGCTACTCATAGCCCTTGCCGTGGCTGTTATCAGCCTTGCGATCTGGGGCTATGCGCCAGACCGCGACCCTGAGGAGTTGCGCGCCGAATATGGGCAGCAGCCATCGCAATATGTCAAACTGCCCAGCGGGCAGAATATCCACCTGCGCGATGAAGGGCCCAAAAACGCGCCCGCCATATTATTGCTCCACGGGTCAAGCTCTTCCCTGCATACTTGGCAGGAATGGACTGAAAACCTGTCACGCGATTATCGTATCATTCGTTATGACCAGCCCGGCCATGGCCTGACCGGACCGCATGTCAGCAAGGATTATACTGCAAAAGGATATAGCGATACAGCAGCGGCCGTCATGCAATATCTGGATATTGATACATACGTTATTGCGGGCAACAGCATGGGCGGCTGGGTCGCGTGGAACCATACGCTGGCCTATCCAGATAATGTACGTGGACTGATTCTGGTCGATGCATCTGGCGCGCCGGATGCACAACCCAAAAAACTGCCAATCGGGTTCAGGCTAGCCAATAGCCGGGCCATGCGCCCGCTAATGAAAGTCTTCACCCCCCGCTCAATCATTAAGGCCAGCCTGGAAACATCTGTGGGTGACCCGTCCAGAATCACCAATGCACAGATCGACCGTTACTGGAACCTGATCAAATATCCGGGTAACCGCGAAGCCATAGGTGATCGCAGTGATGTGGCGAGGATAGCGGCAAAGCCCGAGCAAATGGCTGACATCAAGGTGCCGGCCCTTGTCATGTGGGGTGCAAAGGACACGCTTATCCCTGTACCGGCCGCAAAATGGTTTGATACGCATATTCAAGACAGCACTGCGATTATCTATGATGATCTGGGGCATATCCCTATGGAAGAAGATGGCGCGCGCACAGCGGTTGATGTAGGTAAATGGCTCTCGGATAATGGTCTTGCTGTGACTGCAGGCAATAATATGCAGAGCGCGAATTGAGCTCTCTCAAAGCCCAGTTGCAAATCAAATGTAACGCTGCTTAAAGACGCATATGGCAATAATTGCAGTATATAATGTGAAAAGCGGTACCGGCAAAACGGCAATGGCCGTTAACCTTGGCTGGTGCAGCGCGCAGATTTCCGAACGCAGAACGCTTTTATGGGATCTGGACCCACAGGAAGCAGCCAACGAAATAATTGGTGCGGGCCTGACTGTAAAAGAAGAAGCCAGCGCTTCATTCAGTGCCAAGCGCATTGATCCCGCCAAACTTGTGCGCACATCAACGGTCAGGGGGCTTGACCTGCTGGCAACGGACGCATCGCTCGATAATCTGGACCAGATCAAGTTCGACATGAACCGGAAAAAACGGCTTCATAAACTGGTGGATGCGCTGGAAGAATCCTATGCGCATATCATTCTCGATTGCCCGCCAGCTCTGACGGAAATGGGCACACAAATATTGCGTAGCGCACAAGTCATTATTGTACCGATTATTCCTTCACCGCGCTCCGAGCAGATATTATCTGAGGTGCAGGACTACCTGGGCGCGCAAACGGGACGTCATCCTCCTTTGCTGCCTGTGCATTCCATCGCCGATACCTCGCGTGATCAACACCGCGGCGCTCTGGAACGGAGCCCGAAATGGCCAGTGATCCCTATGTCCAGCGCACTGCAAAAAATGAGCTTTTACAAAAAACCTGTCATGGAATTTGAAGAAAGTGACCCGGCCAGTCTTGCCTATCGCAGTCTATGGAATGGAATTGAAAAAAAGCTGGCAGGCTAAAGCACTAACAACCGGTACTTAGAGCGACGGTGCAAATATCAAAGCGCCCGCGCACAGCATGCACAGTGACAGGCGAATGGCCGCAATCGCGTTGAGGCGGTCTGCGCGCAATATGATGACAGCTTTCTCCATTCTTCACGTGCTAGCCCCCATTTACCAACAAACCATTAATGTCTGCCTCCATTTTCCACAAAAAAGCGCAATCTATGGTAGCGCATCCCGCCGCCCTCCCCTAGATATCCCAATTGCAACTTGCCAGGCTGCCCGATTCTGACCATTGCAAAGCGTAAAGGAGCCATATCATGCGCATCGCCATCGCCTCCGACCATGCCGCCACCACGATGAAAGCGGAACTTGCCGCATGGCTGCGCGAACAGGGGCATGAGGTCACCGACCTTGGTCCCGGTGATACCACAAGTGTCGACTATCCCGATTATGGCTATAAACTGGCCGAGGCGATTGCGAATGGCAGTGCCGCAAAAGGTGTCGCCTTATGCGGCTCTGGCATCGGTATCTCCATTGCAGTAAACCGCAATCCCGCCTGCCGCGCAGCGCTTGTCTCGGACAATCTTTCCGCCCGCCTGTCGCGCGAACATAATGATGCCAATGTCATCGCCATGGGTGCACGGCTTGTTGGCATCGAAACGGCCAAAGATTGCATCAACGCCTTTCTTACTACCCAATTCGCAGGCGACCGCCACCAGCGGCGTGTCGACAAACTCTCCAAGCCTTGCCTGTAAGGAACCCCGCCATGACCAGTACAGTCTCATCACATGACAATATCCGCTCTTCCGGCTTTTTTAACGAAGGCGTCGCCAAAACTGACCCTGCCATTGCAGCTGCCATCAGCAAAGAACTGAAGCGTGAGCAGAAACAAATCGAACTCATCGCATCGGAAAATATCGTCTCTAAAGCCGTGCTTGAAGCACAAGGCAGCGTCTTCACGAACAAATATGCTGAAGGTTATCCTGGACGCCGCTATTATCAGGGTTGCGCGCCCTCGGACGATGTCGAAAGCCTGGCCATAGCGCGCGCAAAACAATTATTTGACTGCTCCTATGCCAATGTGCAGCCGCATTCTGGCGCGCAGGCCAACGGGGCAGTGCTGCTTGCTCTCATTAAACCGGGTGACACGATCCTTGGCATGTCGCTTGACGCAGGCGGTCACCTTACACACGGCGCAAAGCCCGCGCTTTCGGGCAAATGGTTCAACGCAGTACAATATGGCGTGCGTGAAGAAGATCACCTGATCGATTATGAAGAAGTCGAACGACTAGCGCTCGAACATAAACCAGCGCTGATTATCGCAGGCGGCTCAGCCTATCCGCGTGTTATTGATTTCAAGCGTTTCCGTGAAATTGCCGATAAGGTCGGCGCGTATTTTCAGGTTGATATGGCGCATTTCGCCGGACTGGTGGCGAGTGGCCATCATCCCTCACCCTTCCCGCATGCGCACGTTGTAACCACCACTACGCACAAGACATTGCGCGGGCCGCGCGGCGGCATGATCCTGACGCAGGACGATGCACTCGGCAAGAAATTCAACTCTGCTGTTTTTCCGGGTTTGCAGGGCGGTCCGCTTATGCATGTTATCGCTGCCAAGGCTGTGGCCTTTGGTGAGGCCCTACAGCCCGAGTTCAAGGCCTATAGCGCCGCTGTCGTTGAGAATGCCAAAGTGCTCGCTGCCCGCCTGAAAGAACGCGGCGCGGACCTGGTGGCAGGAGGTACTGATACGCACCTCGCACTGGTCGACCTCCGCCCGCTGGGTGTGACCGGCAAGGATGCGGATGAAGCGCTCGAACGCGCGGGTATCACCTGCAACAAGAACGGGATCCCGTTCGATCCGCTACCGCCCATGAAAACCAGCGGCATCCGGATCGGTTCACCCGCCGGCACTACGCGTGGTTTCGGTCCCGCAGAATTCCAACAGATCGGTGACATGATTGCCGATGTACTGGAAGGTTTGCGCGATAAAGGCGAAAATGGCGATCCGGCAGTTGAAGCGGATGTTAGAAAGCGTGTAGAAGTTTTGTGTGACCGTTTTCCAATATATTCAGAAGGTGCCTGATAGATGCGTTGTCCTTTTTGCGCCGATGATAACAGTCAGGTAAAAGACAGCCGTCCAACCGAAGACAGCACCGCCATACGCCGTCGTCGCCAGTGCGAGGGTTGTGGCGCACGCTTTACCACCTTTGAGCGTATTCAGCTGCGTGACCTGACCGTTGTCAAAAGCGAAAATCGCCGCGAACCGTTCGACCGTGCAAAGCTTGAAAAATCAGTGCAGATCGCCTGTCAGAAACGCGATATTGAACAGGAACGTATCGACCGTCTTGTCTCTGGTATCCAGCGCCAGATAGAAACCAGCGGCGAAAGCGAGATACAGGCGCAAAAACTGGGTGAAATGGTGATGGAAGGGCTGCGCCAACTCGACAGTGTTGCTTATATCCGTTTTGCATCTGTTTACCGCGACTTCAACGAAGCGCGTGATTTTGAGGAATTTGCCAGCAACGTGAAAGACATGGGCGGCAAGTGACAGATACACGTGCGCCAATCATCGTGCTGGTGCGTCCGCAGCTGGGCGAAAATATTGGTAAAGCAGCACGCGCAATGCTCAATTTTGGCCTCACAGAAATGCGGTTGGTCAGCCCGCGTGATGGCTGGCCCAACCCGGATGCCGGCCCCTCCGCATCCGGTGCAGATATCGTTCTGGAAAAAGCGAAGGTTTTTGAAACCACCGCAGATGCCGTTGCAGATTGCGCCCATGTCTATGCCACAACCGTGCGCAAACGCGGTGTAACCAAACCTGTAGTGACCCCTGCTATCGCCGCACAGGAAACAGTTGCAGTGCAAGGCCGGACCGCCATATTGTTCGGGCCGGAACGTTCGGGACTGGAAACCGATGATGTGGCCTTGGCACGCAAAATTATCACCGTGCCTATCAATCCCGAATTCGGATCGCTCAACTTGGCGCAGGCCGTAATTTTATGCGCCTATGAATGGTCGAAACAGGCTGACGGACTTGCCAGTCCAACCGAATCTGATGCCGGATTGCCCGCACCGCAAGCAGAGCTTGATGCAATGATTGCGCATTTATACGCGTTGCTGGAAGCACGAGGATATTTTTTCCCTGAAGACCGGGTTCCAGCCACTAAACGCAACCTGCGGACATTGCTTACACAACCGGGCTGGAATAGCGGCCAAGTCAAAACATTGCGCGGCGTATTAGCGGCCTTCGAAAAACGCGAAGATTTCAGGAAATAGGCTGCCTATTTGCGCAGTGCATCCCATTTCTCAAGCTCATAGGCTATGGATGTCTCGACAAGTTTGTCCCAGAACTCATCGATAAAACCAATCGGTACACCCGCGGCCCATGCAGTTTTTTTTGCATTTTCAATAACTGCGGCCTTACGCTTTTCATCGCGAACCGTATCACGGTCCTGCTTGATACGCGCTGCGGCCTCCATATAACCGAAACGTGTGCCGAGAAGGGTGATAAGGTCGCGGTCAACGCTATCTACACCTGTGCGGACTTCAGACATTGTTTGACAGGTTTCGGGTGATTTCGGTGTCTTGCTCATATTGCGCCTATTAATCAGCAAAACCATGCAAGTCGAGCATTTCCGAAATATCCTGGAAAATGGCAATATTCTCACAAATATGGTTGACTCTGGCCTTAGTAAACGTCATAGGCCGCACTTCGTAAATTGGCTCCACATCCCGGTGAAGTGGTAGCCGCGCTGGATAACTAAGGTTCAGCGGTGCGAATCCGGGATTATAAAGAACAGCAAATTGAAAGGACATGTAACGTGTCAAAACGTAAGTCATCCAAATATAAACTCGACCGCCGTATGGGCGAAAACATCTGGGGCCGTCCAAAGTCACCTGTGAACCGCCGCGAATATGGTCCCGGTCAGCATGGCCAGCGCCGCAAGAGCAAGCTTAGCGACTTTGGTATCCAGCTGCGTGCCAAACAGAAGCTTAAAGGCTATTATGGCGATGTGACGGAAAAACAGTTCCGTCGTGCTTATGCAGAAGCTGCGAAAATGAAAGGCGATACAGGTATGAACCTGATCGGCATTCTGGAACAGCGTCTGGACATGGTTGTGTACCGTGCTAAATTTGCACCGACAATTTTTGCTGCACGTCAGATTGTCAGCCACGGCCACATCCGTGTGAACGGTGTGAAATGTAACATTGCATCACGCCGCATCAAACCAGGTGACGTCGTGTCACTAGGCGAAAAAGCACAGGAAATGGCTTTGGTTATCGAAGCGCAAAGCCTCGCAGAGCGCGACATCCCTGAATATGTTGCTCCCGATGGTACCGACAAAGTGACTTTCACCCGCGTACCTACGCTGGACGAAGTTCCTTATCCGGTGAAAATGGAACCCAATCTGGTCGTCGAATTCTATTCACGCTAACAGGTTTCAAAACATGCAGATACGAAAAAGGCGGCCCGATCGGAGCCGCCTTTTTTGATTCTACTTACCCGCTACCAGTGCACTGAACGCCAACTCAGGCACAGTATGTTATTCTGCTTCGTGGAAGAACAGTGCCTGTGAGATCGCCGCACGCACCGTGTTACGATGGAACGGTTTGGTAATCAGAAATGCAGGTTCAGGGCGCTCCCCGGTAAGCAGCCTTTCCGGAAAAGCCGTGATAAAGATAACCGGCACGTCATAACCCGCAAGGATATCAGAAACCGCATCAATACCGCTACTGTCATCAGCAAGCTGAATATCGGCCAGGATCAGTCCAGGCTTATCAGCCTTTGCCTGCTCCACGGCTTCATCGCGGGTAACGGCAATGCCCGTTACATCATGTCCCAGATCGCGCACAATAGTCTCGATATCCATGGCGATGATCGGCTCATCCTCGATAATCAGGACGCGCGCGCGAATCTGGTTGTCAATTTCCGCAATGGCATTGTCGATATGCATCGCCACATCATTCTCGCTCATATCCATGAGATATGCAGTGTCCGTATTTGAAAACCCTTCCATTGATGTCAGCAACAATGCCTGACGGGACAGTGACGGGATTTTGCTCAGGCGCTGATCGGCAATCTCGTCGCCATCAGCCTCGCTGCCATTTTCCTGTACATCATGTGTGGATTGCCAGATCGCCTGGAAAGTCCGGTACAGGCCGAGCTTTGCATCAACATCCTCGGGAAACTCCTCAGGCGCAGCAATAATAGCTTCCAATGCGGAGCGTACATAAGCGTCTCCAGTCCCTTGATCTCCTGCCAAAGCGCGGCTGTAGCGCCGCAGATAGGGTAGATGTGGTGCAAGTGATTGTCCAAGCGACATAGCGTTTTCCTCTGCCATATTGATTTTATAAAGGATTGGCATCACCCGGCTAAATGTCAATGACCTGAGTGATACACCATAAAATAAAGATAGCAGGGAACATTCCCAAATATGGACCGTTTGTTAACATATGTTGTTTTTAACAACTTCAATGCTATCTAGTCTGCCTAGTTCCCACAAAGGATTATAGCAGCAGGGATCGGTACGAAGTTTTGAGAGATTTGTTTTGAGCCATAAATTCGACAATAAAAATGGCCAGTCGAAGAAAGCACCGCGCCAGGTTAGCGGCGACGAAAGCACCTGCGCGAAGCCGTCTGGTGACTGTGACAAATCTGAAGTCATTGGTGACGCACTCAAAACATTTTACCAAAATACACTCGACGAAGCGGTTCCTGATGATTTTCAGGACCTTCTCGACAAGTTGAACTGAACAGAACGTCCAAGTTGGAAAGGATCTGCAAATCCGCATGGCTGATCCGCATGATAATACCCAGCTAGAATATGGTCTTTTACGGCGCCTTGCACATTCCACCAGCTATCGTCTGCTAGCGATCTTGATCGTGGCGCTGTTACCACTTGCATTGCTGGCCACCTACGCAGCGCAACAGGTATCTGAAAATGCAGCTGATGATCGCACACGCCTGATTGCGGATACGATTGAGGAAAGTGCAGATCGGCTGAACAGTTCCATATCCAATGACATGTCGGTCATCATGTCTTATGCAGACCGTATTGCCCTTGGTGAAGACGCTACGCTGATATGTCCTCTTGCCCAGCGCCGTTTTACGGGACTAAGCGGCCCGACCGGCGCTCTTATCTATGCAGGTATAGGCAATGATAGCGGACCGATATGTGAGCTTGGATCAATCACGCCTGGCTTTCGGCAGATCATGACAACTGCGTTTTCGGTGGATACCATGCTGCTTCCCGACAATAATGGCCTGTTGGTGCAGCAGCCGGGGCGTAATACATTTACCCGTATTATTGCCTATTATCCTCCGGAAAATCTCCTGAAAATCGCTGACCCAGTAGACCAGCTTCCCATGTCGGAACTCATTCTGTCAGATGAAAAAGAACAGCTGCATCTCACCACCTTGCCTGAGAAACTGAAACGCAATCTTGATGGAGCAATCTCTGCCGAAAATGGTGTTGCAGGGTTGAACCTAGGCTTGAATATTGCGCGGCCAAAAGCCACTCCGCCGGAGTTCCTGAATCTCGCCATTCCCTTTGTTATGATGATTGCCGCCGCCTTGATCGGTTGGTGGGTGGTGAACCGTATGGTCATGCGCCCCATGTCGCAGCTCCGGCGAAAAATGACACGTTATTCAATCGGCGATGAACTGAAACCGCTGCAGCGACAGCCGCTCGATGCCGCCGAAATACAGGACCTCGACAATGTTTTCCTAAACCTGACCCGAAGCGTTGCCGACGACAAACAGGAAATTGATCGCAGTCTGAAACAGCAGGTCGCCCTTACCCGGGAGGTTCATCACCGCGTCAAGAATAACCTGCAGATCGTTGCCAGCCTGATAAGCCTGCATGCCCGCACGGCCGAAACACCCACCGCCGCGCACGCCTATGCTTCGATCCAGCGCCGCGTAGAAGCCCTGTCAGTCGTGCACCGCAACCATCATGCGGATGGGGAACAGAATAGAGGCATAGACCTGCGCTCGCTTATCAACGAGATACTGAACAGCTTTCGGACTGCCGATGATAGCTGTGATTTTACCCGTAATGCTCAGGTGTCGGTTGAAAATGCCAGTGTATCGCAGGACACCGCCATGCCTGTAGCGTTCCTTCTCACCGAAATACTGGAATTGCTGCAAATTTCGCGCAGTTGTCAGGAAATCCATATCGGCCTTGGCGCTGCGGATGATAACGGCAAGGCGACTTTGACTATTACATCGCGGGCTCTCAAGCAAAATCCCGAATTTGACGCCCTGATGGCAGACGGAATCGACCGCGTTATCATGGGCCTGTCGCGTCAACTACGATCTGAACTGGTCCGCGATGAAGAAGCCGGTACCATGGAGATTGATATTCCCGTCATGTAGGCAAAACAGCGCCCATGGATCACACAAGATAGCCTTTAGCAGCCGTAACCACTACGGAAATCACGGGCGAACCCTGCAAAATCACTTTTGCGTATAGCCTCGCGCATGGTTGCCATCAGTTGTTGGTAGAACCAGATATTATGCTCGGTCATCAGCATAGCCCCCAGCATTTCTTTCGAACGGACCAGATGGTGCAGATAGGCGCGAGAATAGGTGCAACACACCGGACAGGCGCATTTGCTATCCAAAGGCTCCTGATCCTCGGCGAATTTCGCGTTGCGGATATTCAGTGGCCCGCCCCACGTAAATGCCTGCCCATTGCGTCCCGAGCGCGATGGCAGCACGCAATCAAACATGTCCACACCGCGCTCTACCGCACCCACCAGATCATCTGGCTTACCGACACCCATCAGGTAGCGGGGCCGATCATCGGGAAGCTGACTTGGTGCGTAATCAAGCACGCCGAACATGGCTTCCTGCCCTTCCCCGACAGCGAGACCCCCAATCGCATATCCGTCAAACCCGATATCGGCCAGCGCATCCGCCGATACCTGTCTCAGTCTTTCATCAAGTGACCCCTGCTGGATACCGAACAACGCCGCACGTGGTGCATGTTCTTCACCGCGGTCAAACCCGTCACGCGAACGCTGCGCCCAGCGCATTGACCGTTCCATGGATGCCGCCGCCTCGTCATGACTGGCCCCGTTGGGTGTGCATTCATCAAACGCCATCACAATATCGCTGCCGAGCAGTCTTTGTATCTCCATAGAGCGTTCGGGTGTCAGCATATGGCGCGAACCATCCAGGTGACTTTTAAATTCAACGCCATCTTCTGACATTTTGGTAAGGCCTGACAGGCTCATCACCTGATAACCGCCGCTGTCGGTCAGTATCGGCCGGCCCCAATTCATAAAATCATGCAACCCGCCTAGACGTGCCATACGTTCCGCACCCGGGCGCAGCATCAGGTGATAGGTGTTGCCTAATATGATATCCGCACCGCTAGCACGCACATCGGGTGTCTTCATGGCCTTGACCGTGGCCGCAGTCCCGACCGGCATGAAGGCTGGTGTACGGATGTCGCCGCGCTGCATACGCAGCACACCCGTGCGTGCCTTGCCATCGCGCGCGTGGATGTCGAACTGGAATCGCGGAGTTGTGTCGGTCATATGGTCACGCGCTTTAGCGGCATTATATGGCCGATACAATCGTATAAGCGCGGGGAGTGTGAGGAACCTCGTGTTGACCGCGCTCCTGCGATATGTCACACAATGCACACGGCGGCAGGGAACCACCAACCGGGCCATATAGGTCAAATGTGACGGAGATTAAGATATGAAAACTTCAAAAATGGGCGGTATCGCTGCTTCTATGATTGCTGCAGCTTCGCTGGCTGCATGTTCGGGTGCCGAAGCACCAGCAGAAACAGCAGAAACAGGCGCAACGGAAGGCGTGGAAACCGCATCTGCAGACGCCGGTGACAAGGTAAAATGCTATGGCGTGTCCCTGGCCGGTAAAAATGACTGTGCAGCTGGTCCTGGCACAACATGCGCAGGCACATCGACAGTCGACTATCAGGGCAATGCCTGGAAATATGTTGATGGCGGTGAAGAGTCATGTGGCGAAATGGGCGGTACGCTTACCGAACAGGACAATAATGACCAAGGTCTACCAGCCTAAGTCATTAATAGATAATCGTATAAAAGGCGGCCTTGCACGGCCGCCTTTTTTATGGCCACAGCCCTTAAATTATGAGAATGGGTTGAGCATGCATCCTTCCATCTCCCGTCCTTCACTTGCCGCCGCACTTTTGACGGGTGCCGCTCTAGCCGCCTGCGGCGAGAACAGTGGAGAAGAGGCTATGGTCGAAATGCCCGCGCGTGAAAAATGCTATGGTATTGCCCTGGCAGGCCAAAATGACTGTGCCAATGGTCCCGGCACAGTTAATTGTGCCGGGACGTCGCGCATTGATTATCAGAGTAATGCCTGGAAAGCAGTGGATACAGGCGCTTGCGATCCATTGGGAGGCACACTTGAAATGACAGGCGAAAACCTCCCGGATGATGATATGTGAGCACCTTCCTGCCGTCACCGCATAGCAGAAACCCCGCCGCCATGGGCGGGGTTTGAGCAATGAAAACAATTTCATTCAGGACTATAGGTCAGGTCCGGACGTGATCTTGTATATTCAGTGGCAAAATATTCAGGAGTGGCAATAGCAAGATATTTTCCGAATAGTTCGCCCATGGCTGCGTTTCCCTCAAATAGCTTGTTCTCTGCCGCTTCCTGCTGTGCAAGTTCTAGGCGGTCTTTCCCATAATTGATAATGTAGAAAGTACCGCCATCGACACCCAGCGCGCCTTGATACACATTGTAACCATGGCTAAAGCCGGATTTCGCAAACAAGGCTTTATAGTCCTTTAGCACGTTTTCCATTTCATCGACTTTGCCTACGGCAACCTTGAACTCGGAAATCGCCATAGCGCCAAAATTTTCTGTCATGCCATCAATCATGTGTGATGCATCTGCATTATGTCGCACCATGAATGAGCGTAGGTTGGCAATGCCCGACATGTAGCCGCGCAGGTGGTTTTTAAATGCATCGCCGCCGCCATTATATACCTCGCCGCGTGCTGCAAACATTTTATCCAGGTCAGAAAAATTCTCCAGCGGGCTAACCTGAGTAATACGATTGGCCGAACTTGAAGCCCATATCGGATAGGCGTAACCCTGTTCTTTCGCTATTTTCATCATGCCTTTCCAGTGTTCGACTGTTTCGGCACTTTTCGCTGGCTCAAGCTCCACTTCAGTTATCATGAACATCTGCCCGGCCTGCGCATAGGCCCCATGCGGCAGTGCCAGTGTAAATAACGCCATGGCACACAGTATTGATTTAAAATATCTAGTCATAATCTGCCCCTTAGTTTGTAAAAAACAGTGGCGGATATTGCCGGCAACCAGCCCTCCGCTTTTAATAATGACGACCCTGATATACACGCTAATACGCCGATTTACATGTTGAGTCGAATCAAATATTTTATTATATTTTAAGAAATTGAAATTTAATTACATAATCTATTTGCAATATAAATAAATATACAGCGAATGATTGCCAGCCTATATTCAAAACTTGGCGGTTGCGGGGAGCAGCAAACTACTATCTCCGTAACTGTAAAAGCGATACCCGCCCTCGATCGCATGGGCATAAGCATCCAGCATCACTTCGCGCGTCATAAGCGCACTAACCAGCATGAATAATGTCGACTTGGGCAGATGAAAGTTGGTCATCAGGCCATCCACGGCGCGAAAACTATAACCAGGTGTGATAAAGATATCGGTATCACCTTCATAAGCCTGGATAATGCCATCAGCTGACGTAGCGCTTTCCAGCAGGCGCAACACGGTCGTACCAACCGCAATCACTCGCTTGCCGTTGGTACGCACCGCATTGAGCCGCTGTGCGACATCCGCTTCAATCCTGCCCCATTCGCTGTGCATCTGATGCGCGTCTGTATCATCGGCTTTGATTGGCATGAACGTTCCTGCGCCCACATGCAACGTCAGCATTTCATGGCCTATGCCCTGCGCATCAAGCCGCGCCATGAGGTGATCGGTGAAATGGAGCGCGGCAGTTGGGGCTGCTACGGCGCCTTTCTCACGCGCGAACCGCGTCTGGTAATCGTCTGCATCCTTTTCATCGACATCACGCTTGCTGGCAATATAGGGCGGGAGCGGCATCGTACCTGCGCGCTCCAATAATAGTTCCACGGGCTCCTCACCGGCAAAGGCGAAAATAAAACTGCCATCGGCCAGTCGTTCTTCAGCTATGGCCTCTACGCTTTCGCCAAAGTCGACAGTGTCGCCAATTTTCAGGCGTTTTGCATTCCGCACAAATGCCTGCCAACGGCGTAGATCTATGCGCTTGTGCAGGGTCGCGCCTATGGTGGCGTTGCCGCGCCTGCCGGTAAGTTGCGCAGGAATAACGCGTGTATCGTTGAACACCAGTACATCGCCAGGTTCGAGTATATCAGGCAGATCGAGTACTGTTCTGTCAGTCATTCCCCCGCTGCCGTGAACGCACAGCATTTTTGCCGCATCACGCGGACTAACAGGGCGCAGAGCTATATTTTCCTGCGGCAGGTCAAAATCGAAAAGGTCTGTTCTCATGACGCAAGCGGCTTAGCGCGGCACTGACGCCGGCGAAAGACGGAATGTAAGATTATCGCCGGATAATAGTTACTGTGTCTGCAGCGGTGCATTCAGTTCATCAATGCTGACATTATCCTCAGGCTGTGGGACAGGCGCATTGAAATTGGGCAATGGTTTATTATCAACGGCAATCGATGCCTGAAGAATGCGGGTCGGGTTTGCGGGCGGTTCGCCACGCACAATCGTATCCACATATTGCATGCCAGACGTTACACGGCCAAAATTGGTGTAATTATTGTCTAATGAAAAACGCGGATAGAAAACAATGAAAAACTGGCTATTGGCACTGTTTGGTTCATTAGTACGTGCCATGGAAACACTGCCGCGCAGGTGCGGGACTCTATTAAACTCCGCTTCCAGGTCGGGCAGGTTTGACCCACCCTGCCCGGTGCCCGTCGGATCACCTGTCTGCGCCATGAAACCTTCGATCACGCGGTGGAAAACAATACCATCGTAAAAACCCTGCCGCACAAGTGTCTTGATGCGTTCAACATGCGTGGGGGCCCATTCCGGCACCAGCTTTATTGTGACACGGCCACCGGTGGAAAGGTCAAGATAAAGCATGTTTTCAAGCGGATCGACTTCAGCTGCGGTTGCAGGCGCTGCAGGTGCATCGGTATCCTGTGCATGGGCCGCGGACAGCGCGAAGGGTAGCATCGCAAAAACTGCCAGTGATTTGAAAATCGACCGAAAAAACATGTATCTCAACTCCAAATATTGTGCCGCGCTTATCTGCGCGGTGCGATCAAAATGCAACAGGCATTTCAATATTCCAAACCTGCAAAGCCAAGCTCGGGAAAATCATACCTGCATATCTAATGCCGCCATCCTGTCGCGGACATGAACCGGCATAACAGCCACATAGCGGGCATAACTCTTGCTAATCGCCCTTCATGCCCAGTTTATTTACGCGATCATTAACCTCTGCGCGTACATCATCGGTCACGAATTTGTGTATATCTCCGCCATAGAGTGCGATTTCCTTTACAAGCCGGGAGGCAATCGGTTGCAGACAGACATCCGCCATCAAAAACACTGTTTCAATCCGGTCATTGAGCTGCTGGTTCATACCCGCCATTTGATACTCATATTCAAAATCGGCAACCGCGCGCAGCCCGCGCACGATCATGTTCGCGCCCTCACGCTCGGCAAAATCCATGAGCAACGAATTGAACCCCACGACCTTGATATCACCTGCAAGGCCCGCGACTTCACGTTTCACCATGTCGATACGTTCATCATCGCTGAACATGGGCGATTTGCTGGGATTGGTGGTGACACCAATAATCAACTGATCCACCAGCTTTGCACCGCGCCGAATGATATCCATATGCCCCAGGGTTATGGGGTCAAAGGTTCCGGGATAAACGCCTATTCTCATCGTGTCGTCCATTTCGATAATTTGGCATGTCCGGGGGATATCCTCTCGATAAACACACCCTCTATACCGTTTTCATGGTTACAATTCATTTTTGGCCAGCCCCCATCACAATCAAGCCCATCACGCGTAGCAATGGCAGAAAATGCACGTATCAGGCATTCATCAGGGGCTTTTAGCCGGAAATGGATGTAACCTGCAAATATTCCGCCGCCGGAATCGCGCGATGTGAATTCAACTTTGCTAGTTGCGCAAATTTTTTCAGTCCGGTCAATACCGGTGACTTCGAACATATGCGCTTCAGTGGGATCTTCGCCGCACGCGGCAAGGCTGAATGCCAATGTCAAAACAGCCATCGGCACAGCACTCTTCAACGGTCGCGTTCCACAATGTAACGGGCAAGCGCGCGCAGCAAATCAGCTTCTTCACCATAGCCAGAAAGATGGCCAATCGATTGCTCCACCAGCATGTGTGCCTGCTGCCGTGCCTTTTCAACGCCCATTAGCGACAGGAACGTTTCTTTGCCCGCATCAGCATCTTTGTGCAGCTGTTTACCGGCCAATTCCTCATCGCCTTCAACATCAAGAAGATCGTCGGCAATCTGAAAAGCCAGGCCAATATCGCGGGCATAACCACGCAGCGCCATGCGTCCTTCTGGAGCAATTCGCGCCAATATTGCACCCATTTCAACAGCAGAGGCAATCAACGCCCCGGTCTTAAGCTGCTGCAACCGCGTCACGGTAGGCAGGTCAAACCTGCTGTGTTCCGCTTCCAGGTCCATCATCTGCCCGCCAGCCATCCCGTGTGGACCGCTTGCCTGTGCCAGCGCCGCGATCAGTTCGGAGCGAACATAGGCGTCACCATGTGTTTTCGGATCAGCCAATATTTCAAAAGCAAGCGCATGCAGCGAGTCCCCTGCCAGCACGGCAATGGCCTCGCTATAGGCAATGTGTACCGTCGGTTTGCCGCGGCGCAGATCATCATCATCCATGCATGGCAAATCATCATGGATCAAAGAATAGACATGAATAGCCTCAATCGCTGTTGCCACACGTACTGAAACCGCGCGATCAACCCCGTGCATGTCCGCAACCCCTGTCAGCAATAATGGCCGGACCCGCTTTCCGCCACCAATGGCGGCATGTCGCATCGCTTCGAACAGCCGCTTGCGTGGGTCATCAGGCGTAGCAAGTGCACTCGCAAAACATAGGTCGACCTCTTTGGCAACATCAGCAAAGGCCGATTGCAAAAGGGTCATATCCGTTTCAGCGATGCGCATGATTATTCAGTATCGAAAGGTTGCGTTCCGGTAGCTTTCCCATCGCTACCAGCAGCTATTTTTTCAATCCGTGCCTGTGCTGCCTCCAACCGTTTTTGGCAATGCGCACGCAGCGCATCGCCTCGCGCATACAGGTCGATGGAGCTATCCAGCGGAACATCTCCGCTTTCAAGTTTGCGGACGATATCTTCAAGCTGCTTCAGCGCATCCTCAAAACTCAGCGATGCAAGGTTCCCGGGTGTCTGTTGTTCTGGTGTGTCGCTCATGACATTAGCAATGGCGACACGCAGGCCCATGGTCAAGGCGCAAGACATGAAATTATGGCTGAAACAGATGGTCTCATGACCTCTCGCTATTTCTGTAACTGCCACTAAACTAGCAGAGTTCGGGAAGGAGTCGCCCCATGTTTATTGGTCATTTCGCACCTGCATTTATCGCTGCTGCACATGTCAGGAATACTTCGAAGACCAATGCGCCGGGTCTAGGCACATTTTTCGTGGCAGCCCAGCTGGTCGATTTCGGTTTTTTCGCCTTCACCCTGCTTGGCATAGAGAAAATGCGCATTACCCCTGGTATCAGCGCCATGAACTCCATGGACCTGTATCATATGCCTTATACGCACAGTCTGCTTGGCACTTTGCTTTGGGGCGCAGTTTTTGCGGTGCTTGTCTATCTGGCAACCCGGCATAAAACAGCATCAATATGGGCCGGGCTTATCGTACTCAGCCACTGGTTTATCGATCTGCTGGTGCATATTCCCGACCTGACTCTCGCAGGCGGCGGTGACAAAATTGGTCTGGGCCTTTGGGACTGTCCACGGATTGCAATTCCGCTTGAACTGGCGTTGATTGGTGGTGCCATTTTCTATTATATCAAACTGACCGGACAAAAACGTGGAACAGGCCGGTGGCGGCTACGTTTGCTCATTACCGCCTTGCTGGCTGTGCAGCTGTTCAACTGGTTTGCAGAGCCGCCTGTCCAGTTTGGCGCAGACATGGCAGTCACTGCGCTGGCTGCATTTGCGGTTCTTGCCCTTTTGGCGGCATGGACGGGCAAAAGCAGGGTACACAGAAACAGGGGAATAATGTGACCAAATATCTCATTGCCTATTTCGCCGTTGCCATCGCATTTGGCATTCTTGATTCAATCTGGCTCAGCAAAATGGGTCCCAATCTTTACCGGCCGATACTCGGCGACCTGCTTGCCGACCAGTTTCGTATTATTCCCGCCGCAATATTCTATGTCCTTTATATCGCGGGCATCGTGATTTTTGCTGTGCATCCTGCTTTTCGATCGGGTGAATGGGTGACAGCGCTGATCTATGGCGGACTGCTGGGCTTTTTCTGTTACGCGACCTATGATCTTACCAATTATGCGACGCTGAAGACATGGAGCACAAAAATCACCGTGCTTGACATTATCTGGGGCACTTTTGCCACCGGAACGGCGGCGGCGATTGGCACATGGGTTACAATGAAAGTATCTGCGGCAGCGGCCTAGCCTGCGGCCAGGATTTCCTCGACAAAGTCCAGCCGGTCCTGGCCAAAGAAAAATTCGTCGCCGATAGACATTGTGGGTGCACCAAATACGCCGCGTTTCACGGCGACTTCGGTATTCTCAATCAATTTTGACTTCATATCCGTGCTTTGCGCCAGATCCAGCAATCGCTGCGCATCTATCCCCGCCGCGGCAATGATTTCGCCAGCCACGACGGGATCGCCCATGTTTTTCTGGCCTGCCCAGATCGCATCAAACACGGCGGCGGCATACGCATCAAAGCACCCCATGTCCTGGGCCGCAACGGCACCGCGCATCAATGCCAACGTATTGATCGGGAAGAACGGGTTGCCGTTCATTTCCACACCGTAACGCCTCGCAAAGCGCGGCATGTCATGTTTCAGCATATAGGCGCCCTTGGCGGGCACCATGACCGGGCTGCTATTGCCTGTCGCCTTGAACACCCCGCCTAGCAGGATCGGCACATAGCTGATCCGCGCGTCATATGTATCAGCGAGTTGCAGCAACCGCTTATAGGCCAGGTAGGAAGTCGGGCTGCCAAAATCGAACAGGAACTCGATAGTCTTTGTCATATGGAAAACTCCTGCCTCACCATGTCTCCTTCCATGGACGCACGTCAATTTCATGCGTCCATGCGCTGCGTGGTTGTTCATGCAGCATGACATAGTTTGCCGCCAGCGCATCAGGGCCTACTACTGCATCCTCTGCCTTGCGCGCTTCATAGTCGGGCAGCATTTCGGATATCCATGCCGTATCGACCGCTGCATCAATCACCACATGAGCGACATGGATGTTTTGCGGTCCCAGCTCGCGCGCCATGCTCTGTGCCCAGGCGCGCAGGCCGTGCTTGGCGCTGGCAAAGGCGCCAAAGCCCGCACTGCCCCGAACGCTTGCCGTGGCTCCAGTGAACAGGATCGACCCCGCCCCGCGCGGCACCATGTATTTCGCCGCCTCGCGGCCGGTCAGGAAACCGGCATAACAGGCCATTTCCCATATCTTGCGAAATTTGCGGGCATCGGTGTCGGCCACTTTCATCGGCACATTGGCCCCCACGTTGAATATGACGGCGTCCAGCGGCGCGATATCAAGCTCAATCTTTGCAAACAGGTCAGCAACCTGCTCTTCATCGCGCGCGTCACAGCCGAACCCATGGGCATTTCCGCCTGCACCCTGGATCTGTTCCAGAATGGGGGCCAGTTTTTCACCGTCCCGCCTTGCGCCGCACACAATATAACCCTTGGCGGCAAAGGCCCGCATGATCGCGCTGCCGATCGCATCGCCCGCGCCCATTACCAGGATCGCCCTGTCACGCGCACCCCTGTCACGCGCGCTATTGTCACCTGCCGCCATGTCCAACCTCCATGCAAATTAAGTTGCATATTAAAACTATATTTGCAGCTTCTGTCAAGTTCGAGATAGATTCAGCGCTTTGTGGCAATTGCCCTCTAGCCCAATTGTGGCGGCTTCGCTAAAGCATCGGGCATGACAGCCCAGACCTTAGAATCACCCGATCAGATAACCCCCGAAGTCGTCGAACAGCACGGCCTGTCGCCAGAGGAATATGAACGGATACTGGCTGCGATGGGCCGTACGCCCAATCTGGTCGAACTCGGCATATTTTCGGTCATGTGGTCGGAGCATTGCAGTTACAAATCTTCGCGCCTGCACCTGAAAAAACTACCCACAACAGGACCGCAGGTGATTTGCGGGCCCGGCGAAAATGCGGGCGTCGTCGATATTGGTGACGGACCGGATGGAACAAAGCTGGCGGCGATCTTCAAGATGGAAAGCCACAACCACCCTAGCTATATCGAACCCTATCAGGGCGCGGCGACCGGCGTGGGCGGTATCCTCCGCGATGTATTCACCATGGGCGCGCGGCCTGTGGCGAATATGAACGCGCTGCGTTTCGGGCGGCCTGAGCACCCCAAGATGAAGCATTTGGTCAAGGGCGTGGTCGCGGGTATTGGCGGCTATGGCAATTGTGTCGGCGTGCCAACTGTGGGCGGCGAAACCAATTTTGACGAGGCCTATGATGGCAATATCATCGTCAATGCGATGACCGTCGGCATCGCAGATCAGGGCAAGATTTTCTATTCCGCAGCCAGCGGCGTCGGCAACCCGATTGTCTATGTCGGCAGCAAAACCGGCCGCGATGGTATCCACGGCGCTACCATGGCCAGCGCCGATTTTGACGACGAGATTGAGGAAAAGCGCCCGACCGTGCAGGTCGGCGATCCATTTACAGAAAAACTGCTGATTGAGGCGTGCCTGGAACTAATGGCGTCAGACGCAATTGTCGCGATCCAGGACATGGGTGCGGCCGGCCTGACCAGCTCCAGCGTCGAAATGGCAACCAATGGTGAAGTCGGCATCGTGCTCGACATGGACAAGGTGCCGTGCCGCGAAGAAGGTATGACGCCGTACGAAATGATGCTGAGCGAGAGCCAGGAACGCATGCTGATGGTGCTCAAACCCGGGCGTGAGGAAATGGCCGAAGCGATTTTCACAAAATGGGAACTCGATTTCGCGGTCATTGGCAAAGTCACCGACACCAAGCGTATGGTGCTCACTTTTGGCGGTGAGACGGTGTGCGATATCCCGCTCGGCCCACTTGCCAGCGACGCACCGCTTTATGACCGTCCGCATCTATCGCGCGAGGAGTATAAGGCGCATGTAGATATCAAGCCGCTGGGCGACATTCCCGAAAGCACCGATATCGGTGCAGACCTGCTCAAGCTGATGGCCAGCCCCGCGCTAGCCAGCCGCAAATGGATCTGGGAACAATATGACAGCCAGGTGATGGGCGACACTGCACAGAAATCAGGCGGCGACGCGGCGGTTGTGCGCGTGCACGGCACAAACAAGGGTCTTGCCATCTCCACCGACTGCACCCCGCGCTATGTCTATGCCGATCCGTATGAAGGCGGCAAACAGGCCATTGCCGAATGTTACCGCAACCTGACCGCAGTGGGCGCAAAACCATTGGCCACCACTGACTGCATGAATTTCGGCAACCCGCAAAAACCGCATATCATGGGCCAATTTGTACACTCGATTGAGGGCATGGCAGAGGCGTGCAAAGCGCTCGACATGCCGATCGTCAGCGGCAATGTGAGCCTGTACAATGAGACCAAGGCCGATGACGGATCAAGCAAAGCAATCCTGCCGACACCCGCAATTGGCGGGATTGGGTTGATTGAAGACATCGATAAAATGATGACGATCGGGTTTAAGGATGAAGGCGACAAAATCTGGCTGCTAGGTGGTGAAGATTCCTGTCTGGATCAGACGGTCTGGCTACGTGAATGCCATGACCGCAAGGACGGCGCTGCCCCCGCCATTGACCTGGCAACCGAGCTGAAAAATGGGAATGCAGTCCGCGCGCTTATAGCATCAGACAAGGTCAAGGCAGTGCATGATGTCAGCGACGGCGGGCTGCTTGTTGCGCTCACTGAAATGGCGCTGGCAGGCAATATGGGATGCAAGCTGGATGTGGCACTTTCGACAGCCGCTGCCTTTGGTGAAGATCAGGGGCGTTACGCGATTGTAACGGATAAGGATGAAAGCATCGAGAATGCGGTGCTACTCGGTACGGTTGGCGGCAGCAGCGTAGCAGATGTATCACTCACCGACCTCCGCGCTGCACATAAGAGTTTCTTTAAGGACTGGATGGGGGACTAAGAGACCCCTCCGACCCGCTGCGCGGGCCACCTCCCCATTGCTTTGCAACAGGGAGGATCAAATACCAAATCCTCCCTGCGGCAAGGCCGTGGGGAGGGGAACCGTTTTGCGACAGCAAAATGGTGGAGGGGCAAATGGCAAAATCGACAACAGGCAGAACTGTGCGCAAAGCCCGCAGGCTCCGCCGCGAAATGACGTTGCCTGAGGTGCTGCTATGGCAAATCCTGCGCACAAAACCCATGGGCATAAAATTCCGTCGGCAACACCCTGTCGGCCCATATATTCTCGATTTCTATTGTCCTTCTGCCAAGCTTGCTATCGAGATTGACGGTATTGTGCACGATATGGGCAGGCAGCCGGAATATGATGCAAGCCGGGATGCATTTCTTACAGAACAGAATATCGAGACAATCCGTATTGCAGCAAAAGATGTTCTGGATAATCCTGAGGAAGTGGCAGATAGAATTGTGCGGTATGCTGAAACGAAGTTATAAAGCCCCTCCACCATCCTGCGGATGGTCCCCCTCCCCACGGCTACGCCGCAGGGAGGATTGGTAATGCCTACCGGATATTCCGCCACGCCGCTTGCGAAGAAGCTGACCTTGAAAGAAGGCATGCGGGTGTGGTTTGCGGATATGCCGCAGAGCGTGCGGGCCGAAATTGACGGTTATGGCCTAACGCTGCTGGAAGAGAACGCGCCGACACAAGGCATGAATGCCGCGCATATTTTCGTAAAAGAACGTAGCATTCTGGAAGCGCACCTTACGGCCCTGCGCACCCTTATCGATCCCGCCGGGCAGGTCTGGGTCAGCTGGCCGAAAAAGGCATCAAAAGTCCCAACCGACATTACTGAAGACACAATCCGTGCAATCTGCCTGCCCATGGGCTTTGTCGATATCAAGGTATGCGCGGTGGACGCGATCTGGTCCGGCCTGAAACTCGTGATCCGCAAAGAGCTGCGCTAGTGCAGGAAGCTAGGCCGCAAGTGCCTCACCCAACAGATGATTGGCATCCAGGCCTGCCTCGTCATAGCTCTTGAGAATTGCCTGATAGGTATCCGGACTGTTGATGCCAAGCTTTGCCCGCACGTCTTCCAGCGGCAGAGGCAACAGCTCCACAATATCCTGATGCCCGATTTTCTGAGCCAGCTTGCCATGGCGCTGCCCTTCGCGGATCGCCCTGAAAATCGGCGTATCTTTCGGCGCTACCCTGCGCTCCTCAAACGCGCCCAGCCATGCGATGAACAGGAAACCCAGGCTCTTGTTCTGCGCATAGGAAAAGGCGAGCAGCGCCAGTTCACCCAGTGGGTCACGGCCATAGCCGGTGATGATATGGAACATGTCATGCGTGTCGCGCATGCGGTTGTTATACCATTCAAGCTGGTCATCATATTGCGTCACCTTCGCCGCAAAACTTTTCTGTTCAGCGACGAGGCCAGCTGCGCTCAGTCCCTCACGCTCCATGAAGTCGGCATAGGCATGCGCCAGCGAACCCGCCGGCATTTTGCGCAGCACATCATGGTCATCCAGCAGGTTGGGCAAATACTCCCCGCTTTCGCGCAGGCGCTTGGCCAGCGGTGTTTTCAGGAACGCCCCCGCTTCCTTCACATAACGTTTGCCGCGCAAGTAATTGGTGACATGGAACACCTGCTCCGTATCTTCCTTGTCCGCCACCAGCTTGCGGAAATGCTGGAACGCCTTGACAGGGCGTAGCCGTGCGCCGGGACGGTCGGGGTGGATCAGGGGAAGGTCGGTCATGTTACTCTTGGCCTTATATGCAGGAATAAATTCGGGGCGATTGATGCAATTCTTGGTTGAAGCATCATTACTTACAATAGTGTTAATAAGAAGGTTATGCAGATATTTCAAGTCAAAAAATACTGTCCTACGGCGATGTCTGTCGCTATGCATTCTCGCTGGATTTTAACAAACTACGCTTTTCCAACAGGAAAGATGTCAAATCCGCACAAAACACGGCCTCCTTGGTGCGAAGCTATGCGAAGCTATGCGAAGCTAAGGAATTTCTGCGTGCTGGAAGTATGAAATGGACAACTTGATATGAAACCGCATGATACAATCCCCTATACTGAGCTTCCCGATTATTCGGACGAAGAGCGTATTGCCCGCGCACATGCATTTTATGATGCTATCAAAAAACGCCGCACATGCCGTGATTTTGCCGACACACCTGTCCCACGCGAAGTGATTGAAACGGCATTGCTGGCCGCGGGTACCGCGCCCAATGGCGCCAACCATCAGCCATGGCATTTTGCGATTGTCGAAAGTGCGGAAAAGAAAAAGGCGATCCGCGACGCAGCCGAATCCGAAGAAAAGGCCTTTTATGAAGGCAAAGCGGGTAAGGAATGGCTGGAAGCGCTCGCGCCCCTTGGCACCGATGATGACAAACCCTACCTGGAAACCGCGCCATATCTGATCGTCATTTTCGGGCAACGCAAGGGCGGTATGTATCCGGGTGAAATGAAACAGAATTATTATGTGAATGAAAGCGTCGGTATTGCCACTGGCATGTTGATTACCGCGCTGCATGATGCGGGCCTTGCCACGCTGACTCACACACCCAATCCAATGAAATTCCTGAATGAAGTATGTGAGCGTCCGGCCAATGAAAAAGCCGCCATGATCCTGGTGGTCGGCAAGCCGTCGAAAACGGCCACCGTCCCGGTGCATGCGACAGTCAAGAAACCTCTGGACCAGATCAGTTCATGGCTGTAATATCCGCCTAATACAGGGGAGGGATTAATGGCCACAACTGCACCTGCAAATCAGAGATTTCTGGAGCTTGATGCCCTGCGCGGCTTTGCCGTGATGGGTATATTGGCGATGAACATCGTAGCATTTGCCATGCCAGAAATGGCCTATATGAGCCCCGCCATATACGGCGGCACAGATGCACCGGATCTGATCGCATGGATTACAAGTTTCATACTGGTGGATGGCAAAATGCGTGGGCTGTTCTCTTTGTTATTCGGTGCCAGTATGATGCTCATCATCGCCAGCGCAGAGGCAAAAGGCCGCAGTCCGGCAAAAACGCATTACGGCCGTATGTTCTGGCTCGCTTTATTTGGCCTCTTCCATTTCTTCTTTATATGGTGGGGTGACATTCTCTTCCTATACGCGTTGATCGGCTCCATCGCTTTCCTGTTCCGCAATATGCAATCTGGAAAGCTCATCAAATGGGCTATCGGCATTTATATGGTGGGGTTTGTACTCTTGTCACTCGGCATCGGCACAATGATATTCCTGCAGATGGCAGCCTCTGCTCCAGATGCCCCGCAGGCTGTAGTGACAGAATATAATAATATGATTGCAGAATGGTCTCCTGCCGCTACAGCAAAAGAAGTGGCTCTCCATACCGGCAGTTACATGGATATAGTATCAAAGAAATTTGCCGAAGATTGGTATGTGCCATTGGTTAATCCGCTAATGCTCATTTTCGAAACCCTGCCCTTGATGATGATCGGAATGGCCTGTCTGAAAAACGGTTTTCTGCTAGGTCAGGCGGAACAGGCGCTTTACCGCAAATGGGCATTATGGAGTCTGGTTCTGGGCGGGCTGATTTATGCGGCGCTCGGGTATTTTATTTACATTAACGGTTTTGATTCAGTTATTGCCCTGAATGCAAGTATCGCATGGTCGATGCCTCCCCGGCTACTGATGACTATCGGATATGCCGCATTTTTCATGTTACTGGTTAAGAAATATGCCCGTAGCGCATTAATGCGCCGCGTAGCAGCAGCAGGGCGCGCAGCCTTCACAAATTATCTGGGCACCAGCATTGTCATGACCTTTATCTTCTACGGATGGGGCCTGGGGCTATATGGCTCAGTAGGGCGTTGGGAACTCTACCTGTTCGTCGTTGGCATGTGGGCGCTAATGCTGCTCTGGTCGAAGCCCTGGTTGGAAAACTTTCGCTATGGGCCGCTGGAATGGCTCTGGCGCTCGCTAGCGCGGGGCAGTTTTCAACCAATGCGGATAGAAGCGAAGGCCTAACTCGTCACAAACAATCCACGCGAGAATAATTTACACTTTGCTATTGCGAGATATTCTCATTAGCGCTATCTATTCTTTTAAGGAGAATGATTCGCAATGGTTGTATGTGTCTGCAACGCTATCCGGGA
The DNA here is from genome assembly GCF_900537065.1 of Sphingorhabdus sp. Alg239-R122. Classification (GTDB taxonomy): domain Bacteria; phylum Pseudomonadota; class Alphaproteobacteria; order Sphingomonadales; family Sphingomonadaceae; genus Alg239-R122. The sequence goes on along the minus strand of NZ_UNRC01000008.1, from coordinate 14,457 downwards.
AAAAGAACTGCGTGATGCAGCACGTGATGGCAGTGGCAAGCCCAGCGATATCTATGCCAAGCTCGGCCGCAAGCCCAAATGTGGCCAGTGCCTGTCGTTTGCGCAAACCATTATCAATTCCGAAGCTGCGACCGCGTAGCAATAGCAGTCTCGCAAACCCGCAGAAAAGCTGAATTTTTTTGCACTTTGCGCTATCCTAACCTTCATCTTCCGGCTATATCCGTGGTGATTATTTTGCCAGCGGGAGAATATAGCCATGAAGGGTGATCCAAAAGTCATCGAATTCCTTAACGAGGCGCTCAAGAACGAGTTGACCGCGATTAACCAGTATTTCCTGCATTATAAAATGCTCGATAACTGGGGCATCTCCAAACTGGCCAAGTTTGAATATGAAGAATCCATCGACGAGATGAAGCATGCCGACAAACTGGCGGACCGCATCTTGTTTCTGGAAGGCCTGCCAAATTTTCAGCTGGTCGGGCGACTGAAAGTCGGCGAAACGGTTGAGGAGATACTAAAGGCCGACCTCGCGCTTGAGAATGAGGCGGTTCCCCTCCTCAAAGACGCTGTCGAATATGCGGAAAGTGTGCGCGACTATGTCAGCCGCGATCTGTTTGCAGAAATTCTGGCCAGCGAAGAAGATCATGTCGATACGCTGGAACAGCAGTTTGAGATGATCGAGCGCATGGGACTGGAAAATTATGTTCAGTTGCAATCTGCTCCGGCAGAAGGCTAACGGCCGGGTCTATATTCTACCAAAACCGTGATTGGCGACCATAGCTGGATTCCTGTCCGTAGCGCGGCGTTCAACCAGTGGATTGGTCTCTTTTTCGAGCTGACCCAGTGAATCCTCGAAAAGATCACGTAGTCCGACCACCTGCTGCAAAAGCTCGTCGGGTTCCTGACGGAGTTCGACACATTTACGCGCGACAACTTCAATTTTTTCCGCAAGTTCGGACAGTCTTTCAGCGCCGAACTGTGCAGATTCGCCTTTCAATGTATGCGCGGGCAGGACAAGTTGCGCGGCCGCCTTGGCTCGCATTGCCTCTTCAATCGCCGCAACCGATTTGGTCCCGTCCTCGCGGAAATAGCCCAGTATACGTACAAAATCCGCACCCAGAGCAGTGCGCACTTCCGAAAAAGTCGTCCAGTTCACAATAGGCGTCATAGTCTCGTTCACCTTGAATTCTCCACTATCATAATGCCCGACATGATGCACGATAGGGCCTATTAGTAAAAACAAGGTTGATAGGTTGGATAATGTGCAAATGCGCGCAGGATCGCATTCACCGGCATTATTGCCCAGATATGACAATGATTTATGTGCCTTTGTCGTCGAAAGGATTGCGCGAAGTGCGCAGGTTGAGTCGCACCGGAACCGCACCGAAGCCCAGGTCTCGCCGAATCCCGTTAATCAGGTAACGGCGATAGCTTTCGGGTAGTTTATCAAGCCGTGTGCCGAAAATTGCAAAGCCCGGCGGACGCGTCTTGGCCTGGGTAATATAGCGTAGCTTTATGCGCCTGCCGCCCGGAGCAGGAGGCGGATTATCCTCAACCGCGCGTTCAAACCAACGGTTCAAAATACCCGTTGGTACGCGGCGTGACCATGCTTTGCGCACATCAAGCGCACTTGCGATCATGGTGTCGACACCCTTGCCGGTCATCGCCGATACAGTAAGCAATGGCACGCCTTTTACCTGTGCCAGGCCTTCATCAAGCGCCGCACGTATACCGTTGAACAGATAGCTCGCGTCTTCGGCGACATCCCATTTATTGACTGCGATGATAAGTGCGCGGCCTTCCTGCAGAACCTGGTCAGCGATTTTAAGGTCCTGCAATTCCAGGCCTTTGGTGGCATCGAGCAGCAGGACGACGACTTCGGCAAAATCAATGGCCCGCCGGGCATCGGCAACGGACAGTTTTTCCAGCTTTTCCTGCACACGCGCTTTCTTGCGCATGCCCGCAGTATCAATCAGGCGCACGTCATGAAGTGTGCCATCCTGGTCCTGCCACTGCCAATCGATCGAAATGCTGTCACGGGTAATCCCCGCTTCAGGCCCTGTGATTAGACGATTTTCGCCCAATATCTTGTTGATCAGGGTTGATTTACCAGCATTGGGCCGTCCGACAATTGCCAGTTTGAGTGGCCCTATCGGATCACCAAATTCATCAAGTAATAGCTCTTCCGCCTGATCATGCGCATTTCCGTCCTCATCCTCAATATGCGGGCGCAGCGCCTGGAACAGGTCCGATAGACCTTCGCCATGTTCGGCGCTCAAACCCACAGGGTCCCCCAAGCCAAGCTGGTAACTTTCCAACAACCCTGCTTCTGCAGCACGGCCCTCCGCCTTGTTCGCGACCAGAATGACTGGCGTATCACTGCTACGCAGCCAGCGTGCAATCTCACTATCAAGCGGTGTAATACCGGCACGGGCGTCAATCAGGAAAAGCGCCGCTCTTGCTCCTTTGATGGCTTCTTCTGTCTGCATCCGCATCCGTCCGGGCAGGGACTGGGCATCTTCATCCTCATAACCCGCCGTATCGACAATCTGAAACTTGAGGTCGAGCAAATCGGCATCACCTATACGGCGATCACGCGTTACGCCTGGTTGATCATCAACCAGCGCGATTTTCTTACCCACCAACCGGTTGAACAGAGTGGATTTGCCCACATTGGGACGTCCGATAATGACGATTTCAGGTAACATGTGCGGGGCAATATCCTAAAAACAGACCGCGCGCCAGCAGCGATGCTGACGCGCGGCAACCAAATATGGAAATCTATTTAGCGAAAGGCGGTAAGGCGTCCGCTATCATCAAGTATGTAAAGCGTGTTATCCGCTACCATCGGGGGAAGCGAAACAGACTCGCCCAAATTGAAAAGCGTGGAGATAGAACCCTCACCCGTTGATATCGACACTACACCGCCTTGCGTACTCGCGACAATCAGGCGGCCGCCAGCCAGCACAGGACCAGTCCAGAGAATGGGGTCTTTCTTTTTCTCCTCATTACGGAACTTCGGCAGTTTCGCGATCCAACGCACTTTGCCGGTCGAGCGCGCAATGCATAGCATGCGACCATCATCGGTCAGCGTAAAAATCCATTCACCCGAAATCGCCGGCGTAGAGATGCCTGCAATGTTAAGTTCCCAGATACGCTGGCCGGTTATCAGTTCATAAGCGGCCATGCGCCCACCCTGCCCCAGGGCATAAACACGCCCTTGGTTAATAATAGGGTCGGCATCAATATCGGATAGCGTTGCAACCGATGTGGAAATACTGGTGCGCGACAGGGCATCGCCCCAGACGTCGCGTCCGTTTTCATAACGATAGGCGTTCAGTTCGCCCGATGAATAGCCAGCAAGAATAGTTCCCTGCCCCGCGGCTGGAGCAGCCACGCCAAACACACCCGCCTGGCCTAGGCTACCCGCTTTGTTCCACTGCACAGAACCATCTGCAGCATTAAGCGAATAGAGTTGATTGTCCTGCGTCATCACCAGAACGCTGTTGAACGCCAATGTTGGCGCACCGCGCAGTGGGCCAGCTGGCTTTACTTTCCAGATTATAGAACCATCAGTGCTGTTGAGCGCAGCAACTTCGCCTACACCGTTGGTCGCAAATACGCGTGCACCATCAATACTGACACCGCCGCCAAAAACGGATTCCTGACCATCACCTTCTACCCGGAGCCCTGTTGACCAAACCTTGCCGCCGTTGCCCGCATCATATGCGTGGACAACTGCCGATGTGTCGATAAGATATACCCGGCCCGCTTCTGCAACAGGTGCTGCGGCCAAGCGGACACGTTTTGTACTACCGGCCACGCTGGCACTCCAAGCCTGACTCAGATTGGCACCTAGTGACACATGTCCCATGGCTTTGGCTGCATTGCCGCCCGGCTGTGTCCAGCCGGAATTTGCGACAGGGGCAGGATAAATAACATTTGTACCGGCAAGGCTGGGATCAACCTCTGCGCCACTTTCAACACGCGACAGAACCGGAATGCGCTTACCCACTGTGGGAGTTGTCTTCGGGCCATCATCACCGCCAATAATGCCGCATGATGCTAGCATGGCTGTTGCCGCAACAATAAGCGCAGATTTGGCCAGATAGCGACCCTTTATACGTTCAGGCAGAATATTCATTCACTTGTTCCTTCGCTTGCCGGAGCGGCTGCGGGCGCATCAGCGCCTCTTGTAACCGATACGCCTGCAGCTTTCGCTACAGCCTCAGCTTCTTCATCATCAATAACGTCAATTCCGAATTGCCCGGCCATCTGCTTCGCACGATCACGTATGGATTCGGGTACATTCTTATCTTTTGCCAGCTGTTCAAAAAGTGGACCAGCCATATCCGGTTTTTCCATCTTGATATATGCAATCGCAGTCATTTCACCGGCACTGCCAAACCAGGCATTGCCCGGGACGGCCAGAGGTTTGAGCCGCGCAACCACTGTCTCCGGCTTCAATGCATCAAACTCGGCTGCTGTTTGACGGATAAGGGCCGCATCACGATATATCTGAGGCAGATTTTCATCAGACGCGATATTGCCATAGGCTCTCGTGGCTTCCTTGACCTGATCCTTTTCCAGCATGATTCCGGCTTGCAGCATTTTCGATGCCGCGCGATATCCCTCACTATTGGACTCTTCGAGTGGTTTCAGCACCTCGCTGGCTCCGTCCAAATTCTGCCGCTTGGTAATGGCATCAATGGCAGTCATATATTCTTCGCCAGTAGTTCCGGCCGCTTCTTCCTGCTGATTCTGGTAAATCAGCCACCCGGCAAAGGCAGCAAGGCCCAATACCACCAGCCCTATCAGCCAGCGGCCATATTTTTCCCAGAAATTTGCCAATTGGTCTTCACGCAGCGCATCATCGACTTCGCGCATGAAGACATCATTTTCGGTATCTTTTTTTTCTTTATTCTTATCGTCTCCGGGGCTTGCCGGATTCTGAGGTCCAAGGGCCAAAGCCTGCCTCCCTTACTATGTAAAATATTGATTTGCGTATATGCTTATGCGCTCTTTAACGCGCCAGCGCGGGCTTTTCCATTGCTAAATTTCCGTTACCGGTTTCATAGCCTCGCAATCTGCTGTTTCCAAACTGAATGCAATATGAAAGCGGTTCGTTAAAGGTTTTGCCGAATATCTTCCAGCAATTCATCTATGGCTGATAAAACAATTGGTTCATCAAGGTTCGGGGCATGACCAATGGCAGGCACCTCGGCAAATTTTCCGCGATCCAGGCTTCCCACCATCTTCTCCGCCGCGTACGCGCTTAATATATCCGATTCGCCACCACGCACCACAAGCGCCGGTACTTTTTTGAGCGCGCCAAAGGCTGGCCATAGGTCAACACCAGCTTCGCCGCCGGGAATCAGGAAAGGTTCGGCAATTTTCATGTCATAGTCGAAAATTATGCGCCCACCCGGTGTCAGCTTCATGAGTCTTTTTGCAAAATCCAGCCAGTCTGTAACCGTGAAATCAGGATAAATACCCTGCTGCGTATCAGCCAGTTCACGCGCGGCATGCATCCATGTCGGATAACTGCGCCCCTGCCCTACATATTCGCGAATGCGTGACAATCCTTCAGGATCAAGCTCCGGCCCCACATCATTCAGCAGTGCACCGATGACACGGCCAGGCCGGGTGGAAGCCAAAAGCATGGTTATGATACCGCCGAGTGACGTTCCGAAACCCACAAACTGCCGTAGTTTCAGATCGCGCAGCAACGCTTCCATATCCTGTACATACGTAAGCGGGACATAACTCATCGGGTCCTTGGCATACGCGCTCTCACCGCGCCCGCGCAGGTCAACACATATCACACGCCATGCCCCCGCAAACCGCTCTGCCAATGCTTCAAAATCCCTCGCGTTACGCGTTAAACCGGGGATGCAGATGATGGGCGGCCTATCCTGATTTTCAGGTGCGACGGCATAGTCCCGGTAATGCAACCGCAACCCGTCATTCGACCACCAGAAACCATCTGTATATGCTGTCATATCATGTCTTCATCATTGCATTGGTATCGCTTCATCGCCACTAATGCCCGTATGAACCTCCAACCGCAAGATTCTTCCTACCGTCCGGTACGCAGCATACTGGAATTGAGGCCTGACATAGGCGATCCGGTCAAACCTGCTGACTTTCCGAAGACAATATTGCGGTATCGTAACGACCGCTGGGCGCGTGCTGTCGGGCTGGAACATCTGGATGGCAGCGGATGGCTGGATCATTTTGGCCGGTTTGCGCCATTGCCGGGTAATTTGCAGCAACCATTGGCGCTGCGCTATCATGGCCATCAATTCCGGCACTATAATCCGGAAATAGGTGATGGACGCGGCTTCCTGTTTGCACAGATGCGCGACCATAAAGACAGGTTGATGGATCTTGGCACCAAAGGCTCTGGCACAACGCCATGGAGCCGCATGGGTGACGGACGGCTAACGCTAAAAGGCGGTGTGCGCGAAATACTTGCGACCGAAATGCTGGAAGCGCTGGGCGTGGAAACCAGCAAGACGTTCTCGTTGATCGAAACGGGAGAAAGCCTGGAGCGCAATGATGAACCTTCTCCCACGCGTTCAGCAGTCATGGTTCGGCTCAGCCACAGTCATATCCGCTTCGGGACATTTCAGCGCATTGCGTTTGAGGAAAACGAACAATTGATGCGGCAGCTTGTTCGTTATAGCCTCAACAATTTCTATGGCGGCGAAAGCGCAGAGCATGACGCAGCTTTGCTATTGCACCGCGCGGCTGAGCAGATGGCAAAGCTTGCTGCCAGCTATATGGTCGCAGGATTCGTGCATGGTGTACTCAATACTGACAATATGAACATTACGGGTGAAAGTTTCGATTACGGGCCATGGCGTTTCACCCCCAAATGGGATGCCGGTTTTACCGCAGCCTATTTTGACCAGCAGGGGCTATATAGCTTTGGCCGTCAGCCTGAAGCCATCCACTGGAACCTTGGCCAACTAGCCGTCGCACTGCGCCTGATATGCCCGGCAGAACCGCTGATCGAAGCGCTTGAGCAGTTTGCACCGCTCTATCAGGAAGCGCTTGCAGAGCATTTCTGCTGGCGGCTGGGCGTCCAGTCAAAAGGGCTGGAACCCGACCGGAGCATGATTGCCGCCGCGGAAGCAATGATGCGGCAGGATGATATTGGCATTGACCGTTTTTTCTTTGACTGGATGGGCGGAGATACATCCGAACAGATATCCACCAGCAAAGCTGGAACAGACTTTGCGCAGCACATGAAAACATATACGTCGTCGCGTTCACGCGGCCATGGCTATTGGCAGGGCAGTGAACCACAATCCATGCTGATCGATGAGGTGGAAACCATTTGGGATGCCATTGCAGATGACAATGACTGGAACCTTTTGCAGCAAAAAATTCGCGATGTTCGCACAATGGGTGCAGCTTTACGCAGCAATTAAAAACCTCTCAATTTGTAACATTTGCATGCCAAACCGGATAGTGGATAACAAACCCTTGTTATCGCGCGCCGTCCGCTCTAATTTGCGCCGCAATTCAAATCATATTGCATATATAAGGACCTGCATTTGTCCGAACTTATCTCAACTGAACCCGCTACCGGCAAGGAATTCTGGCGACACGAAGTCGGCAATGTTGACGAAGAGGTGGCCCGTGCCCGCTCGGCATGGACAGCATGGGCAGCACGCCCCCTCGCCAACCGCTGCGAACTGGTCCGCCGCTATGCCAACGAAATACGCACAGCAAGCGATGAACTTGCGACGACCATAGCGCGTGAAACGGGTAAACCCCTATGGGAAGCCCGCACGGAAGTTGAGGCCGTGATCAATAAGGTAGAAATATCCATCAATGCCTATGGTGAGCGCACACCCAACCGGAAACTTGATGCCGCGCTGGGCGGTTCGATGGCGCTGAGGCACAAACCACATGGCGTGATGGCAGTGCTTGGCCCCTATAACTTCCCTGCGCACCTGCCCAATGGCCACATCGTCCCCGCCCTGATTGCGGGCAATACAGTCGTTTTCAAACCATCGGAAAAAACACCCGCCACAGCAGAAATCATGGTACAATGCCTGCACAAAGCAGGTGTGCCTGAAGATGTGGTACGGCTTCTGATAGGCGCAGCGGATGAAGGCAAAGGGTTGGTCGCACATGAAGATGTAGACGGCATACTATTCACCGGTTCCGCTACCACGGGCATTGCCATTAACCGCGCACTCGCATCACGGCCAGACAAGCTGATTGCGCTTGAAATGGGTGGTAATAATCCGATGGTCGTGATGAACACGCCCAAGGTACAGGACGCGGCGACGCTGGTTATCCAATCCGCATTCACTACTGCCGGGCAGCGCTGCTCGGCCGCCGGACGTCTGATTGTTCATGAGGACATGTATGATGCAGTCATTGCTGAGACCAAAAAACTTGCTGACCGCCTGATTGTCGATGAACCTTTTGCTGATCCCGCGCCATTTATGGGACCGGTGATAGATAATGAAGCCGCCGATGGCTTGACCGACAGCTTTCTCTACCTGCTCAGCAATGGCGGCAAGGCCATCAAGCACATGGTGCGCCGTGATGACAGCCTGCCCTTCCTGTCACCTGGTATTATTGATGTGACGGATATCAAGGAGCGGCCCGATATCGAATTGTTCGGCCCCCTGCTACAGGTCATTCGCGTCACATCTCTCGAAGAGGCCATTGCCGAAGCAAATAACACACGCTTTGGTCTTTCAGCCTCGCTGGTTGGCGGCACGCCGCAGGAATATAATCAGTTCTGGGCCAATATCCGTGCGGGCATTGTCAATTGGAACAAACCGACAAACGGCGCATCTTCCGCCGCGCCATTTGGTGGTGTCGGCCTGTCCGGCAATCACCGTCCAAGCGCCTATTATGCAGCGGACTATTGCGCATATCCGGTGGCATCAGCGGAAATGGAACAGCCGCGCGCTAATATCGGTGTCGGCCTGAAGGACGGATAACTACCTGACAGTCGAATATCTGCCTGCGCTTTCACGAATATCAAAAGAAATACAGCAGCGCCGCACCCATCAATATCCGGTAGACCACGAACACTGTCATCGATGCTTTCTGCAGGAAACGCATCAGGAACGCCATCGTCGCAAATGCCGCCACAAATGTGAGCGTGCCGGTTATAATCGCTTCTTTCAGCAACTCTCCGCCTGCATCCAGCAGGTCAGGAACGATCAGTACTCCTGCACCCGCAACTGCAGGAATTGACAGCAGGAACGAAAAGCGCGCCGCCTCGACACGGCCAAAACCCAGAAAGCGTGCAGCGGTCATGGTTACGCCTGAGCGGCTGGTTCCCGGAATGAGCGCCAGTGCCTGAGCCATACCGACAATGATACCATCTTTAAGCTGCATATCCTCATAGCTGCGGTCCGACCGCCCGAACCGGTCCGCAATACCCAGCAAAATACCATAAGCTATCAGGTTGACGGCAATCAGGTCGGTAAAGCGCAGCCCTTCCATCAGATTGCCATCTGGCAAAGACAGGCCAAACACATCGCTTGCAACACCATTCAGATAACCCAATTTAATAGCCAGGCCGAACAGGGCAGCAGGAATTGTGCCCAGCACAATCCACCAGAAAAGCCTGCGCTCTGCAGGTGCCTTTCCGATACCCACACTCGCAAACCCGCCTCTAGCCAAGCCCCAGACGTCTTTGAAAAAATAAGCCATGATAGCGAGTAGTGAACCCACATGCACGGCCACATCAATCATTGGCCCCTGATCTTCCATATCCATGAATATAGGCAGCAGGATAAGATGTCCGGAAGAAGATATAGGCAGGAACTCGGTAATCCCCTGCACTATGGCAATCAGCAGCATATGGATAAATGTCATTGCGTCCGCTTTCTCGCACATAAGAACTGATGGAATGGATCAATGTTCCAAACTCTCGCAATGCCGTGTGTTCGTGCAAATGTCCAGATTGGAGTTATGGTGCGTATAATTAAAAGCAGCTCGAAATAAATAAGTCCGAATCGGATATAATTTAATAACAAAAAAATATTATTTTACTACATTTCACAAAAATCTACAATTTTTAGGTAAGTAATACTGCCATATTATCTATTTTCTGCGTGACTCATTCCATGCGCTGTCATATGCCGCAGAATATGCCACAGAAAAAAAATACACCCCCCGCTTCTGCGCAAAAACAGCCTGCAAAAAAGGATATGCTGCAATTCGTGCGGCAGCAGCAAAGTTATCCGGATAAGCGTGCTGCCGAAAAACGCGCTGAGGATTTTCAGGAAATTGCCGACCGTTACGCCGCCGAAACTGCTGCTGACCAGTCTGCGCGCTGCTCACAGTGCGGTGTACCTTATTGCTCTACACATTGCCCTTTGCATAACCATATCCCGGACTGGCTCCGCCTGACAGCAGAAGGGCGACTTCGTGACGCTTATGAAATGTCGAATGCAACATCAACCATGCCTGAAATCTGCGGGCGTATATGTCCGCAGGATCGGCTCTGCGAAGGCAATTGCGTGATCGAATTTTCCGGTCATGGTGCAGTCACAATCGGCTCGGTCGAAAAATATATCACCGACACGGCATGGGAAAACGGCTGGGTTGAACCCATCGAAGTGAGCGCAGATCGCGGACAATCCGTAGGCATTATCGGGGCTGGTCCGGCTGGACTTACGACTGCGGAATATCTCCGTGTCGCAGGATATGAAGTGCATGTTTACGATAGGCATGACCGGGCAGGCGGGCTGCTCACCTATGGCATTCCCGGTTTCAAGCTGGAAAAACATGTTGTCGAGCGGCGTGTACAGCGCCTTATTGATGCAGGCATCCATTTCCACACCTGCTTTGAGGTGGGCGGCACATCCAGCATGGATGATTTGCGCGCCAAACATGACAGCATCCTGATTGCGACAGGCGTGTATAAGGCCCGCGATATCAGGGTGCCGGGTATCGGCGCAGAAGGCGTGCTTGCCGCACTTGATTATCTTACGGCATCAAATCGCAAGGGCTTTGGCGATGATGTCCCCGAATTTGACAGCGGTACGCTTGACGCAAAAGACAAGGACGTAGTGGTGATAGGCGGCGGCGACACGGCGATGGACTGTGTTCGCACGGCAGTGCGCCAAGGTGCAAAGTCGGTCAAATGCCTGTACCGCCGCGACCGCGAAAATATGCCTGGATCACAGCGCGAAGTTAGCAACGCCGAAGAAGAAGGCGTTGAATTTGCCTGGCTGTCCGCACCTGTCGCCATTGAAGGAACGGAAGGAGTCACCGGCGTCAAGGTCAGCAAGATGCGGTTGGGGGGGCCCGATACAAGTGGCCGCCGCGCCCCTGAAATCGAACCGGGCAGCGAATATTCAATTAAGGCGGACATGGTTATCAAGGCACTGGGCTTTGATCCGGAAGAGTTACCCACATTGTTTGACACGCCTGACCTCAGCGTCACCCGCTGGGGGACATTGCGTGTGGATCATAAATCGATGATGACCAATCTGGATGGCGTATTCGCCGCCGGTGATATCGTACGCGGCGCATCGCTTGTCGTATGGGCGATACGCGATGGCCGCGACGTTGCACAACATATGCACGCATTTATGCGCGCAAAGGCAAAATCGGAAAGGAAAGCAGCATGATCAGGAAGACCCTATTTATCACAGCAACGGCAGTGGCGCTTTGCGGTGTTCCCGTACCAGCTATGGCACAAAATGATGGCACTAGGCGTACACATAGCGAAGCCGACTCAGTTCACCTCGCCGCTGCACAACGGGTTGTTGACAGCATCTGGCCACTTGGCACCTATCGCAAGATGATGGAAGGCACGATGAACCAGATGATGGACGCCATGTTTGAAAGCATGTTTGACATGCGCGCCTCTGATATTGTCAAGGGAAGTGGCAAGGAAGTGGAAGAAAGCGACGAAACGCTTGGTGAGGTAATCGAGCAGGCGGACCCGCATTTTCGTGAACGCATGAAGGTCACGTCCGAAGTGATGACCCGGGAGATGATACCTCTCATGGAAAAAGTCGAACCAACTGTCCGCGCAAACATGACGGCTATCTATGCGGAGCGGTTCAGTCTGGCGGAACTCAATGACCTGAATGCGTTTTTTACAACGCCCACCGGCAAATCCTATGCCGCACAATCCATGCTGATCTACACCGACCCCAAATTCATGGAAAGCATGCAGGCATTTGTTCCCGAAATGATGTCCGCCATGCCGCAGATCATGCAGAAAGTGGAGGAGGCAACGGCCCACCTGCCACCGCCGCCCGAGCCGGAACAGGATGATGATGAAAGGGTGGATGACGCAGCGTGACACGGCCTGAACCGAGCGAAACCATCAGATTATACTGAGATATTATGACAGAGTTTTACCATCCCACATCCGAACATGCGCGTCTGGCCAAAGACGGCATGTATCGCCCCGAATATGAAGGTGATGCCTGCGGCGTCGGCATGATTGCCGCAACCGACGGCATTGCCTCCCGCCGTGTGGTTGAGGCCGCCATTGATGCGCTGAAAGCCGTATGGCACCGCGGCGCAGTCGATGCCGATGGCAAGACGGGTGACGGCGCTGGCATCCATGTTGACCTTCCGGCGCGCTTTTTTGACGATGCAATTGCCGATAGCGGACACAAGGTACTGCCAGGGCAACTTGCTGTGGGCATGGTTTTCCTGCCGCGTACGGACCTGAATGCACAGGAAAGCTGCCGTACCATTGTCGAGGCCGAGCTGATTCACGCAGGCTATACCATCTATGGCTGGCGGCAGGTTCCGGTTGATGTCACAGTGATTGGCGACAAGGCACAGCGCACGCGTCCTGAGATTGAACAGATCATGATTGCCGGACCTGTGCCTGAACAACAGAGTGCACAGGAGTTTGAAAAGAAGCTCTATTTGGTCCGCAAACGCATTGAAAAACGCATTATCGCAGCGCAAGTGAATGATTTTTATATCTGCAGCCTGTCGTGCAAATCGATAGTCTACAAAGGCTTGTTCCTTGCCGAAAGCCTGTCGGTCTTTTATCCCGATCTGGTGGATCCACGCTTTGAAAGCCGCATGGCAATTTTTCACCAGCGTTATTCTACCAATACCTTCCCCCAATGGTGGCTGGCCCAACCCTTCCGCACGCTCGCCCATAATGGCGAGATCAATACTATCCGCGGCAATAAGAACTGGATGAAAAGCCATGAGATAAAAATGGCCAGCCTCGCTTTTGGCGAACATAGTGAGGACATCAAGCCGGTTATCCCGGCTGGCGCTTCTGATACTGCGGCACTGGACGCTGTGTTCGAAACAATCTGCCGTTCGGGCCGCGAAGCACCAACCGCAAAAATCATGCTGATCCCCGAGGCATGGCAGCATGTAGACGATATCCCCAAATCACATTCTGCCATGTATCAATATATGGCCAGCGTCATGGAACCATGGGATGGTCCCGCCGCGCTCGCGATGACCGATGGCCGCTGGGCCGTGGCCGGGGTGGACCGCAATGCGCTGCGTCCGCTGCGCTATACGGTCACGTCCGATAATCTGATGGTTATCGGATCGGAAAGCGGCATGGTGGTTGTGCCTGAAAGCAGCATCACCGAGAAAGGCAGATTGGGTCCGGGACAAATGATCGCTGTCGATCTGGAAGATGGCAAGCTGTTCCACGACCGTGCGGTCAAAGACCGGATTGCTGCCGAGCAGCCCTATGAAGAACTGGTCAGCGGCTTTCGCGGCATAGATGACCTGCCCAAGGTTAGGGGTAGCAAGACACCGATCTGGAACAAGGCCGAACTTAGCCGCAGGCAGGTCGCCGCCGGCTTTACTATTGAAGACATGGAAATGATCCTTGCGCCTATGGTGGAAGATGCAAAGGAAGCCATCGGTTCCATGGGGGACGACACACCGCTCGCTGTCATAAGCGGCAAGCCGCGCACGGTGAGCCAGTTTTTCCGCCAGAATTTCAGCCAGGTGACCAATCCGCCAATTGACTCCTTGCGCGAACGCCACGTCATGAGCCTGAAGACACGATTTTCAAATCTGGCCAATATCCTCGACAAGGATGGTCAGAATGAGAATGTGCTGGTGCTTGATACCCCCGTCACCACATCCAATGACTGGTTCCGCCTGAAAACCGCATTCAAAGGCATAGAGGCCGAAATTGATTGCACTTTCCCTGCCGACGGCGGCCCTGAACAGCTACGTGAAGCCATTGCCCGCGTGCGCAGTGAAGCGGAAACTGCCGTGCGCGAAGGTAAAACCGAAATATTCCTGACGGACGAAAACATAAGCGATGACCGGATCGGCATGGCGATGATCCTGGCAACGGCCGCGGTACATACGCACCTGGTCCGTACAGGACTACGCGCCTTTGCATCGGTGAATGTTCGTTCAGCCGAATGTCACGACACACATAATTATTCCGTTCTGATCGGTTTGTGCGCTACCACAGTGAACGCCTATTGTGCCGAAGCATGT
>NZ_UNRC01000007.1 GCF_900537065.1 Sphingorhabdus sp. Alg239-R122 | reverse complement strand
ACCTTTTCAAATTCTCAATGCTGATTCTGGTAGTCTATGGCATATACAACGACCCGCTTCAGGAAGCGCAGTTCAGCGCGGTTTCTTCGGGACTTTTTATCCTGCCATTCTTTCTCTTCTCCGCTCTGGCGGGACAACTTGCCGACAATTTCGACAAAGCGCGGATCAGCCGCCTGGTCAAGAATATCGAGATATTGCTCGCCATAGTCGGCGGCATTGGCCTGATATACGAAAACATTCCGCTGATGCTGACAGCCCTGTTCCTGCTGGGGCTGCAATCGACATTTTTCGGGCCAATCAAATATGCCATCCTGCCCCAGCACCTTGAAAAAGAAGAAGTTCTGGCGGGTACAGGCCTTGTCGAGGCCGGCACCTATATTGCCATCCTGGGCGGCACGATATTGGGCGGAGCCCTGATCTATGCCACCGAAACCGTACCCGGGGAATATGACCCGAAACTGGCAGCAGGCGCCGTCCTGGTTGTCGCCATAGCCGGCTGGATATCTGCCCGGCAAATCCCTGCTGCACCGCCGCAAATGGCGCGCGAGAAGATCGATTATAACGTCATTCGCGCTTCTTATAATCTCATCCGCGCCACCATGAAAAACCGCACTGTATTTCTGGCCATTATCGCTATCAGTTTTTTCTGGACGATTGGTGCAGTGCTGATCATCCTGTTTCCACCGTTGGTCAAAAACGTTCTGACTGCTGATCCCAGTGTTGCCACTGGCGTTTTGGGTGTGTTTTCCATCGGAATCGCCATTGGTTCGGTGCTCATCAACCTGATTCTCAAAAGCAAGGTATCAGCAAGGTTTGCACCGATTAGTGTGATCGCCATGGGTGGTTTTGCATTGCTGCTCTACTTCCTGTGCCTTGGCTGGCAGGGTCTGCCAGAAGGACAGCTTTATGATTTCTGGGATTTTATCAGCTTCAAGCATAGCTGGTTTATTATTGCCGCACTGGCAGGCATTGCCATTACCGGCGGCATGTTTGTGGTACCGCTATACGCATTTCTGACCACGACCGTCGATATCAGCGAGACAGGACGCACAATTGCCGCCAACAATGTCGTCAATTCCGGTTGTATGGTGTTGGGTTCACTAACAGCATCCGCTCTTGGACTAATGGGCGTAACGACCGCCGGACTGCTGATACTTGTTGCTGGAATGTGCCTGTTTTCCGCCTATCTTGGCTGGATATTACACAAGGCCTGCGATGATGAACCCGCCATGTTCCTCGAAAAAATCGACCACTAACCGCGGCAGATTGGTTGTTCAGGAAATAAAGGCGGTAATCGCCAGGAAAAATGCCACAAAGCTCATAAAGAAAAGGCGGCTATCATCGCTTGCCCAGCCAGCCTGCTCCTGCTGCTCCTCGGATTCGACATGGAGAACTGCTTTGGGAAGAGCACGGCGAAAATCATGACCCGGATTCGGCAAATTATATGCTTCAGCGTTTTTCATGCAGACATGTTAACCGAATCTTCACTATATAAGATACTGTTATCTATGGTTAACAGCGATGCTGTGCCGGAACGGGACAGGTTACCGCGAAATTATGCCGCGGTGCTTGCATAGATTAGAAATTATCCTTGGCTGTCCGGATAGCTGCAAATGTGGCCACTTCGTCACCCGCATGGCCCATGGCCTGTTGCAGCACGGGGTCATCCGCGCGCAAAAAAGGATTGGCGGCAATTTCCCTGCCGAGCTGTGTCGGCACAGTCCATTCATCGCGGGCACGCTTGCCCCGAACATTCTTCACATAGTCACGTAGTATCAGGTTTTCTGGATCGATGCTCTCGGCAAATTCTGCATTGGCGAGCGTATATTCATGTGCGCAATAAAGCACGGTTTCGGGCGGTAACGCACGAATACGCTTCAGGCTGTCCCACATCATCTGCGGTGTCCCTTCAAACATCCGCCCACAACCCAACGCAAAAACGGAATCACCAACAAAAGCAACCTGATCAGATGGCAGATGGTAGGCAATATGCCCCAGTGTATGCCCGGCAACGTCCATCACATCCGCCTCAATGCTGCCCAGCGTAACACGGTCACCCGCTTTGACTGCGCGGTCCACACCAGCAATTTTCCCGCCTTCTCCCTCAGGCGCGGTGATCGTGCATCCAGTTGTTTCCTTAATGGCCAGATTGCCGCCGGCATGGTCGGGGTGCCAGTGCGTGTTCCAGACCTGTGTGATGGTCCAGCCCTTACTTTCCGCCTGCCGCAGATATTCATCGGCATCGGGTGTATCAATCGCTGCCGTTTCCCCGCTTGCCGGATCATGGGCCAAAAAGCCGTAATTGTCGGAAAGACATGGAAACTGATGGATTTCTATCGGCATAAATGGACCTTTGCACTTGCATTATACCGCTTTGGCAATAACAGAAGGACGAACCACGTTAAAGGCTAAGGAATCGCCATATGGCAAATGCTGCATCAAAACTGACCGGAGATGTGCTCGCAGGAATCGCGCTGGAAGCGGGCGCGCTTATTATGCAGATTTATGATCGAGGCTTTGAAATTGGCCAGAAAGGCGATGATTCCCCTGTCACCGAAGCGGATCAAAAAGCCGAAGCGCTTATTCTCAAGCGGCTGAAAGAACATGCACCTGCCCTGCCTGTACTGGCCGAAGAATCTGCCTCGGAAGGCAAAATACCCGAACTTGGCAACCTGTTCGCCTGTGTTGACCCACTCGACGGCACACGCGAGTTTATAAACCGCCGCACCGATTTTACGGTGAACATTGCCATTATCGAAGACGGCATACCTATGCGCGGTGTGGTGTACGCGCCTGCCCTTGAAATGCTCTATGTCGCCGAAGGCATGACAGGTGCCTGGCGCTGCGAGGCGGAGCCGGGCAGTGCAGTGCCAGACGAAG
The DNA here is from genome assembly GCF_900537065.1 of Sphingorhabdus sp. Alg239-R122. Lineage (GTDB taxonomy): Bacteria > Pseudomonadota > Alphaproteobacteria > Sphingomonadales > Sphingomonadaceae > Alg239-R122. Next base: position 152,887 of record NZ_UNRC01000007.1, on the reverse strand, counting down.
GCGCGCGCCGCCCCATTACCATCCGCAAGGCCCCTGCCCAGCTGGCCGCCGTAGCGTCCCGGTCACACCGCACCCCTGAAACCGATGCGTTTCTTGAAAGGTTTTCGGTTGGCGAACTCAAATCCGCAGGCTCCTCGCTTAAATTCTGTCTGGTGGCCGCAGGCGAAGCAGATATCTATCCGCGCATGGGCCGGACCATGGAATGGGACACCGCGGCGGGACATGCCGTTGTGCAGGCGGCAGGCGGCAAAGTGCTGACCGAAACCGGTGAACATCTAAACTATAACAAGGCCGAACGCGGCTATGACAATCCGCATTTTATCGTCTATGGCGATGTGCAACCGATATTCTAATCTCGACCGGAGTTTCATATGACCCCTTTCCAATGGGACGACCCTTTTCTCCTTGACGACCAGCTCACCGAAGACGAGCGCCTTATCAAGGACAGCGCCGCTGCCTTTGCGCAAGGCGAACTGCAGCCCCGCGTCATCGATGCATACCGTGATGAAGTCTCTGCACCGGAGCTGTTCCCGCTCATGGGTCAGGCCGGACTGCTTGGCGCAACCTTGCCCGAACAATATGGTGGAGCGGAAGCATCCTATGTCGCTTATGGCTTGATCGCGCGCGAAGTGGAGCGAGTCGACAGCGGCTACCGCTCGATGATGTCGGTACAAAGCTCACTCGTCATCCACCCAATTAACGCTTACGGCAATGATGCCCAGCGCGAAAAATACCTGCCCGGCCTGTCATCAGGCGAACTGATCGGCTGTTTCGGACTGACAGAACCCGATGCAGGAAGCGATCCCGGCGGCATGACAACACGCGCCAAAAAGGTTGATGGCGGCTATGTGCTGAGTGGTGCAAAAACATGGATTTCCAATTCACCTTTCGCAGATGTCTTCGTAGTCTGGGCCAAATCCGGCGCACATGACGGCGCGATCAAGGGCTTTATCCTTGAAAAAGGCATGAAAGGCCTGAGTGCACCGAAGATCGAGGGCAAGCTGAGCCTGCGTGCATCCACCACTGGCATGATCCAGATGGACGAAGTTGAAGTACCGGAAGAAAATCTGCTGGACGGTGTGGAAGGCCTGAAGGGGCCATTTGGATGCCTCAACCGTGCGCGTTACGGCATCAGCTGGGGTGCGATGGGTGCGGCCGAATTCTGCTGGCACGCCGCGCGGCAATATGGTCTGGACCGCAAGCAATTTGGCCGCCCGCTGGCTCAGACACAGCTTTACCAGAAAAAACTCGCCGATATGCAGACCGACATAGTGCTTGGCCTGCAGGGCTCGCTGCGCGTCGGCCGCCTGATGGACGAAAACCGCTTTGCCCCCGAAATGATCTCTATCGTCAAACGCAATAATTGCGGAAAGGCGCTCGATATCGCGCGCATGGCGCGCGACATGCACGGCGGCAATGGCATCAGCGAGGAATATCAGGTGATGCGTCACATGGTGAACCTGGAAACGGTCAATACCTATGAAGGTGCGCATGATGTGCACGCGCTGATACTGGGGCGCGCGCAAACAGGACTACAGGCGTTTTTCTAATGCTTTCTCTGGCACTGATCATGCGCGCCTAATGGATAGGCAAGCCATGAACATTGAAGTTACCACGGATCCTCCTAAAAAAGATTCGGATGTTTTAAGCCAGGGAATAATGGATTATAATTTTTCAAAAATACCTGATCTGGAACCGAATGAGGACGAGAAGAAATTCTTCGTCTTCGCCAGGGACGACGCGCACAAAATTATAGGCGGAATTCGTGCTACATGCTTTTGGAATACACTGCATATTGAACTTTTATGGTTGTCAGAAGAGTGCCGAGGTAAAGGAATCGGGAAGGAACTGATCAGATCGTCCGAGATCTTTGCTGTAGAGCAAAAATGTGAAAAAGCCCTTGTTGAAACAACCAGTTGGCAGGCAAAGCCATTTTATGAGAAAAATGGATATGAACATATCGCCACTTTGCACGGTCGCCCAAAAGGTCACGCTTCCCACTATCTGACCAAGACTCTAGCTGCTGGTTTATGTACGGAAGCCTAGATCCTTAACCCGGCAAGTTCATCCAGTCCGGCCATAATATTCAGGTTTTGCACCGCCGCGCCGCTGGCACCTTTGCCCAGATTGTCGAGCACAGCGATAAGCCGTACCTGCGAACCGTCTGCGCTGGAAAGCACGTGCAGAGTGAGCGCATCACTCGGCACCATATTTTCAGACAGCAATATTTCGGCGGGTGTGTTTTCCATCGGCATGACATTGGCCAATGGTTCGCCTAGATAATGTGCGCTCAGTGCATCATGCAGTTCGCGGGCACTGGCAAACCCGGCATCACTGTCAAGAAACAACGGCACCTCCACCATCATCCCGCGCATCGCACGCACGACCGAGGGCGCAAATAAAGGCGCACGGTCAAGTGCGGCATGCACCTGCATTTCCGCAAGATGTTTGTGCACCATATCAAGCGCATATGTGCGAAAACCGATATCGGGTTCCTCCATCCGAAAGCGATTAATCAGCGCATTTCCACCGCCTGAATAGCCCGACACGGCATTGACCGTATATCCGTGATTTGCAGGTAGCAAGCCCCGTTCCACTAGTGGCGCAACGAGCGCCAGAAACCCTGTCGGATAGCAACCGGGGTTGGACACTCGCCAACTGTTGCCAATGACCTGCCTTTGCCCCTCATGCATCTCGGCAAAGCCATATGTCCAGCCCGGCACGACACGGTGCGCGCTCGATGCATCGATTACGCGCACATGTTCATTGCGGATAAGCGTCATGGCGTCACGCGCCGCATCATCAGGTAGGCACAGAATGACAAAATCAGCATCATTCATTGCTTCCGCACGGGCCGCTGTATCCTTGCGCACCGCATCATCAAGCCGAATCAACGAAAGACCAGCCCGCCCTGACAGCCGCTCACCTATTTCAAGACCGGTAGTACCGATGGCCCCATCAATAAATACCGAAACGGTCACTATGCCAGACGCTTGCGCGCGAGGACCGGGTGCCCCACATCAACAGGGAAGCGTGCAATAACATCCGCAAGCGGTTCTTCCGCCACCTGCATCCAGTGCGCGTTCGCATGGATCATGTTGTCGCTGCTAGTCATAATCCCGACATGACCGGGGAAGAATATGATATCACCAGCCTGCAATGCTTCGCCTTCAGGTACGTCACTGCCCAGCGCGGCCATTTGCTGGTCGCTATCCCGCGGCGCATCCATTCCCATCATGCCGAGCACCATCTGCACAAGGCCGGAGCAGTCAAGGCCATCGCCGCTGCGGCCGCCCCAGACATAGGGTGCACCCATGAACTTTCGCGCAATGTCGATAATAGATTCTTTTGTGGAACCCAGTTCGGACACATGCCGAGCATGTACATAGCCTTTGCCGGTTTTTAGGAAATCAGGATTGGCATCCTCGCTTTCCATCGCCGTACATTCAAGACGTGCGCCCATAGGCAGGCGTTGCAGCAGGGCAGACTTGATATCGGGTTTTGCAAATATAAGCGCCGCACGTGCATCCACAACATGGCTGGCTTCCGTTTCCTCACCCAGCGCTGACAGCCGTACATATCCCAGATAGTCATCATGCGTGCCAAAACCCCAGGCCCATTCGCCGGAAATATCCAGGACTGCGAATATTTCCCCGTGGACAAGCTGCGAGACTGCCCTGGCATCGCCCATGGGCAGTTCGTGCATGGTGGCTGTCGCAATCACACAGCTGCGCGGCTGCGGTACGACATAATGTGGCGCGAAAAGTTTTCCGGCCAGCTTTATATCGGCCAGATCGCCACGGATATGCGTTGTGCGTTTGTCATAGTCGCCCATCGGGCCGTTCAGCTCAAAACGCTGCTGCTTATTACTGGATGAAGAATCTGACATATTCCTAGCTTATATCCCCCGCCACGCTTTTATACATGCTGGCTTTTCTATCATCTGTCCAAAATCACCCGATTTTGCAAGCATGTTGCCCAAGTCCTATTTCCCGTAACGCTTTTGCAAATAAGCCCAGCTGGCCCGCAGTCCCAGCGCTTCCCCGCCTTTAGTTTGGCCTGGGCGTGCAGTCGGCCGCCACGCAAATGTGTCAAAATGCACCCATTCGGCATCGCCTGTAACAAATTTTTTCAAGAACAACGCAGCCTGTATCGAGCCGCCAAAACCGCCGCCACTATTGCCGATATCGGCAATATCGCTCGACAGATATTCGGCATAGGTATCCCAAAGAGGCATTTGCCATACCGTATCATGCACGGCCTTTCCGCCTTCCAAAAGTCCGTTGGCCAAGTCATCGTTGTTCGCGAACATCGCTGGTAGATCCGGCCCCAGTGCCACTCGCGCGGCGCCTGTCAGCGTGGCAAAATCGATAATTAGCTCGGGCTCGGCTTCGCATGCCTTGGTCAGTGCATCGCCCAGTACCAAACGCCCTTCGGCATCAGTATTGCCTATTTCCACGCTGTGCCCAACGCGGCTTTTGATCACATCTCCGGGGCGAAACGCATTGCCTGCTATGGCGTTTTCAACCGCTGGTACCAGCATGTGCAACCGCACCGGCAAGTTTGCGCGCATGATAATTTCTGCCAGCGCCAATGTATGCGCCGCGCCGCCCATATCTTTTTTCATCAGCCGCATGCCGACCGCCGACTTGATGTCGAGCCCACCGCTGTCGAAACACACGCCTTTGCCGACAATAGCCACACGCGGGTGCCTTTTATTACCCCATTCCAGCTCCAGCAGGCGCGGCGCATGTTCCCGTTTGGCCGCTCGGCCAACTGCGTGGATCATGGGATAACCCTGTTCCAGATCATCACCGCGAATAATTGAAAGTTCAGCCTTGTAATCCTTGGACAGACGCTTTGCGGTTTTCTCAAGCTGGTCCGGCCCCATATCTTCGGCAGGAGTGTTGACCAGGTCACGGACCAGCGCCGTAGCCTCCGCCTCTATCAGCATCGCATCAATCCGGCTTGGGCTGCTTACCAAAAGCTGTCGCTTGCCGGTCTGGTTTTCCGATTTCTTGTACCGGTCGAAACTGTAATGCGCGAGCAGCCAGCCAAGCATGGCGTCCCCCGCGTCCACATCTTCAAACAGTCTGTATGCGCCTTCAGGCAGGTTTTCCGCGACTTTGGCGAGACACCAGCTTTTCAGTGCTTTCTCAGAAGAAACACCAGCCAGCACCGACCATTCATCCACCTTGTCGCCGGACAGGATAGCAAATTCATGCGCCTTACCAGTGAATTTCTGTGCTTCCACCATCGCACGGACACGGCCCGACTGGTCTTTCAGCCAGTCCTTGAAACTGTTGCTGTCAACAACATGAATATCACGGGCATCCTGCCCCTTATCGGCTTTCAAAATATCGGTAAAATCTATCATCCCCGCTATATAGCGACTGATTGTCTGCCGCGCGAGCCTGTTTCACCTTTTAGTAGCAGGAATTATTCGGCAGCTTCCAATATTCTGGTATTATCGCCTGTCGGTGTCAGTTCACCGGCATTGCCAAAATGCATGACACCGTCCTCCAATGGCCCGGTGCGCAGTATTTTTCGGTCTTCCAGATAATCCTGATTGAGCCTCCACGGCAGCTCAGCGCCAGACTTGGGAAGTTCATCCAAAGAGCGCTGAATATAACCGGAAGAAAAGTCGAAAACGTCTTCTTCTTCCATAGCGGCAGGGTTCGCCAGATAGGGGTTGGCAATTTTTGCGCCTGTAGCGTCCATGTGATTGAGAAGCCGTGTAGTATATTCCGATACTATATCGGCTTTCAACGTCCAGGACGCATTCAGATATCCAAACACAATGACCATGTTCGGAACGTTGGAAAACATGCAGCCCTTATAATAGAAATGGTCATGGAAATTGACAGGTTTGCCATCAACCGTGAAATCGACCTTGCCCGCCACAGCAAGCTTCAACCCTGTCGCGGTAACAATAATATCCGCACCAACATGCTCGCCAGACTCCAACGCTATTCCCGTCGCATCGAACCGTTTGATATGGTCCGTGACAACCGATGCCTTGCCCGCTGCCAGAGCTTCAAAAAAATCATTATCCGGCACTAGGCACAGGCGCTGTTCCCATGGATTGTAGCGCGGTTTGAAATGCGCCATATCGCTTTCGTTTGTAAGCTTTTCCCTTATATTCTTGAGCAAGCGCCTCTTCATCCATTCCGGCTTGTTGCGTGCCAGTTTGAACATAAAATTCTGTAGCCGGACATTTTTGAAACGTGTGAACCGATATGCCCATGCGTCTGGCAATATCCTGCGCATGAAATTGGCCATTCTGTCTTTCGCCGGACTGACAAACATATAAGTGGGTGAACGCTGCAGCATTGTAACATGGCCGGCTTTATCCGCAATGCTGGGTACTATTGTGACCGCAGTTGCGCCACTGCCGATCACAACAACTTTCTTATCGGCATAATCAAGGTCTTTGGGCCAGAATTGCGGGTGGACAATCTGTCCCTTGAAATCCTCTTTCCCCTCGAAAACTGGGTCATGGGGCTCATCATAATTATAGTAACCGGAACCCATGAACAGGAAATTGGCTTTAAGCTGTGCTTCACTGCCATCCGTCCGCCGCGCAGTGATCGTCCAGCATGCTTCCGCGCTTGACCAGCTTGCTGACAGTACTTCATGCCCAAAACGGATATGGTCCTGCAGATCATATTCAGTGATGGTCTCGTGGAGATATTTCAGTATGGACGGGCCATCGGCAATCGCCTTTTGCTGCGTCCATGGTTTGAAATTATAGCCCAGCGTATGCATGTCACTGTCACTGCGGATACCAGGATATCGGAACAGGTCCCATGTCCCACCCGGGTTATCGCGCCGTTCGAGCATGGCAAAGCTCTTGCCCGGGCAAAATTTACGCAAGTGCGCTGCCATGCCAATGCCGGAAATTCCTGCACCGACAATCAACACATCGACATAGTCGGCTGTTTTTTCCTGTCCCATAACCATTCCATCTGCTTTTGCGCTATTTCGGTCTATGGGAGATAGCTTACTTACATCGTTGCAAATTGCAACTCGCCACTGGCGCTGAAAGCAAACTCGCAAAATGAAAACCGCGCAGAACACCGGGGTGCACTGCGCGGTTGTCGATTTTATTGCCTCTGCGGCTTAAGGACTTAGAAACGTCCCCGTACCGTGATGCCATATGTGCGAGGCTCAGCAAGGAACGCCGAATATGTCTGCTGGGACGCAACAAATGGCGTATTGAACGCGACCTGTGTGTAATCCTTATCAAACAGGTTCTGCACCCAGCCTTCAATCGCCCATTTCTCTTCCGGACCGCGAATACCGATCCGTCCGTTGACTAGGAAATAGCCATCCTGTTCCTTGCCAAATAGCAAGTCAGAGCCGGTATTATAATCACTCGTCGCACGTGCGTTGAGGTAGAATAGACCGCTCAGCCCGCTATTGCCCAGTGGCGGCGTGTAGGACAGTGAAGCGGTAGCCGTCAGCTCAGGCGCGTTGGACAGATTATCACCTGGCAGCAAGCGAAGCGCAGGATCGAGTGGTGCTCCGCTATCATTACCGATCAGGTCATTCTCATAGCTGGTATCGCTATAAGTAAGCCCCACCGCCACGTTGAAATAGTCAACTGGGCTCATTGTCGCTTCAAGTTCAACGCCCTGCGCGACAACACCCGGCTGAACATCACCAGGAGCGCAAGAGCCGGTAGCTGCACTGGTGTCAAGGTCAGCGCCACCAAGTCCGGTGCCACAGCTATTGACATTCTGGACAAGGAAAACCGAGCCATTGAATGTGTTCAGCTGGAAATTCGTGAATTCCTGGCGGAAAGCCGAAATGCCGAAGGTGAATTCAGGTGTCGAATATTTCGCACCGATTTCAAATGCATTCACTGTTTCCTGACCGAATTGCAGGTTGGCAGTATTCAGATTGGTTACATCCAGCAAGAGCGGATTGGAAAGCGCCGAGCGGTCAAGGTTAAAACCGCCTGCTTTATAACCGCGTGAATAACTACCATAAACCAGCAGGTCAGGCGTCACTTTATATGACAAGATCGCGGTTCCGGTGAATTCGCTTTCATCGCGATCATCGGATATCGACACGCCGTTGAGTTCGGACGTTGAATTGCCCTGACAGGACAGCGCAATCAAACCGCCGGCAAGCGGCGCCAGTGAAGGAACCGCAAGCAAATTAGACAGCAGTGCACGGTTTGTCGGACAGACTGTATTGTCATTGGTAAATGACGCGCTGAAGTCCTTGGTCTCTTTCGTGTAACGCAGGCCAAGTGTCAGATCGAGACCATCGGTAATCTCAATAATGTTATGGGTGAAGATGGCAAAGCTTTCGCTATCCTGCCCGTAACGATCTTCGACCGTACCCAGGTCATTCAGTCCGCCAAGATTATCCAGACCAGCCAGGAGCAGCGGCGTAGCAGCACCAAAGGCTGGCATTGTTCCAGGAAGCTGACCGCTCAGCAAAGCCTTACCTCCAGCGCTCAGGCAACCTGTATCAGTTGGCGATGCCAGGGCAGGATTGACTGCGTTGATAATACGGCAAGGTGCAAAGGAGCCATATTGTGATCCAAAGCGGATATTATCACGCACCCTGAGTTTCTCATTTGCATAAAACACGCCAACCAGCCAGTCGAGCCTGTCATCAAATGCCGTGCCCTGAAAGCGGAATTCCTGCGTAAATGTTTTAAATGCACGCGCACCTGCATTGTCACCAGGCGCACGATAAAGAATGTCCACACCGGTATAGTCGGTGTCGGACCCTTGGTTGTTCGAATATTCACGGTAACCGGTAATCGATGTAAAATCGACAGCACCAAGGTTGTAATTAACCTCCACCGACACACCGTAATCCTCGGTTTCGCCCTCATAAGAGCGTCCTTGCGTCGGATATATTTTGCGATCGAAAGTGCTCTGGCTGAGCGCACGCGGGTCTTGCCCCAAAGCCAAAAGTACAGGGATGATCGGGTTTTGCGTACTGGTCAGCGCAGGTGATGGGCCAACAGGTTTGATGAAACCATTCAGCCCCGGACTAACGCGTGCAAATGGCGCAAAGTCAGGCTGCACGAATGTTGCTGCACAGCATGCCTCATCCTTCTTCGAATAATCACCAACCAGACGCACCGTCAGGTCGGAACTCGGTTCAAAAAGCAATTGACCGCGGACAAGATAGCGGTCCTTGTTGTTTACATCCGTGCCATTGGTGACGTCAGTATAAAAACCATCACGTCTCACATATACGCCGTCAAGGCGTGCCGCGATCGTGTCTCCGATCGGGGCATTGATACCGCCTTCTGCACGGATATGATCAAAATTGCCGTAAGTAAAAGCGCCGTATCCTGAAAAAGTAAATTCAGGCGGTGCCGTGTAAATGCTGATAAGGCCAGCCGAAGAGTTACGACCGCCCAGTGTGCCCTGGGGCCCGCGCAGAATTTCGACGCGGTCAATCGGACCAATTTCGCCAAGCGCATTACCGCTACGTGAGCGGTAAACACCATCAATAAAAACAGCCACCGAACTTTCAAGGCCCGGGTTATCGCCCACTGTGCCGATACCGCGAATACGTGCCGAGCCATTGGCTTCGTTGCCCGTGGAGGAAACAAGCAGTGAAGGCGCTAACTGGTTAAGCTCACGAATATCGGTCGCACCACTTTTTTGTAGATCATCGGCGCTCACCGCGGAAATGGCGACAGGAACATCTGCAAGCTCCTGTTCACGGCCCTGTGCGCGCACAACAATCACATTACCGCTATCAATATCTTCTGCGGCGGCCTCTGCTGACTGGTCCTGCGCGTAAACAGGCGCAGCGCACATCGCAGATAGCGCAAATGCACAGGCGGATGCCTTGTAAATATATTTCATGTGGCTCGTCTCCTCAGATTTTATCTTTCTTAGAAGAGCGAGTGTATAGCAGATTCAGCCGAAAACAAGCTGAACGTGTCAAAACGTAAAAAGAATGCAGAAACCTGTGGCATTCATGTCATACACCTGCGGCTTACACAGGTGTTTTTATAAGGTAGCTGTGAGTGCATAGCTTTCATCCAGCCACTTTTCCCATAAAGGCTGCGGCATCGGTTTTTCAGACGTAAACCGCGCCGTTACCCATGGTGCTTTGCCAACCTGATAATCATCTGGAGCCTTGCTTGCCAGCTCTTCTGCATCTTTGCGGGATTTTTCCAGCTTGAACATGGCTTTATAACGTCCGCCCTGTTCACCGATATAAAGAAAGGCCTTGTTTCCTGTCTTGAACGCTGCCTGTGTGCACGAAGTGCCTTCATCCACATCTGCATACTGGCTAGCTTTCAGGCGGATGTCTTCTGTCGGATCTGTTGCTTTTCCGGTTTTCATGGACACATCATGCCGCCAACTGGTCCCGGAATCAAGAAATTGCCAGAATCAAGAAATTGCCGAAATCAGGATACGGCAGGCACTTCCATTATTACATCGCGCCATAAAGGTCATGCGCGTCAGCATCTTCTATCTTGACGTTAATAATATCGCCCGCCTTCAATGCTTCCGGTACATCGCGCAGGAAAACATTGCCGTCTATTTCCGGTGCATCCGCCTGCGACCGACCGGTCGCACCAATGCTGCCCTCATCATCGGCCTCACCAACTTCATCGATAATGACTGGCAATGTACGTCCCACCTTGGCGGCAAGTTTGGCAGCACTGATTGCAGCGGTCTTTTCCATTAGACGCTGATAACGCTCTTCCTTGATCCCTTCGGGCACAGCGCCATCCAGCGCATTGGCAGCGGCCCCCTCAACTGGTTCAAAACGAAAACCGCCAACCCGGTCAAGCTGCGCTTCATCCAGCCAGTCGAGCAGGTACTGAAAATCTTCTTCTGTTTCACCAGGAAAGCCGACAACAAATGACGAGCGCACCGTGATATCAGGGCAAATCTCGCGCCAGCCTTTCAGGCGTTCAAGCACTTTCGCTTCATTTGCCGGACGCTTCATGCGTTTCAGCACCGATGGTGCAGCATGCTGGAACGGAATGTCGAGATAAGGCGTAATGAGTCCATCAGCCATGAGCGGAATAACCTTGTCCACATGCGGATAAGGATACACATAATGCAGCCGCACCCATGCACCCAATGTGCCCAACTCGCGCGCCAGGTCCGTCATATGCGCACGTACTTCGCGCCCGTGCCAATCGCGCGGTTGATGCTTTATATCCACGCCGTAAGCTGACGTGTCCTGCGAAATAACAAGCAGTTCTTTCGTACCAGCAGCAACCAACTTTTCGGCTTCGCGCAGGATCGCATCGGGACGCCGGCTGGCCAAGTCACCGCGCAGGCTGGGGATAATGCAGAAGGAACAGCGATGATTACAGCCTTCAGAAATTTTCAGATAGCTGTAATGGCGCGGCGTGAGTTTCAGCCCGCCCACAGCATCCAGATTTGGCACGAGATCGACAAATTCGCCGCGCGCGGGCGGCGCCGCGTCATGCACAGCGCCCACAACATCCTCATATTGATGTGCGCCCGTAACCGCCAGGACATCGGGGAAGCGCGCGCGGATGGCATCGGCTTCATTGCCCATGCAGCCAGTAACAATCACCCGGCCATTTGCTGCCATCGCTTCGCCTATAGCGTCGAGAGACTCTTCTTTTGCGCTGTCCAGAAAGCCGCAAGTGTTAACCAGCACAACATCTGCACCCGCATAGTCAGGCGACATGTCGTAGCCATCAGCGCGCAGTTTGGTGAGGATGCGCTCACTATCGACCAGAGCCTTGGGACAGCCGAGCGAAACCATGCCTACTTTGGGCGGAGCGGGAATTTGTGTTGTCATAATGCCGCGCATTTACGCCCGCATACGCAAAATGTCACGCAATTTGCGCAATAATGGCTGACAGCTCCTCATATTGACGCGGTGCGGCCACCAGGTCTAGGTTCCCAACTACATACTAAGGGAGGGTAAAATGGATTTTTTTAATGTAAACTGGCTGGCGGTATTTCTGGCTGCACTGTCTGGCTTTGTTGTAGGTGGCATCTGGTATGGACCTATCATGGGCAAAAAATGGCTGGGCGCTGTCGGCCTGACCGAGGAAGATGTGCAGGGCGCAAATATGGGCCTGATCTACGGCACCACCTTTTTCCTCAGCCTGGTCGCGGCTTTTGTGCTCGCGCATACCGTTGAGACCTATGGTAGCCTCAGCTTCTCAACCATTGTCATGATCGCGCAGGGTATTGCGGCAGGTTTCATCATTCCTGCCATCGGCACAAATTATCTTTTTTCACAGAAAAGCAGGACACTTTTCCTGATTGATGCAGGTTACTGGCTGCTATTCTACACCGCTATGGGCACAGTCATGGCTTATTTTTACGCGGCTTAGGAATATATGGGCCTCCGGGGCTGCTTAGGCAGCTTCGGGGGTTAACTCTGCGCCTGCGCCGGGAATAATCTCCACAATGATATCCCCTTCAAGCAGCTCTTTGGTCTGTTCTTCCCAGAAGCCATATGCTTTGCCATCGCGGTATATCCGAACTCCCAGACTCTCGTTGGACAATTGGCCAAGGCCTTTACCAATTTCATCTTCGGTAACAGGTCGCTGGTTGAGTTTCACACGGCCGTGGATTGAGGCAAGATCGCTCAAATAATCAGAAATATTTGCACCGTGACATGAACTTGCGAGTAGCAGGCCAGCAAAGCTGACCGGGTTAATAACCGTGGTGGCCCCTGCCTGCCGCGCCAGCAGTTCATTATCAGCAGCCCGCACAGACACGCTGATCGGCACATGGTGGGCAAGATGCCGCACAGTGAGCACTATCAAGATGCTGGTATCGTCTCGCCCGGCAGAAACAACCACGGATTTCGCACGCGAAACTTTCGCATTCATCAACACTGTATCGCGCGTTGCATCGCCCGTCAGCACCGCACAACCCATTTTCTCTGCTTCGTGCAAGTTGCTAGAAGAATTGTCGACTATCACGATTTCTTCCACCGGCGTACCGCGTGCAATCAGCTCTTCAACCGCCTCTTTGCCGCTTGTGCCAAAGCCAAGAACAACAATATGATCATGAAGGTTTCTTTGGATAATTTTCATACGCCAGACATCCCAAGTACGTTTGAAGACAAAGTTATAGGCCGTGCCAATAAAAATCAAAACCACGAAAATACGGATTGGAGTCACCACCAATGCGTCAAACATGCGCGCACGCTCTGTCACCGGCGCAATATCACCATAGCCGGTAGTGGTGATGGAGATCATTGTAAAATAGATGACGTCCAGAAAACTGACATCACCATCATAATTATCGCGCAAACCGCCCTTATCAAACCAGTGCACAGCGATTGCGATACCGATAAGCGCCAGCACAAAACCGACACGCCATGCGATATCTACCCATAAAGGCATGCCCGAACGGCGGGTCAGGGTCGTAAATTTTTCAAGGCTGCGGCGTCCGCTCATATATTCTTATAGTCCAATCAGGCCTTATTTTCCCGGCAAATGTGCAATAGGATCAACAGGTTTCAGTTGTTTTCGGATCTCAAAATGCAATTGCGGTTGACTGGCATAGCCGCTATCGCCCGATATGCCAATAACCTGTCCAGCCTTAACTGCCTGCCCTCGCACGACATCCAGGCGATCGGCATGACCATAGGCTGTGACCCAGCCATCACCATGGCTGATCAGGACAAGCCCTCCGAACACCGCAATCTCATCCCCGCTATAGGATACCACGCCGTCCGCTGCCGCCAGTATAGGCGTGCCGCGTGGCGCGATAATGTCTATGCCTTCATTGACCCTGCCGCCGCCTTTTTTACCGAAACTGGATGCAAGCCTGCCTCTGAGTGGCCATTGGAAGCGGCCTGCAAATTTTGTGGGAAGCGCAATCGCCTTTGTGCTCGCGGCCTGCGCAGTTGCACGCGTGGGCCGTGCTGCGGCACGCCCCTCCGCAAGCGCCGGCTGACCACCGCTTACAATGTCACCGATACCGATATCGAAGGCCGCAGCGCGTTCCTGCCGATCCGGCGCAGTGGATGGTACTTTATCGTTGCTGGGATTTTTGCCGGGCAGCAAAAGCCGTTGTCCGATGCGCAATATATAAGGCTCTTCCAATCCGTTGAGCCTAACAATACGGCTCCAAGGTGCCCCATAGGCGCGGGCAATGGCAATGCCTGTTTCGCCGCTGGCCACACTGTGATAGCGGCCTGATGGTACCGTCAGTTTCTGTCCTGGATAAATGGTATAGGGCGGTGCAAGATTATTGACGCGGGCAATAATTTCAGACCCTGCACCCATGCGGTTGCCAATTCCGCGCAGCGTATCCCCCGATTTCACGGTATAGATGCCGCCTTCCACCCGCCGTGCATTAGCCTGAACACTGCGCCTTTCCCACACCGGTGGCGCTATATCCTGCTCCAGCACGCTAATATCGGTTTCAAGTCGGGGTGGGGTTTGCGCAGTCTGTGGTGGGGACTTATCCTTTGCCGGGATACAGGCAGCAACAATGGTCACGGCGCATAAAGCAGTGACAATGCGCATATTCCCAAATTTTCGACTTGCCCCCGAAAACATCATGGGCATGGGTTTTAGCGATAATCTGGCTATGTGCCAGTTTTATTTAGCCCATGCTTACTTGCCGGTTTCGTCCATCACATCAATTGTTTCCAGCCCGCCCATATAGCTGCGTAGCGCTTCAGGAATGGTCACACTGCCATCGGCCTGCTGATAATTTTCAATAACGGCCACCAAGGTGCGACCCACCGCGAGACCCGAACCATTGAGTGTGTGTACAAAATCGGTGCCTTTGGTCTCACCCTCTGAACGGAAACGTGCATTCATGCGCCGCGCCTGATAATCCCCGCAATTGGAACAACTGCTAATCTCACGGTACGCGCCCTGACCAGGCAGCCAGACCTCCAGATCATAGGTCTTGCGCGCTGTCGCACCCATATCTCCGGTACATAGCAGCATTTTGCGATAGGGCAGTTCGAGCGCCTGCAAGATGGATGCGGCGGCTTCTGTCATACGCTCATGTTCGGCTTCACTTGTTTCAGGATGCGCGATGGTCACCATTTCGACCTTTTCAAACTGGTGCTGACGGATCAAACCGCGCGTATCACGACCTGCCGCGCCTGCTTCACTGCGAAAACAGGGGGTCAACGCTGTGAGCCGCATCGGCAGCGCCTCTGCCCCCAATATCGTTTCACGCACTGAATTGGTCAGGCTGACCTCCGCAGTCGGGATAAGCCAGCGGCCATCGGTGGTCTGGAAAAGATCTTCGGAAAATTTGGGAAGCTGGCCTGTACCAAACACTGCCTCATCACGCACCAGCAGCGGCGGCGCACATTCCATATAACCATTTTCCTGCACTTGCTGGTCCAGCATGAACTGACCGATGGCTCTTTGCAGCCGGGCCATGTCACCTTTCAGGAAGGCGAAACGAGCGCCCGAAATATTCGCCGCTGTTTCAAAATCCAGCCCGAGTGCCGGGCCGATATCGGCGTGTTCTTTCGGCTCAAACGCAAATTCACGCGGCGTGCCCCAACGGGACAGCTCGACATTATCGTCTTCATCCTCGCCTTGCGGCACATCGTCCATCGGCACGTTCGGCAGTGCGGCCATCAAAGCATTCAGCTCTTCGCCAATTTGGCGGGCCTTGCCTTCAAGCGCGGGCAATTCGGTTTTGAGCGCGCCGACTTCCACCATCAGCGCCTGTGCTGCTTCCTCGTCACCTGTAGCCTTGGCCTTGCCAATCGCCTTGGATGCTTCATTGCGGCGCGCCTGACCTTCCTGAAGCTGCGTGGTGGTTTCCCGGCGCGCACTGTCCAGGGCTATGATTCGGTCCGCCACAGCCTCTGCTCCGCGCCGTTTCAGGCCCACGTCAAACTCTGCCGGATTCTCACGTATTGTCTTAATATCATGCATGGTTTGACCCTATGCATTTTGCGCGTCAGCGGTGCAAGCCCCTGCTGCATTCAGCAGATATAAATGCGTCATGTAAAATGACCCGTTTTGCCGCTTGTGTATCTGCAGACGCAGAGCTATAGCGCGCCCAAAGACTATGAGGATTAACCCTTCGGACAAGGCCGGACATGAAAAACATGCCAGACCATATTTCCGGACCTGGAGAGCCAAACAATGGTACATGCGACAACCGTCGTTGAAGATATTGATATTCTTGCCAAAGCGCGCAAAGCCGTCAGCGAAGACTACAAGCCTTCAGATGATGAAGAATATATGTCTGAAAAACAGCAAGAATTTTTTCGCAGCCTGCTGAAAGAATGGAAAAATTCAATTCTGGACGCAGCAAAAGGCACTTTGCGCCAGTTGCAGGACGGCCCGATCCAGGAAGCCGATATGAACGATCGTGCATCCAGTGAGACCGAATGGGGGTTGGAACTGCGCACCCGCGACCGTCAGCGCAAACTGGTTTCCAAAATCGACTCGGCCTTGCGCCGTATTGATCAGGGTGAATATGGCTATTGCGAAGTTACTGGCGAGCCAATTGGTCTTGGCCGCCTGATCGCGCGTCCAATTGCCACTATGAGCGTTGAGGCGCAGGAACAGCATGAGCGCCGCGAAAAAATCTCCCGCGACGACTGAACCGGTGTCCACTGGTCAGGTTTTCCAGGCTTTTAACCTTTTCTCTACCTCGGCCTGATATAGCGAGCTCTGCTATGTCAGATGTATCCGATCATAGAGGCCGCATACGCGATAGCCTTTTCCTCCTCGCCAAAATTGTCGTCGGGGAGAATAAACGCGCGTACAAAGTGCGCGTGCGCAATCTGTCCGCCAATGGCATGAAGGCTGAAGGCAACCTGTGTGTCCAGCCGGGTGAGAAGCTGCAGATTTACATCAACAATATCGGAGAACTGACAGGTCATGTAGCTTGGGCGAAGGAAAACAGCTTCGGTGTCAATTTCGATAAATTGATTGAACCCAAAATGGCTCGTAAGACACATGTACCAACCGATAACAGCATTCCGCGGCACATGCGTCCAATCAAAACACATATAAAATCATTGTATTAAAACAAATAACTATAGCCTATACCTAAGATTATTTCTTCCCGATCAAACCATTGTCATACCCCAATGTCGGCGGGTTATAACGTATATTTACAGGAGTTTCTCCAAACGTAACCGGGTGCCGCATGGCACGATAAGCGCCAGCCAGTTCATGCTCGCGTTTCTCAAAAAATCCGACCGCTTCCAGATGCGGGTCGGTCAGCACATTTTCCATCTCATTAAACCGCATCGCAGGAATGTTCTCACGCGCCAATATATCGAGCCATTCCTCAGTCGGCTTCGTGGCCGCCACTTCCTCAATTATCGCATATAATTCACCGGTATGCTTGGTACGCTCTTCATAAGTCGAAAAGCGCGGATCCTCGAACACACCAGGGCGCCCTCCAATCTCAAAAAAACGCGCCCATTGCGCGTCTGCATAGGGCACAATCGATATATAGCCATTTTTGGTGGGATAGGGCCGCCGCCGCGGGTTTATCGAACGGGTATAGCCCATTTTACCGCCCTCTTCCTTAAAAGTTGCGGCATAAAGATTCTCAACCATGTTAAAAAAGGTGAAGGATTCGAGCATCGGCACCGAAACGAACTGCCCCTGACCTGTCTTTTCCTTGTGATACAGCGCCGCCAAAGTCGCATAGGTCGCGAACAGGCCTACTGTCTTGTCTGCAATCAATGATGGTGCATAGGCAGGTGCCCCGCCTGAACGCAGCTGGTCCAGCGCCGCATAACCCGATGCCGCCTGTACCAGGTCATCATAAGCCTGTAGCGTTGAATAGGGCCCGCCATCGCCAAAACCAGCGCAGTGTACATAGATGATATCGGGGTTGACCACCTTCACGTCCTCATAACCCAGACCGAGCCGCTCCATGCCTGCAAGGCGTACATTGTGGAAGAATATGTCACAGTCTTTGAGCAACTCAAGCAAAGCCGCCTTTTCATCAGCATTTTTGGCATTGATGGTGACCGAACGCTTATTGCGGTTAAGCGCCATGTAGATAGGACCAAGATCACCTGTGGGTGACTCGCCCGCATAGCGCATCATGTCTCCCTTGATCTTGCCATCCTCATTTTCGACCTTGATGACTTCGGCCCCCATATCGGCCATCAGCAAGGTAGCAAAAGGTCCCATGACGACGCTCGACATATCGACGATTTTTACGCCCGCAAGCGGCCCGGTTGCAGCCGTATTTCCATTTGCCCCGTCGTTCATTTTGCTCTCCTGTTCAGCCAATCAGGCTGTTTCACCGGGTCATTTGATATGGTTTTCCCGCACCAGCGCAACGATTAAATCCGAAGAAGATGCTTTTTACGACATAATATGGTAAATTATGTGGAATATATCAGTGCAAAATCTGTTATTTATGTGCATAATCAGCTGGGTAAAACCAATATCTGGATGAGAGGGATATCCGTGTTTCTAGATTTTTTCAGGAGCGATACAGGCAAGCAGCGGGACATTGCAGGGATTCGCAACCTCTATGCGCGCTATGGCGATGACTATATTGATATCCTGAAACAGCGCGCCGGCGACAGAACCCTGGACAAACGCTCGCACAGACATTGGAAACGGCTATATCACCGTGCGGTCAAGGATCCCGATATTGTGAAATAGGGAGAAATTACCCCCTACCCTATTTTTTTTCTTTCGGACGGTATGTCTGCGCTTCGCCGGGAAAGCTGCGCGCCTTGACTTCTTCAGCATATTGCGCAGCCGCTGTCTCGATACGTTCAGCCAGATTATCATAACGCTTCACAAACCGCGCCGTGCGTTCAAACATACCCAGCAAGTCTTCGGTCACAAGCACCTGTCCATCGCATTTGGCCGATGCGCCAATGCCGATAACCGGAATCTGCGCTACCGTCATGGCTTCCTCAGCCACGCTTTCCATCACACCTTCGACCACCATTGAAAATGCACCGGATTCGCTGATTGCTTTAACATCGTCGAGCAAATTGGCGGTTTCGGCATTGCCTTTGCCGCGAGCGCGGTAGCTGCCCAGCATATTGATCGACTGCGGCGTCAGACCGACATGACCCATGACCGGAATGCCCCGCGCAGACAGGAATTCGATGGTTGGTGCCATATGCACACCGCCCTCCATTTTGACCGCCGCAGCGCCCGTTTCCTGCATAATACGGGCAGCGCTTTCAAATGCCTGCTCTGGCGAAGCTTCATAACTGCCAAACGGCATGTCGACGATAACCAGGCTGTGATAGCTGCCACGGACGACCGCAGCACCATGCGCACACATCATGTCGAGTGTCACCGGCACAGTTGACGGAAGGCCGTAAATAACCTGCCCCAGCGAATCACCAACCAGCAGCATGTCACAATGCGCATCCAGCAACTGTGCCGTGCGCGCCGTATATGCGGTCAGCATGACGAGTGGCTCTTTCCCCTTGCGGTTCCGGATTGCAGGCACCGTCACGCGTTTCATGGGAGCCGGCGTCGGGTTGGCGCGGCTGGTCGAAGTATCAAGTTTAAAGGTCGTAGACATGCGCCCTGCCTAGCGTATCGCGCCTATCCACGAAAGTAGTTTTAATTTCTGGCCACAGCCGTTCCAGCCCGCCATAAGGCCTGCCATGACTAACACTACCTCTGTTGCAAAAAAGGAATTCCCCCTCGGATTCGGCGAATTCGTGACCATGATTGCCGCGCTGATGTCGCTCACCGCGCTGGCAATTGACGCCATGCTGCCAGCACTCGGTATGATTGCACAGGATTATTCGTTGACCAATGCAAATGACCGGCAATGGGTGGTGCTCGCTTTTGTTGGCGGGTTCGGTATTGGATCGCTTTTCTATGGCCCCTTATGCGACCGCTTCGGGCGAAAAGTGGTGCTGCTCCCCGCGCTTGCATTTTACGCCTTCTTCGCCGTACTGGCCGCTTTTGCACCTGATTTCAGCATATTGGTTGCGCTGCGTTTTTGTGCAGGGCTGGCGGCGGGCGCACTGCGCATCGTTGTGACATCGGTGGTACGCGACCGTTTTGTCGGTGATCGGATGGCACGTGTCATGTCGCTTGCCTTTATCGTCTTCACACTGGTGCCTATGCTGGCGCCTACACTGGGCGCAGGGATATTGCTGGTGGCAAGCTGGCCATGGATATTTTTCGCACTGGCCCTGCTGGGCGTCATGCTGCTGGCATGGACATGGATACGCTTACCCGAAACGCTGGCCCCTGAAAACGTCATCCCGATCCGCCGGGATACGATATGGACAACCTGGAAGACCATTATTTTCCACCGCAAGGCAAGCGGTTACATGCTCGCCGGTGGCCTCAGCATGGGGCCGTTATTCGGGTTTGTCGCCTCGGCACAGCAGATTTTCGATACCGCCTATGGCGTGGGGGATTATTTCCCGCTGATCTTCGCTATCATTACCGCCAATCTTGCGCTAAGCGCGTTTCTGAATGCGCGTTTTGTCATGCGTTTCGGCGCGCGGCGTATTGCACACAGCGCCATACTCACCGTTATCGTCCTGTCAGCCATGGGCCTTGCGATTGGCGCCAGTACTGGCGGTATGTCGCTCGTACCTTTCGTAATAATAACCGCACTGTCGCTTGGCATGACGGGCTTTATCAACAGCAACTGTTCGTCCATCGCGATGGAACCGTTCGGCGGCATGGCGGGTGCAGCGTCATCATTTCAGGCATTTTCTACAACAATCGTCTCGGCCTTGCTGGGCGCTTTGATCGGGCAATTGTTCGATGGAACTAATGTCCCGCTAACCACCGGTTTCCTGCTGTGCAGCATGGCCTCGCTCACAGTGCTCTTCTGGGCCGAAAAAGGTAGGTTGTTCCAGCGCAAGATACCCGAAGCAGTGTAATTATTTGCCGCAGACCCTGTCGCGCACTTGCACGGCTTCGCGCGGATTATCACTGAACACACCGTCCACGCCCAGTTTGATAAACAGCGCTATCTGCGCCGCCAGATCACCTGCATCACGCGGATCGGCACCTTTGCGCATTTCCGCAGGCAGGAAGTAATTTTCACGGCGGAATGTCCATGGATGCACCTTCAGCCCCGCCGCATGCGCATCGGCTATCAATGCCGTGGGCTCAAGCGAGCGTTCTTCACTGTCACGCGGCAGAATCAAGTCGGTACCAGGGCCAATGCCATCGGCATAGCTCGCAATATCGGTCAGGCGTTCCGGCCGCACCATGTCGAACTGCGTTATGCTGTCGCGCATGTC
Source organism: Sphingorhabdus sp. Alg239-R122 (assembly GCF_900537065.1). GTDB lineage: Bacteria > Pseudomonadota > Alphaproteobacteria > Sphingomonadales > Sphingomonadaceae > Alg239-R122. The sequence goes on along the minus strand of NZ_UNRC01000007.1, from coordinate 131,725 downwards.
ATAGGGCGGCACGAGTGGGTGAATTAACTGGATCAGGCGCAGTTCGGTCATTTTATCCAATGCGCGCAGATTGCCGGTTTCAAAACTCTGGATAAAAACCAGCTCATGCGCATCCTTATACCCTGCCGCATGCAGCGTATCGACCAGCCTTTGCTCCATCGCCAGGCCAAGACCGGCAAAATAAGTCGGATGTTTGATTTCAGGGTAGATACCAATCCGCCGTCCGGTATCAGCTTCCCGCGCCCGCACCAGCGCAATAATCTCGTCCAGTGTCGGCACCTGGTATAGCCCGTCATAGGCAGTGTTGGCACCGCGTAGCTGTGGCAGGCGCTCCTTGGCGCGCAAGGTACGCAGTTCTGCCAATGTGAAATCTTCGGTGAACCAGCCGGTTATTTCATGATAGTCTATCTGTTTGGTGGCTTTACGATCCGCAAATTCGGACCGGTCCGCGACATCGGTGGTTTCGGATATGTCGTTTTCATGCCGCGCCACCAGCACACCATCCTTGGTCATCACCAGATCAGGTTCGACAAAATCCGCACCTTGGTCGATGGCGAGGTCATAGGATGCCAGTGTGTGTTCGGGCCGTTCTCCGCTAGCCCCGCGATGCGCGATGACAACCACATCGCGCTCACAGAGCTGTGCGGCTATGGCAGGTTCAGTCATCATAGCACCTATCAGGACAAGTGGAAGAATGGAAAAGCGAAACATGCGCATTTCCCTACCTCCGGAATATTACCCGCCTATGGCAGTCAGCAGTTCGGGGAAGATACCAAATAGCAAGATCAACCCAACGGCAATCGGGCACACCCACGCCACAAGGAAGCGGAATGCCACAAGCGTGCTGCCTTCCAGGCCAGTTTCGGTATCAACCAGCTTTCTATCGGCACGCCAACCGACAAATATCGCGGTCAGTAACGCCGATGTCGGCAGCAATATCTTGCCTGTAAAACCATCAATCGTGTCGAAAATATTCTGATCCGCGAATATGTCCCAAAACGGTAAAAGACGGACATCGCTCCATATGCTGAGCGACAATGCACAGGCAATGCCAACAACGTAAATGAAGAGGCCAACAGTCCATGCAGTTTTTGACCGAGACCAGCCAAAAGCCTCTTTCGCCCAAGCTGTCGGGCCTTCCAGCAGCGAGATTGAGCTGGTGAGCGCGGCGAAGAAGATCAGCACGAAGAACAGCAGCCCGATCAACGACCCTGCTGGCATATTCTGAAAAGCAATCGGCAGCGACTGGAACACCAGCGTCGGGCCACCTGCAGGATCAAGTCCAGCCGCAAACACTATCGGGAAAATCATCAAGCCCGCGATAATCGCCACGCCGGTATCTGCAAAACCGATCATACCCGCCGTCGGTCCCAGTTTCGTGTCGCGTGAAACATAAGCGCCATAGGTCATGAGCGCCGCTGAACCTAGACTCATCGAGAACAGGGCCTGTCCCAACGCCTCATTGATGACCGGCGCGCTCAGTTTGGAGAAATCTGGAGTAAAAAGGAACTCGGCAGCACGTCCAAAGTCGCCGGTAAACGCACCATAAATGGTGATTAACACCAGCAGTACGAAAAAGGCGGGCATCAGGAACATCGCGGCTTTTTCAATGCCATCTGTTACGCCCTGTGCCACAATACCAATCGTTATCAGCATGAACAGTGTGTGCATGGCGACCAGCATCGGCACATTTTCAAACAGAGCCCCCATACGGCCCGTTATCTGTTCCGATGTTTCGCCTGCAAGTGCGCCGCGTAGCGGTTCACCCGCCCCCAGTGCGCTGAGAAAATCGCCCAGCATGACACCGATATAATAAATCACCCAGCCGGCCACGACCGAATAGAATGTCAAAATAAAGAAAGCGGCAATAATCTCAAACCAGCCGAATATCTGCCATTTTTCACTGATGCCCGATGCTTTTGCCACGTTACGGACACTATCAACCGCATCGCTTCGACCGGCCCGGCCGATCAGGATTTCAGAGAGGACCAGCGGCAGTCCGATCAAGATTACACAACCCACATATACCAGCACGAATGCACCGCCGCCGCTTTCACCGGCGAGCGTCGGGAACCGCCATAAATTCCCTAACCCAACCGCAGCGCCCACCGCTGCCAATACAAAAGCTGTCCGTGATGACCAGCCTTCTGCTGTATCTGTTTGAGCGCCTGCAACCATGCTGCGAATCTCCCCTAAAATTATATTTTGCGGGAAGTTCTAGCGCGTTGCACGCGCTCCCGCCAGACTCTTGGCAATCAGGCTGTTAATAAACGCTTTTACGCATCACTGACATCGACACCCTTCCAAAAGGCAATATGGTCTTTGATATGTGCCGCCCGATCACTGGGCACGGCATAATACCATGCCGCGTCATCGTTGGTCTTACCGTCCACTTCAACCGAATAATAAGAGGCACTTCCTTTCCACGGACAATGGCTTGTCGTATCGCTAGCTTTCAGATATTCCGTGTGCACAGCAGTGCGTGGAAAATAGTGGTTCCCTTCTACAATCTGGGTATTATCGCTCTGGGCTATTATAGTCCCGTTCCATTTGGCGGTGGGCATTTTCTTTCCTTCATCAAGTTTCAAACATGCGTTAGCAACGCATCTCTATCACCCGCTCAGCATGGCAGAATAAATTCAATATGACCAACACAGCGCCCAGAAAAACAACCACACTCTGGTTTGTCGCCATGATCGTATTTATCGACATGGCGGGATTTGGACTGATCGTGCCTGTCCTGCCTTCGCTTATAACAGGCATGGGTGACTATTCGATTGCCCAGGCGGCAACCATCGGCGGCTGGCTGCTTTTCACATTTGCCGTCATGCAGTTTTTCTTTGCTCCCGTCATAGGCGGCCTGAGCGACCGGTTTGGACGGCGGCCCGTCCTGCTATTTGCCATGGGGGCGCTCTGCATAGACTATGCGTTAATGGCGCTGGCTCCAACATTGGTATGGCTGTTTCTAGGTCGCGCCATAGCGGGTATTATGGGCGGCACATGGGCGGCGGCCAACAGCTGCGTAGCAGATATCAGCAACCTCGCAACACGCGGGCGCAATTTCGGCATTATGGGTGCAGCAGGCGGTTCGGGATTTGTCATCGGGCCGGGTATTGGCGGGTTCCTGGGTGAATATGGTGATCGCATGCCATTTATCGCAGCGTGTATATTGTGTTTTCTCACCACCCTGCTCGGTTATTTCTGGCTCAGAGAAACTTTACCCCCTCAAAAACGCCGCAGTTTTTCGATCCTGCGCGCCAATCCGCTCGGCAGCCTGATCGTCATGTCAAAATTCCCGCTGGTGATCGGCATGATTGCAGTCATTTTCCTGCTGCAGCTGGCCGCACAAACGGAAATATCCGTCTGGGCCTATTATGGTAGCCTGAAGTTTGACTGGGGGCCACGTGAGATAGGCTTGAGTGTGACGCTGTGGGGACTGTTATTCGCCATTGTCCAAGGCGGCCTGGTCAGTCCTGTGCAGAAATGGCTGGGCGAGGTGCGCACGGTGTTTGTCAGCCTGCTTTTCGGGATCCCGACCTATCTGATATTCGCCTATGCTCCAAACCAGTGGTGGATGGTTGCAGGCATTGTCGTGGGTGCGGCAACTGCACTGGCATTTCCAGTCATGCAGTCGATGATGAGCGCACGGATCAGCGATGATGCGCAGGGCGAATTACAGGGCGCAATTGCAAGTGCCGTCAGCCTCACCTCGATTATCGGCCCGGTGATGATGGCAATGACATTTGAACATTTTGCCGACGATACAGGACTTTACTTCCCGGGTGCGCCTTTCCTGCTCAGCTGCGGATTACTGGTAATGGCGATTGGAGCATTCCTATTTGCCGTAAAGAGATATTACGGCCCGCCGCCGCATACGTATCAGGATGATTTGGTATAAAGCGCTCTTGCAGGCTATGGTCTGCCTTATCAGGAGACAGACATGGCATCAGACCCGCATATCACAGACATGCTCGCAGGCGCGCTCAAAAACCGCGGCGATATTGAACGCAAGAAGATGTTTGGCGGCAATTGCTGGCTATTGAACGGTAATATGCTGTGCGGCGATGGCGAAGGCCGTTTCATGTTCCGCGTCGGTAAGGACCAGCAGGACGCAGCGCTCAAAAACCCGGGCGCAGAAATTGTCGCCTTTAACGGCCGCAAGATGGGCGGGATATTGTGGGTACGGGAAGAAGACGCACTGGCCTATGGTTTGGACAACTGGATCACGCTGGCCGAACGCTTTGTAAGGACCCTGCCCGCCAAATAGCTATTCCTGCCGCGCCAGCACGCGCTTCATAGCCAATACCAGCACCACAAACCCTGCGAGCGGAAGCCATATGGTGAAAAATTCCGACCACAATACCGCCAGTCCCCTGCCCGTAAAAAAACTGTTCCCGATAGGAGAAACTTCAACTGGTCTGTAAGGCGCGAAATAGCGTGCATCATCAAAGGGCCAGAGCAAGGCCGCACCTAGCCCGCCATTGGTAAAGGCATCAAGTATGCCATGCGAAGCCATGCATGTGAACAGATAGAGCGCCACCGTCTTGAAATGCGCAGGCCGTAACAGCGCTGCAGCAAGCAGGCCACATATTGCTGCTACCAAAAGTGAATGACTGGCACCGCGGTGCCCCCATGCTTCGCCATATTCGATCCCCATGCCAAAACCGATGACATCCAGATCAGGCAACATCGCTAGGACGATGCCTGTCGCCACAACCGCCGTCGTAAGCCGGCCATGCCCCAGCACCAACGCCCCTGCGATCGGAACGGCGGCATGGGACATTATTGTTGGCATGAAAGCTCCGTAATTTTACAAATATTTTCATGTAATATATACCTGATATTACTTGTTTAATAAAAATGATTATTTCAAACTACACTCTGGGGAAGGATATCATATGAGAATCAATAGCGTAAAATCTCTCGGCACCATTGCTGGCGCAACCATATTATATTTGGCGGCAAGTTCAAATGCGATGGCACAAACACCTTCAGATGTCCGTGACCTTGTCGGTGCACGTGGCAGTTCGGGGGAAAGCCAGCTCATCTCGCGCGGCTATACGCATATCAGCACGCACAAGGGCGATGACCGCGCCTGGTCCTATTGGTGGAGCCACCGGCGCAAGCGATGCATTTCCGTTGTGACAATGCAGGGACGCTATAATTCAATAACCCAATCCCCGCCTTTTGACTGCGGTCACCAGAACCAGGAGAAAAAAAAGGACAATAGCGGTGCAGCCATTGCCGTTGGCGCGGCTGCGCTAATCGGTGCGCTGGTCCTGTCGCATAAATCGCATCACCATGATGATGGCAAGCATCACGGCGACAAGCAGGCCGAGGCCGACCATGAGCGTGGCTATCGTGACGGCCTGTATGGCAAGCCTTATCACAACTATAACCGCTCGGATGCCTATTCCAGTGGCTATTCAGCCGGTGTCGAACAACGCGACCACAATACATCCTATCGGCCCGGCTATGGCGGCCAGGGCGGTTATCGCGGGTTTGTACGGGTAAACGACCTGATCGGCCGTACAAGGTCAGACGCAGAATCCCGGCTGACAGGGCGGCGTGGTTTCAGAATGCTGCAAAGCTACCGCACCGACGACCAGGGGCGCTACACCACATATTGGCGCCAGCAGTCAAAACAGTGCATTTCCGTCAATACGCGTGGTGGATATGTCAATGCAATCAATTCGATGCGCCGTCGTAACTGCCGTTAAGACAGACATATGAACCAGGGCCGCGTTGCCACGCGGCCCTGTCCTGCGCTCAGTCCTGATTCAGACCCAGCACGGTTTCATAGTCCGTGCCCTTGAAACCGACCATGACGCCGCCATCATATTCAAGCACGGGGCGCTTTATCATTGACGGGTTTTCCACCATCAGCTGCAGCGCTGTATTTTCATTCACATTGTCACGGACGATTTCAGGCAGCTTGCGAAAGGTTGTTCCGCGGCGGTTGAGCAGAGGCTCCCACTCGCCAATTTCGAGCGCCCAGTTTTCCAGCATATCCTTCGTCACGCCCGACTTCTTGTAATCGTGAAACGTATACTGCACACCGCGCTGTTCAAGCCACTTACGGGCCTTCTTGATCGTGTCGCAATTGGAAATTCCGTATAATGTCGGCATGGTATTGTCTCTTTTCTGATATGCTCCGCACATGTCCTGTGCGTCAAACTTGATGCATCAGATAGGCAGGAAGCTAGCGGTAGGCAAGCCTGATCCACTGTCAGGCGCCTTATTTCAATCCCTCATCCCCTTATAGGGCAACGCAAACAGTCCTTAACTTCCCTTAGCTTCGCACCTAGGAAGCCTTCAAATCTGCCATTGTTGGATAATCCTGTTGGATTTGAAGGAATGTTGGGTTTCACATTGCCCCATTTGGCAATCCTCACGCACCGGGCAGGATACACAATCCGTTCGTTTCGGGCGGCAGAAATTTTGGCCGATACGCTTTACCAGCAGATGGTGTTCATCCACATCTTCGGGCGCCCACGCTTTGGGCAGCACCGGCATCAACGCATCATAGGCGCGCGCCGTATCGGCTTTTGCAGGGACCAATCCCATACGCTGCATGACGCGGCGGTGATGGGTATCAAGCACCAGCGTGCGGCGGTTGAACGTGCTGGCATTCATTACCCCGGCCGCGATCTTGCGCGCAACACCGGGTAGCGTTTCGAGCCACGCCATGGCTTCTTCGGTGGGCAGGTTGTCCAGGTGATGCAGCATGACACTGCCGCGCTGCGCAATGATTTCCGTGAGGCAGGCTTTCAGCCGCTCCGCCATCAGCCCGGGGAAAGTCGCGGTCCGGAGCATGCCTGTCAGTTCTTCGAGCGGTGCGTCGGCGACCTTTTCCCATGTCCCGTACCGCGCCAGCATCCGGTCGGTATTTTCGTTCGACACCGCCGTTTTCGTGCGCGCACCAATCACGCCCTGCACCAGTGTCCAGACCGGATCCCGGCGTTTTTCCGGCGGGCGGCGGACACGCCCGAAATGATCGATCAGGCGCGCCTGTATACGCTCCAGCGTTTCGGTACGCGGGTCCGGGCCAAGGTCAAACTGCATGGAAAGAATATGGGAGCCACGCCGCCTAGGACAAGCTCTGTGTCTATTCCTTCACCTTGACATAGGTGACAAAGCTCATCTTGTTGCCATCGGGGTCGCGCGCATAGCCGCCGTAAAATTCAGGGCCATACATGGGGCGCGGTCCCGGCGCGCCTTCGTCGCTGCCGCCATTTTCCAGTGCCGCCTTGTGCGCCGCATCCACCTGCTCAGGACTGTCCGTATAAAGACCCACCGTATGCCCGTTCCCACACGCCTGTGGTTCGCCGTTCTGCGGCCGCGTAATCCAAATCATGAACCCGTCGGGCATGGCATAGCTGTAGGTCATGCCGGGATAGTCATCCGCCAGCTTCGCGCCCAGTGCGGGCATCACCGCGTCATAATATGCGCGCGACCGGTCCAGGTCACTGCTGCCCAGTGTAATATAGCATTTGGTCATGTCTTTCTCCTGATTGTGCCCGCTGTTGACTGACTTACTCCCACTCAATCGTCCCGGGCGGTTTGCTGGTATAATCATACACCACGCGGTTAATGCCTTTGACCTCGTTGACAATACGCGTGGCCGTGCGGGTCAGGAAGGCGGCGTCGAACGGATAGACGTCCGCTGTCATACCGTCGGTGCTGGTGACAGCGCGCAGGCCGCATACGCTGTCATAGGTACGGTAATCGCCCATCACGCCCACCGTCTTGACGGGAAGCAGCACGGCAAAAGCCTGCCAGATCGCATCATACAGCCCTGCATTGCGGATTTCTTCAAGGTAAATCGCATCGGCTTTGCGCAGGATATCGCAGCGCTCTTTAGTGACTTCGCCGGGAATGCGGATCGCAAGGCCTGGCCCCGGAAATGGATGGCGCCCAACGAACACGTCGGGTAGTCCAAGCTCGCGACCCAAATCTCTGACTTCGTCTTTAAAAAGCTCTCTAAGTGGCTCCACTAATTGCATATTCATGCGTTCGGGAAGGCCGCCCACATTGTGATGCGACTTGATGGTGACACTCGGGCCACCGGTAAAGCTCACGCTTTCAATCACATCGGGATAGAGCGTTCCTTGTGCCAGAAACTCGGCCCCGCCAATCTTCTTCGCCTCATCCTCGAACACATCGATAAATGTCTTGCCGATAAACTTGCGTTTCTTTTCAGGATCCGTCTCGCCCTTCAGCCCATTGAGGAACAGTGTCTCCGCATCCACATGCACCAGCGGGATATTGTAATGCCCCTTGAACAATCGCACGACCTCGTCCGCTTCACCCTGCCGCATCAGGCCATGGTCTACAAAAACACAGGTGAGCTGCTCACCAATTGCTTCATGGATCAGCACCGCTGCGACCGCGCTATCAACGCCGCCGGAAAGCCCGCATATAACCTTGCCCCCATTCTCTCCAACACCAACCTGCGCGCGGATTTCGGCGATTTTGGTCTTGCGGAACTCGGCCATGGTCCAGTCGCCCGCACAGCCGCAGACATGGCGCACGAAATTGGCGACCAGCCTGCCGCCATCGGGCGTGTGCACCACCTCGGGGTGGAATTGCGTACCATAATAGCGGCACTCTTCATTGGCGATCACTGCGAAAGGTGCCCCGGCGGACGTTGCTACTACCTCAAAACCGGGCGCCAACGTGTCGACCTTGTCGCCATGACTCATCCACACCTGATGGCTCTCGCTTTCCTGCCACAGGCCATCAAATAAGGTGCAGCGCTGCTTGATATCAATAAAGGCGCGGCCAAATTCACCGCTGTCACCGCCAACGACACTACCGCCCAGCTGCTCCATCATCACCTGCTGCCCATAACAGATACCCAGCACCGGTACTCCGCTTTCAAACACGACATCAGGCGCGCGCGGGCTGTCCGCATCGGTCACCGATGCTGGCCCACCTGAAAGAATAATGCCCTTGGGCTGCATCCGGTGAAATGCTTCTTCGGCACTGGTAAACGGCGCAATTTCGCTATAGACGCCCGCTTCACGCACACGCCGCGCGATCAGCTGTGTCACCTGGCTGCCAAAGTCGATGATCAGGATGGATTCAGACCCGTTTTGGGGGGTTGCAAGTTCGGAGGATAATGCGGTGCTGCTCATGCGCCCATGCGATAGTTTGGGTGGGCACGAGAGTCCAGTGGGCGGGCGCATTTTGTTTGATGCCCTCCCGGGTATATTGCGGCACCGGCCCTCTCCCCCGCCCAACCTCCCGATAGTGTGACCCGCTAGTATATCGGGAGGTTGGGCGGGGGAGAGGGCCGGTGCCGCGTTCCCGCAGGCTTTTCGCAAAGCGAAAAAACAGTCGTGAGGGATAAAATCCGTGAACGGGTTTGGGTTATATTCTCTTCAGCTCGGCCACCGTGCGCTCGTTCACTATATTGCCGGTGTTCAGCGTCGTCTTCGGCTCCAGCATCAGTACATGGCATTCCCCGTCCAGTGCCTCCGGACAATGCTCCATCCCGTGCGGCACGATGATCATCTCACCCTCTTCCAGGTCGATATCCCCATCGCGCAGGCCCATACGCATCCGGCCCTTGACCACCAGGAACAGCTCGTCTTCATTGTCATGATGGTGCCAGTCAAACTTGCCGGAAAACTTCGCCAGTTTCACGTGCGCATCATTCACCGACCCCGCAATATGCGGCTGCCAGTATTCATTAATTTGCGCAAAGGCATCAGTAAAATTTACCTTTTTCATTTTCTTTTGCTCCTATCATTTCGCACGTTACATGTTTTCTGCGCAAAGACGCAAGCCGCAAAGAGAAGAAGTCTTTGAAATACAATCATAAAAGACTGGGGAAAACTTGGCCTTTTTGCTTGGGGATATGCCCCCCAGCGCCTATATTGCAATGATGACAGAAACACCTGAGAATACACCACAAGAACAACAAACCGAACGTGCACCGGATTCGGCCGAAAATCCCAATAAAAATGACTATGGCGCGGATTCGATCAAGGTCCTTAAAGGGCTGGATGCCGTGCGCAAGCGTCCGGGCATGTATATTGGCGATACCGATGATGGCTCCGGCCTGCATCACATGGTGTTCGAGGTGTCCGACAATGCGATCGACGAGGCGTTGGCCGGGCATTGCGATGCAGTGTGGATCACACTCAATCCCAATGGTTCTGTCTCTGTCGAGGATAATGGCCGCGGCATTCCTGTGGGCATGCACAAGGAAGAAGGCGTGTCGGCCGCCGAAGTCATTATGACGCAGCTGCACGCAGGCGGAAAGTTCGACAATACGAACGATGAAAATGCCTATAAAGTTTCTGGCGGTCTGCACGGCGTGGGCGTGTCGGTGGTGAACGCGCTGTCGGAATGGCTCGACCTCAATGTCTGGCGCGATGGCAAAGAACATTATATGCGCTTTGCCTTTGGTGAGGCAACACAGCCGCTCGGCATCATTGGCGATGCCCCCGAAGTGGATGGTAAAATGAAAAAGGGCACAAAGGTCACCTTCCTGCCTTCCCCTGACACATTTAAAATTACCGAATTTGATTTTGACAAGCTCGAACACCGTTACCGCGAGCTTGCATTCCTGAACTCCGGTGTGCGCATCATCCTGACCGACGCACGCGGTGAGGAAGCTGTCACCCATGACCTGTTCTATGAAGGCGGGATTGCGGCGTTTGTGCAGTATCTTGACCGCAACAAAACCGCGCTGATGCCCGATCCGGTGGCGATTACCGGCACGCGTGATGACATCACCATTGATGTCGCACTCGAATGGAATGACAGCTATTATGAGAATGTGCTGTGCTTCACCAACAATATCCCGCAGCGCGATGGTGGCACGCACTTGGCTGCATTCCGCTCCGCACTGACGCGGACACTCAACAATTATGCCGAAAGCTCAGGCGCGCTCAAGAAAAGCAAAGTAAAGCTGACCGGTGATGATATGCGTGAAGGATTGACCGCGATTGTGTCGGTCAAACTGCCTGACCCCAAATTCTCCTCACAGACCAAGGACAAGCTGGTCTCCTCCGAAGTGCGGCAACCGCTCGAAAGCCTGATGGCCGACAAGATGGCCGAATGGCTGGAGGAAAACCCCGCCCCTGCGGCAATGGTGGTACAGAAGATTATCGACGCCGCCGCCGCGCGTGAAGCCGCGAAAAAGGCACGTGAGCTCACCCGCCGCAAGGGCGCGATGGATATCGCCTCGCTGCCTGGCAAGCTCGCCGATTGTCAGGAACGCGACCCAGCCAAGTCTGAACTGTTTCTGGTCGAGGGTGACTCCGCGGGCGGCAGTGCCAAGCAAGGCCGCGATCGCCATTATCAGGCGATCCTGCCGCTCAAGGGCAAGATCCTGAATGTCGAACGCGCGCGGTTTGACCGTATCATTTCATCCAAGGAAGTCGGCACGCTGATTCAGGCGATGGGCACGGGCATCCGTGATGATTTCGATGTTGAAAAACTGCGCTATCACAAGATCATCATCATGACCGATGCCGATGTTGATGGCGCGCATATCCGCACATTGCTGCTGACATTTTTCCATCGGCAGATGGGCGAGATTATCCGCAACGGTCATCTCTACATCGCCCAGCCACCGCTTTACAAGGTCGCCAAGGGCAAGAGCGAAGTCTATCTGAAAGATGATACCGCACTGGACGAATATCTGGTCGAGGCGGGGCTGAATGGCCGCATCCTGGAAACCGCAGGCGGCGCACGCGGCGGCAAGGAGCTGATTGAACTGGTGAACCATGCCCGGCGCATGCGCTCGCTCATGTCCTATGTCCCGCGCCGCTATGACATGCGCATTATTGAGGCGCTGGCGCTCTCCGGCGCGCTTGATCCCGATATTAACGATGACACCCGTCTCGCCGCGCTTGAAAAAGCCGCGAAATGGATGGAAGCGGCCGATGAAGGCGGCGTATGGAAAGGCAGCCTGTCTGAAGAAGGCGGCTATCATATCGAACGCATGTGGCGCGGCGTGACCGACCATCATATGATTGAGGCGAAATTCCTGTCTTCAGCTGAAGCGCTGAAACTGCACAAGCTCTCGGCTGAACAGGCCGAGATCTACGAGCAGGGCAGCACGCTCGTCAAAGGCAGCACCGATGACAGCGGGGAAGAAGCCGGTGCAGCATTGGCCAAGGGTGTCACGATTTCACGCCCATCCGAACTGCTCGAGGCCGTACTCACCGCCGGCCGCCGTGGGCTTTCATTCCAGCGCTACAAAGGCCTGGGCGAAATGAACGCCGAACAGCTTTGGGAAACCACGCTCGACCCCGAAGTACGCTCGCTCCTGCAGGTCACGGTCGAAGACGGCGACATTACCGATGAAATTTTCGACAAGCTGATGGGCGACGTCGTGGAACCAAGGCGGGAGTTTATCCAGGACAATGCGCTGAATGTGGCGAACTTGGATGTGTAGCTAACCAAATTAGGTGATCTACTTCCCCTTATGTCGCGATTCCGGGTGGAGCGATTTGCCCAGGATATGGTCGTCATTATGGAGCACATGTGATGTGCTGCCCACAATCAGCGGGTCGGGGGCGACGACCAGATCGGTGTCTTTTTCCGGATAATCTATATTGTGCAGGAAATGCATCATGCAGTTGATGCGCGCGCGTTTCTTGTCATTGGACTTGACGATGGTCCACGGCGCATCGGCGGTGTCGGTGTAGAAGAACATCGCCTCTTTCGCCTCGGTATAATCATCCCATTTGTTCAGGCTGGCCTGATCGATCGGGGAAAGCTTCCAGCGTTTGAGCGGGTCGGTCTTGCGCGCGTCAAAGCGAGCGTGTTGTTCATCCTGCGTCACCGAGAACCAGTATTTGAACATGCGAATGCCCGAACGCACCAGCATCCGTTCCAGCTCGGGCGCCTGCCGCATAAATTCCAGATATTCTGCCGGAGAGCAGAACCCCATCACCCGCTCAACACCCGCGCGATTATACCAGCTGCGATCATAGAAAACCATTTCGCCAGCGGTGGGCAGATGTTCGATATAACGCTGAAAAAACCACTGTCCTTTCTCGCGCTCACCCGGTTTTGCCAGCGCCACGACCCGCGACTGACGGGGGTTGAGATGTTCGGTAAAACGCTTGATCGTGCCGCCCTTGCCCGCGGCATCACGGCCTTCAAACAACAGCACAAATTTCTCACCCCGCTCTTGCGCCCAAAGCTGCACTTTCAAAAGCTCGGCCTGAAGTTTCGCCTTGGCCGCCTCATATTCCTTGCGCGACATTTTCTTTGAATAGGGATATTTTCCCTGTTCAAACTGGTGGTGTACGCTGTCCCCTGGCTGCGGCGCCACAGGTTGCGGGACCTGTTCGGGTTTCCTGTCAACAGCAACATTTGCTACACGTTTGCCCACTGATTTGCTGTTTGTACGCATGGTCATATCTTTACACCTATCCTTCACCCAAACTCCAGATCACGATAGTGATCCGAGTCCCACAATAGTGCATTGACCTGTATCAAACTGCAAAATTGCCATTTGGTAGAACGGATATGACCGTTGGCCGAAAATCAAGCCTCTGTACATTGACCTGCGTGCTCCAGTTTCCGTAGCGTTTTCCATGGTAACCCGCATTACCCCTGGGTGCCGACGCTTGAGGATGAAAGTGGAGTTTGCATGTCGATACAATTCACAATGCCCTCGCTTCCCCGATTCCGGCTGATCCGCAACGGTGTTGTGCTTGGCGCAATACTTACCACCGGAATTTGCGTCGGCACTATCATGGGAGCCACCGAAAACGGCAAGCGGGGCGTGCATTATGCCGTCTCCATGGCGGGCATGGCGCATTGCCACTCAGATCGCACCATCGCCCTACTACATCCATCGCGCAACAGTACCCTGCCCGGCCATTCTCATTAATCCGCGCTCTTCCAGCATCCTTTCGCATGGTCATTCACCATGCCCACCGCCTGCATATAAGCATAGATAATCGTCGTCCCGACAAAGCTCATCCCGCGTTTCTTGAGCGTTTTCGATATAACATCGCTAATCGGGGTAGAAACCGGAACATCGCCCCAGTCCTGACCGCGATTATCGATGGTTTTGCCATCCACATGGTTCCATAGCCATGCATCAAACGACCCGAACTCTTTTTGCATTTCCATAAACACCCGAGCATTTTTGCGCGCCGAATGGATTTTGAGCCTGTTGCGGATAATGTCAGGGTTTTCGCGCAGCGCTTCGAGCTCATCATCTGTCATGGCGGCTACCTTTACGATATCGAACCCATGAAAGGCGGCGCGGTATCCGTCACGTTTTTTCAACACCGTTTCCCAGCTCAGCCCCGCCTGCGCACCTTCCAGGATCAGCATTTCGAACAGTTTGCGGTCATCATGGCACGGCACGGCCCATTCATGATCATGATAATCGGCGTAAAATTCCTTGCCCACCCCGCCGCCGAAACAGCGTATTTTTCCGTCCGTGCTCTCAATCATTTATATCTCTCCTTTGCGCTGACCTATGCTAGGCTGGTTTTCCGTTCAACAAGTGAAGCTCTATGCATTCGATAAAACCCATCCACCTTGCCTACCGCATCGCGCAGCAGTTACGGCTCGCCTATTGGCACATCGCAAAACCTGCGCTGTATGGCGCGAAGATCATGGCGTTCAACGATGCGGGTGAACTGCTGCTGATCCGGCACAGCTATGGAAAAAGCCATCTCTATATGCTGCCGGGGGGCGGTGTGCATCGCGGCGAAGACCCGGAAAATGCTGCCGTGCGCGAATTGCGCGAAGAAACCGGCTGCACCGCGCATGACGTAAAACTTCTCGGCGAATATCTGGACACCAGCCGCGGCGCACAGAACCATGTGCATGTATACACGGCGCGCACGCAGGACACACCCAAAGCCGATGGCCGCGAAATATTGGAGGCGCGCTATTTCGCGCTGGATGCCCTGCCCGCGCGTACATCGCAATCGGTGCGGCGGCGGCTCGCCGACATGCAGTGCGGCGGACCGGAAACGCCAAACTGGTAAACATCCGACTGGCAAGCACAGGGGGCATCAATATAGCGCACGTGCCGGGTTCTGCGTCCGCGATTCATGCGCAAATTCGTCCACACCCACAGCTTTTTTAATGCCGTCACGATCGGCAAATTCAGATGCATCGGGCACCCGGCTAAACGCGATCTTCACACCCAGGTAATTGAGGTCCAGCCCCTTTTGCGAAGCAGGCATGACGGTTTCCATGCCATATCGCCGGTTGAGCGCATCAATCCGGTTCCACAGCATCGCCTCCACCGTGTCACGCCGGTCGGCGGCCCTTGGCACGAACAGGTCCGGATCGGGCGGGCTATCGCGCAGGTTATGCAGGTACACTGTCACGCCTTTCAGCGACAGCGCTGGTGCCTGCCGCTGATAACGTCCCTGCCCGTGGTCATTTGCCGGCCCGCGCAGTTTCGACTGCTCCGCCTGCCGCATCAATGCGCTTATCATGGGCTGCCAATGGGCATCCAGTTCTTTCAGGAACACCCAGCTATTCTGCGTGCTGCGAAACTGCATTTCATGCGCAATCCGCCCGGCGGGATAGAGCTTCACCGACACTGTCATCGCACCTGAATAATAGCCGGTATGCCGCAACCGGCTCGCGGCTTTGAGCAGCAGGGCCCGTGCTACGATGCGCGCACCCTGCGGGCTCCGATGCACACCTGAAAGCACCCGGCTATGCCCGATCATCCCTTTTTTGGGTTCAGTAAGATCGGGAATGTCATAACCCTTGAGCGCGTAGAGGAATTTCTCTCCATTGACCGAATTCCATATCGCCCGTGCACGCTTGGGTTGCAGATTCCACAGCTGCGTAAATGTCGTGATACCCGAGCGTTCCAGACGACGGGATATACCCGCCCCGACACCTGGAATGGCGCGGAGCGGCAGGTCCGCTAATGCTTCAGGCAATGTCTCTGTCTCTATTACGGTCAAACCATCGGGTTTTTGCAAATCACTGGCCAGTTTGGCGAGCAGGCTGGAAGAGGCAAGCCCGATTGAACAGCGCAGCGCGGGCCCCACATTCTTATAGATACCGCGTTTGATCTCCATCGCCTTGGCACGTGCTGCGCCAATGCCCGCTTCTTCGGGATTGAGGCGGCACACACATTCATCAACCGAGCAGATGCGGTGGATCGGCAGATGTCGTTCAATTTCACGCATCAACATATGATGCACCGCGACATATCGGTCGTGCCGCGCCGCGCGCACAATGATGCCCGGGTAAAGCTGCCGTGCTTCCTTTACGGTCGTGCCGCGCTTGATGCCATAGGCCTTGGCCTCATAACTCGCCGCAATCGCCCCGCTATGTTCGGAGTCCAGCGGTGTGACCAACACCGGCCTGCCGCGAAGGGATGGATCGTCATGCTGTTCGACGCTCGCAAAATAGGCGTTAAAATCAACGAACAGGAACCGCATGCCCGATGCATGGCTGGCTAGCGCAAGCCCTTCGCCATCCATGGCGTGCGAATCATCAAGAATAAACATTGGAACATAATAGGAACATTTAGGCGAGATTGGCAAGGTAAGGAGTCTTTATTGGTTCGCTCTCGCTCGCAAGCCTGTGCGAAGGCTGAACAGGCTTGTCAGCCAGAGCGAACCAATAAATTAAATGCTAAAACTCAAACGCCGGTTGAACGGGCGTTGTTTCTTCCACTTCATCTTCACCCTCTTCATCATCCACACCTTCGAGTGCCGATAGTGTAATACCCATCAAACGCACGCCTTTTTCCACCGGGATCTGGTCGCCCAGCAGAACATGACCGATTTCGGAAAACTCCCGCTTGTCTTTCACCCACCGATCCAGTGACCGCGCGCGGGTGATCTGCACAAAATCGGCAAATTTCATTTTCAGCGTCACGGTGCGGCCGCGCGCCTCGTTTTTTTCGATTCGCTCCCAGACAATATCGACCACGGCATCCAGCGCTTCACGCAGTTCGGCCTCGGTCCATTTGTCCTCGCCATAGGTGCGCTCTCCGCCAATCGACTTGCGGATGCGGTTGGGTTTGACTTCGCGGTGGTCGATCCCGCGCGCGGCCAGATAGAGATAGCCGCCCCATGACCCAAATTTTTCGCATAACCATTGCTCGTTCTTGCCCGCCAGGTCAGCGCCGGTTTCAATACCAAGCCGCGCCATTTTCTCCCCCGTGCGTGGGCCAACACCATGAAAGCGCCGCACCGGTAGGCTCGCGACAAAGGCCGGACCATGTCTGGGTGGGATCACACAGATGCCATCGGGTTTGTTCTGATCGCTCGCAATTTTGGCAATAAACTTATTATACGACACGCCTGCACTGGCAGTTAGCCGTGTCACTTCCCTGATCCGCGCACGTATAGCCTCGGCAATCAGAGTGGCCGAACCAATGTCCTGCTTGTCATCGGTCACGTCCAGATAGGCCTCATCAAGCGACAATGGTTCGATCAGATCGGTATGTTCCGCGAATATTTCACGGATCTGCCGGGAGACTTCGCGGTACACTTCAAACCGGTGCTTCACGAATATCAGGTCGGGGCAGCGGCGCTGCGCGGTAACCGACGGCATGGCCGATTTAACGCCGAACTTGCGCGCTTCATAACTGGCCGCCGCAACCACACCGCGTTTGGAGGATCCGCCCACGGCGACAGGCTTGCCCCGCAGTTCAGGATGGTCGCGCTGTTCCACGCTCGCGAAGAACGCATCCATATCGATATGGATAATCTTGCGCTGCAGCGCATCCGATTCTGCCTCGTCAGACATGGCGGCACCATAGGCATGGAACATCTCGGGAACAAGGATATCTTGACCTGCCCTCTTACAGACCCTTCGACAAGCATACGGTAAGCGGCTATAAGCGCAGTAAATAAATTTCGTTTGTCCTGAGACCCTGAGCATGTCGAAGGGCGAAAGGCATGCCAAAGTCTGGACCCAAGTTTGACCAAAAAAAGCGATAAACCAGCCACGCAATCCGTCACCGCTGGCCGTAAAAAGGAATGGACAGGCGCGATTGTCAATCCACCGGTGTGGCGCGCGAGCACGCATTTATATGACAATGTTGCGGCGCTGCGTGAAGGACCAAAGACCAACGAGGATGGCCAGTTTTTCTATGGCCGGCGTGGGTCACCCACACAGTGGTCGCTGGCCGATGCGCTCACCGAAATGGAACCGGGTGCGTGTGGCACCATGCTCTATCCATCCGGCGTGGCGGCTATTTCCTGCGCCCTGCTGTCGGTGCTCAGGCCCGGTGACGTGCTGCTTATTACCGACAATGCCTATGATCCCAGCCGCGGTTTTGCCGAAACTTTCCTGAAGCGAATGGGCGTGGAAACACGCTATTATGATCCGATGATAGGCGCGGGCATTGCCAGTCTGATCTGCGACAAAACGCGCGCGATCCTGATGGAAAACCCGGGCAGCCTGACATTCGAGGTACAGGATATTCCCGCTATTTGTGAGGCCGCAAAGGCGCGCGGAGTTGTCACCCTGCTGGACAATACATGGGCGACGCCGTTTTTCTTTCCCGCGATCGAAAAAGGCGTTGATATGACAATTCTGGCCGCGACAAAATATATTGTAGGGCATAGCGATGTGATGATGGGCAGCGTCACCGCGACGGAAAAATACTGGAAACGCCTGCGCAGCACCGCACAGCAGCTGGGTCAGGTGGTGTCACCTGATGATGCCTATCTTGCCGCAC
The DNA here is from genome assembly GCF_900537065.1 of Sphingorhabdus sp. Alg239-R122. GTDB lineage: Bacteria > Pseudomonadota > Alphaproteobacteria > Sphingomonadales > Sphingomonadaceae > Alg239-R122. Next base: position 113,061 of record NZ_UNRC01000007.1, on the reverse strand, counting down.
GCGGGTTACGCACGCTCGACGTGCGGCTGCGTCAGCATGAAATGTCTGCGCTCAAAATCGCCTATTGGCTGAACACGCAGGATGAAGTGGCACGCGTGCTGCATCCTGCAATGCCAGACTGCCCCGGCCATGAGACATGGAAACGCGATTTCAAAGGCGCATCAGGACTGTTTTCTTTCGTCCTGAACGGCGGCAGCGATGACGCACGCGCGGCTTTTATAGATACACTTGAACTATTTGGCATCGGCTATAGCTGGGGCGGATTTGAAAGCCTGGCCATTCCGATTTCGCCGCAGCAGCACCGCACGGCCAGCGCATGGCCGCCCGCTGATTATGGCGTGCATGAGCAATATCTGGTCCGCCTGCAAATCGGGCTGGAAGATACCGATGACCTGATCGCCGACCTTGCAGAGGGGCTGAAAGCGTTTAAGGTAGCGGCGCAATGATAAATGAGCTCATCACTGACTTTACCGAAAAATTCGCACAGAGCCAGACTCAACTGCAATATACAGAGGCCGGCATCGCCGCCGCGCTCGTGCTGGGCAGCATCCTGCTTGGCTGGACGCTCAGCCGTATAATTGCGCCCAAACTGGCGGAAATATGGGAAACACGCGCAGGTTATGAAAGCGAACTTGCACGCAGGCGCATCCGGGACATGGTGCGGCGGCTGACCGAAGTCGTCATCATCGCACTGGTGCTGGTATTATGGGATTGGACACTGATCGCCAACGTGATCTTCGCCAGCACGCTGGCTATCGCGTCAGGCCTGCTCACCAATGATTTTATCCGCGGTGTGCGCATGCCCAACTGGTTGGGCACCCTTATGGGTGTGGGTGTCGCGCTCGCTGTCATGGCCAGCCGTGTCGGCAGCATAGAAGAAATCACCGTCGCACTTGACCAGGTAGGTTTTGATCTGGGCGAAGGCCGCATATCGCTGCTGAAAATCGTTACCGTGATCTTTACTGGCGTATTGCTTTTCGCGGTGGCGCGCATTGTTGGACGCATTGTCAGCCATTCGATCAGCAGTTCCTCGCAATTTGACGCCACACAAAAACTGCTGGGCCAGAAAATCGCGACCATCGTGATTGTCATCATCGCCTTTTTCGTCGGCATCGACGTGCTTGGCATCGACCTTACCGCCCTCGCTTTCTTTTCCGGCGCGTTCGGCCTTGCCATCGGTTTCGGTATGCAAAAAACGATCGGTAACCTGATCGCGGGTATCATCCTGCTGATGGATCGGTCGATCAAGCCGGGTGACGTGATCGTGGTCGGCGACAGTTTTGGCTGGGTCAATAAAATCGGCGTACGCGCCGTCTCCGTGTTGACCCGCGATGGCAAGGAACACCTGATCCCGAACGAAAACCTGATGATTAACGAGGTGGAAAACTGGTCCTATTCCGACCCCAATGTCCGCATGAAAATCGATGTCGGCGTTGCCTATAACAGCGACATGCGCAAGGTGCAGGAACTCTTGTATCAGGCCGTACGCGAGTCAAAACGCGTTCTCAAACGCCCCGCCCCCGTCGTATGGATGCTCGAATTTGGCGACAATAGCGTCAATTTCCAAATCCGCTGCTGGATCAACGATCCACAGGACGGCATCGGCAATGTCCGCGGCAATGTGATGATGCGTGTTTGGGAACTGTTTCAGGAACATAATATCGAAATCCCCTTTCCGCAGCGTGATCTCTATATCAAGGAACTGCCGGATGGTTTCAATGTGAAGGAAAAGATTGAAGCCGCGAAGAAAAACGAAGAGAACGGCAGCACCGAAAACAAAACCCCCGCGACTAAAGGGAGTTAAAGCCCCTCCGCCAAATCCCTGGCATATTTTTCCAGTTTTTTCGCGCTGACGTTCAACCGGCGCATGTCGCTGAAACTAGCCCGGGCGCCGCAGCCCATGTGATTTGCCACCTCCGCATAGCGTTCATAATCAAGGCGGCCATCTGCAAATACTTCAACCTTGTCTGCAATAATACGGAAAATGGGTGCGGGCTTTTCGGCCGTGTGTGCGGGCAGCACATACCAGCCGCTATTGGTATCCAGTGTCAGGCCGCTTGCACCAATATGGCACATATGCGCATTTGCACCGATGGCCATTCCGTTAATCGCATAGCTGCCATCACCAGTACGCTCTATGACAACCCGGGAATAGGCTGTATTGTCGAATACATCGGTCAGCCGCTCAAACAGGGGGCTAGTGCGCATTTCAGACGAAAGCGGCAGTACGTCATTCACGAACAGCGTTTTTTCGCCACGTGCGAGAAAACTGGTTTCCCCAAGCATGCCCAACAGCGCGCCTATTTGCGTATCATAACTGCTTATCAGGCAATCGCGAGGATAATCATTGCCCTGGTCCCCGCATGTATTCCTGATCCTAAGCCATTTTTTTTGGCCATCCACTACATTCAACCCACGCTGCCGCGCTTCCCTGTAAAGCACCGCTAACTGACGATCTTTTGTGCGCAGTTCGTCGGCATATTCACCGCAGATTTCCTGTTCGACCCGCGTAACGGCCTTTTTACAGTCAAAGGATGGGCCGCCTGTCCGGGCCACATAATTGTCATGGTCGGCAAGCAAAGTCCTAAATTCATCCCGGCTGATGTCAGGTGCGTCACCGCCTTCGGCAATCTGTATTTTACCAGTGATGTCAGCGCTGCGAAAATCGGCAAGCGCGCCGATATCAATCAGCGTATTGTCCAAAACCGCACCATCAAAAGCATCTGCTCTTGGATAATGCGCGTTGGTAAAGTTGGTACCTTTTGCACTGACAGGACCGTCATCTCCAAAGAACACAGGGCAGCCATCAGGTACGGTAATGCCGCATTCCATCACGAAACCCGACATATCCGCCCTGTCGAGCGTCACGCCCTCCCACTTGCTGTCAAACCAACCGCCGTCAAAATAGCCATTGGACCAGTTTGCGCCTGCTGCATCGACATCGCTCACCGTGGCGTTGCGAAACATGATACCGGGCATTTGCGCGCGTTGCATCTGCGCGCCGGACAGGTCGGACTTGATAAACCCTATCCCTGAATAGCCTCCATCCTGCCAGTTCGTTTCTTTGAGTTTTACCTCAACGAAACAGATATTGGAAAAACTGACATCACGGAAATCCCAACCGGAAAAATCACCACCTTTTACAAGCGTTACGCCAGGTGCGCGCTCCACCGACAGTTTTGCAATATCAGTGGGGGAAGAAAATTGACTACCATCCACAGCGTCCGTCATATCAAGCAGCGCATTTTCACCCCAGATATCGCCCAGCGCTACCCTGCACGGCGGGGATAGGTCGTCACCGCTCATATGGTGTGCCAAGGTAGCGGACATATTTGCGCAGGCCAGAAGAGCTACAAGGCTACATAAAATCTTCCATCCGCGCATATATTTGCTCTCCCTTACCGTGCCAACATTGGTCCCAATGGCTGGCCGCCAAACAGGTGGACGTGCAAATGCGGCACTTCCTGGTGACCGTGATGGCCCACATTGGCAAGCAGGCGGTAACCCGGCTCCACCAGCCCCAGAATCCGCGCGACATGGCCAACACCGCGTATAAACCCGGCTATCTCGGCATCATCGGCTTTCGCGCTGAAATCGTCCCAGCTGACATAGGCGCCCTTGGGTATCACCAGCACATGATTCGGGGCTTGCGGGTTGATATCTTCGAATGCCAGCACATGATCATCCTCATGCATCTTGTTGCACGGAATTTCACCGCGCAGGATTTTGGCGAAAATATTCTGATTGTCATAAGGTGCTTTGGGATCAACGCTCATCATTCAAATCTCCCGGCTTAATGCGTCCGTGCCGCTTTTTCATCAATTCCCGAAATGCCTTCGCGCCGCGCCAGTTCGGTCAGCACATCATTCCAGCTGAGCCCCATATCGGCGAGCGTCACGAGCAGGTGGAATACCAGATCAGCGGACTCGCCAATCATTTCCTCATGCTCATCGGTCACAGCCGCAATCACTGCTTCGGTCGCTTCCTCACCCAGTTTCTGCGCCATTTTGCCGCGCCCCTGATGCGTCAGTTTCGCAACATAGCTCTTGCCAGGATCCGCCTGCCGCCGGTCAAAGATGATAGTTTCCAGATGTTCGATAATGTCTTTCATATCTATCTGTTTGCGCTGTCACAGCAGTATTGGTCAAGGGCAAAGCTGCCGCGCCAGCAGATTACCGACGCACCGGCAGTCCCGCATTACGCAATGCCTTATGGGCATCGGAAATACTATGCTCACCAAAGTGGAATATCGATGCGGCCAGCACCGCGCTGGCATGGCCTTGTTTCACGCCATCCACCAAATGCTGTAAATTGCCGACGCCGCCGCTGGCGACCACCGGCACGGATACCTTGCCCACAATGGTGCGGATCAGGTCAAGGTCATAGCCGTCGCGTGTGCCGTCACGGTCCATTGATGTCACCAATAACTCACCCGCACCCAGCTCTGCCAACCGCAATGCATGTTCCACTGCATCAATACCGGTGGATGTGCGGCCACCATGGGTGAATATCTCCCAGCCGCCCTGCCCGTCGCTGCGTGCATCAATTGACGCCACCACGCATTGTGCCCCGAACTTTCGGGCAATCTCGCCCACCAGTTCGGGCCGAGCCACCGCCGCGCTGTTGATCGCAACCTTATCCGCGCCTGCCAGAAGCAATGCGCGGGCATGTTCAACAGAAGAGACGCCGCCACCCACGGTGAGCGGCATAAAACAGACTTCGGCCGTGCGTTTCACGACATCGAGTATTGTCCCGCGTGCTTCATGACTGGCGGTGATATCCAGGAAGCACAGCTCGTCCGCACCCGCCGCATCATAGGCCTGTGCCTGCTCCACGGGGTCACCTGCATCTTTCAGGTCGACGAAATTGACACCCTTGACCACGCGGCCATTTGCAACGTCCAGACAGGGAATGACACGAATGCGGAGAGTCATTTTTTGGCTCGTTCTCGCTCGCATGCGGTACCAGCCCTCTCCCCCGCCCAACCTCCCGACAAGGTATAATATATCGGGAGGTTGGGCGGGGGAGAGGGCTGGTACCGCGTTCCCGCAGGCTTTTCGCACAGCGAAAAATAGCCGCGAGGAAAAAAGCAATCTGGCCGGTGCCGACTTGCTAGCGAGAATGAACTAAAAAACATCACCTGTCCGCCATCGCAATCGCCGTTGCCAGGTCCAGTCGCCCGTCATAGATCGCACGGCCCGTTATCACGCCTTCAATGCCTTCATCCTTATGCATGGAAAGCATATGGATATCGTCCAACCCCTTAACCCCGCCGCTCGCGATCACGGGGATAGAGCTGCCGCGTGCCAATTCTACCGTCGCATCGATATTACAGCCTTTGAGCAAACCATCACGGCCCACGTCAGTGAACAGCAATGCCGCGACGCCCGCATCCTCAAACCGGCGGGCCATGTCCTCCACCCGCACCTCCGACACATCAGCCCAGCCTTCGGTTGCAACAAACCCGTCACGCGCATCGACCGCCACCACAATTCCGCCCGGAAATTCGCGTGCCATGTCTTTCACAAATGCCGGGTCTTTCAGCGCCGCCGTGCCGATAACAATGCGCGCCACGCCCAGATTGAACCAGCCCTCAACCGCTTCAGCGTTGCGAATACCGCCACCAAGCTGCACATAGCCGGGAAACCGCTCCACAATCGCTTCGACTGCCTGCCGGTTCACGGCCTTGCCCGCAAAAGCGCCATCCAGGTCCACGACATGCAGGTGTGCAGCGCCCGCATCGGCAAACAGCACCGCCTGTGCCGCCGGGTCATCACCATAGACGGTCGCGCGGTCCATATCACCCTCGGCCAGGCGCACCACCTGCCCATCTTTCAGGTCAATTGCGGGGAAAACAATCATGCCAAATTCCTTATCAAGGGCGCCACTCCAGAAAACGTGCGAGAAATTCCAGGCCATAGCGCTGGCTTTTTTCAGGATGGAACTGCACGCCGAGTATGTTATTCCGCGCCACGGCCGCGACAAGGGTCTCGCCGTGCCGTGTCGTTGCCGCAATATCGGCTTTATCGGTCACATCAAAATGATAGCCGTGCAGATAATAGGCTTCGCCATTTTCAAGCAGGGGCGCATCGCCGCGCACCTGTACATCGTTCCAGCCCATATGCGGGATTTTAATGTCAGGCGACACTGTCTCAATTGCCTCGACTGTGCCGCCGATCCAGCCCAGCCCATGATGCGTGCCATGTTCGACACCGATATCCGCAAGCAGCTGCATACCGACACAAATGCCCAGAAAAGGTACACCGCCATGCCGCACACGCTGCTCCAGCGCGTCCACCATGCCATCTATTGCCATCAATGCATCACAGCACGCCCCGAACGCACCCACACCGGGCAGAACAATACGGTCCACACCCGCTATGGCATCCGGATCACTGGTTATCGAAACACCGGTCGCACCGGCTGCTTTCAGGGCATTATGCACCGAATGGAGATTGCCTGCGCCATAATCTATTAGCGCAATCTTATCAGTCACTTAATGTGCCTTTTGTTGAAGGAATTGCCCCCGCCTTACGCGAATCAATTTCCACCGCCTGCCGCATCGCCCGGGCGAAACCTTTGTAGATACCCTCGATAATATGGTGGTTATTCTGTCCATAAAGCAGCTCGCAGTGCAATGTTAGCCCCGCCGCCTGCGATATCGAATGGAACCAGTGTTCAAACAACTCGGTATCCATTTCACCCAGCCGCGGCTGTGAAAAGCCCGCTTTCCACACCAGATAGGGCCGCCCGCTGATATCAACAGTAACCCGCGCCAGCGCTTCATCCATCGGAGAATAGGCACTGCCATACCGGACAATACCCGCCTTGTCGCCTAGTGCTTCACTAATCGCCTGTCCAATCGCAAGCGCGCTGTCTTCTGTGGTGTGATGCTGGTCAACATGCAGGTCGCCATCAATACGAACTGTGAGGTCGATCAACGAATGACGTGAAAACTGCTCAATCATATGGTCAAGAAAACCGATGCCGGTCGCAACATCATATTGCCCCGCGCCATCAAGATTCACTTCGACATGAATATCGGTTTCGTGGGTCGTGCGGGTGAGTGTGGCTGTACGCATGCCGTTTTCTATAAAGCCATTCGGTGCACCTGCAAGAAATTTGCGGCATAATATATCTTGAAAGCACAAAACAGCCACTTGACCCGCGCGGCGTTAAGAGCCACCAATGCACATATGAGCGAAGACATGCCCGATAGCCTGATTCCCTATGATGAAATCGTGCAAGAGGCCCTGCGCGCAGTTGTTGGCCGCGTGCTTCGTGAGATTGAGCGTGGCGGGCTGCCCGGTGAGCATCATTTCTACATCACCTTCAAAACCACCGCGTCGGGCGTGGATATTCCCGATCACCTGCGCGAACGTTTCCCCGATGAAATGACGATTGTCATACAAAACAAGTTCTGGGACCTGACTGTGGGCGACGACAGCTTCTCCATCGGCCTTAGTTTTAACCAGATACCCGCCAACCTGCACGTTCCCTATGCGGCGATTACAGCATTTGTCGATCCATCCGTGGATTTCGGATTGCAGTTTCAGGTGGAAGGGGACCCCGGCGAACCCGCACCACACGAAGATGCAGAAAACGACCATCCCGAACCCGCCAGCGACGGCGTTGATGGCGAAGACGGCTCCAATGTCGTGACAGTCGATTTCGGGCAGAAGAAATAGCCCCTCCGCCAACTCACATACACGTTGTCCCCAAATGAGCGGCCCGCAATGGCCCTTTGCATTAGATCGCCTGCGTAAACTGTTTTCCTACTTATGCTCCGCTGTATTAGCGTATCATTATGTGCAGTTTTATGTGATCTTACCGTAATGCCGGGATATACAGTAAGGAGGGACCTTTCAGGTCTTTAACAATTGGGATAGGCTTTGGGTATGACTGAAACACATTCGGAAAAGACCAGAACCGAAACTGACAGCATTGGGCCGATAGAAGTTCCGGAGACAGCCTATTGGGGCGCACAGACACAGCGCAGCATCGCCAATTTCCCCTTTGCCGCGCATGAACGCATGCCCATCGGGATTATCCATGGTCTGGCGCATGTAAAGCGCGCGGCGGCGCTGGTGCACAGGAAATCAGGCGAGCTGAACGCGAACATTGCGGATGCCATTATCGACGCGGCAGACGCAATCATTGCAGGGCAGCATGATGGCCAATTCCCGCTTACCATCTGGCAGACAGGCAGTGGTACTCAGTCCAACATGAATATGAACGAGGTGATAGCAGGCATCGCCAATGAAGCACTGACTGGCCAGCGCGGCGGCAAATCGCCGGTACACCCCAATGATCATGTCAACAAGGGGCAAAGCAGTAATGATAGCTTTCCAACCGCAATACATGTGGCAGTGGCACTCGCAGCCGAACGGCAGCTCAGGCCCGCACTTGACAGACTGCTTGCCGAGCTGGACGGCAAAGCGGAAGAATGGAAGGATATCGTCAAAATCGGGCGGACGCACCTGCAGGATGCGACTCCGTTGACTCTCGGACAGGAATTTTCCGCTTACGTTCAGATGCTTGCACAAAGCGATGTGCGCCTGACGGTCAATCTCACAGAAGTGCACCTTCTCGCACAGGGTGGCACCGCTGTCGGCACCGGTCTGAATGCACCGCCAGACTTTGGAACAGATATCGCCAAGGAAATCAGCACAGCAACGGGGCTCGACTTTGAAACCGCACCAAATAAGTTTGAAGCATTGTCGAGCCATGACGCGCTGGTTGATTTTTCGGGGCATCTGAATACCCTCGCGGTCGCTCTCACCAAAATCGCGAATGATACCCGCCTGCTGGGTTCCGGCCCGCGTTCCGGTTTGGGTGAGATCACCCTGCCTGCCAATGAACCGGGCAGTTCGATCATGCCTGGCAAGGTCAATCCCACGCAATGCGAAATGCTCACCATGGTGGCGGCGCAGGTGATCGGCAATCACCAGGCGGTAACCGTGGGCGGCATGCAGGGGCATCTGGAACTCAACGTATTCAAGCCCCTGATCGGCGCAAATGTGCTGCGTTCAATTGACCTGCTGGCGACCGGCATGGACAGTTTCGCCAGACGCTGCGTCGTTGGTCTGGAACCGAACACGGGCCGCATTACCGAACTGGTGGAACGATCATTAATGCTCGTTACCGCACTGGCTCCGGTAATCGGTTATGACAATGCCGCCAAAATCGCCAAATATGCACATGAAAACGGCCTCACGCTAAAACAGGCTGGAATTGCGCTGGATCTGGTTGATGAGGCTACTTTTGATACCCATATAAAGCCAAAGGACATGACAGGTTTGGCAGGATAAAATGGTAAAAACGAAAAAAAGCATAGTGGTAAAAACGGATGAGAAAGGGAAGGTCAATCTGGCTGATACTGTCTTTCACGCCGCAAATAACATCGCTAAAACAGCGATTATTGTGCCTGCCATCAACAAAATGACCGGTGTCAGGAAAGGCAAGGACGGAGCAAACAATAACCTTGGCGCATCGCTAATAGGGATTGCTGCATTGCGGCTTGCGACGCGGTCTGTACCCGGCGCATTGCTGGTCAGCGGCGGACTGATTGCCAAGGCGCTTTACGATCGCGGGGCCGCGAAAAAAGCAGATGCAGATGCGAAGCAGTTAGGCCCTGATATAGCCGACGATACATCAAAACCCCGTGAAGGCTAGATAGCCCCCTGCCATTCCTTGATAGCATCTATCGGCCAGAGCAGCATCAGCACGTTGAGCGTCAGGTTATCGCGGATCATATAAAGTGTGAACAGCTCGAAAATAACTGCAATCCCTGCTGTAAGCAGTACAGGCACACGGCTGGCAAAGAGAAAACCCGCCACCATCCACAACGCATCGCAAATGGAATTCAGGATCGAATCCCCGCTATAACCAAAGGCCATGGTGACCGAGCGGTAACGGTCAATCACGGCAGGTGTATTTTCGGCAATTTCCCACCCGCATTCGAGCAGCAGCGCCGCACATAACCACAATCCCTTGGGATATTTGCGCAGCAGCAGATAACCGAGGCCATAGAAGATAAAGCCGTGGACAATGTGGCTGGGCGTATACCAGTCGGCGATATGCTGGCTATTCTCGCTCGACTGCACCACGCCATGCCATAAATAGATATAACCGCTCGCACTGATCAATGGCCGGTCCATGGCCAGCAGGACACAAAATGTCGTCACCAATATAGCCAGCGCGGCCCATATCCATTTTTTGTCCATCGTCACCGTTTTTCTCCCTGCACCCACTTGACGGGAAGCGGCTTAAGTTGGCAAGAGCGGATATGGACACACCGCATAATGTTTCACTGACCAACCCGAACAAGCTTAAACGGCGCGGACTGTTGTTTGTGCTCTCCTCTCCATCTGGCGCGGGCAAATCGACCATTGCGCAGATGTTGCTGAAATCAGACCCTGAAATGAAGCTGTCCGTATCTTATACTACACGTGCGCCGCGTCGCGGTGAAGTGGATGGCAAACATTATCATTTCACCGATGAAGCTACATTCAGACAGATGATAGAAGATGATGCCTTTATGGAATGGGCTGTCGTTTTCGACAATTATTATGGCACACCCAAGGCGCAGGTGCGCGCGGGCCTGAAAGAAGGCGAAGACTATCTGTTCGATATTGACTGGCAGGGCACACAGCAGCTTTATCAGCGCAATGAAACCGATGTGGTGCGTGTCTTTATCTTACCGCCCTCTATGGAAGAGCTTGACGCGCGGCTCAGGAAGCGTGCGACTGACAGCGAAGAAGTGATCGAAGCGCGAATGGCCCGGTCAAAGGCGGAAATCAGCCACTGGGATGGATATGACTATGTTGTTATCAACGATGATGTCGATCGCTGTTTCAACCGGGTGCGGGAGATATTGCACGCCGAACGCGTCCGCCGTTCGCGCCAGACGGGGCTTGTCGACTTTGTCCGCGACCTGATGACTTGAAAGATAGCCCTCTCCCATATGGGAGAGGAATAACCGCCTAATGCCCCTCGGCGTCTGTTCCGCCCATCGGTGCGAACGCGTTTACAACGCCGCCATCGACAGGAATGGTTGTTCCCACAACATAGTCCCCTGCCCGGCTGGCCAGATAAATGCCGACTGCAGCCATATCTTCAGGCGTCCCGATGCGTTTGGCAGGGATTGCCTTGGCCACCACATCGGCATAATCGCGTGCGGCTTTGTTCATTTCCGACTGGAATGCGCCGGGCGCAATTCCGCTGACGATAATATTGTCCTGTAGCAGGCGTACCGCCATCCGGCGTGTCAGGTGGATCAGCGCCGCTTTTGATGCCTGATAGCTATAGGTTTCCCAGGGATTGATTTTCATGCCATCAATCGAAGCCACATTGATAACCTTTGCGGGCCGCTCGCCGCTCGCTGCATTTTTGAGCAGACTGTGCAGTTTCTGAGTCAGGAAAAACGGTGATTTAACGTTCAGGTCCATGACCTTGTCCCACCCGATTTCAGGAAAGTCACTAAATTCCGCGCCCCAGGCTGCCCCCGCATTATTAAGCAGGATATCGAGCTTATCCTCGCGTTTTGCAAGCTCCGCGGCCAGCATTTCGCAACCTTCGATACTGCTGATATCACCGGGAATGGAAACACAGTTTTCGCCCAGTTCCTCTGCGGTCGCGTCACACACATCGGCTTTACGCGCCGTGATATATACCTTGGCTCCCGACTTGATATAGCCTTCGGCAATCATCTTGCCGATACCGCGTGAACCGCCAGTAACAAGCGCCACGCGCCCGTCGAGAGAAAAGAGTCTTTGGACATCCATATTTCATTCCTTCTTATTCACTCCGTTCAGGCTGAACCTGTCGAAGCCTTTTTGCCACAAACCCTTCAAGAAGTTCGGGGTAAGCGGATGTTACCTAATACCTCTAATAGCCGTGCAGTTCTGCAACCTTACTGGTGTGGTAATTGGCATCGCCCAGAAATTCACTCAGCGCACGATCACGTTTCATATACAGACCGATATCATATTCATCGGTCATACCAACACCGCCATGCATCTGCACGCCTTCACGCACCGCCAGATTGGCAGTGCTGGCTGCCTTAGCCTTGGCAACATGTACATATAGCCCGGCATTGTCTGCACTTGCATCCAGCAGCTGCTGTGCTTTCAAAACAGAAGCCCGCGCAATTTCCATTTCACTGTACAGATGCGCTGCACGGTGCTGGAGCGCCTGGAAAGAACCAATAGGGCTGCCAAATTGCTTGCGTTCTTTCAGATAATCGACGGTGATATCCATTGCGCCGCCGCCGACACCCACCATTTCGGACGCCGAACCAATACGCCCTGCGGTTAGCAGTGCGTCCAGCACTTCGCTGCCCTGATCGACTTCGCCGATCACGCTATCAGCATTGACTTCAACGCCGTCAAATTTGACGTGCGCGGCCACCGCACTGTCAACCAGTCGTACCGGGTCCACGTCCATATTGGCAGCATCTTTTGGTACAGCGAACAGTGTCAGGCCATCTGCATCACCGACGCTGCCAGATGTGCGCGCCGCGACGATCAGCATGTCCGCAGATGCACCATGGATGACAAACTGTTTCTGTCCATTAAGTTTGAAGCCATTGCCACTGCGCTCTGCCGCCATCGCTATCTGGTCAGGCCGGTGTTTGGCCTTCTCGTCAATGGCAAGCCCCAGCACCGTGTCGCCGCTTAATATACCCGGTAAATACTGGCTCTTCAGCTCGCTACCCGCATAGTTCAGCGCAGCTACGCCCGCGACAGCCGTGGTCAGGAATGGCGAAGGCGTCAAGTTGCGGCCGATCTGTTCCAGCACCACGCCTGTCTCAACATGACCCAGACCCAACCCGCCATCCTCTTCGGCCACAAGAATGCCGGTAAAGCCCATTTCGGCAAACTGCTTCCACAAGCCATGACTAAAACCGTCCTTACAGTTCTTATCGCGAAACTCGCGGAAATGGCTGACCGGTCCTTCAGCTCTCATAAACTCGTGTGCGCTGTCCTGCAGCATGCTCTGATCGTCATCTAGAAATAATGGCATATTCTTCTCTTAATTATCTGTAAATAAATATATACTGACTTCCCTTGCGTCAGTTGTCCGGTAGCTCCAATATACGCTTGGATATGACGTTAAGCATAATCTCACTTGTCCCGCCCTCAATACTGTTTGCCTTGGTGCGCAGCCACTCACGTGGTTTCTTGCCGCCGCGTGAAGCCTCGCTTTCCCATTCCAGCGCATCGCTGCCGCCCGCCGACATGACCAGCTCATGCCGCTGCTTGTTAAGCTCTGTGCCCGAATATTTCATCATGTTGGGTTGGGCGGGATGACCTTTGCCTGCCTTCATTTCGTCCATGAACTTTTCTGCCATGGCACGGAAAGCCAATGCATCGACATCAAACTGCGCCAGCTCGCTCCGCAATATCTGGTCATCCAGCATGCCAAGGCCGTTCAAGCCAATGGCTCCGGTCATTTTCGCGCCCAGCGAAGGCGATCCATCACCCAAACCGCCGCCTGATATCATCTCACGCTCATGGCCCAGCAGATATTTGGCTACATCCCAGCCGCGGTTCAGTTCGCCGACTATCTGGTCCTTGGGCACTTTCACGTCGTCAAAAAACGTTTCACAAAAAGGTGAACTGCCAGAAATCAGCTTGATCGGCTTGGTTGATACGCCCGGCGTTTCCATGTCGAACAACAGGAAGGAAATACCGCGATATTTGTCTTCCTTGTCCGTACGCACCAGACAGAAAATCCAGTCAGCCTTGTCCGCATAACTGGTCCATACCTTCTGGCCATTCACGATCCAGTGATCGCCCTTATCATCACCAAAAGTCTGCAAGGAAACAAGGTCACTACCACTGCCCGGCTCGCTATACCCCTGACACCAGCGTATCTCGCCGTGGGCGATCTGGTTCAGATAATGCACTTTTTGTTCTTCGGTGCCGAATTTCAATAGCGCAGGACCCAGCATCCAGATGCCAAAGCTCGAAAGCGGCGAGCGGCAGCCCAGCTTGGCCATTTCGCGACGGAATATCTTGGTTTCGGCCGGAGACAGACCAGCCCCGCCATATTCTTTCGGCCAGTCCGGCACAGTATAGCCCTTGGCCGCGCAGCGTTCGAGCCAGACTTTTTGCGCCTCACTCTGAAATTCAAAATTGCGCCCGCCCCAACACATATCTTCGTCACCGCGCACGGGTTTGCGCATTTCCGGCGGGCAATTTTCCTCCAGCCAGCTTCGTATTTCGGTTTTGAATTGTTCAAGATCGGACATATCGACTCCCAATTTCGGTTCGCCACTCAGGTGATTTTAATCGTGCAGTTAACTCTATGCGGTTTGTAAGCGCACGGCAAGACCTTGCATGTGATGCAGCATGCCGTAAGGGCAGGCGAAGACGGATTGACCAGAGTAACGTTCCGCCCCATGCTGTAGAGATCAAGAATCATAATAATTCAGCATAAACTGAAGCCGAGGAGATGGACGGGTGCAAGTACCGCTTAAGACCAAATTGGGTTATGGTTTCGGCTCAATTGCCTATGGTATCAAGGATAATGGCTTTGCGGTTTTCCTGCTATTTTACTATAATCAGGTCATTGGCCTGGATGGCTTTCTTGTAGCGCTGGCACTGGCAACTGCACTGGTTCTGGACGCTTGTATCGACCCGTTAATAGGCCAGTTCTCCGACAATACACGTACCCGGCTGGGTAAACGGCATCCATGGCTTTATGGATCAGCCATCCCGATAGCCGCCGCATGGCTGCTCCTATGGCACCCGCCGCAGATGAGCGACACAATGACGTTCATCTATCTTCTCGTTACTGCCATTTTCGTACGGGTCAGCCTGTCTGCCTATGAAGTGCCCTCGCTCGCGCTGTTACCCGAACTCACACCCGACTATCACGAGCGCACCACCATCATGCGTTATCGTTTCCTGTTCGGCTGGACCAGTGGCCTTGCCATTATGGCGTTGGCTTATGGCGTGATCCTGCGCGCCACACCGGATTATCCCGATGGGCAGCTGAACCCCGAAGGTTATTCGGTATATGCTATAATTGGCGCTGTCATGATGTTTATCGCCGTACTTGTTTCCGCTCTGACAACGCATAAACGCATCATATCTTCCTATGAAGCGACCCAGCATGATGAACAGCATAAGGGGTTTG
This sequence comes from Sphingorhabdus sp. Alg239-R122, assembly GCF_900537065.1. Taxonomy (GTDB): domain Bacteria; phylum Pseudomonadota; class Alphaproteobacteria; order Sphingomonadales; family Sphingomonadaceae; genus Alg239-R122. Next base: position 97,914 of record NZ_UNRC01000007.1, on the reverse strand, counting down.
GCGAGCTCATGGCATCGTTTCGCTATTATCCGTTCATGATGCTGTTGCTCGCAAGCTTTTTTGCCTTCACCAATCAGGGGCTTTATTTCGCACTTACCAATTATCTATTCCGTCATATATGGGAACTGAGTGAAATCATGTTCCTCGCCTATTCACTCACGCTGATACTCGGCGTGTTGCTCGCTTTCCTTACTGTGTCACCTGTTTCGCAGAAATACGGCAAGCCGCGTGCGGCATCCTATTTTGTGCTGGCTGGTGTGATTATCGGTTCAACACCCTACTGGCTCAGGCTTGCCGGGTTCTTTCCAGGCAATGAAAGTCCAGCCTTGATTCCTCTGCTATTTGGTCTCTCGGTTATTGGCACAGGATTGGGCATAGCCGCCATGATACTCGCCATGTCGATGATGGCCGATGTCGCCAGCGGATATGAAAAGGAAACAGGCAAAAAGTCCGAAGGTGTATTTTCCGCAGGCATGTTCTTTATGCAAAAACTGGTAAGCGGTTTTGGCCTTATTCTCGCCGGCAGTATTATCACGTTGATTGGCCTGCCGGATGGCGCGGCGAGAGGCAGCGTGGATGATGCTATTGTGGCCAATCTGAATATGGCATTTGTGATAATCTCCACCCTGCTGGGCCTGCTCACGGCGTGGGCATTTCGCAAGATCCCACTCAGCGAAGATGAACATCACGCCCGGCTCGCGGAACCAAACCCGCTTTAAGCGGGAGCAGAACCCACCCAAGGCACAATAATTCTCACATCTTTGATAGTTGGGGGTGGAAATCGCTGCCAATAAGTGACACAAGTTAATCACACGATTAAACAACGCACAAGCTGAGTCCCTAATTAGCGAGCAGGAGCATATTTCATGGAATTCGACCTTACCGAACGGCAGCAATACTGGCGCGACCGCGTGCGCGATTTTATTGAATCCAACGTGCGCCCGCGCATGAGTGATTATGATGCGCAGCAGGCCGAAGGTGACCGCTGGAAAGTACTACCGGTTATAGAAGAAGAAAAAGAACGCGCCAAAGCGCAAGGCATCTGGAACCTGTTCATGCCGCCATCCAATCCCAATCTGGTGCATGTTGATGACAGTTTCGAATTTGATGGCCCCGGTCTTACCAACCTGGAATACGCACTGTGCGCAGAGGAAATGGGCCGGATTGGCTGGGCTTCCGAAGTATTCAACTGTTCCGCGCCCGATACCGGCAATATGGAAGTGTTCCATCGCTATGGCACACGCGAGCATAAGGACCAGTGGCTGAAACCGCTGATGGAAGGCGAAATTCGTTCTGCCTTTTTGATGACTGAACCGGCTGTCGCATCCTCCGATGCCACCAATATCGAGACTTCGATCCGCCGTGAAGGTGACGAATATGTCATTAATGGCCGTAAATGGTGGTCTTCAGGTGCAGGCGACCCGCGCTGCAAGGTCACCATTTTGATGGGTAAGACTGATTTTGAAGCCAAACGCCACCAGCAGCAATCCATGGTGATTATGCCGATGGACGCACCCGGCGTGAACATTCTGCGCCACCTGCCTGTCTTTGGATATGATGACGCACCACATGGTCATATGGAAATTGAGCTGAAAGACGTACGTATTCCGGCATCCAATATTCTGCTCGGTGAAGGACGCGGGTTTGAGATTGCACAGGGACGCCTGGGCCCGGGCCGTATCCACCACTGCATGCGAACGGTGGGTGCAGCTGAGGAAGCACTCGAAAAAATGTGCCGCCGTCTGCAATCGCGTGTCGCTTTCGGTAAGACTATTGCCGAACACAGCATCTGGGAACAGCGTGTAGCCCGCGCACGCATCGACATTGAAATGACCCGCCTGCTCTGCCTGAAAGCCGCAGATATGATGGACAAGGTCGGCAATAAACATGCCAAGGCCGAAATCGCCATGATCAAGGTACAGGCACCCAATATGGCGCTGCAAATTATCGACGATGCCATACAGGCATTTGGCGGTGCCGGAGTATCCTCGGATGCCGGGCTCGCCTCCATGTATGCTGGACAGCGCACCCTACGCCTCGCCGATGGTCCTGATGAAGTGCATAACCGTTCCATTGCACGTATGGAATTTGGTAAATACGGCCCTGACAGCGACAATACTATCTCATCCGGAGATCTTGGAGTGGCACGGTGAAAGCGGCTGTCCTCAAACAAGCGGGACAGCCACTGGAAATATGTGATGTCGAGATAGATGCGCCCGGCGCGCGCGAAGTCCTGATCGCCACCAAGGCGGTGGGGCTTTGCCGGTCGGATCTGCACTTTATCGACGGTGTCTATCCCGCACTGATGCCCACTATCCCCGGCCATGAAGCGGCAGGTATAGTCGAGGCTGTGGGCGAAGATGTACGCCATGTCGCGCCCGGCGACCATGTCGTCACCTTCCTAGCGCCTTTTTGCGGGTCATGCGCACTGTGTGCTGGCGGGCAACAGAGCCTATGCCAGGACCCATCCACCAGGCGCGGCGACGACAAGCCGCCCAAGCTCACCATGAGCGGTGAGACAGTTCATCAGTTCCTCAATCTCTCTGCTTTTGCCGAAAAAATGCTGGTGCATGAAAATGCTTGTGTCGGCATTGACAAGGAAATGCCGTTTGACCGTGCCGCATTACTGGGCTGCGCTGTCATTACGGGTGCAGGGGCGGTGTTTAATGACAGCAAGCTGAAACCCGGCGAAAGCGTGGCTATTATAGGTGCGGGTGGTATCGGCCTCTCCGCTATCAATGCCGCAAAAATTGCAGGTGCGAAAACGATCATCGCCATTGACCCCATCCCCGCCAAACGTGACTTGGCCTTGAAAATGGGCGCAACTCATGTGTTTGATGCGACTGAGGAAGATGTCGGCAAACAGGTAATCGCAGCGACGAACGGCGGTGTTGACTATTCGATTGAAGCCGTGGGCCGTGCAGAAACGGCTGAGCTTGCCTGGGCCATTGCCAAGCGCGGCGGACAAGCGACAATTGTGGGCATGATCGCGCCTGGCAAGATGGTGACACTGCACGGCCCCACGCTGCTGAGCGGAAAGACACTGAAAGGCTCGTTGATGGGCAGCACCCATTTTCAGGTCGATATGCCGAAACTTGCGCATTTCTACCTTAACGGTCAGCTTGATCTCGACACCATCATTGCCGAACGGATAGCGCTGGAAGATATAAACACCGGTTTTGACAAACTGCGCACAGGCGGCGATGCCCGTTCTGTCATCATATTCGACTGAAAGGACTTCCCACATGGACGCCGACAAGGAAATGACCGGCACGATGGATGTGCCCGACAAGGACAAATTGGATGAAACCAAGCTTACTGCATGGATGCAGGAAAATGTGGATGGCTTTACAGGCCCCCTGACCCTGTCCAAATTCAAGGGCGGGCAGTCCAACCCCACTTACCGCGTTGATACGCCGGGTCGTTCCTATGTGCTGCGCCGCAAGCCTTTCGGCAAGCTGCTGCCCTCCGCCCATGCCGTGGACCGCGAATATAAAGTGCAGTCCGCGCTCCACGCACAGGGCTTTCCCGTATCACGTCAGTTTGGGATGTGCGAGGATGACAATGTTATCGGCTCGATGTTTTATGTCATGGATTTCAGCGATGGTGTCGCCTATTGGGATGGCACATTGCCCAAACAAACCAATGCAAAACGCACCGCGATCTATCACCAGATGATAGAGACGCTCGCAAAGCTGCACAGCTACGACCCTGAAAAAATCGGTCTTGCGGACTATGGCAAGCCCGGCAATTACTGCGCGCGGCAAACGGCGCGTTGGTCAAAACAGTATAAACTCTCCGAAACCGAAACCCTGCCGGAAATGGACAAGCTGATTGAATGGCTGCCCACCACCCTGCCCGAACAAAAAGGTTTCGGCATCGCACATGGTGACTACCGGATCGACAACATGATCTTTGCCAAGGACGAGCCTAAAGTCATTGCCCTGCTTGACTGGGAGCTTTCGACGCTAGGCGACCCGATTGCCGATCTCAGCTATTTCCTGATGAGCTGGATTCAGCCTGCTGAAGGGCGTAATGGCCTTCTCGGCGTGGATGTCGGGAACCTGGGCATTCCGACCATGGAGGAAGCGCAAGGCCTGTATATCGAGCATGCGAAGCTCAGCGAAGTGCCACCCATGGACTGGTACATGGCCTATAACCTGTTTCGTATTGCCGCAATTTTACAAGGCATTAAAAAACGCGTGATAGATGGCACGGCGTCAAGCGCGCAGGCTGCGACCATGGCGGAACGTGTCGCCCCGCTGGCACAGGCCGCCTGGACGTTCGCGAAAAAAGCTGGTGCAAAAGATTAGAAGCATTTCATTCAAGGATAAAATATGTCTCAATTTGATCTGACCGGGAAGGCGGCTCTTATCACCGGCTCTTCACGCGGCATTGGCCTCGCCACCGCATATGAAATGGCCGCGCAAGGCGCGAAAGTCGTTATCTCCAGCCGCAAGCAGGATGCCTGCGATGCCGCCGCCGCAAAAATCAATGAAAAGTATGGCGAAGGCACGGCGATTGCCGCCGCGTGCAATATTTCTGACAAAGACGGTTTGCAGCGTTTGGTCGACGCGACGCGCAACGCGTTTGGCAAGATCGATATCCTCGTCTGCAACGCTGCATCCAATCCCTATTACGGGCCGATGGAAGGCATTGCCGACGAGCAATTCCGCAAAATTCTCGACAATAATATCATTTCCAACCACTGGCTGATCCAGATGGTGGCACCGGAAATGCGCGAACGCGGTGAAGGCTCCATCATATTGGTCTCATCCATTGGCGGTATGGTGTCCAGCACGACAATTGGCGCGTATAATATATCCAAGGCGGCAGATTTCCAGCTCGCCCGGAACCTCGCCGCCGAATATGGACCCGACGGCGTACGCGTCAATTGTATTGCGCCGGGCATAATCAAAACCGATTTTGCAAGAGCGCTGTGGGAAAACCCGAAACTGATGGCGCATGTTGAAGGCTCTATTCCGCTACGCCGTATAGGCGAACCATCCGAAATTGCAGGTGCTGCCGTCTTCCTCGCATCCGATGCATCCAAATTCATGACCGGGCAATCGATGGTAATTGACGGCGGCACAACCATTACAGGAGGACTGTAAATGACCGACCTATCTGGAAAAATAGCCATTGTGACTGGTGCTGGTAGCGGTATTGGACGCGCTTCCGCGTTGCTGTTCGCCGAGCATGGAGCAAAGGTTATCGCCGCCGATATTACGGACAAAGTAAATGACACTGCCGCTGAAAACCCCGAGGCCATCACTGCGGTAACCTGCGATGCGGGTAAGGAAGAAGACGTACAAGCACTCGTTGCCAAAGCGCTCGAGCTTCACGGCGACCTGCATATCTTTTTTGCCAATGCGGGCATTTCCGGCGGGTTTGATGGTATATTCGACCAGAGCGTAGAGGAGTGGGAGGAAATCCTGCGTATCAACCTGATAGGGCCATTCCTCGCCATCAAATATGCGGGCAAGGCAATTGCGGATAAAGGACATGGCGGCTCAATCATCTGCACCGCCAGCGTCGCCGGGCTTCGCTCGGGTGCGGGCGGCCCCGCCTACACCGCGTCCAAGGCGGGTGTGGTTAATCTGGTCCGTATCGGTGCGCAGCAGCTTTCGGGCAGCGATATACGCTGCAACGCGATCTGCCCTGGCCTTATCGAAACCGGCATGACCGAATTTATGTATGACATGGTCCGTGAACGCGGCATGGAAGATAAAATTGGCCAACTCAACCCGCTCAAACGTGGCGGTGAGCCAAGTGAAATTGCCAGTGCTGCACTATTCCTTGCATCGGAAGACTCTTCCTATGTAAATGGTCATGCCCTTGTTGTTGACGGCGGTTTATCAAGCTCACACCCCTACAGCCGCCAGAAATTTGGACAAACCTCCACCTAATACGCCCCTGCTTAAGAGAATATAGCACATGACATTGACTGTTTTTGATTCAGCGGAACTCGGTTTTGACCCTGAACGCCTTGCTTTTATTGATATGCATCTAAAGTCCAAATATCTGGACAGTGGGCGTATGCCGCATACGGCGCTGCTGATCGGCAGAGGTGATGATATTGCGCACCTGTCACTGCAAGGTGAAGCGCGACCCGGGGAAACGCTTACACAAGATCACCTGTTCCGCATCGCATCCATGACCAAGCCGGTAACTTCGATCGCGTTCATGCAGCTGGTGGAACAGGCAAAAGTCGCGCTGTCTGACCCGGTCACAAAATACATTCCCGAATGGAAAGACCAGGGCGTATTCGTCTCCGGTGGCGGCGAACAGCCGTTCATGACTCGTGCCCCGGCCCGTCCAATGCAGATTATCGACCTGCTGCGTCACACATCGGGACTGACCTATAGTTTTCAGGAACGCACTCCGATTGACGCTGCATACCGTAAGGCGGGGTTTGAGCGCTTTGATGGCGGTGATCTGGAGCAATTCATTCAAACCCTCGCAGACATTCCGCTCGAATTTGATCCAGGCAACAGCTGGAACTATTCGATCTCCACCGATGTGCTGGGCGCTTTGATCCAGCGGATTTCGGGACAGAAGCTGGATGAGTATATCGCCGAAAATATCTTCGAACCGCTCGGCATGAACGACACGCATTTCCAGCTGCCAGAAGATAAAATCAGCCGAATGACTGATTGCTATACATGGCATCCCCGCGAAAAAATGAAGATGTTCGATACGGGAGCAGATACAGCGTGGATGAAGCCGCCTAAGCTGCTCTCCGGCGGCGGCGGACTGGTGTCATCACTTGCCGATTATCACCGCTTCTGCCGTATGCTGCTCAATGAAGGCACATTGGATGGACGGCAAATTATCGGCCGAAAGACGCTGGAACTGATGACCGCCAACCACTTGCCGGGCGGCGGTGACTTGACACAACACAGTAAATCGCTGTTCAGTGAGGCGGAAAATGCAGGCGGCGGCTTTGGTCTGGGCTTTGGCGTAACCGTGGACAGTGCCGCAACAGGTGTACCCGGTTCAACCGGTGATTTTTACTGGGGCGGAATGTTTTCGACCGCATTTTTTGTCGATCCGGTGGAGGATATCATCATGATATTCATGACGCAGCTTATGCCGTCCAGCACTTACCCCGTCAGGCGGGAAATCAAGACAATGCTCTATTCGGCGCTTACTGTTTAAGCGTTTTCGCGCGCCAATTCACAAAACCGGGCTGCGGCTTCAAACTTCACGCGGTTCGCTTCACGTGTGGCCAATGCTTCGGCATCCTCACCCCATAATTCTGCCTGCCACAACTCTTCCAGATTGACGATGGGCCATAGCGCGCTGGTATCAATCTGGCCTTCCAAAAAGGCGAGCACGCAAACCAACGAACCGGAAATTGTCGTGAGCGGCTGCATTGCGGCAAGCGTAAAGTCATCTTGCGCCAGCACGGCCTCTGACATACGTGCCAGTGTTGCCGCGGGCTGATCCTGATAGGAAATGCCGGCAATGCGCGTAAAGGCAACGTCATATCTCTGCTCTGCCCAGCGCAGCAATGGCTCCCATTCTGCATCCTGCTTTTCTGCCTGCAGATCACCTGCTTCTGCGCGGTAACACAGCATATCGGTTTCGGCATAAGCCGCTATGGGCTGTGCAAATGCTTCTCTGTCTGGCGCGACCCTGTCTATGGCCGCATTGGCAAAACCGGTCATCACCATGGAAGCAGCGTCAATTTCTTCCCCCTGCACACGCCATTCTTCAGCGACCGCTTCGGCCAGCGCTGTATGAGGCAGCACAAGCGCCGCGCGGGCGGGTGTCTTGATCGGCCGTCCATCCAGCAGGATGCCAAAGCCGTCGCCCGATGGCCCGGTGGCAACATCTTTGTAGAAACGTTTCATGGGCTGCTCAGTCCTGGTCCATATCGGGCGAGCGCCACCGGCGGGCGAGCAAGCGCGGCGCAATGAAAGCCATGAAAAATCCGATGATTACCATGGCATAATTCACACCAGCCGGAATCCAGTCCATTGCCTGAGCAACTGAAAGCAAACCAATCGCAACCATGATCGTGCCCGCCAGCCGTACCAGTGAGATGATAGCAAAGCGCGTCTGCGCGGTTGTATTACTATCCTGCATCCGTTTTTCCTTCCAAAATATCAAACAGATCGGCCATCTGCATTGCCACTACATCAGCGCCCGTCGCTGTCAGTTCATGCGTGTCGTGATAACCCCAATCAACGCCAATAGCTCGCACGCCCGCATTGACCGCCATTTCCATATCATAGCTGGTATCACCAATCATCACCGTTCCGCCGCGCTCTGCCCCGGCATCTGCCATGGCAAGATCAATCATCGACGGATGCGGCTTGGATGGATGGCGATCTGCAGTCTGCAAGCTCACAAAACGCCCTTCCAATCCATGGTGATGCAAAACCATGGCAAGCCCGCGATCGGACTTTCCTGTGGCCACGGCAAGTAACCAGTCCGCTGCCTCAAGCCTGTCAAACAACGCGATCAGCCCATCATAGAGCGACTCTTCCTGCATGACGCCGCTACCGCGCAGGTGCACGAATGCTGCCTTGTAATGATCGGCCAGCCGGTGGTGCTGCGCTCCATCGCCATTGGGCAGCATCACCGCCATCGCTTCACGAAGCGACAGTCCTACAATCCGCCGTGTCACGTGATGATCAGGTGCAGGAAGCTTTTCTGCTGCAAAAGCGGCTTCCATGGCGCGGCAGATATTGGCCTGACTATCGACCATCGTGCCATCACAGTCGAATATTGCGAGCTTGACGGCCATATCAGCGGCGACCCCGCCCACCGTTCGGCTTTCCAGATGGTTTGCCACCCTTCCCTTTGTCCCCGCCACGGGTTGGCTTGCTGCCAGGTTTGCCAAAACCCTTTTTCCCACCCGGTTTACCGCCGGGCTTTCCTTTGCCCTTGAAAGAGGGCTTTGCACCCGCCTTGGCTTTACCGCCTTTGCCCTTGGGCGGAGCATCTCCCCGCTTGCGGCGTTCCCCGCGCATGTCACGGCGCACTTGCTTGGCATGCTGGCGCGCATATTTCTTTGCGTCTGCACGGCTTGGCGGCGGTTGATCTTCTTCCAGGGGCAAATCGCCAATTTCCATATCGAAGCCCAGGTGATCCATCGTTTCGGCAAAATGCGGCGGCAGGTCAGCGACCACATCCAATGGCACACCATCGGGGTGCTCAATACGCAAACGCCGCGCATGCAGGTGCATTTTACGGCTCACTTCGCCAGGTAAATAAGCCTCTTTCAGACCGTATTTGCCATCACCGATAATCGGATGGCCAATCGCAGCCATATGCACGCGCAATTGATGCGTGCGGCCGGTAAACGGCTGCAGCTCCACCCATGTTGCCCGGTTTCCGGCACGTTCGATAATGCGGTACCGGGTTTTGGCGCTCTGGCCGTTTTCCTCATCCACCACCATTTTCTCACCACCCGACCCGGGCTGTTTGGCCAGCGGCAGTTCGATTACGCCATCGGCAATTTCCGGCACGCCTTTAATAAGCGCCCAGTAAATCTTGCGTGCAGTGCGGCCTGAAAAACGTTTTGAGAAAAACGCCGCATTCCCCGAACTGCGCGCCAGCAGCAATACGCCGCTGGTGTCCTTGTCGAGCCGGTGCACCAGTTTGGGTTTTATGTCCCTTTCATAACGCAGCGCATCAAGCATGCCATCGACATGGGTGTTCGTCTTGCTGCCGCCCTGTGTGGCAAGGCCCGGCGGCTTGTTGATGACAATCGCCGCTTCATCGCGGTGGATGACCATGTCACGCATATAATCGATCTGGTCAGGAGACAGCGGCGCGACTTCTTTTTTTGGTCCCTTGCCCGCTTTTGGATCGGCGGGCGGCATGCGGATTGTCTGCCCAGCTTGGATATGATCACCGGGGCTTACTCGTTTGCCATCCAGCCGGATCTGTCCGGTACGTGCCCAGCGCGACACCATGTTAAAGCTGATCTGCGGCTGGTTGCGCTTGAACCAGCGGTCGAGCCGGATACCGTCATCATCGGCGGTAATCCTGAACTGGCGCACATCAATCAGGTCATGGCGTTTTTCCGGCCCGGTATCTTTATCGTCATTATTACTCATACCATTTGCCTTATCAGATATATGCCCGCGAACAGAGCCACCACGCTGCCCAGTACCGATGCCAGCGCATAGGCAAAAGCCATGCCCCATTCACCGCGCTCGATAAAGGCGAATATTTCCAGGCTGAATGCCGAAAATGTCGTAAAACCGCCCAGCAGGCCCACACCCAAAAATAACCGCCATGGTTCGCCGGACACATCGCTGCGCGCGAGCAGGCCAACCAGCGCGCCCATGGCAAACCCGCCAATTATATTGACGGCAAATGTGCCCCATGGAAGGCCCGGTCCAGCCGCGTGGAACAACAAACGTCCCAGATGATAGCGCAGCGCCGCACCGCATGCACCGCCCGCCATCACCAGTAAAGTGGACGCAAGGGATAAGCCGTTTATCATGTCGCCCGCTCTAACGGGTTTCGTGTGGTTTGGGAATGCGTAAATTGGGAGGACACATCAAGCTAGCAAGCCATATAAAAGGGGCCATACCTTCAAGAATACGACCCCTCCTTCACCACCGAAGTGGTAAACTGATATGAATTGTCATTACGGAATCATATTAGCGAACAACGCACCCAATAGCGAACTATTTCGGAGCGTTGCATTGGGCGGCATATCGGCTGCGCATTCCAGACAGCGTGCCTGAACTCCCTGGCCGTCGAGCAGCAATTGCATATCGGATATTGCACGCATGGCAGTGAATTTCTGCTGCTGCGCAATGCGGCCAAACACATCCTGCCGTGCAGCCTGTTCATTTGGCTGTGCAAACATATTGGCGAGCAGCGCAGAAAAGCCATCCACTGGTGTTTCCAGATAATGGGCGTGATAGTCGCCTTCTATTTTCGCAAGCTCCGCTGCCTTCGCCAGCGCCTCGTCCAGCGAGCCGAAACTGTCGACCAGCCCTAATTGCCGCGCTGCGCCACCATCCCAGACACGGCCCTGACCAATCGCGTCAATCTCTTCAGGCGTTTTTTTGCGGTTATCCGAAACAATTTTCAGGAACCGGCCATAGTTATTTTCGATGCTCGACTGGATCACCGTGTCGAGACTTTCATTGAAGCCACCCACCAAGTCTGGTTGTCCCGACAGCGGTGTGGTCGTCACACCATCGGCATTGACACCATATTTTGCCAGTGTCTTTTCAAAGCTGGGTAGTACTGCAAAAATACCTATCGAACCCGTAATGGTAGAGGGTTCCGCCATGATATGATCGCCTGCCGTTGCCACCCAGTACCCACCACTGGCCGCGACATCACCCATGGAAATCACCACCGGGATTTTCTTCTCACGATACGCATTCATTGCGCGCCGCATCTGTTCGGATGCAAGCGCGCTGCCGCCGGGCGAGTTTACCCGTACAACCAGCGCCTTAAGATCATCATCGGCAAGCCCCTTATAGAGCAGTTCCGCAATACGGTCACCCGAAGCTACGCCCGGCCCTGCATTACCATCAACAATCTCGCCAGAAATCGTGGCAACACCGATACGTTCACCCGGTGTCTCTGCATCATTGGCGGCAAGCCAGACATTCAGCGATGTGTGGTCATAATTGCCCACTTCGCCATCTTCGTCAAAACCTGCCTTTTTGGCAACATAGCGGCCAAACTCGACCCGGCTGCCAATCTTGTCCACCAAACCATTGTCGATAGCCATTTTGGCCAGGTCACCGTTCGCGGCCGTCACTGCCGATGCCGGTTCCTGCGTCACGGCATCCAGTTTTGCCTTGGGTCGCACCTTGCCGACTTCCTCTTTCCACTGCGACCAGAGTGCATCATAAAGCGCCTGTGCATTTTCCTTGGCTTCGGGCGACTGGCTTGACCGGCTATAAGGCTCCACCGCTGATTTATAGGTACCCACCTTGTAAATATGCGCCGTGATACCCAGCCGGTTTATCAGATCGCTATAGTAAAGGCGGCTGCCACCGGGGCCGCTGAATAGCGCCCCGCCCATATCATCCATCCAGATTTCATCAGCATGCGCAGCAAGCTGGTAACTGTCATCATAATAGGCAGTGGCAAAAGCATAGACAGGCTTGCCCGCCTTTTTCACCTTATCGATCGCCTCACCGACACGCGTCAGGCTAACCTGTCCACCGCCCATGAAACGGTCAAGATCAAGGACAAGTGTTTTGACATTGTCATCAGCAGCCGCACCCTCAATAGCGCGCACCACATCGCGGAGCTGATATTCCTGAATTGGTACAGAACCGCTGGTCAACACGGCAAAGGGATCAACTTCAGTCTTTTCCTCAACCAGCACGCCGTTAAGATCGACGAGCAACGCGCCTTCCTTGACTGATGCCGGATTGGGGGAAGAGGACATCAGCGCAAATAATGCCATAAAAAACAAAAGCATGAAGACAAGAACAAGCCCATCCTTGACTGCCACCAGTATTTTCCACGCTTTTTTGACGAAATCCATATGCCTTGGTCCTTGCCTTGATTTGGCAATTACTTAGGTGCGCTGCCACAGAAATGCCAGATATTAATCCATGAAGACCGCGCCCGGTTCGATAAAAGCCGGATAAAAGAGGCGCCGCCATTTCCATGACGGCGCCCTATTCAATATTCCTGACTGACGTATTCCTTGCCAGAATAGCTGTTTACCAGCGAATCAGCCGCGGAATGACCAGCCAACCGATCAATGTACTGATGCCCACGGCCATCGGGAACCATACGCCATTATAGGCCACGGCGTTGAACGGGCAGTGAAAGCTATAGGCGGCGGCACCAAGACTGCCCGCGGAAAGCCCGATTAGCATACCGGTGAGCGGCAGATTGGTCGGTGCACCGCGACGCATCCATAATGTCATCGCACCGCCGATAAACAGCGATGCCGTAACACTGGTCACCAAGCACTTTACCGATGACACGGTATGGAAATCGCGCATGAAGAGATTGGTGTCGACCAGCAGGGTAACAAATGCTGAAACAGGAAATAGCAGCGCCGCCATAACAGCCCATTTCCAGTAAATCGTGCCCGATTGCCGCTTTTCCGTCGCTATCGCCGGGCGTCCCATGGACAATGCGGCAATACCAGTGGCCGTACCCAGAAGCAGAAGCATGCCGAGGCGCAGGAAGAACATTGGCGCAGGCGCGCCCGCCATAACATCACCGCGAAAATCAATTGTGGCATACACCATAGCCAGTGCCGCCAGGGTCATGATAGCGATAATGGCAAAGCCGTGGTTCAGGCTGATCGGACTGACCGGCTGCAGGTCATCAACCAGCGCATCGATGCTGAAACCATTGGGGGAGCTGTTCATATTATGTGTCATATTTTTACTCTTAAATTAAATACTTTTCGTGCTTTGCAGATCATTCTTCAACAATGGTATTCAGTTTTTTTATACCGCGATGAATGTTGACTTTCACCAGCGATTCCGACTGCGCGGTCATGGCTGAGGCTTCGGATATGCTCAGCCCCTCTATCTTGACCAACCGGATAACTTCCGCCTGTTTCTCAGGTAGTTTTTCAAGCAGGCTTTCAATGCTGATCTTCGCGCTCACCGCTTCGGACTGCGGATCGGCGACAAGGTTTTCATCCAGTTCCGCTTCATTATTGCGGTATGTCTTGCGCAGCTGGTCAATCCAGCGATACCGGCCAATCGCAGCCAGCCAGGGCAGAAAGGCGCGCTCCGGATCATAGCTGGCCCGCTTGCGGTGCACCGAGATCAACGTTTCCTGCACCAGATCCTCAAGCGCTGCCGGCGCTATTTTCGCGGCGAAATAGCGCCGAAGCCATTTGTCACATTCGGCCAGCAGCACGCTGTAACACTGTTTGTCACCCTGCTGCGAGGCACGCATCAACCGCCTGAATGTTGCATCATCTGCAATCATGGTCCTGCCCTCCGCCTTGGTTCCAGCCCGCCAACTGCTCAGTCAGCCTTGCCGAACGTGCGGTCGCCCAGACGATCCAGTGCGAACAATCCGCCGCCACGCGCAATCAGGATAAGCGCCAGTGCGAACCACATAATATGCGGGTTCCACCATGCTTCCGGATAGACAAACAACTGGATAACCAGCGTCATAACAAACAGGGCAGCCGCGCTGAAGCGTGTAAACAGGCCCAATACCAGCAGAATCGGGAATATATGTTCGGCATAGGTTGCAATCAGGCCTGTAATTTCGGGAAAAGGCATCCCGTATTCGTCACGGAACAGGTCCACGGTAATATCACGCATTTGCAGGAAGCTACCTTCCTCCACCTTGGTCCGCGCGGACCGCCAGAACTGTGCCGCAAGTGCAAGCCGCGCAAGGAACAGGGCAATACCCTCAAAAAAGCGGTTATCTACAATGCCAATGGCTTTTTTAATCAAATCAATCATGTCTCTATCTCTTCCCTGTTGCTGTTGTCATGCAGCCATCATGCTTGCAGATTGCCGGGGGCGATAAACACGCCCGCTTCGACAACCGTAAAAACAAGTGGCTGCACATTGTCTTCACCTACCAGTTCGACTGCTTTTTCCAGAAGGTTACACATGGCTATGTTTTTTTCATCATGGCCTTGCGCAAATGCGACGAGAGCGGCTGTCTCCGCGGGCCAGGGGTGATAGAAAACCTGCGCTTCGGGCCGCAGGGTCGCTACGGCGGCGGCATCGTGATATTCAACCAGTTCGGTCAGTTCCTCCGCCGGTAACGCAGTCAGCTGCGTCACACGCAGCGACGGATGTATGCACAGTGGTAACGCCATCAGCGCTTCTTCTTCCAGTGCGGCAATATGCTGCATGGTAAGCGGCGACGCATCGGCGGCATGATAGCTTTCCAGCCAGCGCATTTCGATCGCAGCCAGGTCAATGCTCGCCGCGTCGCATTCCAGCATGGCCAGATAGTCCGCAAACCCGTGCCCGATATCCATCATCGCCTGCGTCTTTACATCCTCGCGTTCAATAAAATCGCGGCATATCGCATTGAAGAAACCCTCTTCATTCAGGGCATCGAGCCGCTGCATGGTGCGCGGATATGTCTCCTCCATCGCCACCAGCCGCGCATGTGACACAGTGTTGGCATGTGCTTTCAGCCCCATGATCGCGCGGGACGATGAACCTGCGAACAGATCCTCAGGGCAATGACCGGGGCCATTGTGGAGCGTATCCAGGAAATAGTCCTGCCCTTCGCCCAGGCTGTATCCGCCATGGTCAGCCATGCGCAGACACCGGCTGGTGCAATATATCGGTCACCTTGTCCGCCTCTGCCATCAAGGTTGGGTAATCGGGAACATCTGTATCCCATTCAATCAGTGTCGGCCTTAGCCCGGCACGCGTAATAAAACGCCGGTACAGTGCCCAGGTCATATCGGTCACGTGTGATCCGTGATCGTCAATCAGCATGGGGCCATCGTCCAGCATTTCCGTGGCATGACCCGCCAGATGCATTTCACCGACTATATCGGGATTGATCGCATCAACATATTCTTCAGCAGATAGCCCCAAATTGGTGCAGCTCACCTCGACATTATTGACATCGAACAGCAGGCCGCATCCAGCGCGGCGGCATAACTCGTGAATAAAATCAGTCTCAGCCATCTCGTCATGGACATAGGCCAGGTAGCGTGACGGATTTTCCAGCAATATCGGCCGTTTCAGCCGATCCTGCACTCGGCCCACTTCGCGGACAAAATGGTCAAGCGCTTCTTTTGTATAGGGTACAGGCAGCAAATCAGGCAGCCGGTCATGGGCATTGCCGCTCCAGCTCAAATGGTCGGACACACTGGCAGGGTCATAGCGCTCACAAAGAGCAGCCAGCTTATCAAGTTCCTCAGCATGCACTCCGCCTACCGATCCCAATGACAGGCCTACACTGTGAAAACTTAAGGGATAAACTTCGGCGATGGCGGTGAGCCACCGGTGCGGTGGGCCACCATCGCCAAAGTAGTTTTGCGGATGAACTTCCACCCATGCCGGATGCCCGGCAAGTTCCTCTCCATCAAGCACATTCTCGTAATGTGCCGCTTTCAGACCGATGCCGACAGCGGAGGGAAGGTCGCGGCGGGTCCTGGATGAAAGGCCCTGCCGGACCGGATGGGAGGCGATGTTCATCACGCAAGACTAGCGGATCGCTTATCCAGCGAAAAGCTTATTTCTTGGCTACTGGCTTTGCGTTGCCTTTGCGAGGTTTGAGCGAACCGCCCATATTTTCGCATGAGCCTTTGGAAACGTATTTCCAGGCATTGCCCTGATAATCTTTAGTTGATGTACCTGCGCATGTTGTGCCGGGACCCGCTGCACAGTCATTCTTGCCAGCAAGTGCGACGCCATAGCATTTTTCCTTTGCGCCAGCCGCACTAGCGGGTGTTGCGGAAAGTGTCGCGGCAGCGGCCATAGCGGTTGCGATTGTGCCGAGTTTCAGGGCGTTTCTGGTAAGAGAGTTGTTCATGGGGATATGCCTTTCAGTTTATGTAATGCTTAATTTTTCAACCTGTGACGCGAAAGCGAAGCTGCAGCGTCATGGGGAGTTTCGTGACAGCAGCGGCAAAGGTTACAATCCACCACAAAAAAATTATCGAAAATCTGCATGGCATCGCTTGACGCACCGCGCCGCAGCGCCATATAGGCCCCGTGTTAGCAGTCTCTTATAGAGAGTGCTAATCCGAGTCCGCAATGGTGCGGGTTACTCATAACACAGCTAATTCAATCACTTTTATATGAAAGGGTGAGCCATATGAAATTTCGTCCACTCCATGACCGTGTGCTTGTGCGCCGTATTGAGGCCGAAGAAAAAACCGCTGGCGGAATCATCATTCCCGACAGCGCACAGGAAAAACCTTCCCAAGGTGAAGTTGTCGCCGTTGGCGCTGGCCAGAAAGACGACGCGGGCAAGGTAACGGCTCTCGACGTTCAGCCTGGCGACCGTATTCTGTTCGACGCCAATAATTATATGAACAAAGAAGTCAAAATAGATGGCGAAGATCTTCTGATTGTAAAAGAAGGCGATATCCTCGGCATTATGGGCTGAGCCTAAGCTTCTTCCAAATCACGTAATTTCAAGACACAAGGAATATTACCCATGTCAGCTAAAAACGTAAAATTCGGCCGCACGGCCCGCGAAGGCATTCTGAAGGGCGTAGACATTCTCGCTGATGCCGTAAAAGTGACACTCGGCCCCAAAGGCCGCAACGTTGTTATCGACAAATCTTTCGGTGCGCCGCGCATCACCAAGGACGGCGTGACTGTCGCCAAGGAAATCGAACTGAAAGACAAGTTCGAAAATATGGGCGCACAGATGGTCAAGGAAGTTGCTTCCAAGACCAATGATATTGCCGGTGACGGTACAACAACAGCGACCGTGCTGGCACAGGCTATTGTCCGTGAAGGTATGAAATCAGTCGCAGCGGGAATGAACCCGATGGACCTGAAACGCGGCATTGACCTTGCTGTTGGTAAAGTCGTTGAAAACCTGGCTGGCCGGTCAAAGCCAGTTGCAGGCAGCGAAGAAGTTGCACAGGTTGGCATCATTTCTGCGAACGGTGACGTGGAAGTTGGTGAAAAAATCGCCGAAGCCATGGAAAAAGTCGGCAAAGAAGGCGTTATCACAGTTGAAGAAGCCAAGGGCCTCGACTTTGAACTCGACGTTGTCGAAGGCATGCAGTTTGACCGCGGTTACCTGTCCCCATATTTCATCACCAACCCGGACAAGATGACAACGGAACTCGAAAACCCGTACATCCTGATCCATGAGAAGAAACTGACCAACCTGCAACCCATGCTTCCGATCCTGGAAGCCGCGATGCAGTCTGGCCGTCCCTTGCTCATCATTGCCGAAGATATTGAAGGCGAAGCGCTTGCCACACTCGTGGTCAACAAACTGCGCGGCGGTCTGAAAATCGCAGCGGTAAAAGCACCTGGCTTTGGTGATCGCCGTAAAGCGATGCTCGAAGATATTGCCATCCTCACCAAAGGTGAAATGGTTTCCGAAGATCTGGGCATCAAGCTTGAAAACGTAACACTCGGCATGCTGGGCGAAGCGAAAAACGTAACCATCGACAAGGATAACACCACGATTGTTGACGGTGCAGGCGATACAGACGACATTAAAGCCCGCGTGGAAGCGATCCGTACGCAGATCGAAAACACAAGCTCCGACTATGACAAAGAAAAACTGCAAGAGCGCCTCGCGAAACTCGCGGGCGGTGTTGCTGTCATCAAAGTTGGCGGTGCGACCGAAGTTGAAGTGAAAGAGAAGAAAGACCGTGTCGACGACGCACTGCACGCAACCCGTGCAGCTGTGGAAGAAGGCATTGTCCCTGGTGGCGGTACTGCCCTTCTTTACGCCACGAAAGCCATTGAAGGCCTGGCTGGCATCAATGACGACCAGACACGCGGCGTAGATATCGTACGCAAGGCGCTTTATGCACCGGTCCGTCAGATCAGTGAAAATGCGGGCCATGACGGCGCGGTCATCTCTGGCAAGCTGCTGGACGGCGGTGACGAAAACCTGGGCTTCAATGCATCAACCGACGTGTTTGAGGATCTGGTCAAAGCCGGTGTTATCGACCCGACAAAAGTCGTGCGCACCGCGCTGCAGGATGCAGCATCTGTCGCTGGCCTGCTGATCACCACTGAAGCGGCGATTTCCGATGCACCGGAAGACAAAGCAGCAGCAGCTCCTGCAATGCCCGATATGGGTGGCATGGGCGGCATGGGCGGCGGCATGGGTTTCTAAACCCTCCCCACTCTCTGCTTTAACCAAAGCAAAAGAAAGGGCCGGAGCAGCGATGCTTCGGCCCTTTCCCATTTTTGATGTTGCAACTGCGGCTAGCGCTATCCCCCAAAATTCAGGAAATCACGTTTGCCGATTTCCACGCCTTTGCCTCGTAGAAGATCATAAGCGGTCGTCACATGGAAAAACAGATTGGGCAGATAGAATGACAAAAGGTAACTCTGTCCTGTCAAAGTCAATTCCTGATCCGGGCCAATCGGCATGGTAATTTCCGTATCACCCGCACCATCCAGAACAGCGTCATCATAGGCCATGACCATCGCCAGGCATGTTTGCACCCGCGCAATCAGATCATCAAAACTGCTTTCCTCAAAAGGTATATCCACCATATCTTCGGTTTGCTTGCCCGACAGCCTTGCACCGCCGCGCACGGCAAATTCGCTGATCATCTGTGCCTGCCAGATCATCGGGTGCATATCCTCTATAATGCGTGATTGCAGATAATCATCTTCCGCCGCGCCGGCCGCGTTTACATGGTCACGCGCTTTGGCCAAAATACCGGTTAACCCTCCCAAAGCCTGTGCAGTGGTGGCTTTATATATTGTCGATATGGAAATGGACATGATGTCCTCCTTTCAGATGTGCAAATGCGCTAATTTATAGTGTGTATATGAGCAATGACACGCCGATTACCATGCCTGTGCCGAAGGTGGCCAGCGCGCCAACACCGCGCCCGACCGTGAAAATCATGCCGCCCGGTTCATTGTGCGACCCCACGAGTGAAGAAAAGGCAAATACATGTGCCAGCCGCCCGATGATAAAGGTAACCGCAAGGCCCAGCACCAATGGACGGCTTGCGCCCACTATTTCCAGCAATGCGAGTGCGGCAATAAACAAACCGGAATTTTCGGCCAGATTACCATGGCGGCGCATTTTGCGTTCCATATCGCGGTCTTCACCTGTTCCCACAGATATGCCTGTTTTGGCACGATGCAGACCGACAGTAATCATTAATATTACCTGTAGGATGATAATTACACCAGCGGCAGTTGCGGTGATAAGCGGCATGGTCATGAACGTATCTCCTTTAAATTATGAAATCAAAGTAACGGCGCATAAATATGATAGCGAGAGAGTATGATGAGACTATTAGGTGCAAATTTGCACCGCATGACGATGGAGGCTATAGGCTAGGCATGAAAAACATGGACTGGGAAGATATCCGTATATTCCGCGCCGTCATGCGTGAAGGCACTGTTCGCAGAGCAGCCAGCAAACTCGGCGTACACCACAGTACCGTGAGTCGCCGCATCGATAGTCTTGAGAAATCGGTGAGTGCACGCCTGTTTGACAGGTTGCCGGCCGGATATGCCCCTACCAGCGCGGGTGAAGAACTTGCCGTCGCCGCACATGGCTTTGCCGAAGAACTGAATGACGTGACGCGCCATATTGCGGGCCGCGACGATGATCTTCATGGTAAGCTTATCGTCACGATAGCCGAGCCACTTGCAGTGCGGGCTTTTGCACCACGGCTTCCCGAATTTGCCGCGCTGCACCCCGAACTTGATCTGGAAATCATTGCCAGCTTCGAACAGCTCGACATGGCTCGTCGCGAAGCCGATGTGGCTGTACGTATGCATAACGATCCGCCAGAGGCGCTGGTGGGCCGCAAACTCTTTCCCTATCATACCAGTATCTATGCCTCACCCGATTATCTGGAGCGGCATGATATAACTGGTGACAGCATGTCAGCACGCTGGATTGGATGGGGTGACAATGTAACGCCATTTCCGGAATGGGCGCAGGACACCCAGTTTGCAAAAGTTCCGGCTTGGGGCACATTCGCCAATATGAATATGCAGATCGAACTGGCTCGCGCGGGCATGGGGTTAACAATGCTGCCGTGTTTTCTAGCCGATAGCGTGCCTGGACTGGTGCGAGCAACAACTGCACCGCCCAAACCGTCACGCGATATCTGGATTTTAACGCATAGTGACCTGCGCCGAACCGCAAAAGTGCGGGCATTCATGAATTTTGCAGAGAGCGTTCTACGCCCGCTTAAGCCAATGTTTTTGGGAATATTGGAATAAAAAGGCGCATCCCTTCGGGGACGCGCCTTCTTCAATAGATTAAGCGTAAAGCTTAGTCCTGCATGGCTTCGCCTGCATCTTCAACAACTTCGCCTGTTGCGTCAACAGCGCCGTCAACAGCTTCGGCTGTCGCGTCTGCTGCGCCTTCAACGGCATCGCCTGTAGCTTCAGCAGCGCCTTCAACAGCATCGCCTGTCGCTTCAACAGCGTTAGAAGCGTCTTCAGCCATCGAGTCAGCTGTTTCACCAGCAGCATCCTGTGTCTGCTCTGAACAAGCAGAAAGACCAAGAGCAGCAACGGCAACAGCGCCGGCAATTACAAATTTACGCATATTAAAAAGTACCTTTAGTAGTTAAACCCAGGGATTTAAGAAGTAGTTCCCGCCTCCCATATTTCCAATATAGATGTTCGTCATTATGGCCGCAAGGTAGCAACCCTCTGCAGGTTAATTGCAGTCAGTTAAATATATCTAAAATGCTGTTTTTATACTTTTTTTATAAAGATAAAAATGCATTTTGATACATATTTTTACATTACGAAATATCACTTTGAAGGCAAAAAATAGTGTTTGTGAGCCAAACTGTCTAAATAGGAGCAGGCTCCAGACCTTCAGGCTGTTGCCTTACAGCCGTCTCAACAACGGTATATTTTCAACACCCTGAGGGATGTGTTTCAAAATGTTACTCGTTGAAAACGATAATTTAGGTTATTGTGCGCACTCTGTATTAAAGTATAGTTTAATATGTATGGCCGGGGAGCCAAAGAAATGGTCCCGGTTAACGATAATGTTTTACGGCGAGGACTACCACAAATGACATCTTTCAAGTTCAAAAGCGGTGCTGCTCTTGGCATCATTGCCATGTTGAGCGCATGCGGCGGAGGTGACAATAATGGCCAGACCGTCACAACAGCACCGCCAACTGCTGGTACGCCCACACCTTCACCGACTCCTACTTCTACCTGCTCGCTTTCTTCACGTCAGGAATTTGTGAAGGCAGTGATTGACGAATGGTATTTGTTCCCGGAACTGGTCGTTGCCAATGTTAATCCATCACAATTTAGCACCGTGCAGGATTATATTGATGCGCTGACTGCAACAGCACGCGCGCAGGACAAGGACCGCAACTTCACATATATAACCTCAATCGCTGAAGAAAATGCGTTTTTCCAGAGCGGTTCCAGCGCCGGCTTCGGTTTCCGTCTGTCTTTTTCCGGCGGAAACCAGCTTTTCATTATCGATTCCTATGAAGGTGCTCCTGCATTGGCTGCGGGTATTGACCGTGGTACGGAAATCCTGGCGGTTGGCACGACCGTGAATAACCTGCAGACAGTAAGCAGCCTTATTTCCGGCGGCAGCTCTGGTCCGTTAATAAATGCGCTTGGTCCAGATGATGCTGGTGTCAGCCGCGTATTGCGGGTCAGAGATTCGGCGGGCACCCGGAACGTGACGGTCACCAAGGCAGAGTTTGCGCTTCCTCCGATTTCTCCGCGTTTCGGTGTGCGAATTATTGACGACCGCGGCAAGAAAGTCGGTTATGTCAACCTGCGCACATTTATCGACACGGCAGAGCCCGCTCTTGAAAATGCGTTCGCACAATTTCGCGCGCAAAATGTCACAGATGTCATTATTGACTTCCGTTATAACGGAGGCGGCCTCGTCAGGACAGCAGAGCTTATGGGCGACTTGCTCGGACGCAACCGCAACGCATCTGACGTATATTCACGCACAACATTTCGCGCTTCAAAAGCATCCAATAATTCACAACGTAATTTTCAGACCAATTCCAACTCAGTTGCACCTGCAAAGATCGCGGTTATCGGCAGTGGCCGCACAGCATCAGCCAGCGAACTGGTGACCAACAGCATGGCCGCCTATCTCGGCGCGGATCTCGCGCTTGTTGGCAGCAACACCTTCGGTAAACCGGTAGGCCAAATCGCAATTGATGAACCTGATTGTGATGACCGGATGCGTGTCGTTGCTTTCAAGACCGAGAATAAAGACGGTGAAGGTGAATATTTCTCTGGCCTCTCCACAACGTTGGACACCACATGCAGCGCGCCAGACACACTTTCGATCCAGATGGGCGATCCAGGTGAAGGGTCGACGCGCCAGGCGCTCGACTTCATCGCAGGTGATAGCTGTACAGCTATAGCGAGCAGCGGTCAGTCCGGACTTTCTACTTCACGCAAAGCCCTAAGCGAAGCGAATGAACTGCTTATCCCGCGTATACCCTCGCCTTATCAGCGCGAAGTGCCAGGTAGCTTCTAGTTCAGACAATCACGTTTTCATGTACACACAGCATGCGGAAAACGAATACAGCAGATAAAAAAGGGCGTGCTTCCCGAAAGGAAGCACGCCCTTTTTCTATTTTGGATTAAGCGTAAAGCTTAGTCCTGCATGGCTTCGCCTGCATCTTCAACAACTTCGCCTGTTGCGTCAACAGCGCCGTCAACAGCTTCGGCTGTCGCGTCTGCTGCGCCTTCAACGGCATCGCCTGTAGCTTCAGCAGCGCCTTCAACAGCATCGCCTGTCGCTTCAACAGCGTTAGAAGCGTCTTCAGCCATCGAGTCAGCTGTTTCACCAGCAGCATCCTGTGTCTGCTCTGAACAAGCAGAAAGACCAAGAGCAGCAACGGCAACAGCGCCGGCAATTACAAATTTACGCATATTAAAAAGTACCTTTAATTGTTGTATCAAGGGATTTAAGAAAAATCTCTCCACCCGGCGCGGGTAATAGTCGCCTTGGGTCTGTCACGCAAGCAAAACCGCGTATATTTGCGGTGAAGCGCCAAATTGGCACAGAATTTGGCCATTACCATAACGCTCTTTTTCGGCGCATAACAAACTGTGGTTTGCGCGCAGTTCACAAGTGACGGCGCTCACACTGGCTGCTAATGATAGTGGCATGACAGACCAAAAACACCTCTATCTCATTGACGCCTCCGCCTATATTTTCCGCGCTTATCACCGCTTGCCACCGCTCACCAATCCTGAGGGGACCCCAGTCGGCGCGGTCTATGGCTATACCACGATGCTGTGGAAACTAGCCGAAGACCTGCACAAGGCCGATGGCCCCACGCATATGGCGGTGATACTCGACAAGTCTTCGAAGAGTTTCCGCAATGACCTTTACGACGAGTATAAGGCGAATCGCCCGCCACCACCTGATGATCTGATCCCACAATTCCCGCTGATCCGTGATGCCACACGCGCCTTTTCACTCGATGTGGTCGAGGAAGAGAATGTCGAGGCCGATGACATGATCGCGAGCTATGCCAAAGCAGCGGTGCGCGATGGCTGGCAGGTAACCATTGTTTCATCCGACAAAGACCTGATGCAGCTGATCGAACCTGGCGTCGACATGCTCGACACCATGAAGGGCGCGCGCATCATGGCTCCTGAAGTGCAGGAAAAATTCGGCGTCGGTCCCGAACTGGTCGGCGATATGCTTGCGCTAATGGGCGACAGCGCGGACAATATCCCTGGCGTAAAAGGCATTGGCCCCAAAACCGCATCCAAGCTGCTCAATGAATATGGCGATCTCGACAGTGTGTTGAAAGCTGCGCCCGAAATGAAAAAGTCGAAGATGCGCGAGAACCTGATTGAGTTTGAGGAAGATGCACGGCTATCGCGGGTATTGGTGACGCTCAAAGAAGATTGCCTGCTCCCTATCCCACTTGATGATTTCAAGCTTCAGGACATTCCGCCTGAACCGCTCGCCGATTTTCTAAAAGCGCACGGATTTAACAGCCTGCTACGCAAGCTGGGTATGGATTCTGGTGATACAAACGGCAGCAGCAAGGGCGCCTCCAAGACAAGTGATTCCAGTAGTAGCGGCCCCTTGCTTAAGGAAATGCCGCCCGTCGATCATGACAAATATGTCTGTGTGCAGGACGAGGAAACGCTCAGGCAATGGATCGAACGTGCGCATTATCTGGGCATGGTCGCGGTTGATACTGAAACGGACTCGCTTGACGCCATGACGGCGCGGCTCGTGGGGGTCAGCCTTGCGTTGGAACCTGGCGAGGCCTGTTATATCCCGCTTGGCCATGGCGGCAGCGACATGTTTGCCGAAAAGCCGCAACAGATCCCGCTCGAACGCGCGCTGGAACTGTTAAAGCCGCTGTTCGAGAATGACTCTGTGCTCAAAATCGGTCAGAATCTCAAATATGACATGAATGTACTGGCGCAGCACAATATCGCACTCTCCCCGATTGATGACACGATGGTCATCAGCTTCGCCCTGGACGCTGGACGCGGTGTCGGCGGCGGGCACGGTATGGATGCGCTTGCCAAGCTGCATCTGGACCATGAATGTATCAGCTATAAATCGCTCACCGGTACAGGCAAAAAAGCGATCAGCTTTGCCGAAGTGCCCATTGAAGACGCGACCAAATATGCCGCCGAGGATGCCGATGTGACGCTGCGTCTATGGCATGTTTTACAGCCACGGCTCAGCCATGAAGGTGGCACGACCGTTTACGAGAGCGTGGATCGTCCACTGATCCCCGTGCTGGCGGGTATGGAGCGCGAAGGCATTAAGGTGGACCGCGAAAAACTCGCGCATCTGTCGTCCGAATTTGCCGCGCAAATGGGTGAACTTGAAAAGGAAATCCATATAATAGCAGGGCGTGAATTCGCGATTGGCAGCCCGAAACAACTGGGCGAAGTGCTGTTTGGCGAAATGGGCCTGAAAGGCGGCAAGAAAGGCAAGTCGGGACAATATTCAACCGATGTCACCGTGCTGGAAAAGCTCGAAAAAGAGGGCGTGGAAATTGCCCGCAAAGTGCTCGAATGGCGACAACTGTCGAAGCTCAAGTCCACCTATACCGATGCGCTGCAGGAACAGGTTAATCCGAATACCGGCCGCGTCCATACCAGTTACAGCCTGACCGGCGCACAGACGGGCCGGCTCGCCTCGACCGATCCCAATCTGCAGAATATTCCGATCCGCACCGAGATTGGCCGGCAGATCCGCCATGCTTTTGTGGCGGAGCACGGCAATGTCATCCTTGCCGCCGACTATAGCCAGATCGAACTGCGCTTAGCCGCGCATATGGCCGATGTCGAGACGCTGAAACAGGCATTTGCCGAGGGCGAAGACATTCACAACCGCACCGCGCAGGAAATGTTTGGCGAGGTCAATCGCGATACACGCGGGCGCGCCAAGACGATCAATTTCGCTATCCTCTATGGTATCAGCCGCTGGGGTTTGGCCGGGCGGCTCGAAGTCAGCGCAGACGAGGCGCAAGACATGATCGACACCTATTTTGCGCGCTTCCCGGGCATCCAGAAATATATCAGCGAAACACTGATGACCACCAAAGACCGCGGCTATACCGAGACTCTGTTTGGCCGAAAAACGCATTTCGAACGAATCAATTCCAAGAACCAGACCGAACGTCAGGGCAGCGAACGCGCCGCGGTCAATGCGCCGATACAAGGCACCAGCGCCGATATCATCAAACGCGCCATGGTCCGCATGATGCCCGCACTGGAAGTGGCTGGACTGGGTCATGTCCGCATGATGCTACAGGTGCATGACGAACTGGTATTTGAATTGCCGGAAGGTGACGTGGAGGCCGCCAGCGAAGTAATCCGCACCATAATGGCTGAAGCCGCCGGACCAATGGTCGAGATAAGCGTCCCGCTCGGCGTCGATATCGGCACCGGAGAAAGCTGGGGTGCGGCGCATTGATCATGCGGGCCAGGACTGCCCTTATTGTAGGCGGCGGCATAGCTGGCCTTACGGCAGCAATAGCGCTCCGGCGTTCTGGCTATAGCGTTACCGTTCTGGAACAGGCCGATCGGTTTGAGGCCATGGGGGCAGCACTTTCCATCTGGGAAAACGCCATTTTGGCATTGCGCGACATTCAGGCAGCAGACCGTATCGAAGCCGAAGCCGCGCAAATAAAAGGGTTTGCAGCGCTTACGTCCACCGGCAAGCCTATCAGCGGCCCGCATCTGACGCGGCAGGATATCGGCGCCTATCTGCCAACACGGTCATTATTACAATCCGCATTGCTGGAGCAGATACCGGACGAAAGCCTTCGTAATAACGCGCTGGTCCGCGATATAGCTCAAGACGATGAGACAGCATCCGTCACGCTGCAGGATGGCGAAACACTCAGTGCGGACTTGGTCATATTAGCTAATGGCATCTGGTCACCGCAGGCCACCGAAATACTGGCAAACACACCTTCACATGCCGGTTATGGCGGCTATCTCGCCTTGGTCAAGGATATGGGCGATACGCATGATGGTATCGGGCGCGAATATTGGGAAGATGGGCAGCGCATAGGTATATTTGATGCGGGCCAAGGCCGCCGATACTGGTTTTATATGTGTGATGAGGCCGCGCCACATGATAATACGAAACTCAGCCTTGATGACATTAAACACCGCATGGAGGGCTGGGCACCTGAAATTGGAACAGTTTTATCCGGCACGGATGACAAAGCGCTAATCCCTTTTTCAATTCACGCCAAAAAGGCACCGCGCAAATTAGGGAAAGGCCGTATTGTAGCCATTGGTGACGCCGCGCACGCGATGGAGCCCAATTTGGGGCAAGGCGCCTGTCTTTCGATCGAAGATGCTGTAGAGTTAGCGGATATCGCGGCAAATTGCGATATACAAGATATACTGCCCACTTTCGAAAAACAGCGGTTGCGCCGTATTCGTGATATTGTGAAACGTTCCGCCAGCACGCGCGCGACCGTGCATAAAACATGGCCGCTACCGCCTGCGTTGCTACGCGTAATCATGTCGCGGATACCACATTCCATATCGCAATCGATCATGAATAAGGTCAGACGGGTGACATGACATTCGCCGACAATGGCCGTTTATAACAAACGGACTGTCACCCTGCCAGCTCGCGCGTCCTTCCCTGCGGATAGGTGCCAAGCATGCGGACCCATTTGGTGTGAAAGCGCAGTTCTTCAAGCGCACGGTCGACTGCGGGGCCGCCGGGCCGGCCTTCGATATCGGCGTAAAATTCGGTGGCGGAAAAACTGCCGCCGCGCTGGTAACTTTCCAGCTTGGTCATGTTGACGCCGTTTGTAGCAAAACCGCCCATCGCCTTGTAGAGCGCAGCCGGAATGTTCTTTACTTCGAATGTGAACGTCGTCATCACCGGGCCTTCAGGCGCGGGATCAAGCGGTTCGCGGGCCAATACGACAAAACGCGTCATGTTATGGTCGGCATCCTCGATATTTTCCGCAATCAGTTCAAGCCCGTACAGCTCTGCCGCGATTTTGGGTGCGATCGCCGCCATAGATGAATCGCCGCTTTCGGCCACCAGCGCCGCTGCGCCCGCTGTATCGGCATAGGATATCGGCCGCATGCCATGTTCGCGGGCATAGGCGCGGCATTGACCGAGCGCCTGCGGGTGGCTGAATACCTTGTCAAACGGCCCGTCACCCACCGCCATCAGGCAATGATGGATCGGCAGGAAAATCTCCGCGACGATCGACAGACCTGATTCAGGAAGCAGGAAATGAATGTCGGCGACGCGGCCATGCTGTGAATTTTCAATGGGAATCATCGCTCGGCCAGCGCGGCCATCTTTCACCGCATCAATCGCATCCTCGAATGAAAAGCACGGCAATACAGGTGCATCATTTGCAAATCTGCGCGCAAATTCATCGCAGGCAAGATGTGAGTTAGCCCCGGGCGCGCCCTGGAATGATATCGCACTTTCAGGCGTTTTCGCTGCGATTTCCGCCATTTCGGCGACACGTTTACTGGCAATTTCAGGATAGCTGTACATGATGGCTTCCGGCGATATCGTGATGATGGCGGCGCGGCAAGAGTTAACATGCCAAAAAACACTGGCCAAACGCACAGGAATTGTTGCATCAATTGTTGCATCATGGGACATCCCGGATTAAGTGGGCGCATGGATATTTTTGGGGGCAGCGGCGCCGCGCCTTCAACAGAAACAAACAGAGGCAGAATATGAGCGATAGCAATACGATAGCAGGTTGGGTTCTGGGCGCGGGCATTGCCGCACTTGGGCTGTCCATTGTCAGCGGCAAATATTACCACGCGGATAAAGCCGGGCATCTGGAAAAACCTGGCTATGCAATTGCAGGTGTTGAAAGCGGCGAAGGCGGTGATGAAGGACCGGCTCTCGCGACACTGCTCGCCAGCGCGGATGCTGCCGCAGGTGAAAAGCAATTCAGCAAATGCAGTTCATGCCATACTATCAACGCGGGCGGCGCGGCGGGCATCGGTCCGAACCTGAACGGCGTTATGGGTGAAGCTATTGCAACAGGGCGTGGCGGATTTGATTTCTCCGGTGCCTTGAAGGATGTCGGCGGCACCTGGACCTGGGAACAGATGGACGCATGGATCGCGTCTCCACGCAAATTCGCCAATGGCACGAAAATGAGCTTTGCCGGCATCGGTAACGCCGAAGATCGCGCAAACCTGCTGGCCTATCTTAATTCACAAGGTTCGAACCTGCCGCTTCCCGAAGCCCCGGCTGAGGCGACAGAGGACACTGTCGAAGGCGAAGAAGCTGCAGCTGTCGAAGCGGCTGAGGACACCACTGACGCGGCAGAAGAGCCGCAGATGACAGAATAAATCTGCGACTTCGAACCCGCTTCTAGCGGTCCAGTTCCAGATAGAAATCCTCGACCATGATGTTGCGGCTCGCGAGCCGCACCTCGACCAGGAAGAACAACAGTCCGGTAATGGTGAAAGCCATTGCGAGGATAAACGCGCCTGCAATGACAAGGCCGAGATAGATATGCAGCAGCGCCATGGTGAACAGCGCCACAATCAACAGTCCGATGGTGATTGCCCCGCATACACCCATTAAAATGGCGCTGTTGACGATCTTCATGCGCCGTGACAGTCCGCGCAATTCCTCCACAATCAGGTCATGCGCCTTGCCTGTGCTGCCTGCATAGGATGATTTGAGCACACGGCTGCGATCCACGACCCGCGCAAGCCGACCGGCAAAAAGCTGCAACATCGCGCCAACCCCCACCAAAAGGAAGGCCGGGGCCATGGCCAGCTGAATAAGTCCGGCCATATTTTCCGCGCCGATTTGAAGCATGGGTTTCACCTGTCTGCACCTATGAGAAGCCACAGATATAATGCGCCGCACGGATTGCGCAATGCGCCTTTATCAATCGCTTCCGAAATGCTGTGCCAGCATATGTCGGCATTCACCGCGCACCAACGCGCTGTCATGTGATAGTCCGGCTTCATAATGTGTGCGCTGGCAATCTGTGTCGCCGCACTGCGCAGCAAGCGCGCGCCATGCGCTCATCTGCATCCTTTCGCTGGGATGATGCTGGGCAAATTCCGCCGCCAGGTCAAGACCGTTGTCCCCGCCCGCCGCCGTAGCGAGGTGCAGCAAAGTATCAGCGCAGCCATATGACAGGATGCCCGCTATCCTACCATTCTCCACGTCAAAACGGTACTGGTCATACCACCCCTGTGCATGGTTCATCTGCATGATATTGAGCGATACCGACAGGCTATCGGCGGGGCGCTGCACATGGACATCGCGGTGCGCGCGGTAGAGCATAACCTGACCCTGTTCCAGCCGCCTTGTTCCCATATAGCGCAGGTCCACCGGTTCACCCGCATAGCCCGCAACGCTGTCATAATCATATTCATAATAATCGCTCCAGTAACCTGGACCCAGATAACCGGCAGTCAGGAAACTGAAATTATGGTCATGCGGCAGGTTATAGAAAAACGGTGCTGACCCGCTGCTGCGCATCAGATATTCGTTCTGCGCGGGCCAGATGTTAGCGCGCAGATAGAAACTGCGTGCCGGACGGGACAGCATGATGACCTGCGCTGAATAGCCGCCACCACTACCCCGTGATTCTGTATTACCCGCAGTGGCTTTCAATTCGTCCAATATCATATCACCCAGGAAATCGCGGTTATTGGCAAGCTGTTTGAGCGCAGTGGCAGCATAGTGGAGCGAGCCACCGTCCCCTGCGTCAAAGCCCCCCTGCCCCAGCCGGCCGACGCATTCGTCCAATGATATGACAGCATCGGTTTCTATATCCAATATGCGCGGCATCAAGCCCGCTTTACCTCGTGAATCTGCGGGTATTGTGATTCCAGATCGGCGAGCGTGCGGGCGGCCAGGGCCTGCAATTCGGGTACATCATCCTGCTCCGCCATATGCCGCAATTCGTTCACACCGGTTCGTGTGTCAGTGGCGATCGTTTCGCGCACTGCCTGCCACCGCATATACGCGCTGCCCCGCCTTGAGAGCATTGCCATGACGGGTGCTGCGTCGCTGCGTTCCATGGTACGCAGCAGTGCCAGCATCATCTGCATCCGGGTCTCGCGGTCATCGCCGCTTGCCTGAAACACCAACCGGCCCGTTGCCGCGTCAAATTCCTGCCTGGGCCGCGCGTTCAATGGTTTGAGTAATATGCGCAGCATCAGAATATGGCCATGTGCGCGTGCGAAGCGAACCGATTCACTAATGCCATCAATCACGACTAGCTTGCCTGGCTGCACCTTTTCACACGCTGAGGCCGCGCATGTTGTTGCACCGCTGTCCAGTTCAGCCTTTCTGTAAAATTCGGCCTCACCGCTGCCACACAATATTTTCATGTACACCGTGCTCGGGGTGAAACCCACAATATCCGCGCTGCCATCCGTTGCCCGCTTTGCCTGTTGCAACGCTGCACCATCCAGCGCGGCCAACGATAATGTTGCATGCGATGTATCCGCAATTACCACGGAATGCAGAATGCCGTTCGTGAAATGCTGGAACGCTGGCTGGAGAAATGGCCGCTCCTGCTGCGCCGCTGTAAAGAAATCAAGCCAGCGCAGCGCCCATCCACTCTCACTGACAAGCTGATAAGCCAGCTTTTTTGCGGCGCTTCCTTCTTTGGGCAAAGTTGCGATTTGATCGAGCGCAGTACCCACCATCATACCATCGCTGCTCTCTTGCCAGGCTGTTTTCAGCTTGGCCGCATGCGTGATCAGGTTATCCTGATATACACTGTCACTGTTCAGCGCGGCAAGCGCATCACCAATATGCATGGTTCAGGTTAAAACAGCACGCCTTCGGGAAGGGATTCATAAATATAGATTACCACCACAATCCACAGATCGGTCGTGATGTTAAGGTCGGGTATGTTTTGCACCGTTGCACCAAATGCACCCACCATATTGTCCATATCGGGAAGCGTGCCAATGTCGATCTTGGGAAGGTTCATGTCTCTCTCCATCATATCCGAATGATACAGAAACAGCTATGGCAAGGGTGGTTAATTACCTAATTAATAGTTTGTAATATCCCTGCCAAATCCCCATTAATGGTGCATGACAAGCATTAGTGAACATGCCGCGGCGCTAGAGAAATCACGCGCAGCCAGTGACAGGTTTGACCCGTCCGTATTTCAGGGCATGATGTCCAAGCACGGACATAGCGGACATATCGGCATGGTTTACCATGCACATGGCGACAACTGGGTCGAGCTTGCCCTGCCTTATGACAAACGGCTGATCGGCGACACCGAAACCGGGATTATCGCATCGGGGCCAATTATCAGCCTGATGGACAATGCCACCAGCCTGTCGGTCTGGACGCATCTTGGCAAATTCCGGCCGCAGGTGACACTTGACCTGCGCGTCGATTACATGCGCGCTGCACGGCCGGGCAAAACAGTGATTGGCCGGGGTGAGTGCTATACCATAACACGTTCAGTCGCCTTTGTACGCGGCATCGCTCATGACGGTGATGCAGATGATCCGGTCGCGCATGTGGCCGGTACATTTATCAACGTTGAAAAGTTCGTAGCATGAGTGGCACTGTGACACTCGAAAAAATTGCAGATATGCTGCCGCCCTATGCGGACCATCTGGGCATCGTCGCAGATCATATGTTGGACGATACACCCGTGCTCGCATTCGACTTCAGCACAGGAGTGACAGGCCGTCCCGGCTATCTGCACGGCGGTGCACTCAGCGGACTGCTCGAAATGGCGGCTGTTGCAGCGCTGCGCAGCCACCTCGCCACGCACCGCAATACGCCAGCGCGCCTCAAACCTGTCAATATCACCGTCGATTTCATGCGCGGTGGGCTGGAAAAGCGCACCTATGCCATAGGCCGCATCACCCGGGTCGGTCGGCGCGTGGCCAATGTAACCGCCGAAGCGTGGCAGGATGATGCGACCAAGCCTATCGCTTCTGCCAATATGAACTTCCTGTTGTCGGCTGCGGAGAGCTAAGCAGCGTCATCTACGCTTAGCAGCGTAATAATGACTTCATCTCCGGATGGTGACTGCTCATCATCCATGTCCGGTAGCGCAAATACCACGGCATCGGCGCGGATGCGGTTGAGCACGGCCTTGGGTACATGTACGTCGTGATATACCCGATCTGCACTACCTAGCAGACGGGTTTCGTTGATGGTAAGGTCATCGGGATCATTGCTGCGCAGTGCAATGGTGAATGCGCCGGATTGCTGCGATGTATCGGGATCTTCCAACCATCTGGCAACAGCCTCTGCATCATGCGGTACAAGCGGATCAAGCGCACCGCCCGGCTGCAGCGCCGCATCAATAGCGCGGCGGCGGGTATCTGGATCGGGCCATTTTGCCTTAATCGTAGCACGCGCGGCAAATAGCGCATTGGCAAGGTCGCCCAGTGAGGATGGCAACAAAGCCTCGAAACGCTGCCTGAGTGCCTTGGCAAGGCCAGCGGATGCGCCGCCCGTGCCCATGGCAACCAGCACGCTACCGCGGTCGATAATGGCGGGCGTAGTGAAATCGCATAAGGCAGGCCGGTCCACTGCATTCACCAGCAAACCTCTTGCCTTCAGCCGCTTGACTGCTGCGATGGCTTCCTCCTCACCTTCCATCGCCACCATGGCGATACGCGCATCGGCATTGTCTTCACCAACAATCACGGCCCCACCGCGTTCAAGTAGACGTCGTTTCGCCGCAGCAGCTTCACCTTCACCCAGCAGGATAACAGGCTGGCCATTCAAGCGCAGGAAAAAAGGCGTGCTACGCATCATCCCCGTCCAGCAGCCATTCAGGCACACGCTCTGCATCAGCGACCGTGCTTGCCATTATGCGATCGGCAACAACAGCATAACGATCGCCATCAACCAGCACTTCAGGGACAAGATCGCGGCTGTTATAGGTGCTTGCCATGGTTGCGCCATAGGCACCTGCCGTGCGAAATATAGCCAGATCGCCTGCCTGCACCACGTCTGTTTCACGCCCCATGGCGAATGTGTCGCCGGTTTCGCAGACAGGCCCCACGATATTAGCGGTAAAGCACGCGCCGTCCGGCTGCACTGCCGCAAAATCATGGTAGGCTTCATATAATGCGGGCCGCGCAAGGTCATTCATCGCCGCATCGACAATAACAAATGGATGATTTGCCCCCGGCTTCACGCGGATCACTTTGGTCAGCAAGACGCCCGCATTGCCCGCAATTACCCGGCCCGGTTCGAACATCAGCTGCACGTTCCAGTCTTTCGTGATCCGTGCCACCATCGCGCCATATTCCGCGGGGCTTGGAGGATTTTCGCCGGGACGATAGGGTACGCCCAATCCGCCGCCCAGATCGGCATGCGTCACTGTGCCACCCGCCGCACGGATTTCCGCAATCAGGTCGCCCAGCCGCACAAATGCCGCCTCCAGCGGGTCCAGGCTGCCCAACTGGCTGCCGATATGCACAGCCACACCGTGCATGTTTAGGCCATTCAACGCCGACAGCCGTGCGTATATGGCGGCTGCCTGATGGATCGACACACCAAATTTATTCTCTGCCTTGCCAGTTGAAATTTTGCCGTGCGTGCCCGCATCAACATCAGGATTGACGCGCAGTGCCGCATTGGCTGTCATGCCCTTTGACGAAGCTGTGGCCGCCAACTCCACGCCCTCTTCCTCAGATTCCAGATTGAACTGGCCAATACCTGCATCCAGCGCGCGCGCCATTTCATCACCGGTTTTACCGACACCTGAAAAAACAATGCCGTCCGCCGCCACACCAGCTCTTAGCGCACGTTCCATCTCACCGCCCGATACCACGTCAGCGCCATATCCTTCCGACGCCAGCACTTTCAGGACCGCAAGGTTGGGATTTGCCTTGATTGCAAAGGCAATATGCACATCACCACATGGCGACAGCGCCTCGCGGAAAACGCGCGCATGCCGCCGCAACGTCGCGCATGAATAGATATAGACCGGCGTCCCTACCGCATCGGCTATTTCGCACAAAGACACGCCTTCCGCGTGCAGGACGCCATTTTTTAGCCGGAAATGATCCATAATGCTGTGGCCCGTTCAATCTTGTCTATCTGATATGGTTTATGGGAACCTGAAAGTGCGGCCTATTCAGGCGGCAGGTCAAATTCATCATCCTCGCGCTCTTCGCTACGGCGCAGCAGCTCGACACTGCGCTCAGGCCGGGCCTGTGTGGATGGTTCAAGCAGTTCGGATGGTTTTTTAGGCGCTTCTGCACCAAGCGGCACGACCGGCAGGCTTTTGCCGGCCTGTGGTTTCAGTTCCGTACGATTACCACAGGCGGCGAGCGCAAACGCAGCTGTGCCAACACATAAAATCTGTTTCATTCGTGTCATGTGTCCATCCTTGCCATAAAAATCACATGTTTTCCATGTTCAAAGCCTGCATCGCTTCGGCCACGCGTTCACGCACGGCGTCAGGCGCAGTTCCACCATAACTGTTGCGGCTCGCGACCGAGGCATCGACAGACAGTGCCGTGTAAACATCGTCTGTAATGCGCGTATCAATCGCCTGCAATTCATCCAACTCCAGCGCATCGAGTGCGCACCCTTTGTTTTCAGCAAGCTTCACGGCAGCCCCGGTGATGTGATGCGCTTCGCGAAACGGAATATTTGCACTGCGCACCAGCCAGTCGGCAAGATCGGTGGCCGTGGCATAGCCAAGCTCCGCCGTTTCGCGCATACGGCCGGTGTTGAACGTGGTTTCTGCCACCATGCCCGTCATTGCCGCCAGAGAAAGCATGAACAGCCCCCCAGCCTCAAATACTGGTGGTTTGTCGTCCTGCATGTCCTTGGAATAGGCGAGCGGCAGACCTTTCATCGTTATCATCAGCGCATTCAGGCACCCAATAATCCGCCCCGCATGGCCGCGTACCAGCTCAGCCGCATCAGGGTTGCGTTTTTGCGGCATGATCGATGATCCGGTTGAGAAACTGTCGGGCAAAGACACAAAGCCAAATGGCTGGCTGGCCCAGATAATCATTTCCTCCGCCAGCCGCGACATGTGCAGGCCGCACTGCGCCGCTGCGCCCAGATAGTCGAGCGCAAAATCACGGTCGGACACAGCATCAAGCGAGTTGCGGGTAGGCGCATCAAAACCCAGCGCCGCTGCTGTCATGTCCCGGTCCAGGTCAAAGCCTGTCCCGGCCAGTGCCGCGCTGCCCAACGGGCATTGGTTAAGCCGTGCGCGGGCATCAGAAAAACGTGACCGGTCACGCGCAAACATTTCATAATAAGCCATCAGGTGATGACCCAGCGTCACTGGCTGTGCGGTCTGCAAATGGGTAAAACCCGGCATAATCGATGCGGCATGTTCGCCCGCACGCGTCACCAGCGCTATTTGCAGCTGTTCCAGCGCGCTATCCGCAGCATCCATCGTATCACGCACCCATAGGCGGAAATCGGTCGCCACCTGGTCATTGCGTGAACGCGCGGTATGCAGCTTGCCTGCAACGGAGCCGATAATCTGAGTCAGCCGCGCCTCGACATGCATATGAATGTCTTCCAAATCCCAGTTTTCGGCGATACCGTCCTTTTCAAATTCCTCTGCAACCTGTTTCAGGCCAGTCGAAATTTGCACGGCATCGTCCGCTGATATGATGTCTTGTGCCGCCAACATTGCGACATGGGCGAGCGAGCCTTCGATATCCTGCTGCCACAGGGCCTTGTCGAACGGGATCGAAGCATTTATCTCCTGCATGATTGCCGACGGGCCGCCTGCAAACCGCCCGCCCCACATGCTATTGGAGTTTTTCTTGCCCATACTCAAAAAATCACTTCCGTTCTGTGCGGCCATATCCGCCGCTTTATTGCTGACAGTTTCCGCTTGCGATACGCAATCGGACGGTGCGGAGCAAGGTGATCGCACCAGAATTGTTGTGAGTGATGAAAATGGAACTGGCCAGGCAAAGGGCCCGGCCAGCGGCACACTCGACATCAGCAAGCGCGGTAGTACCATGCCCGATATCGGTTTTGAAGGACCAGATGGTGTTCCCACCAGCCTGTCTGATTTTAAAGGTAAACCTGTTCTAGTCAATTTATGGGCCACCTGGTGCGCGCCATGTGTCCATGAAATGCCCACGCTCGATGCGCTGGCTGCGCGGGAAAAGGCACGGCTTCACGTCCTCACCGTATCGCAGGATATACAGGGTGAAGATGTTGTTGATCCTTATTTCAGTGAGGCAGAATTCAAGACAATCCGGCCTTTTCTGGATACGGAAAACGGTCTGAATTTTGCCTATCAGACCGGCATCATGCCCACCACGGTGCTATATGATGCAGCGGGCAAAGAAGTTTGGCGCATGACGGGCAGCATGGACTGGAACGGCTCACGTGCAGCAGCATTACTGGAGGAAACACTGGCCAATCCTGAAGGGTGAGAAGCCAAAGTCAGCTTACATCAATATGATAGGCTTTGCCTTGTTGCACTTGCGTGTTTTAGGAGCGCGTCTTTCATTCGCTGCCTCGGCAACTTCATCCTGCAGTTGCTGCAGTTCGGAAAGTTGAAGAAGGCGTTTCTGTTTGGGGCAGTCCTGACGATCAGCGGCGAACGCTGCACCGGCCGGAACCAGCAGCGACAAAGCGATCAGATATGCTCCCCTCTTCAACATGGGCACAAATGTAACAAGCAAACATTGCTGTAAGATGAACGAGCGTACAGAATCACCTGAAAACAGGGGGGCACGAACATATTGGAAGGGGAAATGGTGGGCGATGACAGGCTCGAACTGCCGACATCTTCGGTGTAAACGAAGCGCTCTACCAACTGAGCTAATCGCCCCCATCGGGACGCGCCAATTGCCAAAGTTTTTGCCCCTTGGCAACCCCAAATGATAAAGAAGCGCATTTTATTTTACCCGGCACAGCACAATTAACGTCGTCATCCCGCATACACGCCCTTACAGTGCGGCCAGACCCTGTTCCTGAATCGCCTGCATATAATCCCGCATCGCTTTCCGCGCATGATCCGAAAGTGCAATAAATACACGGCGACCATCGGCATTGTCGGCGCGGCGTTCAAATATGCCCTGTTCGGTCATCACCTTTATCCAGCGCAGCGCGGTGGTCGGCGGAACACAGGCCGCGATACACAGGCTGGATACCGAAACCTGGCTTTCATCCAGATGCGCGGCTGTCATGTCCAGCAACATATCCCAGGCCGGATCGGCAAACAGCCCGCCTTCAAAGAAACGGTCACGCATCCTGCGTGCACGCAATATGTCACGAACCGCAGAGGCTGTCAGCGGTTTGGCTTTCCTTTTGGCGTCAGTCAGGCCGTTTTCGAAATTGGCCGGTTGCCCCCGATAATCAGAGCCGCTCTCATGCGCATAGCCATCATATCGCACCGAGTCGGATTCACCCGATAATTCGACAAGCCGCTGTGCTATTGCCGAAACCTGCCGGGTTATATGTTGCAATTCATTTGCAGCGCCACCGCCATCACTCTCATGGCTGACTTGCGGCACCGGGCGCAACATAGCGGCGAGCGCCAAGATATTTTCCGCCCGATTATATCCAACAATGATATGCGTCCTGTCATCGGGCAGTGCATCATATAACGTGTCCAGAAACGGTAACTGCGTAACGATGGTGATGTGGCAGCCGCGTGATGAAAGATCACGCAATAGCTGCTCCATAGCGCCGTTAGCTGAAGCCATGTTGATAAAGGCCGCATGTGCGCCCTGAACCACATCCGCATCGCACGCCAGTTCAGAGACGCTGTGCGGGCCAGTGGCGCGTCCCCCGGCAGCCTGCACATCTTCGGTCATATGCACAGCCATATCTGCATGATCCGATATGATGAGGACATTGCGTGATGTAGATACCGAATAATCAGTCGTCATATGGCTTATGCCTTAATCAGTCGCCAAACGGGTCTTTCACCAATATTGTGTCTTCGCGTTCCGGCGAGGTGGAGACCAATGCCACGGGGCATTGGATAAGCTCTTCTACACGTTTGATATATTTAATGGCCTGTGCAGGCAAGTCGACCCAGCTGCGCGCGCCGGCGGTAGTTTCGGACCAGCCTTCAATTTCTTCATAAATAGGCTCGACCGCCGCCTGGTCACCTGCGTTGGAAGGGAAGTAATCCAGGACTTGACCGTTCAGTCGGTAACCGGTGCAGATACGAATTTTCTCAAAGCCATCCAGCACATCCAGTTTGGTGAGTGCAATGCCGGTCACGCCCGATACTGCGCAGGATTGGCGCACCAGCACGGCGTCAAACCAGCCACAGCGCCGCTGCCGCCCTGTCACAGTGCCAAATTCGTGGCCGCGCTCACCCAGTCGCTGTCCGGTTGCATCTTCGAGCTCAGTCGGGAACGGCCCGGAACCAACGCGCGTTGTGTATGCCTTGACGATGCCCAGCACGAACCCGGTGGCAGAGGGGCCAAGACCACTCCCACCCGCTGCCGAGCCGGATATGGTGTTGGATGAAGTGACAAACGGGTAGGTGCCATGATCGACATCAAGCAATACGCCCTGTGCGCCCTCAAAAAGAATGCGCGCGCCGGCTTTGCGCACTTCATTCAGGCGTTTCCATACCGGCTGCGCGAATTCGAGCACGAAATCGGCGATTTCGCGCAATTCCTCAACCAGCGCCTGCCGGTCAATCGGCTCTTCACCAAATCCGACACGGAGCGCATTATGGTGTGCGCACAACCGGTCAAGCTGCGGTCCCAGATCATCCAGATGCGCAAGGTCGCATACGCGGATCGCACGGCGGCCCACTTTATCTTCGTACGCCGGACCGATACCGCGCCGCGTTGTGCCAATCTTACCTTTACCGCTGGCATCCTCACGCAGCGCATCAAGGTCGCGGTGGAACGGCAGGATCAGCGCGCAATTATCGGCAATTGCCAGGTTTTCAGCGGTAATTTCAACTCCTTGCCCGCGCAGTTTTTCGGCTTCCTCTTTCAGCGCCCACGGATCGAGCACCACACCGTTGCCAATCACCGAAAATGTGCCGCGCACAATACCCGAAGGGAGCAGCGAGAGTTTATAAACTTCATTGCCCACCACCAGCGTATGGCCCGCATTATGGCCGCCCTGAAAGCGGACGACCGCATCCGCCTGCCGCGCGAGCCAGTCAACAATCTTGCCCTTGCCCTCATCGCCCCATTGCGCGCCAATTACAGTCACATTTGCCAAAGCATTTATCCTTTACATCTGATCGGCTCAAACGCCATCACGTCTCTATCGCCGCAGGTCATGAGCGTCCACCCGCAATTAAATGGTTGCGCCAGATAGTCACATTGGATGATCACAGGGCCTTTGCCTCGCCATTATCCAGAATATGGGTACAGCCCAGCGTTGCCGCATCATCATTTTCATCCAGTGCTGCGATTGTCCGCCAGCCTGCAGCGCGAAGCTGTTCAGCAGCCCGCATATCATGACCGAGCAGCAGGAACAGATACCTGCCCTGTGCCTGCCTGCCTTCCGCCTTTGTCAATGGATCGGGATAAAGCGAAAATCCGGTGGCCGCTTCACCTGTGCCGTCGCCATGGCGGACCGTATAAGTGCCGCCGCGCCCCAATGCACCCGAATATCCCTCTGCAAAGATCGAGAAACCGAACCAACTTTGATATTCAAAGCCGTGTCTTTCCGTGGGATCCAGCGTTACACTCACACCATCATCAATCGGCGCAGCTATTTCACGCAGCGCTTTAATGCGGCCTGCAAGCGCGCCGCCTGCATCGATCGCCGCCAGTTTGTCCAGCGCATCATCCAGCGGCCCTGCGGCATAGAGCAGCGGCAGGTACGCATCTGCACCCAGCGCCGTGATGCCGCCCGCATCCTTGGCATCCAGTTCGCGCCGCACCGCGTCAATTTTGCCCGCATCGAGCGGGAAGGTAGATGCTGCCAGGGTATCAACCAGATCAGGCAGAGTAAAATCGATGCTGATATTCTGCACACCCGCCGCTCTGAGCGCTTCTATCGCCACACCCACCATCTGCATGACCGCAGCGACGCTGTCATTGCCGACAAGCTCTGCGCCCAGCTGTGTCCGTTCGCGTTCGGGCTCCAACTGCCCTGCTCGGATTTTCAGTACCGGCCCACAATAGCTCAGCCGAAGCGGCCGCGGCGCCGACGCAAGCCCCGTGCTGGCAATCCGCCCGACCTGCACCGTGATGTCCGACCTCAGTGCCAGGGTGCGCAGCGAAACCGGATCGACAAAGCGGAACATGGTATCACGCGCCACGCCTTCCATCCGGCTGCCCAGCGAACGTTCATATTCCACCATAGGCGGCTGGATACGGTTAAAGCCATGCGATGACAGAACATCCATCATCGCACGCCGCGCATCCGCCATAGCCTCAGCTACAGGCGGCAGGCTGTCTTGCAGCCCTTCTGGAAGCAGGTCGGAAGTCATCATTTCCTCCGGAAAAAAGGTTCAGTGCTCACTAGGCAATAACTGCCCTCCCGTGAACCCTTAAAAACGCAGCGCCTTGACGCTTTTCACACCCGGAAGCTGGCACACTTTCCACAGCACCGGCTCATCCACAGCCGAATCGACTGACAGCAGCAGCACTGCTTCACCTCCTGCACGATTGCCACGGCGGCCAAGGTGGAAAGTGCCAATATTGACATTGGCCTCGCCCAGTGTGGACCCCAAGCGCCCGATAAATCCGGGTTCATCCTGATTCACGACATAGAGCATATTGCCATCCAGATTGGCTTCCATCTTGATTCCGAAGATCTCGACAAGCCGCGCCTGTTCGTTGCCCAGCAATGTGCCAGCGAG
This sequence comes from Sphingorhabdus sp. Alg239-R122, assembly GCF_900537065.1. GTDB lineage: Bacteria > Pseudomonadota > Alphaproteobacteria > Sphingomonadales > Sphingomonadaceae > Alg239-R122. The sequence goes on along the minus strand of NZ_UNRC01000007.1, from coordinate 56,102 downwards.
TGATTTTTCACCATCATTGGTGCTGACCGTGACCCGTACCAGCGTATGATAGTCGCCCTCGCGTTCATGCCGAATCTCGCGCACATCCAGTCCACGATCTTTTGCAAGGAAAGGCGCATTCACCATGTTCACCGTCTGGCTATAAGCTTGCATGAGTCCCGCCAGGACTGCCGCCGTAATCGGTTTCTGATCCAGTTCGGCTGCCGCACCTTCGACTTCCACCGAAATACCTTTGATATTCTCACTTTCCAGCTGGCCGATCAGAGTACCCAGCTGCGTCGCCAGCGCCATATAGGGCTTCAGCTTGGGTGCCTGCTCCGCCGACAGGCTGGGCATATTGAGCGCATTGGTGACACCGCCATCCACCAGATAATCAGCCATCTGCTCGGCTACCTGAACCGCAACATTAACCTGTGCCTCGCCCGTCGAGGCGCCCAGATGCGGCGTGCAGATCAGGTTCGGTGCACCAAATAGCGGATTCTCTTTCGCCGGTTCCTCGGCAAACACGTCGAGCGCAGCACCTGCAACATGGCCGCTTTCGAGTGCTTCCTTGAGCGCCGCCTCATCGATTAATCCGCCGCGTGCACAATTGATAATACGCACACCTTTTCTCGTTTTGGCCAAAGCCTCTTTGGACAGGATATTGCGCGTCTGATCCGTGAGCGGCGTATGCAGCGTAATAAAGTCTGCGCGACCCAAAAGCTCATCCAGCGTCACTTTCTCAATACCCAGTTCCACAGCACGATCTGGGGTCAGGAACGGATCATAAGCAATCACTTTCATACGGATACCCAACGCGCGCTCGGCTACGATCGAACCGATATTACCCGCCCCGATCAGGCCGAGTGTCTTGCCAGTCAGCTCGACACCCATAAATTTCGATTTTTCCCATTTACCCTGCTGCGTCGAACTGTCCGCCTGCGGAATCTGACGCGCGAGCGCGAACATCATGGCGATGGCATGTTCAGCGGTAGTGATCGAGTTGCCAAATGGCGTGTTCATCACCACCACACCCTTGGCCGAAGCGGCGGGAATATTGATATTGTCAACACCAATTCCTGCACGGCCAATGACCTTCAGGTTGGTGGCAGCTTCGATCAGTTCCGGCGTGGCTTTAGTGGAAGAACGGACAGCAAGCCCATCATAATCGGCGATAATCGCTGCCAGCTCTTCGGGTGTCTGGCCGGTTATCACATCAACCTCAACACCGCGCTCGCGAAAAACCTGCGCGGCTTTCGGGTCCATTTTGTCGGAAATAAGTACTTTAGGCATAAAATTGTCCTTCAATTTTAGGCCGTCATCCCTGCGAAGGCAGGGATCTCCACTAATCTGGCGCTTTGTAGCAGGAGATTCCAGCATTCGCCGGAATGACGATCATATAATTTGAGAATTAACCGGCCTGCACTTTGGCATAGGCCCATTCGATCCAGGGTAGCAGGCGGCGGAGGTCTTCTTCCTCCACGGTCGAGCCGCACCAGATACGCAGCGATGGCGGTGCATCACGGTAGCCGTTAAAATCAAAGCCAACGCCCTTGTCGTCGAGCATTTGGGCAATGGTTTTGGGCACGGCTGCTTTGGCATCATCGTCCAGGCCATCATAATAATCGCCCTGAAACACCATGCAGACACCGGTATTGGTGCGCTTGGCCGGATCGCTGACCATATTGCGCAGCCACGGTGTCGCCTCAATCCAGTCGGTGACGATTTGGGCGTTGCGATCGGCGCGGGCATGCAATTCCTGCAACCCGCCTATCGATTTGGCCCACTCGAGCGCCGCGATATAATCTTCGGTTGCCAGCATCGACGGCGTGTTGATCGTCGCGCCTTCAAATATTGCGCGGTTCAGTCTACCGCCCTTTTTGACGCGGAAGATTTTGGGAAGCGGCCAGTCGGGGTCATGACTTTCAATCCGTTCGACCGCACGCGGACTGAGGATCAGCATGCCGTGTGCGGCTTCCGACCCCATGACTTTCTGCCAGCTATACGTGGTGGCATCAAGCTTCGCCCAATCCATCGACTGCGCAAAAATCGCGCTGGTGGCATCGTTGATCGTAACGCCGTCGCGGTCGTCCGCAATCCAGTCCGTATTCGGGATTTTCGCGCCCGATGTCGTGCCGTTCCAGGTGAAAACAATATCGTCACCCCCGTCGATTTTGGTAAGATCCGGAATCTCGCCATAATCGGCCTGCAATGTGTTCAGCCCTGCCGGTTTCAACTGTTGGACAGCGTCCTGGATCCACACATTGCCGAAACTTTCCCACGCAGCAACGGTCACCGGACGCGCACCCAACATGTTCCACATAGCAAGCTCCACCGCGCCCGTATCAGACGCCGGAACAATACCGATCAAATAATCATCAGGAATGCCGAGAATCTCACGGCTGAGGTCAATGGCATATTTTAGCCGCGCCTTGCCGACAGCCGAACGGTGCGAACGGCCAAAGCTCTCAGTTTTCAGTTTATCAAAAGACCAGCCAGGATGTTTGGCTGTGGGACCCGAAGAAAAAAACGGGCGTTCAGGACGGAGCGTCGGCTCCGCCGGTACTTGGTTACTCATCATATTCTCTCCTTACAGAGAGCTCGCGCGGCGTTGGGACCGCGTGGCCCAATTACCGGCGTAATGATGCAATGCAGCATTGGCAAGCGGGAAATATGAGAGGGCGTGAAATTATTGTGGATTGAGGATTTTTTTGGCCTCACGGCGAGATGCTTCGCATCCGCCTCCGGCGGGGCGTGGCATTCTAGCGTCAGATCAAAAGACTCAGCTTATTACCGCGAGGTCAAAAGACCTCCGTCACCCCTTCTTGCGGAAAATCACTTTCCCGCGGCGGGATACCAGCAGCTTTTCCATTGTCACCGGGTGGAAATAGGCTTCGACACGGTCGCCTTTGGGGGTCGTGCCATAAACTTCATAACAACCGCCATCGACTTTGGATTTTTTGATTTTCCAGCCTTTGGCTTTGAGTTCAGCTTCAAGCTTCTCACGGGAAACCCAGCCGGACTGTGGTCCAGCTTCGCATTTGATCTTACCAGTGGCTTGCGCTGGCTCTGCAGTGGCAACTTGCATCGCAGTAGCTGCGGCAACGGCCATAAGGGCTTGGCTGAATTTCATATCGAACAATCCTTTTGTCTTTAGATCACGGTGCCTACTTGCGCAGTTTTGCGTGAACGTTTTGTGAATATATGTGCAACGCGCGCGATTTCCAGTGCCGCGAGCGGGATAAAGTGAATAAGCGCGCCGCGCCATTCGCCATCGACATAAACCCAGTGCAAGGCTGTCAGTATTGCGGCGGCATAGACGAAACGCTGCAGACGCTTCCAATTGGCACGCAGCATCCGCATAGCGCTGTCGTTACTGGTCAGCGCCATCACGGTGAATATGGCAAAGGCAATATAGCCCGTCCAGATACTGAAAATCATCGCATCCTTCACGACCTGCTCCCACACCGCCATGTCGATCAGGTAAAAAACCAGGTGCAGCAGCGCATAGCCGAATGCTGCCACTCCAATCGCGCGACGGCGTTTGAGGAGCCAGTCAGTCCAGCCGCGCCGTCCGAAAAGCTGGCGCAACGGAGAGATCATCATCGCTATAATCATCAGCCGCACCGAAAATTCGCCCGTAGGGTGGATAAGGTCAAAACTAGTGGTGGGATTGTGGGAAAACTGCAACAGTGCGCCTAACGCAGGGATTGCGAGCAGAAGCCACAGGAAATATAAACTATTTATCAGTTTGTAGAGCATCTACAGTCCGTCCTGATATTATGAACAATTCCATTGCTCGACTATTCTTATTATTGTTTTATCGCAACTCTTTATCGCGTAGTAAATGACTCGCAGCTTTCTCCGTCAATTTTATGCGTTTTACCCTGCGATCACTTTTATCCGGCACTATTTCGATCAACTGTTTCGCAACCATCCTGTCGAGCAATATATAAAAGCCGCGATAAGAGCTGTCAGTCAATATTATTGCTTCTTTTATGGACATGTGCTCGCCCTTAATCACGTGAAGTAGGAGCTTAGATTCTCTGGTCAATATGTTGATGTCCCAGACACTCTCAAAATATCGAGTCAGATTTAGTAAATGTGCTGCGTTTTCTGAATCCAGATCATTGCTATACCTATCTTTTTTGTAGCTCACCACTATTCCATATCAAGCATCACGCACTCCCAACGATTTCTGAAGCACACCTCGGATTGGCATGACTCGCAGCGCCAAAACACAGTTTTTAGCGCGCGCAAGAGAGTTATATATTATCTAAGAAATTCAAGCGTATCACATATCTTAAGTGTAAATGATATGTGTTTATTTTATATGCATTTTTTATACATACTTTATGCATTCGATACTGCTTTTATATTTTCCAATATTCCCATAGCAACCCCTGAGAGATTTAATGCTCTAGCTACCTAAAGTTGGCTTGGCCTGCATGTATTTTCCTATGCACAAACCTTGCTGATTTAAATGTCATAATGGGGGTTAAATTTTTTGGTCTGGCCACGAATTTTGGTCAATAACAAATAGTATTGAGAATCTATTTTTCAGTGAGGAAAGATAATGAAAAATTTTAAAACAAGTTATGTGGTCCGCGGTACCTTCCTGCTCTCCACAGCGTTAGCCTTCTCGATGTCAAACGCTGTCATGGCGCAGACTGCGGACCCAGCACCTACCCCCGCTTCCAGCACAAGCGAGACGTTTGGGGATCTTGACGGCGACTATGCCGACCTTGACGGACAAATTGCCGACGCAGCTCCTACAGAGGAAGAAGCTGCTGCTGCTGCTGAGGCAACTGCCGCAGCCGAAGCGGCAGCTGCTGAAGCAGCAGCACAGCAGGCTGCTGTTGAGGCTGCCCTCACAGAAGAAAATATGACTGCGCTTGCTGCCGCCAATGAAGCATTCGCAGCTGCTGATGCAGCTCAGGCTACCGAGGAAACCGCAACAACAGTTTTTGCCGAAGCTGGTGCAACAGTTACCGATGCAAGCAATGCGCTGACTGTTGCCGAAACTACACTCACTGATGCCCAGGCTGCGGAAGATGCCGCACAAGTCGCATTTGATGCCGCAACCGACGGAACACCTGAGGCTCAGGTGGCGCTTGCGACACTAATCGCGGCACGTGCAGACAAGCAGGCGGCGCAGGACGTTGTGAACAACGCCGAAGCCACACGTGACGCTGCTCTTGACGCTGCTGCAACAGCTTCAACTAACCTGGATGCTGCGCAGGCTGCCAATACCGCAGCCCAAATGGCAGCGGCGGATGCTGCAACTGCAGCCAATGAATCGCTAAATGGCAACATGGCCCTTACCGATGCACTGGCAGATGCAGGCCAGCCTGTTTCTGAAGAAGGCATTGCAGCCGTTGCTGATGCAGCCGCAGCTGCCAGCACTGCAGCAACTGATGCTGCAGCTGCCGAAACTGCCCTGGCTTCCGGTGTCCGGACCTTGGAACGCGCCCAGGAAGTGCTCACGGCTGCTGAAGCAAGTCCGAATATGGCAATTGCCCAGGCCGCAGGTGCTTTGACCGGAAACCCGGTCGCTGCAGAAACCAATTTCGAGGTTGAAGCCGTCGCGGCACTTGTAAACCTTGATGAACGTGTAACAGTCAACACGGCAGATATTGCTACAAATCGGACAGACATTGATGCCAACACTGCAGCAATCGCAGCCGAAACTGATGCACGAATTGCAGCCGATGATGCGTTGCGTCAGCAGGTTGACGCGCTGGGTGGTTCGCTGACACAAATCAACAACCGTATTGACCGGCTTGATGAAAAGATTGAGGCATCCACAGCGGTCGCAGTCGCTCTTTCCGGCAGTACGTTCCTGCCGGGCAAGGTTCTGAACATCTCGTTCAACCTCGGGCAATATAAGAGCAAAACTGCTGTTTCTGGCCAGTTAAACTATCTTGTCAGTGACAATGTCGCGCTCAACGCAGGTATTGCTACCAGCTTTGATGGCGACGGCGGCACTGCTGGTCGTGTTGGCGTAACATTTGGTTGGTAATGATAGCCTCCCCAACCAATCCGAAGGACCGGCAACCATGGTTGCCGGTCCTTTTACTTTGCCCCAATCCGCTATCCTGAAATAGAATCAGACAGGACCTCGTTAACTTTTTGTTTACCAAATCATGGTTAATAAAAGGTTATGATGTTTTTACGCCCCCATATCGGTCGCTTTGCGGTCGCCGCAATGGCAACAGTGTTGCTGTCTGCCTGCGGTATATTACCCGAAGGCCGAACCTCTTCTTCCAAAGCCAGCGCACCACGTCCCTCGGTCAGCGCCGCACCGCGTATTACCCAGAATGCTGATACCCGTGCCTGTCACGCTGATCTTGGCAAGGCGAAGGTCAATTTTACACCCCTGCCCGACCAGTATTTTGGCGGCGGGTGCAGTCAAGTGAACAGCGTAAACCTCTCCAATGTCGGCTTTGACCGCAATTCGCCATTTCGCAGCACATTGGAAGTCACCAATCTTGGCCCCGTTACTTGTCCGTTAGCGCTCAATTTTGCTAGCTGGGCACAATATGGCGTAGCCCGCGCCGCGCGGCAGATGCTCGGCAGTGATCTGGTTCGAATTGAAACGATGGGCAGCTATAGCTGCCGCAGTATTGCCGGCTCTGCCCGACTTTCGCAGCACGCCCATGCCAATGCCATTGATGTTGCCGCTTTCGTGCTGGCCGATGGTCGCCGCATCAGCGTGAAAAGCGAATGGAACGGCTCACGACGTGAACGCGAGTTCCTGCGTGTTGTCCACCGCAGTGCCTGCAAACGCTTTGGCACGGTCCTTGGCCCCGATTATAACAATGCGCACCGTGATCATTTCCATTTTGACATGAGCGGCAAAGGATATTGCAGGTAAAGCCTATTGGTTTGCTATTGCCCAAAGTCTTAATTGGTTCGCTCTCGCTCGCAAGTGGAGGGCGGGCTGGTGCCGACTTATCACCATGAAGCGATCAAATAAATATTGCCGCAAGCTCAAATCCGCCTTATCGCATCCTGCATGACAGATAAAAATACACGCAAAGAAATCCACGAACGTAAATTTCGCCGCGCATCCGAAGATGCCAAAACAGCGGAAGAAATACCCTATTCGACACCACAAACCAGCGATCCTGCATACTTGTTGGCGTACCGCGATACAGACTTTTTACTGCGCGAAGAACTCCGCCCCGTGCGGTTTCAGCTCGAACTACTCAAACCGGAGATGCTGCTGGATGAAGCGGATATCGGCTCCACATTCGTTATGTACGGTTCTGCACGCATTCCCGAACCGTCCAAGGCCGATGCGATCATCGAGGCCGCCAAAACACCGCAGGAAAAACGCATTGCCGAGAACCTGAAGGCCAAGTCGAAATATTATGACGAAGCGCGCGAACTGGCCCGGCTTGCCAGCACTTGCGGTATTGTCGAGGATGGGCAAAAACAGTTTGTTGTCTGTTCCGGTGGTGGGCCATCAATTATGGAGGCCGCCAACCGCGGCGCGCATGATGTGGACGCCGATACACTTGGCCTGAACATCGTACTCGAGCATGAACAGGCGCCCAATGAATATGTGACGCCGCATCTCAGTTTCCAGTTCCATTATTTCGCGTTGCGCAAGATGCATTTTCTGCTGCGCGCCCGCGCAGTTGCCGTTTTCCCAGGCGGTTTCGGTACGTTTGACGAATTTTTTGAGCTATTGACGCTGATCCAGACAGGCAAGATGGAGCCTATTCCGATCTTGCTGTTCGGCGGTGATTTCTGGAACAAGGTTATCAACTGGGACGTGCTGGGTGAAGAAGGCACTATTTCTCCGAGCGACCTTGACCTGTTCACCATGGTTGAAACCGCTGATGAAGCGTGGAAACAGGTGCAGGATTTCTACGGACTGGATTGCGGATAGAAGACTCCCATGATGTCCTCATGGACATCATGTTAATTTCCCTTCTCCTCAGCCTCCATCTCAATAGAGCGTTCATAGGCCGCTTTCGCGGCTTTGTGGACCAGCTTGTTCAGCGCATTATCTTCATCAAACACATTGAGTGCTTGCCTCGTCGTACCGCCGGGACTGGCCACCTGGTCAGCAAGAACGCCGGGGTTTTCACCTGATTTCGACGCCAGCTCCGCAGCACCTTCGACCATGGCCAATGCCAGCCGATCTGCCTGATCTTTAGGGAGGCCCAGATCGGCCACACCCTTGGCAAGAGCATCGATAAACCGGAACAGATAGGCGGGGCCTGAACCGCTTACCGCGATAATAAGGTGGATCAGTTCCTCACGATCAAGCCATTCGACACTGCCCAGTGCCACCATCATGCCATCTACCAAGCCATGCTGCGCAGCATCCAGTTTTTCACTGAAAATACCAATCGGTGACTTGCCAATGCTGACCGCCATATTCGGCATCGCGCGTACAATCGGCCCGCTATCGGGGAAAAAACTCCGCGTCGTTGCCACATCAACCCCTGCCAGTATCGATACCAGCATCGTGGCAGGGCCAGCCAGCGGTGCAATATCCTGTGCCAAATCGGCCAGCATGTAAGGCTTGATGCCGATCAGCAGCATGTCCGCAGGCAGCATATCGGTCGGAGCGGATTTCAATATGCGTATGCCTTCCGGCACTTTGCCGCCATTGGGCGTAATGACTGTTACGCGGGCCGGGTCCATTCCATCTGCGAGCCAGCCGTGCAGCATCGCTCCTGCCATGTTGCCGCATCCGAAAATTGTCAGGTTTTTCGGATATGCAGTCATAGCTTCAAGCCTCGCCCTGCGTATCAATCAACGCACTTTCCAACGCTTCTTGCGGGTTTTTGTCACCCCAAAGGATAAACTGGAAAACAGGATAAAAACGGTCACATTCTTCAATCGCGGCTTCAACCGCCATCTGCGCCTGATCAATGCTGAGAAGCCCATCATTGCCCAACATCAAGCCGTGCCGATATAACAACACCGACGTGTTCGACCAGATGTCGAAATGGCCAAGCCAGAGCTGTTCATTGATGAGCGCCAGTGCCTCATGCATCGCTGCCAGCTTGTCCGCATTGATACGAATGTCCGGCAGTGCCAGCAGTTGCAACACATTGTCTTCATGACGCCAGATCGCACGAAGCTGATAAGTTGCCCAACTGCCCTTAACCTCAGTGACGATTTCCTCGTCACTTACCATTTCGCTAGGCCAGCCACGCGCTTCAAAAAACGCAGCAAGCATATCCACCGGTGCGGCTTCGTCGCTTTCCATTCCGGTTATCTGCTCGCTCATGAATCCAATTCCGGGCCCGGGGGTGACTGGCGAATCTGCGTTCACGGGCCTTGGAAATGACCATGACTTTACCGCCATGGCAGCGCAATCGGCGTGTCCAAAATGCATGTGGAGAGTTTACCTTCCCTGTGGGAAAGTTGTGGACAACAGCCACTTCAGCGGCTTTCAGGCTATCCGCCCTTCTTATCCGTACCCGATGATTTTCCAGTCGTCTTGCGTGTCGCGCGTTTTGCCGTGGGCTTTTTCGCCAGCGCCGCCTCAAGTGTTTCCACACGCTTTTTCAGCGTTTCGGTTTCTTCGCGCGCCTTGGCCGCCATGTCTTTCACCGCATCAAATTCTTCGCGCGATACAAAGTCCATACCGGCAATCCATTCACGCATGTTTTCGCGCGCACTTTCACCGGCTTCACGGCCCATGCCCGCCATCGTACCTGCTGCGCCGTTGATGAATTTGGCAAAATCGGCAAATATCTTGTTTTCGCTCTGCATAATGTTCGTCCTGCTTGAATAGCTTTTCGTTGTTCTGGCTCCACCTGTTATTTGGGGATGCAAGCCCCAAAAACAAGGCTATATGGCGTCAAATTGGCACAGATTGCGCCGTACCCGACCCTTCAAGGGTTTCAGCATCAGGGTTGAGCTCGTCAAACTGTTTGTTCAGGATCGCCGCAAAGCATAGCCAGGCAAGATAGGGCACCATCAACCATGCTGCGAGCGGACGAATACGGCCGAATACGATTGTGGTCGCTGTCGCCAGCAGGAATATCAGTAGGATCAGGTAAAAAGCATATGTAACCTGATGCAGTGCAAAAAATAACGGTGACCAGGCCAGATTGAGCGCCAGCTGTACCACAAACAGTGCAACGGCGAGACCACGCTGCGCTGCGCCACGCGCACAGACCACCAGCGTCAATGCAAGTCCCATCATGAAATAGAGGATCGTCCACGCCACTCCAAAGGCCCAACCCGGCGGTTGCGCTTCAGGCTTTTGCAACATCTGGAACCAGATATTCTCTTCACCCGATCCCGACGCCTGGCCAGACATAAAGCCAAGCAGCATGATCAGCGGGATTATGAACAGCGCCCAACGCAAAAATGTCATTCGAAGCTGGGTACGCGATGCGAGTTCAGTCATGCAAAATCCTGTAAGTAGACGCGGAAAATGCGTCCTTATCGGCTTTGTCGCAAGATGAAAAGGGTTCAGCCTTTAATCGCACCGATCAGGAATTCGATATTGCCGCTCGGCCCAGTAATCGGACTCTTCTCAATGCCCTGTACATCCCATCCCGTGCTTTCAAACCAGTTCTTCACATCACGACAGACGCGCTCATGCAGGCCAGCATCACGCACCACACCGCCCTCGCCCACTTCATGGCGTTCCACCTCGAACTGCGGTTTTATCAGTGCCACGGCCCAACCGCCTTTGCGTACAAAACCCAGTGGTACAGGCAAGACGTCGGACAGGGTGATGAAGCTGGCATCGCATACGAGTATGTCAATCTCCCGGTCGATATGCGCATCGGTAAGGATCCTTGCACTTGTCTGCTCATGTACAGCCACACGGCTATCTTGCCGCAATTTCCAGGCAAGCTGATTGGTACCGCTATCCACCGCAAACACATGGTTCGCGCCACGTGACAGCAGCACATCAGTAAAGCCACCTGTGGAACTGCCCACATCAATCGCGGTAAACCCTTTTACATCAAGTGCAAAATGTTTGAGCGCATGGTCAAGTTTCAGCCCGCCGCGCGATACCCATGGATGCTCCTTGCCGCGCAATTCTATGACGGCGTCAACGGGCAGTTGATGCCCCGCGGTGGTAATTTTCTGTTCCTTGCAGAAAACCAGTCCTGCCATAATGGCAGCCTGCCCCTGTGCGGCACTCTCCACGAAACCACGCGCCAACAATAGCTGGTCAGCCCGAATTTTTTTCGGTTTTTTGGAGTGCATACTCATTGCCTTACAACCTAGCGGGCCCAAATCGCGTTTTCCACCGGCTATTTGCAACCTTGTGATTTTTCACCTTGAGCCGCAGCAGCAGGGTAACTACACATCGGTTATGAAGAAAATACTCCCCCTGATAAGCATATTTGCCATTTCCGCCTGTGTCGCTCCATCGACGCCGCCACCTCCGCCCACGCAGCAACAGGCTCCGCAGCAAGTAACTGTCACACCAGCGCCTGCCCCGCAACCCCGCCCTGCCGGAGACTGGCGCGACTGGCCGATAACACCGGGGGACTGGGTCTATAGACAGGATACACGCGGATCGATTGCGCTGTTTGGGGAGGCCGGGCAAAGTGCAAACTTCATGGTGCGCTGTGATCGCGCGCAAAAGAAAATATTCCTTTCACGCACGGGAACAACGCAGCGGCAAGCGCGTATGCTGGTCCGCACAACGGCAACGGACAGGAACCTGCCTGCCAGTAATGCCGGCGGAACACCGCCCTATATTGCCGCAGAAGTGGCGGTATATGACGATATACTGGACAAGATCGCATTCAGCCGTGGCCGTTTTACTGTTGAAGTGTCCAGCACATCCGCCCTTGCCATTCCGATCTGGCCCGAGTTCACACGGGTTGTGGAAGACTGCCGCAAATAACGGCATACCGTCATTTGGCAGTGCCAACTGGCCTGCCTTAAAAGGGGGAGTATGCATTGTTATGCGGAAGGGCTGGTATAGAAAACACCAGAACCCCCATAATTGCCCGAAAAAAAATAAATTACAAGCCTTGTCGTGATTCGCGAATTGATTCACAACTGAAAACGCAACAACCGGAGAATGCTCATGGTTACAGCGTCATATTTCAACATAGCGAGAGGAGGTGGTCCGATGTCTCATGGTTCAGCACAGGGGTCGGTCAAGTCCGTTTGGGGTAACGTCCGCTAAAACAAGCGATAACTGGTCTGCTTATTTAGCGTTTGGATTACTCCAACTGGCGGCACTTCCGTCCGCTGACCATGTAAGGGACCGCCGGTTTTCTCCGGCGGTCCTTTTCGTTTTGGATCTGGCTTTTCAATACGGTCAAATCATGCGACATTCCCTATCTGGTTCCAAGGAGCACCCAGATATGCCTGTTCGCCTATTCAACCTGAAATCCATATTTTTACCCGGTTTCGCACTCATCGCCTTGTCTTCGTACATCGCGCCAGAAGCTGTAGCACAGAATGCAAATACCGCATCTGAAACAATGCCCGATATCGCAGAGGTCCCGATATCGGAGCAGGCTACATGGCTGAAAAATGGAAAAACCACTAGTGAACAGCTGGTCAAAGCCTATCTCGAACGGATTGATAGACTGGACCGTAAGGGCCCTGCGCTCAATGCCGTGATCGCTGTTATGCCCGATGCATTAGAACAGGCACGGCAGCGTGATGCCGAACAGGCAACTGGCCGGGCCCGCGGTCCGCTGCATGGCATTCCGGTCATGGTGAAAGACAATATCGAAGTGGCGGGGCCGGTCCCCACAACTGCTGGTTCGACAGCGTTGCTGGAGAATATCACCAATCGCGACGCACCGATGATCGCGCGGCTCAAGGCGGCAGGCGCTATCATTCTAGGCAAAACCAACCTGTCACAATGGGCCAATATCCGCTCCAGCAATTCGACCAGCGGGTGGAGCAGCGTGGGCGGACTGGTGCGCAACCCCTATGCACTCGATCGCAATAGCTGTGGCTCTTCTTCCGGTAGCGGAGCGGCTGCAGCGGCCAGCCTTGCGGCAGGAACGATTGGCACCGAAACCGATGGATCGATCACCTGCCCCGCCGCCATCAATGGCCTGGTCGGTTTTAAGCCCACTGTCGGCCTTGTTTCGCGCACATATATTGTGCCTATTAGCCACAGCCAGGACACAGCCGGTCCAATGACCCGTACGGTGCGTGACACAGCGCTCATGCTCACGGCCATGGCAGGCAGCGATCCAATGGACAAGGCCACGCAGGATGCCGGACAATATGCCGTCAATTTTACAAAAGGCCTGTCAGCCACTTACCTGAAAAATGTACATATCGGCGTGATGCGTGACCGAATTGGCAGCAATGCAGCAATACAGGCTGTTTTCAATTCTGCACTGAAACAGCTTGAAAAAGCCGGTGCCATATTGGTGGATATTCAGGATACACGCGCCGGGCTTGATGAAGTCGGGGAAGCGGAATTCGCCGTCCTCATGACGGAGCTCAGGGCAGATATGAATACCTACCTTGCCTCAACGCCTCCTGCCGTCAAAACACGCACATTGGCTGACCTCATTGCCTTTAATAAAGAGAATGCAGGTACTGAACTGCGGTGGTTTGGACAGGATCTTTTCGAGCTGGCCGAAAGCCAGGCTGGACTGGATGATAATGACTATAAAGCCGCACGCACCAAAGCCAGAACGCTTGCAGGCCCCAAAGGTATTGACCGCCTGTTGAGAGCCAATAATGTCCGTTTCCTGGTCGGCCCCACAAATGGCCCTGCATGGGTCAGCGATATCGTCAATGGTGACAATTTTGGAGGCCCCAGTCAAAGCCAGCTGCCTGCTGTGGCTGGCTATCCGCATATCACAGTGCCAATGGGCGATATTGAGGGGTTGCCACTAGGTCTCAGTATCATTGGCACAAAATGGGCCGATCACGATGTCATCAGAGCTGGCTATGCTTTTGAACAGGCATCACAGGCGCGCAAACCGCCCATGTATCGCCAAACAGTGAAAATCGACTGATTACCCTTTGGTGATATCAGCAATAATTGCTCGGTCAGCTTCGGGGAGCAAGCCTTCAAGCACACGCCAGAAACCGGTAACGGCCTCTTGGCCCGCATGCTGATAAGCCGCAGACATTTTCTGCCTCAGCGCATCGAACAGCTCGGCCTCAAATGCAGCGCCGGTTTTTGTGAGACGCAACATTTTCTGCCGCCGGTCATTACGGCCCGGCCTGCTTTCAGTAAATCCGCGCGCATCCAGATCCTTCAGCACACGTCCAAGCGACTGTTTGGTGATTGCCAGTCTTTGCAGGAGCTGGGTAACCGTGAGGTCAGGGCTGCGCGCGATAAAATAGAGTGCCCTTTGATGAGCCCGGCCAAGCCCTTCTATCTTTAACCGTGCATCCGCTGCGCGCATCAGCCGCATATATCCGAAATGCACAAGCTCAATCCCACGCCGCACCTCATCTTCGCGTAGATAAAGCGGAGATGCCGGCGCGGATTGAAGAAGCTCCTGCCGCGTCCTGGATGTGGAAGAAAAAGGTGATTGGTCAACCATTGACCTGTCTTGCCAGCATGGCTAATCCAGCGCAAGTATAACGGACAGCTCGCTGGCCAAGGCGCTTGAAGCGTCAAGGCCATGCTAGGTTCAGCCCCCGTGAGGAAAATATGACTGCCCCGCAAGCACCTGAATTTAATATTCACCCAAACCCCGATCCCGCCTCCGATGATGCGCGTGCAAAACTGCTTGCCGACCCTGGGTTCGGGACTGTTTTCACCGATCATATGGCGGTGGTCAATTATACTGAGGGTAAGGGCTGGCATAATGCCCGGATTGAGGCGCGTGCACCCATCCAGATGGACCCGGCTTCATCCGTGCTACATTATGCGCAGGAAATTTTCGAAGGCATGAAAGCCTATAAACAGGAAGATGGCAGCACTGCCCTTTTTCGGCCAGAAGCCAATGCACAGAGGTTTCAGGCATCGGCGCAGCGCATGGCCATGCCCGAGCTTCCCGAAGAAATATTTCTCGAATCGATCCGCAGGATTGTCGAAACGGACCGCAGCTGGATACCGCCCGGCGAAGGCGGCGCTCTTTATCTGCGCCCCTTCATGTTCGCAAGCGAGGTATTCCTGGGTGTGCGCCCTGCAAAAGAATATCTCTATATGGTGATTGCCTCATCCGTGGGTTCCTATTTCAAAGGCGGCGCCAAGGCCGTCACCATCTGGGCATCGCAGGATTATAGCCGCGCCGCACCCGGCGGTACAGGTGCGGCCAAATGCGGTGGCAATTATGCCGCTAGCCTGCCTGCACAGGCACAGGCCATCGCCAATGGATGCGACCAGGTCGTGTTCCTCGATGCAGCCAATCGCAAATGGGTCGAAGAACTGGGCGGCATGAACCTGTTCTTTGTCATGGACGGCGGACGCATCATTACGCCGCCACTTACAGGTACGATCCTGCCCGGCATCACGCGCGATTCCATTATCGCCCTTGCCCGTGGCGAAGGGTATGATGTGCACGAGGAGCCTTACAGCTTTGATCAGTGGCGCGATGATGCGGAAAGCGGAGAATTGCTTGAGACATTTGCCTGCGGCACTGCAGCTGTTGTCACCGGCGTTGGCACGGTGAAGTCTACCGATGGAGAATTCACTATTGGCAGTGGCAGCACCGGACAGGTTACGCAAAAAATGCGCAGCCGCCTGGTAGATATCCAGCGCGGACGCGCTCCGGACCCGCATGGATGGGTGCAGAAGCTGTTTTGAACAAACTTCACCCCCGGTTTGCGCCATTTTTGTTTGCGTTTTTCCTTTCCGGCATCATGTCATGCATTATTTCGTCCATATCGACCTATGTCACGATGGGGATCACACCAGATTTTTTTGACAGCCTGCTAACGGGATGGCTGACATCATGGACTATCGCTTTTCCGGCGGTCCTGTTTGTCGCCCCTTTCGTGCGCTGGATTGTCCGCAAACTGGTACGTGAGGCGCAATGAAGGGACCTCCACATTCCCATGCAAAAAATCTGACACAATCACTTGCCCCACACATATAAGTCCGTTAATAGCCGCCTCTGTTGCTGGGGTGTGGCCAAGTGGTAAGGCACCGCTTTTTGGTAGCGGCATTCGCAGGTTCGATCCCTGCCACCCCAGCCAACAATTTTTCTTAACTAAGCAGAGCGCATATAGAAAAACATTGCCCCGCACCTGATCCGGGGTCTCTCTCAATTCAGCGTTCTGCCAAATCCAGAAACTGCGATCACATTGTCCGGTATAGCTGACGGGCCTATGGCAAAGACTCTCCACGCCTTGCCACCAGTACTTTATACCAGTCCTCGCGTGTCCATGTGACCTGATAGGCCGTGCCTGCATCGCGGATCCGCTCCACATTTTGTGACCCAATAATAGGTATTGGCCGCGCTGGATGCGCCATAATCCAGCTATAGGCTGCGGCTGCAATCGATACACCCTGCGCATCTGCCACCTGCCTCAGCGCTTCCACGGCAGCATTTCCGCGTTCGCTGTCGGGGCTTGAAATGCGTCCGCCGCCCAAAGGTGACCATGCCATAACGGTTAACTGATGCTGCATTGCCTGGTCAAGCTGACCATCCTCAATAGGCTTCAGATGGAAAGGTGAAAATTCCGGCTGTGTCGATGCCAATGGTGCGTTCAGATATATGCGCAGCGCATCAATTTGCACTGGAGTGAAATTGGATACACCCACGGCACGAACTTTCCCGCTGGCCACGGCTTTGTCGAGAGTGGCCGCCAGATCCGCCGGATGAGTTAAAATATCAGGCCGGTGTACCTGCCATAAATCAATACGGTCAGTGCGCAGGCGGCGCAGCGAATCATCAATAGCTTTTTCCAGATACCTGGATGAACTGTCATAGGGCACAGGCGGCATTATGCCGCCCTTGCTCGCCAGTACGATCTGGTCACGAAGTTCGGGCTTTTGCGAGAATACCGCACCCAGTAACTCTTCCGCAGCACCAAAGCGCGGCCCATCCAGTCCATAAATATCGGCTGTATCGAAAAACTTGATGCCGGTTTCCAGCGCGGTTTCAACCAGCTCATGTGCTCCTGCAAGTGACTGTCCGGCAAAGCGCCACATGCCCCATGCCATGGAACTGACCATGATATTGCTACCGTTAAGTGCACGCATGCTATTGCTGATTTTCAAGATATTATTCTCACATATAGTTTCGATGCTTTCCAATTTGATGGAAAGGGGAAAGATAGCAAGGTCAAATTTACCGGAAGGCCATTAGACGCTACGTCACCCTGTTCGTTGCTTCAGATATAGGTTTGTAAACACTTGTAACAACGACAACGAATCGCTGGCTAAGCAGGAACAATAGCCCCTAATATATATTTCAAATTCCTGTATCCATTTTGAATAACAGGAGTCGCAAAGTTTTAAGGAAGAGTTTGATGAGAATAGCCATCGTCGATGACGAACCCGATATCCTACAATATGTAGAAAATATCGTGAAGAAATTGGACTATGTACCGGTTCCATTTAATGATGGTGACCGTTTTACCACGGCCATGCTGCGCGATACTTTTGACCTTGTCATGCTTGACTGGAACCTGCCTGGCAAAGATGGGCTGGAGATACTGGAATGGATGCAGACCGGGGTTGACGATAGGCCGCCCGTCATCATGATGACCAGCCGCACCGCAAAAAAAGATATTGCGGACGCCCTGAATGCGGGCGCAGATGATTATGTTACAAAGCCGGAAGATGAAGGTGTAATCGAGGCGCGCATCAATGCCATGCTGCGCAGGTCATCGGGCGGTGGTGCGATGGAAAAAACTGCACAATATGGTGATTATACTCTCGATCGCATGGGGCAAAGTGTAAACCTGCACGGTGAAGACATTGCACTGACTGCAAAAGAGTTCGATCTGATCGACCTGCTTTTTCGTAACCGGGACCGCACATTATCACGTGCTTATATCATGGAAACAATCTGGCGTACCAATGCCGATCTTGCCACACGTACACTTGACATGCATGTTTCACGCCTGCGTTCAAAACTAAAACTTAAGCCGGAAAACGGGTTTCGCATTTCAACGGTCTTTGGCTATGGGTATCGTCTCGAAACACTGGAAAAATTAAAAGGCTGATATAGTCACGAGGAACATAATGCATAAATCCCTGTCGAATCTGACCTTTGCTTGGCTACTCCTGACTGCCCTTGTCCTGCCACAAGCCGCATCTGCCAAGGAGGCTGCAAGTGACACGGAAATTATCTATGTGTTCAAGCAAAATGATACAGTCAGCGCGCTTGCCAAACGGTATTTCCAGGCATCCAAATCCTATAACGATATTATCGATCACAACGGGATCAGAAATGATCGCGCAATCCCGGTCGGTTTCAAGCTGAAAATCCCCCATGACTATCTGAAATATACACGCAGCAGCGGAACTGTCCGTGCATTCCGCGGGGATGTCGCAATTGCGGCAAAAAACAAACCCACACGTAATGTAAGTGTCGGCATGTCCATCACTGAAGGCGATATACTCGCCACCAACAAGGCATCTTCGCTGTCATTGGCCTTTGCTGATGGATCAATTGTTACCATGCCTTCCAACAGCGTGATACGAGTAACGCGGCTACGCAAGATTCTCCTTACGGAATCAATTGACTATGAATTTGCATTGGATCGCGGTGGAATCCGGTCGAAGGTAACACCATTCAGAAACAGGCAAGACCGTTACCGCACCCGTACGCCCATATCTGTATCTGCAGTACGCGGCACAGATTTTCGTAATCGCTATGATCCCGAAACCGGCAGTTCTTTTGCCGAACTGGTTGAAGGCGCTTTGGACGTGACGGGTTCTGACACTACCGGAGCTCTTACACTGGAACCGGGCTTTGGGGCTGCCATAGGCGCACAAAGCCTTGCCAAATTGCAAATGCTCCCCGCACCCGAGCTTGCGTCCGGTACAGGGCTTCAGAAGCGTGAATTTGTGACTTTCAAACTGAGAGATAACGATACGGCGCAAGCTTACCGCGTACAGCTTTCACGCGATGCGGGCTTTATTGAGATTGTGGACGATATGCAGGTAAGTGACAATAAAATAGCCATAGCGAATGTAGATAACGGGAATTATTTTGCAAAATTCACTGCCTATGGCCAAAACGGCCTAGAAGGCCTGCCGACGACCATTGCATTCAAACGCCGTCTAAACACCGTAAAGGCCAGCGCGGATATTAGCGAAGCAGGGTATAGCTTCCGGTGGCAAGGCACCGGTAAAGGCAGGCGGGTCTATCAATTCCAGCTTTACCGGGTAGGAAATGAGCAGGCATTGGGCAATTTTACCCCAACAGGTGCCGCTATGATTGAACAGTCAGGGTTCGAAACGGACGGACTTACTTTGTCTGACTTACCGGAAGGCCGTTATTTCTGGCGCGTTGGTACACAGCTTTTCATTGATAGTGAAATGGATGAAAGCTGGACCGATTTTAAAGAATTCACAGTTGGATAAGCTGATTTGCAATGATGCCTACCCGCTGATAAGGCCATGGCCACATGAAACTGCGCACACGGCTATGGATTGAATGGGGCGTCATTGCGGCGCTGGCAACGATTCTAGTCACAACAATTTCACTTTTCCACGGCGTGGAGAGGCTCGACAGCCTATTATATGATTCAGCAAGCCGCCTTCACAAACCTGCCAAACCAGAAAATATTGTCATAGTCGGCATTGATGAGCCCAGCCTTGCCAGTTTCGGCAAATGGCCATGGCCGCGTACACGGCACTTAGACACATTCAGTGCTTTGGAAAAAGCCCAGCCAAAAGCCATTGCCTTTGACATATTGCTTACCGAAAAAGGAGATGCGGCAAATGATTCCGCATTGGCCGATGCGATCGCGAGCAATGGCAATGTTTTCCTGCCCCTGCAATATATCACCCCAGGCAGCAATGGCCGTGAATATGACGAGTTGTTACCAATCGACATGTTTACGCACGCCGCAAAAGATATAGGCCATGTCAACCTTCGCCCCGATAGCGATGGTATTTTACGCCGTATAGAACCTTGTTTCCGCATGCAGGAAGGTGAGCCTTCGCGGTGGCACCTGATGGAACGTGTTTATATACACGGCGCTGGCGAAAAGTCTGTTGCGGCAAAAGCAGAAGATTGCACGCAGCCCTTCATGCTGCCTTTTCAACCACGTGCCAACTTTACCTATATCAGTTATGAGAGTCTGGCCGAGGGGCAGATTCCAGCTGCTTTTCTGGAAGATAAATATGTCCTGATCGGTGCAACCGCGGCGGGTATGGGAGACCAGTACAGCGTTGCTGGAAATCGCGGGCAATTGGCAGGTGTGACCATCATGGCCAATTATCTCAATACAATGATGAAGGGTGGTTTTATCAAGCCTGTGGGTAATATCATGCATATTATCCTCTCGCTCCTGCCCAGCTGGATACTGCTTATAGGGCTCTGGCGCTGGAAACCACGCACAACGTTAACGGTTGCGATTGGATTAATCGCCATTTTGCTCGCTGCAACCGTCACAGGACTATTCTTCTCAATCTGGTTTGCTCCAGGTGCAGCGCTTGCCGGGTTGGCTTTTATCTATCCGACATGGGGCTGGCGCCGCCTGCAAGCGACAAGTGATTATATGGAAAGTGAACTCGACCAGATGGACGCGGCACTTCCCCCTCTTCCTCTGCCGGATTCAGGGTTCACACCTGTTGATATAGTCACCGAACAGGCAGAGAAAATGAAGCACGCCATTTCACAGATGCGCGACCTACGCCGGTTTGTGTCCGATACGCTCACGCACCTGCCGGATCCCATGTTGGTGGCAGATTTGAAAAATGACATCCTACTTTCCAATAACGCGGCCAACGCCATTTTGGGTCATAGCGTAGAGGGGCAGAATCTCAAGGAATTGCTTCTCGGCTATGTGAATGAAAATGATTGGGAATACGTTGCAGAGTATCTAAACACCGCCATACGGGCCGAATTTATCCAGGGCGACACACAGGTTGGCTATACGGAGTTTACCGCACGCAATGGCAATAGCTATGCCCTTCGCTGCGCCGCTGTAAAATCCGGTGAAGGCTATATCCGCGGGCATGTCATCTATATGGCAGATATTACAGCTATGGCGAACGCACAGGCGGAGCGTGAAGAAGTGCTGCAACTGCTTTCACATGACATGCGTGCACCGCAGGCTGCGATATTGGCACTGCTGGAAAAACTGCCTGCGAAAACTGATCTGGGTGATATTGACGACCGAATTGCCTCACAGGCAAACCGTACGCTCAACCTAGCGGATAACTTTGTTGATGTCGCGCGCATGAAAACGCAGGAGTTCGATCCTGAAGACATATTACTGTCTGACCTGATGCACGAGGCAGCCGATGGTTTATGGCCACTCGCATCTGCACGCGATATCGAATTCATTTTTGACGATCGCAGTGAAGACGCTTTTGTTTCGGGTGAACGCAACAGTCTGTTTCGGGCAGTTACCAACCTGTT
Organism: Sphingorhabdus sp. Alg239-R122; assembly: GCF_900537065.1. Taxonomy (GTDB): domain Bacteria; phylum Pseudomonadota; class Alphaproteobacteria; order Sphingomonadales; family Sphingomonadaceae; genus Alg239-R122. The sequence continues at coordinate 34,686 of NZ_UNRC01000007.1, read as the reverse complement.
TGACAATGCAATCAAATATAGTCCTGATCATGGCAAAATTACCGTAACGTTGCGCCTCAGGCAGCTTGGCAAGGAACATTATGTCAGCGCGGCTATTGTCGATGAAGGCGGCGGCATTGCCGAAAACCTCCTACCCGAACTGTTTGGCAAATTTTCAAGTCAGCGAGGTAATGTGCGTGCACGTGTTAAAGGTATAGGACTTGGCCTTTTCCATGTTGAAAATGTTATTGCGCGACATGGTGGAGAAATAAGCGCGAGTAACGCCCGTGATGGCGGTGCCACGTTCAAGCTGATCCTGCCTGTTGCACAGGAGCCAGACGGACTCTAGCGTTTTTCGATGGCAGATTCTGCCCGCCGCCCAAAATTGCGCAGCGCGGCGTTGGTCAGGAACGGAAGTGTATCGTCAATGCTAGCCTTGCAGTGATATTCAGATGCCGTTCCCGAAAACATGTTGCGGCCATCGGAAATACGGAAGATCTTTACATCCAACCGGTGGTGTATGGCACTACAATTGCCCAAAACTCCCTTTTCCTCAGGACGTCTTGCAATAATCGTCTTACCAGTGCCCTCACCTGAATTTTCATATACCTCCAGGTCAGACGGTAGCGAAGATACGCCCACGGACACCACATATTGTGCATGAGTGGACTCTGTCCAGTTTTTGAGGTGGAGTGAATCTGCAACAAGGTTTTTTGCCTTGATATGCAGAGGACTCACATTGCCGGGCGGGCTTGCAAAAATATATTGCCCTGTTTCAGCCAGAGGTGCCACGCCGCCTGACCGGATATATGTTTCAACGATCGGGGCACAGCCCGGCAAAATCAGCATGAAGGCCATGGCAGACAGAACGCCAATATCTTTGTGACCAGTTCTAGTCATCCTCATAGTCCAGCTCGGCTGCACGCAGAACCAATATCAATCCTGCAGAAAGTCCGCGTATAAAATCATCACGAGCAACATTCAAATACTCATCCACCGCATGTGCACGCCCGCCGCCTGCACCCGTGCCAATCGTAATGGCAGGAATTCCGGCACTCATCGCCACGTTGGAATCTGTCGATGAAGCACGCAATTCAGGTTCAAAACCATAAGATTCAAGAGTTGCAACGGCTGTTTTTACTAATGGGTGCTCTACTCTGGTCATACCAGCGGGCCGGTCACCAATGCGTAACTTTTCAACGGAAATTTTTCCGTATTGTGTGCTACGTGCGAAATTTTCTGCTTCCACAGCCTGATCGACAATTGTCAAAAAACGGTCTTCCAGCCGTTTCAGCTGATCGGGTGCCGGTGAACGCATATCAACTTCCAGCGAAATACTGTCAGGAATTGTGTTAACCGAACGTCCTCCTGAAACGACACTCGCCGAATATGTTGTCTTTGGGTCTGCTGGAACATGCACATCATAAAGCCTGCGCACTGCATCCGCCATGGCGGCCATGGGGTTCACAATGCCGTAAGCGCCGTAGCTATGGCCACCGGGCCCCTTAAACGTAACGCGGTAGCGCTTGGACCCCACTGCACGGTGTACAATGCGTGCAGGTTTGCTGCCATCAACAGAAATAAATGCGCCGATGCGGCCGCGATATTGTCCCTCAGTAAAGATATGCCGCACGCCGCGCAGGTCACCCACGCCCTCTTCACCAACAGTTGCGACAAAAAGAATATCATTCTCATGGGCTATGCCTGCTGTGTTCATTGCGCGCACCCATGCCAACAGTGCAGTCAGGCCGAGGCTGTCATCACCAATGCCAGGCGCTCTTAATATGTCGCCATCGCGTGTAACCTTGATTTCAGTTCCCTCAGGGAAAACCGTGTCAAGATGCGCAGACACAACCAGCAACTTTGTACCTTCCGGCGCTGAACCGCGACGAATGGCAAGAATGTTGCCTTCCTTATCCCGGGTCACATCTTTCAGCCCCAGCCGTGCGAATTCTGCCATCATCCATTCTCCGCGCGCCTGTTCCTTAAACGGAGGTGCCGGAATTTCGGTGATGGTAACAAGCTGGTTTATAACCCTGTCATAATCCTTTGCCAGTGCGCTGGTCGATGCCTGTTCAGCTGCACTGTCTGCATGGGCCTGTACTGGCAGGGCCAAATGCAAAGCCGCGGCAAGGTATAGGAACGGTTTTGCAAAATTGTGAAAGGTCATGGAATGATTATATGCCCCGCACATTTGTTTATTGCAAACTATGCTTAACGCATCCGTCTCACTTTTGTGTCAGGACGTAGTAAATGACATAGAACCAGGAGAAGAAACCGTGGATAATTGCCCATAAAATACTCTTATGGGCTACATAGCTTATGACAATGGCGAGTGCACTGCCAAAGGACAGACCCGTTTTCACAACTTCCCTCTGCACAATCACACTCCTGTTTTCCATATCATGCCGCTTCGCGTCCGCGTGTCGCCATTTCGCTATTCAGCATTTCCGCCAGCGTAAATGCCAGTTCAAGCGACTGTGCCGCATTCAAACGGGGGTCGCAATGTGTGTGATAGCGATCACCCAATGCCTCATCCGTAATGGCAACGGCGCCGCCAGTGCACTCGGTAACATTCTGACCTGTCATTTCGACATGTATACCGCCAGCAGTCGTACCTTCTGCTCTGTGCACGGCAAAAAAGCCGCGTACTTCGGATAGGATGCGTTCAAACGGACGGGTTTTATAGCCACTCGCAGCCTTTATGACATTGCCGTGCATTGGATCACAGGACCAGATAACCGGGTGCCCTTCCGCTTTGACCGCCCGTACAAGTTTGGGAAGACCAGCCTCAATCTTGTCATGCCCATACCGGGTAATAAGTGTAATGCGGCCTGGTTCACGGGCCGGGTTGAGCATGTCCAACATACGAATTAATGCATCCGGTTCCAGGCTGGGCCCACATTTCATCCCAATCGGGTTGCCAATACCGCGCATATATTCAACATGTGCCGACCCGTCGAAACGTGTGCGGTCACCAATCCACAGGAAATGTGCCGACGTGTCGTACCAGTCGCCTGTCAGCGAATCCTGCCGCGTCATTGCCTGTTCATAAGGGAGCAGCAAAGCTTCATGGCTGGTATAGAATTGCGTTGCCTTAAGTTGCGGCACTGTATCAGGATTAATCCCGCACGCCTCCATGAAATCCAGTGCTTCACTGATCCTGTCAGCCATTTCAGCATATTTTTTTGCCCATGGGCTTCGGCCCATAAAATCATGCGTCCAGCCATGCACCTGTTGCAGATTGGCATAACCACCCGTTGAAAACGCCCGGAGCAGGTTCAGTGTCGCCGCAGCCTGGCTATAGGCACGTACCATACGCTGCGGATCGGGTTCACGCAGCTCTGCGTCAAATTCTATGCCATTGATAATATCACCACGATAGCTGGGTAGCTCTCTGCCATCCACATTCTCAACCGGCGAGGAACGCGGCTTAGCAAATTGTCCGGCCATACGCCCTACTTTCACAACCGGAAGCTTCGACGCATAGGTCAATACCACTGCCATTTGCAAAATCACACGGAATGTATCGCGAATATTATTGGGGTGAAACTCGGCGAAGCTTTCCGCACAGTCGCCGCCCTGCAGCAGAAACGCCTTCCCCGCCGCCACTTCGGCAAGGTCAGCTTTCAAATTGCGTGCTTCACCGGCAAAAACAAGAGGGGGATAGCTGCCAAGCGTCCGTTCGGCCTCTGCCAATGCATCTGCATCACCATATTCAGGAATATGCAGTGCTTTATGCTCTTTCCAGCTATCAGGTTGCCAATTTGCAGCCACTAAAATCTCCATCATCGTATCAAAATGCGTCATTCTGTCATTTAAGCATATGCATTCACAATCGGCACTAACATAATTTCTTTGCACCATGATAGCGGCAAGTTTTGCATCACTTTTGCGGCACAAGGCATTGCAGGGCCGAACATGTTGGTACGATGATGGAGAATTTCACGAAATTTTGATTGATACACACAAATTCAATCGCCATTCGACTCAAATTGAAGGAGAAATATTACATGAACGTCAAAGACATAACGCTATCAGGTGTAGCAGTTCTGTCATCAGTTGCTTCGCCAATTCTGGCGCAGGCAAGTCAGGAAACTGCCGCTGTTGAACGTGTGCAAGAAAAACAAAAGGCAGTAGCTGAACTTGAAGGCGACAGTACAAATGTGATCATCGCTGTACTGGCAACCGCAACTGCTCTTGTAGGCATATTGCTTCTGCCAGATTCTGATGGCGAAGAAATCGAAGTTCCGGATATTGACCAGCCTACAAACCCCTGAGCTTACAAAGCACTTCTAAAATGGGCGATTATTTTAGTCGCTCATTTTTTTACCTGCTTCCTGTCCCTCAGGCAAAATCATCATTTTCCATTTGTTTCCAGATAGATATTTTTGCGCGAGTGCCTGCATCTGTACCGGCGTGGTCACGGTATAGTCACCATATAACGTCCGAAGTGCCTGCACGATCCTGCGGTCATATGAGGCACCTTCCAATTGCCACATCCAGAATGAATTGCCTGTGCTGGAGCGTTCAATGATCTGTTTAAGTGGTTCCGTGATACGCGCCAGCTCATCTGCGCTAACGGGAGTCGTGGTCAAATCAGCGGCTATTTCTTCGGCAATTTCAAAAAATAATGGAATATTTTTGGGTTCCAGCTGGCTGATAGCCGCGACATAACCGCCTTTAGGAAATTTTATTGGCCAGAAATTCGTGACCTGTGGTGCGTAACTTGCTCCAGCCTGTTCACGAAATTTTTCAAACAGGCGATTATTGAACAGCGATGCCAGTATCTCAAGCTGTCGGCTCTCCCTTGCGCCCTGCAGGCCGCCGCCTGTGGGCCATGCAATAACAGCCGCCGCCTGGTTCGCATCACCGCGATGCCGCAAAATTGCCGGACCGCTATCAGATGGGAAATCAACTTCTTCCGCGCCATCCGCTATCGGTGAAATATTACGTGGCCCAAGAGAGCCAAATGTCTGTTCAAGCGCAGCAATCGCATCTTCACGCCTGAAATCCCCGAACAACATCACTTCAATAGGGCCGCTTGATAATATAGGCTCCCAGACAGACCGGAAACCTTCCGGAGTCAATGCATCCAGCTCCATGGGGTTCGGCGTTTTCCAGCGGTTGTCATTGCCGCGCACCAGCCAGCTAAAATCACGCTCCATGACGGTCTGAGGTGCCATGTCATAACTATCATAAGACAGCTTCCCACCCGCCTTTGCCCGTGTGATCGGGGCCGCGTCCCAGCGCGGCGCAGCCAGCTTTGCGGCAAACAGATGCAACTGGTCCTTAAGGTCAGCAGGCTTTGTCGTCGCATTGAACTCAAATGCATCATCATCAATTTCAAAATTGAAGTTAATGGCCCGGCCCGTTGTCAGTCGGTCAAGCTTCTCCCGATCCAGATCGCCTACTCCGCTATCGACAAGCGCTGTCTCACCGGCCCATATCTGTGTGCCTTCGCTTTGTGAAAATGCTTTATACCCATTTCCAAAACGCACCTTTACGTAAACCTTGGCAACTTCAGCATCGTTGGAATAAAGCAGCGCACGCACGCCATTCGACAATGTCACCACTTCCATACCAAGCATATTCAGGTCTTCGGTCTGGACTACCTGCCCTGCTTTGCCCAAATCAGGCAAGTCATCAAACCCTATACTTTCAGCGGAAAGCCGAGCATCTGTAGAAGCCTCAACGCGCTTTGCGAGCGCGGCCTCCAACATCTCAGTCCCGCTTTCAATAGGCTTTGGCGCGATCAATATCCCGCGTGTGACGTCGCCCTGAAAAAGTTTCTGTGTCGATTGTAGTAATCTCTCAGGCGTAAATAGAGGACGGGCATCGCGGAATATGTTGAGTGCAGTCTGCGCCGATGCGACAGTTTCACGAATATCGACCGCATTTACTATCTCGTCTGCCTTATTTGCTCCGGCTTCGGTATCGGCAGTCTCAACATTCACGAGCAACGCATTATCGAATTCCGCCACCTCACGCGCGATTTCCTCTTCGGTTGGCGGATTCATGCGTGCATCCTCTATCACTGACCGCACGTCATCCAACGCCGCTTGCCAGTCATCGCCAATTGGAATGATATTGACGAATGTTGCGTCCGCAGAACGGCTTACATCATCCTGATACACATTCGCCTGAAGGAAGCTGCCGCCGCCCCTCGCCCGTGCTTCGAGACGCCTCTGGATCATACTCGTCGCAAGCAGATCTATGAAAAGTCCCTGATTATATGAAATCGTGTCATTGACCTGCCGCCATGGGCGAAGAACAGCGTAATTGACGATATGAGGGAATGTCGGTTCGACAAGGAAAGCCGTGCTGATGGCATTATCATCACCGGGGCCTGGCTTTGGATCGCCAAAACCTGGATGCGGCTGCGCTGCTCCATTTACATACCAATCGGCGAAATATTTATTGAGTAACTCTGCAAACATGGCCGGTTCGCCATCACCTGACACTACAATCACAGTATTCTCAGGACGATACCAGCGCTTGTGAAAAGCCCGCACTGATCCGGAATTCGCCGCCATCAGCGTTTCAACGGTTCCTATCGGCGAACGCGTGGCCAGCCTCTGCCCCTTAAAAAGCTCCTGCCGCGTCGCATCACTGACACGCGCCTGTGCCCCGGCACGCTCCCTGAGTTCAGCGAGCACGATCGGCACTTCGCTTTTCAGGGAGACATCAGTCAGGCCCGGTTCACGGATCATACCTGACAAAATCTTGATACTCTCATCCAGTCCAGCCGCGCTCGCATTTGGCAGATCTAGCTTATAAACTGTCTGCGTCGGCGTGGTTTCGGCATTGCTGTCGCTACCAAAAGTTGCCCCAAAACGTTGCCAGATTTTGATGACATCGCCGTCGGGCACATATTTTGACCCACGAAATGTCATATGTTCCAGCAAATGGGCAAAGCCTTGTTCACTGTCTTCTTCCATCAGCGAACCTGCATCAATGCGAATGCGGATAGCCACCTGCCCAGGCGGCACACCATTATTGCGCACGGCATAGCGCAGCCCGTTTTCCAGAACGCCGAATTTCCACTCAGTATCAACTGGAATATTACTGTTTTCATACAGCCACGGCGTCTCCCCCGCCTGCTCGGACTCTGTAGCGGCCGGCTGTGCCGGCTGTGCCAATGCAGGGGAAGCAGATAGCGTGAGGGAAAGGGCGAACGCCGAAAGGGCAGTGCAACGGAAAGTTATTTTCATGAAAGTAGCTATAAACAGACCAATTCTTACTGGCCAGTGAATATGATGCATTTTTAAACTGGCAGGAACCTGTGTACTCCTGTGAGGGGAACAAAAAAGTCCTACTTGAAGCCAGCATCGTTTTACACCACATGGGAAGTTATGTTGATAGAAACCGAAAACACACCGAATCCTGCCACTGTAAAGTTCCTGCCTGGACAAACCGTCATGGAGAGTGGAACACGTGACTTTGCATCGCCCGAAGATGCGGAGATATCTCCGCTCGCTGAAGCCCTTTTCAACCTGGGGGATGTGACAGGTGTGTTTTTTGGCAGCGATTTCATTTCCGTGACAGCCGCACAGGGTGTGCCATGGAGCGATCTGAAACCAAATGTGCTTTCCGTGCTGCTTGATCATTTTTCAGCAAATATGCCACTTTTCAAGCCTGGGTCGGCTGCTGCCATCTCTGTTCCTGCAGAAGACGAAGAGTGGGAAGAAAATCCTGAAGATGCCGATATTGTAGCACAGATAAAGGAGCTTATTGAAACACGCGTCCGCCCTGCAGTGGCCAATGATGGTGGTGATATCGTCTATCGCGGCTTCAATGAAGGCATCGTATATCTTCAGATGCAGGGTGCCTGTGCCGGTTGCCCTTCCTCTTCGGCAACGCTGAAGCAGGGGATTGAATCGCTTCTGAAACATTATGTTCCTGAAGTCATTGAGGTGCGTGCAGCTTAATCGGGTCACACGCAACCGATTGCAGATCAAATAGAAAGAGCAGATATGTCACAGCCAATTTCCGATGCCGCCCTTGACCAGATATTCCGCAAGGCGCGTACCTATAACGGATATCATGACAAACCGGTCAGTAAGCAGCAGTTGAGAGATATCTGGGATCTGATGAAAATGGGACCAACATCTGCCAACATGCTGCCAGCACGACTGATCTGGTGCACCAGTGACGATGCCAAGCAACGCCTGGCCGACCGCTCCAGTGAAGGAAATCAGGACAAGATACTGAAAGCCCCTGTATCGGTCATTATTGGCATGGACCAGGATTTCCACGAACATCTGCCCGAGCTTTTCCCGCACACCGATGCCAAAAGCTGGTTTGAAAATGACCCGGAAGGCCGTGCAGAAGGTGCATTCAGGAACTCATCTTTACAAGGCGCCTATTTCATCATAGCTGCGCGTGCACTGGGCCTTGATACCGGTCCAATGTCGGGTTTTGACAATGAAGCCGTAGACAAGGAATTTTTCGGCGACACGCCGCATATCAAATCGAATTTCATTTCAACATTGGGTTATGGCGATCTTGATACGATTTTTGAACGCAGCCCCCGCCCTGACTTCAGCAAATTCAACTCCGTCGCCTGATTGATTGCAAGGATATGCACACGCTTGTCATCGATACCGCGACGGAAGCCTGTTCTGTCGCACTGTTCGATGGTGATAAACTGATTGCCGGTAATTATGCGAAACTGGGCCGCGGCCATGCCGAGCGGCTGGTGCCCATGATTGCGGCCCTTCCCGGCAATGGCAAGGCCGATGCCATCATCGTCAATTGCGGCCCGGGTAGCTTTACCGGGCTGCGTGTCGGCCTGTCTGCAGCAAAGGCACTGGGCTTGGCGTGGAGTGTACCCGTAACCGGCTATAACTGCCTTGGGCTAGTGGCTATAATGGCGCTGGTTCAGCAGGATGGGGTCGATGGTGTCGATGTCGCCATGCATGGCGGGCATGGTGAGTTTTTTGTGCAGCCATATGCGCCAGATGGCAAAGCCGCAGGTGAACTCGCATCACTCACGCCGGAGATCGCGGCGGCGCGGCTACAATATAACTTGATTGCGGGTAGCGGCAGCGAAAAACTGGTCAGTCTGTGCGATAATGCGCGTGCTCTTTCATTATGGCCCGATGCCCGCCAGGCTATGCGGCTGCCCGAACATGCACGCGCATTGCCTGCAGAGCCGGTTTATGGCCGCGCGCCCGATGCAAAACCGATGGCACAGCAGGCAAAAACGCGTTAAGGGGCGTCATGGCGTCGCAGCATAAAATTCAGCCTTTCATATTTCACGACGAACTGGTCGCGGAAGATTTTATGAATCCAGCCATGACGGTGATGCGCGACGCATTTGACCCGGAATATGGTGAAGGGTGGAATTACATGCAGACGCTTTCGATGCTCGCCATGCCGCTAAGCCACAATCAGGTCGCCCTGTCTGCATCAGGAGACCCTGCCGCCTTCACATTGAGCCGCGCCGTGGCTGATGAGGAAGAACTTCTGCTCATCGCAGTGCATCCCGGTTTTCGCGGAAATAGACTCGGAGAGGCCATGTTGTTGCGGCTTTTCGATCAAAGCAGGGCGCGCGGCTGTAAAAAAGTCTTTCTGGAAGTAAGGCACAATAATTTTGCACGGCGCTTATATGAAAAAATGCAATTTATACAAACAGGTGAGCGTACAAATTATTATACTGGCCAAAATGGTGCAAAATTTGACGCGCTGACTTATACTCGCGAGCTGTAAAACAACTTCGCAATACTGCTTGATTTTCATCATCAGCTCTTTAGATAAAGCAGCGTATAGAAATTAAATAAAATTAATTATACTAATAATAACAAAGGGTTGCACCAAAAACATGACAGATAATACTAATGAAATGCACGAAATGCTTGTTACACTCACAGCAGATATCGTTTCCGCACATGTAAGTAATAACAGTGTCGCTGTTTCAGACATGCCGCTGTTAATTCAAAATGTACATGACACACTTACAGGTCTCAAGCCTGCTGATATTGAACAGGAAGAAGAACGTCCGGACCCAGCTGTTTCCGTCCGTGCATCTATAAAACCTGATTATATTGTCTGCCTTGAGGATGGTAAAAAACTGAAAATGCTAAAACGCCACCTTATGACCGCTTACGGCATGACACCGGATGAATATCGCCAGCGCTGGGAACTGCCATCCGATTATCCGATGGTGGCACCGAATTACGCGAAAAAGCGCCGCGAACTGGCCAAAAAAATAGGCCTTGGCCGCAAGCCAGGAAAGCGCAAGAAGAAATAAATTCGCTGGCCATATACAGAGATCTTGCCATCCGCTGGCTTGCAAACAGGCTGTGACGCTCTACATTGGCGGTCACAGCCTGGTTTGTTTCAGGCTATATGACAACTTAGGGGAAATGAGCTTTTATGCACCAGAAAATCGACCTGGAAGCATTATGTGCAGAGCGCGGGTTGCGCATTACGGACCAGCGGCGTGTCATCGCCAAGGTCTTGTCCGAGAGCGATGATCACCCCGATGTGGAAAAAGTGCATGAACGTGCATCCGCCATCGATGACCGGATTTCCATTGCGACAGTGTACCGCACCGTCCGCCTGTTCGAGGAAGCGGGCATACTGGACCGCCATGATTTTGGCGACGGCCGTGCACGTTATGAAGCCGCGCCAGAGGCCCATCACGATCACTTGATCGATGTGGAAACCGGCAAGGTCGTAGAATTCGTTGATCCTGAACTGGAACTCCTGCAAAAGCAGATTGCCGAAAAACTAGGCTACCGCCTCGTTGATCACAGGATGGAGCTTTATGGAGTTTCCCTCTCACGTAAAGACGGATAACCAACTATTGTTTGAAGAACAGGTCGAACGTCCCATGCCCTACGAAACCTGGAAGGGTGCGGGCCTGTTGGGATATGTGACATTTGCAATTCGCGCCCTCCTGCTGGTGCTTTTACTGCTATTTTGTGTCCCGTTCTATTATATCTGGCGGATGTTGCGGCTTCCCAACCCATGGCCGCGCTGGTTCCTGCGTGCGGTCAGCTATATCTGCGGCGCGCGCATTCGCAAGATGGGCACACCTATCCGGCGCGACGTCGTACTGCTCGCCAACCATTTGTCATGGTTTGATATCCCGATGCTAGGCGGCGTGAACGGAACTTCGTTTGTATCGAAAGAAGAAATCGCGCACTGGCCCATTGTCGGCTGGCTGTGCAGGCTTAACAACACTATCTTTATTTCGCGCCAGAACCGTATGGGCGTAGCTGACCAGATCAACCAGCTGCGCGAAGCGCTGGAAGAATGCTGGGCGGTCACCATCTTTCCCGAAGGCACCACTACCGACGGCACGATGCTGTTGCCGTTCAAGGCACCATTGCTGGCCGCGCTCAATCCACCGCCGCCCGGGCTGCTGGTGCAGCCTGTCTATATTGACCTGGGCAAATATCGTGGCGATGTATCGTGGATTGGCGATGAAACTGCACCGCAAAACGCATGGCGGCTATTGTCACGGCCGGGATCTTTCAAGGTGGACATCCATTATCTCGACCCGTTTGACCCGCGTAAATATAGCGACCGCAAGGCGATTGTAGCCGAAGCGCGGACCCGGATACAGGCTGCGCTGGATGCGTCGCTTTCGGCTAGCCAGGTCGTAGTGCCCGGTGTATAGGCCAGCTCATGTCAACAGATTCTAAAACGAAAAAACCGCTGAACAGCGGTAAATCCTATTATGTAAAGTCGTTCGGTTGCCAGATGAACGTCTATGATGGCGAACGTATGGGTGAAATGCTTTCCGATCAGGGAATGCAGGCATCCGAAACCCGTGAGGATGCCGATCTAGTGGTGCTCAACACCTGCCATATTCGCGAAAAGGCAGCTGAAAAAGTCTATAGCGATATTGGTCGGTTGCGGCGCAAAGATGGTTCCACGCCGATGATTGCAGTGGCCGGGTGTGTAGCGCAGGCCGAGGGGCAGGAAATATCCCGCCGCGCGCCTAGCGTTGATATTGTAGTGGGGCCGCAAGCCTATCACCGCCTGCCTGAGCTCATCAACACTGCCAAAACCGGGCACAAGGCGATCGACACTGATATGCCGCCCAATTCCAAATTTGACGTGTTGCCATCCCGCCCGAAACAGCCGCGCCCTTCGGCTTTCCTGACTGTGCAGGAAGGCTGCGACAAATTCTGCACCTATTGCGTAGTGCCCTATACACGCGGTGCCGAAATCTCCCGCCCCTGGGGAGAAATTGTCGACGAAGCGAAGGCGCTGGTCGATGGCGGGGTCAAGGAGATCACGCTGCTTGGACAAAATGTCAACGCCTGGGAAAGTGAAGATGACAAGGGACACCGGCAAGGACTCGATGGCCTGATCCGCGCATTGGATAGGATAGATGGGCTGGAGCGTATCCGCTATACCACGAGCCACCCAAACGATATGACACAAGGTCTGATTGACGCGCATAGTAATGTCGCATCGCTCATGCCCTACCTGCACCTGCCCGTACAGTCGGGAAGCAACCGCATATTGAAAGCGATGAACCGCTCGCACACCGTGGAAAGCTATTTAGAGATACTTGAGCGTGTGCGTACAGCGCGACCTGACATTGCGCTTTCCGGGGATTTTATCGTCGGCTTTCCGGGCGAAAGCGATGAGGATTTCGAGGCGACTCTCGAAGTCGTTCGCGCCGCCAATTATTCGCAGGCATTTTCCTTTAAATACAGCCCGCGCCCCGGCACACCCGCGGCCGATATGGATACACAAATTGCTCCTGAAATCATGGATGAGCGCCTGCAAAGGCTACAGGCGCTACTGAATGAGCAGCAATTTGATTTCAACCGCAAGCTGGACGGCAAAAACACCCGTATCCTTTTGGAGCGGCAGGGCAAGAAGGATGGGCAGTTGGTCGGCAAGACGCCATGGCTCACATCCGTTCATGTCATCGCGCCCGATGCCAAAATTGGGGATATGCTGGATGTGCATATTGACAGCGCAGGGCCAAATAGTCTGCAAGGTAGTCTAATCCGGAGGAAAGCTGCTTAATGGCAAAAAAAGGTGCGAAGGGCAAAAAACCCAAAATCAATCCCAACCAGCCGATTACGGAAAATACGGGATTGGACGTACTCGCCCCCGGCCCTGCCAAGGCGAAAGTCGAAATAGCCTTTGACCAGCCCGCCGTGCTCGGCACTTTATTCGGCGAATTTGATCAGAATCTGGTCGCGATCGAAAACCGGCTGGGCGTCTATATCGCCGCACGCGGAAATCATATTCAGATTGAGGGTAATGCAGAGGATGTGGGTCAGGCACGCGATGTGCTCACGGGTCTTTATAACCGTATCATCCAGGGACAGGAAATTGACGAGGGCGCGGTCGAGGCTTTGATCGGTATGGCGCATGAACCTACACTGGACGGCATTATCAAGAAAGACGTGGCCACGCCGCCATCGGTGATGATCCGCACTCGTAAGAAAACCATTGTCCCGCGCTCCGCCACGCAGGTGCCTTATATGGAATCGCTGGCGCGTGACGATATTATATTTGCACTTGGCCCTGCAGGTACCGGCAAGACCTATTTGGCGGTCGCACAGGCAGTATCGCAGCTTATCACCGGGTCAGTTGACCGGCTGATCCTCTCTCGTCCAGCAGTCGAAGCTGGCGAGCATCTGGGCTTCCTGCCCGGTGATATGAAGGACAAGGTCGATCCCTATCTGCGACCGCTTTATGATGCGCTTTATGATACGCTGCCTGCCGAACAGGTGGAACGGCGCATTGCCAGCGGTGAGATAGAAATCGCCCCCCTCGCCTTTATGCGCGGGCGCACACTGGCTGATGCCTTCGTCATATTGGACGAAGCGCAAAACACCACACCTGCGCAAATGAAGATGTTCCTCACCCGCTTTGGCATGAATAGCCGAATGGTGGTGTGCGGCGACCCGAAACAGGTTGACCTGCCCGGTGGCGATCACAAATCCGGCCTTGCCGATGCTGTATCCCGGCTCGAAGGCGTGGACGGCATCAGCACCATCCGCTTCAACGCTGCAGACGTAGTGCGCCACCCGATTGTAGGCCGCATCGTCAAAGCCTATGAGGGTCCGGATGCATAGCAGCCGCCATGCTTGAGACCGATGCCGCAATTGATGACGGCTGGCCAGAACCCGGCGCAGCACAGACCTGGCATGATATTGCCCGGCAATGCGTTCAGACCGCCGTTTCACACAGTCCCTACCGCCAGTATATAGATCAACCAACACTGTTCGCGGTCAGCGTTAAGTTGGGCGATGATGCAGAAGTGCAGGCGCTGAACCGCGACTACCGGCAAAAGGACAGGCCCACAAACGTACTCTCCTTTCCGATGGTACAGCCCGACCTGCTGTCCGCCATGTCACATAGCCATGATGGTGAAGTGCTGCTCGGCGATATTATATTGGCCCGTGAAACCTGTGCCCGCGAAGCGCAGGAAAAGGGCATCTCCATTGCTGACCATGCAAGCCACTTGATCATACATGGAACATTGCATCTGCTCGGCTTTGACCATATGGACGATGACGAGGCGCATGTAATGGAAGCGCTAGAGATAAAAGCGCTTGCATCCATGGGGCTTGCGAGCCCATATTCCAACCAGAACGACAACGATTAAAGGCCAAAATAGTACATCATGCCAGAAGGTGACAGTAGCAGCGCAGCAGCGCAGCTTCCGGGGAAATCCAGCGAAGACGATAGCGGCGGAGCACGAATATGGCGGGGCATAAAGGCCCTGCTATTCCGTGAGGAATCTGACCAGTCGCTCCGTGCGCAGCTTGAAGAAGTCATTGACGAACATGAGGATAATGGCTCGCCGCAGCTGGAAGCGGACAATGGCGACCTATCACATGTAGAGCGTGAAATGCTCCGTAACCTGCTGCATTTCAGCGAACATGATGTCGATGATGTCGCGGTGCCGCGCGGTGATATTATCGCTATGGCAGAGGATGCAGGTTTTGATGAGGTCGTTCAGGCCTTTGCCGAACATGGCCATAGCCGCATGCCCGTTTACCGCGAATCGCTCGATGAAATTATCGGCATGATCCATATCAAGGATGTGTTCGCAATCATAGCATCGGGGCAGGATGCACCTGCTGACTGGACACTTTTAATGCGCCAACCTCGCTTTGTGCCGCAATCCATGGGCGTGCTCGACCTGCTCGCCGAAATGCGCGCGACGCGCACCCACCTTGCCGTAGTATTGGACGAATATTCGGGCACTGATGGGCTGGTGAGCATTGAGGATCTGGTCGAAGAAATTGTCGGCGAGATTGAAGACGAGCATGATGATGAGCCAGAAGCGATGCTGGTCCCATTGGAAAATGGGGTGTGGGATGCAGATGCGCGCGCCGAACTCGACGACGTAGCGAAACTCATCGACCCTGACCTTGCCAAAGTCACCGAAGATGTCGACACGCTGGGCGGATTGGCATTCGTACTGGCCGGTGAAGTGCCCGAAGCAGGTAAAGTGCTAACCCATGAGAGCGGTTGGAAAATCGAAATACTGGAGGGTGATGAACGCCGTGTGACGAAGATACGCCTGCATTCCGGGTCAGGTGATATAGATAAAGAAGCCGAATAATCTTCCCATTGGCAATTGCAACGCCATCGGCTAATGCCCGGCATCATGGAAATTAGTGATCTTCGCATTGCGCTGTTCAGCGGCAATTATAACTATGTGCGCGATGGCGCCAATCAGGCGCTCAATCGCCTGGTAAGCTGGCTTTTGGAAAAAGGCGCGGCCGTGCGTGTCTATTCGCCCACAACCGACACACCTGCATTTGAGCCAGCCGGCGACCTAGTCAGTGTGCCCAGCGTCGCAATACCCGGTCGCGGCGAATACCGTATTCCCATGATGCTTTCCCCTGCCATCAAAAAGGACCTAAAAGAATTTGCGCCCAATATTGTGCAGATCAGCAGTCCTGATGTCGTGGGGCACAGCGCTGTACGCTGGGCGCGCAAACATAATATCCCAGTGCTGGCATCGGTGCACACCCGGTTTGAAACCTATCCACGCTATTATAACATGGCGTTTATGGAACCGCCGCTTGAGGCCATATTGCGCCGTCTCTATCGCCGCTGTGACGCAATCGTGGCGCCATCGGATTCCATGGCGCAAGTATTGCGCGAACAGCGAATGAACTATGACGTTGGCATCTGGTCCCGCGGCGTGGACCGCAATATCTTTGATAAGAGCAAGCGCGATCTTGCGTGGCGGCAGAGCTTGGGCATTCAGGATGATGAACCCGTAATTGGCTTTACCGGACGGTTGGTCATGGAAAAAGGTCTTGATGTATATTCCGATAGCATCGACCGCCTGATCCGCCGCAAGGTTAAGCATAAAGTTCTGATCGTGGGCGATGGCCCGGCGCGCGAATGGTTTGAGGAAAGGCTGCCCAGCGCGGTATTTGCGGGGTTCCAAACAGGTGTTGACCTGGGCCGTGCGGTGGCCAGCATGGATGTGTTCTTCAACCCTTCCATCACTGAAACATTTGGCAATGTCACATTGGAAGCGATGGCATGCAGCATGCCTGTCGTGGCAGCACGGGCAACCGGTAGTCAGAGCCTGGTCGAACATGGTGTATCAGGCAAGCTGATCCGCCCTGGCGCGAGCCAGGATTTTGCCGATGCGCTACAGCATTATTGCGAATATCCCGAGATCCGCGCTGAACACGGCGCGGCAGGCGAGAAACGCGCCGAAAAATACAGCTGGGACCGCATCAACGGCGCGCTCGCCGATACTTATATCCGGCTTATCCGGCAAAGGGAGAGCGGAGGCCCTCCAGGGCCGCAAGCTTTGCGGTAATTACCGCTCAGCGCAGGACGCCATTTGCACGCTGTGCGCGTGCATATAGCCAGAGTGCGATTGCCACGACCCAGATAAAAATCGTAAAATACAGGGCTTCTGGTCCTGCAATTTCGGTCAACTTCACATCTGCTAGAATAAAGTTATATAATGTGGATAATGCCAATCCCAAAAGTGAGATTGCAAACACGGGAACCGCAAACCGACTGCGTGCCAGCAATAATATTGATCCCAGCAATGCGCCCCATACGCCCAATGCCCATGCGCCCTGGACCCAGGCAGGATAGGCAGCAAAATGATTCAACTGCACTTCTGTAAAATCTTTCAGATATTCGGCATTGTTCGTCTGTGTCATGAAATAGTCATAGGCACCTATGCTGTTCCACAATAATGATACGATGCCCACCACCCAAAGGTGCCAAGGTGTTTTCACTGTTATATCCATATTCCCTCTCCTCTTATTTTTATGCAACTGTCTATATACGTAATATTGTTGCGCTGCAAATTCGGTCTGTAACACACCCCGGTTATGTTTTAAGGTCCCTGCCATGAGTGATCTTTTTGGCCATGACGAGAATATCATAGAGGATAGTGTAGATAGCGGCGGACCGCTGGCCGACAGGCTGCGCCCCAATACTCTGAATGAAGTGATCGGGCAGGAGCATATTACCGGGCCTGATGGTGCAATCGGCCGAATGGTCGCAGCCGGCAAATTGTCCTCCATCATATTCTGGGGACCGCCAGGCACAGGCAAGACCACCATAGCGCGCCTGCTCGCGGGCGCGGTCGGCATGCATTACAAGGCCATATCCGCCGTATTCTCCGGCGTTGCCGACCTTAAAAAAGCCTTTGCCGAGGCCGAGCAATATGCGCGTACGGGCAAGAAAACACTGCTTTTCGTAGATGAGATTCACCGTTTCAACCGCGCGCAGCAGGACGGATTCCTGCCCTATGTCGAAAAAGGAACGGTGACGCTGGTCGGGGCGACCACCGAAAACCCCAGTTTTGAATTGAACGCAGCCTTGCTCAGCCGCGCACAAGTGTTGATCCTCAACCGTCTGGATGCCGACGCGCTGGGTGAACTGCTCCATCGCGCTGAAAAACTGATGGAAAGGGGACTACCTGTTGATGGCGACGCACGCGATGCCCTGATCGCCAGCGCAGATGGTGATGGCCGTTTCCTGCTAAACCAGGCCGAAACGCTTTTTTCGGTAAACATCGGCAAACCGCTTGATCCGGCGGGACTGGCGAGTTTCCTGCAACGCCGTGTAGCGGTATATGACAAGGATCGTGAGGGCCATTACAACCTGATTTCTGCGCTGCATAAATCGGTACGCGGATCCGATCCGCAGGCTGCGCTCTACTATCTAGCGCGGATGCTGGTCGCCGGGGAAGAACCGCTATATGTGCTGCGCCGGCTTGTACGTATGGCGGTTGAAGATATAGGCTTGGCCGATCCAGAAGCCCTGCACCAGTGTCTTGCCGCAAAGGATGCCTATGAATTTCTCGGCAGCCCTGAAGGAGAGCTCGCAATTGCACAGGCGTGTATTTACCTTGCGACTGCCCCCAAATCCAATGCAGCCTATACAGCACAAAAAGCGGCATGGAAATCTGCCAAGGAAACCGGTTCGCTCATGCCGCCGCAGAATATATTAAATGCTCCCACCAAGCTGATGAAAGATATTGGTTATGGCAAAGACTATAGCTATGATCATGAAAGCAAACACGGCTTTTCCGGTGATAATTACTGGCCGCAGGAAATGGAACCACAGACCTATTATGCTCCGGTAGAGCGCGGATTTGAACGCAAGATTGCCGAACGCATAGCCTATTGGGAGAAACTCAGAAATGCGAAAAAGGATAGCTAGCACGCTTATTGTTACGGTATTTGCCGTTGCACCTGTGGCAGCGCAGGACAATGCGGATGACCTGCTCTATAATCACGCTCTTGCGGCAGGATATAAAGCGCAATTCACCTGTTCCGGCCTATGGAATGGCGGTAAGACGCTAGAAAATATTACACGCGATGAACTGACAGGCATATATCCGCGCATTGCGAGTATCGTTCCTACGCTGAAAACTGAAATTGATGAAACAGAGCGGCAGGTAAAAGTTACGTATGCCGATAATGCACCGCCACGTATTGCCGTGTGGAACCGCCGTACAGGCTGCACTTCGCTGCCCGTGGGTTTCGGCGGCATAAAAACAGGTGCAGCGGTCAAACTTCGCGACTTTCATGATGAACTGCCCTGGCCGATGGGGGATGCGAATGCCGTATCTCCAGACAAAGCCATGAACGCACTTGCATTACAGGCCGTGAACGGCAGCTTTGGCGGCAAAACCAGCGCTGCACTCGTCATGCGCGGCGGGAAAATTATGGGTGAGGCCTATATGCCCGGCCACGATAAACATACGGGACAACGGACCTGGTCCGTGGCCAAGTCCATTGCAGGCACCCTGATCGGTCATGCCGTACTAAGCGGCGGCATTGACGTGAAAAAGCCTGTACAGGTGCCTGAATGGCAGAGCTTTGGTGATAGCAGAAAAACCATAACGCTTGATAACCTGATGCGTATGGCGAGCGGGCTATACAGCGATACAGCAGGCAATCGCACCGATCCAATCTACATGGGCGCGGCAAGTGTCGGGCAGCGTAGCACAAGCTGGCCGCTGATCCGCAGACCCGGCACATATTTTCGTTATGCCAATAATGACACGCTCATGGCCGTGCGCGGTGCGCAGGCGCAATATGACGGTTTTGATCCCTATGCATTTTTCCGCGCAATAGGCATGACACGCACCTATGCCGAAACCGACTGGCAGGATAATTACATACTGTCCAGTCAGGTATGGACCACCGCACGTGATCTGACACGGCTGGGGCAGCTATACCTGAACAACGGTATCTGGAAAAATGCGCGGGGAGAGGAACAGCGTCTGCTGCCGGAAAGCTGGCGCGCCTATGTTGCTGCACCATCAGGACCGCAGCCTGATCGGCGGTTCGGCTATGGCGCGACCTTTTGGCTCATGAACAAATCGGAAGGCATACCTGCAGATACATTTGCAGGCTTTGGCAATCGCGGCCAGTATCTGATCATTATCCCTTCAATGGATATGGTGATTGTCCGGCGCGGCTATGACACGCGGGAAGCACGATTCAATATAGAAGAATTTACACGGCAAATCGTTGCAGAATCGCAATAATCCACAGGGCGGCCTGTTATATGTTACCCCTTTATGCTATCGCGAGCGGCAATGGTGCGACAAAAACCGTGCCGAAAATAGAGGGGGTCTGAAAAGATGAATTCATTTTATATTGGCAGCTATGCCATTGACGGCGATATCATAGAGAAAATTCTATGGGCAATCGCCATACTGGCCATCACATGGATATTGGCGACAGTCGCCAAATGGGCAGCTGCGAAGATGGTTGACCGCATTTCACTGCTGCAAACCAAAACAAGTAGCGGCGAAACTGTTGGCCTGTCGATCGGCAAGATCGTGTCGTTACTCGTCTGGCTGTTCGGTATCGTTGCAATCCTGCAGGTATTCCGGCTCGACAATGTGATCGGGCCGATTGATACCATGCTGCGTGATATCACCGATTTCCTGCCAAACCTGCTGGGCGCGGGGCTGTTCTTCTTTGTTGGCCTGATTATCGCCCGTATTGTGCGGCAGCTTATCGAAACCACTCTGGCCACGGTTGATCTGGACAAATGGGCAGCGCGCGGCGGCGTAACAGAAGTCACGGGCAGCTCAACGATCAGCAAGACAATTGCCAATGTCGTGTTCGCGCTCATTATGATCGTAGTGGCCATTGGCGCGCTTGGCGTGCTTCAGGTTGAGGCGATTTCAGGACCGGCAACGGAAATTCTGCAAAATGTCGCTGCGGCCATTCCGCGGGTATTTGGTGCAGCCATCCTGCTCGGCCTGTCTTTCTTCCTGGGCCGCTGGGCAGCGGATTTGATGAAACAGATCCTCGCCAATATGGGCGCGGACCAGGCAATCGCATCAGTCGGCATATTGCCATCTTCACTGCCAGTATCCAGCCTTGTCGGCCGGATCGCACAGCTTGCCATCGTGCTATTCGGCGCGATTGCAGCAACGCGGCTGCTGGCATTCCCCGAGCTCACCACCATCCTGAACGAGATACTTGATTTGGGCGGACGCGTTGTCTTTGGCAGCGTCATCATCGCAGTCGGCGTTATGCTGGCAAACCTGATTTCCAATCTGGTCGCCAGCACAACCGGTGAAAACGGGTTGATTTCCACCATGCTCAAATATCTGATCATTGCAGTGGCCACGTTCATGGGTCTCACGCATATGCAGATTGGTGAGCAGATCGTGATCATCGCCTTTAGCGGCTTTGTATTTGCAGCCGCCGTGGCCAGCGCCATTGCGTTCGGCTTGGGCGGCCGCGAGGCAGCGGCCCGCCAGCTCAAGAAAATGCAGGATGCAGCTGACGCGCGACCAGCCATTGACAACAATCCGGCACCTGCAACTGCGGCGGAAGAAAACAAGACACCCAAAGCCTGATAGCTTCACGTCTTTATGAACGGGGCGGGTGAGAAATCATCCGCCCGTTCTTTATGGGCTTTCCATTTGTGCGCAGGCAGCGCAGAAAGCTCCCCATGCGCCGATTTACCCATACAGCCTGTTTCGACTGGTCCGGCCAGAATGTCGCGCGGCCCAACGGCATTGCACTGGCTGTGATGGGACCAGACAAAAAACCGGCTCTGATTGAAAACGAACATGGCTGGAGCCGCGAAGGTGCGTTGGAATGGCTTGTGGAACAGGCGCGCATCGGGTCCGACATACTAATCGGCATCGACCTATCTGCCGCACTGCCCTTCACGGACCAGGAGGCTTATTTCCCCGGATGGAATAACAGCCCCGAAAGCGCAAAAGCGCTGTGGGCACTGGTTGATGACATATGCTCCGATGACCTATATTTATCCGCACGCAGTATCGTGGAGCACCCGCAGTTGCGCGAATATTTTCGCCATGCCGGTTATTTGGGCAACGCTTATGGGCAGGTCCGGTCTGGACGACTGCGCATGGTGGAAGAGCAATCGCGTATCCAACAGCTTGCCAACCCATATAGCTGTTTCAATCTTGTCGGTGCAGCACAGGTCGGTAAATCCAGCCTGACAGGAATGCGCGTTTTGCACCGGCTTGAAAGCAGAATTCCGATATGGCCATTTGACCCCGTACCGGCAAAAGGTCCGCTTATCGTGGAGATCTATACCAGCATTGCCGCGGTCAATGCTGGCCTGACGCGCGGGCGCACCAAGCTGCGTGACCGCGGATCCCTAGATAAGGCGCTTGATGCGCTGGGGGTTGAACCGCACAGTCCATTGGCCGAATATGATGATCACAAAACCGATGCGCTGATGACGGCAGCGTGGCTGGCAAAGGCCGCTGAAAACAGGGCGCTTTGGGCACCAAAAGCCATGAATGAGCAAATTGCTGCAACTGAGGGGTGGACCTTTGGTGTTTTTTGAGTATAGGAGGCGTTTCCAGTCGGACCGGACAATGGTTCAAAAAGAGCGCCGAATTAGCTCAGCTGGTAGAGCAACCGCCTTGTAAGCGGTAGGTCATCCGTTCGAGTCGGATATTCGGCACCACTTTTTCTCAAATTCACCACAAACATCGCGACTCACCACGCAAGCTTGCCGTAGCGGCAATTGACGCTGCGTTGCATTTATGTCACGCATATCGCGGAATTCCCGCGCATACGCGGCTTTTTATTGTGGGAAACGCCTGAAAAAACTAGTCTATCGCGTGATGCGTACGGTTTCATGCTCAGAAAATCGGCGCAAAGAATGAAATTAACTGGGGACAATCATGAAAACATGCATGTCCAAAAAAATCGTTCTTCAGGAAGGAACAATCGCATGAAAACTGTAAATCCGTTTATCAAAACCATGCTGATGTCGACCGCAGGCATCGCATCAATCGCCATCTCCGGCACCGCTATGGCGCAGGATACAGCGCCCGCAGAAGACGCTGCAGAAGAAGTCGTTGATGATAATGTAATCATCGTGACAGCGACCAAACGCGAACAAACCTTGCAGGAAATCCCCGTCGCAGTATCCGTGACATCCGCTGAAACGATTGAACGTGCGCAGATCCGTGATATTGGAGATTTACAATCCGTGGTGCCCTCACTTCGGGTGTCGCAATTGCAGAGTTCATTCGCCACAAGCTTTGCAGTTCGCGGATTCGGGACCGATGGTAATAATCTAGGACTGGAGCCGTCAGTCGCAGTGTTCGTGGACGGTGTCTATCGCAGCCGCACGATCTCACAAATTTCCGATCTTCCTAATCTACAGCGTGTCGAAGTGCTGCGTGGACCGCAATCCACGCTGTTCGGCAAGAATGCAAGCGCGGGCGTTATCTCGCTCGTAAGCTCGGAACCATCCTTCGAATTCGGAGGCAATCTTGAAGCTTCTTACGGAAACTACAATGCATTCGTCGGCAAAGCGTATGTGACCGGACCGATTTCTGATAGTGTGGCGGCAAGTTTTGCTGCTGGTTACAATCGCCGTGACGGGTTCGTCACCAACGGTTTTAATGGCGACGACCTTAACGATCGTAATCGCTGGTTCGCGCGCGGACAATTGTTGTTCGAAAACAGTGACAATCTGAAAATCCGCCTGATCGCAGATTATGATGAGATCGACGAAACATGTTGCGGGGTTGTCAATCTCGCACGTTCGGCTGAGACTGCGGCGATCGAAGCGATCGGCGGCGAAGTCAACGATTTCCGTACACCCTTAGCCGATATTGCTTTTACTGATGTTGACCCGTTCAACAAAGTTCAAAACTGGGGCGTCTCAGCCCAGGTTGACTATGATATCGGTGCCCTCACCCTCACTTCCATTTCTGCCTATCGTGATACTAGCATTGATGCCAACCAGGACATCGATTTTACCAGTGCCGATGTAGCTAGCGGTGCGAATATCGGTCAGGCCGAAATTAAGACCTTTACGCAGGAGCTGCGTCTTGCCAGCGATCTTGACGGGATGTTCAACTTTCTGGTTGGCGGATATTACTTTAATGAAGATCTGCAAGTAGCTGATCAGGTCATATACGGCCCGGGCTTTCGGCCATACGCCAACTTGCTCATCCAAGGGGCTACTGGAGGCGCTCTTAACGTCGATGCCCTCGAGCAACTACTCGGTGCACAGAATGGTAGTTTCTTTGCAGCAGGAACGGGTTTCTTTAACGATTTCCAGCAGGATAACGAAGCCTATTCGCTGTTCGGACAGGTTGATATCGACCTTACCGATCGACTTACAGTAACGCTGGGCGCAAACTATACCAAGGATAAGAAGGACATAACGTCAAACGGTCTCTCCACCGAAGCATTCTCTTCAGTTGACCTCGACGCGCCGCAATTTGCGGGATCCCGGAACCTGTTGTTGTTCCAGGGAGCACTGGCACAGGGTGTTGGCAATGCCTTGAACCTTGGCCGATCAGCTACA
Organism: Sphingorhabdus sp. Alg239-R122; assembly: GCF_900537065.1. GTDB lineage: Bacteria > Pseudomonadota > Alphaproteobacteria > Sphingomonadales > Sphingomonadaceae > Alg239-R122. Next base: position 10,431 of record NZ_UNRC01000007.1, on the reverse strand, counting down.
GCGGCCGAAATCGGAGCTTTTGCCGCCGGGAATATGGCCGCATTCGGAGCAATTCAGGCAGGCTCTCAAGCATTCGCGACTGCTAATCAGAACAACCCTGCTGCAAATCCGTTTGCAGGTTTGAGACCCTTTCAGTTTCTTCCACCCATCCTGAATGTCCCCAATGCAGTAGAGAATGGCAAGTCACGCGATGATGACGTGACTTACATTGCACGGATAGCGTATGAGGTGAGTGATACACTGAATGTGTATGCAAGCTATGCGACCGGTTTCAAAGCAAGCTCATGGAACCTGTCACGCGACAGTCGTCCACTGCCAGGCGATTTTGCACAAGTCGTATCACAAGGATTTGCAACACCCAATCTCAGGCCGGGTACACGTTTCGCCCTACCTGAAGAGTCAACCGTGTACGAGTTGGGAATCAAGGGTAGTTGGGACTCGGCAGGTGCCAACCTCACCATTTTCCAGCAGAATATCAAAAACTTCCAGGCCAACACTTTCATCGGTGCCAGCTTCGTCCTGTCTAACGCAGGTGAGCAAGAGACATTCGGTATTGAATTTGATGGTTACGTGAAACCAAACGATGATCTGACCCTCAATCTGGCGCTGACATATCTTGACCCGACGTATAAGAGCTTCGTCGGCTCACCAGTCGGTGATCTTTCTGGTGCGACTGTTGCAGGCATTCATCCAATCAGTGCATCTTTCGGCGCACAGTGGGAGAAAGAACTGTCGAATTACGATCGGATTATTATACGGGGCGACTACGCATATGAATCTCGTGTGCAAGTGATTAACGGGTTGACCAACTTTATCGGTACCAATCCCGATGGAACGCAAAACTTTGCGCCCGCCATTATTGAAGCAAGGAAATTCCAACGCGAAGTGAACAATGTGAATGCATCGATCACTTATGCGATGGATATGGGACTGGAGTTCTCCATCTGGGGCCGCAACATTCTCGATGATCGCTACATTTCGACGATATTCCCCTCGGTAGCCCAGGGACAGTCGATATCCGGTTATCCAAATCAGCCGCGTACATATGGTGGTACGGTCCGTTTCAAATTCTGATCTGACTGACATAAATTTTATGAAAGGGGAGGCTTCGGCCTCCCCTTTTTATTTATACCGTGCTGTGGGACATTAATTCTACGAACCCGGTATTTAACTGGTCACTTAAATCACTTTACCATTTCCCGGCAAAACCATAATGTAACGGAAGTCTTTATGGAGGAAGCTATGCCCGGTGCGCTCGACGGATTGACGATTGTGGAAATGGCCGGGATTGGCCCTGCCCCCTTTGCTGCCATGATGTTGGCCGACCATGGCGCCCACGTCATCCGTGTTGAAAAACCGGACATGCGCGGTCTTCCCAAAGATATACTGAACCGGTCACGTGAGAGAGTTGAACTGGATCTGAAATCCAATGCAGATATCAGCAAATTGCAAGGCCTCATCAAGGGAGCAGATGGCCTGATTGAAGGCTTCCGCCCCGGTGTGATGGAACGGCTTGGCCTTGGCCCGGATGAGCTGCTGCAGGATAATCCAGCGCTTGTCTATGGCCGTATGACTGGCTGGGGACAGACGGGGCCCTATGCGCCCTATGCCGGTCATGACATTAACTATATCGCACTATCAGGCGCGCTACACAGCTATGGCCGGGCGAATGAAAAGCCGACTCCGCCCGTTAACGCAGTGGGCGATTTTGGCGGCGGCGGTATGATGATGGCCTTTGGCATGCTTGCGGGCATATTGTCTGCGCAAAAAACCGGCCAGGGACAGGTTATTGATTGCGCGATGACCGATGGATCCGCCGTACTCAGCGCCATGACATACAGCTTTATGGCCAGTGGAATGTGGCATGACGAACGCGGCCTCAACTTGCTCGACACCGGTGCGCATTTTTACGACACATATGAAACCGCCGATGGCAAATATGTCTCTGTGGGCGCAATAGAACCACAATTTTATACTGAACTGCGCAAATGTGCCGGACTGGAAGATGATCCAGATTTCGATATGCAGATGGACCCGCAAAGCTGGAAACCTCTTAAACAAAAGCTTGCAGTGATGTTTCACACAAAAACCCGTGATGAATGGTGTGCGCTTATGGAACATAAGGATACGTGCTTCGCGCCGGTGCTTAGTCTGACCGAAGCGCCGGAGCATCCGCACAACAAGGTCCGCGAGACCTATCTGACAGTGGACGGTGTGTTGCAGCCCGCCCCTGCCCCGCGCTTTTCGGGAACACCCGCACCAAAACCACGCATGGATTAACGTTATTTCTGTGCTAAAACGCCTTGTTCCCGATAATTTCGTGCTGGTGTTGCTCGGCACAATTGTGCTGGCCAGCCTGTTGCCTGTAAGCGGGGCGGCGGCCGGCCTAGCGGAACTTATATCGGCAGCGGCCATTTTCCTGCTCTTCTTCTTGCATGGCCTGCGCCTGCCACGCGCGGATGTGCTTACGGCGATGCGCAACTGGCGGTTGCAGTGTGTCATTTTCCTGTTCGTATTTGCCGCCATGCCGGTTGCGGGGCAGGTCGTGGCCCCCATAGCCGCATCTTTTCTCCCCGCCATATTCGTGACAGGCCTTGTCTATCTCACCATATTGCCCAGCACGGTACAGTCCGCCATCAGCTATAGCTCAATCGCAGGCGGTAATGTGGCAGCATCAGTCATGGCCTCTGCCGTGCTCAACCTGTCTGCCATATTCGCGACTCCCCTACTGGTCGTACTGCTGATTGGCGGCGCCGGAAATGCCAATATCGGCAGCGATGTGGTCATCAAGATTGCCGCGATAGTCCTCCTGCCCTTTGCCATAGGCCAAATTGCGCAGGGGCAGTTGGGGGCCTGGGCTGCACAGCGCAAATCTTTGCTATCTTTTATGGACAAATCCGCGATTGCGATTGCTGTTTATGTCGCGTTCAGCGCATCGGTGGTGGCGGGGCTGTGGAGCAGGGTTGATATGGGCACACTGGTCATACTCACCGGATTTATCGCGCTGCTTCTGGCATTTGCATTTTGCGCGAGCTGGCTACTAGGAAAAATACTGAATATTCCTCGCCCAGATCATATCAGCCTTATCTTCGCCGGATCACACAAGAGCATTGCCACAGGCGCACCTCTCGCCGCGATATTATTTGCAGGACCGGAGGCAGGAACGATCATCCTTCCCGCGCTAATCTATCACCAACTGCAGCTGATTATATCCGCGCCTGTTGCGGCGAGGTTGGCGGGTAAAGGGTTACAGGCTACGTAAAGCCTGGGCAGGCCTTGCCGCAAGTACGGGAAGCGAACCCACAGTGCCCAATATCAGCGTCAGCAAAGCGCCGCCGCCCAACATAGCCACTACCACACCCCAATCGGGCGCCCAGTTAAACTCGAATATCTGCACAATCACATACCAGGCTGCAAACAGACCCAGCGCCAGCGCAACTGAAGCCAGTAGCGCCGCCAGCAATCCGTATTCCAGCGCCTGTGCCGACAGTATCTGCCGCCGCGTTGCGCCCAGTGTCTTCATGATGACGCTGTCATAAATGCGCGACTGACGTGATGCAGCAATAGCTCCAATCAGCACTGCTATACCCGATAAAATGGCAATGGAAGCCGCAGCAGCTATGGCTGATGCCATCTGCTGCAATATGGTCTGCACCTGCCCGATCACATCGCGCACCTCGATCACCGAGATGGAAGGAAATGTGTCGAGCAATGCACGTGAAACCGCCCGCTCCGACACGTTGTCCATGGTCACTGTTGCGGCCAGGTTATGCGGCGCATCGCGCAGCGTGTTGGGCGAAAACACCATCACATAATTGAACCCCATCGTATCCCAGTTAATCTGGCGCAATGAGGCGACTTTCGCGGTAAATTCACGGCCAAGCAGGCTGACTGTCAACGGATCTCCCAATTTCAGGTCCAGGGCCTTTGCCATTTCCGCATCAACCGATACCAGCGGTTCGCCGTCATAACTTTCCGGCCACCATTCACCTTCCAAAAGTTCACTGCCTTCCGGCAGGGTTTCGCTATAAGTCAGGCCGCGTTCACCGCGTAGCACCCAGGCATTGTCGGGAATATCTTCCAGATCTGCTACACGCTGCCCTGCATATTCAGTAATCGTCCCGCGCAAGGCAGGCACCGTATTTACCTCAGCCTCTGGCGCTTCAGCCGTGATCTTCTGCAGGAAAGTCTCGCGCTGTTCCACCGGCACATCCAGCACGAACAGGTTCGGGGCCTGTTTCGGAATGGTGCGTTCGATTTCATTATTAAGACTGGTCTGGATCGCCGCCAGCGTCACAAATAACGTAAGCCCAAGCCCGAGCGCCACCACCAGCTGTCCTGTCTGTGATCCAGGCCGGTGCAAGTTAGTGAGTGCAAGCCGTGCAAGCGGTTGCCGCGGACGCGGCAGTCTTGCGGCAATTTTGCCAATTCCCCAGCCAATCAAGGCAAGCAGGCCCAGCACCGCCAACACACTGAACAGAAAACCGGCGCTGAATATCGGATCGCGCGCAGTAAATATCGCAATGGCCGCAATCAGCAGCGCGCCGCCAGCCACTATTGCATAGGTGCGCCAGTCGCGCTGCACCGCGCCATCCACAACCGCGCGAAAAAGCCCGGCAGGCGGTACCAATCGTGCCCGTGCGAGTGGAGGCAGGGCGAAAATCAGTGCGATAAGAAGCCCGTAAAGCGCACTCACAAAAAGTGGGAATGGATAGACTGCAAAACCGGGCCGTACCGGCAGCACGTCCCCTGCCAGATAGACAATCAGTTGCGGCAGGAACATACCTGCAAGCAGGCCAGCCACAATGGCAATTGCCGACACGGCCAGTATCTGTACCATATAGATGCGTAGTATATCGCCCGACTGTGCGCCGAGTATCTTGAGCGTTGCAATACTGCCGCGTTTACCCGCCAGATAAGATGCCACGCCATTGCCAACACCGATGCCTGCCACAACCAGCGCGGTCAGACCGACCAGCGTCAAAAACTGTCCCATGCGCAGGATAAAGCGGGTCGCGCCGGGCGCACCACGCTCACGGTCTTTCACTTCCCAACCAGATTCGGGAAAAGCTGTGTTGAGGCGCTCTATGACATTTTCAATATTAGCTGTGCCAGGTGTCCTGATGCGGTATTTGCTCTCATAAAGACTGCCAGGACGTACCAGTCCGGTGCGCTCAATGCCCTGCATTGATGTCAGCGCCACTGGCCCCAATGTAAAGCCCTCACCCAGACGATCTGGTTCCTCGGCAATCAGGCCTGCAATGCGAAATTCAGCTTCGCCAAAACGCACGGTATCCCCGATGGAAAGCCGCAGACGGTCGGATAAACCCGCCCCGACATATATTTCATCGCTGGTAAGAGGACCCGCAGCCTTGCTACCTTTCAACAGCAGATCGCCATAAAGCGGATACACGCCATCCACACCCTTGAGCTGCGCCAATATGGCCTGCGGACCGTCATCACCTGTTTCGCCGATGCGGTTGGCCATGGCCTGCATCCGCACCGTTTCGGAAAGCTCACCTTCACTGCGAAACGCAGCCTGCTCTGCGGCGCTCGCCATGCGCTGCGACATAGCAAATTCAATATCGCCGCCCAATATGACCTGCCCGCGCGAAGAAAGCTCGGTAGTGATCGCGGATGTCAGACTGCCGATCGTGGCGAGTGTAGCCACGCCCAGAAACAGGCATATGACGAGCAGCCGCAGCCCGCGGAACCGGCCATTCAAATCGCGGCGTGCAATCGCCCATATCTGCGACCAGCCCATGGCTAGAGAACATCCATTTTTGCGGTATCGGCAACAATATCGCCGTCACGCATTTCGATGATCCGGCCGCACTTCATCGCAAGTTCCGGATCATGGGTAATCATCAACAGGGTCGCACCGGTTTCGCGCTGCCGGTCGAACAGTAGCTCAATAATCGCTGCGCCTGTTTTGCCGTCCAGATTACCGGTTGGCTCATCGGCAAAGATAATGTCTGGCCGTGGGGCCATGGCACGCGCAATGGCCACGCGCTGCTGTTCCCCGCCCGAAAGCTGCGCCGGATAATGAGTAATGCGGTGGCCAAGGCCAACAGCTTCCAGTTCCGCCTTTGCTATATCAAAAGCATCCGCCTGCCCTTCCAACTCGAGCGGTACGGCTACATTTTCATGCGCGGTCATAGTGGGTAGCAGGTGGAAAGCCTGCAATATAATGCCGATTTGCCCGCGCCGCGCCCTTGCCAGCGCGTCTTCGTCCATCGGTCCGAAATCCATGCCAGCAACCTGTACGCCGCCGCTTGTGGCGCGTTCCAGCCCGGAAAAAATGGCCATCAGCGATGACTTGCCGGACCCGGACGGACCCAGCAGCGCTACCGTTGCACCGCGCTCTATCTCCAGGTCGATACCCTTGAGTATTTTTGTGGACGCGTCCTTTGCCCCCAAAGAAAGGGTGACATTGTCTGCTTGAATGACAATATTGTCTGAAGAAGTAGTTGTGCCGTGCATGAAAGGATAATCCGTAATGGCCAGAAAAGTTGCATTGTCGAACCCATATGGGGCGCTTCGCGTTTTTGTCTATGGGTCCTTATGCATATTAGCGGCGTGCAGCGGCGGACAAAACGATCAAGATGACGTGACTGTCGACCAGCAGCAAAGCGCGGTCACACAAACGTCCGAACCAGCCGGGTTGGAGCAGCAGCCTGAAAAACTCATCATCGCCTTTGGTGACAGCCTATATGCTGGATACGGGCTGAAACAGAATGAAAGCCTGCCCCATGATCTGGAAAAAGCACTACGGCGGGACGGTATCAATGCGCGCGTTATAGGTGCAGGTGTGTCTGGCGACACGACGGCAGCAGGGCTTAAACGCTTTGCCTTCACGCTGGATGGTGCCAAGCGTAAGCCTGATCTTGTAATTATCGGACTGGGTGGAAATGACCTGCTGCGCGGACTGGACGTCCAGCAGACACGCACCAATATCCGCGCCATGCTCGACGAGCTGGATGACCGTGATATTGACGCCATGCTCACCGGCATGATGGCTCCGCTCAATATGGGCGATGATTACGTAGAGGCATTCAATTCAATCTATACTGACGTTGCCAAGGAATATGACGCCGCTCTCTACCCGTTCTTTTTTGATGGCATAATCGCAACTGATGGCACTCAACAGCCTAACCTTATGCTGCCCGACGGCATCCATCCCAATGCGAAGGGCATTGATGTCGTGGTGGAACGGCTGGCCCCCGCTGTGCGGCAGGAACTGGTAGCAGAATAGAAAACTAGCGTCGGTCCAGCAGCCAGACTAGGGCTGCAATTGCCAGACCCAGCGCAAAACCCGCGAGCAGGCCAATAACAGGTTCGCCCTGGAACCCGCCAATAAACACGCCTGCAATCGACGCAAGGGCTATAAAGAAACCGCCTGCGAGTGGCGTGCGGCGCACTGGTTTTTCTGCTGGATCAGTCATGCCTGTCCTCATGCCATGCTCGATACCAATCTGCCAACGCTTTTTGCATTATGCGCCCGGGGAGCCGTACCAGTTAACTGCGCATCAACCATATTGCTTGAAACTTCTTGCACCTGGCTTCGCTACATCCTGTGCCAACACACTGGAACGGATATACGCATGTCACTCGCACCCAACCTGCCCATCATGACCTCCCGGCAAGCCTATGACGATGCCGATGCATTGATCCGCGTATTTGGCGCAGAAGCAGGCATAGAGGCCGCCGAACGCGCTGATATTGCCCGTTCAAGAGGCAATCATCTGCATTTCTGTCACTGGCGGCAGATTGAGCGTATGATTATCATCCTGTCGGTCGACCAGTCGATCGGAACAGTGCATTAATCATCACGCATTAATTATCACTGTGCACCGCGCCGCCGCAGACAGTAAAATGGCGCGGACTGGTAATACCGCTGAACAATGCGCGGTCCGTACCCGTCATCCACACCTGGCCGGCGCGTTCTGACAATCTGTCATATAAAACGCCGCGCCGAACCGGGTCTAGATGCGCGGCAATCTCATCAAGCAAAAGTACGGGCGCATTACTCTTAAGCGACGCCACCAGATCTGAATGCGCCAATATGATGGCGATCAGCATCGCCTTTTGCTCTCCAGTCGAACATAACGCCGCAGCCTGGCCTTTTTGCCGCATGGTAACAATCAGGTCATCGCGGTGCGGGCCATCAAGTGTGCGCTTCGCCTGCCGGTCGCGGGGGCGCGCATTGCGCCATGTCTCTAACATGTTGTCGGCCATATCCTGCTCGCCTCTGGCCAGAGCCAATATGGGCCGCGCGAAGACTTTATCCGTTTCGCTATCCAGCACATCATTAAGCTGCTGGATCATCGCTACGCGTGACGCAGCGACCAATGCGCCATATTCAGCCATACGGGCCTCCACAGCATCCAGCCATGCGGGGTCAGGCATAATATCGTCCGCAAGCAGCCGGTTGCGCTCCCGAACCGCCAATTCATATTGCGAGGCGTGCCTTGCATGCAGCGGATCAACTGCCAGCACCAGCCGGTCAACAAATTGCCTGCGGCCACCCGCACTTTCCATAAAAAGCCGGTCCATCGCGGGCGTGAGCCAGATAATGGATAACCATTCAGCCAAGCTGTTTGCGCTGGCCGCTGCACCGTTGACACGAACCTTACGCCGTTCAGGCATATCAGCTGTGACGCCTGTTCCGATTTTCATGTCGCCCAAGTCAGCCGATACGGCAAATCCGCCCGGCCCCTGCATTGCCCCCATTTCCGATAAAGACGCCCGGCGCATTCCGCGGCCAGGGGCAAGCAACGATATGGCTTCCAGTATATTGGTCTTACCGGCACCATTGTCACCAGTCAGCACATTGAAACGGGCAAGGCCATGAAGCTGGCTGTCGCCATGGTTGCGGAAGTGACGAAGCGACAGGAAGTTAAGCGGCATAATCCATACCCATGTAACCAGAAAGCGCATGTGTGAGAAGCCTTTTGGCAATTTTCATCCAATTCGGCTCTTTACAGGATTTTACATAAACCAACCTTTAGTGAATTTTACCAACATTTTGTATTCAGCAAATATTCAGTAAAATGTAAAATGACATAAGCTAATGTTTTTATTGAAAAAACCAAAACTGGCACGGGCTGTGCAATGCTATTTGTAACTTCATCATGGTGATGAGGAAATTCAATAAAGGAAATTAAAATGACCAATGTAAGCAAATTCCAGTCTTCAGTTCTCGCAGCAGTTTCAGCTTTCGTATTCAGCGCAGTGTTCGTTGGCGCAAGTGTTCTTCCTGCCGGAGCCGTAAACTCCGCCAGCATGTTCATCTAAACAAGTCACACAATCAACTTAATCCGAGGAAAGGGAAATAAAATGCATAATATCAGCAAGCTCCAGTCATCCATACTTGCCGGTGTATCGGCTTTCATATTCAGCGCCATCTTTGTCGGTGCAAGCGTATTGCCCGCCGAAGCTGTAAACTCCGCTAGTATGTTCATCTGAACACGCGCATAATCACCAACATCAAAAAGAGGAAAATCCATGAAAAATTCATTCCGGCTCGACAAGTCAAATGCCAAGTTTATGGGCGTATGTGCCGGCATCGCCAACTGGGCGGAAATTGATGTCACACTGGTCCGTATCCTGTGGGCTCTGGCAGTTATCTGCGGCATTGGTGCCCCAGTACTAATCTACCTGCTCATCGGCCTGATCGCCAACTGATCCTAAGCCCGTTGAGTACATACGAAAACCGCCGCGCATTGCATTTTACATAATTTGCGGTAACTTCCCCTAAAACGAGTGGAGGCAGATAATGGCGCGGCGAGTATTGGGGATAATTGCAGGGATTATTGTAGCAGGTATATTGGTCGCCCTTTTGGAAGGCCTTGGCCATATCATCTACCCCCCGCCCGCAGGCACAGACCTGAATAATCCTGACGACCTTGCACAAATCATGCATATCATGCCCTTCGGGGCGAAGCTTTCCGTCATAATCGCCTGGTTTCTAGGCACATTGGGCGGCGCAGCGACGGCACTATATATAACCCGCTGGCCATGGTCCGTCTGGATTGTGGCCGCATTTATTATTGCCGGGACAATTTTCAGCCTTATGACCATACCGCACCCATTATGGATGGCAATTTGCGGTTTGGCATTGCCAGTTATCGCAGGCTGGCTCGCTCCCAAAATCACACCGAAGTGACTATGTTCACCGCCATGTTCAAGCAGCTTATGCTGCTTGTGCTGATAGCCTTTATATCCGCATGCCGCCCAGCAGGGGATACAGAAGTGCAGCAAACATCTGTGCCGCGCACCGATGGTAAAACCGAAGTCATTATCCTCGGTATGATCCATGCACCGCACAGGAAAAGCAAAAAATATCAGCTGGACCGGCAACGCGCCGTTATAAAGAAAATTGATCCCGGTTCAATCTTGTCAGAAAACCCGTCCGGGAGCGGAGAAAAA
>NZ_UNRC01000006.1:9177-168834 GCF_900537065.1 Sphingorhabdus sp. Alg239-R122 | reverse complement strand
CTTCACGTTCAGGGAAAGCAAGAGCTGTTGGTGGCAACAGGTCACCAATCGCAAAAGGATCCTGGATTGCACCTTCATCAGTGGCAAAATTACCGCCTGAACTTTGCGGATCACCTGCTTCAGGTTCCGGCTCTTCCCCAATCAGAAGTGCAATCAGGTTGGCTGGCGGAATGGCAACGCCATCCAGAACCAGTTCAGGAACAATTACCGCACCATCCGGGATGATCATTGTCTGACCATCGGGCAGGGTAATCACAAGGTCGCGACCCTCGACTCGTATATCACTCAGCGACACGCCAGCGGGAAGGACAATGACCCCCTGCGCATCCGGTTGGAGGACAATCGGGCCAGACTGCATCCCGGCCGCACTTATCGCACTGGAGGCGATGCCTTCGGTACCTTGCGTGCCAGATTCCGCATCCGCGAAATTGTTTTCATCCGAATTACCATTAAATGCATTATCGTCTGCATTATGATCTTTGTAATCCATGTGCCCTTATCCTCTATATTTGGTCGCCAGACACCTGCCTGGAAACCGGAAAAGTATAATCTATATTGGGGAAGATTGTTTGCTTCGCTGAGCGCGATGCCCAAACAAAGATGCCTAACCGCACATTGCCCGCTAACTCTGATCAGTGGGTCTGCCCAATTTTAAACGCATCTACTTTTGAACAGCAAACTGTTCTGCCCCCGAATTCCCAATCCCGGTATTGAGCGACCCGGAAAGGATGGGATTTCGATTCGTCCGTATGATTAGAAACCATATGTATGATGGATATGGCAAGAAACTTCTAAAATGTTAACCATCTAATGGCAGATAGAAGTGGTTTTATATAACTAAAGTTATAGATTTTTACAAAAAATTACCCTAGAACATGTATCATGGTGTTTCATACCAGTTAATGGGGACGGTTAACATAATTCAGCGAATCGACATCACGGTGTCCAGACAAACCGAAATCAGCAGTTCTACGCCCATGCAAAGACGCCCTGTACCGGCTCGGATGAAATCCAGATACAAACACGGAGAAAGACAAAGTGTACAAGATCCTGCTCGTGGATGATCACGACTTTTTCCTGCATGGTTTCAAGCAATATCTGAATTGCACAGGCCGGTTCAGCGTGTCCACTGCCCCGAATGTACAGGGCGCAATCGAATTGCTGAAATATGACATGCCCAAGATCGCCATTTTTGATATTTTCAGGGAGCATGGCAGAGGAATGCAGTTGCTTGAGCATTTGTACAGGCGGGGCGGTGTATACGTGGTTCATCTTGCCACCGATATTGAAGTTGAGGAGACCGGCAATGCCATGCAGCTGGGGATCAGGGCGATCGCCAGGAAAGACAGCACACCAAAGGATATGATAAAGCTGATGGATACGGTTCTAGCTGGCGCCACAGATTATCAAGCTGATATTGCAGCCCGAGCCAAAAGCGGGCAATCTGAGATGGCAAATCAGGAAAACGATAAAAATAGCATACTGACAAAGCGCGAAAAAATGATCGTAGAGCTGGCCTGTCAGGGACTTCGCAATCGTGACATAGCCGAAAGGTGCGGTCTAGCCGAAGGCACTGTAAAAGTGCATATGCACAATATTTTTGGTAAACTGAACATTTCTTCGCGCGCAGAGCTCATCGTGCGGCAAACCACATTGCGCACTGCCTAAACTGATTTGCATCTAAATACCATTAAACCCGCTTCCGCCCAGAGCTAACCATAGCGCAATCTGCGCGCGTGCATAGCGACCCGCTGCCAATGCTCTGCCCGCCCGGACGCTATTCAGCTTGCGCCTTGCATTAAGCACAGTGGAAAAGTCCGCCAGACCGTTTCTATAGCGGATGGATGCCAAATATTCGGCATCTTTTTCCAATGCGATCTGCCGGTCCAGTGCGAGCAATTCAGCGCGCGCGCCGCGTGTCTGTCCATAGGCAGCCTCGGCATCGCCCAGCGCGCCAAACACCGTACCGCGATAGTCCGCAAATGCCTGTCGCGCTGCGGCCCGCCGCTCATCAATTTCCGCATCTATCCTGCCAAAATCCAATAACGGCACAGCCACAGCAGCCCCTAGATTGCCTACAATGCTATCCGCGTTGAAAATATCGCCCAAGGCAAATGTCAGCAGTCCGAGAGCACCTGAAAGCGTCAGCTTGGGAAAGCGTTTGCGTGCGGCCACTGCAATATCGGTGTCCGCAGCCGCCAACCTTGCTTCTGCCGCCGCCACATCGGGACGTGCACGCAGCATGTCGGCTGGCGTACTTGCTGGCAGTGCTGTACCCATATCCTTGGCGCTACCGTGCGTAAAACTGGCCATCACAGTCGCGGCATCGCTTGCGGTTAACGCAACAAGCGAGCCCGCAATGCGTGCCCGCTCCGCAGCAAGGGCATCAATACGTCCCTGCGCCTCTGCGACCAGGCTTTCAGCCTGTACAGCATCAAATCCCGGTGCCAGTCCAGCCCTGACACGCTGCTCTGCAAGTCTGACAAGATCACGCGCCTCGCCGATATCGGCACGCAGCACGCTTTCACGTGCATCCAGTGTGCGCCAGTCAGTCACATTGGCGGCAATGGCGGAAACAAGTTCTAATCTGGTTGCTGCGGCATCTGCCGTCGCGGCATTGATACGGATACGCGCCGCCCGCTCGGCAGCCTGCAGGCCGCCAAAAATATCCAGATCCCAATTGGCAGTGATGTTCGCACCAAAGCTGGTACGGTAACGGTCAATGTTTATCCCAGCGGGCAGGTCGACCCCGAAACTGTCCGGATTGGTGCGTGAGCCGGTTACACCGGCATCAGTACCAATATTCGGCTTACGATTGGCTCCGGCCCCGGCGGCACGCGCCCTTGCGCTGTCGATACGCGCCTGGGCGGCGGCCAGCGTGGGACCGTTGGCTAGCGCCAGCCTGCGCAATTCCTGAAAAGCGGGATCACCTACTGGCAGCAGATTTTCAAGAGCGCTCCGGTCCGCCTGTGTCACGTCCGTGGCAAGCGTAAATGTGGCAGGCAATTTTACTGTGGCAGGGTCGAGCGCCGGATCAGCATCCAGCATCTGCATTGATGCACACCCAGCCAGCAATAACGGCAGTGCGATCAGGATATAGCCATGGCCGCACCGATTCATTGGTCGTTATCCGTTTTTTCAGCACCATTTTTCTGGGCAGCACTTTTGGCATTTTTCGCCCGGACAAACGCATCCACCTGCTGCCCTACGAAAAAACCCTGATCGGGCGGAATCTGGTAAATCAGCTGCAGCACCCGCACATCAACGCGCTCACTGCTACTGTTGGTAAGCGACGTTTTGGGCGTCACTAAAGGCTCGGCGCGTACAAACGCCGCCTTCACGCGCCTGTCCGACATACCGCGCGGACTGATAACTGCATCTGAACCGATATCGGTGCGGCCAATCTCGTTTTCATCAATGTCGATCCGCACATGCAGCGGGCGGGTATTGCCGATTTCCATATAGGCCGCGCTGCTGCCCTGCGGTCCGCCCGAATTCGCATATTCGCCGGGACGTATGTCCACGCTCAACACTTCCGCCGCCATCGGTGCGCGCACTGTCAGACGCTCAAGCTCGGTCGCGGCACTGGCTCGGGCGGCCTGCGCGCGCCTTATGTCCGCCTCGGCCTGGGCAAGCTGTGCGCGGGCAGAACGGACGCTGCCGCTGCTGGAGATGACTTCCTGCCGCGATATCGCACGTGGGTCTTCTATACCGCGATACAGATCACGCTGCTGCTGTGCCGTGGCCAGTGCCGCACGTGCAGTTTCCCGCGCAGCCCGCGCATTGGCAATCACTGCATTCGCTTCTGTAATACGCGCACGTGTCGCGCGATCATCTATGGCGAAGAGTGGTTCGCCCATGGACACCTGCTGTCCGGGCTCGACAAATACTCGGGTAACGACACCGGGCAGGCTGGTGCCAACTTCAATAATCTCACTCGATGGCTCCACGACCCCTGCACCCGCTACACTGGGTACATCGCCAAAGGCCGAACTGGCCTTGGGCGGGGTTTCCACGGCATTTTCCTGTGTCCTATCAGGCTGGCTGCGTATCACCAGGATAATCGCAACAATGATAGCTATTATCGCCAGCACAGGCAGGATAGTACGGGAAAAACTGAGGCTGCGAAGCCGTTGTGAGAAAGACTGTGATGTCATTTTTACCTCTATATCTTCTGCCATCTAGTAATCCGGCATTTCCGTGCCATCATGGGTGATCCGGCCATCTTCCATCACCAATATCCGGTCGGCCAGATCAAATACGCGGTTGTCATGAGTGACGATGATGACGGTGCGTTCTTCTGCAAGCGCGACTTCACGCAGCAGGTCCATCACCCGCCGCCCCGATTTCGCATCAAGCGCCGCTGTGGGTTCATCGCATACGACCAGCCTGGGTTCATGCACCAGCGCACGCGATATTGCGACGCGCTGCTGCTGTCCGCCCGAAAGCTGGCGCGGTAGCTTGTCCGCCTGATCCGCGATATTGAGCTTGTCCAGCATGTCACGGCCACGCGCGACAGCCTCAGCCCGTTTCATACCCGCCGCCACCAGCGGCACTGCGGCATTTTCCGCTGCGGTAAGCGTCGGGATCAGATTGTACTGCTGGAAAATAAATCCGATCGTATCTAGGCGGAACTTAACAAGATCATTGTCGGACAGGCTGTAAATATCTTGCCCGAACACATTCACGCTGCCCTTTGTCGGGTAAAGGATTCCCGCAATAATCGAAATCATCGTGGTCTTGCCAGAGCCGGATTCGCCGACCAGATATGTGAGCTCACCCGACCGGATTTCAGCATCAATGCCATGCAGCACGCGGATTACCTGGTCGCCTGCGCCAAATTCCTTGACGATATTGTGCAGCGATATCGCTGCATCTTTTGGCATTGGTGTTTCTGCGCTCATCTGAACACCTCGGCCGGTTCAGTTTTGAGAACAGAACGCAGCGCCAGCCAGCCAGTGAGCAGGATCATCACCAGCACTACTACGGCGGTAAGCAATGGTATCTGCCATGGGACATAAAACCCCTTGAATTCAGGCGAATTTTCAAATCCATAGATAAACAGCACCGCTGCCAATACCCCAAAACCATAACCAACAATACCCACCAACAGCGCCTGCGCTGCCACCATCAGGCGGATCTTGTTATTGGTCACACCAATGGCTTTCAGCGCGCCAAACTGCTTGATATTATCGCGGATAAACAGGCTGAACGTTAGACCGACAATGGCGACACCAACAATGAAGCCGAGCGCCACGGTAATTCCGAAGTTAATGGGGATGCCGGTGTTTTCGATAATAAAGTCGATACCGTCTTTCGCAAATTCGTCACGCGTGCGCGCTTTCAGTCCGGTCGCCGCGGTAATACGCGTAGCTACCTGTTTAGGTGTCATGCCCTCTGCAGAGCGCGCCAGGACAAAGCTCATCCGGTTGCGCGTCCCCGGCACAAAATTGAGCGCATTGGAATAGCGTGTGTAGAAAACCACCGTGCTGGTAAAACTGGGATTTATATCGACAATGCCGCGGATCACCGCCCGGCGATCATTGAGTTCAAGCCGCTCGCCAATCGGGCTGGTACCGGGCGGGAACAGGCGGCCCGCACCTACCTCGTCGATGAAAACCGAATCCGGTTCATAAAGCGCCTCACGAGATCCTTCGATAATCTTGCTGGGCAGGCCAATCAGCGTGGCATCGTCAATGCCGACCACGCCTACGCCTTCCAGGTCGCCTTCCGGGGTACGGACATTGGCATTGGCGCGCATCATGGGCACCGCCCAGTCCACACCTTGCACTGAGCGCACTTTGTCCAGCGCAGTTGAGGGAAGCGGAAGCACAACATCGGTCGTGCGCGTAACAGGATCCATCACCCAGACATTGGCGGCAGGTGTGTTGTAAACCGCCGTCGCACCGCGTTCTATCAGGTTCAGGAAAATCGTAAGCTGCTGTGTGATCAGCAGTGCGGAAAAGGCGACACCGAACAGCAGGCCGAAAAATTTCTGCCTGTCTCCGGTCAGCATTCGTATTGCAATCCACGTCATGGAGAACGCCTCTTTTCGTATGAAACCGCTTGCCGACTCACATACAAAGCGACATAATGAACGTCAACGTTTAATTAAACGGAACCGTTCATTAATGCAAAACACCGCATCCAAAAAAACCAAAACCACGCTGGGCAGACCTGTCGATACAGGCAAAAGCGAAGCGATATTGAAAGCCGCTCGCGAGGAATTTTTCAATCAGGGCTTTGTACAATCTAGCATTGAGTCGATTGCAGCGCGCGCTGGCGTGTCCAAAGTTACCGTTTATAATCGTTTCGGCACCAAGGAAGCGCTTTTCGTCGCCGCAGTGGAGACCGAATGCGATTCAATGCGGCAAAACCTACAGTTTGCTGATATTTCAAGCCTTGACCTACGCGAAGCTCTGATCGGCTTTGGCATAAAAATGACGGCCTTTCTGGAGCGGGACGAGATAATACGCTTTGAACGCTATCTGGCGGTTGAATCCGAGAATAATCCTAAAATCGGGCGGTTATTTCTAGACGCCGGTCCCAGACGAATGCACCGCACATTGTCCGACCTTCTTACCAAGGCGGCGGATTCCGGTAAACTGGATATTGATGACACAATGATGGCGGCCGAACAGCTGGCTGGCATGATCAAAGGATTGTCCGATCTCGAAAGGCGCATGGGGCAGGCAAGCGACGGCCAGAATGCCACACGCAAGCGTGTTACCAGCGCTGTCGACGTCTTCCTGAACAGCTATGCGCGGCAATAATGCATTCAACGCAGCGGTTTCAGTATCCAACTGAAATTATAGACTCCCGGCTTTATCCGGTAAGGCGGCAACGCGTCCGGGCCACATGCCGCAGTCCCCAGCCCACGCATCGCCGCGTCTATATGCACCTCCGCCGTATCACGCCGCACAAGATCAGCAAGCGTTGTGCCTCTATCCAAATCACCGTCATGATGGTAGCGGGCGGCAAAACCGAGCCGTTCAGGAAACTCTATTGCCATCCCCTGTCCCGCTGCATTAAGTAACACGAAACTGTCTGTCTGATGGTGCCAGCCATGCTCCTGCGGGACGGCATAGGGGTGATATTGTGCGTCCATGTCGCTATTCCAGTGTCCATGCATCTGCGCCTTATGGCGGTCGGGATAGCTTTCATCTGGACCAAGCCCGGTCCATGATAGCTGGTTAAACCCGGCAGGCACTTCGAACCGGACACCTACACGCGGTATGTCATCCCATTCCCTGGGAACCTCGACTTGCTCATCCACCTGTGCGCCGTTCCGGGTTAGCTGCCAGATCGTTCGGTGCAGGGCATATATGCCCCCCGCGCCAATAATTTTGCGTTCAAACTGCGCAGTCACACCATCCTTTTTATTAAAAACTCTCACAGGCTGCGCCTCAATGCTGAGCTTGTGCAAGCCAAGCGCCATCCAATCGAGCCGCTTACTAGGTGCATCGGCACGCCAGCCGAGCTTGCCGCCATCATTGTCGGTGGGCGGACGCCACAAACAGGCGGTGATATCACCCAGAACCACCTGCATGCCATGCAAATGCACCGATCCGATTTGCCCGTTATTGCCCAGGTGCAATGCTATCGGGCCAGATACTATGGCATTTCCGGCGACGATGCCATCATCGCACCATATGGCAGGCGCATGATTCCTAATGCGTCGATGTAATTCCAGCTGATCCCAGCCCATGACATGCCCTGCGGGTATTGCGGCGGTGACGTAACGCTGCCGCCATTCGAGCACCAGGCACCAGTCATGCTCTGTATCCAATGCACCAGTATAAGGCATGGGAAACTCCCGCATCCCGCCTGCCTCAACCATGATATCCGCCTCGCCCCGCTCCACTGCTTCGCCATTTTTCTGAAGCGTCCAGTGCAGCCGCAAGTCATCGCTCGCGGCAAAGCTGCGCCGGTTGGCCACACGCACCGTCTTTTTATCCACCAGCTCCGCCACTATCGGCCGCGCCGCCCACGCATATTCACGTAGCATCGGGTGCGGCGTACCGTCGGGGGCGCACAGCCCGTCACAGCAGAAATTCACATCATTCGGTTCATCGCCATAATGTCCGCCATAAGCCCAAAAAGCGCGACCCGTCTCATCGGCTTCTGCAAGCCCATGGTCTTTCCATTCCCACACAAATCCACCGCCCAAGGCAGGTTCAGCGAAGAAAGCCTCCACATATTCGGCCAGCGACCCATTGCTGTTGCCCATGGCATGCGAATATTCGCACATGATGAGCGGGCGGTCATCGCCGCCCGTTTCCTCGGCCCAGCGTGCCCACTCAGTTATCTGCTCAATCGAAGGATACATGGGGCACACTATATCGGTAGTCAGCCGCTCAGATAAGCTGGGAGGCTGTTTCGCATCTGCAAAAGGCGGCTGCGCAAAAAACGTGTTGAACCGCATCGCCACCGCGCCTTCATAGTGCACGAAACGGGTCGGGTCGATCCGCTTGATCAGAGCCGCTGCGGCATCATGCGCAGGTCCATGCCCGGATTCATTGCCGAGCGACCAGCCGATAACCGAAGGATGGTTGCGGTCCCGCGCCACCATACGCATCACTCGTTCAACTATTGCCCCATGATAGCGGCTGTCCTGCGCCAGTGACTGCCAGCGGGCATGACTTTCCACATTGGCCTCATCAATAACATAGAGGCCAAGTTCATCGCATATATCCAGCAGGCGGCTATCATTGGGGTAATGTGCAGTGCGCACGGCATTGATATTATGCCGCTTCATAGTGATCAGCTCATCACGCACCTCCTCCACCGTCAGCGTCTTGCCGGTGACAGGGTGATGGTCGTGCCGGTTGACGCCCAGGATAGTAATCGGCCTGCCATTGACCAGCAGCCGGCGGTCTTTCACTTCAACGCGGCGGAAACCGATCTGACGGATATGCACCTGCGCCACATTACCATCGCTGTCGATCAGCTCAATATGGAGCTGGTACAGTACGGGTTGCTCAGCGGACCATGGCTGCACCCTGTCAATCTGCGCAGACAGCTCAACCTGATTGCCGGGAAAGAAATAGGCAGCGGCCATCTGCTCGGGAATGCTGCCTTGCGGTGCCTGCAGGATCTCACGTCCATCCATAGCGGCACACAGCGCGCCATCCATATCCCGAATATCACCGCGCACTTTCCAGCCGCGCGAGCCGCCTTCCACCTTTACCGTGACCTGCGCACTACCAGTGCTATTTTCAGGATCATAATCCGCCGCGATATGTATATCGCCAATATGTGTCGCGGCGCGGGATTCCAGATGGACGCAGCGGTGTAGCCCCCCATGATACCAGTGATCCTGGTCCTCAATCCATGTTGCATCGGACCATTTGATAACCATCACAGCAATCTGATTGTCACCACTCACCAAATGCGGCGTCAGGTCAAATTCGGACGACAGGCGGCTATCCTTGCCCATACCCACAAAAACGCCATTGCACCACACAAGCGCAACGCTTTCAAACCCGCCCAGATGAAGGATGGTTGACCGCTCTTCCCACTCTCGCAGCAACGCAAAAGACGTACGGTACAGCCCAGTCGGGTTATCCTGCGGCACTTGAGGCGGCGTATCGCATCCGAAAGGCATGACGACATTGGTATAATGCGGCTTGTCCCATGTATCCTGCCGCGTCCAGGCCCCCGGCACCTGAATGGTTCGCCAATCCGTATCACTCTCACCCTGTGTCCAGTCCACTGGCGCATCGGCAGGCGATTGCAGCAATTGGAACCGCCATTCGCCATCCAGTGACATCCGCCAACGTGCGTCCGCATCCATTGTCGCCCGCATCGGCAGGCGATTGATCGCAGTCAGTTCCGGTTGCAGGATATGATTGAGTGGCAGAGGCAGCATTCGGGTCAGCGCTTTCGTTCAAACAGACTGCACGAATGATTATAGATGCACCTCATTCATGGCCAGCGGATAATTTGTGCGCTGGCATGCTTTTGGCTTTGCCGCCTCACCGGCTTTTCGCTAAGGCATAGACCATATGTTATCCGTCCTTGACCTTTTCCGCATCGGCATTGGCCCATCCAGCTCGCATACTGTGGGACCGGTACGTATTGCCGCCAGATTCCTAAACGGCCTTAAAAAGCGCAAACTGCTGAATGAGGTGTCTCGCGTACAGGTGGAGTTGCAGGGTTCACTGGCGTTAACCGGCAAGGGACACGCAACACCAAAAGCATGCATATTGGGACTCATGGGCCTGAAACCTGAAACCATGGACCCTGACACGGCAGACAGCGATGTGGCGAAAGTGGATGTGGATAACCGGCTGATGCTGGGCGGCAGCCGGGAGATCGCTTTTGATCCTGCGCAGGACATTGTTTTTGACTTTGATACGCCGTGCGATCTCCATCCCAATGGTATGCGCCTCATCGCCTATGATGCAGGTGGCAAGATCATCCGTGACCGCCAATATTATTCAACCGGGGGGGGCTTTATCGCCTCGCAAAAACAGCTTGAAGCTCCCGTCAAAAATGACATGGTCGATGCAGGCAATACCGTCCCCTACCCTTTTAGTTCGGCGGATGAAATGCTGGCATTGTGCAATGAGCAAGGGCTTGCCATCCATGAACTGATCTATGCCAATGAAGACGCCATGCGCCCGCGCGCCGAAACCAACGCAGCGTTGGACCGGATTGCCAAAGTCATGATGGGTTGTATCGACCGGGGACTTGACCGCGAAGGCGTTTTGCCCGGCAGTTTGAAAGTCAAGCGGCGCGCGCCCGCCATCTGGGCCAAATTGTGCAGTAATCCCATGTCCAACGAACAGGAGCAGCTGTTCGATTGGCTCAATGTTTATGCCATGGCGGTGAACGAAGAGAATGCCAGCGGCGGGCAGGTCGTAACTGCCCCGACAAACGGCGCGGCGGGTATCATCCCGGCGGTCATCCGCCATTATTGCCGGCTCGACCGCGGTACGGACCCATCTGGCTGCACCAAAGCGATACGCAAGTTCCTGCTCACCGCAGGCGGCATTGGCTTGCTGTATAAGCAGCGGGCATCGATATCAGGTGCGGAAATGGGGTGTCAGGGCGAGGTCGGGGTGGCCTGTTCGATGGCCGCAGGTGGCCTCGCGGCTATCTGGGGCGCAAGCCCGCTCAAGGTAACCAGCGCGGCGGAAATCGGCATGGAGCACAATCTGGGCCTGACCTGCGATCCTGTCGCTGGTCTGGTGCAGATTCCGTGTATTGAACGCAACGCTATCGGCGCGGTCAAGGCCGTAAATGCCGCGCGGCTCGCGCTGCATGCGCCTGACCAGCTGCGCGTTAGCCTGGATCAGGTGATCGAAACCATGCGGCAAACCGGACAGGATATGTCCAAAAAGTACAAGGAAACCAGTCAGGGCGGTCTTGCCGTCAATGTGGTCGAATGCTGAACACATGAGCAGCGCACGCAGTTATGCCATTATCGGCGCCGGGATGATGGGGTGCGAGCATATACGAAACCTTGCATTGCTTGACGATGCGCATCTGGTCGCGCTTGCGGACCCGCATCCTCACTCCCTCACCGCTGCTGCTGCACTTGCGAATCAATATGGCGATACCCCGGATTGCTATAGCGATATCCAGGAAATGCTGCAGGCCAAGAAGCCAGATGCCGTCATCATCGCTTCGCCCAACCATACGCATTTTGATGTCATGCAGCAGGTCATGCCGCATAGTCCCGCCATATTGCTTGAAAAACCGATGTGCACGGCAGGCGAAGACGCTCGCGCTTTGCATGACCTTGTGCAGGGTTATACACCGCCTGTCTGGATTGGTCTCGAATATCGCTATATGCCGCCTGTATCCGCCTTTATCCGGCGGGTGCATGCAGGCGAGACGGGGCCCGTGAAAATGCTCTCCATCCGCGAGCACCGCTTTCCCTTTCTACCAAAGGTTGGTGACTGGAACCGCTTTAACCGCAATAGCGGTGGCACATTGGTGGAAAAATGCTGTCATTTTTTCGATCTGATGCGGCTTATCCTGCAGGATGAACCGGTGCGTATCTTCGCCAGCGGCGCGCAGGATGTAAACCATCTGGACGAGCAATATGGTGGCGAAGTGCCTGACATAATCGACAATGCCTATGTTCTGGTGGATTTTGCAGGTGGGGGGCGGGCTGTACTTGATCTGTGCATGTTTGCCGAAGGATCCGAGCAGCAGGAAGAGATTTACGCACTGGGACCCACGGGCAAGATGGAAGTCAAAATACCCGCTGGCGATATTGTCTGGTCTCCGCGCGACGTGTCAGGTGCAGTGCGCACCCATATTGACGTTCCCAAAAGCGCCATGCAGGCGGGCGACCATCATGGCGCCACCTGGTTCCAGTTGCAGGATTTCCATGCAGCGCTGACGAATGGCACGCCTCCACTGGTCACGTCGCTTGATGGACTGCGTTCGGTGCAAATGGGGCTTGCGGCGCAGCAATCCATCGCCACCGGCCTGCCTGTGCCACTTGGTTTTGGAGGTGGCATATGAACGCTTCTCTGCATTTCAGCACTGGCGCGCATCAACAGCAATGGAGCGGCGCAGCCTTCCCTGCAATAGTGATGGCAGATGGAAGCGATGCATTGGCCGATATCATGGCGACACACCAGACTGCCATTGACGCCGCTCTCGCCGAAACGGGTGCGATACTGTTTCGCGGATTCGGCATTTCGGATGCGGATGATTTTGACCATGTCGTCACTGCCTATGGCGCGGAAAATTTCCCTTATGCCAAATCACTGTCCAACGCAGTGCGGATCAACCTGACTCCGCGCGTTTTCACAGCCAACGAGGCCCCGCCCGAAACCAGTATCTACCTGCATCATGAAATGGCGCAAACGCCGATATATCCTTCACGGTTATTCTTTTTCTGCGAGATCGCAGCGGACAAAGGCGGCGCGACCCCGTTATGCCGGTCCGACATGCTGCTTTCGAAACTGGACGCCAAAAATCCTTCGCTTGTAAAGCGCTTCAGGGAACGGGGCGTGCGCTATACCAATATCATGCCGCCCGAAAATGACACTGGGTCCGGGCAGGGACGCAGCTGGCGCAGCACATTGGGCGTGGACACACACGCAGAGGCGGAGGCGCGGCTCGCCGCGCTCTGTTATACAGGTAAATGGCTGGGCGGTGATACCCTGAAAGCCACCACGCCAGTGCTGGATGCCGTGCGTATCATGCCGGATGGCCGTCATGTGTTTTTCAACCAGCTGATTGCTGCGTTCCGTGGCTGGGCGGATAGCCGCAATGATCCGTCCAAATCGATCACCTACGGCGATGGTAGTGCAATTGATCCAGCGGACATGGCTTTGGCCATCAATATTGCCAATGACATAAGCTATGACCTGAACTGGCAATCCGGTGACGTTGCGTTAGTTGACAATTTCCTGGTCATGCATGGACGGCGGCCCTTTCAGGGCAAGCGCCGGGTGCTGGCATCACTTATCAAATAAGCTGTTTGCGCAGGGCGGCCCATATCCATATCGCAATATTCGCCGCAATCAGCGCAGAACACAGCGTGAGGAATAATGGCTGCACGCCCTGCCCTACCGCGAGACCAATATTCGAAAACAGCAAATAAAGCCCCACCACACAGCTGAGCAGCGTAAACGCAGTCGGATAGGCAAAATGCCAGCGCTGCATGTCTACCTTGGCACGATCAGGCCGGACATAGGTTTCGCTGCGCGGTTGCAATTTTCCGGCTACAAACATGATGCCGGCCTCTATCACGAATAAAATACCATATTGGTGCAGGAAATGCAGATCGATCGCTTCGTCAAACACAAAACGCAGCAGGCCATAGGCGATAACATGAAAGACAATCACGATTTTCGCGCCGATTGCAGGAATATGATTTGTAAACAACCCCATAATAACAATGACAACTATCGGGATATTATAAAAGCCGGTGAATATCCGGATCACCTGCCACAAACCGTCTTTCGCAAAATAAAGCATCGGCGCCACGGCAAAAGAGAACAACGCGATAATGATACTGGTTATTTTGGCTATACGGATCAACTCCGCATCGCTGGGCATGGTTTTTCGCATCGGTGCGTATATGTCGAGCGTGAACAAGGTCGCCGCGCTATTGAGCAGCGAATTGAAAGAGCTGAACACCGCGCCGAGCAGTACGGCGAGGAACAGCCCCGTAAGATAGGTCGGCAGCACATCGTCAATCAGCCGCGGATAAGCAAGATCAATCGATGCCAGCCCTGGCCCGTACAAGTGATAGGCAATCACCCCCGGTATCATCATCAGGAACGGCACCAATACTTTGAAAAACCCGCTAAAGAGCACACCTTTCTGCCCCTCGGCCAGCGATTGCGCGCCCAATGTGCGCTGGATAACATACTGGTTGGTGCACCAGTAAAACAGGTTGGCGAACAGCATACCGGTAAACAGCGTGCCAAAAGGCGTGGGATCACTCGCACTGCCAATGGCATTGAGCTTTTCGGGGTGATCGCTCATGATGGCCGCCACGCCAGTGGCAAAGTTGCCACTGCCCAAGGCGATCAACCCCAGCACCGGCACCAATATGCCAATGAACAGCAAGCCGATACCGTTGATCGTGTCCGACACCGCCACCGCGCGCAAACCACCGAAAATGGCATAAAGCGCGCCGGTTACGCCGATGGTCACAACAGTAAAGACCAAGGCCGGGAAATATTCAAGCCCCGTGCGCGCTGGTACGTCGAACAGCTGCATCACTGCCACAGAACCTGAATAGAGTACCGAGGGGATGGTGACGAGGCCATAACCCGCCATAAACAACAGAACCGATAGCCGCCGCACATCGGCATCAAACCGGTTATCCAGAAATTCGGGCAACGTGGTAAATGCACCGGCCAGATAACGCGGCAGAAATATCAGCGCCATGGTAATGGTCGCCACCGCTGCCGTCACTTCCCAGGCCATAGAGCTCAGGTTCGCGCCATAGGCCGAACCGTTCAAACCGATCAGCTGTTCCGCCGACAGATTGGTAAGCAGCAAGGAGCCTGCAATAAATGTCGCACCCAGACCGCGCCCGGCCAGGAAATAACCATCTTTTGAATTCACCTCGCCGCGTGTCTTGATATAGGAAATCCAGGCGACAAGACCCATAAAAAACACCGCAGAGGCAGCGGTGAAAGCCAGTGATACGCCCGTGTCTATCACAGCGAGAAACAAGACTATTGTACGCCTTCAATCTGTCCTAGTGTACGTAATTCCCAGCCCTCACCCCCTTCGGCAACTATGGCAGGTTTTACAAGCCTCAAACTGCCACCTGCGCTGAAGGCAAAATGGTGTTCGAAAGGATGGTCGGGAACCTTGTCTTTGAATTTAAGCCAGTTGCGCTTCGCATCTGAGCCAGGAATTAGATAAGCCTTACCCTGCTGTGTCGGGCTTTTGACAAGCCAAAAGCGTGCCCGCCGGTCCTCAAAAATATTGGCAACCCCGCTATTACGGTCATTGGTGAAAGCCTGCGGCGCAAATTCAGTCTCAAAGGCAGCAATGTCTTCCGGGCTTTCAATCGCATTGAACGCGGTGGCCATTTTTTGCAGAAATGCACTGTCATCCGGGGGTGGAGGCGGCTGTGCAGGAGCTGCCACAGTCTTTGCCTGATGGGGCGCCTTACTGGTATCCACCGCCACATATTTTTCGCCGATAACATCTTTTGAGGCTGGAAGCTGCGGCGGCACAGCAGCACCTCCACCCGCAGCCAGTTTACCGGATACACTATCCTTAAACTCACGGTAATCAGCGGACATATTGCTGACTTGGCCTTTCAGCATATTCAGCTCATTTTCAACACTCGAAGATCCGCTTCGTTTTTGCAGCCGCGCCTTCAGACCATCTATTTCCGCCCGTATGGCGCGCAGCCGGAGCATCGCGAATATCCCAGCGGCCAGACCGGTCATCGCAATTAGCCATAATAGCAAATCACCAATGGGCATGGATGCATCGCGTACAGTCTTTGCCTGCTCTTCAAGCGTTCCTACACGGACCTCAAGTTCCCGGTTCTGGTGAGCGAGCAAATCCACATTCGAGTCTTCATTACTGAGGCCTATTGTTTGTTCCTCAGTTGGATCGCCCCGTTGCGCATTGGCGCTATCGCTGCATGCTGCAACAGCAAGGGATGCACCAAACAATGCGGCCAAGAGAATTTTGCGCGCCTTATCCATTCGTCCTGCTCCCTCCCTCCAAATCAACCAATTACCAGCGCGGGTCGCCGTGTTTGACCACCAGCATTTCCTTGCGCTCTTCCACCGGCTTGCTGAGTATCTCCACCAGCGCGCGCAGTTTGGAAATAAACGGCGGTTCGATTTCCTGTGTATCTTCAGTATCTTCGTCATCCAGGTCGCGGGCCAAATCGCTCAGATTGCGGTTCAGTTCACGCCGCGCCTTATTATCAATTTCGCGTTTCGCAACACCGTTCTTGCTGTCAACGGCAATATTCAGGCCCAGCCGAAGCTTTAGCAATTCGATGAAATTCAGGAATTCTGCATCACCCAGCATATCAAGTCGGGCATCCTTGTCGATTTTCTCAATCGCCGCCGTGGATTGCATTTCGGTGCTTGTGCCATCTTGTACCATGGTGACATATTCGCCCAGCGGCGTTGCGTTGGTGACGCGTGTGCGCGAAATATCGAGCGGATCACATAGCATGCCATTGGCGACTTCATGCTTTGGCTGTGAAGAGAAAAGCCCAGTAAGCCGCGCGCTCGATGGCGACCATCCGTTATCGCTCTCTGCATCACCGCTGCTGACCAGCGCGACATCAGATATAATGGCTGACAATTGGCCCAGATAGCTGTCAGCATCCTGCACATCACCCAATTGCCGGTAAAAGCTCGCGCCACGGCCAGCAAAGGCGACGGTAATATCATGCACATCCTGCTTACTAATTACTCCGTCGCTCAGACATTTGCGCAGCACAAGTCCCGTATAATAGAACATACCTGCGAGCGCGGTAGCTGCGCTATAACGCAGACCCTTGCCGATATCGGTGTCGCTGAACATCGTATAGCTCTGGTCAAATTTGGCGTTAAAGTCAGTCTGGCTGACCTGCAGTTCGACCATATCCTGCATGCTCTTGCCTGCGCCATATTTGTCCATGGCCTGACCAAATTCACTGTCGCCCATCTCGTCGAAAATTTCATGGTTATTGGCTAGGAACCGCGTGAAGAAATGGCCGCCCGCAATACGGAACGAACTGCGCCAGATGGTCTGTTCATCTTTGAACAACGCGATTTCTGTCGTACCGCCGCCAATGTCGAACATCGCGACCATGCTGCCTGCTTGCCCCGCATGTTCCGCGCCATTGATGAAATAACGCAACGCCGCTGCACCCTCGGTTTCGAAATGCAGATAATCTTTCGCTTGCGCCTTGGGCCCGCAAATCGGTCCCATAATTTCCTTCCACGCCTGCGTAGCGGAACTTTTGAAATCATGCGCCTGTGTGTTGCGCCACGCCTGCGGATAGGAAAAATGCCATTTGATATTTTCCGGCAAATAGCCCTTGTCCATCGCTTCGACGCTCGACATCAGGATAAGCTGGCGCAGGAAGCGCTTTACCATCCGACGCACCTTGGGATCGGTGTCCCATTTCAGCTGGAAGACAAGATTATCGCCCTCCATCATTTTCAGTGTTTCCTTCAGTTTCTGCTCGGTTTCCGGCATAAAGAAAATCATATCGGCCATGCCGTGATAGGGGAAACTTGCAAGTCGCTGCACACTGCTGGCGCCCTGTATGTCAAATTTGCGGCGTTTCATCACTGTCGGGAAAGGCGATTCCTGTTCGTGCGCCGGGAAAAATTCGACGCAATCGAGCGCGAACACATCATTTTCCGCGCCCATATGGCTGAACGGCTTGACCACGCGGTTGGCAAAATTCACCGGCTCTGCGTCACGGCCCGCGCTCGCATAAACCACAGTATTGGTGGTGCCAAAATCAACCGCAACATGCAGTTCGCCCTGCTGTGTCGGTCGCGTGTTTTTAGGCAGCAATATACAGCCAGCTGGCACCTGTTCACCTTGCTCATCACTAGTTGCTGCGAAGAATAGCGCCTCAGCGCCTTTGCCCAGTATATGCTGTTCTCCAACTGCGGTTTGCAGGTCGGCAAAGGCAGTGCGGTGCATGATAAGGTTGCCATCACCGTCCTTGATCTCACCCATATCACCGGCAAAAAAAGCATCGCCGCGCTCCGCCACCAGGTCATTGGGCGAGGCAAGGTCGCGCAGCAGCGATATCCCGCCCGAATGGCTATCCTTTGCGCGTACTTCAATCATTGCGGCAAGGCTCTTGCCCGACACTGCAAAGCGCGGACGCATATCATAATTTGGGTTGAAGCTGTACCGCATGAAAGTCCATGGCCAGTCAGCATTGCTGATGTTTGGCCAGAAGATCAGATCTTCGTTAATGCCTTTCGACATCATGCCGTCTTTTTTGGAATAGCGGCGGATCACCGTGTGCGTCATCGCCGGTTCCCGGGGACTGCCCGGGATCACATCCAGGTCGAGCTGCACCTCATAGGCATCGCCCTTGTCAATCAGGCGCAGCTGATTGTTCAGGTTTTCACGCCCCAGAAGCAGCAATGCCGCCGGACTGATCGGCAACAGGAAATTCGCCCATTCCTTCATATGTGCATCGACACGCCCGTCATTGTTGATGCTGGTTAGCTTGTGCGTCAGCAGCGCATCGGATGTAATTACCGCATAACCTTCACGCGCGGCATCTTCAGCGATTTTGGCAAGAATGTTCGGAGTTTCGGCATCGCGTAGCGTGTAATTGCCCCATATGCGGATATCCTGTGCAGGGCGGCCCAATGTGCGGTCTGCAAAATCGGGATCAATCAGGATGATACCGCTGGCAATATCCTTGGCCAGATCCTGTCCATCTTCGCGGGTGCGCAGCTTAAGCAGCGCCTGTGACTTGGGTCCGCGGCTGATATCAGGCTGTTTCGGAATATTGTTGAGCGGAGCGTAAAATGAATTTGGCAGCACATCAGTCACTGCCTCATATTCAAGGTCATAGGGTGCCGCGCTTGCCTCTGCCATCCGCGCCTTACAATCTTCCGCAAATGCTTTGATCTGATCACGAATAAACTTGGCCTCTTCGGGCAGGCCTGGCTGATTTAGATGCAGGAACAATTTCCCCAGATAATTGTGCAGTGCCACCCAGTGATCACCCGACATGCCTTCACAGCGGATCGGATCATCAAGACCCTCGCGCATCCACGGAATATCGGCATGGATGATCTTGCGTGCGCCTCGTGCGGGCGCGACCAGGCAATTGGGCACCATCATGCCAATGGCCTTTGGCTCGCCGGTTGCAAACACATCTTCGGAAGTAGCCTGAAACGTGATGACGCCCATCTTGCTCCAGTCCGCTTCGCGGCTGATTGTCTCATGCGGCATTAACTGGCGGAGCATCCGGCGAAAGCCAGGGTTACCCAGCGACATGTCATCCAGATCATAATTGACAAGCTGCAGGATATAGCTGTCGCGGAAGAAATTCCGTAGCGCGAGCAATGCAATCAGGCCGCGCCACTGTGCCCGCGCGTCATTAGCCGCGACATGCCCCTTGGTCGTTAGTGCTTGAGAAAAAAGCAGCGGCCGCGCCCATGGATCAGGCAGCGATTTCAAGCCATCAATATTGACTTCTTCGGCCGCAATAACCAGCGAATCTGCCATATCGTCCAGCCGCCCGGACGGTTCCCACACACCCGTTACATCGGGGTCGGCAAATTTCTCATTGGTCAGCGGCGGGAGGTTATAAATTGCCATATGCCTGTGCGTCCTTCAATCAAACTTCTTTTACGGATGAATAGGTGTAAAGCGCAGCAATCATGCTGCCCATACCGTCATGTTCATCCTCAAATGAATCTTCAGTCAGCCCGTCGGCCAGTTCAGCGGAATCCGGCATTGGGTCATCCGATGTACCATGCTTGCTAACCACGCTTTCGAAAAACTGGGCATAGTCGTCATCGGAAAGGCTGATAGCCACTTCCGCATCCTGATTGGGGCGTTTGAAATCCACGCCCTTGACCATGCCCATGACGTTCCAGAGGTTAAACGTGAAATTAGCATCCTTGCGCGCATAAGCCTCCATGGCTGCACACCAGCGGATAAAATCATCGACCACCAGATCAAGCCGGGTGATATTTTCGGACGGGCTGTTATTCTGCCAATCAAGCTGGTCAAGCCCCTGCGCCTTATACCAGGCCTGTTTGTGGACCGCCTTGCGGCTGCTGTCATCATCCAGATGCGCTTTCCAATATTTGAACGCCGCTGCAAAGCGCAGGAACTGCCCGAATTTCTCATGGAATTCACGCGAACCATTTGTGCCCATCGCTGGGATATCGGGCCAGCTCAGCGCGCGTTCATTGGCACGGGCGGACACATTTATCTGCTGCACACCTTCGGCATCGGGTGCGGCGGGTGCAGTGAAGAATTTATGCACAGCTGTCGCTGCCAGCATTTCGGGAAGCAATGCCGGATTGCGCTGATCGCCTGCGCCGGGCTGATGATAGTCCATCACGAAAAACGGGCTCCAACCAATCAGGTAGAGCTGGTCAAAAATATGCTGCGAGCTCAGCATATTCTCATAATGACGCAGCGCACCGCGAGACTGCATCAGCTGTTCATTGGCACGCGCAACATTCTGGTTCTCGTCTTCATCGGGGTCCGGAAAGCCAAAATAAGGCAGCATCAGCACACCGCCAATATGGACATTGGAGCTAATTTTCTCTTCGCGCAGCCGGTCGCGGATAATACGCGCCAGTGTCGGAAAGCCTGCCGCACCTGTTCCGCCAAAAACCGATCCCGCAATCATAATATTGACGCGCGAGCCCGAACCCACTGACTTGATCGCCTCGGTAATCGCATCCCAGAAACCACTACCGCTATTCGCACGCGCTGAAATCGCCGCTGCCCCCAGATGCGGACGGCCGCGATAGCCTTCATCAAGCGGCATATCCTGCTCTTCATCCTTTTCCACCTTGCCGGTTTCGAACAATGCATCGAACAGATAATTGTCCTCCTGCATCGCGCCGAAAATCGAACTGAGCGTGGAACCGCTACGCTCGTCAGGAACCCAAAGGCCGCTACCGCCATCAATCGTTTCGATATTGGTGCGCAGGATCGGACAATCCTCGCTGCCGTGTAGTTTATGACTACCCTCTGGCCCGCGCCATGCGCTACGCGCCTCGATATAGTTGGACAAGGCATATTGCGCGCGGTTCAGGTTGCCATTGCTCTTGTCCTGGTCGACAAAACCAACTCGCAGCTCGGTCGGGCCGATACCTATCGTGGCAAGCTGTACTGCCGCCTCGACCACTTTTGCGCCTGTTCCGCCCACGCCGATAATAATGTCCATATTCTATCCTCTTATGCCCGAAACAATGTCCGGATAATTCCCCGGGCGCGCAAAAGCGCCTTGCGTACGTTTATAACGGCAGCGAAGGTTGCATTTTCTCTGGCGTCGCCCATTTCGTACCACCCCAATAAGCAACCCACGACAGGATGACGAAAGCAATCGGAATGCCCCAACCGCGCGCCACCGTCATTTTTGCGGCCCATGCGTCAAAGCTGCCGGTAAAATGCGCCAGCACGGCAAATATAATGCCGCCCACCGTAATCAGACCCCAATAGAGCCACCATTTCGGTTTCAGGCCGGAAAAAGCCGATGGCGTGGCCGCGCTGGCCTCTGCCAATGTGACCTGCACTGCGAAAATAACGCCAAGCGCCAACGGCACTAGGCTGCCCAGGAAATACCAGTACATGGTGTTACCTCGCGCCTGCTCCGCCTCGACCGTCAACGCACGTTCGGCCGCATCATAGCAATCGGCGCTGCTGCCTCCATTGTCATCAAAAAAACCACCACCAGAGGCTGAACCGCTTCCGGTGCCTACGCAGTTTTCTTCATATTGCGCTTTTACCGCAGGGCTCATTGTCGATGACGAACCGGTCGAAAAATAGATCAGGCCCGCGCCGATCACCATAACCAGAAACCAGATGCCAAGATATTTAGCTGCTGCTGTCGCCATACGAAGCCTCTCCCTTAAATGCTGTTACTCAACCCTGAGTATAAAATGTGTTGCCGAACGCGGAATGGAATCGCGTCCCTTTGTATCCAGTTCAGTTTCCAGAATCCGCCGCAGCCGCGACAGACCGGGTGCGCCAATGCCCGGCTTACCGCTTGTCAGGTTGCTGGTGATCTGCTCTGGCGCCATCGCCCAGTCATCCATCCATGCCGCGGCCTCATGCGGCACGGCAAGTCCCGACTGCCCCGCCACAAGCTGCACCAGATAGGTGCCCTTGCTGCGCATGGATGATGTATCAAGCCGGTCCATAGTAAGCAGATAGCCAACGTCCTGCCCCTCTACAATCCAGCCGTCCGATGGAAGCGCGGCAGTTTTCGACCAAAGCGCATTTGGCGCGCAGGCGGCGTTATCCGCCATATTTGCATTTAGCCGCCAAACGGATGATGTATAGCGCGGCTTATTACCGGTAATTTCATAATCCGCGACATTGGCATTGGCCGCAAGCCTCATGGCCAACCCCGCACCTTCACCGCCAGCAGCATCCGATTTGCGCGCACCAAATTGCGGAAGGTTGCCAAATAGAGCAAGCAGCCGCTCATCTTTCGTCACGCGGGTCTTGGCAAAACCGCTGCCCGTTTTACGCACTTGCGGCTCTGTCAGCTGCATCGCTCCTGCTTCCTGCCCGAACAGCGCGAAGGCCATGTCACCCTGATCTGCGCTTGTTTTGGAAAAACCTGGAATCTCGGAAGTCTGTAGATAGTCACGATAGGCGCGTACATGTTTGGGTTGCCCGATCATCAACAGCACCAGCGGGCGGCGCACCTTGGCATTAAACCGGCGACCTTCATGATAGATATTGCCGTTAAAACCGGTGCGCACGCCCATGATGCCGACGGCGAGGTTTTCCTCAATCACCGCAGTGCGCAGCTGCCCGCCCACGGATGCCTCGAAACTGTCCACCGCGTCCTTGTTATCAAGCATCAGGTCAGTGACGATGATGTTGAGCTCCGTGCGCGCAGCATTGCCCTGCCGCCGCTCCGCATTGATATGCCGCAGCAATGTATCAATGCGTGTCTCCTGATTGTCACAGCCGCCCTGCGGACAGCGATAGGCTGCAGGGCGGGCAAAACTTTCCGGCTGCGCGATGGGATCGCTGACTTTCGTACCGAAGCTGCGGAACACTATCTCGCCCTGCCCGTTCTGGTACAGACCGCTCTGCGTAAAATTGCGCGTCGCGCTGATCAGGTTGCCAATCGCATTGGCACTGCCCAGACTGGGGCTGACATAGCCCGCCATACCGCCCGAACCATCGAAATAAATATTGATTTTCGCGGGCGCTGCCTTCACCGCGCCATTAATGCCTAAAATGGACGAAACCTGCGCAGGAACGCATTGCTGCGCCGTTTCAGCTATCTCTTCATCACTGGAATTAAAGAAATAAAATGCACCCGCGCCAACAGCCAGAACAAGCACAGCCAAAGCTATCAAAATTAGGGGCAGCGGGGAGTTGGTCTTCTTGGTTTTCTGTCTTGCCAATATATTCTTTCCTAACGCTTGCCTTGCCCGGGCATCTCTTCAAAGAGGTGTATAGCATAGACAATACGGATAAGATTCGCAAAATTAATTTGCGGCGATATAACGAGAGACAAATATGTCTGACGAAACCAGCCTTTATCCCGCCATAAATGTAAAGATTGGTCGCCATAACAGGCGGCTATACCATCCCGCTGACCTGAAGACAGCAGTGCGGCTGGGCGATATCCGCAGTGACACACGGATCATTTACGAAGCCGCGCTGGGCGAGCGAGAGGAAATGGCGGCGCGCGATTGTCCGCAACTCACCGACCTGCTGAAAGAATTTGGCAGACCGGAACAAGAGGATGAACAGCCAAAATCCAGATCACCATTTGCAAACGATCAGCCCGATGCAGGAGGAAAGCCTCTTGCAGATAGGGTGGATAATAGCGTGCAGCCTGGGGCTGTGGCACATGCGTCCTCGCCGCCAGAAGGACTGACAGGTTATGCCTTTGATATCATCACCGATTATAACGACATCGACACCCCCGCAGACCTGCTCGATTTTGATGAAACCTACCTGCCCTATGCGCTGAATAACCGCACTAGCGAGGACCCGGCTATCCTTGCAAAGGACAAACGGCCGCGTTTCTGGCTTATTCCTGATGAAGAGGAAGAGCATAAGGCCCATCTGGTTCCGGGCAGCGACAGTTATATCAATTGGGAAAGATATCGCGAGAAATCAGCTGAAAATCCATTTGCGCATCATTTTCTGATGGTGCCGGGCGAACGGTTGAAACTCATCCGCCCGGCGGTCATGGTAAAAGGAGTTGATGGCTGGGAATTGCTTGAACAGGGCGTGATTGAAGGTTTTGCTGAACCTGAAGCAAAAGCCGAAGAAGCGCTTCCACCAGCGGCTGACCCATATCCGGAAACTCCCCAGCCTAACGACATTATCGTGCCGGAAATGCAGCTGCCACCTGAAAAGAGCAAGACACGGCGCAATGTCATCATCGTCCTGGGCTTGCTCGGATCGGTGTTCTTACTTGAAAAATGCATGCAGGACGGCAGCTTTAGCCAGCTGGATGATCAGGCAGGCGACACCCGTCCACCCAATATGTGCGAAGGCACGGGGCAAGGCTATGTCAGCCGCAATATGGCAAGCGAAGCAGATACGCTTTACATGGACCGTGACACCAATGTGCGGGCCGGAGCCGGTGTTTCCAACCGCAAGATCGGCACAGTCAAACGCGGCGACCAACTGGAACTGCGCCGCGCCCGCGACAAATCGCAAGAGAACTGGTACCAGATTACATCGGGTGCGCATTGCGGCCATTATGTCTATTCCTATGCCGACACGCCCCCTGACACCGCACCACCAGCATTTATCAGCCAGACCAATGTGCGCCGTGAGGTGCAGGAAGATACACCGTTGCTGGACCGCCCCGATGGCAGTATTATCGGCACTGTTCCGGCAAGTCGCACCGTATCCTATGTCGGCGAGGTTGCGGGCGGCTTTGGCGAGATCATAGATGCCAACCAGGATAATCTACTGGGCTATATCACGCTGTCCGCCTTTGATAGAAAGGCACGCGCCACCGACAATACCGGGCTGGCAGTGGAAAATACCTGTTCCTATCCAGTCCGGCTCTATATCCGCATGGAAGCGCGCGGGCCCAGTGCACAGGGTGCAATCACACTCCGCCCCGGCGAGAGGCGCCCCGCGCTTACCTATACCGATGGTACAAAAGTGCATCCGGTATCTGCCGAAGCGCAGATATATGCCGAACGAGATGATTTCACGATGGGCAGCGCGCAGCTTCAGGACTGGCGACCAGACACGCAGGCCTATACGGCAGAGATTGACGAAAATGACAATTACCTGATTTCACCGGAATGTGAGTGAGTTGTTGATTGTTCATTGCGCCGCCCATATCAGGGGACGATATATTCAAGGGAGCAAAACATGGCAGGTAAATGGTTTGACGAACTGGAGGTGGGGCAGGTTTTCCACCATGATATCCGCCGCACGCTGACTGAAACCGACAACCTTCTGTTCACCGCCATGACGCACAACCCGGCGCAACTGCATCTGGATGATGAATATTGCAGACAGGAAACCGAATTCGGGCAGCGGTTGGTCAACAGCTATTTCACACTCGGTCTGATGGTCGGGATTTCAGTGGGTGACACCACATTGGGCACTGCGGTCGCCAATCTGGGCAATGATGAGGTGCGTTTTCCCAAACCACTGTTCCACGGTGACACGATCCGTGTGGAGACCGAAGTCATCGAGCTTCGGGAAAGCAAATCACGCCCTGAACAGGGCATCGTCAAATTCCAGCACCGCGCCTATAACCAGCATGAAGAGCTAGTCGCGAGCTGTATCCGCTCCGGCCTGCAGCGCAAGAAACCGAAAGGCTAAGGATTTCACATGAAACCAATCCGTTCTTTCCTTTTTATTCCCGGCGACAGCGAAAAAAAAATTGCCAAGGCTGATGCTACTGGTGCCGATGCCATTATATTCGACCTGGAAGATGCCGTGGCGATGGATAACAAGGCGGCCGCACGAAAGCTGACCGCTGCTGCGCTTGCGGACAGGCCGCCGGGCAAGCGTGTGTGCCAGCTCTGGGTACGGATTAATCCGATGGACAGCGGCATGGCAAAAGACGATCTCGCCGCGATAATTGCCGGTCAGCCGGACGGTATCATGTTGCCCAAAGCGAACAGCCCGGCAGATGTCGCCACGCTTTCACAGTGGCTGGACGCGATGGAAATGGAGTCAGAGCTGGACACAGGCTCAGTCAAAATCCTACCACTCACGACCGAAACGGCAATCGCGCCTTTTTACCTGGGCGAATATGCAAGCGCAGGCCTTACCCGGCTCTACGGCCTTACCTGGGGCGCGGAAGACCTGGCGGCAGCGCTGGGTGCCAGCACCAACCTAGGCGCGGACGGAACATGGGCCTTCACATATAAAATGGTGCGCTCAATGTGCCTTATGGCGGCGCATGCGAGTGGCGTCGAAGCAGTCGAGACCGTCTATGTCGACTTCCGCGAC
The DNA here is from genome assembly GCF_900537065.1 of Sphingorhabdus sp. Alg239-R122. Lineage (GTDB taxonomy): Bacteria > Pseudomonadota > Alphaproteobacteria > Sphingomonadales > Sphingomonadaceae > Alg239-R122. The sequence goes on along the minus strand of NZ_UNRC01000006.1, from coordinate 142,239 downwards.
AGCGAAGGCCTGCGCACCGCCTGTCTGGCCGCGCGTAGCGAGGGATTTAGCGGACGCATGGCGATCCATCCCGCGCAGGTCCCGGTCATCAACGAAGCATTCACCCCGTCGGAAAAGGAAGTGGCCCATGCAGCTCGCGTAGTGGCTGCCTTTGCTGACAACCCCGGCAGCGGCGTGGTCGGACTGGACGGCAAGATGCTCGATGTCCCGCATCTGAAAGCTGCACAAAGAGTGCTGGCGCAGGCGGAATAGATTCTACGAAATCAATCGCTCAATAAACCAAAAACATGCTGTAATGCCAATGGCATAGGCGGCAGTTATGCGGATTGCTTTATAGCTAGACTTGTCCCTGCGGAAGATCAGCCATAATAACGCCGAAGCGGCGGCGACAATCAGTAACTGGCCAGCCTCGACGCCTAGATTGAATGTGAGCAGCGCCATCGGCACGTCTCCCTCTGGCAAGCCAATTTCGGCCAGCGCGCCTGCAAAGCCAAAACCATGGAGCAGTCCGAACAGGAAAGCGACAATCCATGGCAAGCGCTGTGACAAACGTGGAGCTTCATTTCGCGATTTTACCACTTCCACGGCAAGGAAAATAATCGACAGTGCAATGACCACCTCAACCGGCCAGATGGGTAAGGAGACAAAGCCAAGTGTCGTACCTGCCAGGGTCAGCGAATGCGCCACGGTAAAGGCTGTCACCGCTTTTGCAATGGGCCATAACGCGCCGTTCCGCCCGGCATGCAACAACAGGGCAAGCGCGATTACAAACAGCAAATGATCGAACCCCGCCAATATATGCTCCATACCAAGCACGAAATAGGTCCAGGCCACATTCTCGGCGTGCGCAGCTTCAAGCAGCGTGACAACCGGCTGAGCCGCTGTGAGCTGCAATGTCTGCAGCGCGCCATCAAGCGGCTGCACCCGCAGCAATATGTTCGCATCATCGGCATCAAGCCCAGCCATGCCAAGCACCATGCCTTGTAAGTCACCGCATTGCAGGGTGTAAGTGGTAAGCCGCGCCGCCGCAGTAAATTCCTGCCGCGGTTCGTTTTCCTGCCTGCATCTTTCAGGAATGACCGGCGCGCCCGCGCTGACGATGCGACTATTCAGTGGCGCTTTCCACAGGACTTGCCATTCACCCGATGTTGTTTCGGTCCATTCGAGATAGCCGGGACGTATCTCATCCGCCTGTGCAGGCAGGATCGTCATACACAACGTGAGAAAGACAAACAGATAGCGGAAAAACCTCATTGGAAAGACGCAACACGCACGTCATATTGCCTGCGCAGATCGCGATAAACCGCTGTCTTTTGCGCCGCGATCTTTTGTGCGCGCCAATCGTTCAGAACACGTTGCCGGATATCGGTAAGCCTGACAGTATCATCTGCAGTACGGCTATCGATCCGTACAAGATGCCAGCCAAAACCGGATTCTACCGGGCCTGTCCATGCGCCTGTTTCAATATCATTCAACCGAGTAGCAAAAGCGCTACCAAACTGCCGTGCAATCGCATCTTTATCTGCATTTTCAACCCGTGCGGGAAGTGAAATTTTCTGCCTGAGGCTACCGGGATCAATCGTCCCGGCATTAAGGCTGCGCAGTGTTTCTGGTGCATCTTCCACCGCGTCACGGCCCATATATATCTGCTGGAAACTGGTTACAGAATTCCCGCCATATACCTCCGGGTTGACCTCCAGATATGTCTGCAACACGGCATCACCTGGATCATCCGTATTCGCCTGTTGTTCGGCCAGATACTCCATCTTACGCGCCATCCGGCGGCGGACAATCACATCATCACGGTCAAATCCCAGCCTGAGCGCTTCGCGGTAAAAAATTTCCTCACGGATACGGCTCTCAATCAGGCCCTTCATTTCCGCCTTGGTCGGCGGACGCTGCCGAGTGCCCATCCAGTTTGCGGCCAGAGTGCGGATTTCTTCCTCACTTACCGTAATTCGGTAAGTTTCGGCATCACGCCCGGCTCCGCTCCATCCATAAAGCGCAAAGACAAGCCCGCCCGCAAGCAGGAAGTGCACCAGCGGTTCGCGAACCAGAAACTTGACAAAACCGGCGAATGTCATGGCAGCGTGGGTCAGCCTTTCGGACTATACCAGATGGGCGAGCTATAGGCGCGTTCCTGATGCACCTTGATAACCTCATCCGGCAAGGTGAAGCCATATTTCACGGCATCATAGACTGGCCAGCGCGGGGTAGGTATTTCCAGCACACGGACATAGTAAAATGCCTGATTGTCCGCATCGAAATCAGGGTCCTGCCAGAATGTCGCAAGCTCCGCCGCGCCGATGGAATTGTCGTAGCCGGGCTTGCTCAAATCCACCGTGCTGCCCACAGCCGGAATTTTTCCATCCGCACCGGGCCGCCGGTTTTCCATATCGCTCCAGGCGATATCGTAGATTTTTTCCCGCACTTCACCGCCCGCATCAACCCAGCCTTTGACAATCTGCACCCGGTCCAGATTCGCCCCTTCCGGATCCATCAGCGCGCTGACCAGAAATGCGGGCGCCTTGCCCTCCCCTCCGCTCAAACCACCGCCCATGGGAACGCCGCGCGCATAGCCCGCCTTCACCCAGTCGGCATCCATGTCCTCGGCGGTAAAATCCCAGCCGCCGAACAACCGTACGGTCATGCGCGGTCCGGTGGTGGCATAGGTTTCGCGCCGCTGCATCGCATCGAAAATCGCTTCACGCGTGTTGCTGGTCGCCCAGACGGCGGCATAACCACTCGACAGATAGTGCCAGCCAAAACGCCCCATTCGCGTGCCCAGATTCTGCGGCGTGATCGCCCGGTTCTTTTCCGAAGGCTCATTGCCGGTATGCTTGCCGAAGAAGTTATCTTCATCCGCCGTCGCTAGCGATGTGTGCGAATCGGTCGAACCAATCATGCCGAACTTGAACGGATTCACGCCAACATCCAGCATGATTTTCATGCCGTTCTTGAGCGCGGACCGGACATAATTCGCCTCCTGCATGTCATCGATGGTTTCCAGTGTCGCACTCAGATTGGCCTTGTCCCATCCTGCGACGCCAAAGCTCGCAAACTCGTCATTCGGTGACAGGAAGGGATGGCTCTCGCTATCCCCCTTGATCTGCGTCACTTCGACAATCGGTTCATGTTTTGCGCGGCTTTCCGCATAGGCCCGGTCAATCGGACTGCCATCCGCCTTGGTCGCGGCAAACATGGTGCCGCCCGACACATTACTGTTATGCGGAATGGCCAGTACCTTGCCGCCTGTATTCACTTCATAGTTGTCCATATAAGCCCAGAGGTCTTCTGGATCCTGGGACAGGGTCGATGCGAAAGGAATGACTTTCGTCACTTTGTCGCTGTCATCGCGGAACATGACGACGCGGTGCTGGTTGTTGCCCTGCGGCATCGGTGTGTACTCAAAACCCATAAACGCGGTGAATTTGCCAGGCTCATTATAATCGTCGATGAGCTTGCCGTGCTCGCTCCACAGGTCACCAACACGCTCTGACTGTGCATCCGCATCGGTCAGGCTTTCCGGCAGGGTGCCATTGGCGGCCCCGTCGATCAGCTCTGCCGTAACCCGCAGTGAACCTTCTTCGCTTTCGTGCATCATGTCATACCAGCGCAGCAGGAAATCATCACGGATAAACATGCGCGGCGCTTCATACAGCGCCTTGGTGGCACCCATGGCGGCGGCATGATCCGCAATGACTAGGAAATCGAGTGGGCGATCGAGTTTCGCCTCTGTCCCCTTGGTCGACGTCACCTGCTCACCGCGGGCAAAACGCAGCGCGGATTCCGCATCCAGCCGGTTGCCAAAACCAAAGGCGTCAATGCTGTTCGACGTGTGCAGATGCGTGTCACCCCAAAAAACCTGCTCGGGATAAGCGCTATTGGCGACTTCGGTCTTTCCCCTTGTGCCAGTATTTTCTCCACATGAAGCAAACGCCATCGCACTGGCGCATAGTAACGCTATGGCTGTTTTCTGATATTTCGGCATCACCACACCCTCCTCGTATATCGCCCCGCCCTTTTAGGGTCTGTCACAGGCTGACCCAGCCAAAGTGCCGCAAAGCCGTGATGGCGTCAATGCGAGGCTTCAGATGAAGGCGTGCAAAAGTCTTTATTTGCGGCATCGTTTATGGATGGCCAGAAAACCGGAAAGCCGATAGTGTTGGCGCTCATGAAGCATATTATATCTCTTCTGTGGCTAACCTTGGGCCTTACGCTGATGTCATGCAGCCCTGCCGATATCGGTAGCAATAACAAACCAGCAGATACATTGCTGCGCCTCGCAGACTCCGAGATACGCGGGCTCGACCCACAAAAATATGGTGACCTTTCCAGCATGCGTGTGGCCATGGACCAGTTTGAGGGCCTCACTCGCTTTAACGCTATGGGAGAGACCATTCCTGGGTTGGCCGAAAGCTGGCGCGTCTCCGATGGTGGATTAACCTGGACATTCACATTGCGTGATGCGTTGCATTTTTCCGATGGAACCTCGATAAAAGCCGAACTGTTCCCGGCTGTATGGGATAGGCTCCACTCGGCGCAGACTGCATCGCCGCACATACCGCTTTTCGCCGTTATAGACGGCATATCCGCACCAGATGATCAGGTAGTGAAAGTAAAGCTTAAACAGCCAATGCCGCAATTGCCTGCATTGTTCGCACATCCTGCTCTCGCCGCCCTGCCATTGCACATTATTGCTGCGAAGGGTGATGACTGGACAGCTGATCGCCCGCTCGTCACCAGCGGGGCATATCGGCTTACAGGCTGGCGATTGAATGACCAGTTGCAACTGGCCGCCAATCCGGCATGGCATGATGCGCCTGTGGCCATAGCGAACATAAGATGGAAACCCGTAGAAGACAGCCTGACCGCCATGCGCCTATTCATGGGTGGTGGCGCTGACATCGCCACTGACTATCCGGAAAGTCGGCATGAATGGCTAGGGGAAAAACTGGGTAATGCCGTGCGCAGCGGCCCTTATCTTGGTAGCTATTATTTCACGCTCAGCACCCGCAAACCGCCCTTTGATGACAGCCGCGTGCGGCAGGCTTTGTCTATGTCAGTCGATAGGGAATGGCTGTCACGCAAACTTTCCATATTGCATACACCCCCTGCATGGGGCGTTGTACCACCCGCGCTTTATGGCGGGGATGAAATCAAGCCAGACTGGGCAAATAAGCCTTTGCAAAAAAGACGCAAGATGGCCCGTGACCTGCTTCTGGATGCGGGTTATTCACCCAACAACCCGCTCACATTCGACATCCGCATAAACAGTTCGACCGAACACCGCCGCATGGCAGTTGCCCTGGCCGCAATGTGGGGAGAACTGGGCATAGAGGCGCGTATATTGAATAGCGAAGCGGCACTGCATTTTGCCAGCATGCGGCGTGGTGATTTTACCATGGCGCGTTCGGGCTGGATCGCGGATATCCCCGCACCTGAAAATTTCCTGTTGGTCCATATGTCAGGCAGTGGGCCGGGAAACTATTCGGGCTATAGCAACCCTGAATTCGACAAGGCATTGGCAACAGCCATGGCGGAGGCTGATCCGGAAAAACGGACACAAAAGATGCAGAGAGCCGAAACGATCCTGATTGCCGACGCGCCTGTCATACCGCTTTACTATTACCTTACCCGCTCACTTGTGGCTCCGCGTGTGTTGGGATGGCAAGATAACGCTTCCAATATTCATCCAAGCGCTACATTATCGCTGCAGGACTCACATGAATGAGGAAGGCTGCCGATACCATGCCCGGACATATCGCCCTGTCTGTCAAAATGCGCTGCTACACAGGTATGACGGCGCTCTTGCTGGCATCCTGCGGTAGCAACGCGGACCAGACACTCGATATTTCGGTAATTGACAACGACTCATCCATTTTCAACACAGAGCGTAGCAACCTGTCACCAGGTCCACGCCTTGTGCGCGGCGCCGTGGCGCAGGGGTTGGTTGCACATGATTCTACCGGGCAACTGGTGCCCGCGCTGGCGGCGCGGTGGATCGTCACGGATGATGGACAAAGCTTCATATTCCGACTGAAAGATACAAAGTGGGCCGACGGCAGTGAAGTGACAGCGCGCCAAGTCGCGGGCGCATTGCGTGAGCGCATTAAAATGGAAAGGCAGGGCCGCCTAGGGCGCGATTTAAGCGAAATACGCGACATACGGTCCATGACTGGACGGGTCGTCGAAATACGTCTTTCTTCCGCTGATCCAGACCTTTTGCAAATACTGGCACAGCCTGAAATGGGTATCAGCCGCAATGGCCTGGGTACCGGACCTCTTACAAAGGTCGTCACGGGACAACGTATTGATTTTATGGTTCCCGTTGACGAACGAGATGAAGATACGGATGATGTTCCAAACCCTGAAATTCCTGCCCTTACATTGCGCGCAGATACAGCGGCGCAGGCCATTTCACGCTATCAGATGGATTTTGCGGAAATTGTCACAGGCGGACGGTTTCAGAATTTACCGCTGATCAGCATTGCTCAGGTAAACCGTAGCGAAATCCGGATTGACCCGGTATCCGGCCTTTTTGGCCTGCTATTTGTTGAAGACAGTAAATTCCTGTCTGATAGTGTGGTACGCGAAGCTATTTCCATGGCTGTTGATCGTTCCCGTTTCCGCACCGCCCTGAATATCGAGACAGAAGACATCACCAACAGGATCATTCCTGACTTTGTGGACGATTATGACAGCATTGCCGAAGAACCATGGAACGATCTGGGCATGGCAGCGCGGCGTTCAGTCGCCAAGCGCCGCATTGATGGCTGGGTTGCCAATAATGGCGAAACGCCGGTTCTGCGCATCGCACTGCCACAGGGGCCCGGTGCGGACATGCTATTTGCAACTGTGAACGGAGATTTGCAGGCCATCGGACTGATCAGTGAGCGTGTTGCGCATACAGCCAATGCCGATTTGCGCCTGATTGATGAAGTCGCAAGCTATAATGGCGTGGCCTGGTATCTCAATCAGCTTTCGTGCGGGCGCAGGAACATATGCGACAAAAAAGGCGATACGCTGCTTAAACAGGCCAAAAGCGCCATAGACCTTTCCGAACGCGCACGGATAATGGCGCAGGTGGAACAGAGTATGGCGAGTTACCACAGCTTTATTGTACTGGGACAGCCCATACGCTGGAGCCTGATAAAAGAGGAATATGAAGGCTTTGCGCTCAACCCGCTTGGCTATCACCCCTTGCCCAATCTGGCAGTAATCCCCAAATAGAGTGCAAGGTAAGGTTTTTGGGAGGATGGGGATGGCAATACGCCCCGAAAAAATGAACAATCCGGCTGACTATGTCAGTCAGGAACAACTGGATCAGATCAAAGCGAATTTTCCGCAGCTTGGCACAGACCCAGCAGCCATCCGTAAACGTGTGGAAGCACTTGAACTTGTGCTGGAACGCAGCTTCGTAATTCCCGGGATTAACCGGCATGTCGGGCTGGACTCGATTGTCGGACTAGTGCCCGTTGTCGGCGATATTATCACCGCGGCAATGGGCGCCTACATGGTATGGGAAGCCCGCAACCTTGGCATGTCCAAGTTCCAGATGACACGCATGGCCGCCAATGTCGGCATAGATGCCCTGCTCGGGGCCGTACCGCTTGCAGGCGACCTGTTCGACTTCCTGTACCGTTCCAACACGAAAAACCTGCGTATTATCCGCAAACATCTCGACAAGCACCACCCTGAAACCAAGGTCATAGAAGGCTAACACCGGCCGCAGCAAATCCGGTATATGGATCAGTCTTCATGCTTTTTTTCGCGTGTGGATTTAAGCATGCCTGGTGCCACAAAGCCCATTGAATCAACCCGCATCGCCTTTTCGCGCAGCTTGCTCTCAATGGTGGCATATTCTTCGATCATTTCAGGCGTGACAGATGCCCGTGATGCCTCCAGCGCCTTTTCAAAATTGGCCATGGAGACTTCATCTACATCCGACCCCTTTTCGCGCAGCGCAAAAAGCCCCGCACGCCGGACCAAGTCCTCCAGGTCAGCACCCGTATAGCGATCGGTGCGTTCGGCTATGCTGTCCAGGTCAACATCTTTCGCAAGCGGCATTTCATCGGTGTGGATGCCAAGTATCCGGCGACGGCCCTTTTCGTCAGGCACAGTGACATAGACCAGTTCATCGAACCGGCCCGGCCGTAGTAATGCAGGATCAACAAGATTTGGCCGATTGGTCGCGCCAATAAGTACTACAGACTGCAATTCCTCCAGCCCATCCATTTCGGACAGGAGCGTATTTACGACACGGTCCGTTACGCCTGAACTGGCCGCACCTCTCTTTCCGCGTGAAGGCACAAGCGAATCAATCTCATCGATAAACAGCACGCAGGGCGCCACCTGCCTTGCCCGCGCAAAGAGACGGGCGATCTGCTGCTCGCTCTCGCCATACCATTTTGACAGCAGGTCAGACGACTTGGTGGCAATAAAATTGGCATCTGATTCCTTGGCGACCGCCTTGGCCAGCAGCGTTTTGCCTGTTCCCGGCGGACCATAAAGCAAAAAGCCCTTGGCGGGGCGAATGCCGAGCCGGTGAAAAGCATCCGGGTTTTTGAGCGGCAATTCAACCCCTTCCTTGAGCTGCGCCTGCGCATCATCAAGGCCCCCAATATCATTCCAGCCAACATCAGGCGCCTGAACCATGACCTCACGCATCGCTGATGGCTGAACGCGCTTGACCGCTTCCATAAAATCATCGCGCGTCACGCTCAGCGTATCTAGCACATCTGCGGGGATAGTCCCTTCTTCCAGATTGAGTTTTGGCATCAGCCGCCGCACAGCCTCAATCGCTGCTTCACGCGACAGCGCGGCAATATCTGCACCAACAAATCCGTATGTGGTGCGGGCCAGCTCTTTCAGATCGACATTATCCGCCAGCGGCATGCCGCGGGTATGGATTGCAAATATTTCGCGGCGTCCGGCCTCATCCGGCACACCGACAATAATTTCGCGGTCAAAACGTCCCGGACGACGCAGCGCTTCATCGATGGCATCGGGCCGGTTGGTCGCCGCAATCACTACTAGGTTTACGCGCGCTTCCAGGCCATCCATCAGGGTCAAAAGCTGGGCAACGAGGCGTTTTTCCGCCTCGCCCTGCACATTTTCCCGTTTCGGTGCGATCGAGTCGATCTCGTCGATAAACAGGATGGATGGCGCCGATTTTGAAGCTTCCTCAAATATCTCGCGCAATTTCTTTTCGGATTCACCATAGGCCGACCCCATAATCTCAGGGCCGTTGATCAGGAAGAAATTGGCATCGCTTTCATTGGCGACCGCACGCGCCAGCCGCGTTTTGCCGGTACCCGGAGGGCCATGCAGCAATACACCGCGCGGCGGGTCAACACCCAGCCGGGTGAACAGCTCGGGATAGCGCAGCGGCAACTCCACCATCTCGCGGAGCTGGTCGATTGTCTCGACCATCCCTCCAATATCATCATAGGTGACATCGGCGCGGCGCATTTCAGTCGCCGCTTCATATTCTGGACGCAGCTCAACTTCGGTATCGGCATCAATATGCACGAATCCCTGCGGCGCGGTCGATACGACCACCAGCCTGATTTCGGCCAATGCATAGGCTGGTGCCGCCAGCATCTGCTGTAGCTGTGGCGGCATATCGCCGCGATCAACCCTTTGCTGGCCATGTGTCGCGACAAAATCGCCGGCCGTAATAGGCCGCCCCGCAAATGTACGCTTGAGAGCGCCCGTATTCCCCTGCAACCGTAAATCCTTTTGTGCAGGTGCCAGTACAACACGCTTGGCAGGCTTGGCTTCTGATTTCTTGATGCGGACAAAATCCCCTGAACCAATGCCCGCATTGGCGCGCTGTAATCCGTCCAAGCGAACCAGCTCCAGGCCTTCATCTTCGGCATAGGGTAAAACTGCGCGCGCAGGTGTGGAGCGCTTGCCGACAATTTCCACGACGTCACCTTCCATTACACCGATTTCCGTCATGATATCCCGGCTGATCCGGGCAAGTCCGCGCCCGCTATCTTCCGGTCTGGCGCTGGCAACCTGCAACTTGCGGCCTTCGGCTGTGTCTGCTGGCATATAATCGTCCCGTCATTTTGATTTTCGGAAAAAATATCTTGTGAAAAATCAAACTAGGAATTGCAACGGTGCATTGCAAACCCCTTGCCGGGCTTTCCCCATTATACCAGGTAAATTCCTGCAGACCTGAAAGAGGGATATCTCAAAACCCCGCGGCTTTATTTCTATGATTGCATAGAGTTAATCACACGGTTAATATGGATTCAGGACAAAAAAAGGGAGCCAGTGCGAACACTGGCTCCATAAAAGTTTTTAGGAGAGGATGCCTGAAAGGCGCATTCTATATGCAGTCGCACTGATTTTTGTGCAAGTGCGAAAAGAACGAACTTAGTTGCAAAATATGCAACATTAGCCTAGGAAGATTGGGCTTTTAGATTAGAATAGTAACAATTGTGTTTTTGTGCAGCGCAATATTTCCACTAGTTTGTCAATCGTTGTCACTTTAAGGAGTTGGACTTGCGACGTTTACCCCCATTGAGATCGCTTGAGGCATTTGTTCGTGTGGCACGGCTGGGTTCTGCAAAAGCGGCGGCAAGCGAACTGGCGCTGTCCCCTTCCGCGCTCAGCCGCCGCATAGGGGCACTCGAAGAATTTATGGGCAAAAAGCTCTTTCGCCGCCAGAATCAGATTCTGACCCTGAATGACGATGGCGAATCGCTGTTCAAGACCGTGGCTCCGGCGCTGGAAGGGCTGGCAGAGGCTGTACACGACCATATGGATGACAGCCGTAACATACGCCTGCGCCTGGGTGTATTGCCATTATTCGCCAGCCAGCGGCTGTTTCCACACCTGCCAGAGCTTCGCCGCATGTATCCCTTGCTGCACATTGACACGGTTACAACAGGCCATAGCGAAAATTTCCTGGGTGATACGCTGGATGCTGCCATTATCCTGGCCAAACAGGTTGATCCGGCTCTGCATTCGGTCCGGCTCGACCATAATTTTGTCTATGCCATCACATCGACAGAGCTGGCGTCAACATTGGGAGACACGCCCGAAGCGGATTTATTATCCAAGCAGACATTCCTGATCCATGCCGACATGCCCGAATCGTTTGAAAGCTGGAAAGAGGCGCTGGGGCTTGCCGGTCTCACGCCAGCAGCCATTGATCATTTTGACAGCGGACCGTTGATGCTGGAAGCTGCCGCACAAGGGCTGGGCATAGCCATTTTGCATGACGACCATCTCAGCCGCAGCCATGATGCCCGGCTGGCGCAACTTTATGATGTGAAGGTGGAAAGCCCCTATAGCTACTGGTTTGTGTGCAAGCCCCGAGCACTGGAAACACGGGCCGTGCGGTTATTTCACAATTGGCTCGTCAAAACCGAAATCTAGATACAAAAGTGCCGTCCCCGCATTAGGCAGGAACGGCACTTTTGATCAGTCACCAGTTAGCCGATCTTGGCGGATTTGATTGCGCCGGGTTCTGCCGGTGGTTCGCCTTTGGGCAGCGCGTCAATATGTTCCATACCGCTTTCGACCTGGCCCCATACTGTGTATTGGCCATCCAGAAATTCGGCATCATCAAAACAGATGAAAAACTGGCTGTTCGCGCTGTTCGGGTCCATGGTGCGCGCCATTGAGCACGTACCGCGTGTATGTGGTTCGCTATTGAACTCCTGGTCCAGGTCAGGCTTGTCGCTGCCGCCAATACCGGTTCCATTCGGGCAGCCACCTTGTGCCATAAAGCCGGGGATCACGCGGTGAAATTTGATGCCATCGTAAAAACCTTCGCTGGCAAGTTCCGTGATGCGTTCAACATGCTTGGGCGCAAGGTCAGGGCGCAATTTTATGACAACATCACCGCTGTCGAGATTCAAGGTCAGGGTATCGGACATTTTCGGGAATTCCTTTCATGGAAGTGAAACAGTTGCAGCCGATATAGACATGCACCTGCAAATGTCACGGGTGGAAGTGAGTCTTTCTTGCACTTTGCCCCTCATTCCGCCAAACACGGCGCAAGGGTTCACGTGATAGGGAAAGGGGCGCGTTATGACAGATCAGCACGACAACGATTTGCCCGATACACTGCACGCTGACATAGCGCAGGCCGCACCCAGTCCTGATAATTTCGATGAAGACAACCGGCTGCGCCCGGAATTTGTAAGGCGGATTACAAAATCCCTGGAACAAGGCAATGGCGAACAGGCTTATGAGCTTGTCGAGCCATTACACCCCGCCGATATTGCCGACCTTTTCGAGCTGGTTGACAAGGAATATCGTCCGCTGCTTGCCTCTGCCCTGTCCGACCTTATGGGTGCGGACGTACTGGCGGAGATTAATGATTATGTGCGCGAAGACATAATCGATTTCCTGCCTGCAGAGCAGGTGGCCGATTTTGCCGGGCAGCTGGAAACCGATGACGCCGTTGCGATTATCGAGGATCTCGATGATCAGGACCAGCAGGCGGTTCTGGCCGAGCTTGATGCCGAAGACCGCGCAGCGATTGAAAGCGCGCTGTCCTATCCGGAAGAATCGGCAGGCCGGCTTATGCAACGCGACCTGGTTGCCGTGCCGGAGCATATGGCTGTCGGGCAGCTGATAGACTATCTGCGCGAGCATAAGGAGCTGACCACCGAATTCTGGGAAATATTCGTCGTTGACCCTTCGCATAAACCCATCGGGGCGTGCCAGTTGAGCTGGATCATGCGCACCCCACGCGAAGTAACACTGGGCGATGTCATGAAGCGCGACCAGACCTTGATCCCCGTTGATATGGATCAGGAAGAAGTTGCGCTGCGTTTCCAGAAATACGGGCTTATTTCCGCAGCAGTTGTCGATGAAAATGGCCGCCTTGTCGGACAAGTCACTGTCGATGATATTATCCATATCGTTCAGGAAGAAGCGGGTGAGGATATCCTGCGTCTGTCCGGTGCGGGCGAAGGCGATATTAACGAGCCTATCCGTGACAGTTACAGCTCGCGTGTCCGCTGGCTGATTGCCAATCTTGGCACCGCATTGGTCGCCAGTTTTATCATTGCCATGTTTGGTGGGGCGATTGAAAAGCTCGTGGCGCTTGCCGTGCTGATGCCGATTGTCGCCTCCATTGGCGGCAATGCAGGTACGCAGACCATGGCGGTCGCCGTACGCGCACTGGCCATGAACCAGCTCACAAGATCGAATACCCGGCGCATCGTGCTTCGTGAATTGCGCGTCGCCTTGCTGAACGGGGTTACGGTCGCACTGCTCACCGGCATGGGAACAGCAGCGGTGTTTGGTGATGTGATGCTGGGCGTCGTGATCGCACTGGCAATCCTTATCAACATTATCGTCGCCGGCATGGCAGGCGTACTTGTGCCGGTGACGCTGGAGCGGATGGATCAGGATCCGGCAGTTGCTTCATCAGTATTTGTCACCATGATTACTGACTCGATGGGATTTTTCGCGTTCCTTGGACTTGCCGTGGCCAGTGGCCTGGTGGGGTAGGCATTTCGTAACACCAAGGTTGTCATAAAGGTTTCCATTGCCCACATAGAATATCATGCCGCTTCATATGACGAAAATCGCGTTTCGTAGCGAAAGTTCAGCAACGCTGAGGCGCTGGCTGGAATCGCACATAAAGCAAGGCGAAGCACGGCTCACCACGCGCTATATGCCCAAGCGTCACGAGGATATGGTGGGCGGCTCACTTTATTGGATCCACACCAGCACAATTGTCGGGCGTAGTCCGATATTGGGCTTTATGGAAAACGGGGAAGGCAGACACTGGATACGTCTCGAACCCACACTTATCGCCGTGCGTCCCGTGCCGCGCCGTGCACATCAGGGCTGGCGCTATCTGGAGCAGGCTGATGCACCGCCGGACCTCGACAGTGTCGAAGCCGATGGCCGCGATAATATGCCCCCGCGTATGCTGGGCGAACTCACCAAGCTGGGGCTGGTATAAGACGGTTAACAGTCTTGCAGGTCATGTCCGCCTGCTTTAGCGATGGTGCATAGCAAAGGGGCCAGACATGACAAACAAAGTAATTTTGAAACAGCGAGATTCCGTTTCGGTAACCGCTGAAAGGAAATTCCCCACCATTTGGACCAGCGCCATCTGGCTCGCGCTGTTTTTCGGACTGCAGATCGTATTCAGCGTTATCGCTGTTTTCATTGCCCTGGTCGGATCAGCTGCAGAAGGCGGCATAACCCCTGGCCAGATGGCAAGCATGACCGCCGACCTGAAAGTCATCGCGCTGCCAACTATCTGGGCACTCACCGCTTCCAATCTGGTCATCACGCTTGCGGCATTCTGGTTCATTAACCGTAAACCAGAGCGTGTGCAGGCCGTCGGGCTCGACCATTGGGGCCGATATGGCATGGGCATGACCATATTGCTGACCATCGGTGTGCTGGGCGCGGCGATGGCGTTCACCCATCTTTATGCCACCTATGCAATTCCCGATATTGAAGCGCAGGCTGCCATGAAACGTTTGTTTGAGGCCATTCCCGACACCATAGGCAACACCATATTGCTGTTTGTCGCGGTAGCGATATTGGCTCCTATAGCCGAGGAACTGGTATTTCGCGGTTTCCTGCAAAACAGCCTGATGCACCATATGCCGCCTTTTGCCGCAATTGCACTGGCATCGGTTATATTCGCCGCGATCCATTTCAATTTCTACGCCTTCCCCGCACTGGCGGCGCTGGGTGCGGCTTTCGGCTATCTCTATTACAAAACTGGCTCACTGCGGGTGAATATTGCGATGCACATCATCAATAATGCACTCGCGCTCGCACTGCCTATGCTGGCGCCGCAATAACTTTCCGGATCACCTGCGCAAATGTTTCAGCATCCTGCGCGCCAGGCACCATGAACTTCTCTGCAAAGATAATCGCGGGCACACCGTTAATATCACGTTCGCGCCAGAAATGCTGTTCAGCCCGCACCCGTGCGGCGTGATCGACATCAATCAGCTTGGCTGCAGCCTGTTCACGGTCAAGACCAATGCTTTCCGCCACATCGAGCAGCACGTCGCTATCGCTCACATCCCGGCCCTGCTGAAAATAAGCCGCAAACAGCGCCAGTTTCAACTCGGTCTGCTTTGCACCGCCCATGTCTTTGCCGACCCAGCTGAGCAGCAGGTGCGCCTTGAACGTATTATAAATCCGCGATTCAGGCGTGTAACTGAAATCAAAGCCCAACGCTGCCCCCGCATCGGCGATACGCTGCCGCGCCTGCGCGCTTTGTTCCACTGTTGAGCCATATTTGCGCTGAATATGTTCGCCGCTGTTCTCGCCTTCGGGCGGCATATCGGGATTAAGCTCAAAAGGGTGCCAGAAGAAATCGGGCTCAACTTGATCGCCCACTATTTCCAGCGCCTTCATAAGCTGCCTATAGCCAATAATGCACCATGGGCAGACCACGTCAGATACAATATCGATACGCAACTTATGAGTCATGGAAATTCTCCGGAATTAAATTGTTTAACTGCGCATGCTCAGCCAGTGTTCAAGCAGGTTATAGGCGATGGCAAAAGGTGGCGGTGCAATAAATGGCGCATCCGGATCACCCACCATCGCGGCGCGGACATCTGTCTCGCCGAACCAACCCGCTTCCTCGATTTCGGTAGTATCCAGCGTCAATGCAGGATCATCGCAAATGCTAGTGCAGGCAATCATCAGCGAAGATGGAAACGGCCATGGCTGACTGGCAACATAGCGCACATCGCGCACCTTTATGCCGGCTTCTTCCCACAATTCGCGGGCCACGCCTTCCTCAATGCTTTCACCGGGTTCAATAAAGCCTGCCAGCGCAGAGAAACGTTTAACAGGAAAGCGCGGCTGGCGACCCAACAGCACTTTGCCATCATGTTCGGCAAGCATGATGGCTACCGGGTCAACACGCGGAAAATGTTCCGCACCGCACCCGCCATTATCTGTTAGGCAATGCCGCGCCCAGCCGCCTTTGGCGAGCACAGTTTTACTGCCGCAATTGGCGCAAAAATTATGACGCATGTGCCAATCAACCACCGAACGCGCACCGCCATAGAGCGCAAGCTGCTCAGCCGGCAATGCCATCAGGCCCTGCCACAGCCGCGGGTTTGCCGGTCCCGCATCACCTGTCCCTCCTGCGCGCACTTCAGCAAAACAGGGCACGTCTTTGTCCAGCCCCAGAAAAATGAGATCGCTGTCTTCTGCTGCATCGGCCAGGCTGCCCCATGCAAGGCCACCATTGTGGTCAAACTGTGGCTCGAGCCCATCCATTTTGAGCAGGCGGGCACGGAACGTCATCAGCTCCACCAGCCTGTCCGGGTCCACGCGTATCTGGTCCGCGCGCTCTATCGTGGCGCCGGTCAAACCGGGAGTCGAAAAGGTCATGCGGGCTTATCCGCCCATCAGGTCGCGATAAACAAGCTGACCGAATTCCTGCTGGAACGGATAAGTGTCAGCGGGCATATATTGCGCATAACCGCCCGCGCGAAAGCCGCGTACATTGTCGACAAATGCCGCTGTGCCAGCGGCCCCGCCCCAGCCAAATGTGCCTTTCGGACTGGTCGGTGTGCCAAGACCGACACGGCCGCCCGCACCAAAGCCCTGTCCTTCGACCCATGTTCCCTTGGTTTGCACGCCTTCGGGCAGGATATTGGACATGCCCAAAGTGGCCACGCGTTCCGACATGATCCGCGTACCGTCCAACGCGCCCTTACCAAGCAGCATGGCAAGAAAGCGGTCATAATCGCGCGCGCTACTCACCAGTCCCGCGCCGCCAAAGGGGAAGGCCGGTTTTTCAAGGTAAATACTGTCGCTGGCCGGATCAATCGGGAACAGCACTGGCCCCACAGGGGCGTAATTGGTAGTGAAACGGCCAGCTTCGCTTTCCGGCACCTGAAAAAACGTGCTGGTCATGTCCAGCGGATCGAATATTCTGGTTTTCAGGAATTTACCGAATTCCACACCCGACGCCTGCTGGATCACATAGCCGAGCAGGTCCAGGCTGATCGAATAGCTCCATTTCGCGCCCGGTTCGGCGATCAGCGGCAATGACGCGACACGGCGCGAAAATTCATCAATGGATGGGGTCGGTGCAGGTACCGGGAAACCCGGCAGCGTCTGTTTACTGACCACGCCGGGTGCAATACCGAGCCGGTTATATTCGTTCAGCAGCGGACCTTTGGTGATGATATTATAGCCCAATCCCGCTGTATGCGTCAGCAGGTGGCGCACTGTCATCTGCATTTTTGCGGGCATCGCGTCCAAACTATTCGCCGGATCGGTCAGCACCTTCATATTGGCAAATTCGGGCAATATGTCCGCAACCGGCGTGTCGAGTGACAGCTTGCCTTCATCGACCAGTATCATCGCCGCCATGCCAGTCACTGGCTTGGTCATCGAATAGATGCGCCAGAGCGAATCCTGGTCCACCGCCACGGCGCTGTCAGTCGCCAATGTGCCGCGGCTGATATATTGCGGCGCATCCGCGCCAAAGCCGATCGCGGCCATCATCGATGCCACTTTTTTCTGTGCGACATAGCTTTCAATCTCTGCCGTGAGCAGCGGAAATGTCGCTACCCCTGTCTTGGTAGCCGTTTTTGCGGTGGCCAGTGAACGCGTTGCATAGGCGGGCGACGCGGCGAGCAGCCCCATCAGACCAGCGGAACGCAGCAGGTGGCGGCGGCTTAGATTGGCGGTAATATCTTGCATCGGGTTCGGCATTTCACTCTCCGGTTTGCGCATTATCATGGGTGCGCTTTTGAATCTTTTCATAAGCCGTCACGGCCTTTGTGAACAAGGTCGGCAATCCCGCGTCTGCGATTTCGCCGAGCGGCCACCATTCCCCCGCATTCAGTGGCATATCGAAATCTTTACCGCGATAGACGACCAAATCAAGGGTAAGGGCAAAATGCGTAAAGACATGCGCGACTGCATCAGGCCGTTTTTCCCAAGGGCCATCCGGCAGGAATCCATTCGACATATCGCCATTTCCGCTACGGCGTGCTGACCAATTATCGGATGGCAATGCGCGCATCCCCGCCAGCATGCCGGTATCCGAACGCCTGATCAGCCAGATTTTATTTTTGTGCTCAATCCAGAAAACCGCGCCACGCCGCACTGGCTTTGTCTTTTTGGGCGGTTTGACGGGGAACACCGTGGGTGTACCTTTTGCAAATGCTGCGCAGTTCTCCCTGATGGGGCACAGCGTGCAGGCGGGTTCGCGGACCGAACAAACGCCCGCCCCCAGATCCATCATCGCCTGCGCAAAATCCCCGGTACGGACGTCGGGTGTGATGCTATTGGTGCACTGGCGGATTTCGGTACGTGCACCGGGTAAGGGCTGTGAAATAGCAAATAGCCGTGCCACTACACGTTCGACATTGGCATCGACCACCACCGCGCGCTGGCCAAAGGCAATCGCGGCAATCGCTGCCGCCGTATAGGGGCCAATGCCCGGCAGTTTCAGCAGTTCCGCTTCGGTATCGGGAAACTTTCCACCATGTTCCTTTGCCACCACGCGCGCGCATTTCAGCAGGTTGCGGGCCCGCGCATAATAGCCAAGCCCGGCCCATGCCGCCATTACATCGGCATCATCGGCGGCGGCGAGAGCCTCCACATCTTTCCACCGCCGGGTGAATTTCGCAAAATAGGGCTTAACCGCCGCCACAGTCGTCTGTTGCAGCATAATTTCGGACAGCCAGACATGATAGGGCCTGAAGTCATTGAAGTTGGCACGTGTCTCACCCGGCATTCTGCGCCATGGCAAGGTGCGGGCATGCATGTCATACCAGCCAAGCAGGCGCGCTGCGACGTCATCTGACTTTTCCACAATTCCTGCTTTGCCCTTGGCTATCATGGGGTGGCTATGCCATGGTCACACGCGAAATGGAAAGCGATAAAGCAGATAAGGCGAAATCCGCCAAAAAGACGCGCAAAAAGAAGGCGAGACCAAAGGCAAAGCCTTACCAGCGTCCACGCGGCGGGGCGGCCAAATCAATTTCCGACCTGATGCCCGAAATCGGCCGCGCGGCGTTCCGTAAATTCGGTTTCGTACAAAGTTCCATCGTCACGCGCTGGCCCGAAATAGCAGGCGAACGATATGCCGCGATATCGCTGCCGGAATCGATCCGTTTCCCGCACGGGCAAAAATCAGGCGGCACGCTCAATCTGATCGTATCGGGCGCGCATGCCGTGCTGATGCAGCATGTGACACCCGAAATCATCGAACGGGTGAACCGTTTCTTTGGCTATAACGCGGTCGACAAGGTCAAGATGCGGCAAGGCGAAGTGGCCCCGCCCAAGGCCCATGCCGCAGCGCCCGCACCACCGCCCTCGCTCAAACCAATCCCGATGGAACTGGGCGATAGCCTGCGTGACATAGGTGATCCCGAACTGCTCGCCGTACTGGAATCGCTGGCACGCGGTATTGCCGATGAGGATGAGGACAGAAATAAGGATAGCGGACTGCCCAGGGTAAAATAGCGGGCAAAATGCCGTTTGAAGAAAAATGCTGGAAACGCAGGAAATGTGCGGATAAGGCAGGGACAGACAAGACAACAGATGAAGAGGACGATTATCCCCATGCGTAAATTATTTTCCATGTTCGGCGCGGCATTCGCGCTTACGCTCGCAAGCTGCAGTGGTGGCGGCGAAGAAGGCACTGCGGGCCTGTCAGGCGAAGTGATTGAAAATGTCGCCCCACCTGAAGGCCAGGAGTGGAACCAGGTGGTTACCAAAACCGAACAGGGCGGCTATCTGATGGGTAATCCAGACGCACCGATCAAACTGGTTGAATTCGCATCGCTCACCTGCCCGGCCTGCGGCGCTTTCGCCGAACAGGGTTATCCGCCGCTGCGCGACAATTACATCCCCTCTGGCCGTGTCAGCCTGGAATTCCGTAATTTCGTACGTGATCCAATCGACCTTAGCGCCACTATGCTAACGCAGTGCGGCACGGACAGCGCATTCTTCCCGCTTACCGAAGCAGTGTTTGCGGGTCAGCAGGAAATGCTCGGAAAAATGCAGAGCGAAGGCGCAAGGCTGCAGGCAGCGATCGACCTGCCTGAGGAGCAGCGCTATGCTGCACTCGCGGATACAGTCGGCCTGGTCGACCTGTTCGCAGCGCGCGGCATTTCGCGTGACCAGGCGACATCATGCCTCTCGGACCCTGCCAAGGCAAAACAGCTCGCCGAAAGCGTACAGAAAGCCGTCGAAGACTATAACGTATCCGGCACACCGACATTCCTGCTCAATGGCCAGACCATCAGCTATGGCGGCTGGACCTCGCTGGAAAATCAGTTGCAGGACCTGGGCGCGCGGTAAAGCGTAGCCAGGCAGGCCCGGGGGAGGCAATTTCACAATGCAGATAAAGCGGCTTAAACTTTCGGGTTTTAAGAGCTTTGTCGACCCCACTGACCTGCGTATTGAAAAAGGACTGACCGGTATTGTCGGCCCCAATGGCTGCGGCAAGTCCAATCTGCTCGAAGCCATTCGCTGGGTGATGGGGGAAAATTCCCCCAAATCCATGCGCGGCGGCGGCATGGAAGATGTGATCTTTGCGGGCACGGCCACGCGCGCTGAACGCAGCTTTGCCGAAGTGTCATTGCTCGCTGAAACCGAAAAGGGTGAGCATATTGCCACCATTGCCGGGGCAAATGACGCGGCGGATGATGATGAACTGGAAGTCATCCGCCGTATCGAACGCGGCGCGGGCAGTGCCTACCGTGTCAATGGCCGCGATGTGCGTGCCAAGGATATTGCGCTGATCTTTGCCGATGCCGCCACTGGCGCACATTCTCCCGCATTGGTGAGCCAGGGCAAGATCGCTGCCGTCATCGCCGCCAAGCCTACGGAACGCCGGCAGATGCTGGAAGAAGCGGCGGGTATTGCCGGATTGCACGTGCGGCGCAAGGATGCCGAACAGAAACTGCGCGCCGCCGAAAAAAACCTGGAACGCCTCGACACCATATTGGCCGATATGGACGCGCGATCCGCGCACCTCAGGCGGCAGGCCAAGGCAGCGGAGCGTTACAAAAAACTAAGCGCGCAGATCGGCATTACCGAAGCGCGGCTCGTTTATGCCCGCTGGCGTGATGCAGCTGCTGCTGCGAAAGCGGCAAAACAGGAAGCCGAAGAGGCGGAGGCACGCGTGACCAGCGCGCGCGCTGCACAGCAGGACGCACAGCAGGCGCAGGCCAGCGCCGCACAGAAGCTCGCTGATGCGCGCAGCGTGCTGCAGGAAAAACGCGACAATGTGAACTCGCTCAGCCATCAGATTGAGGCACTACAGGGGCAGCTTGATAATATCCATCAGCGGATCACGGACCTTGACCGGCAGTCTGCACGGCTCACCGATGACAGCGCGCGCGAAGATCAGCTCACCCATGACGCTGCCGCAGCCCTCACCCGGTTGGAACAGGAACAGGCACGCGTGGCCGCCGATACTGAAAAGCTGGAAAGCGAGCGCCCGGCACAGGAACGTGCCTATGACAATGCCGAACGTGCGGCGCGGGCCAACGAGGTGGAGCTTGCCAAGGCCGTGGCCGAACAGGCGCGCGTACAAGCCGAAATCCGTGTCGCCGATGCAGCGCTGTCGGCAGCGCAAACGCGTACCGACCGACTGACATCTGATCTGGAACGCACGCAGGCGCAATTACGCGAACAGGCCGCACCCGATGTTCTGGAAAAACAATGGACAGATGCCGAAGCGCGCAAGACAGGTGCGGAAAAACAGCTCACCGAAGCGCGTGGAACACTGGAAAAACTGGAAGCCGGGCGCATCGCCTCCACTAAGGCACGGGCGGTCGGGGAAGCCGATCTGTCGTCCGCAAAAGCCGATTCCGCTGCGCTCGAACGTGAACTTGCCGCACTTACCCGCGAGCTGGCGCAGCAGCAGGGTAGCGGCAAGGCGCTGGATGATGTCAGCGCGAACAAAGGTTATGAGACCGCACTCGCCGCCGCACTGGGCGATGACCTAAGTGCCGCAGTGGGCAAAGCCGATGGCGATGGCCGTTTCTGGACTGGCACCGCCATGGACGGGGATAGCAGCGGCAACCGCATAGATGCATCGCGGCTGGCGGACCATGTTTCAGCGCCCGAAGCACTGTCGTCGCGGCTCCGCCATATCTGGGTCATGGAAAAAGATGATGGCGCACCGCTCCGGCTGGGCGAGCGTTTGGTTACACTGTCTGGGCGGCTGCGCCGCTGGGACGGATTTGTGTCGCATGGCGATGGCGCTGCCACCGCTGAAAGGCTGGCCCGGCGTACCCGGCTGGAAGAATTGCAGAAGCTTGTACCTGCTGCTCTCACAGCCACCGAAGCGGCAGAGACTGTGCTCACAGCGCATGTTGAAAAGCTGAACGCCATACAGAATGATATCCGTTCGGCCCGCACCGCCATTGATACCGCCAGTGCCGAAGAGCGCGAAGCCCTGCGCGCTTTGGACCAGTGCGAATATGCACGCCGCCGCGCACGCGAACGGCGTGATGAACTGGAAACGCAGATCAAAGCTGTCGCAGGCGATCGGGAAGAAGCACAGGCTGAGCTGGATGCCGCACGCAAGACCCGCGCGGCGCTGCCCGATGGAGCAAAGCAGCAGGCGGAAACCGAGAAATTACAGGCGCAAAATGATGCCGCACGCAGCGCAATGCAAAGCGCGCAGGCCGCGGTGTCCGCACTCGATCAATCGCTGTCACAGGCACGTGAGCGCGGCGCTGTCATCAGCGCCGAAATCAAGGGTTGGCAGGCGCGCTCTTCCGAAGCGGCCACGCGGATGGCCGATATGGCGAAACGCATCGAAGAACTGGCCGAAGAGCGCGCAGTGCTGGCCGCCAGGCCAGAATCGCTGAAGGAGCAGGTCACAGCTAAAACCACACGCCACAGCGAGGAAGCCGCTAGCCTGGAAACGCTGGAAAATGCGGCGCGCGAGGCCGAGACCGAACTGCGCGCCCATGAAACCAGTCTGGCAACCACTGCCGAAGCATTGAGCAGCGCGCGAGAGGAGCGGGCTGGCGCCGTCGCCCGCGCTGAAAATCAGGATCTGCGCCGTGTGGAAATGGCCCGGATTTCGGGCGAGCGGTTTGAATGCCCGCCGCCCATGCTGCCCGAAAAAATGGAATTTGATGCCGACGCTATCCGTGACGCCGCCGCCGAAAGCACCGAGCATGAAAGGCTGAATACCGCCCGCGAGCGTATCGGCCCGGTCAATCTGGTAGCGGCGGATGAGTTGGAAGAAACGCAGGCGGAAATTGACAAGGGGCATGCAGAACATGCCGAACTGACCGAAGCCATCAACCGGTTACGCGGATCAATCGGCAGTCTGAACCGTGAAGGTCGCACACGGTTATTGGATGCGTTCGAAACCGTCGACCAGCATTTCCGCAAGCTGTTTGCCGAGCTGTTCAACGGCGGCAAGGCGCATCTGGAACTGGTCGACAGTGATGATCCGCTTCAGGCAGGTCTCGAAATCATGGCGCAGCCCCCGGGCAAGCGACTGTCTTCGCTCACTCTGTTATCGGGCGGTGAACAGGCGCTGACCGCCGTGGCGCTTATCTTTGCACTGTTCCTGACCAATCCCGCGCCGATCTGCGTTCTCGACGAGGTCGATGCGCCGCTTGATGATGCCAATATCGAACGGTTCTGCGATCTGCTCGACACGATGACACGTGAGACCAACACCCGCTACCTGATTGTCACCCACAATGCCGTGACCATGAGCCGCATGCACCGCCTGTTCGGTGTCACCATGATCGAACAGGGCATTTCACGGCTGGTATCAGTTGACCTGGGCGGCGCAGAAGAATTGCTGGCGGCGGAATAGGCCAGCAAAAACAGGAGGTAACCCCGTGCCAATTGAACCTGAAGGTGAAAAGCATGATGACCTGACGCGGTTCATCGAAGAAAATGAACGCCAACTGGACCATGAATCACTAGAGCTCGGCACCTCATTGCGACACCGTCTTGTTTTCTGGGCTATAAGATGGGCGCTGGCTTTTGCGGTTATCGGTCTTGCTACCCATTATTCCGGCAAGTTTCAGTGGCTATGGCCTGTCGCTGCCATCATCGCAGCAATATCCTTGCTGTTTCTCATCATCACGAATTATGTAGTTCAAAAGAAGATCAAGCGTGCGCAGCGAAGCCTGCAGGACCTCGCCGAACAGGATTTTGAGGATTAAACCCGCGTGATCCAGCTAATTCCCCAGCACCAGCCTTGGCCCCGATCCTTTCAGGCCCGCCCTGTCATCCGGATTATACAGTGCGCAGGTTTTCAAGCTCAGGCAACCGCAGCCGATACAGCCATCCAGCCGGTCGCGGGTGCGTTCCAGTTGTGCGATCTTTTCATCAATGCTTTTGCGCATCGCTCGGCTGATTTTGCGCCAGTCGGCAGCGGTCGGGTTGCGTCCCTGCGGCAATTTCGACAGCTCCGCCTCAATCTGGCCAATGGTCAGCCCCAGCTGCTGCGCGATCAGCACAAACGACAGCCGCCGGATATCACTGCGTAGAAAACGGCGCTGCCCGCCGCCAGTGCGCAGCGGCTCCACCAGCCCTTTTTCCTCGTAAAACCGAATAGCCGAAACGGATAGTCCCGTACGAGCCGCTAACTCACCAATCTGCAATAATTTGTGCTGCGCCATATCGCCTTCTTCGCCTGCCTGTACATATCATGAAATAATATCTTGACCTCAATTTAACTTGAGGTTGTAGAAATAGCAAACACGCTGATTCGTACCAGATCAAAGTACAATCAAAGCATTGATTTTAATATTTAACATTCAAAGGAACCGTAAAATGAGTACAACATCTGCCCGCATCGAACATGCCAACCTGACCGTCGCTGACCCACAGGCCTCCGCGCAGCTTATGCAGGGCCTGTTTGGCTGGCATATCCGGTGGGAGGGGCCATCCATGCTGGGCGGGTATACCATCCATGTGGGCAGCGATGATGATTATCTTGCGCTCTATGCCAGTGATGAGGTGAAAGCGGCGCAGCCAAAATTCACCAAGGGCGTGCCGCTCAACCATATCGGCATTGTCGTGGATGACCTGGATGCAGTGGAAGCGAAGGTGGTTGCTGCCGGACTGGAACCTTTCAGTCATGATGATTACGAACCGGGCCGCCGTTTTTATTTCTTCGATGCGAACGGCATAGAATTTGAGGTGGTGAGCTATAATTGATCAAGCTTGGCCATGTGTGTGGACGCCAAAGCCTATTTCTTGACGCGCCAGTCACGTGCATAGGTCGATTCTTCGCCATATTTCCGCTTCGCCGCAGCGGCCTGTTCATCAAGCTCGGCCTGTGTTGATGCACGCGCCATGCCCTGTTTAAGCAGCGTGTCACGGCGGATGGGAACAATTTGCGCAATGGGCGTACCGGCGGGCAGCATATAATCCCCCGGATCGCCGGTCCATGCAAAAGGCAGGTTGATGGTTGTATCAAACCGGTCACAGTCAACAAAGCCGCTAAAACAGCCGAACGGCAAGTCCGGGCGGCTGAATGGCTGGGTCAGCAGGACCGAATAACCCTGCGGTACCCGGATCCGCCACGGATTGATGAATTTAAGCGGCATCGTGCTCTGAAAAGGCGGCTCGGGCGCGCCGATCTGACCGGGATGATGCTGTTCAACAGGCTGGAATGGTGCATCCGGTGCCCAGCCCATCTGTACCGACACGCGGTCTTCGGGAATGTGGAACTGCACATCAAGCGGCAACGGGATCATGAAACCGAGCGAAAAAGCATCGGTCATGGGCAGGCAGGCCTTTGCAGTCAGCCCCGGCAGGCCATGCGCGTCTTTCATATCCATTTCACGCTCCAGCCGTTTGAACCAGTCGGGCGCGAAGCGTATGGCACGTTCCGGCGCGGGAATACGGCCCGCCAGCGCAGGATCGCAGAGGAATTCTATATCGGCAGCGGTGGCCGCATCATCTGCGGCACCGGGCTCTTTCTCCTGCGCATCCGCACCGTCATCCTGATCAAAGCTGAAATTGATCCTGAAATCACTCATGCCGCTCTCCCCCTCAAGTGCTTAGCCAGCAAGGCCCACGGTGGCGCAGGCCAGAAACATCAACAGCCCTGCGTCCCGGTTGCTGCGAAATTTGGCAAGTGCATCGCCGCCATCGCCGATTTTCAGTGTTGCCACCTGCCACAGTAAATGCAGCGCCATCGGCAGCAGCGCGGCCAGCGCCAGCCATTGCGGCCGCACTTGCCAAAAAGCAGCGGCCCATAATGCGATGGCGATAAAGTAAAATGCCGCGACACCCGGCTTGATATTCCCGCCCAATGCCCGCGCGCTGGAACGGATGCCGACCAGCGCATCATCCTCCACATCCTGCACAGCATAGATAGTGTCATAACCGATGACCCAGAAGATACTGCCCGCATAGAGCAGCAGCGCGGGCAGTGACAGATCGCCTTCACCCGCGGCCCATGCCACCAATGCACCCCAGCTGAACACCAGCCCTAGCCATGCCTGCGGCCACCATGTGATGCGTTTCATGAACGGATAGGCGGCCACCAGCGCAAGGCTGCTCAGCGCCACGCCCGCCGCCAGCCAGTTCAGCTGCAGCAGGACGACAAGACCAATGAGGCACAGGCTGAAAAGCCATATCCACGCGGCCTTTAGCGACACTGCCCCGCTTGCCAGCGGACGGTCACGCGTGCGTTCGACCTGTGCATCCAGGTCACGGTCGATAATATCGTTATAAACGCACCCCGCAGCGCGCATGGCAATCGCGCCTGCCAAAAACCAGAGCAGCAGATCCCAGCGCCGGATAACCTCCCCCGACAGCCCCGATCCCCAGGCGCAAGGCCAAAATAGCAGCCACCAGCCGATCGGCCGGTCAAACCGCGCCAGCAGCGCATAGGGCCGCACTCTTGCCGGTAGCAAGCCCATCAGGCCGCCTATCTGTGTATCGGGTACGCTTGCCTCGCTCATGCAAGCGCTGTAGCGATTAGATACGCAATTGTCTAAACATGCTGCGGCAAAAATTCACGAAAGGCCGAACATGCCCGCCACCCCTGCCTATCCGCCACATAGCGCGCCGCGCCTGTTTGTCGATGAGGTGCTGTCCGACGGCATAGAGCTTCGTCTTGGCGGACCACAGGCACATTATCTTGCTAATGTCATGCGGGCAAAGCCTGGGGATGCGATTGTCCTGTTCGATAACCGCACAGGTGAATATCTGGGCCAAGTGACACATGCCGCAAAACGCGCCGTCACTGTCTTACTCACGCAAAAGCTGCGCGAACGTGAAATCGTACCGGATCTATGGCTATGTGCCGCACCCATCAAGCGTGCGCGCTTTGATTGGATGGCGGAAAAGGCATGTGAGCTGGGTGTACGCCGGTTTGTGCCGGTGCGGACACAGCGCACGGTGGTGGACAAGATAAAGCCCGACCGCCTGCGCGCGCATATGATAGAAGCGGCAGAACAGTGCGAACGTTCCAGCCTGCCTGAACTGGGCGATCTCACAAAGCTGGCCGACCTGCTGGCAGAATGGCCGGAAGGCCGCCATATATTCTTTGCCGATGAACGCATTCATGCCAGCGGGGAAGGTTCGTTTCGCAAGGCATTGGTGGCGCATGATGGCCCGGCCGCGATATTAATCGGCCCTGAAGGCGGATTCAACGATGAAGAAGGCAATATGATCCGCGCCCACCCAAGTGCAGTGCCTGTTTCACTAGGTCCGCGCATATTACGCGCCGATACGGCAGCAGCTGCCGCAGTCAGCCTGTGGATGGCGGGCCGGGGTGACTGGAATTAACCATGAAAGGCGGTCACACGTTAACCAGAATTTTTCCAGCTTTCCTGCGGCTTGTAAAATAATATAACAGCGCAATACCGTCCCGAAAATTAACTTTAGCTTAGGGCTCTTTTGTTAGGGCGAAACGAGCAAAAAGTTAACGGGATAACAAGTGGTCACGCACGATACGCACTTACATGTTGTAAAAACGTGGTTTTTATTGGTCCTGCTGGTCCTGATGGCCGGCATGCCGCAATCCGTGCATGCGCAAACCACAACGGCGGACTGGACCAATCTGGGGTTGGGCAATTTCCAGGCCGTGCCCGATGGCGATACACTCACCGCCGGGGGTCGCACTATCACAGTCAACCAGACGAGTTCCACCGATGGCGGTACGTTTACACCCACATATTCGACCGGCTTTCTGTCCTATTATACTGGTAATATCAGTACGCAGACCGGGCCGCTGCTTTATAACTTTGATAATAGCGCCTATGATGCGGATGATAAGATCACCACAACCTACACGTTTGACGCCAATGTCACTGGCCTCACATTCCGCCTGCTGGATGTTGACCGGAATGTAAACGCTGCGCAGGATGCAGTCGAAGTCTATTATGACACAGGCAGCGGCGTATTCCAGAACGCGGCAAATACCGCCGCTTTCTATACCACGGGCACTACCAATTCGCGGGTCAGCAACGGGTATATGACCGGCTTTCTGGGCAACAGCTCTTCCAGTCTGTCCAGCACTGCGGGTGACGTCACCATCAATTTCGGTGCCACCGCGATCAAACGCGTGCGTATCGTCTATTTTTCCGGCCAGTCTCAGACGGGCGACCCCAGTGGTCCGAACCAGTATATCGGCCTGTCCGATTTCCAGTATGATACGCCTCCCAATGCCGACTTGTCACTTTCCAAGACAGTGAGCAATGCTACCCCCGCCAATGGAACGGCGGTCAGCTACACACTGTCTGTAAGCAATTCGGGTGCTTCCACTGGAACTGCCAATGGTGTGGAAGTAACTGACATATTGCCTGCAGGCTTCACCTTCGCCAGCGCCAGTGGTACGGGAAGCTATAATGATGTTACCGGTATATGGAATGTCGGGACAGTGCCGATAGGCGCCACCCGGTCAATCACCATTTCCGGCACTGTCGACGCAACATCGGGCGCGACAGTGACCAACACCGCCGAGATTACCGCGAGTTCGATTGTCGATATCGATTCCACCGTAAATAATGGTGTGGCAAGCGAAGATGATTATGCCTCTGTAAGCTTTACCGTGAGTGGCACGCGTGTCGCCGGCACACCGCCCACGCTTAGCTGCCCGGCAAGCAATACTCTGACCGACTGGAACGCCCGGACATGGGTATCGGGTACAACCAATAACAGCTATACCGTGCCCAATATCGGTAGCATCAACTATGCACTGACAACCGACGGCGCTTTTGCCAATGGTGCGCCTGCAATCACTTCTGACAACACAGGTGGTTTCGGCGCCACACAGGCCGGGCTGTACCAGTTTCTGGAATTTACCAACCGTTCGCAGACAGCAACAACAGTGATTACACTGCCAACAGCCGTCCCGGCACTGCAATTTGTCGTGCTTGATGTGGATTTTGGCAATAATGACTTTGCGGACAAAGTGACCATTACCGGCAGCTATAATGGCACGGCAGTGATGCCCACCTTGACCAACGGCATTGCCAATTATGTCGTTGGCAACACCGCCATTGGTGATGCTGGCGCGGCGGGCAACTCTGCAGACGGCAATGTCTGGGTCACATTCACCTCACCTGTCGATACGGTAACATTCGTCTATGGCAACCACACCACGGCGCCCGCCGACCCGGACGGCCAGGCAGCTACGCTGTTCGATTTCAATTATTGCAACCCTGAAACCACGCTGTCCGTGACCAAGTTAAGCTCTGTCGTCAGCGACCCCGCTAATGGTACCACCGATCCCAAGGCGATACCGGGCGCAGTCATCAATTACTGCATCCTGATCAACAATTCAGGTTCGGCGACGGCGGAAAATATTTCCGCTGTCGATAACCTGCCGGCCAATATCACTTATAATCCAGGGTCACTGCGCACCGGAACAGGCTGCAACGCGACGCCTGATACCGAAGATGACGATGCGACAGGTGCGGATGAAAGCGATCCATTCGGGGCCTCGATCAGCGGCACAACTATCGGCATGTCCGCCACCAACCTGGGCCCTGCCTCCACATTTGCCCTGACATTCCAGGCGACTGTCGACTGATCTAATCCCGTGCTGACGTCATAAACCTTCGGCGCTGACAGTCTTTTTACCGTTCTGGCTTTTTTACTGGTCTGGGTTTTTTACCGGCCTGGTTTTTTTTGCTGGCGTTGAAGGGCCTTGCTTTCTAAACCAGAGCGCATGAGCACGAAATCAGTTTCAGATCGCAATGATCCTGTCATCGAAAGCTTTGACCAGCTTTTACACCCCATGCAGTCCGGCGAAAAGCCGAAACATACATGGCGGATCGGGACCGAGCATGAAAAATTCGTCTATTGCACAGGCGACCATCACGCCCCCAGCTATACCGAAAAAGGCGGTATTCGCGACCTGCTCCACGCGCTCACCGAATTTGGTTGGGAACCGGTCGAGGAGAAATCCGAAGATGGCACAAGTAATGTCATTGCGCTGAAAGGCGCGGACGGAAATGTCAGCCTGGAACCTGCTGGACAGCTTGAACTCTCCGGCGCGCCGCTTTGCAATCTGCATCAGACCTGCGCCGAAACCGGCCGTCATCTGACCCAGGTAAAGGCGATTGGCGCAAAAACCGGCAAAGGCTTTCTGGGCCTCGGCATGTGGCCAGATAAAGCGCGCAGCGACCTGCCCGTCATGCCCAAGGGGCGCTATAAGATCATGATGAACCACATGCCGAAGGTCGGCAATCTGGGTCTCGACATGATGCTGCGCACCTGCACGATACAGGTCAATCTCGACTACAGCTCTGAGGCCGATATGGCACAGAAATTCCGCGTGGGGCTGGCACTACAGCCACTCGCCACCGCACTGTTCGCCAATTCGCCTTTCACCGAGGGCAAGCCCAATGGCTATTTAAGCTATCGCAGCCATATCTGGTCCGACACTGACGCAGCGCGCACCGGTATGTTACCGTTCGTGTTTGAGGATGGTTTCGGCTATCAACGCTATGCCGAATATATGCTCGATGTGCCGATGTACTTTGTCTACCGCGATGGCCAGTATCTGGATGCAGCTGGACTAAGCTTCCGGGATTTCCTGAAAGGTGAGCTCTCCATCCTGCCGGGCGAAAAACCCACAATGGACGATTGGAATGATCACCTGTCCACCGCCTTTCCCGAAGTGCGCCTGAAAAGCTTCCTGGAAATGCGCGGCGCGGATGGCGGGCCGTGGAACCGGATCTGCGCGCTGCCCGCTTTCTGGGTCGGACTGCTCTATGACCAGAGCGCACTGGACGCCGCATGGGACCTTGTCAAAGACTGGACGCTGGATGAACGGCAGGCGCTGCGTGACAATGTTCCGAAAATGGGCTTTGAAGCGCCTATTGCGGGTGGTGGCAAGCTGCTTGATATAGCGCGTGAAGTGCTTGATATCGCGTCGGCAGGCCTGACCGCACGCGGCGAGCTGAACAGTAGCGGCGATAATGAAAGTGGCTTCCTCGACCCGCTGCGCGAAATTGTCAGCAGCGGCAAGACCCCCGCCGAACACCTGCTGGAGCGCTATCACGGGGCATGGAACGGCGATGTCAGCCGGATTTATGATGAAATGAGTTTCTAGCCTTATAGCTTCTGGCACCAGATATAGTCATAAATACGTCACATATACGCAACACCATGTGGAGATATCGCAGAGAGCCAGCGCTCTTGCGTTGACGTGAGGTATGATATCGGCTTTGAACGCGCCAGCGAATAATCGATTCTTTAAAATATACATCGTCACGCTTCCACCGCCTTTTCAGGAGTTATTTCCGATGACTAAATCCCCGACAACCAGTATTTCACGCGCAGCCCTGGCCATCAGCCTTGCAAGCGCTTTTACCGCAACCCCCGTACTTGCACAGGACGCACAGGAAACCGCCGAGGCCGAAAGTGGCCTTGGCACAATCGTCGTGACCGCACAGCGGCGCGAGGAGAACCTGCAGGAAGTGCCCGTATCAGTTGCCACGCTGGGCGGTGATACGCTTGAAGCCGTAACCTCGACTGGCGCAGATGTGCGCGCACTGGCGGGCCGTGTGCCCAGCCTGAACGTCGAAAGCTCCTTCGGCCGTACATTCCCGCGGTTTTATATTCGCGGTCTGGGCAATAGCGATTTTGACCTGAACGCATCGCAGCCGGTAAGCGTCGTCTATGACGATGTTGTACTGGAAAACCCGATCCTCAAAGGCTTTCCGGTATTCGACCTTGACCGCATTGAAGTATTGCGTGGGCCGCAGGGCACACTGTTTGGCCGCAATACACCGGCTGGCATTGTCAAATTCGACACTACGAAACCGGGCGAAACGGCCGGCTTTGCCCGGGCCAGCTATGGCACATATGGCACGTCACAGGTCGAGCTGGGCGTTGGCGCGGCAGATGATAACGGCTTTTCCGTCCGCTTGTCCGGCCTGTACCAGCACCGTGACAACTGGATCGACAATCTGGATGCGCCGGGCGATGACAATCAGGGTGGCTATGACGACATTGCCGCAAGGTTGCAGCTACAATATGAATCAGGCGGTTTTACTGGACGCGTGGTTGGCCAGGTCCGCATCTATGATGGCAGCGCCGTTATCTTCCGTGCGAACACTTTTCAGACAGGCAACAATGACCTGAACGGCGCAGCCGGCCCCGGCACACCGTTCAAGCGCGATGAAGTGCGCGCTGACGGCCTGAATTTTCAAAAGCTCAACGTCTATAATGCCGGCCTGAACCTTGAATATGATTTCGGTGCAGCCACGCTCTATTCGATTACATCCTATTGGACAGGCGATCTCAGGAGCCGCGGCGATATTGATGGCGGTTTCGGTAATCAGTTTGCCCCTGATCAGGGTCCCGGCTTTATCCCTTTTTCTGCGCAGACACAGGATAATGTACCTTCACTCAGCCAGTTCACACAGGAAATCCGCGTCGCCTCTAACAATATCGGCGGCTTCGGTTATCAGGCTGGCTTTTTCTATTTTGACGAAGACCTGGAAATTGAAACGCTGGACTTTGGCACACCGACAGACGTGACCCCGGCTGCCATTGCCGTGCAGGATCAGCAGAGTGAAGCATTCGGTATTTTCGCATCGGTCAATTATGAATTTGAGGGTGGCCTGAAATTGCAAGCCGGCGCGCGTTATAATGATGACAAGCGCGACTTTACCGCGGCACGTCCGGTCGACAACCGCCCCGGCTTTCTTGGCTTTGGCGGCCCGGTTGCGCCAATCAGCACGAGCGTTAAGGACGATGTAATCACATGGGATGTCAGTCTTGGTTATCCCGTCAGCGATGACATCAACCTATTCGCGCGCGTTGCACGCGGTTACCGCGCACCATCCATTCAGGGGCGCCTGGCCTTTGGGCGCGACATCTCCGTCGCTAATTCAGAAAAAACCATGTCGTACGAAGCGGGTTTCAAAACCCAGCTGGCGGACAACCGTGTGCGCTTCAATCTGACCGGTTATCATTTCAGTACATCTGATCTGCAGCTGACTGCCGTAGGCGGAACAGCCAACTTTGCAACACTGATTAACGCAGCAAAAGTGGATGGTTACGGTGTTGAAGCGGAATTTGAAGCGGCACCGATTGATAACCTGCAACTTTCGTTGAGCGTCGGCTATAACGACACCGAAATCAACGATCCGAACCTGTTCACACAAGGCTGTGGTTCTGCCTGTACCGTGCTCGACCCGCAGCGCGCAGGCAGCCCGGGCATTTTCTCAATTGACGGCAATCAGCTGCCACAGTCCCCTAAATGGACCGTCAGCGGTTCGCTAGGCTATGGCGTTCCGGTGGGCAATGGTGAAATCTATGCCTTTACCGACTGGTATTACCGCTCTCGCATCCAGTTCTTCCTCTATAACTCGGTTGAATTCAGCGATGACAAACTGCTCGAAGGTGGCCTGCGTCTTGGCTATCGCACCGATGATGAGAAACTGGACATTGCCGCATTTGTCCGTAATATTACAAATGATAAAAGCGCAGTTGGCGGCATTGACTTCAACAACCTGACAGGTTTTGTCAACGAACCACGCATTTACGGTGTATCGATTGGCACGCGTTTTTAAAAAGTTCACGCTTGGGGAGTGAGAAACCCGGCAGTTCCATATGGAACTGCCGGGTTTTTATTGTTTGGCCTAAATGCTGAATATAGCAGATTCTATCTTATCGACCGTCTTTCTTCGCCACCGGCGGATTGTCACCCAGATCTTCAAACCATGCTTCAACAGGGCCGCTGAGTTTCAACGTCAATGGGTTACCCTTGCGGTCCATTGTCCGGCCCGCCTGAACGCGGATCCAGCCTTCGGAAATGCAATATTCCTCAACATTATTCTTTTCCACACCCTTGAAGCGGATGCCGATACCGCGCGACAGCAAGTCGCCGCCAAAATGCGGGCTGCGTGGGCTGATAGCCAGGCGGTCGGGCGGTGTATCCTGTTTCGTTTCGGTCATTATGTCTTCAAACTCCAAATATGATTTCGCCCTATTTGCCGCGGATGACGATAAAATCAAGGGGCGATGGCATTTGCCCAGTTATTCACTCCTGTCATCAACTGCCGGGGATATCGGGATCAATCATCCATTTTGCGACAAAAGCCGCGCACAACGCCCCCGCCAGCTGCGCGGCAATGAACATGGGCACATCGGCAGGCGCAATCCCGGCAAAACTGTCGGACAGGCTGCGCGCCACAGCTATAGCCGGATTGGCAAAGCTGGTAGAACTGGTGAACCAGTATCCCGCCGTAATGTAGAGGCCAACCGCAGGGGCGACCCATTCGCTGCGGAAACGCACACAACCCAATATAGTGAGAATCAAGCCGAATGTGGCCACAAACTCCCCGGCCCACTGGCCAACACCGGTGCGCGTTTTGGTGGAAAACTGCACAATGTCGAGATCAAACATCAGGTGTGCGGCGAAAATACCCAATATCCCTCCCGCCAGCTGTGACAGCACATATAGCAACCCTTCATGCGCGGGCAGTTCACGTCGCAACCATGCCACCATGGTAACCGCGGGGTTGAAATGCGCGCCGGAAATCGGGGCCAAAATGGTGATAAGCACGAATAGTATCGCCCCGGTGGCCAGTGTGTTGCCCAATAACGCAATGGCGACATTTCCCCCCGCCAGGTTTTCCGCCATAATGCCGGAACCGACCACGGCCGCGAAAAGGAAAAAACTCCCCAGAGCCTCAGCGGCCAGGCATCTGGCAAGGCCGCGCCTCATATGCCTGGATGACGAAACTGCATCGTTTGTCAGTTGTTCGCTCATACTGTCCCCTAATATACGTCGCAATAGACCTGCGTAATCAGACCGCGGCGGATGAACTGCTGGAAATAGGCAGCGGCATCATTCGCATTGCCAATGGCACCGGCCCGGCCAATTTCGTCCACATCGCCGCTCGCATCGACAAGTCTTTTAACCGCATTGGGATCGGTTGTTAATACCCGTCCGCGCCGGTCAGTCGAAGCGGAATTAATGCCCACAACCTGTCCATTCCGGTTGAAAGTGGGGCCGCCGCTAATCCCGCCCAGTGGATTGTTGTTCCGCGGGATGCGTGCAATTTCTGCCCATGCATATATCGGCTCGAACCGCCGGCTCGACAGCCCCCGCTGTGCCTGAGCCGCGCCGATGAAGCGCGATTGCACGACCACCGGCCGGCCGCCCGGATAACCCATATGATAGCCGCGATCGCCGCTGCGCGGGCGCGTGGTGGTAAGCGCGAAGGACGCGTTGCTCACCGGGCCATCACGGATGATTGAAGCGTCACTTTCGCGGCTTTCCAGGACGCGGGCAGCCAGCATTACCCGGCCATTTTTCAAAATCCCGATACGGTCACAGCCATGGGTGACATGCTCTGCGGTCAGCCACACTCCATCCGTATCCACGGAAAAAGCCGTGCCCTGGCTGTCACGCATGGGGCCCTGGTCCTGGATAATGTAACGCTCGGCACTACGCGGCATAGGCCGCCTTGGCCCCCGATCGTCCTCCGTCCATTCTTCGCCATCATATTGTTCGACATCAATACCCGGACCCTGCAGATCCTCTGCATCCAGCCACATCAGAAGTAGAATCAGCCCTAAAAAGAGGGGCAGGCAGCCCTTGCGCATTATCCCGAAACCGCCGCCGCATTGAGCGCGGCCACCGCGAATTTGCTCATCGCCAGAAATATGGCCGCTGCGCGCTCGTCATTTTCAATGCGCTTGGGCAGGTCTTTCAGCATGAAATCCAGCACGCGAAAGGCAATGAGCTGCAAAACCAGGATGACACTGCCCCAGATCAATATATCCCAGACATTGAGTGATGCGCGCAGGCAGAATGCGAGCGGCACTGCCAGCCCGATGGCAGCTCCGCCAAAGGAAATTGCCGCTGCCTCATTGCCCTCACGGATCAATGCAAGTTCACGGTGCGGTGTGATCCAGATATATAGCAGCAAAGCGCCCGCCCATACGGCGGTGGCACTGCCGAGGTGCAGCAAAAGTACAGGAAGCCCGGCTATAAGGCTCTGGATAATCGGTGTGGGATCGCTCATAGGCACTGCAATGGCGCGAAAAAGAGGCGAAATCAAGAAAAGCCGCTTAATTTTGCGATAACCATTTTCATTGCGGTTTTCCTTGAAAATAATCTGCAGAAAGACGATATATTGACTATCCGGCATTTATTCCAGAGTTTCAGCCGGGCAAAGGAGTTTGAATATTATGGCAAATTGGCCAGATCCCCGTTCCACTGATGCCCCGCGCACCAGCTTTGGCACGCAGGCGGGCACTGTTGATACAGCGGCCTATGACGCAGGCCTGCGTTCATACATGCTGTCCATCTATAACTATATGGCAAGCGGCGTACTGCTGACCGGTATTGTTGCCATGCTGTTTGCCAGTTCCGGCATGGCTGCGCAGGTATTTGGCGGCGGCGGTTTTCTGCCCTGGATCATCATCCTGTCGCCTCTGGCCATTGTTTTCGCGATGAGCTTTGGCGCACAGAAAATGTCCACATTCACACTGCAAGCGCTTTTCTGGGGCTTCGCGGTCCTGATGGGGCTTAGCCTGTCGACGATTTTCCTGCGCTATACAGGGTCTTCGATCGCGCAGACATTTTTTGCGACATCCGCTGCTTTTGCAGGGCTTAGCCTATGGGGCTACACCACCAAGAAAGACCTGTCCGGTTGGGGCAGCTTCCTGATTATGGGCGTGATCGGCCTGATTGTGGCCATGCTCATCAACATCTGGCTGCAGTCTCCAGCCATGCATTATGTGGTAAGCGCGATTGGCGTATTCATTTTCGCAGGCCTCACCGCCTATGATACACAGCGCCTCAAATCCATGTACAGCCATGTGGCGGGCACGGACATGATGGGCAAATATATCATCATGGGCGCGCTCAGCCTCTATCTGGACTTCATCAATATGTTCCAGTTCCTGCTCAGCTTCCTGGGCAGCAGCGAATAATATTTGCTTTATAGAAGATGTGGAAGGCCCAGCGGGAAACCGCCGGGCCTTTTGCTTTATTGCCCCCGTTAACCAGTATATGATTCAACCCGTCGTCCGCCGCGCACAGCACAGGCAATTTTTCGACAAACATGTTTTGCCTTTTCCGTTCATCGCGCTATCAGCATGGTTAATGTATAGGGTATATGCACAAGCAAATAATGGGGTTGGATTAGGATGTCGTTGAAAATTTTCGCTCGTTTTTCTGTTTTGGGCCTGCTGGCTGCATTGGCCGCATGCGCAAAACCTGCGCCGCCCCCAGTTGTTGTAGCCCCGCCTCCACCGCCGCCGCCGGTCGTTATTCCAGCCATGCCGACGCCCCCGCTTTATGCAACCACAAATATGGCAATTCCGCCCGTTGGTGTGGATGGCCGCCGTATAACGGTAAATACAGGCATAGGCGAACTGGAAACATTGTGGCATCTGCGCTCCGCGCTGAACGTGGCCGCGCTCAACTGTGTCGAGCCGAGACATTACCAGCTGGCCTCCGACTATAACACCTTTTTGAAAACACATAAGTCACAACTGAGCAAAGCGAACCGGGCCATAGAGAGCAAGTTCCGCCGCGAGAATGGATCCAATTATCGCCGCGTGCGCGACACGCACAGCACGCGGGTCTATAATTTTTTCTCGTTGCCGCCTGTGAAATCGGAATTTTGTAATGTGTCGATTGGCGTAGCGCGGCAACTGACACTGACGCCAAAAGACCAGCTGACAGGCTATGCCTATATCGGACTGACTGAAATAGAAGACGTGTTCAACCGCTTTTTTGCAGCCTATGACCAGTATAAGCGCGATCTGGCTGTGTGGAACCAGGCCTATGGACCCCGGCAGCCTACCAGCTCTTTTGCATCTGGCACGCAGGGATCACTTTATAATGGCACGACTTCAGTGCCCGCGGGTAATGCCGGAGTTATCAGTGGGCCGATCATTCCGCAGGGCGGCGAAGTGACAACAACCACCCTGCCTCCATCGGGTGTCAGCACGGCGCCCAGCTATGGCTATGTTCCCTCTGAAAAGCCGGAAGGATATGATTCCAATATGACGGTACAGCCGGTTCCAGGTGCCCCGGCGCCTGCGCGCGCCAACACCGCATCCACCATACCGGGATATACACCGTCCACGCCTGCATATGACCCGAACCTGACGGTACAGCCGATACCGGGCGTTGAAACTGCCAAGCCCGCCACAGCCGAGGAAAATGCCTCAGGGGAAAGCAGTGATGGCACGGAAACACCCTCACGCTAACCCCGCATCGCTGAAACGCATCATTTCACGACAAAAAACTGGCCAAGGCGGCATGGCGCGCCTAAATGCGTGGGATGCATTTTCTTGATCAGGCAAAAATATATCTGAAATCCGGTACCGGCGGCAATGGCGCGGTGAGTTTTCGCCGTGAAAAATATGTCCAATATGGCGGTCCCGATGGCGGCAATGGCGGCAAGGGCGGCGATATTGTGTTTGAAGCCGTTGAAGGGCTGAACACACTCATCGACTTTCGCTATGCCCAGCATTTTAAGGCGCCCCGCGGCACGGGCGGCATGGGTCGCAACCGCACGGGCGCGGGTGGCGATGAACTCGTCGTCAAAGTGCCGGTGGGCACACAAGTGCTAAGCGAGGATAAAGAAGAGATACTGGCCGACTTCACCCATACGGGACAGCGCGTCTCCATGCTGATCGGCGGTGACGGCGGACGGGGCAATATGAGCTATAAAAGCTCAACCAACCGTGCACCGCGCCAACATCAACCCGGCTTTCCCGGTGCGGAAATGTGGGTGTGGCTACGGCTTAAACTGATGGCAGATGTCGGCCTTGTTGGGCTTCCCAATGCGGGAAAGTCGACTTTTATCAATCGTATCACCAATACCAAGGCAAAGGTGGGTGATTATCCGTTCACGACATTGCGCCCGCAACTCGGTGTGGTCAGTCACAAAAAACGTGAATTTGTGATTGCCGATATACCGGGATTGATTGAAGGCGCGGCCGATGGTGTTGGCATTGGCGACCGTTTTCTAGGCCATATTGAGCGTTGCCGCGCACTAATCCATCTGGTCGATGCAAATGGTGATGATCCGGCAAAGGCGCTACAGACCGTACAGGGCGAGCTTAAAAATTACGGCGAAGGCTTGGCCGAAAAGCCGCAGCTAATTGCGCTTAATAAAATTGACCTGGTTGATGATGAACTGGCCGATATGTTGATTGGCGAGCTTAAGGCGGCGGGTGCAAATCGGATTTTTCCGATATCCGGCGCGACCGGTGCAGGGCTTGAGGCATTGATGGACGCATTTATGGATCACCTGCCTGATATGACCGCGACAGAGCAGCCTTCCGGTGTAAACCCCGATGCCGATGAAGACGAAGCCGAATGGAGACCCATTTGAGCAACGTCTTTGCCCCTTCCCATTGCCCACGCCTTGTCGTTAAAATTGGATCGGCCCTGCTGGTCGATACGGATGGGAATGCGCGGCGGGAATGGATGCGGACAGTGGCGGGTGACATGGCAGAGCGGATACTGGCCGGCCAGCAGGTAATGATCGTTTCATCTGGTGCAATCGCACTTGGCGCGCGTAAACTGAGTTTGAAAAATGGCGGACGCGAAAATCTGTGTGATGCGCAGTCGGCGGCGGCGGTCGGGCAGATTGCCTTGTCCGCACTTTGGGCCGAACTGCTTGCCGAAAAAGGCTTGGTCGCCGCGCAGATGCTAGTGACTCTCGACGCACTGGAAGACCGGCGACGTTATCTCAACTTCACCGCCACGCTGGACAGTCTGCTGGCCAAAGGTGCGATCCCTGTCATCAACGAAAATGACAGCCTGGCGACGGACGAAATCCGTTTTGGTGACAATGACCGGCTGGCGGCGCGTATCGGACAGGCAGCTGGCGCGGATGGCCTGATCCTGCTTTCCGATGTGGACGGACTATACGACAAGGATCCAGCCAGGCATGACACTGCCCGAATTATCCGCGAAGTGCGCGAAATGGATGAAACTATTTTGGCAATGGCCGATGACACGTCTAGTATTGGCACGGGCACATCCGGTGTCGGTACAGGCGGCATGTCTTCCAAACTTCTGGCCGCGAAAATTTCCGATATGGCAGGTATGAACATGGCGATTATCTCTGGCCTGCATGAGCATCCGCTACGCCGTGCCCAGGAAGGCCATGGAACCATATTCCACGCGCAGCGCGGCGAAAACCGCCATAAGGGGTGGATCGGCGGCCTGCAGAAAATACGGGGAAAACTGCACATTGATGAGGGTGCGGCCGCGGCTATAGTGGAGGGTTCGAGCCTGCTTCCGGCGGGCATCGTCAAGATAGAGGGGCCGTTTTCCCGCGGCGATGCGGTCGATATCATCGATGTGAATGGTAGTGCCATAGCCCGCGGACTGGCGGAATATGATGCGCTGGACAGCGCACGTATCATTGGTCGCCACAGCAGCGAAATCGAAGCAATATTGGGCTATAGCCCGCGCAGTGCGGTCGTGCACCGTGACCGGATGGTGATATTGTGAATAACGCTGTCCGCACCATCGCACTGACCGGCGGGACCGGGTTTGTCGGCAAGAATGTGATCGACATGGCGCGCGCGCAGAAAATACCCGTGCGCGCCCTTACCCGCCGCCCGCAAAAACCCGTTTACGGCGTCACCTGGGTCGAAGGATCGCTGTCGGACGGCGAAGCCCTTAAGGAACTATGCGATGGCGCGGGCACGGTCATACATGTTGCCGGTGTGGTCAACGCACCTGATAAAAAAGGGTTTGAAGACGGCAATGTCGCCGGCACGCTTGCGATGGTTGACGCTGCCAAGGCCATGGGCCTGCCGCGTTTTGTCCATGTGTCTTCGCTGGCCGCGCGCGAGCCGGACCTCTCCATCTATGGATGGTCCAAGGCCAAGGCAGAGAAGATCGTCGCCGCCAGCGGGCTCGACTGGACCATCGTACGTCCGCCCGCTATATATGGCCCTGGCGATGGTGAAATGCTCGACCTGTTCAAAATGGCGCAGCGCGGGTTCGTATTATTGCCGCCAGAAGGCCGTCTGTCGCTTATCCATGCCACTGACCTAGCCCGGCTGCTGATTGAGCTCAGACCGTCATCCGAAGATGTTACCTCACAGATATTCGAAGCCGATGATGGCGCGAAAGGCGGCTGGACACACAAAGCGTTCGCCCGCGCCATAGGCACAGCTTTGGGCCGCGGCATCCGCCCCTTATCCCTGCCTCCCGCACTGCTGCGCCTTGGTGCAGGTGTCGACCGGCTGGTGCGCAATACCAATGCGAAGCTGACCCCAGACCGGGTTAGCTATATGTGCCATGACGACTGGACAGTGGATGCAAGCAGTCGGCCGCCACGGTCATTATGGATGCCGAAAATAGAAACCCGTGACGGCCTCAGGCAAACCGCGCTCTGGTATAAAAAAGCTGGCTGGCTCTAAGGTCAGTGACTAGATAAGAGGCCCGAAAAACTGCTCTATCACATAGAGTATAAATGTTAGGGTCAATCCGGTCAGAAACGCGCGATAGGCAATGCCAAGGTAGAAATATTTCTTTTCGGCCAGCACGCTGCCCATCTGATAGATATCATGCAGCATTGCCCGAAACGTGCCTTCAGTGGAACTGATCTGTTCCAGCACATTTTCGGTAAAGGCATCTTCATCCATGCCTGAAAAAACCCCGAAGAATAATGGATTGGGGCGTGCTCCGGGTTTCGGCCCGCTGGATGGCATGACAGCCATTGCCGCGAGCCCTGCTGACAGGAAGGAAGATATGGCCAGCACCAGCATGGGCAAGGATGCGTTGCCACCTCCGCTTTGCGCAATGGCGATGGTGAATACCACGAATGTCGCCCCGATCAGCATGGATGCTTTTTGATCGGCCATGATACTGAGTTGCACATGGTGCTGCTGTACAGTCCGTAATAGCTGAATCGATTGCATTGGCCATTCTGTGGCAGGTTCAGCAAGTTTGTCCTTTTCCGCAACAGGCATAAGATTTCTCCCTTTTTCGCGCCGATAACAGCGCTTCACCTTGCCGCGACCCGTATTTTTGCATAAGCCTGTCATAGATAAGACAGAGGGGCAAGTTTTGTGCGCGGATTTCGCCCAATTCCCGCCGCAATCCGCTGTCACAGGGGCATGAAACCAGTAACAGGATATTTTTATGAGCAACCGCGAAGCCACACAGGCGAAAATCCATGAACTCATCACCCCGTTTAACGTCAAAGACGCGCAGCTCAGTGATGACGCGACCTTTATGGGTGATCTGGAATGGGACAGCCTGACAGTGATGGATTTCGTCGCCGCTATCGAGGATGAATTCGATATCATCATCACCATGAACATGCAGGCGGAGATTGAAACCGTCGGCCAGCTGGTGGATGCTGTCGAAAAGCTGCAGGATAGCTAAAAGCCGGATCCAACCCTATCGCATCATCAGAGCAAGGCCAGCAATCATGACCGATCTCCTTTCCAAGTTTGACCCCCTTATCAATGAACGTGAAACCCTGCTGTCCACTGGCGTGCGCGACCCGTTCGCGCTGGTGATGGAACAGGTGAAGTCGCCTACCGTGGCAATCTGCAATGGCAAGGAAACCATCCTGCTCGGTACCTATAACTATATGGGCATGACGTTTGACGATGATGTACTGGCGGCAGGGCATGAAGCACTGGACAATTTCGGTGCGGGCACGACCGGCAGCCGCGTTCTGAACGGCACCTATCAGGGGCATAAGGAAGTCGAACAGGCGCTCAAGGATTTTTACGCCATGGACCATGCTATGGTCTTTTCCACCGGGTACCAGGCAAATCTGGGCGTGATCGCCACACTTGCGGGCAAGGATGACTATGTCATTCTGGACATTGACAGTCATGCCAGCATTTATGACGGCTGCGCGATGGGCAATGCGCAGATTGTCGCATTCCGTCACAATGATATCGAAGCACTGGAAAAACGGCTGAAACGCCTGCCCGAAGAAGCCGGCAAGCTGGTGGTACTCGAAGGCGTTTATTCTATGCTGGGCGATGTCGCACCGCTGAAAGAAATGGTCGCCATCTGCAAGAAATATGGTGCCATGGTGCTGGTCGATGAAGCGCACTCCATGGGCTTTATCGGCGAAAACGGCCGCGGCGTATGCGAAGAGCAGGGCGTGATTGACGATGTCGACTTTATCATCGGCACATTCAGTAAAAGCGTTGGCACAGTTGGCGGTTTCTGCGTCTCAAACCACCCGAAGTTCGATATTATGCGGCTGGTGTGCCGCCCCTATGTATTCACGGCATCTCTGCCCCCCGCTGTGGTGGCAACCTCTGCCGCCTCAATCCGCAAGCTGATGCACAGCGGCAATAAACGCGCCCATCTGTGGGAAAACAGCAAACGGCTGCATCTGGGGTTACGTGAAATAGGCTACACGCTCGGCACGCCCGAGGCGCAGAGCGGCATTATCGCTGTCATGGTCGAGGATATGATGCAGGGCGCATTGCTGTGGCAAGCGCTGTTGGAAAACGGGCTTTATGTCAATCTTGCGCGGCCGCCCGCAACACCGCAGGGCATGACGCTGCTGCGTTGTTCACTCTGTGCAGAACATACCAGCGAGCAGGTGGGTGAAATCCTGGAAATTTTTGAAAAATCAGGAAAACAGGTCGGCGCTATCTGATAGCGCTGCTATTTTCGCTCCCGGTGCTCTGTCCCCTCACCGGCTGTGACAAATACCGCCGTCGCCTCCCTCTCCACATCCGCCGTGTGCCAGATGCCGCAGTCATTAATGGCATACTCGCCTGCTTCCAGTGCCGTGCGTTTTTCCGACCCATCCGGCATTTCCTGCACCAGCACCATGCGGCCTTCAGTACACAGGACCACTTCATTGCCTTTAGGGTGCATTTCCCACACGTCCCAGCTTTCAGTGAACCTGTACATGGATACCAACCGTCCTTCGTGTCCATCCTCACCATGCCTCTCCACATAGCCAGCATACCAAGACATATCACCGGTCATTTCCGGCTGTACGATAGCGGTCGCGCCAAGGCCCAGATGAATGGGATTTTTCTGTAATTTTTCAGGCATAATAAGCTCCTCATAGAACTGTATTATGCCCTTATTTAATCGCCCCGCGCAAGATAAGCCGTGGGAGCATCA
Organism: Sphingorhabdus sp. Alg239-R122; assembly: GCF_900537065.1. Lineage (GTDB taxonomy): Bacteria > Pseudomonadota > Alphaproteobacteria > Sphingomonadales > Sphingomonadaceae > Alg239-R122. The sequence goes on along the minus strand of NZ_UNRC01000006.1, from coordinate 97,715 downwards.
CGATGGCTCCCAATATCGGCCAGCGGCGTTGCCAGTCCTTCACCTCTATATCGGTGCCGGCATGACGGTTGATTTTCCAGGCGATATAATCAATCCCCCCGGCGTAAGTCCCCGTCGCCTTGGCCAGCCGCGCCAGGGTCAGCAGCTTGCCGCGCCGCCTGAGCCCCGGCCAGCGCCTGCGCTCCGCCATGATTGCAGCCCGTTGCCCCGGCAGCAGCGTAACATTATCCCCATCACGCGTGTTCCTGATGGACGTAAGCGGCAGGGCGGCATGTCCGAATTCGCTGTAACGCTGCGGCGAAAATTCCACGACCGAGGCGGAACGGTCCGACCGCTCGGCACGCAGCTCCGCACTGTAAGTCAGGGCAAAACCCTTTTCCCACAAATCCAGCATCGACATCTGTTCGACACTTGTATGCGCCAGTGCAGCGTTGAGCAGCGTGGGCGTCGCACCTGATATGGCCAAAACTGCCTGTTCCGCTGCAATGGCATCACTTTGCCATACCAGCCGCGACGGTTGGGCAAAGCGTGCCCATACGCTCACCGCGCTTGCTTCCTGGCGGTTGAGTCGGTGAAAATCAGCCTCACTCAGCACCGCATACTTGGCCACCAGGCCGTTATGCTGTGCCGGAAACACATTGGGCGGCAGCAACCTGTTGGCTCGCGCTTTCCAGCTATCTGGAAAAGCTGCATCATAATCGGAGACAATCAGGTAGAAATCGAGCATCTGCCCTTCCAACTGCTGACTACGCAGGCAGGAGCCGTAAAACAGCACCGACCTTGCCGCATCGCCATAATCCGCGGCAATGGCAGCCGCAAAGTCCGAAATACGCGGATCTACCGCTTCGACCAGCTCGGCCTTGATGAGTCTGAGAAGTGCTGTATCTGGCATGATGGACCTAAATCAGCAAAGCGGGCCTATCGTCCGCACGAGAACCTTCAGGCCGCGATTTTCAGGAATGGGACTGGCTCGGTTGAGCGCAATATGATGGGCGCATCTTCATTCGCTTCAAACAGCTCACCGTCCAAGATGACGTTGCTATGGTCGCCGTCAATGCGGATTTCATCGCCCTGTTCTATATGCACACCGTGCACTTTCTTCTGCCCCATACGCCCGAATAGGATTGCGAAAATCATTCGCATGACAACACCGGGATTCTGGTCAACCGCAAAAAATTTAAGCCGGTCCCTGCTGCTGTACCAACTACCCGATTTGCCCGCGAGCAACAGTTTTTCAAGCGTGGTAACGATCAGCAGCGCATAATTTCCCTGCACCTCTCCATTACGGATAAGTGATATGCGCAGCGGCTGTGAACGCCGTGGCAGGAATTCGAAAGGCGCTTTAAACAGCAATGAAATAAACCCGGCAATTCCGGCCAGAACATGGCTGAGTCCATTGGGCAGCCCCAGCGGATAGATTTTATGGCGGCAGTAAAGAATAAATTCGGCAAGGCCCGCACCGCCCAGAAACATGCCCAGAACCGGTTTTTCACTGCTGCCACCCGAAAGTGCAATCATCTGCCGCACGACAATATGCGACTCCAGCTCATCATTGCGGGCAATTTCCACAATTTCCTTAAGCGCCGAAAGCGCGGAACCTTTCGCGCCAAGGTCAAGTGCAATCAGATTTGTCTTACCGTTGGGAAGCACTGCGACAGGCGGCGGGTTATCGCCAAAATGGCCGCCCTGGTACAGTTCGGTCAACGCCGCCTGTACAGTACCGTCGCCGCCATTAATGACCAGAACCTTAGGTTTGACGCGCGCTATCGTTTTCAGCGCGCACGCAATCTGGTCGGCCTGTTCAACCTCATAGTGGAATATATCGGCCTGCTCCGCACAAAAGCTCCGCACTTCCGGCAATAGTGATTTATTGCCGGTAGAGCGGGGATTAGAAAGGAGTGCCACTAAAGCCATAAACTATCCGATCGGCTTAATGCTAAGGCCGCGGCGGTAGTTGAGCACAACGTTGGCACGCGCCACGCCATTGCCCACGCGAATGGCCGATTTCTTGATCGAAGGTTTCAGGTTGGTCAGCGAAATGTTGGGGTTACCGGTAAATCCGCCGCCATCGTTCCAGCCCGACTTGCCATTGCCGTCCATGTCATGACGGACCGCAATGCCATAGGTGCCTGCTTTAGGAAGCGGCATGCAAAAGCGCATTTTACCGCCATTGGCGCGCACGGGCACGTCGATGCGGTTTATCCATGCGCCTTTTTTCAGCCATTTTGCGCTGGTGCCTTCATAGGCCTGAACGCGGATGCGGCCCGTGGTTTTTTTGAACCCGCGCACTTCAACCAGCACAGCAGGGCCTGCACCGCTGACGCATTTGCTCATATCATTGCTGATTTTCTGGCGTTGTGCGCCTGCAGGGGTCGCCACCAGGGCCAAAGCCATGGCTGCGCTACCGCCGAACAGTGCGACATTTGAAAATTTGAACATGACGTTTCGTCTCCAACTGGTTATAGCCGGTTATGTCGAAACATATGGGACCGGCATGTAACGCCCCCGTTTGATTCTTTATATGGGTGAAATTTGCGGCCAAAATAGGGTGACAGGGCGACAATAAGTTGAAATTCCTCACTTCCATCGACCTTTATATCGCCAAGCGCGTTGCCATTCCGCTGATTGCTACGCTGATTATCTCGGCTATGCTGCTGGTGCTTGAAAAAATGCTGCGGCTGTTCGACTTTGTGGCCGCTGAAGGCGGTCCTGTCAGCGTGGTGTGGCGGATGCTGGCAAACCTTATTCCTGAATATCTTTCACTCGGCATTCCTATCGGCCTTTTACTCGGAATATTACTTGCTTTTCGGGGACTTGCGCTTTCTTCCGAGCTGGACGTATTTCGCGCAGTCGGTCTGGGGTATGGCCGCCTGCTCCGCGTCCCTTACATGTTTGCGATCGCCTTGATGCTGGTCAATCTGGCGTTGGTTGGTTTTATCCAGCCGCAGGCCCGCTATGCCTATGAGGAACTCGGCTTTGAGCTGCGCTCCGGTGCACTGGGGGCCTCCATCAAAGTGGGCGAGTTTACGAAATTTGGCGAAAAAATGACGCTTCGTATTGAGGAGAGCCAGAATCAGGGCCGTGACCTGAGCGGGCTGTTTGTGCATGCCGAAAGCAAGAATGGCACGGAGATTTCGGTGACCGCCAGCAAAGGCCGTTTTATGGCCACGGATGATCCCGATACCATTATCCTACGGCTGACAGACGGGGTGCTCACCCATGATGCCCCTGATTATGAAAGCCCCCGCGTATTGAGTTTTAGCAGCCATGACCTGCCAATCGACCTACCCAAGATCGAAGCGTTTCGCAGCCGTGGCGGCAAAGACCGTGAATATACCCTGCCCGAACTGGTACGCATCGGCTCCAGCCCCGATATTTCGGAGCAGCAACGCAACGAAACCCGGTCCAATTTCCATTACCGTATAGTCGAAGTGGTGATGATGTTGCTCATGCCGATGCTCGCGCTGGCACTCGCCATTCCGCCCAAGCGCTCCACATCCGCGCTAGGCGTATTCCTGTCGATCATATTGATTGTGACTTATCACAAGATAAACCAGTATGGCGAAGATGTCGGGGCGCTCGGCATTGTCGATCCGCTTATCGCGCTGTGGGTGCCGTTCTTCCTGTTCGCCACGCTTATCATCTGGATGTATTATCAAGTCGCCCATGTGCCTGGCGGACAGCCCATTGGCAGCCTGGAAAGAATATTTGCGAAATCCGGGGTATGGCTCAAGGGCCTGCTCAGTTTCGGCAGAAAACGGAGCCATCATGACAGTTAAAAACCTCACTCAAAAAGGTTTTGCCGCGTGAAGCTGGAATTTTTTCCCTCACCGACAACGGCCATCTATATGGCCCGTATGTTCCTGATCCGTATATTGGCGGTCCTGGCGATCTTTGTCATAGTCCTGCAGACACTCGACCTATTGGGCGAAAGCGGCAAGATACTTGCCGTTGCCGGGAACAGCGAAGCGGATCTGTGGCAATATATATCGCTACGCGCACCGCAAATCATTGAGTTTATTCTGCCATTTTCGGTGCTGCTTGCCACAATTATTACACTGGCGTCACTAAACCAGAACAGTGAAGTAATCGCGATGAAGGCAGCAGGGTTATCCGCGCATCAGGTGCTGGCCCCGCTATTATTTGCCAGCCTGCTTGTCGCAGGCATCACATTTGCCTTTAACGACCGTATTGTCGCCCCCGCGACATCCACGCTTTCGCTGTGGCAAAAGGCGGAGTACGGCCCTGTACCGGATGACCCATCAACCCGGACCAATATCTGGGCGCGCGACGGCAACAACCTTGTCCATGCCGGATTTGTCAGCGGCAATGGCAACAGCACACGGCTGGACAATGTGGAGATTTATGAGCGCGCAGGTGATGGCGCGTTGGTGCAAACCATCAGCGCGGCGCAGGCAGTTTATTCGGGCAATGGCTGGAAGTTGAAGGATGCCGTCGCATTCGATGTGACAAGCAGCGAAGAAACTAAGCTGGGTGATTATACCGTCAACAGCGGCATGACACCGGACCAGTTCACATTAGGCAACGTCAATGCCGATGGTCTTTCTTTCATGAAACTGAAATCGGCCATTGATGAACTCAAGGCAGCGGGCAAACCGACACAGTCGCTTGAAACCAATTTGTGGCACAAGATTTCAGGTCCCCTATCGGCAATATTAATGCCTCTACTGGGCGCAGTGGCCGCATTTGGTCTGGCCCGTTCAGGTCAGCTTTTCCTGCGCGCCGTTATCGGTATGGCGCTGGGCTTTGCCTTTTTCGTGGCCGATAATTTCTCACTCGCCATGGGTAATCTGGGTGCCTATCCGCCTCTGGTCGCCGCTTGGGCACCCTTCGTGCTGTTCTTCTTGGTCGGGGAATCTGTCCTTATCCGGACCGAGGAATAGAAAACAATATCCTGACCCATGGGCCAAAAGCTAGGGCGCTTACTTAACCAGTTTTCCCTTAAACGTACTGCGCACCAGCTGTACCACCAGTCCTGTCAGGCTTGTGTAATTGGCTTTGTAATAAGGCGATTCCACCGGTAATTCTTCGGCCAGGCGGCGATGCGCCTCACCCAGATTATGGTAGGGCACGCCCGGCAACAGGTGGTGCAGCGCATGATAACGCAGGCCTACAGGTGCCCAGAGCGCAGGCAGCATTGCAGGCGGCGGAACATTGACACTGTCGAGATACTGTGCGGTCACGCTCATCACCTCGCCCTCATTGGCCCATAGATGAGCCACGAGCGTACGAACCTGATTAATCACGACGGAACCGCCGCTGATAACCAGGAAGATGATGAAAGCCTTGAGGGGGATGATTCCGGTTGCTGTGCCACCAAGCAATGCTATTGCCCACAGGCTCGCGCCCGTTTCCTGCCACATCCAGTTGCGCCGCGCCTTGCCCTCAGGCATTTTGCGGCGAAATTCGGGATTGATGACAAGACCGGAATAGCGCTCAACCACCAGCTTTCTGAGCGGCGGTATTACCAGTGACAGAGGCCCCAATATTCCGTAACGCAGCAGCAATGCGAGCGGTGCAAGCGCAGCCACCGCCACAAATAGCGGCACGGTGTAGGGCTTCATCAACGCGAGCGGCAGATATTCCGGATCCTGCACCGTACCATAACGTGTCTTGGCATGGTGCAGGTTATGCACGCCCTCATACATGAAAGACGGGACCATGAGCGGTATGCCTGCCAGCAGGTTCCAGCCAAGCCGGAAACCAAGTACGGAACCATCCTTCAAATGGGTGAGCTCATGAATAAAGCTGCCCGCCCGGTAGAGTGCCAGCATGGAAACAATACCGGCCGCAATCATCCATCCTGTAGATGTAGCAGCTATAGCCGCGAACAAAGCGCCATAGCCGACAATCACGGATGCCATGAAATCACCCCAATATATGGCGGGGTTGGGCGCATTCAGGTCGCGTGTAAGAGTCGCCGCTGTACGGATAATTTCCCTGTCATCCGTAATGGGCGCGCGCATTTGTGAAGCAGCACTATCCTGCGCAGCTGGGGTGAAATTTTCGGCTTTGAGAGCTTTGTTATTCATATACATATATCCAATTTATGGCTGACTTAGACCAGAACATGATGGCGAGATAATGGCAGCATATTGGGCCGTTCGCGACGGATTTCACTGATCTAGATCATATTATGGCCATGTGAGAGATCACCGGTTTCTTGACATTATTGTCGCACCCGCGCCACAAGGCGGCATGACAAGTAAGACAGATATCACGGTAACTCCCGTTGACGGCAAAGCTGACCTTGAAGCCTTTATAAACCTGCCATGGGAAATCTATGCCGATGACCCGAATTGGGTACCGCCATTGAAAGATGAAATCCGCGCATTACTTACGCCCGGCAAAAACCCTTTTTTTGAACATGCGCGGGTACAGCCCATGCTGGCACGGCGTGGCAGCATGGTCGTGGGGCGGATCAGCGCGCATATCGACCTGCTCGCGCTGAAACAGCCCCCCGAACAAGGCATGGGGCCTGGCACCGGCAATTGGGGCATGCTGGAAGCGTTTGACAAAGATGCAGCCGCTGCGCTCATCGATGCGGCGGAACAATGGCTCCGCGCACAGGATATGCACCGCGCGCTTGGCCCACTAAGCCTGTCGATATGGGATGAACCCGGCCAGCTTATCAGCGGTCATGATCATCCACCTACCGTCATGATGGGGCATCAGCGTCCGGAATATCAGCAGTGGATTGAAAATGCCGGCTATAATCCGGTGAAGCAGGTCATGACATGGGAAGTTGATATTCTCGATGGCTTTGGCAAGCTGGTGAACCGCATTGTCGCTTCGGGAGAGAAAAACGATCGCATCCGTATCCGACGCGTAAACAAGAGCCGCTTTGCCGAGGAAGCCGCCCTTATCATGGGAATCCTGAACGATGCGTGGTCACAAAACTGGGGCTTTGTCCCGCTGACTGACAGCGAAATTGCCTATGTCGGTAAAAAATTGAAGCCGATTGTGCTGGAGGATCTGATCCGCATCGCCGAATATGATGGCAAACCGGTTGCCTTCATGATTACGCTGCCAAATATCAACGAGAAGCTGGTGGATTATAATGGCACATTATGGCCGTTCAACTGGGCCAAGCTGCTCTGGTGGCTGCGCAAACCCAACACGAATACGATGCGTGTGCCACTGATGGGTGTGGTGCAGGAATTACAGGGCTCACGTCTCGCCAGTCAGCTCGCTTTCATGATGATCGAATTTATCCGCCGTGATGCCGTCGAAAAATATGGCGCGCAACGCGGCGAGATTGGCTGGATATTAGAGGATAACCAGGGCATGAATTCCATTGGCGAAGTCATTGGCGGCAGGGTAAACAAAGCCTACCAGATATACGATAAGATACTTTGAGCCGGTATATGCCGGTATATGTAAAAGCATAACCGCTATGCGAATATCCTGTCAACGCACGCGGTTTTCGCACCGTCTTTCGCGCACCATTAACGCAGCCTGCTCTAAAATAATCTCACCTGTTCCATACGTCCACAAATCATTATGCTTTCCTTTTTCAATGCGATAGGCGCATTTGGGTTGCCGCGCTGCATCGAACAATATCTGCCCCATTTGTACCGGGATAAGGCCATCACGCTCACCATGAATCCACGCGAGGGGCATATCAATTTTACCGATGCGCGACAGATTTTCATACCGGTCTTTCACCAGCAGGCGGGACGGGAAAAGCGGCATTTGCCGCGCAGCCATATCAGCCATGGAAGTATAGGGCGCTTCAAGTATCAGTCCGGCGGCGTTCGTATTCGCGGCAAGATATGCGGCCGGGCCTGTCCCAACCGACTGGCCCGCGATAACAATATCTTTCCCACGAAAGCCCTGTTTACGCAGCCAGCCATAATTGGCCCGGGCGGCCTGGTAAAACATCTGTTCACCGGCCTTTCCCGCATTGCCGCCATAACCGGGATAGCCAACCGCCAACAGGCCTGCCCCAGATGCTGCAAGTGTGCGATACATGTCCGCCCGCCCGGCCAACGCTCCGCCATTACCGTGAAAATGCAAAATGACAGGCTGTGTTTGATCGACAGGCGGATGCCACCATGAAACCAGCTTATTCTCACCGGACATGATGTTCACCACAGAAAAACCGTCAAGCTCCACCTGTTCAGGCGAAACGCGCTGCGTATCGGGCAGGTACATGAAACTGCGCTGGAATATATAAATCAACGCCAGTGCGATCAGGTATAATCCCACGGCAAAAAGCAGGAACCGAATGGCAATCGCCATCATGGCTGCATATCGGTGACGCCAAGCTCAATCCAGGCGGGTGTATGATCGCTCGCCTTTTCACGCCCGCGATGTTCTTTATCAACGCCCACATTGTTCAGGCGATCTGCCGCAAGCGGGTTGAGCAGCAGGTGATCGATTCGGAACCCAGCATCGCGCTCCCACCCCTTGGTTCGGTAATCCCAATAGGTCCAGACCCCGCCATCTGGATGCCAACTGCCAATGGCATCAGTCCATCCGTCACCCAGCATGCGGCGATAGGCATCGCGGCTTTCGGGCTGCATCAGCGCATCAGATGCCATGGCAGCAGGCAGGAAAACATCATTATCGCGCGGGATGACATTATAGTCACCCGCCAGTACTGCAGGAATTTCAAGCGCCCATAATTCGGCCGCACGCGCACGTAACCGTTTCATCCAGCGCAGTTTATAATCGAATTTAGGGCCTGGCAGCGGATTACCGTTGGGCAGATAGATACTTGCTATACGCACGCCATTAACGTCCGCTTCCAGATAGCGGCTATGGTCATCTTCCGGCTCACCGTCTAGCCCGCGTTTCGTTTCCTGAGGCGTACTACCCTTGGCGAGAATCGCCACACCATTGAACGATTTTTGCCCATGCCAGATCGCACCATAGCCGATTTTTTCAAACTCAGCGGCCGGAAAGCCTTCGTCCATCGTCTTGATTTCCTGAAGGCAGGCGACATCAGGCTGGGTTTCCTCCAACCATTCGAGCAAACGGGGAAGACGGGCTTTTATGCCGTTTATATTGTAAGTCGCGATACGCATGGAAACTGCTTATCGCATTCATTTGGGCAGCGAAAGAATTAAACCGAAAAACTCGATCCGCAACCGCATCCAGATGCGGCATTGGGGTTGGTTACCTGAAAAGCCGAACCGCCCAGTGATTCGACAAAGTCCACCGCAGAACCGCGCACAAGATCCAGACTGACAGAATCCACCACCAGCTTCACGCCAGATTCTTCGGCCATCACATCATCTGCTTCAATGCTTTCGGCAAGGCCGAAACGGTATTGAAAACCGGAACAACCCCCGCCTTCCACGGACAGGCGCAGCATCGCGGGCTTGCCTTGTTTTGCGGCAATTGCGGCCACACGCTTTGCCGCGTTTGGCGTCAGGATGATATCGGCAATTTCACTCATAGAACCAAAATAGGGTGAACTGAACCGTATCTCAAGCCATCAATTCGGAAATAAATGTCACCCATGCGACCAATTGTCGGGATCTTCGTTATCCCCTGGCGAAAGGCCAAGCTCTTCTCCCTGCGTGGAGCAGCCGAGCCCAAGCACAGTGCGGTTGGCATAGGCAAAGTAGGCCGCCACCTGGTTGACTTCCAGTATTTCACCATCCTCAAGACCATGAGCACGTAAGATCGCAATGTCATTTTCAGTAATCGCGGCAGGCGCACCTGTCAGCTTTGCTGCGTAGGACAAGGCCGCATGTTCTTTTTGTGTAAAAGCATCTGTCAATTTCTGCGGATCGTCCGCCACTGCCAGCAACGCCGCCTCCAGCTTCGTATAGCGCTCCTCATCACGTACCAGCCGTTTAAGGCCGGCCAGATGATGATCCACGCAATATTGGCAGTTGTTAATCGCACTCACCAACACTCCGATGCTCTCAAGCATCCATTTGGGCAGTGCGTTACCGCGGTGGTGCAACACCACCTTATACAGCGCCATATGGCCTTCCAGCGTATGTGGCCGCAGACTATGTGCCATTAATATATTGTCAACGCGCCCATCCGGCCCGGCAATCTTGGCATATAATGCGTCCAGATCTCCTTGTGCGGCCTCCCGGTCAATTGTCTTTATATATGCCATGCCTGCTTTATTTGGCTTTGCCGGATGCGGACTTTTTCTTGGCTTTCTTTTTGCGCGGTGTTTTAGGCGGAGCAGGCATGACTTCGAACGCCATGGCCCCGTCTTTCATATGCACATTAACCTCGCCGCCATCCTTGAGCTTGCCAAATAACAGCTCTTCGGCAAGCGGTTGTTTGATCTTCTCCTGTATCAAGCGTCCCATCGGGCGGGCACCAAACAATCGGTCATAGCCGCGGACAGCAAGCCAGTCGCGCGCATCCTGGTCAAGCCGGATATGCACGTTCTGATCCGCAAGCTGCAATTCCAGTTGCAGAATAAATTTGTCAACCACCCGCGCCACGACTCCGGGCGTAAGATACGTGAATGGAACCACGGCATCCAGACGGTTGCGGAATTCCGGCGTGAACATTTTCTTCACGGCTTCATCACCCGCATCTTCTTTGGTTGCATCACCGAAGCCCATGCCTTCTTTCGCCATTTCGCTGGCCCCGGCATTGGTGGTCATAATGAGCACAACATTGCGGAAGTCGACCGTCTTGCCGTGATGGTCGGTAAGTTTGCCATTGTCCATTACCTGCAACAATATGTTGAACAGGTCGGGGTGCGCTTTCTCAATCTCGTCGAGCAGCAGCACGCAGTGCGGCTGCTGATCAATAGCGTCAGTCAAAAGGCCGCCCTGATCATAGCCGACATACCCCGGAGGCGCGCCTATGAGGCGTGATACGCTGTGCCGCTCCATATATTCCGACATGTCAAACCGCTGCAGCGGTATGCCCATGATGCTGGCAAGCTGGCGTGCAACTTCGGTCTTGCCGACGCCGGTCGGACCGCTGAACAGGTAATTGCCAATCGGTTTATCGGGATCGCGTAGACCTGCACGGCTGAGTTTGATCGCGCTGGAAAGCACATCAATCGCCTGATCCTGTCCGAACACCACCTGTTTCAGGTCACGTTTCAGATGCTGCAATACCGCGCGGTCGTCCTTCGAGACCGATTTGGGCGGAATACGCGCCATGGTGGCGATGACTGCTTCGATTTCTTTGGCAGTGATCGTTTTGCGGCGGCGCGATTTAGGCACCAGCATCTGCATCGCGCCCACCTCATCAATCACGTCAATCGCCTTGTCGGGCAATTTGCGGTCATTGATGTAACGCGCCGACAGCTCGACCGCTGTCTTGATCGCATCGGGCGTGTATTTGACTTTGTGATGGTCTTCAAAAGCCGATCGCAGCCCACGCAAAATCTTGATTGCATCGTCAATCGTGGGCTCGTTCACGTCGATTTTTTGGAACCGGCGCAGCAAAGCGCGGTCCTTTTCAAAATGGTTACGAAATTCCTTGTACGTGGTTGAACCGATACAGCGAATCGAGCCGCCGGAAAGCGCAGGCTTCAGCAGGTTGGAGGCATCCATTGCTCCGCCGCTGGTTGCACCTGCGCCAATCACCGTGTGAATCTCATCGATAAACAAAATAGCATGCGGCATTTTCTCAAGCTCAGCCACCACCGCTTTCAGTCGCTCTTCAAAATCGCCGCGATAACGTGTCCCGGCAAGCAGCGCGCCCATGTCGAGTGAGTAAATCACCGCTTTATCCAGTACATCCGGCACGTCGCCTTCGATGATCTTACGCGCCAATCCTTCGGCAATCGCGGTTTTACCAACCCCTGGCTCACCCACATAAAGCGGGTTGTTTTTCGAACGGCGGCACAGGATCTGGACGGTGCGGTCAACTTCAGGGCCACGCCCGATCAGCGGGTCGATTTTGCCCGCCTTGGCTTTCTCGTTCAGGTTGACGGTATACTGGTCAAGCGCGCTTTCTTTCTTCTGTTTGCCTTCGCCTTTTTCATCCTGCGTTTCTTCCGCGCCTTCTGGAGGCTTGGTTTCTGAAGGATTGCCGCCTTTGCCGATACCATGGCTGATATAGCTGACAGCATCGAGCCGGCTCATGTCCTGTTGTTGCAGAAAATAGACAGCGTAGCTTTCCCGCTCTGAAAACAGCGCCACAAGCACATTGGCACCGGTCACGACATCCTTGCCCGATGATTGGACATGCAGGATCGCACGCTGCACCACGCGCTGGAAACCAGATGTGGGCGCAGGGTCGGTCTGCTCTTCGACTTTGAGCGAATCCAGTTCATTGTCGAGATAATGGGTGACAGTGCCCGCAAGCTCGCCAAGGTCTGCGCCACACGCCTTCATCACCTGCGCCGCATCATCATCGGTGATGAGAGCAAGCAGCAAATGCTCCAGCGTGGCATATTCATGGGAACGATCGGCTGCATTGGTCAGCGCCTGATGCAGCGTTTTTTCCAGTGATTCCGCAAATGACGGCATATTTTACATCTCCGCAACGCCACTTTGGACGCTGCCCTTCTTATGTACGTCCCGGAAAGAGCCGGGTCTCATCAACTGCTTCCATCATGCGTTCCGTTCCTCTCACGCATTTACAGTCTCATTCATATAGGAAGCTGTGCAGCAATGTGAATATGCGCTGCCTCCGCTTCCTGTAGCGCTTAGGACTTGCGAAACAGCGCATCGGCATTGGCACGGTGTGCACCCGCCGCCTGTTTGCGTGCCTCCACGCGCACAATTTCCGCCTTCAGCAGCGCAACACGTACATCCAGCTCCTCCTGTGACAGCGGATCCAGATCCTCTGCCCCCAGCATATGCGCCGCATCCATGGATTTGCGCGGTAAATCATCGTCCAAATCCATATCCCTGCTCCTTTCCTTCAGGCTTCGACCTGTACGGATAATGTTGACCACAGGCCCCGCGCTGTCAATAAGGGGCTCCGATTTATGTGGAAACTATCTAAAAAGGGCGGAAAAGCTTGGTTCGGGAGGATATATGACACAGGAAATTCCAGAGACAATGACGGCCATTGCCATCAGCCAGCCAGGCGGGCCCGAAGTGCTGGTGGCAGGTGAACACCCTGTGCCGCGGCCAGAAGCGGGCGAATTGCTGATCAAAGTTGCAGCAGCCGGCGTCAACCGCCCTGATATTGTGCAGCGCATGGGGCTATATCCTGCACCTGCGGGCGCATCCCCGCTACCCGGGCTTGAAATCGCCGGTAAAGTCATGGCTGCAGGGTCGGACGCAGATATGCATATGATGGGCAAAAATATCTGCGCGCTCGTAAATGGCGGCGGATATGCCGAATATTGCATTGCCCAAGCCAGCCACTGCCTGCCAGTTCCTGAAGACCTGCCACTTAGCGAAGCTGCGGCCCTCCCCGAAACACTGCTCACCGTGTGGCATAACCTGTTCGAACGTGCCTATACCTGTGACGGGGAAACCGTGCTGGTCCATGGCGGCACCAGCGGCATCGGCACCATGGCGATCATGCTGGGCGAGCTGTTCGGCCTGACGGTCATTGTCACCTGCGGGTCGGATGAAAAATGTGCGCAGGTACTTGGCCTGGGCGCAGCGCATGCGATTAACTACAAGGATCAGGATTTTGTCGAGGCCGTACAAAAAATCACTGATGGCAAGGGCGTGCAGGCCGTGCTCGACATGGTTGCGGGCGATTATGTACCGCGCAACCTGAACTGCCTGGCCGAGGATGGCCGCCATGTCACCATTGCCGTGCAAGGCGGGTTGATGACACAGATAAACATGGCGCAAGTGATGAGCCGCCGCCTCACCCTCACCGGATCAACCCTGCGTCCGCGCAGCAATGTATTCAAGGGGCTGCTCGCCGACGAAATCCACCGCAATGTGTGGGATTTCGTCGAAAAAGGCACATTGCGCCCTGTGATGGACAAGAGCTTTCCCCTTACAGGTGCTTCCGCCGCGCACGCACATATGGAAAGCGGCGGTCATTTCGGAAAAATCGTGCTCGAAGTTTAGCTGCCATCCCTGCTGTCCAGTGGCAATCCATTTGCCCACTTGCAGGCTCCTGCGGTTTCGCCTACATGGAAGGCAATCATCAGGCCATCCCGCGAGGGGTGGCCCTTATTTTATGGAGATTTGTGCATGGCCCAAGATGGTCGTACCCCCCTCATGCCGCACGCGACGGCTTCCTGGCTTGTGGACAATACCGGCCTGACATTTGAACAGATTGCCGAATTCTGCGGGTTGCACATATTGGAAGTGCAGGCCATGGCCGATGATCTGGCCAGCACCAAATATACCGGCCGCGACCCCGTGCGTGCAGGCGAACTGACCATGGAAGAAATCGAAAAAGGCCAGAAAGATGCGGAATATTCGCTGATCATGTCGAAAGGCCCGGAACAGGTGCGCCGCACCAAAGGTCCGCGCTACACGCCCGTTTCCAAGCGTCAGGACAAACCTGACGGCATTGCATGGCTGCTGCGCAACCACCCGGAAATTTCCGATGGCCAGATCGGCAAACTGATTGGCACTACGCGCAATACGATCAACGCAATCCGAGAGCGCAGCCACTGGAACATCACCAACATCCAGCCCAAGGATCCGGTAACACTTGGCCTTTGCTCACAACGCGAGCTTGACGCTATCGTGGCAAAAGCCGCGAAGAAAGCTGGTATTGAGGATGAAGTGCCCGAAGACACCAAGCTGGGCGGCGACCGCGAAGCACTGATCGAAGAACTGCGCGCGGAACGCGAAAAAGCTGCACAGGAGGCCGAACTGGCGGCATTGCAAGCGGAAAAGGAAGCTGCCGAAGAAGCCAAGGCGGCCCAGGAAGCCAATCTGTTCAGTGACGCTGATGGCGATGATGCGCCAGTGGAAGTTACCGCGACTGACGAAAGCGAATAGGTTTCCGCACACTTGTTACGTGGCGCCGCCCTGTAACCACGGGTGCGGCGCCTTTTTTAATCGAACGATTAAATCACTTCACCTTGATGCAGCAATATTCTACGCTGGCATTATGACATCAGACACAAACGCCCAAACACCGCCCGCGCACGACGCATCGCTGACTGATCTGGAATATCTGGATCAGCACGGGCTGGATGCAAAAGAGTTCAAGGGCCTGACTTATCCCATTGGTGACCACGCACCTGAATATGGCGAACTCTTCCCGCTCGCAGCAGGCATTGGCTGGACACGCCTGCCCGTTCCCGGGTTGCTCAATCATATCAATATCTGGCTGCTGGATGATGAGGATGAACAGGGCGAAGGTGTCGCGATCGTCGATACCGGACTTAATATGGGCGAAAGCCTGAAGGCATGGGAAAAACTGTTTTCGGGTGATCTGGATGGCCGCCGAATCACCCGTGTTATTGTCACGCATTTCCACCCTGACCATGTCGGCGGCGCCGGATGGCTGTGCGAGAAACATGGCGTGCGGCTCTGGATGAACCGCACCGAATGGCTGATGGCACGCATGCTGACCACGGATGTGCGCGACGAACCACCACGCGAGGCGCTGGACCAGATGCGTTTTGCCGGATGGGATGAGGAGCGGATCGAGAACCTGCGTAAACGCGGCTGGGGTAATTTTGCCAAGGCCGTCGCACCGATCCCGATCAGCCATGTGCGGCTTGATGAAGGCGCAGTCATCCAGGTTGGCAAGCGCAATTGGCGGATCCTGACTGGCGGCGGGCATACACCCGAACATGCCTGCCTGGTGGATGAAGACAATGGTGTGATTATCGCAGGCGACCAGATATTGCCGCGCATCACCTCAAACGTATCGGTGATGACGAGTGAACCAACAGCTGATCCGCTGGGCGAATGGCTCCGCAGCATCGCTAAATTCCGCCGTGTGCTTTCAAAAGACGTGCTGGTGCTGCCTGCCCATGGCTATCCTTTTACCGGCGCGCATAACCGGTTGGATGCGCTCGCGGCGGGGCATCATGACAGGCTGGATGCACTGGAAAAAGCGCTGGCAGACAAACCTATGCGCGCAGTGGATACGTTCGCGCTGCTGTTTGCGCGCAAAATTGATGACAGCGTATATGGCCTGGCAACCGGCGAAGCGATGGCGCACCTCAGGCACCTGGAACATACCGGCCGCGCACAGCTGGATGTAAAAGATGGTGTCGGCTGGTTCAGCAAGACCGCCTAAGCCCTTGCTCCGCACAGGAAACCAATTTACACCTTTGTAAATTGAAATTTGTACAGGCGCAGCACCCCACATGACCGATTCCCCGATCTGGAATACCCATTACAACCATCCATGCACATGGGATCAGTCATTCGACCCCATGTCACTGCCGGATATGTTTTTTGACAGCGCCCGCCGTTTGAACGGCATGCCGCTGCTCGATTTTATGGGCCGCAAATATAGCTATACATCAGTTGCGGCGACTGCGGAGCAGGTTGCCAAAGGTTTGCAAGATATGGGGATTGAACGCGGCACACGGGTCGGGCTGTTCCTCCCCAATGTCCCGCAATATGTCGCCGCCTATTATGGCGCGATGGCTGCGGGTGCGACAATCGTCAATTTCTCTCCGCTCTATACGCCTGACGAACTGGCGCATCAGGTTGAGGACAGCGGCACCACAATATTGATTACCCTGTCGGCCAAGGCGCTATTGCCTCGCGCGCTGGAAGTGCTCGAAAACAGCTCGCTTGAACGCGTGATTGTCGGCACCGTGGCCGAGGCTCTGCCGATGGGAAAATCCATCCTCTACCGCCTGTTCAAACGCGGTGAAGAAGCCGCTATTCCAACTGATAGCCGCGTGTCATTATTTGCAGAGCTGATTGATAATGACGGCGATTACGATGCAGTGGATATTGACCCCGTCAATGACCCTGCCGTCCTGCAATATACCGGCGGAACAACCGGTACGCCCAAGGGTGCGATCCTCACCCATCAAAACCTCACCGCCAATGCCCGGCAGGTCAATGCCATTGATCCGCATCATGAGACGGATGAAGACCGGATATTGGGCGTGCTTCCCTTTTTCCATGTCTTCGCCAATACCTGTGTGCTTAACCGCACGGTGATGAATGGCGGTGAAATTGTCATGCTGCCGCGCTTTGACGCTGTACAGGCACTCAAAGCCATAAACCGGACCAAGGTCACTGCCCTGCCCGGCGTGCCGACCATGTATCAGGCGCTGCTCGACTGCCCTGAAATTGACAAAACCGATTTCAGTTCGCTGCGGGTCTGCATATCGGGCGGCGCTCCGCTTTCGGGCGAACTCAAAACCAAGTTTGAGGAACGCACCGATGCACGGTTGGTCGAAGGCTATGGGCTTACGGAAAGCAGCGGCGTTGTTTCGGTCAATCCTTATGAAGGGCTGAGCAAGACCGGCACAATTGGCCATCCGCTACCTGGCACCGAAGTGCGTTTTGTAGACAAGGAAGACCCTTCAAAACAGGTGGCAAAAGGCGAACCGGGCGAGCTTATATTTTCCGGACCGCAGGTCATGAAAGGCTATTGGAACCGGCCCGATGCCGATGAGGATGTATTCCTGGGCAAATTCCTGCGCACCGGCGATGTCGCGGTAATTGACGAAGAAGGCTATGTGAAAATTGTCGACCGCATCAAGGATATGATCTCTGTCGGCGGGTTCAAGGTGTTCCCGAGCCAGATCGAAGAAGTCGCCGATCACCATGAACAGGTCAAGGAAGTGCTCGTCATCGGTGTACCTGACGAATATCGCGGCGAAATGCCCAAGGCTTTCGTCACGCTGGAGGACGGCGCGGATATTGATGGCAGCGCGCTGAAAGACTGGCTCAATGCCAAGCTGGGCAAACATGAGCGCGTTACCGGTGTGGTGGTGCGCGAAGAGCTGCCCAAAACGATGATCGGCAAGCTCGACCGCAAGGCGCTCAGGGCCGAAGAAAACGTGACCTAAGGCCAATGGACCTGTTCGTTCTTGTCATTATTTTCGGCGCAGCCACGCAATTGCCTGAGCTGAAATCCATTCATTTTGCTGGTATTGCTGCCATTGCCATGCTGATGACACTGCTGGGCAGCGGTTATATGGCCGAGGCGATATGGGGAGGCTTCTCATCAGGCGGTACAGGCTTTGATGTTGCCGCGCTGCTCAAAATCTATGTGACGTTATTCGCGGTATATGGCGGCGTTTTCATCGCTGGATTTGGGTTTGGCCGTTTTCTGGAAGCACGGCGCCATAAACGTTAAGGCGCGCAGCATTCCTTGCGAGGCGGTTTAGCGGTCTTTACCTGTTCGGCATCTATCCGGTCGCCATAATGAGTGGCTTCGCCTGAACTCAGGAACGCTTCCCACACAACACCGTCGGGATCGCTGGTCCAGTTTTTCTCTGACTGCGCATAGCAGCATGTCACCTCACCTTCATCAAGCACAGGCTGCCCCGCCTCTTTCAACCGTCCATATACATCAGCAAGCTCTTCCGCATTTTCCGACTGGATACCAATATGCTCAACACCGCGCTCCGTACCGCAATGGCTCGACATCGCAAAATTGACACGCGGATCATCCAGCATCCATTTAGCGTAATCATTTTTGATCATGGTTGGCTCCTGGCCAAATAGCTTGCTATAAAAAGCCACAGACTTTTCGATGTTTTTTACAGATAAATGGATGTGTATACGTTTCATGAGTGTGCTCCTTCGGTGGTGACAGAGTCAGGGGTACAGGCAGAATCCTGACAGCAATTTAGCATCAGATAATTCAGCAACTCGTTCATACGGGCGAATTCGGCGCGGTAGATCAGTTGCCGGGATTGTCGTTCCTGACTGATAAGTCCTGAACGCGTTAAATGCGCCAAGTGAAACGATAGCGAGCTTGCCGGAACTTTCAGACGATCTGCTATTGCACCCGCATACGACCCATCGGGCCCGGCCTGAACCAATAACCGAAAAATTTTTAACCTGTGCTCCTGCGCCAATGATGACAGTGCACTCACAGCTCCAGTTTCATTCATACCCGACTCCATAATTTCTATATTTCCAATATTATCGAAATGAAGGACGGAGTCAATTTATATTTCGATAATATTGGAAATGTTACCGGAAGCCGGTCTTTAGAAGTTTTTTGACAGAAACGGTGCAGCGATTTCCGGCGTCACGCGTACGGGCCGCTGTGATTGCCGATCAATCATCGCCCACCATGTCAGCGCCTGCACTTTGATTTTGCCACCATCACCGACAAATTCGACATTACGAGCAAAACGCGCACCTTTGGGTTCACCAGGTATCCATGTACGGCCCGTGACCTGCTCTCCCTCGGCAATATTGCCTTTATAATCAATTTCATGCCGGATCACGACCCAGATATAGGCATCCACATGCGCCGGATCCGCCGCCGCCTGCCAGTGTGCAGTCGCCATATCCTGAATCCACTGCACCCACACCGCGTTATTCACATGGCCAAGCTCATCGATATGGGCCGGTGTGGCGGTAAAGGGTTTTTCAAAAGCCTGTGTCACGAAAGTATCAACCTTCCATCATTATCGCGTAATATCAGGATGCCGGCGCGTTTCAACATGGCTTCGATCACCGCACCCGGATCATCCTGGGATGTGTCGAGAAGCGTGCGGATATCGGCTGAAAATGCTGTGTTCCCGGCAATCCTGTCGAGAGCGGCAAGCCATTCCCTGCGCGTCACTATGCCATCTTTTCTGTTCGCGGCAACAAGGCTGTTCCAGAAGGTGAAAAAGTCACCTCCCTTTTTCTGCGCAGCTGCTTCAGCTATCATCCCGAATATTGCACCGCATGCATAAAATGCACGAAATTCATTGCGCTTGTCAGCCTCACCCAAAGGCTTGTTCCTGGTAAACTTAACACAGTCATCCAGCTCGCGCTGCAATTCACCGCGTACGTCGAAATCCGGGTTGATGCTTGCCACCGCACGGATAGCCATCAGGTCAGCGCCGCCTTCGGTCATCCACATGTCCGCGCGTTTTTGATAGCCGACTGTCTGGCCCAGCCAGAAATGAGCAGATTCATGCGCGATAAACCACCTGGCATTATCCAGTGCCTTGTCGCTATTGTCGGACAGGGCACTGCCTTCCATGACCATCGCCACCATATTCGGCAATACGCTGCCGCCCAGGCTGGACAGGCCCGGTGTGGCTCCTTTCCAGCTTACCATAATAGTGGGCTTGCCATCCTTTTTGGCGCTGCCCAACCGCTCTGTGTAAAACTCCAGTGTTGCCGGGATATATCTGAGCAGTTCTGCCGATAGCCAGTCCGGCAAATCGGGATCAATCAACGTAGCCAGATATTCCGTTTCCAGAATATCGGCATTCCCGAATACGGCATAGCCTGCACGGCCATTGGTAACAGCCATATGGTGCCTGGCACCATCAAACAGCACCTTCCCGCGGCGATCGCGCAATATGACCTGTGCATTTTGCGCCTTTTGTATATCCACACCGTTTTCGGCGGACCAGGGCATGGCGTCGAATTGTCCCGTAAAGAGCGCAACCGCACCCGTGCTAAAGGCAAGTGCCGGGTCATATCCCGCGAGTATATCATCTGCATAAGGTGTAAAGCGCACCTGCACGGTTCGGGGAACATGTCCCTTGTCCGCGATCAATAGGTCGCGCCCATCAAACCGCGCCAGTGTTACACCTGGCGTTTCTACCAACCAGCTATCCAGTCGCCAGCTGCGTCCTGTCTTGCGTGCGGGATTGGAACGGATCAGCGCCCAGCCAGGACTGGACCGTGCAAAGCGATAAGTCGCGGTCCATTCATTACCGTCGCGGACTACCTCAACGCGTACTTCCTGCGCTGATGCCGCACTGCTCTGAAAGAAAACAGCGACAATGACACACAGACATATCGCTATTTTCTGCATCAATCCTCCGCCATGCCCATCTGCCAGAGCAGGAACGCGAACTCTTCCGCCGTTTCACGCAGGCTGTCAAAACGTCCCGACTTGCCGCCATGGCCTGCGCCCATATTGGTTTTAAGGAGCAGCACATTGTCATCTGTCTTGGTTGCGCGCAGGCGCGCCGCCCATTTGGCGGGCTCCCAATAGGTGACGCGCGGGTCATTCAGGCCGCCGGTGATAAGCAGCGGCGGATAATCCTGCGCGCTGACATTGTCATAGGGCGAATAGCTCTGCAGCAGCAGGAACGCGTCCTTGTCGGCAATCGGATTGCCCCATTCGGGCCATTCACCCGGTGTCAGTGGCAGGCTTTCGTCAAGCATGGTGCTCAGCACATCGACAAACGGCACATGCGCCGCCACCGCGCCCCAGATTTCGGGGTCGCTATTGACGATTGCGCCCATTAGCTCACCGCCCGCGCTGCCGCCCGATGCCGTGACCTTGCCAAGCGATGTATAGTTATTCGCGGCAAGCCCGCGCGCCACATCAACAAAGTCATTAAAGGTATTGGTACGCTTCTTCAGTTTACCGTCAAGATACCATTGCCGGCCCAAATCATCACCGCCGCGGACATGTGCAATGGCATAGATAAACCCGCGATCCACCAGCGACAGCCGCGTGGTCGAAAAAATGGGCGGTATGGCATAGCCATAGGCACCATATGCATAGAGATGCAGCGGCGCACTGCCATCACGCGGCGTATCCTTGTGATAAACAAGCGATGCGGGCACCATCACCCCATCGCGCGCCTTGATCGTCACACGTTCGGTGCGGTACTGGCTCGCGTCATAACCAGACGGAATTTCCTGTACTTTCAGTGTTTCCAGCGATTTTTCCGCAACATCATAGTCATAGACCGTGTCTGGCGTGACCATCGATTCATAGGAAATACGCAGTTTTTTGGTGTCATATTCCGGGTTATTCGACAGACCTGCATTATAGCTGGCTTCGGGAAATGCGACCATCTCCACCCGCGCAGTATCGTCATAATAGCGCACCTGAATCTGGTCGAGGCCATTTTCGCGCCCTTCCACGACATAGAAATCCCTATAGGCCTCCACATCAGTCATGTAGAACGCGTCGCTGCCCGCAATTAAAGTCGTCCACTCGCCTGGCACGTCCATGCTGGCGGTGGCGAGGCGGAAATTGATATGGTTGTCATTGGTGTGGATATAGAGCGTGCCGTCATGTTCATCGACCGAATATTCCACGCCTTTCTTGCGCGGCTTGACAAGGATTTGTTCGCCCGCCGGATTGGCGGCATCCACCAGCCGCACTTCGCTGGTTTCATTGTCGCCTGTAGCAATTACCAGATATTTTTCCGATGACGTCAAACCAACGCCGACACGGTATCCCTCGTCTTCTTCTTTATATAGCTCAATATCGCTTTCAAACGGCGTACCAATAACGTGCAGCCGCGCATTGTCAGTACGCCAGTTTTCATTGGCAAGGCCATAAACCAGCGACTTGGAATCGCTCGACCAGACCAGGCTGGACAGCGTGCCGGGGATCGTATCTTCCAGCAAATCACCGGTTTCCAGGTTTTTAATCCGCGCATCAAAGCGTTCGGAACCGCTGTCATCAAGCGAATAAGCCAGCAGCTTGCCATTCGGACTGACCGAAAAACTGCCAAGCCGGAAATATTCCCTGCCCTTGGCCAGTTCTGTCTCATCAAGGATAAGGACTTTGTCACCGCCCGTAACAGGTTTGCGGTACCATTTCTTATACTGTGCGCCCTTGTCATACTCGACCCAGTACAGCCAATCGCCATCCTTTTGCGGGACAGAACTGTCATCTTCCTTGATCCGCCCCTTCATCTCCTCGAACAGCGTTTCGACAAGGTCTTCCTGCCCTTTCATCTGCGCATCGAAATAGGTGTTTTCGGCTTTGAGGTAATCGAGCACATCTTCATCATCCACTTTGGGATAGCTTTGATCCTTCAGCCAGAAATAGGGATCCTCCACCGTGATGCCGTGCCGTTCATAACTATACGGGCGCTGTTCCGCGACCGGCGGTGTGATCTGTTTTGCAGTCATATTTTCCTCGGCTGAAATGGTTTGGGGGGTAAGCAAAAGGGCCGCCGCAGCGCTCAGGGCGATGAAAGAGATTTTCATATGACAGGCTCCTCATATCCGGCAGTTCAGAATTTTGCCCCGCGGCATTATCGCGGTGGCAAAATCCCACGATACAACCTATGTAGAGGACAGCAGCTTAATTCAAGATATTTGAAAGGTCCGCCATGTTGATGTCCACTTATGAAGCCCGTCTGTCCGCGCTCCGCGACAAGCTGAAAACCGAAGGTCTGGACGGGTTTATCATCCCTATCAGTGACGAGCATATGAGTGAATATGTCGGCAGTTACGCCCAGCGACTCGAATGGCTGACAGGATTCAAGGGCAGCGCGGGCAGCGCAGTCGTTATGCTCGACAAAGCCGCCATCTTTACCGATGGGCGCTATACCATTCAGGTACGCGATCAGGTGGACGGGCAATTTTATGACTATATCGGCACTTATGACCAGTCGATGCTCGACTGGCTGAAGGAAAATACCGGGCAGGGTCAAAAAATCGGCTATGATGCATGGCTGCACACTGACGACTGGGCAAAAGACCTGGCGCGCAAGCTCAAATTCAAGGGCGCAGAAGCCGTCGCTACGGGCAGCAACCCGATAGATGCCATCTGGGGCGATCAGCCTGCCCACTCACCAGAGCAGCTCACTGTTCATCCATTGGAATATGCTGGCAAGTCCGCCGAGGACAAGCGTGACGAGGTTGCAGGCTGGCTGAAGTCCGAAGGGCTGGATGCAACCGTGGTCAATGCGCTTGATTCGGTGGCGTGGCTGTTCAACATACGCGGTAAGGATATCACTCACACACCGGTTTCGCTTGCCCATGCGATTGTACATAGTGACGGACATGCCGACCTGTTTGTGTCACCAGAAAAACTGACCGATGATGTACGCGCCCATCTGGGCAATCAGGTGAGCCTGCACGAATATGATGCTTTTGAAGCAGAACTGGAAATGCTGAAAGGCAAGAAGGTTGGCGTTGATCCCGAACGTGCCGCTGCCGCGATATTCGAACGGTTGCGTGCAGTAGAAGCGAAAATCACCCGTCGCCGCGACCCCACTGTGCTCGCCAAAGCGATCAAGAATGAGGCCGAAACCTCCGGTCACCGTGCTGCTCAGGCGCGCGATGGCGCCGCACTTTCACGGTTCCTGCACTGGTTTTCTGTTGCAGCGCCCGGGGGCAGCCATGACGAGCTGTCTGTCGCCGCCAAGCTGCAGGAATTTCGTGAAGAAAGTCCGGCGCTCAAGGATCTGAGTTTTGACACCATATCGGGCGCTTCGTCCAATGGTGCGCTGTGCCACTACAAGGTGTCAGAGGAAACCAACAAGCCGATCACCATGAATTCCATGTATCTGGTCGACAGCGGCGGACAATATCTGGACGGCACCACCGATGTTACGCGCACCATGATTGTCGGCGAACCAACGGGCGAGATGCGGCGGCGTTTCACACAGGTGCTCAAGGGTCATATCGCGCTTGACCGTGCCGTTTTCCCGAAAGGCACTACAGGCGGGCAGCTCGACGCGTTGGCCCGGCAGTATCTATGGGCGGACGGCGTCGATTATGCGCATGGCACCGGACACGGTGTCGGCAGCTATCTGGCCGTGCATGAAGGCCCGCAGCGTATCGCCAGCTTTGGCGGCATGAGCGAGCCACTGCGCCCAGGCATGATCTGTTCCAATGAACCTGGATATTACAAGGCAAATGAATATGGCATCCGCATCGAAAATCTGGTGCTGGTCGAAAGTCGTTCAATAGAGGGGGCAGAGCAAGAGATGATGGGTTTTGAAACGCTCACATTCGCGCCGATTGACCGTAATTTGGTTGATGCATCCATGCTGTCAGACACAGAACTGGCATGGCTGAACGATTATCACGCCAAGGTCATGAAAATCGTGGGGCCACGGCTTGAGGGTGATGCACGGGAATGGCTCGAAGCCGCCTGCGCACCTGTCACGCAGCCCGAATAGCTTCATGATAAATAGTCCGGATCGCAGCGACTTTGCGATATTTGCGCCCAAGCGTGTGCGCTACCACGAAGTTGATATACAAAATGTGGTCTTTAACGGCCATTACCTCACTTTCGCCGATATTGCGGTAACCGAATATTTTCGCGAACTGGGCGGCGATGGCGGCTGGGAAAGCGTGAACTTTTTCGGACCGGACGGAGATGTCATGGTACGGCATAGCGCGCTTGATTTCCGCGGTTCCGCCAAGGCGGACGACGTGATTGACATGGGCGTACGCGTTGCGGAAATCGGCAATAGCAGCTTTGTGTTTCAGATAGCCATGTTTCGCGGCGACGAGCTGCTGTGCGTCGTTACGTCAACCTATGTCCATTTCCTGAAAGAATCAGGCCGCCCTGCGCCTGTTCCAGACAGGTTTCGCGGTGCCATTGCCGGGTTTGAAAAGATAAAGCCGAATCAAGGCTAAGGACTATTCTTCCTCACCTGATTCATTTTGCACCACCTGGCCTCCGCTTTCACGCGCCTGCTGCTTGCGGCGGCGTAAATTGGCGCGCAGATTCTCTGCCAACCGCGCGGCACGTTCTTCTTTAGTGTCTTTTTTCGCCATAACGCGCACGAATTGCCGCAATTTGTCGCCTATTGCAAGCAGAGTGCATCATGTGCCTGCTATATGGCTTGACAAAAAGGCGGCACTTGACCATTAGGCGCCTCTGTCCAGCTGAACCACCGGCTGCACATTTCCTGCATATGCAGGCATAAAATGGTTGGCTGCTGTAGCTCAGTGGTAGAGCGCATCCTTGGTAAGGCTGAGGTCGAGAGTTCAATTCTCTCCAGCAGCACCATTTTTTCTTCAGTTTTTCCGTGTCCTGAGATTCTGACCAACGTGGCCGGATTAGTCGCGTGTTCTTAGCGGGTTATGGCAGCACAGTGGTTGCAGTGCGCACCAGAGACCCATTTGGCCTCGCAGAAACAGGCATGATCTCGCCATTATCTCTAGAGGCCGATTTAGCGTCCTCGGATGCAGATGCAGTTTTAATGTTTCAGCTGAACCCGAGTTGCTTTCGCTGCTCAACCCAGTCGAGCGGGATATTGCCGTTCCGCCGCAAATCTGCCACGCCTCTATACCCAGATGCTTGCGGATTTTTTCCATGTCTTCGACAAGATGCCAAGTCGTATTGGCGTCCAACGAGGCATGCGGCGTACTCTGGCCGCATCCTCTTTGATCGAAATGGATAATCCGGTAAATATCAGGGTCAAATAACTGTCGCGTTACCGGTGAATTCCCTGCCCCTGGGCCGCCATGCAGATAGACTACTGGCTTGCCGCTGGGGTTACCTGCTTGTTCAATAAATATCGTGT
The DNA here is from genome assembly GCF_900537065.1 of Sphingorhabdus sp. Alg239-R122. Classification (GTDB taxonomy): domain Bacteria; phylum Pseudomonadota; class Alphaproteobacteria; order Sphingomonadales; family Sphingomonadaceae; genus Alg239-R122. The sequence goes on along the minus strand of NZ_UNRC01000006.1, from coordinate 71,521 downwards.
GGCCGTCACCTACATCCAGAAACTCTGTTTCATAGGGTTCGATGGGTGGGAATAGTTCGGTCATGTCAGTCCAATCTGCTGGCGCTTATCGATCAATCCAAGAGCGTGCCTAAACGCTCGCCATCCGTGCACCCGCCAACAACAAAGCTCCGCCAGCTACGCGATTGATCAGGCGGACGATCCATTCTTTGACAGCGCCGCTGGTCAACCGGTCACCGACATAAGCGTATAGGCTGTATGAGATCAGATCGAACGCGACTGTCGTCCCGCCCATGAGGAGCATTTGGGGAACGATTGGTCTTGAGACATCGAGAAACTGCGGAAGGATTGCTGCAAAATATAGCAATGCCTTTGGGCTCGCGAACTCGACAATGAAACCTTTTCCAAATAATGAAACCGCGGACTGAAGCTTGCCCGTGGGAAACTGAATGCCGCCGGTTTTGCTGAAGATTGCTGTCAGGCCGAGATAGATCAGGTAGGCAACCCCAATCCATTTGATGGCGTTGAAAACAAACGCCGACGCGATCAGCAGCGATGCAATGCCCATGGCGGACAAAATGAAATAGACCGCATTGGCCGCTGCTACGCCAAATACGCCGAAGGTTGCGCGTTTGTGGCCATTGCCCGCCCCTTGGGCTGCTATTGCGATTGCCGCAGGGCCCGGAACGAAAATCACGATGGCAGTGGTGACGAAGAAAATGAGGTAAACGCTCAGTTCCATAGAGAATTCCTATTGCAGAATATAATATTGCCATATAGCTATATTATCGAATAATATTCGGCATCAAGGATTTTTGGACTTATGGATATAAATACGAACGGCGTTCAGCAGAAACGGGTATCGGAGCTGGTTATCGACGATACAGACCGAAAATTATTAAGCGCGCTTAGCGAAGATTCATCGCAATCCTATTCTGACCTAGGTGCAAAGGTGCATCTTTCGGCACCAGCTGTGCACGAACGGGTGAAGAAAATGAAAGCCGCAGGCGTGATTATGAAGAATACCATTAGCCTGGACGGCGCAAAAATCGGGCGCCCGCTTCTCGCCTTTATTCATGTGAATTACACCGGAGCCAGGGCCCGGGAAAATTTTGCCAAACTACATGAGGACGCTGATGTTGAAGAGATTCACAGCGTAGCCGGAGATTCCTGCCTTTTGATAAAGGCGCGGTGTAAAAGCACAAATGCTCTCGACGAGCTTCTGGTCCGGATGCGGGAGTTTGGCGATGTCACTAATACTCGCAGCCATATTGTTCTGACGACGTTGCTCGAACGCGGACCGCAGGCTGGACTGGAATAGGTCAAGATATATGCAACAAATTCACTGCATACCTCCAGCAAGGCAAGTCCCCAAGATGGGATTAGGTGCATTTAACCACATGAACCACGCCATCTTTGTTGACTTTGTTTCCCTGCCTAAGGACTGAGGCTTTTTTTGAATATAGCGCAATATACTCTTTTTCCTACGGCGATCGGTGATTGTTGCATCGCTTGGCGTGGCGAGGTGGTCGTCGCAGCCTCTTTGCCTGAAAAGACACCTGCCGCGACGGCGGCCCGCGTTGTCAAACGAACTGGGGCGAGAAGAGCTAAACCGCCACCGGCCATTGATCGTGCCATTCAATCAATCATTGCGCTGCTTGAAGGTGAAAAAGTAGATTTGTCATTTGTCGCCTGCGACCTTGGTGAAGTCGATGCATTCGCAAAGAAGGTCTACGCTGTCACTTGCGCAATTCCGGCTGGGGAGACGCGCACATACGGCGATGTTGCATCGGAACTCGGGGACAAACTTTTTGCTCAAAGGGTTGGCCAGGCTCTCGGGCGCAATCCTATCCCGATCATCGTTCCTTGCCACCGCGTTGTTGGTGCAAATGGAAAACTTACCGGCTTTTCAGCGCCGGGCGGCGTAGAAACCAAACTTAAGATGCTCGAAATTGAAGGCGCCCAACTTGGTGGGCCTCCAGCTTTGTTTGATGATCTGCCACTAGCGGTTAAACCACAGAAGTGATCGCTTTCACCCTCAGTTTCGGACGTTGATGATTCCTTGTTGTGCGGCGGCTCCACTTGCGATAGGCCTGCTAAATGACTCTCGCTCGGCGCCTTGAAATCTACGTTGGCATTCCCTCATGGATAATAATGGCTGCGGCCATTATTCTGCATAAAGGGGACGAGGAGCCGCCAGTCTGGGGATTGGTTGCTTTTGGCGTTTTTACTTTGGTCTGGATCTTCCGCTTCCTCTCTGAAGAGAAGAGGTTCTTCCGAGATTGAGTGTTTGTATTATCCCAGATTGCCCGATTGCGCACCGTTACGCTACGTCCGCTTTCACCCCCAATCTCCGCCGCTGAGCGCTGGTCGAAACTTGGGCCGATAGCCGTCATTCCACTTTTTGGAAACGAGCAGTGAATAGTGGACTTTCCTACAACAGACCTGAACTGTTGATAGCTCTGAACTTCTAATTAGCTACCCCGCTGTTAAACAGCGAACTAGCAATCGTAGCCATGCTACGAAGTAAGTGCTTCTTTGAACCAAATTGAAGGCCTACTGTTTCGCCTAAAACAAGGCGCATCGATCGAGCTTAAACGATAGTTTTTAGTCAATTCTAGTGCTGCAACAAAAGCCAAACTCCGCAATATGGAACTGCGGAGTTTGGCTTCGCGGACGAATTGAATAACCGCTATTTTCCTGCAAGCTCTTTTACTAAGTGCGGTGCCGGGTATATCGTCTCCAGTGCCTCCTGTACTGCGGCCGTGGACACCGATACTGTACGGTTAAGATTAAGATCGTAACCATAATTCCCGCCGAGCGAGTGGATATTGCCATCAAACGCCGCGCCGATCACAGTGCCTTCCTTATCAATCACCGGCGAACCGGAATTGCCCCCAATAATATCGTTGGTCGATACGAAATCATATGTCGTGGCGGGATCAATCTTGTTCTTGTTCGCTGCAAACGCGGGTGCGAGGTCGAACGGTTCATTGCCGGTTGCGCGGTCAAACGTGCCGCCCATGGTGGTGGCAATCGGTACCTGCTGGCCGCGCTCCATCCAGCCCTTTACCTGGCCGTAGCTGATGCGCAGCGTAAAGGTCGCGTCGGGATAGAGTTTGTCGCCATAGGCAGCAAAACGCGCATCGGCGAGTTTGGCACCGGTAGTGGCGAGCGGGCCGCTATAATTTTCGTCGATCTGCTGCTTTAGTTCACGCTGCCTCCCTTCAAGCTTTCGTGCGAAAGCAATCATTGGATCGTCGGACGCTTCGATAGCTGCCATCCCGCCATCCCACAGCTTTTTGCGCATTTCGGAGTTGGCAAGGTCGCTTCCATTTACTAGCCGTTCGGCCAGTTGCTCGGGGCTTTCCTTGCCCAATATCAATTTCGTATCAGGATCATCCGCGCCCAGATATTCGCGGCCCTTCGATAAACTCCATCCGAATATCAGTTCATCAAGCCATGGATAGATTGGCCGCTCATCAAGCAACCGCTTTTCCGTAAGAGGAAGCGCGCTGTCGGTATAGCCGGGCAAACGCTCCGCATTGGGTTTTTCACGTTCGATGGCGGCCAGCACTAATGCCTGCGCATAGCCGTATAGATCGCCAGAAGGATCGGTAAAGCGAGAAGATAGATAATAGGAGCGATAGGCCTGCATTGCCTCATCCACGCTAGTCCATGGATCATCAATAGCGGCATTGCTCCTACTTTTCGCTTTCAGTTCGGTTTCGGCTTCGGCAAGTTTCGCGGTGAAGGCAGGATCGTTCAGCGCCCTGGTACGGCCAATATAGACTTTCAGCGAGTTTTCGATACCGCCAAGCAGGTCCAGCCCTTCACGTTCCTTTTCCGAGTTTTCCTCCATCGCACGGATAAGCCGTCCGCGCAGTTCGGACAGGGTGGTGAGCGTCACCGGCAGACGCACTTCGCGTTCAAAGGCAAGCTGGCTCTGCGTATAAAGCCGTGATGTCGAGCCGGGATTACCGACAACGAATGTAACTTCGCCTTCCTTTGGCGGACGCGGGTTCCATGTGAGGTGCGCGGGCGTCGCAACGGGCTTGCCATTTTCATAAGCGCGCAGGAACGAGGCATCGAGCGAATAGCGCGGGAAATTGAAGTTATCGGGATCGCCGCCAAATGTTGCCGCCCGGTCTTCGGGTGCCCAGACCAGCCGGACATCGGAATATTTGCGATAAATATAAAGCTTGTACTGGCCGCCGCCAAAAAGAGTGACGACTTGGCAGCGGGTAGTTTTCATATCGGTACAACCCGCACTTTCGAGTGCGGCAATTTTTGCGCTGCGCGCTTTGGTAAGCGCTTCGCCAGTGGCATCGCCAATGGCTGCTGTTATATCGTCTGTCACATCGACAATACTGGTGACAATCTCGGCCTGTTGACCAGCGCACTTCTTCTCTTGCTCACGGTTCGCCGCAATAAAGCCGCGCTTCAGAAAATCGTCCGCATCGGTCGAATTTTCATACAGGCAGCTTGCGATGCAGTGATGGTTGGTGAGAATGAGCCCTTGATGCGAAACGAAGCTGGCGGAGCAACCACCTGTCAAACGTACCGAAGCCGCCTGTACCCGGTCGAGCCATGCCTGGTCGGGTGCCCATCCGTATTTTTCGCGCATCTGTTCGGCTGGAAATGCATCCAGAGTCCACATGCCTTCATCGGCAAGAGCTGGTGAAGGCACCGCGCTGAACATGGTTATTGCAGCAGAAGCGAGGAAAATTGAACGTCTAATCATGGGAAATCGTCTCCGTTTTATTGGGCGTTGTTGAACATAGCTTTCCATCGGCCTCTACGCAATTGCTGCAGATGGCCGAGATTTCGATGAATGCTTCACGGACCGTAAAACCTTGGGCGGCACATAATGTGCCAAGTGCCGAGAATGCAGCATCATTTTGCCGCAACTCACAATATCCGCATCGTTTGCAGACCATGGCGATTTCATGCGCAGCTGATGCAGTAACAAAGTGGTTGCACGAAGTAATCTTTCTTACGCTGCCCGCCAGAATCAGACGGTCCAATGCGCGATAGACCTGCGTGTGTGTTATGCGTGTAAGCGCATCAGCGATTTGATAAGCGCTGAGCGGCCGCTTTTTAGATTCCATAACATTAAGGACATTGTGATCAGTCGAATAGGGTTTTCGCCTTACCGTCATCATGATTCTGATATAACAATGCAAAGCTTGCAAAGTCGCCGAGTGCACCAATACGCAAGTGTGAGAAGACAGGCACCCGCCCCGGTTCTAAAGCGGTTTGGATCAATGTTCTGGCGATCTGGCACGTTCAGCTCTCGGGCTTGTAAAGCGGAAGTTCAGCCAGTAGCCCCGAATCATAGTCCTTCTCTGGAAACATAAGCGGATAGTGAAATGCCCGAAGCTCGGCATGAAAATCACGCACCTCATCTTCATAGGCAATCATGGAAACCGCATCTGTACCGGCCAGTTTTTCAAAAGCGCGTTCGACAAAAGAGGTTGGAGAAAGCAACGCGGCGATCCCGGCCTGGCGGTCACGTCTGAGTCGTGCTTCACGATATTGTTCGACAAGCGGAGCCGCTTTTTGATCACCGACTTGCTGGAAAGCGTAGTACCATTTCCATTCGAACCCCTCTTCGATTTCCGCGTATTCTCGCCATTCAGGGTGAGTTTCGATGAACGGCTTCATCGTCGCTTCTTTGGGTAGGTCCCAGGCATCGTTCACGGTTTCTCGCTGAAGTAACAGAATTTCACCGCCATCTGGAATAGGATTATTCGTTTCGATGACAGCTTTGGAGAGCGCCGGAACAACGATAGCTAGAGCCAGCCACAATCCTATGAGAGAGGTGAGCAGAACGGATGGAGAGGCTTTGATACGGCTGACCAGCTCAACTATCAGCCACCAGACAGCCAGCGCGCCAACTACGATGCCGGTTGCTTGCAAGGTAACCATTCCTGATGCTCCCGCGATTAACGAGGCAACCCAGAGGGGAACGAGCAACAGGAGCGCAAGCCCGGCAACTCTGACCAAGGCCCTTGGAAACCATAATGAGAGCGATGAACCCGCAGTCGCTACCAGAAAATCATGCCTGCTGGCACTTCGTTCGGACGCGCGCAGGTCATAGAGCAAGAGAATGAGAAGCAGCGGAACAACCGACGCTGCCAGAAAGGCAAAGTCGAACCTGCCGACCAGACCAAAATCCGCGTTACGCGTATCAGCCTCATGTATTTGGGCTTCTAAAGCAAGCATGCGCACCCGGTGCTTCCACGGCGTGCTGTCACGCTGCCCCATCGCCGCAAAGGCAAAGTCAGACGGCGGAGCATAGGTAAAGTGGAAAGCATAATAGGCGGCACTTCCCCAATCTTCCTGTCCCTCCAGCGCATTGGCACGATCTGCAGCGTCTTCCTCAATCAAATTTGCAATAGTCTCGCGCTGTTCACGAACCTCGGTCACACCGAATGAGACGGCAATCACCGAAAGGATGAATGAAAGCGCCAGCCAGAATAGCGCGCCTCGGTCCTTGGAAAGGAAACGGATTTCGCGGGCAAAATTTCGCAACATCATACTCTTACCCTCCGCGCAGTGAGGAGCACAATAACGCAGGCTAGCAACAGCCACATAATAAGTATCCCCAGCGATAGTGCAGTTCTACCGAGACGCTTGCTGGCGCTGTCAGGGGCAAAGCGAAACTCATCAAGCACTTGCCAACTTGCCGAATTGATCCGTGCCCGCTGTGCAGATGCCGCATCATTGTTGCGATTGATATCTGTCGTGTAATCCAGCTTTTCGGCATGAGCCTGATTGAGTGATTGGACAAAATCAAAGCGCAAAACTTCACTTTCGCGCAGGAAACGATGGTGCGTCGCAAGATCTGTCCCCGCGAGTGCGCGCGATAGCGAGCTGACAGATATGGTTGGTGATGCCAGTCCGAACCATTCGAACATGCGGGACTGGCTAGCTTCAAGGCCCATGCGTTTTTCGGTGTAATCATTCAGCAATTCGGTCAGTTCAGCCTCTGAATAGGATGCGACGACACCGCGCCAGTTTATTGGCAATTCTTCAATAGTTTCGACATCATATTGCTTCAGCACTTGGTCTTGCAAACGCTGGAAGGCCGGATCAGCCGCGTTGTGGCCATCGCCCAGCTTGCGCTGTTCAGCCAGCATCACAAGATCGCTCTCGATTTTGCCCGGCGCGTCGATTGCTACGCTGCTCGCATTGATGGCAAAGCGCGGTACGATTAGTGCGGCGAACAGCCATATGAAAATCAATACACCGAGCGAGACGGCACGCTGTTTCAGGATGACCGAAGCGGTAAGAACGATAGCGCCCCATATACATAAATAAGCGAAATATCCGCCGACCAGCGAAAAGGCAGCAAGCGCGCTCTCGCCCAAACTTACTGAATAGGCAGCGACCGCGATCAGCGGGATCATGAAGATGGCAATAACCACAAGCAAAGCCGTTGCCTTGCCCAGTGCCAGCTTCACACCCGATTGCCCCTGTGCCAGCATCACGGCAAGCGTGCCACTCTCCCGCTCACGCAGGAAAAGCGCATGACCCAGCACGATGAGGAGGAGCGGTAGCAGTAACTGATAGAGACCTGCCGGAGTTAGTGCCGCAAATCCGCCGAGATCAGCAGCTGCTTTGGTATCGGCAAACATGGCCGTATTCTGGCGGTGACCTTCAAGAAAGATCGACTGGCCAGTAACGGCATCGACACCAGGTTCAAACATGGCGAGTGGCGGCGGAGGGCGGAAAGCATAGTGACCATAATGCACCATACGATGCGGGTGGCGATCCGGTTGCGCAAAAAAAGTCTGCTCTGCTGCGACCTGCTGTTCGAGCCGCTGCGATTGCTCGGAAGCAATACGGTGGACCGTTAGAACGCTTGTGGCTGTCAACAAGGCTACAACGATCAGCGCAGCAGCCACAACTGTTTTTGAACGCAGCCATAGTCGCCACTCTTCACGCGCGATGCGAGTTATTGCTGTCATACTGCTTCTCGCTCTGCAAATGCTGCATGCACGGCTTCGGTGTTTATCCGCTTGTTATTCTCGGCTGCAAAACTGCCAACAAGCTTGCCCCGTCGGAGCAGGCCCACCCGATCCGCGACCTGACATGCACCATAAACATCATGCGTCACCATCAAGATAGTTTGGCCGCCCTCAGCGAGCGCCTTGACCAAATCGTGAAACTCATCGATGGCAATGGGATCAAGACCCGATGTTGGCTCATCAAGTAGTAGGATCGGCGTCTCGCGAAGCAGCGCAAGCGCGATTGCCGTCTTTTGCCGCATCCCCTTGGAATAGGATTGCAATCGCCGGGACCGCGCCTCTACGAGTAATGCTACACGCTCTAGTGCCGCATCTATTTCAGCCTGACTGGCTAGCTTGTCCGCCAAATCGAGAAAATAATCGAGATTTTCATAAGCGGTCATATGTCCGTAAAGCGCAGCAGCTTCCGGCAGATAAGCAATAGCTGAGCGCGCCAGAGCAACATCACTGCCAACACTGGTTCCGTTGACCAGTATATCGCCGCCCGAAGGCTCGAGAAAGCCGAGAAAGGTCAGTAAAGTGCTCGATTTACCCGCACCATTACCGCCCAGTAAAGCGAATATCTCTCCTTGGGCGACTGTAAAAGAAACATCGTCAAGAACTGTATTCCCTTCGCGTACCAGCGAGAGCGAGCGAGCTTCAAGCGGAGATGTCATAACTCTACCTTCCTATTCTTAAAATTTGAAACGAGCGGAAACGCGTACTGTTCTTGGAGCGCCCGGTTGCACCCAGACATTGGCAAAGGAATCCGTGTAAAAGGTCTCGTCGAACAGATTATCGATATCAAGGCGGATCGCCAGGTTTTCGATCGGTTCAATCTGACCGAACAGACGGATAGTTGTGTAATCTGGCAAAACAAAATCGCCGCCCACTTCACCGTTTCGTTCACCAACATAAAGGACACCTCCGCCAATTTGTGCGGCAAGGTCAGCGATTGCAAAGCTCTGCGATGCCTGCAGGCTCAGCTGATGATCGGGCGAGTTGATCAGCGGCTCGCCCGGGTCAAATGTTGTAAAAGTCGCCGAGTCGGTGCCGCTATTCGTATATTCCGCATCAGTATACGCGTAGGAGAACCAGACACGCAGGCCACTATCGAAGCTGGCATTGGCATCCAGTTCCAGTCCGCGGCTGCGCGCCTCGCCGGCCGGAATTAATTCTCCGGCTGCCTCTGGACGGGAATCAAAGATAAGAATGTTGCTCTGATCGACGTCAAAGACGGTGGCAGAGGCCGACCCCTGCACTCCGGAAAACACTGTGCCAAGGTCAAGTTTGATACCTGCCTCTAGCGATGTCGATTTGTTCGGGTCGAACGATGTTCCCTCAAAATCGGTACCAGAGAGTTGGCGGATGCCTTCCCCGTAGGAGGCGTATAAACTGACCCCGCCGGTTGCACGAAAAACGATGCCCGCCTGCGGCGAGAATGCACTGTTGGAAGATTCGTTCACAGCCGCAGGATCACTGCGCCGGTTGATCAGTTTTTGCTCGAAATCGTCAAACCGGCCGCCAAAACGAAACTGAAGTTTATCAGTCAGATCGATCTGGTCCTGAATGTAGAAACCGAAACCGCTGGTCGTTTCCAGTCGGTCAATCTGCGCGGCTGGAATCGGTCGCGGATAGAGGCCATATTGCGGATTATCCACATCGATCAACAGATAGGTCTGCGGATCGAGCGAGCTGCTCGGCGCTCCGCCAATACCGCCTTGGCGAAAACGATTGGCTATCTGATCGTTGTCGAACTCATCATAATCCACACCTACGATCACACGGTGACGAATACCCCCGGTGTTGAACTCACCTGTTAGTTCAGCGCGCAGAGCCAGATAATCCGCTTCATAGTCCCTGAACCGGAAAAAACGCGAAATGGTTTCACCATCGATCAGATAAGGCTGACGGCTGCCAAAATTATTCTCATACGCATCTCCGACAAGCGATGTCTCCCTGTATCCCGCACCGACAAGAACACTCCAATCGTCGCTGAAGTTGTGCTGGAACTCTAACTGATGACCCAGAACCTCGGTGTCGATGAGCGCATCGGGTTCACCTGTGAACAATCTGCGCGGCGAGAAACCGAACTGATCGGAAAAGATGACACCGCGATCCTGTGGCAATTCCTGTGAGGTGTATTCCAGTTCATAGGTCAAGATCGAGCTTTCCCCTATGTCAAAACGCACCGACGGGTAGAACCCATATTTTTGCGTTTCCTTGGGCCCTCGAAAGCTCCCAGCATCTTCGTAGAATCCTGCGATCCTGACTCCAACATTATCCCCGAGGGTGGTCTGCAGATCAATGTCGCCGCGATAGAAATCGAAAGAGCCGCCTTGAAATTGAACGTAGCCCGATGTCTCGAGCTGTGGGCGTTTGGTGATCAGGTTAATGGTGCCACCGGGCTCACCGCGCCCGTAAACCGCAGAGCGCGGACCTTTTAGGACCTCAACAGCCTCAATCCCTGAAATATCGCGCGGCCCGCCAAACCCGCGACCCGCATTAAAGCCATTGACGAGGAAGTTGCTCGGCAGGTTGATGTCACCCGAAAAGCCCCGGATGGAGAAGCTATTCCACAGTCCGCCAAAGTTGTTCTGCCGCGACACCGAAGCCGACAGGTCTAGAGCAGCATTCAAATCAACTACACCTGCGTCGCGCAGTGTTTCCTGATCAATGATTTGGTCTGCCTGAGGAATTTCAAGCTCTTCGAAATCACCTCGATAGGCCGGGCGAACACCCGATACGACAATTTCGGCTTCATCATTTTCACTGTCTTGGGCGAATGCAGGTGCAACTGGCGTGAAAGCGATGGATGCTGTCGCTAGAAAGAATATGTATTTCATTATAAATTCCCTGATATTATTATTCAAATTGCATGAAATTTCTATTTTTCAGGCGTGTCGATAACCAGCACGAGACGTGCTTCATTCGTGCCTTCAATTGGTGGAGAGCGATGCAGGCATGGGGTGTGCCCATTGCCGAACAGCTTACCTTTGAACAGCCCAACCGCACCCGTGGGCATGCGTTCAAGACGGCGATCATTTTGCGGCGCATAATCCGTGCCTGCGCCAGCATATGTTGTAATCAGACGCAGGTCGGTATAATCGGCATGGAGTTTCTTGCAGGCATTGCCGGTGACACCTTCAATACGGACACGCAGTTTATCAACGTGCATCAGTTTCATAAAACGCGATCCGAGATTCGAAATGTCGATCCGCATGTCGCCAGGTAACGTGATCAGGTCTGCCTGGACCTCATCCAAAGTGCCTTCCACATACCAAGAAAAAGGTGCCTCTCTTAAAAGCTCCTCTATGCTTATGTCCGATATTGGGGGCATTCGCGGCTCAATAAGAATACTGCAAGCCGGATCGCGGATTGCGTCCCAGTCAATGACAAGCTCTGCGCAATTCATGATACAGGGCTACCCAGTATCAAGTGCGCAACTTTCGAATTATTCATTATTACATTCCTGTATAACCAAAGAAAATGCGCCTGACCCGAGCGGATCAGACAGCTGATAATATTTGGAAAGTCAGTTACACGCGGCCGTACAGCGATACGCTGCGGCCGGTTTGCAACCAGACGTCAGAAATAAGGGGGCGCGCGCGCCTTTGCTTGGAAAGTAACAGTGACAGGCTGCCAGCTTACCGCATCAGGAAACCATGAATGTGAAACTTCGATAGCCTGAACGCTTATGGGCTTTGGTACATCAAAATCATCATTTTGTGCTGCGTAAGAACAAATTGCACATTCTGTTTCCAGAGATGCGTCAAATTGATTTTCGTGCGTGTGCCCCGCCGCAATGATCTGGCCAAGCATCAAAACACACAGAACAACAGGCAGCCAAAAGGTGCCTGCAAATCTACGCCTGAATCGATGCGAGGATAATTTCATTTCAATGTAACTATATTACATTGATCAAATTGACAACAGTATATATTCGGTCCCTAAAGCGGCCGTTTTCATTAATGCGAGCACCCATTTTATGGCTTCTTTGGTAAAATACTGCCGTATTCCATTTCGCACACATCCGTAAAACATTTATGTTGATCAAGCTCTTAAGGCTGGACAATATCGCCTTGAGAATGCAACCTGTCAGAGAAGCCAAGACCACGGCCTTAGGAAAACCTATTAGATTGAGCTGTCGGACCGTGCAGCATACGCAGGACGTCTGCTTTTGGACTGCGTTGACTTAAAGGGCAATGACCGACATTGGGGCGCAAAGCAGTCGTTTGCGGACAGTTGATAAGTTATCTTATGTGTAGGATGCTCAACCTCTTGGTGCAGCCGTGTATTGTGCAAACCCACTAACTCCATATAGCTGCTCATAAGGGGGCGGATCAAATATTGTATAAGGCAATGAAGCTGAGCCAAATTGAGTATGTGGACATTACAAATTTGTAATTCTAGCATCAGAATATGGGGCCAAGTAGAATCGAAAAGCTAACTGATCGTCAGAAAGATTGTCTGAGGTTGGTAGGTGATGGCTATACATCGAAAGAAATCGCGCGCCTTCTTGATATCTCCCCATCAACAGTCGATAATCATCTACATGCTGCTGTTACCGTTTTGCAGGCTGCAAACAGAGCAGAAGCAGCTCGATTTTTTCGAGACAGTGCATCTAGGCAGAAATTACCTAGTCAGCCGGAGTCCATTGCCGACCCGCAAAAATCAAGTAACCTGAGAGCGTCGGAACAAAATGAGCAAAGGTCTTTGTTTCGCCAAATGTTCACATTGCCGTTACTCGGAGGTAAGCCAAATCAGCTAGAAACAGGACGCAGGGTTTTGGGCATATTGCAGATAGCAGTAATTTCTTTGGTAATTTTCACTGCCATCGCGCTCATAACCTCAGGTGTTTTGGCCGTATTTAGCTAACTCGAATAGTCGAGCAGAAATAACACGCTATTTGCGTGAAAGGGGAAGCTATGTTTGAAATAAGTGAGACAACTGGATCCATTGTTGCAACAGACACACAAAGGGTTTGCAAATCGATAGATGCCGCCCTGTTGGATGGGACTGCGCTTATCACATCGTTGGTTGAAGGCAGCAGAGACAGCAGACTACCCATTCATACAAGCCAGCAACTCCTGGGTTCAACAGCCGATGCGATTAGTCTAATCATCTCGGGGCGCGCAAAAATGGCGGATACAGTTAGGACCTTAGGTAAAGTCCAGGCTCAATCATCTCTTGCTGAGGTAGGCTATGGTTGCCCGGGTGGATTGGGGAATGAAAGCGCAAAGCTGAGAGAAGCTGACGTTCACCGTGCGTAACTAGGATATTACCGCAATCTACCTTGACCATTGAGAGGCAAAGTCATGGACTTCTTGAATGGAAATCGTAATCTTTTTCTGGATGCTGGTCATTCTAAGTTGCACATATGCATCATTCGCTGGAGGCCGTGATGGCAGAAGGGCCTCTCTGGTAATCCTTTGCGCTTCATTGCTCTCACTCACCGGGCAGGAGACGGACAGTTGGCTAGAGACACAGTTCATAGTTATGGTGATCGATTTGATTACGCTTATGGCAATGCTAGCCATTGCCCTTTCCAGCAAGGCTTATTGGCCGCTTTGGGTGGCAGCTTTCCAGGTGAATACCGTGGCAACGCATATGGCAACACTATTTTCGGCAAGTTTTGCAGCAAGCATTTATCAAGCGTTAGGAGGTTTTTGGGCAATTCCTGGTTTACTGGCTATGGTTATCGGAATAGCAATGGATCAGTCATCCAACTTGGCACAGCCAGGTGACTCAAAGGAGTGTGCCGAATAGTATAGACCTTACGAAGATAGCGGAGACGCTTTCGGACGCGTCATTATTTTTTGCTGAGCTCGCGGGCCATGGACTGGACGCTAACCAGCAACTTTCTACTAAACTTATGTACGCAAATAAGGCAGCGACTCACCTTCACGAGAGGACTGCACGTCAAAAATATTTTCCTACTGGCCTTTTTGGAGAACCTGCCTGGGACATTTTACTGGATATTTATGTAACTCAAGCATCAGGTAATGCCATTTGTATTTCCAGCGCCTGTATTGCTTCCAAAGTGCCGGCTACCACAGCTCTTCGGTATATTGATATGCTCGTAGAATTTGAGCTGCTTCGGCGAAGGCCTGATAGACGTGATAGTCGGAGAATTTTTTTAGAACTTACCGATAAAGCGCAACACTCTATTGAACGATGGGTGCAGACCGAGTTAATCTAATCAACATTACGTAAGTTTAATACCGGTCACTATAACGCTAATGCCCCGCCCTCTATGTTGCAGCCAGCTATTATGTAAACGTGCCAATACTATATAGCTGCTCATAAAGGGGCTACTCATATTGCTTAGGGCGCCACGATCTCCACATGCGTAACGTCCAGTGCAAGAGCGATTTCATGGATAGTGACGATAGTCGGATTGCGCTTCCCGCGCTCCAGGTCACTAAGATATTGCTGCGATAAGCCGGAGAGCTCAGAGAGCTGTTCCTGGGTCAGTCCCCTCTCCTTTCGGATCCGGCTGACATTCCTGCCCACAAGTTTTCGCATATCCATGCAAGAAACTATTGGCGTTTATATGCATTATTGTTTATCAACTATAGTATGTATTGTGATTATGTGGGAGATTATCTATGATGGTTCGATATGCTATGTCCGTCGTCAGATAAAATGAGACAGATGTGTCATTCACTTTGGTGAGTGTTTGCCACCATCTGGTTGATTGATATTGCGGCCATAGCCATAGGGTGCTGCTGGCTTCACATGCATAGCGCCCAGCATAGGCGATGGCAGAACATCCGGATGTGCCAGCAGTAAAGTTCAGTCACAAAACATGGGTCTTGCGCTAGCAGGACCCATGTTCTGTTGCATGACTACTAGTCATTATTAGCTCCAGAAAATCACAATATTATTTTTGCAACCGTCCCGTGATAAGCTTGTCAACGACACCTGGATCGGCGAGCGTCGATGTATCACCCAGGCTGCCATAGTCATTCTCTGCAATTTTGCGTAGGATACGGCGCATTATTTTGCCAGAACGTGTCTTGGGAAGTGCAGGCGTCAGGTGCAGGTGGTCGGGCGTGGCAATCGGCCCGATTTCACTGCGGACATGGCTGCGCAGKTCCGCGATGAGTGCATCGGAGCTTTCTTCCCCCGCGTTGAGCGTGACATAGCAATATATGCCCTGGCCCTTGATATCATGGGGATAGCCGACGACAGCGGCTTCGGCCACTTTGGGATGAGAGACCAGCGCACTTTCGACTTCCGCCGTACCCATGCGGTGACCCGATACGTTGATCACATCATCAACGCGCCCGGTAATCCAGTAATAGCCATCTGCATCACGCCGGCAGCCGTCACCTGTGAAATATTTGCCCTTGTAAGTGCTGAAATAGGTCTGGATAAACCGTTCATGGTCGCCATAGACACTGCGCGCCTGACCGGGCCAGCTATGCGTGATGCATAGGTTGCCATCGGTTGCACCTTTCAGTTCTTTGCCTTCATTATCGACCAATTCGGGCCGGATGCTAAAAAATGGCTTGCCGACGCTGCCCGGTTTCATGCCGTGTGCGCCGGGCAATGTCGTAATCATGATGCCGCCAGTTTCGGTCTGCCACCATGTATCAACTATGGGAGATTCACCGTCCCCCACAACATTGTAATACCAGCGCCATGCTTCAGGGTTGATCGGCTCGCCTACAGTGCCGAGCAGCCGCAATGAAGAACGGTCATGCGCTTTGACAGGATCATCCCCCTCGCGCATCAGCGCGCGTATGGCGGTCGGGGCAGTATAGAATATATTGACTTTATGTTTGGCGACCACTTCCCAGAACCGGCTATGGTCAGGATAGTTGGGCACACCTTCAAATATGACTTCCGTCGCCCCATTGATGAGCGGGCCATAAACAATATAACTATGCCCCGTAACCCATCCAATGTCGGCGCTGCACCAGAAAACCTCACCTTGCCTGTAATCGAATACATAATGGAAAGTGGTGGCGGTCCATACTGCATAGCCGCCGGTAGTGTGCAGCACGCCCTTTGGTTTGCCGGTTGATCCTGACGTATAAAGGATGAACAGCGGGTCTTCAGCCTGCATGGGTTCGCAGGGGCAGTCCTTGGGGACATTGGCGCTAACGTCATGATACCAGTGGTCACGGCCGGATTTCATATCGATCTGGCTGCCGGTATGTTTGATGACCAGCATGGCATCAACATCGACTTTCTTTAGAGCGGCATCGACATTGGATTTGAGCGGCACCGTCTTGCCGCCGCGCACCCCGGCATCGGCGCAGATCACGAACTTGCTCTCACAATCCTCAATCCGGCCGGCCAGTGCATCCGGTGAAAACCCGCCAAACACAACCGAATGAATGGCGCCAATGCGCGCGCAAGCGAGCATCGCAACGGCGCCTTCGGGTATCATCGGCATATAAATAGTTACGCGGTCGCCCTTTTTGACGCCAATCTCTTTCAGGCTATTTGCCATTTTAACAGTCTCGGCAAGCAGCTCGGCATAGGTGAGCGAACGCGGCTCTGCGTCCGGGGCATCGGCTTCAAATATCAGCGCAGTGACATCACCCTTGCCATTCGCCACATGGCGGTCGACAGCATTGTGGCAAATATTGAGTACGCCATCTTCAAACCATTTGATACCGACCGGATCATAGGACCAGTCTGCAATTTTTGTAGGTGTTTCTATCCAGTCCAGCCGCTTCGCCTGCTCTGTCCAGAATTGATCGGGATCTTCGATACTCTGCCGGTACAGGCGATCATATTCCGACGATGTGCAATGGGTATTTTCTCCAGATGCAGAAGGAAAGATTATTTCTGTTCCCTGGGCTTTTTCTTGAACGTCGCTCATTCCTGTTCTCCTGCCGATACTCATAGCCGATGTGACCGTTATGGCAATAATCCGGTCAAAAACATTGCGATATTAACCTTGCATGCGATTCCTCTTCACCGTCAAACATCTATACACTCACGCGCAGGGCTGTTAGAAATATTGAACGGGGAAATTATCGGGAGGCATATATGGCGGGCAAAAACAGGCTGGATCCTATTCCGAAACCTGATGGCCTGCCAATACTCGGCAATATCCTTTCCGTTGATTCCGATACTCCGCTGCAAAGCCTGATGGAACATTGCAAGGAGCAGGGGCCGCTCTTCTGGCTTGATATGATGGGTACGCCAATCATGATAGCGTCCGGCCCTGAAATCGTACAGGAGCTGTGTGATGAAACCCGCTTTGACAAAACGGTCCGCGGCCCCCTTAAACGTGTCCGCGCAGTAGGCGGGAACGGCCTGTTTACTGGAGACACGCTCGATCCTGAATGGTCGAAGGCGCACAATATATTGCTCCCTACTTTTGCCCAGAAGGCGATGCAGGAATACCTGCCGATGATGGTCGATATTGCCGATCAGCTGATGCTCAAATGGGAACGGCTGAACGCCGATGACGAGATTGACGTGGTACGCGACATGACCGGCCTGACGCTCGACACGATCGGCCTGTGCGGTTTCGACTACCGGTTCAACTCGTTTTACCGGGAGGATTTTCACCCCTTTATCGACGCGCTGACCCGTACGCTGGAAACCTGCATGCTGCAAAAAGGCCTGCCCTTTGAAAAACTGATTTTGCGGAACCGGCTCGCACAGATGAAAGACGATGTGGCTTTCATGAACAAACTGGTCGACGATATCATTTCCGAACGGCGGCGCAGCGGCGGCGCGCAGAAAGACCTGCTCAATTTCATGCTGGCGGGTGTGGACAAGATAACGGGCGAAAGCCTGTCGGATGAAAATATCCGTTACCAGATCAACACGTTCCTGATCGCCGGGCATGAAACGACATCGGGGCTGATGTCCTTCACGCTCTATTACCTGCTGAAAAACCCCGCGATCATGGCGAAAGCCACTGAAGAAGTGGACCGGGTGCTGGGCAAGGATATCGGCACTGCGCCGTCCATTGCGCAGATTGCACAGCTGGAATATACGCGCGCTATCCTGCTTGAGGCGCTGCGGCTCTGGCCCACTGCACCTGCGTTCAGCGTTGCGCCATTCGAGGATGAAATTGTCGGCGGCAAATATCCGATCAAAAAGGGCACATTCGTCACCATCCTGATCCCTAGTTTGCACCGTGACACATCGATCTGGGGCGATGATCCTGACGCTTTCAACCCTGACCATTTCTCCCGCGAAGCCGAGGCTGCGCGGCCCGACCATGCCTATAAGCCGTTCGGTAATGGCCAGCGCGCCTGTATCGGACGGCAGTTTGCCCTGCAGGAGGCCGTGCTGGTGCTGGCAATGATCCTGCAGCGTTTCACGCTCTACGATCACAAAAATTACCAAATGGATATCAAGGAGACGCTGTCGCTCAAGCCGGAAGGATTTACCATCCGTGCCAAGGTGCGTGACGGCCTGACCCGCACTGCACCTACCGCTGCTGCTGACGAACCTGATAGTGCAAAGACACAGGCCCAGCGTCCCAAGCATGGCACCAGGTTGACGGTGCTCTACGGCAGCAACCTGGGCATGGCAGAAAGCTATGCGCATGAAGTCGCGCAGATGGGTGACCTGAACGGTTTCGACACTGTGCTGGCAGGCCTTGATGACTATCCGGATGGTCCGCCCACATCAGGCGCCGTCGTGATTGTCACTGCATCCTATAACGGCAAACCGCCGGATAATGCCGTGCAGTTTGCAAACTGGCTGGAAAAAGCCGGATCCGGTGCGGCAGACGACGTCACCTATGCCGTATTCGGGTGCGGCAATCGCGACTGGGCATCGACGTTCCAGACCGTGCCGCGCCTGATCGACCAGCGGATGGAAGAACTGGGTGCACACCGTCTGACCCCGCGCGGAGAGGGCGATGCCCGCGAGGATATGGACGAGCAGTTCCATGACTGGTTCGAAAAGCTCTGGCCCGCGATTGGCAACGCACTTGATCTCGGTATCGATTTTACCGCACCTGCCGAGGCAGAACCGCTCTATAAAGTTGAAATTGCCGAAAGCGTCACCGCCAACCCTGTCGCGCTGCAGGCAGGCGCGACGCCCATGACCATCCGTGCCAATCGGGAGTTGCAAAACCATGATGGTCCCAATCCGTCAGATCGTTCGACACGCCATATCGAAATTGAATTGCCGGACGGCGTAACATACCAGCCGGGCGATCATCTGTGCGTTATACCAGTCAACAGCCCTGCGCTTGTCGAGCGGGCACTGTCGCGCTTTGGCTTTAATAACAATACCTATATCCGCGTCGATGTGACCGGTGGCCGTCGTAGCCCCTTCCCCAATGGCAGCACCTTTTCAGTCAAACGCCTGGCGGAAGTTTATGGCGAGCTCCAGGCTGTTGCTTCACGCCGGGATATTGCCGTGATGGCGACCAATACACGCTGTCCAAAAACAAAACCGCTGCTGGAGGCGCTAGCCGCGCCTGCACGTGATGGCAAAGACCTTTACCGCACTGAAGTGTTCCTGAAACGCAAGTCTGTGCTTGATATTTTGGACGAGCACCCTGCATGCGAACTGCCCTTTGCACAGTTCCTGGAAATGATTCCGTTTATCAGCCCGCGCTATTATTCGATCTCATCCGCACCCAACGTATTGCCCGGCACATGTTCGGTCACGGTGGGTGTGGTCGAAGGACCCGCGCGCTCAGGCGCCGGTACTTATAAAGGTGTGTGTTCCACCTATCTGCGCGACATGCAGCCCGGGGATACGGTGCAGGCCGTGGTGAAAGCGCCGACGACACCATTCCGCCTGCCCGATAACCCGCAAAAGCCGGTTATCATGATCGGTCCCGGAACCGGGATCGCCCCGTTCAGGGGGTTCCTGCAAGAGCGCCGCATGCTGAAAGATGCGGGCAAAACACTCGGCGCGGCCATGCTGTTCTTCGGGTGCCGCCACAGCCAGCAGGACTTCATCTATGCCGATGAACTGAAAGCCGCAGGCAGGGATGGTATTGCCGAGCTGCACACCGCATTTTCACGCGAAAGCAATGATAAGGTTTATGTCCAGCACCTGATGCAGGCACAATCTGCCAGAACATGGGAGCTGATAGAGGCGGGTGCAGTCATCTATATCTGCGGTGATGGCGCAGCGATGGAGCCCGACGTCAAACATGCGCTTGCCAGTATCCGTACTGAACACAGCGATGCTACGCTGGACGAGAGTCTTGCTTGGGTGGACGATATGGCAGCACAGGGCCGTTATGTACTTGATGTATGGGTCGGCGGTTAAAGCTGATTGGGCTGATTACAGAAAAACCGCCCGCCCTCAGAAGGAGGACGGGCGGTTTTTCATTTGCATCAATTAGAATTTCTTTTTGACGCGCACACCAATACGCCGCGGCGGTGCGACAAACGTACCGAAGGTCCGCGTATAAACGGGATCGCCATTAATATCGGCAACAGCCTGATCAAACAGCGGCGTGCCACGCACACCGGTTTCACCAAATGTGTTGAAGATATTGTCGGCATAAAGTGTCGCGTTCCAGCCATTGCCGCTTACGCTTAGCGAGGCGTTATGCCGGTCGAAACCTGGCAGTACCAATCCGCCGGCACGGCTACCCGTGCGTGTCAGAACATTGCTGTGCGCGGTAAAGCCGTAGCTGAGCTTCATATCCCAATCACCGGAAATCGGCATGGTGTAATCCGCAAAAAAGCTACCTTGATGCTTAGGTGAACCCGGCAGGCGATCCCCATCCTGGCCATCAACCGGATTTGTACCGAACCCAGGAGGAGTCAGTTCATTGAGCAGCGATGGTGACAGGCCTGAAAGCTGCGCATCCGTATAGCTATATGCACCACGGAAGCTCAGGCGGTCGGTTGCACGTAGCGCCCCGAAAATTTCAAACCCTTTCGATTCAGCGCCTGCGCCGTTAATGGTTATAGGCGAAGAGCCGTTGATGGTTGCTGATGTAACCTGCGGCCCTTTCCAGTCTATATAGTAAACAGCACCATTGAGCGTAAGATCACCACCCATCCACTGCGTCTTGAAACCAAGTTCATAGTTGGTTGTTTCATCTGCCGTAAACTCCAGTTCGTTTGGCAGGCCGCAGATATTCTGCACCGTTACCGTCGGGTCGCATGGATCAAGCCCGTTGGAGTTACCAATACGGAAACCTTGGCTCACTGTCGCATAAAGAAGCGCATCAGGTGTGATCTCATAGGACGTATTGAACTTATACAGGAAGCCATCGTCTTTTTGGTTCGCAGGCGTGAAATCAAGAATGATCTGATCCTGTGGATCTCCAAAGAACACAGTGTTAAGCAGCGGCAGGTCAACGGCAGATTCAGTCTGCAGATCATAGTCGTAATAGCGTCCGCCAACTGTCACCTGCCACGCATCGGTGATCTGGTAGCTGATTTCACCAAAGACCGCCACCTCGGTCAGGTCTGAGTTAAACGGCGCGATATATTCGATCGAATCAGGCCGTAATTGCACACCGCCAAAATTATCGACAGCAAACTGGTCATAACCTGGTGCGAATTCAGTGCTCAGCGCGCGGACTTTTTCATCATTGTAGAAACCGCCAACAATGAAGCTGAACGGACCATCAAAACTGGAAACGAGACGCATTTCCTGTGTAAATATCTCGGTTTCATCTTCCTCAAGCGTGAAGGCCGTGAAATTCGGGAACTGCTCATAGCTATATTCCAAAGTGATCAACAGGTCAGTCTGGTCGCGGTTACCGCGCTCCTTATGCTTGGAATAGCCGGTCGCGGACACCAGTGAAGCAAAACCCAAGTCCAGTTCCGCTTCCAGCGATACCAGTTGGGTTTCACGTTTATTAGGTTCACGCACACGCAGCGCATTCTCATATTTACCGATGGCTACCGGAAAATTGCTAAGGCGGCGCTGTGAAAGCTGACGCCCTTCGGTCCGGGCATCTTGGTAATGATAGGTCAACGTGGCATCAAATGTATTGGACGGGTTGAAACGAAGCGCGGCGCGCGCAGAAAAAGTTTCATCTGTGTTCAAGTCCTTGAGCGGCTTGAAATTGGACGCATCAGCGATATCATCCGGGTTGGAAACCGCGATCTCACGCACTGCATAGGGATAGTCGATAAAGCCGCGGTCATTTGAAAAATCAACCGAACCGCGAAAAGCTATACTCTCACCCAGCGGAATGTTGATTGTCATGCCGGTATCGGTGCTGATACCGCTACCTGACGAATAGGCATAGGCATCACCGCGCAGTTCGCCGCCTATTTCACCCAGCTTGGGTTTGACGGGAATATAACGGATCGCACCACCCAATGTACCCGCACCGTAAAGGGTCCCCTGCGGACCAAGCAGGAATTCAACCCGCTCCATATCGTTCAGCCGCAGGTCAACAAAAAGCGGAATGTCGCCAACATAGGTTGAGACCGCACCACCGCCATCATTATTGCCGTCAAAGGAACCAAGGCCGGTGGCATTCAGGCCACGAAACACGACAGGTGTTCCGGAACGGTTACCCTGATCAAGAATATATACGCCCGGCACGGTCGCCGCAACTTCGCGCAGGTTTTCAAGCCCGCGCGCCTGAAGCTCTTCACCGCCTACAGCGGAAATGTTGATTGGCACATCCTGCACCGTGCCTTCACGACGCGTCGCAGTGACGATAATGACGTCCCTATCGTCATTTTCTGCGCCCTCTTGACTGTCCGTCTGCGCTTGCGCAGTAAATGGCATGGTACTCGCTGCAAGAAACAGCATGGTACGAAACGTATATTTGGGTTTGTTCATAATTTTCTTCCCTCCACTCCCCAGTTACGCGATATTCTGTAACCTGAATGTCATAAAAACAATTGGAAAATTGCTGCAATGCGAAAACACTGGCTGACTGATGCAAAAAAGCAACTGCGCGTGGGGCATTTGCAACAGGCCTATGATCTTGCCTTGGGACGTCTTTCCGAGAACAGATCAGATGCCGATGCATGGGGCATCATGTCACTCGTGGCACTGGAAGGCGGCAATCCAGTAAAATCACTTGAATTATCTGAAAAATCAATAGGTTTTGGTAGTTCGCAGGTCTGGATTCTGGCTGGCAGAGGGCGGGCCCTGCTAACGGCAGGCAGGCAGGATGAAGCACGCGATATGGCGCAGTCAGTTGCTCTGGAAAACTGTTCCGATGCGCTGGAGGCAGACACTATAGGAGTAATTCTGGCGCGTACCGGGCTGCACGAGCAAGCTGTCCCGTTCTTTAACTTCGCAACGGATAAGGATAATAAAAATGCGCAATTTCATTATAATCTGGCAACCTCGTTGCAATTTATTGGCGAACTGAAAGAGGCAGCCAGTACCTATCGCAGTGTCCTGGCGATGGACCCGGCCTTCCATCGCGCACGCCTTGCCCTTGTTCAGCTAGAGCCACAAGGTGATGAAGATCTGGTCCGGATCGAACGCCTATTTGCCAACCACCACGAGGATGCTGACAGCGCCCTGCAACTCGGTCACGCCGCCGCCAAAATCCATGAAAGTCGCGGCGAACATCAAAAATCACTCAACTGGCTGCATGAAGCCAAAAGGCTGAAGCATCAGCAGGTCAGTCATGAAAGAGATTGGGTGAACGCTCTATTCAAGGCGGCAAATACACACACAGTTGATATTTCCGATACAAAAGCCCAAGCGGCAGAAACTCCGCGACATGTGCCAGTTTTCATTGTCGGTATGCCGCGCAGCGGAACCACGCTGATTGAACGCATCATATCCAGTCATAGCGCAGTTGCAACAGCAGGGGAACTTCCGGACCTTGCGCTGCTCGCAAAGCGCAGTAGCAAAACCGTTGGGCCGCATACACTATCCCCTGAGCTTCTGAAAGCGCCCTATGATCCCGGGTTTGTTGGTAAAAACTATCTCATGCGAACACAGACACTCACCGAAAGCAACCAATGCCTGATAGATAAGATGCCGTTCAACTTCTTCTTTGCCGCACATATATTGGAAAGCATGCCCGGCGCGCGCATTGTCATGGTCCGGCGCGACCCGCGTGATACAGTCTTTGCCAATTACCGGCAGCTTTTTGCCACTGATTTCGGTTATTACAACTATGCCTATGACCTGGAAGACACGGCGCATTTTGTGGCGCATTTTGTCAGGCTTGCGGATCATTGGCGGAGCATATTGCCAGCGTCACATTATCATGAAATCCATTATGAAGACGTGATTTCAAACCAGGAAAGCGAAAGCCGCAGGCTCATTGATTTCCTGGGCCTGGACTGGGAAGGTGCCTGCCTCAATTTTCACAAGAATGCTGCACCTGTAGCCACGGCTAGTTCAGTGCAGGTACGTGCACCCATTCATTCCAAATCTGTCGGTCAGTGGAAACGTTATGGTGAAAGCGGTGAACTTGTGAACGCTGCCCTGCAGAAATTCGCGGAAGAATAGCGCAACTTTCATCCATATGCATATTGGGCATATACATATCGGGTAACTTTCCCACTGGCCAAAAGCGCCATGGCCAGCAATAACAACTTGATGACCGGTGTGGTTCGAACAGCGATTATAACAGGTGGCGGCATTGGCGGGCTGACAGCTGCGCTGTGCCTGCATCATTTTGGTTGGCATGCACGGATTCTGGAACGTGCAGATACACTCGAAGAAGTGGGTGCGGGTATCCAGATCAGTCCGAATGGCATGCGGGTTTTTCAAGCGCTTGGCCTTGCGGAAAAGGTGGTAGTAGCCGGTTTCCTGCCGCAAGCCGCCGAAATGTGCGACGGGCAAACGGGCGAGATCATGTTTTCCACGCCACTGGGCAGCGCAGCGACACATCGCTGGGGTGCACCCTATGTACACATTCACCGCGCGGACCTGCTTGCAATATTGGCAGATGCAGTTGCCGAACGCATGCCGGAAGCGATCCAGACAAGCGTTACGGTCACAGGCTATGGCCAGAATAAGAACCGCGCATGGGCCGTTACCGGCAATGACAAGGTTCATGGCGACATTGTCATAGGGGCGGACGGCATTCATTCCACCATACACGCGCAGATGCTCAGCGATGACAAGGCCCGTTTTACCGGTCATGCCGCATGGCGGATGGTGGTGCCGGTTGAGCGCCTCAAAGGCCGCACACCACCGCCAAATGCCACGGTCTGGACAGGCAAGGGCAGGCATGCGGTCACCTATCTATTGCGTGGGGGGCGGCTCGCCAATCTGGTGGGGGTTGTTGAATGCAGTGACTGGACTGAGGAAAGCTGGAGCGCCAGGGGCACACAGGCACAGGCATTGGACGATTTTGCAGGATGGGACCCGATTATCACCCGCATGACAGAACAGGCCGATGCGCACTATCGCTGGGCCATATTCGACCGCCGCCCACCACCGGCTTGGCATGATGGCCGCGCGGTATTGCTGGGCGATGCATGCCACCCCATGTCACCATTTATGGCACAGGGCGCAGTGATGGCTGTGGAAGACGGTTATATTCTGGCCCGTATGCTGGCGGAAAACCCGAACAGCGATGCGGCCTTTACGGCCTATACCCGGCGGCGGCGCGACCGCGTTGCGCGGGTCATCAACACCGCCCGCGACAATGCAAGGCTGTTCCATCAGAAAAGCGCAATCGAACGCGGTCCATTACGCATGGCCTCACGCGCAGCACCCAGTTTCACGGCCCGGCAGCTGGACTGGCTTTACGGACATGACGTGACCAAAGTCGGCGCTGCATAGATTTCAGCACAGCAGGCATAAACACGCAGCAAAAGCAGCTGCCGCAGGTAAAAAATGCACTGAGGCGATTCTTGCCCTTGTGCTGCACTGCACAATCGGCTAGCAGATACGAGATTTAACCGGGCGGTTAAATTTATCCTGTGTACCTGAATTTCGGGCAACCATGCTGGATATTGACCGCCCGGCCCCTATATCTAATGAGACACAAAAGACGTTCCAGGAGACATTTTCGATGACCGAAGCCTATATTTACGACGCTGTCCGCTCCCCGCGCGGCAAAGGCAAATCCGACGGCGCACTGCATGAAATCACAGCGCTCAACCTTTCTGCACAGGTGCTCGGCTCTGTCCGTGACCGCAATGGTCTATCGGGCGGCGAAATCGAAGATGTAGCATTTGGCACAGTCTCCCCTGTCGGTGAACAGGGGGCGGTCATTGGCCGCATGGCAGTATTACAGGCAGGTTATCCCGAAACAACATCAGCTATACAGGTCAATCGTTTCTGCGGTTCGGGCCTTGAGGCGGTAAATATTGCTGCAGGTAAAGTGAAATCGGGTGAAACCGACCTTGCCATTGGCGGCGGCGTTGAGTGTATGAGCCGTGTGCCGATGGGCAGCGATGGCGTCGGCGGCATGGCCGACCCGCAGCTTGCATTCCAGGAATATCTGGTGCCGCAGGGGATTTCGGCCGACCTGATCGCCACCAAATATGGCTATAGCCGCGACGATGTCGACGCCTATGCCGTGGAAAGCCAGAAACGCGCCGCCACCGCATGGAGCGAAGGGCGTTTTGAAAAATCAATTCTGCCGATCAAGGACGTGATTGGCGAAACCATTCTGGAAACCGACGAGTTGATGCGTCCGCAGACCGATATGCAATCACTTGGTTCACTGAACCCCGCATTTCAGGCGATGGGTGAAGCGATGCCGGGCTTTAACGATGTTGCGATGATTAAACATCCTGACATTGAAAAGATGAATCATGTCCACCACGCGGGCAATTCATCGGGCATTGTCGATGGCAGTGCCGCGGTGCTGGTCGGCAACAAGGAAGCGGGCGAGAAATATGGCATGAAACCGCGTGCACGCATTGTTTCCATGGCCTCAATCGGTTCCGAGCCCACTATCATGCTTACCGGCCCTGAATTCGCCGCGCAAAAAGCGCTGAAACGTGCAGGGATGGAAGCCAGCGACATTGATATCTGGGAACTGAACGAGGCGTTTGCTGCCGTTGTACTGCGCTTTATGGATGCGATGAAAGTCGACCATAGCGAAATCAACGTCAATGGCGGCGCAATCGCCATGGGACACCCGCTAGGCGCAACCGGCGCGATGATTTTGGGCACTGTGCTCGACGAAATGGAGCGCACGAACAAACAGACTGCGCTTTCCACGCTCTGCATTGGCGGCGGTATGGGCATTGCCACCATCATCGAGCGCGTTTGACGCAAAAACATCACAGACTTTCAGGACTTTGAGGATATAGACAAAATGACTTACAACACTTTCACTGTAGATGTGGATAGCGACGGCATTGCGCTGGTGACAATCGACCTGCCGGGTCAGTCGATGAATGTCTGGAATGGCGAGCTGATGGCCGAATTCCCGAAATTTGTCGATGAACTGATCAGCAATGACGATATCAAGGGCGCGGTGATTACATCGGGTAAAAAATCCGGCTTTCTCGCCGGTGCCGACCTTAACATGCTTGGTTCTTCCGCGGCATCGACAACTGCCGAAGCGTTTGAACAAGCATTTGCTTTAAACTCCACGCTGCGCAAAATGGAAACAGGCGGACACACGGCCAAGGAAATGCTGAAAGGCGGCGCATATGCCAAGCCGGTTGCCTGCGCCATTAACGGCCTGGCCCTCGGCGGCGGCCTGGAACTGGCGCTTGCATGCCATTACCGCGTCTGTGCCGACAATCCCAAACTCCAGCTCGGCCTGCCTGAAGTGCAGGTTGGCCTGCTCCCCGGCGGCGGCGGCACACAGCGCCTGCCACGCCTGATCGGCCTGCAGGCTGCGGGCATGATGATTATGCAGGGCAAACCCACCAATCCAGCCGCTGCATTGGCGCAAGGCATTGTGAACGAAGTAGCGCCTGCAGATGAAATCGTGGCCAAGGCCAAGGAATGGGTCAAAGCCAATCCCAAAGCCGCCGCACCATGGGATAAAAAGGGGTATAAATTCCCCGGCGGCGCAGGCTCAATGGATCCGCGCGCCGTGCCGATGTATATGGGCGCTGCCGCAATTGCGCTGAAACAGTCCAAGGGCAATTATCCTGCAGTAAAAGCGATCCTGTCATGTCTTTATGAAGGCTCAATGCTGCCAATCGACACGGCGCTGCGTGTGGAAAGCAAATATTTCACGCGGCTATTGTCCGGTCCTGTGGCGCGCAACATGATCCGCACATTGTTTGTGAACAAGCAGGCTGCCGAAAAAGGTGCAGCGCGCCCCGAAGGCATTCCTCCGCTCGAACTCAAAACCGTCGGTGTGTTGGGCGCAGGCCTGATGGGCAGCGGCATCACCCATGTCACCGCAAAAGGCGGCATGGATGTAATCGTGCTGGACCGCAGTGAAGAAGATGCGCAAAAAGCCGTCGATTACACCAAGAAGATTCTCGACAAGCGCGTGTCGCGCGGCAAGATGACACAGGAAAAAGCCGATGCTTTCCTGGCACGCATCAAGCCCACCACTGATTATAACGACCTGAAAGACGTTGACCTTATCATTGAGGCGGTGTTCGAAAATCCCGAGGTCAAGGCTGACGTTATCAAAAAGACTGAAGCGGTTATCGGCAAGGATGTGATTTTTGCATCAAACACATCAACGCTGCCAATCACAGGCCTAGCCGAAAATTCAGAGCGTCCTGACCAGTTTATCGGCCTGCATTTCTTCTCACCTGTTGAAAAAATGCCGCTGATCGAGATCATCCCCGGCGAGAAAACCGGTGATAAGGCACTGGCGGCTGCATTTGATTATAATGCGCGTATCCGCAAGACTCCGATTGTGGTGAAAGACGTGCGTGGTTTCTTCACCAACCGCGTCTTCCCACCCTATGTCAACGAAGCCATGCTGATGGTCACCGAAGGTGTCAAGCCTGCGCTAATCGAAAACGCAGCGCTGCACCTCGGCATGCCGATCGGGCCGCTCGCGCTGACCGATGAGACCACACTGAAACTTGGCTATGACATCCTGCAGTCGACAAAGGCCGCACTGGGTGATGCCTATGTCGATAATGGCGGAGAGGCTTTCCTTGATCTGATGGTCAACAAGCTGGGCCGCTCCGGTCGCCGTTTCGGCAAGGGTTTTTACAACTATGACGACAAAGGCAACCGGCTTGACCTGTGGAAAGGCATGGAGGAGCATTATCCGCTGCTCGAAGATCAACCTTCCGTCGAAGAGGTCAAGGAACGTCTGCTCTATATCCAGCTGATCGCCACGGCAGAATGCTATGACGAGGAAGTTGTAAGCGATCCACAATCAGCGGATCTAGGCGCGATTTTCGGTTGGGGCTTCGCGCCCTATACCGGCGGTCCAATCAGCTATATCGACACGGTTGGTGTCGACAGTTTCGTCCGCACCGCCGACAGCCTGGCCCAGCGCCACGGCGAACGCTTCAGCCCACCCCGGTCATTCCGCGACATGGCAGACAAGGGTGAGACCTTTTACAAAGCGGCGTAAAGCTGGAAAGGTAGATACGAAAAAAGGGCGGTTACCGGGCATGGTAACCGCCCTTTTTTTAATGCGTATAAGGCTCATTCAGGCAAGTGCTTTGTCCAGTGCATCGTTCCAGCCTTGGATCCTTGCATGGCGCGTTTGATCGTCCATTGACGCGTTAAATTCTCTAGTGCCCCCGCGCATAACAGAAGCTTCCGCCAGATCAGCATAATGCCCTGCCCCCACTGCCGCGAGCATCGCTGCGCCGAGCGCCGTCGTTTCTGTAAAGGCGGGCCGTTCGACCTTCACATCCAATATATCCGCCAGGTCCTGTGCCATCCAGTCATTGGCGACCATGCCGCCATCGATACGCAGTTCCGCCCAGTCTACGCCATCGGCAGCAAAGGCAGATTTGAGGTCATATGTCTGGTGCGACATGGCTTCCAGCGCCGCGCGCGCCACATGCGCTTTTCCAGTCGCAAAACTCAGCCCGCTGATCGCCGCACGCGCGTCACTACGCCAGTGCGGCGCCCCCAGACCCGACAGCGCAGGCACCAGATAAACGCCGCCATTATCATCAACGCTGCGCGCCATCTCCTCTGTCTCAGCCGCGCTGCTCAGCAGACCCAGATCATCGCGCAGCCACTGCACCAGCGATCCGGCAACAAAGACCGAGCCTTCAAGTGCGAATACCCGTTCGCCGTCCAGCTGCCACGCGATGGTGGAAAGCAGCCGGTGCCTTGATATTCGCATTTCGCGCCCTGAATTGGTCAGCACGAACGCGCCCGTGCCATAGGTCGCCTTGGTCTGACCCGGTTCCAGACAGGACTGGCCGATAGTGGCCGCCTGTTGATCGCCCGCCATGCCGCATATCGGAATAGGTGCACCAAACAGCTCCGGCGCCGTCATTCCTATTTCACCCGCACAATCGACAATCGCAGGCAGAATATCCTGCGGGACGCCAAACAGTTCGCACAATCCCTCATCCCAGATACCATGCTGTATATCCATCAATGAAGTGCGCGACGCATTGGTGGCGTCGGTGACGTGCCGTGCTCCGCCACTTTGTAACGTCAGCCGGTAAACGAGATAGCTTTCCACTGTCCCTACGGCCAGATTATCGCCCGCCTCTTTCAGCTGCGGCCAGTTATCAAGCGCCCAGCGTATCTTGCTTGCCGAAAAATAGGGATCGAGCAGCAGGCCTGTCGTGACCTGCACCGCTTCCTCATGCCCCGCCGCTTTCAGCGCATCACATGCCTCCGCCGTGCGCCGGTCCTGCCACACGATCGCAGGTGCGAGCGGTGCGCCCGTGCGCCGGTCCCAGAACACCACCGTTTCACGCTGATTGGTGATACCGATCGCGGCTATCACCCCGACCCCGCCTGCTTTGGTTACCATTTCCTGCGCACAGGCCAATGTATGCTGCCAGATTTCCTCGGCATCATGTTCAACCAGACCCGCTGCAGGATAATGCTGGGTTAGTTCCTTTTGCGCGCTGCCCCGCGGCGTGCCGTCCATGCCGAACAGCATGGCACGGGTAGATGTCGTACCTTCATCAATTACCAATATGGTTTCAGCCACCAGTCACCACTCCTGCACCTTCATTACCGCGCCAGCCAAATGTCGCATTGCCGCCATAGACAATCCGGTTAACCAGCAGCGCGACCAGCACTGATGTCACCAGCACGATCACCATCACGTCAATATAGTGCAGCCAGCCAAAACCGAAATGCTGGTACACATTTTCGCCCGCATAGACCGCGTCTTCACGGTAGAGCACGAAATTGTGGAATGCATAGAGCAGGAAGCCCCAGACTAGCCCGGTAATGGCCGCGCGCGCATCGACGCCGCGAAACAGCAGCCCGACGACAAACACCGACAGGATCGGCATGGACAGGAAGCCGTTCAGTTCCTGCAGCAGGTTGATAATGCTTTCCGCGCCAGCATAGATCGGCACCAGTATAACCGCCAGCACCGTTGCGGCGATGCCCACTATGCGGTTCAGGCGCGCCGCATTAGCATCCGCATTGACGAATGGTTTGTGGATATCGACCGTGTACAGCGTGGTGGTGGCGTTGAGGATCGCCGAATATGTGGTGAGCACTGCCGCCGCGATCATCGCTGCAAACATGCCGCTGGTCCAGCTGGGCAACACTTCGGCAACCAGCATGCCATAGGCGCGGTCACCAACATCGCCAAATAGCTTGTACGCCACCACACCTGGCACCACGACAATCGCGGGGATAATGAGGAAACGTACAAAAGCCGCCGCCATGACGCCTTTTTGCGCCTCTTTCACTGTCGGCGCGGCGAGCGCCTTTTGCGTGATATTCTGATTGGTGCTCCAATAGAATATCTGGATCAGGATCATGCCGGTAAAGAGTGTATGAAAAGGAATTGGCGAGTCATTGGAACCAATCATGCTGAGCCGCTCCACCGGGACACCGGTGACAATGTCGAAATCAACCGCCTGCAGCGCAAGGAACACTACCGCCAGCGCCAGCGCCAATATGCCAACGCCGCTATAGGTATCGAGCACCGCCACCGCGCGCAGGCCGCCCAGTATCGCGTACGCCGCACCGACAGCGGCAAATATCGCGGCAATCGCCACTACGCTGGTTTCCACCCCGAACAGCGACTGCATGAACAGCGCGCCGCTGTAAATCACGGCGGGCAGGTAGACGAAAATATTGCCAAACAGGAACAGTGCCGAAATTGTCGTGCGCACGTTCCGCTGGTTATAGCGCTTTTCGAGCAGTTCGGTGACTGTAGTGCAATTGGCACGGTAATAAATTGGTACAAACACAAAGGCGAGAATGGAAAGCCCGACAATAGCCGAGAGCTCCCACCAGGCCAGCAGCAGCATCTGATTGCCGTTCATGCCGACAAGCTGGTCAGTCGACAGATTGGTAAGCGTGATCGCACCTGCGATGAAAAACCAGTTCAGCCCGCCGCCGGCAAGGAATACTTCCTTGGAAGATCCGTCCTCACCCGCACCCTTGCCGCGCACCTTGAAATAGACCAGCGCCGCGACCAGCAGCATCAATCCGATGAATACCGCAAACTGGACCGCACTGTCGCCGCTGCTCAGCATATGTTTCTCCCCTTTGCCCTGTTATATTCTTTGACAGGCAAGGGGTAACACTATGGGATCAGCATGAAAGTGCAAGCAGGTTGATGTGCCCGGGTTTCATCGTCCCGCAAAACTGTCTGCAAGCTCAAGCATTTTGATGGCCGCAATCGCAGCTTCACCGCCTTTGTTCTTTTGCATCTTGTCAGCACGTGCCAATGCTTGTGCCTCATTTTCAACGGTCAAAATACCATTGCCAATGGCCGCACCATCAAGCGTCAGCGCCATGATGCCGCGCGCACTTTCATTGGACACAACCTCAAAATGATAGGTTTCCCCACGCAGCACGACGCCCAGTGCTACAAAGCCATCATATTTCTGCGCATCTATCGCCAGCGATATCGCGACCGGCACTTCAAGCGCGCCCGGCACGGTCACCGTTTCATGGCTATGCCCCGCCGTATCCAGCGCGTCACGCGCACCTTCGAGCAGCATATCATTGAGATGGTCGTAAAACCGTGCTTCCACGATCAGGAAATGGGCCATGTTTTTGTCCTTTTAAAAATTCGTTTTTTTGGCAGCCGACGGGCAGCTCAGCCTCTATCGGGACCGGTAGGTACAGCTTTCTGTCCTACAATGCGCAGGCCATAGGCGTCCAGCCCGACCAGGTCATGGCTGGTATTGGTGAGCAATGTCATGTCTTGCACCCCAAGCTCTGCCAACACCTGCGCGCCAACGCCATAATCGCGCAACTGATCCATCGGTGGGCCTTTTTCACCCGCCAACTTGCGCACCTGATTGGTGAGCGCGCTGGGGCCAGACTGGTTTATCATCACGATGACTCCGGCGCCTTCTTCAGCGATAATCTTCATCGATTCGGCCAGCATGCCCGACTGTTTGTTTTCAGCCGCAAACACATCGTTGAAGACCGACAGCGCATGCATGCGTACCAGCGTCGGTTTGCCGGGGTTGATATGTCCTTTTTGCAGTACGATCTGCTCGGTTTCGGTGGCCGTGTTGAAATAACTGATTGCTTTCCACAAGCCGCCATATTCACTTTGCAGATCAGCCTCGGCGCGTTTTTCAACCAGGTGGTCATGGCGCAGGCGATAGGCGATAAGGTCACGGATCGTGCCGATCTTCATACCGTGTTTATGGGCAAAGCCGATCAGGTCATCGAGCCTCGCCATCTCTCCATCATCCTTCATGATTTCGCAAATCACACCTGATGGATTAAGCCCGGCAAGCCGCGAGACATCGACCGCGGCTTCAGTATGCCCGGCGCGTACCAGCACGCCGCCATTGCGCGCCTGAAGCGGGAATACATGACCCGGCGCGACAATATCGTCTGGCCCCTTGGACCGGTCGATCGCGACCGCCACGGTGCGTGCGCGGTCGGCGGCGGAAATACCGGTGGTCACGCCCTCGCGCGCCTCAATCGAAACGGTAAATGCCGTCTGATGCTGCTCACGGTTATCCGCTGTCATCATATTGAGGCCCAGCTCATCGACACGATTTTTGGTCATGGCAAGGCAGATCAGTCCGCGGCCGTGCGTCGCCATGAAATTGATCGCATCAGGCGTG
The DNA here is from genome assembly GCF_900537065.1 of Sphingorhabdus sp. Alg239-R122. GTDB lineage: Bacteria > Pseudomonadota > Alphaproteobacteria > Sphingomonadales > Sphingomonadaceae > Alg239-R122. The sequence continues at coordinate 37,575 of NZ_UNRC01000006.1, read as the reverse complement.
GCCATTTGTGCGGGGATAATCAGGTCACCCTCATTTTCCCGGTCCTCATCATCAACCAATATGTACATGCGGCCGTTACGAGCCTCGTTGATGATTTCCTCTGCACTCGCCATCACCGCACCCGCATCCTGCGCCAGGAAGTTTTCCAGCTTCCCAAGCGTATCCGCTGTAGGATTCCAGTCATCCTCACCCAACCTTCTGAGCGAATTGGCATGCAAACCCGCCGCCCGTGCCAATCCAGCACGCGTGGTTTCTCCATCTTCAATAATGGCGGTTATTCTCTCAATTAATTGCGCGGACATAGGCACGACTCCGTTAGATATCACATTGCAGTGTGATACATGTGCAATACAATCACATCAAGATATTATTTCCGGCAATTGCCATGTCTGCTCAAATATATATGATGCCGTAACGTCAAAAGGAATGCCAATCATGCCCATGGCCGACAAGGCGATATATGACAGCGCGGCCCCGACACATTGTCTGGGCCAGTATCAGGCCTGGGAAACCGAAAGAATCTCACCGGCCATGGATATGGTCTGGATCAGCGAGGCCCATCATGTGAGCCCGCAGCCACACCGCGTTCTGCCCCATGGTGAGCCCAGTGTGGCGATCCTGCGCACGCACGGCAGCGATGGGCATATTTCGGGCACAAGGCTTGTCATTTGCCGCGGATCAAATACAGCGCACTGGTATATCCCGCAGCCGCGTGAAGAGTTGATCGCTGCTCGGCTCAAGCCTGAATATTCGGCACGTATATGTGGCTTTTCACCTACGGATATCTGTCATGACATGCCCAATGTTCTCGATATTGCATATGATATGCGAGTACATTTTTCTGCCTCTCTCAAGGCTGCTGAAGCGAGCCACGTCCATGATGTGGCCGCCGCGCTGGCAAGCGACATCCGCCAATTTTCCCGAAACATGTCTTTTGCCGAGACCCCGGAAAATGCCGCTCTTGATATCCTGCGGCGCTGTGGTGGACGGATACGCACGCGCGCCATTGCACGCACTTTGGAGATTAGCGAACGGCATTTGCGGCGGCGCTTCAGCTGTGCATTTGGGCAATCCCCCAAATCCTATGCGCGCCATCTGCGCGTGACAGGCACTGCGCTGCATGCCGACAAGCTGGAAAGTCCCGATTGGGCACAGCTGGCCTATGCCTCGGGCTTTCACGATCAGGCGCACATGATAAACGAGTTCAAAGCACTGATCGGCCTCACTCCCCAGTCACTGTATAAAGAAAGGCGGGCCTTGGCCGTTTTTTGCAATAACTCACGCCCCGCCGCAGATTAAGCTTCTCTCTATCCAGCTGGACAGGAGACTTCTTATGACGCGTTTCATCATTTTCTTCCTGACACTATTTTCCCTTGCTCCGCTCGTTCCCGCGCATGCACAGGAAAAAGCCATTGAATATCAGGGGCAGACGTGGCGCATCGCAGCACAGGAAGCGGGGGTGGAAACCTATCTGGGGCGTGAGGCTATTAAACTAACGGGCGGAAGGTTATGGGCCGATGATATTGTGTTCAGCGACGGTGTGATCAGCTTCGATACCGCCTATGCGGAACAACAGATTTTCATTGGTGCAGGCTGGCGCGCGCAAAATGATAGCCGATATGAGGAAATGTACTTTCGCGGACACCTGAACAAGAAACCGGATGCATTGCAATATACGCCAGTTGAAAATGGCAATAGTGCGTGGCAGATTTTTTCGGATACCAATGCCACTGGCCCCGTCTCACAAAAGTTTGACGACTGGAACCGTGTCAAAATAGTCGTGCAGGGGGACAGTGCCGATATCTATTTCAATTCCAGCGCGCCTGTGCTGCACATTCCCGACCTGAAAACCGATATTGCCACTGGAAAAGTCACCCTGCGCAGCTCGGGTCGCGGCTCAGGGCCGACATATTTTTCCAACGTCGTGATACGCCCTCTGGCAGAAGGGGAAGGGGTTATCGGAACCGCAAAACCATCTGCGGAACTTCCCGAAGGCCTTGTAAAGATATGGAAGGTTTCATCAGTCTTCCATGAAGACAGGGTCAGGGATGCCCTGTCTGTTGATGCTACCGATTTCGCCGACCTGTCGTGGCAGTCACTGGACACAGAGACCAATGGCATTACCAACCTGTCAAAAATATCGCGGCGACTGGATAATAGCGGCACAGTTTTCGTGCACCTGAAAGTCACTTCGAACATCGAACAGATGAACGAATTGCGCTTTGGCTATTCCGACCGGGTGCGCATCTACCTAAATGGCAAACGCATCTATTACGGCAATGCCGGATGGCGTGTGCGGGATTACCGCTTTCTGGGCACGGTCGGTTTTTTTGACTCTGTGGGGCTAGATCTGAAACAGGGTGATAATCACGTCATCATCGCCGTTTCAGAAACATTTGGCGGGTGGGCCTGGGCAGGGGCTATCAAAGACCAGAGCAACATCACGCTAGAGTGAGATATATTTGGACCATCATAGTACGGCATAGTGCGGACAAACCGGCACGGCTTTATACGTGATTATTTCTTGCCCGGGCCTTTGCCGCCTTTGAAACCGCCCTTGCCTTTAAAAGGAGGACGCCCGCCCAGCTTTCCGCCGGACTTGCCCTTGGGTTTGCCGCCATATTTTGGTTTCAGTTTGGCGGGACCGTTATTGGCTTTCGATTTGAAATCACCGCGCGGGTTGTCGCTGCTCCGCTTTTTGAAATCACCGGCCTTCGCATCACGATCGTCGCGCTTTTTGAAAGCATCGCCGCTTTTTTTAAACCCGCCATCGCGTTTCTTAAAGTCTCCGCCGCGCTTTTTGAAGCCGTCTTCCTTGCTGCGCGGTGCATATTTGCCGCCCCGGCCTTTATAGCCTCCACCGCCGCCATCACGCCGCCCCCCTCCTGGCCCAGCACCTCTGGAACCGCCAAAGCCGCCCTTGCGGTTCTGCTTGGCAAGGTCGCGGGGTTTGCCTTCAAACTGCACAATATTGATATCATCGGTATCATCATTGCCCGCGCCTTCGGTCCGGCCAAGAGCATCGATGAATTTGGCAGACACCTTGCGCGGTACCTCAAAATACGTTTCGTTCGCGGCAATACGGATCGCACCGATTTCATTTTTGGTAATATGGCCGCGGCGGCACAGCACTGGCAAAATCCAGCGGGCATCGGCGCGCTGATTATGGCCGACATCCATTTTGAACCAGACTGTGTCCTCAAACCCGGCCCGCGGTTGCCCACGCTCCTGTTGCGCCTGTCCGCGGTCGAGCATCTGCTCTGGCGCCGGCATTTTGGCACGGTGCGCCTGCACCAAAGCGGCGGCGATATCCTCGGCGCTTTTTTCTGCCAGCAAACGCTGTGCCAGCGCCTTATCTTCCTCATCGACCTCAACCGGTTCCAGCAAAGTTGCCATCAGGCGCTCACTGTCATTCTTGCGGATATCGGCGCGGCTGGGCGCCTCCATCCATTCCGCCTTGATCTTCGCACCGCCCAGCATCCGCTCGACTTTCTTGCGCCGCTGATATGGCACAACCATCACCGCTGTGCCCTTTTTGCCTGCGCGCCCGGTACGGCCCGAACGGTGCTGCAATGTCTCTGCATCGCGCGGTATTTCCACATGGATCACCAGCGACAGGCTGGGCAGATCCAGTCCGCGCGCGGCCACATCGGTTGCCACACACACTCGCGCACGCTTGTCACGCAGCGCCTGCATCGCCTGATTCCGCTCGCTCTGTGTATGCTCGCCCGATAGCGCCACCGCACTAAAGCCGCGATCAACCAGCGAGCTGTGTAGTCGGCGAACAGCTTCGCGTGTGCCGCAGAACAGCATCGCCGATTCGGCTTCATGGAAACGCAGCAGGTTTACGACCGCGTTTTCCGTATCGGCTGGGGCAACGGTGACAACCTGATAGCTGATATCGCCATGCCCGCGATCTTCACCGACAGTGGAAATGCGCAGCGCATCGTTTTGATAGCGTTTGGCTAGTTGCACAATCGGTTTCGGCATAGTGGCTGAAAACAGCAACGTACGGCGCTCTTCCGAAGGCGTGGCGTCAAGAATTTCTTCCAGATCATCGCGGAAACCCATGTCGAGCATCTCGTCTGCCTCATCGAGCACAACGGCTTTGAGATTCGACAGATCGAGCGCGCCACGTTCAATATGGTCACGCAAGCGTCCCGGCGTTCCGACCACCACATGCGCGCCATGGCGCAAGTTGCGACGTTCTTTCGATGCATCCATCCCGCCAACACAGGTGGCGATATGCCCGCCCGCCTGTTTATACAGCCAGCCCAGTTCACGGCTGACCTGCAGTGCAAGTTCACGCGTCGGCGCGATAATCAGCGCGCGCGGTTCGCGCAAAAACGGGAAATTGCCGCTTTCTTCCAGCAGCTGCGCCGCAATGGCAAGGCCAAAAGCAACAGTTTTGCCTGATCCGGTCTGCGCCGACACGATCATGTCGCGGCCATCAGCCTCAGCTTCAAGCACGGCGGCCTGTACTGCGGTGGGTTTGGCATATTCGCGCTCGGTAAGGGCAGCGGCTATGGTGGCGGGCAGGCTCGAAAAAGGCATGAAAATCCAGTAAATATATGGCCAGCCGGAATGTCTCACCGGAGGGCGCCTAAAAAAATATATCGCGATTCTGTGAAAGGACGGCGCTTGCGCCCGCGATTGCATATCAGCGCTATAGCGGCAAAGCGACCACTTGCATAGCGTTATGTTGCAGTGCAGCGAAAGCGTATAAAAACCCTGAAAGCATAAATAGCTTGAAAACCGGCGCGTTACCCTCTTTGTCTATGCCCATGAATGATCGGCAGGATATCTTGGACCATGCACCCCGCGGGAAGATGATTCACCGGCGGCATCTGGTAAAACCGGATAGACGTGATGTGATGCTCTATGGCTATCGCCCGCATGACGGGAGAATTGCCGAAGACATGCTGGTTGGTGGGCCAAAAGAGGCTGAACTGCGTTACCATCCGCTCAGGCAGGACTGGTCTGTTTATGCCAGTGGGCGACAGAACCGGACCTTCAAGCCATCAACGGTGGATGATCCGCTGTCCCCTACATTGCCGGGCGGCAATGCCACCGAAATACCGTTTGCCGATTTCGAGCTGGCGATATTTGAAAACCGTTTTCCCAGCTTTAGCGGACTAGGCGAAAATGAAACGCACGAAATAGGTGCCCCCGCAGGCGTGCAGACCGCCCCTGCAACCGGCCGATGCGAAGTGGTGGTATATGCAAAGGAAGGTACGGGCAGCCTGGCCACATTGTCGCAGGAGCGCCGCGAACTGCTGGTCCATGCATGGATTGATCGTTACCGGGAGCTTTATGGAGCCGGTGCTGCCTATGTTCTGCCATTTGAAAATCGCGGTGAGGAAGTGGGCGTAACACTACACCATCCGCATGGTCAGATTTATGCTTTTTCAATCGTCCCGGAAGTGCAGCGCAAGGCGGCAGAGGCATTTGCAAGCGGATATGACCTCGCGGCGCATATGCAGGATTGGCAAGGCGCATATGGCGTGGCCGAGCAATCGGGCGTGCTGGCCTTTGCCCCGCCCTTTGCACGCTTCCCCTATGAAATATGGATCGCACCTACACAGCGCCGCACCGGGCTCTGGGACATGGACGATGCCGAAATCTCCGGCTTCGCGCATCTTCTGGGCGATGTAACACGGCAGTATGATGCATTTTTCGGGCGTGAATGTCCCTATATGCTCAGCCTGCATGCCGCGCCAGCAGGAAAACACGATAACTGGCATTTCACGGCACAATTCTATCCGCTACTGCGCTCTGCCGATAAGGTGAAATATCTGGCATCGGTGGAACAGTCGACAGGGCTGTTCACGGTAGATGTCGCACCCGAAGATGTGGCATGTGCGCTGCGGGAACTGTCGTGATAGACGAAACCTATGCCGCTATATTCGCCGCTGCGCCCACCGCCAGCGCCATGGCGCATGGCAGGGTCAACCTGATTGGCGAGCATATAGATTATAATGGCGGCATGGTGTTGCCCACCACGATAGGAAACGCCACACATGTTGCCGTGGGGCCATCGGATGATAGCAGTCATGCGATTTACTCGGCGCAATATGGCGAAGCGGTTCGGCGCGGCATTGATACCGCCTTTGATGGGCACTGGTCTGATTATATCGCAGGTGCACTCGCCAAGGGTGCAGAGAATGGACTGATCAAAAATCCGATGCGCGTTGCGGTGGACAGCAGTGTCCCGGGCGGCGCAGGTCTGTCTTCCTCTGCCTCCGTCACAGTGGCAGTGCTCAAAGCACTGGCGGAACATGCGGGGCAGCATGTGGCGGATGTCGATATCGCACGATGGTCACAGCAGGTCGAGCATGAATATATTGGCGTGCCCTGCGGTATCATGGACCAGATGGCAGTGGCGATTGCGAGCGAGAAACAGGCACTGGCTCTTGAAACCGATACGCTCGCGCATACGCTCATCACGCTGCCTGACGATCATCATTTCGCGGTACTGCATTCGGGCATTATCCGCAAGCTGGATGAGGGCCGCTATGCCGAGCGGCGGCAGGAATGCGAAGACGCAGCAGCCGCGCTGGGTGCCGATTCGCTGTGCCAATTGAATGAAGCACAGGTGGCCGCGATAGAGTGCCTGCCCGAGGTGCAGCGTAAACGCGCGCGCCATGCCCATAGCGAGCACCGCCGCGTGTTGGCCGCTATTGGCGCTTTATGTGCAGGTGACATGGCGGCATTTGGTGCGCAGATGGATGCGAGTCATATATCCATGCGCGATGATTTTGAAATCACGACACCCGAAATTGATGCCATTGTCGAAGCAGCCCGCCAGCACGGTGCGATGGGTGCACGCATGACGGGCGGCGGTTTCGGCGGCTGTATCGTCGCCTGCGTACCGGTGGATATACTGGAAAAATGGAAAGCCGCCATGGCACAGGATTTCCCAGCCACGCGCTATATCGCTTAAACAGCCTCAATCTCCAGCACGATACAGCTTTCGGGGAACAGCACCGGCAGCTGCAGTCCGACCTTCATCAGTATATCCCCGCTGGCCACGATGCCTTCGCCCATAAGCGCGGAATTTTCAAGCCGATGCGGCGTCGGAGTATGGGGCTGGATGGGCCAGACGCACTTCAGCCGGTAGTGCCGCGCAGCACCAAGCCCGGGAAAGCGCAGCATGCCCGGCAAGGTTTCCGGCATGCTGCCGATCTGCGCATAGGAGAACAGCGCCGATGCCTTGTCCTTCGCCACCACACCGATAATATTTTGCCAATCCGCGGCATTGATGCGAACAAATTGCCCGCTATGCAACAGGTCCCGTTTCGCCTTGTACAGCCCGATAGCATCTGCCAGCACAACTTTTTCACGTTCGGACATGCGCGTGATATCGGCTTCCACACCCATATGCCCGAACAACGCAGTGGCGGCGCGCAGCTCAATCGACAAAGTGCGCCGCGTGATATGACACACCTCAGGTCCGACATGCGCGCCCATCACTTCCAGCGGAAAGAAATGCGATGCGCCGCGCTGAATCGCCTGCCGGTCAAGCGCATCGTTGCTGTCCGATGTCCAGATACGATCAGTATGCGCCAATATGCCATAGTCGGCGCGCCCGCCGCCACTCGCGCAGCTTTCAATTTCAACCTCAGGATGCGCAGTGCGCAGCCGTTCAATCAAGGCATAGACCGCACGCACCTGTTCTCCAGCGACCACACGCCCGTCGCCGCCCGGATGACTGATATCGCGGTTCATATCCCATTTGAGATAATCAATGGCATTGTCACGAAGCAGCGCATCAATTTGACCGAACAGATTATCGCTGACCTCCCTCCGGGTCAGGTCAAGCACATATTGATTGCGAAATGGCACCTGTTCCACATCCGGTATGCACAATATCCAGTCTGGATGCGCGCGGTACAGATCGCTATCCGCATTTACCATTTCCGGTTCTACCCATAACCCGAATTCCATCCCCAGGCCGTGCACATGGTCAATCACAGGCTTCAGTCCACCCGGATAGACAGACCGGTCCACCTGCCAGTCACCCAGCCCCGCCGCATCACCGCGCCGCCCCAGAAACCAGCCATCATCCAGCACGAACCGCTCCGCACCCATTTCCGCAGCCGCGCCGGCAAGTGCCATCACCTTGCCGGGTTCATGCGCAAAATAAATTGCTTCCCATGTGTTGTAATGCACAGGCCGCGACTTGCCCAAGACACGCTTATCTGCCAGTCGCGTACGGTAAAATTCATGCAGCCTGCCCGAAATATCCGACAGGCCTGATGCAACGTAGCAGGCATAGACAGGCGGCGTTTCATATGCCTCGCCCGCGCTCAGTTGCACCTCGCCGGGAAACAGTTTTTCGCCTGCCTGTATCACAACCTGCCCATCCATCTGCCGGTCCGCGCGCAGCATATGATTGCCGCTCCACCCCAGATGCACGGCTATGCATGGCCCCGCCTGTTCATGTGTCTGCGGCGCACAGAATATTGCGCCGGGAAATCTATCATGCGAAGTGCGGCCCCGCCGGTTTTCAATAACAAAACCGCCTTGGCCCAACCGCTGCCGCTCGCTTTGGAACTCATGCGCCCAACGGCCTGAAAAATGGATGATGTCATCCATACCATGCAGCAACGGCAGGCAAAGCGCAGCGGCCCGGTCAATTGTGAGGAGCATATCACCGGTATTGGTGAAGCGCGTCCAGGCTGTCAGAACACCGCTATGTGCATCCACTGCGACAACATAAAGCACGCCAATACCGCATAGGTCATCGGCGCAGTGGATATCCAACCTTTGCCCATCCGACTGTACGTCCATGATACGAAATACAGGTGCCCAGTCATGGCCGTCACGATGCCCGTCAAATCCGGTGGGGCCAGCAAAACCGGTCCCGCTTTCACACGACAGGCTCAATGGAACGACAGTATCCGCCCCGCCCTGCGCGTTCTGCCGTGTGGTCAGTGATACAAGCGCAGACATATCCGCATCCGGCTCCAGCCGCGCACCCCAATAGACTATCTGCGGCATGCCTCCGACAGGCGCATGCACGGCTAGGCTGGAATCGCCCCCTGTCAACAGAAACACGTCTTTCGGATCGATTGGTGTTGCAGTCATCCGCAACAGGTAGCGCACCACGCCGCGCCGCCACAATGATTAATGCGTCAAAATATTGCTATGGCGCACGCCGCGCCGCACGCTTTTCATTTTCGGCAAACACACGCAGCAAATTACCGCCCAGTATCTTTTCTATATCGGCGCGTCCATAGCCCCGCCGCACCAGTTCCGCCGTGATATTCGGAATCTGCCCTGCATGCTCCAGCCCGGAAGGCGGTGCGCCCATACCGTCAAAATCAGAGCCAAGCCCCACATGGTCTATCCCCGCAATTTTCACCACATGATCGATATGGTCGACCACATCAGCAACCGTCGGCGCGGGCAAGCTGAACTCAATCGATTTTTCCAGCGACCAGGCTGCTTTATCAAGCGCGATCGGGTCATTTGCATATTTGTTTTCCAAAGCATCAAACCTGTCTTTGGCACGCGCCTTCGCCGCCGCAAATGCTTCGGCAAAATCGCTATCGACATAGGCTGAATAGAAACTGACCTGTATGACGCCGCCATTTTCAGCGACAGCCTTCACCATATCGTCGCTCATGTTGCGCGGGTCGTCCATCACACCGCGTACGTCTGAATGCGATGCGATAACCGGTGAGCCTGTTGCCCGTATCACATCCCAGAATGTTTCGTCGGACACATGGCTGATGTCGATCATCATGCCAAGGCCATTCATTTCCTTTACAATCGACAGACCCAGATCGTTGAGACCGTTCCAGCGCGGTTCATCCCCCGACGAATCCGCCCAGTCATTGGTGTTGGTCCATGTCAGCGTCATATAGCGTACGCCTCGGCCATAAAAATGGCGCAGGCGGCCAAGATCATTCTCAATCGAATGGCCGCCCTCTATCCCGATAAGCGCAGCAACCTTCCCGGTGTTCGCCAACCGGTTTATTCCGGCGGTATCGTGCACGATTTCTATCCGGTCAGGATGCGCAGCGACTTCCGCCTGCAAGGTATCGATCAACTCATCCGTGCGCTTGGCAAATCCATATTCGGCAAAGGCGGGTGGCACAAACACCGAAAAGAATTGCGCATCCACTCCGCCCTGTTCCAGCTTGCTCAGGCTGGTCTGTGCACCTTCAGGGTCCTCATTAATATGCGCGCCATCAATGGCGGTGCGGTCCAGAAAGTCCGAATGCGCATCAATGACAATCGCGCTGCTGTGGGTGTCACGTGCAGACTGCGCACCGTCTTCATCTGTATTCTGCGTACAACTGGTCAGAAAAACGCAAACCAGTGCCAGAGTCGTTTTCCCACCAAACATAGCTGCATAACCCCCATGAAACATACACGGCGCAAGTCTGAAGGGCATTGCTGGCGATATCAAGGAAAAGCTGAAACCTGGTGCACCCAGCAGGATTCGAACCTGCGACCTCTGCCTTCGGAGGGCAGCGCTCTATCCAGCTGAGCTATGGGTGCCTGCCAGTTGCGAAGCGGCATTAGCAAGCCTTGCGCGGCGCCGCCACAATTTTCTTGCATTGCTATTTTCTGAACATGTTTTTGCTATCATTGACGCCGTGAAATACGGGGGTCTATAAGGCCGGATATATCAGTGGCGGCCCGCTTATTCGGCCCGCCTTTTTTCTTTACCAGCCGCCACTGCGCGGGGCCAATGCAAGGATACCGAAGTTATGACCATCACGCCATTAATGCCTGTTTACCCCCGCTGTGATGTGCGCCCGGTGCGCGGAGAAGGGTGCTATCTGTACGGTGAAGATGGTGAGAAATATCTGGACTTTGCCAGCGGTATCGCAGTCAACCTGCTTGGTCATGGCCACCCTCACCTGACCAAGACAATCCAGGATCAGGCCGCAACACTGATGCACGTGTCCAACATGTATGGCAGCCCGCAAGGGGAAAAGCTGGCCCAGCGTCTGGTCGACAGCACATTTGCCGACACCGTCTTTTTTACCAATTCAGGCGCAGAGGCCGTTGAATGCGCGATCAAGACCGCACGCGCCTATCACCAAAGCGAAGGCGGTGATCCACAGAAACAGGCGCTGATCACGTTCAACAACGCATTCCATGGCCGTACCATGGCCACAATCAGTGCCTCAAGCCAGACCAAAATGCACAAAGGCTTCTCACCGATGCTGGCTGGTTTTAAATATGCCGAATTTGACGATCTGGAATCGGCCAAAGCAGCGATGGGCCCCGATACGGCTGGATTCATGGTTGAACCAATTCAGGGCGAAGGCGGCGTACGCCCGGCCAGCAAGGAATTCCTGCAAGGCCTTCGCGATCTGGCGGACGAAAACGATCTGATGCTGGTATTTGACGAGGTGCAGTGCGGCATGGCACGTTCGGGCCGCCTCTTCGCTTACGAAGAATATGGCGTAGAGCCTGACATCATGGCCAGCGCAAAGGGTCTGGGCGGCGGTTTCCCTGTCGGCGCATGCCTGGCCACCGAAAAGGCCGCGCGAGGCATGGGCTTTGGTTCGCATGGCTCCACCTATGGCGGCGGTCCGCTGGCCATGGCAGCGGGCGAGGCGGTGCTGGATGTCGTCAACAATGAGGAGTTCCTGGAGCATGTCCGCCAGATGAGCGACCGTATCCGTAGCGCTCTTGAACAGCTTATTCCGAACCACGATGGCCTGTTCGACCATGTTCGGGGTATGGGGTTGATGCTCGGCATCAAGCTAAAAAGCGAAGTGCGGCCCTTCATGGTGCACCTGCGCGATAATCACGGGTTGCTAACCGTCGCGGCCGGCGACAATACACTGCGTATCCTGCCGCCGCTTATTATCGAAGAAGAACATGTGAACGAGTTTATCGAAAAACTCTCCGCAGGCGCGCGGGACTACGAAATTCCCGAAGTATCATGAAGCATTTCCTGAGCCTTTCCGATGCGGGCGGCGATGCCATTGCCGCCATGCTGAACGATGCCATCGACCGCAAGGCCGCACGGCAGGACTGGCCAAAGGGCAAGACGGATAGCGACGCACCGCTCGCGAACCACACACTCGCCATGATATTTGAAAAAAGCTCGACTCGCACCCGGGTATCATTCGACATGGCGATCCGGCAATTGGGCGGTACAAGTATCGTAATGGACTCTGGTTCCATGCAGTTGGGCCGCGGCGAAACCGTGGCAGATACTGCGCGCGTGCTGTCACGCTATGCCGACGCCATCATGATCCGCACCGGTGACCATTCCAAGATCAGGGAACTTGCCGCCCATGCCAGCGTTCCGGTCATCAATGGCCTGACCGACCTGTCGCACCCGTGCCAGATCATGGCTGACCTGCTGACCATTATTGAACATGGCAAGGCGCTGCCCGGGCTGGAAGTCGCCTGGCTGGGCGACGGTAATAACGTGCTCAATTCCATACTGGAAGCAGCGGGCCTGATGAAATTCAATGTCCGTATCGGCTGCCCGGAAGGATATGAACCAGATACAGGTTTTGTGGGTCTGGCGCGTAAAGGCGGTGCCAATGTTACCCTGACCCGCAATCCGGCGGATGCTGTCCGCGATGCGGATATTGTTGTAACAGACACCTGGATTTCCATGGGGCAGGACCATGCCGAAACCAAATTACAGGCGATGATGCCCTATCAGGTGAATGCCGCGCTCATGTCGCATGCCAAAAGCGATGCGCTATTCATGCACTGCCTGCCCGCGCATCGCGGCGAGGAAGTGACAGATGAAGTGCTCGATGGACCGCAATCAGTCATATGGGATGAGGCAGAAAACAGGCTCCATGCCCAAAAGTCCGTGCTGCGCTGGTGCTTCGGGCAAATATAATCACCGTCTGAGCGCCGCTACGCATGAAGCACGGTCAGCATTACGGCCATCGGGCGTTCGGGCATCGACATATGTGACGACTGCATCCCCGCGTCCCTTGGGATAAAGATACGTATCAAGCACGCAGTCGCGGCTGGAAAATTGCAATTTTCGTGCATCTCCTTCGCGTACGTCCAGGCGCGGTTCTCCGAACAATCGGGCTAGGCCGCGGGCATCCTGTCCCATAACTGCTTCCAGTCCCTGAGTGTTTTGCATGGGCATCTGTTTCGGAACAGAGGCCGTGGGCGCACGTGTCGCTGCACCGGATGACACACATGCGGACAGTGACAGCGCCAAGCTTGCTACGGCAAACATCCGTTTATTCATTCAATGCCCCAATCATGACTATGTCCGCCAGCATCGCCGCTTTGACGTCCATGCACAAGATGTGTTGCCATGGATGCGCCGATAATCGGGGCGAGCAGATTGGCAAATGGAATCAGGAAAATTGCCGCTGTTACAAACCCTAGTGCAAATCGTCCCCAGAAGGGCAGCACCCAGCGCCGGTCCGATATGTTTTCGCTGTGCCGTGCCACCACCATATCCTGCAGATCGCGGCCCAGAAGCAGTGCATTTACAATCAGGAAGGCCAGCGGGACACCAATCGCCGTGGGGATAAGCACAATATAGACAGGCAGTGCCAACAAATTGAGCAGCAAGGCGCGCAGCAGGCTGCCTATCCCCATTTTAAGGCTGCGCACAAAGCCGACTTTGCGCGCATGCGATATGGTTTCGGGATAATGCCTGCGTTCGACGGCAATCACGACTTCATCGCCAAACACCTGCAGCACGGCGATGGCCACCACGCGGAACCAGAGCCAGCCGGCAAAAAATGTGACCAGCGCAGCCAGAACACCCACCAATGCACCATCCGCTGCGCCGTCTGCGCCCCACCCATAATAGTCAAACAGCCAGGACGCGGCGAAATAGAGGCCCATGCCAAGCACTGCGAACACCAGCAGTGTCAGCAGGATGGTTTTCAGCAATAGTGCGAGTATATCGCGCTCACCAAGCTGTGCCAGCGCCAGGGAAAATGCCTTTATCATGTCAGTGCCTTCTTTGCTGACAAAAGGGCGCTACGTCAATTCTCCTTGAACCTTTGCCCGCGCTCCGTTACGGCGCGGCAACATTATTGGCTTCATGCCATACAGGAAAACGGAAAGAACGATTTTATGACCAGTCCAGCCAAATATGATGTTGTTGCCATTGGCAATGCCGTAGTTGATGTGATCGCCTCATGCGAAGATACGCTTATCGACGAATTACAGCTCAATCGCGGCGGTATGACACTGATTGATGAAGCGCATGCCGATACACTCTATGCCGCCATGGGGCCAGCGCGTGAAGTGTCGGGAGGTTCGGCTGCCAATACATTGGCCGGACTTGCCACCCTGGGGCTTGACTGCGCTTTTATAGGTCAGGTCGCTGACGATCAGCTTGGTGCTGTTTTCGCGCATGATATCAAAGCCACAGGGATTGATTACACCACAGCGCCACGTCCCGGCGAACCCTCGACAGGCCGTGTGCTTATATTTGTTACGCCCGATGGCGAGCGGACAATGAATACCTTTCTGGGTGCCAGCCAGTATCTACCAAAGGCAGCGCTGGATGAGGACCTGATCGCCAGCGGAGCGGTACTTTACCTGGAAGGTTATCTTTGGGACCCTGAAGAACCGCGCGCAGCCATGCGCCGCGCCATCGAAGTTGCACGCGCGGCAGGCCGCAAGGTTGCCTTTACCGCCAGCGAGAGCTTTGTCATCGAACGGCATGGTGATGATTTTCGCGAAATGATCAGCAATGGCCTGATCGATATCCTGTTCGTGAACGAGCATGAATTGGCGACGTTGACCGGGGAAGCGGATTTTGAAGCCGGTATAGCCGCACTGGCAGGAAATGTACCAGTACTTGTCGCCACGCGCAGTGCGAACGGAGCGGTGGCTCTGGCAAACGGTGAACGCGCGGATGTTCCAGCCGAACCAGTTGCCAAAGTGGTCGACACTACAGGTGCGGGTGACCAGTTTGCCGCTGGGTTCCTATCTGGCCATGTCCGCGGCGAGTCGCTCGAGCGCTGCCTCAAACGCGGTGCAATTACCGCTGCCGAGGTCATCAGCCATTATGGCCCGAGGCCCGAGGCAGATGTCAAAAAACTGGTTGCCGAAAAAGTCGGTTAGGCTGCATTGGAAGGCGGCGATTCTTCTGTATCGCCGCTGCCTTTGCGCATGCGGAACAGTTCACGGTCTTCTGCGCCAAAACCCCGGTGCCAGATAATAAATCCATACAGGCCAAGTATAACCGGGATACCGATCAACAGCTCAGCCCATTCCGGTGCATAGCGGGTAAACAGCCAGCCGACTATCGTGGCGACAGCTGCGGCCCATACCAGCGCCCAGCGCCAGCCATTGACCGGTGCGCCCAATATACGCGATAGCAGCACCGCTTTCACAACCGATGCAAAGCCAAGTGACAGCATGAGGGCAAGGGCAACAGCCGCCGCATAGCTTGCCGGTTTCAGGTCATAGGATTTGGCCAGCATGATCAACGCAACTGACAGCAGGGCCTGCAATCCCAGCATCGATACGGAAATCATCAGGTTACGGTGGCGCGCCACGTAAACCAGCACCGATTCGCTAACCACGGCTGTTGCAGCCACCACTTCGGCCGCGAGCAGAAACGCCAGCGCGCCGGTTCCCGCAACAAATTGCGGTCCGATCAGGCCCATGACGCCTTCGCCCGGGATCCCAAGCGCAAGCGCGATGCCCGCCTGAATGGCGATAATCCAGAAACCCACCTGCCCGACCTGCTTGGCGATTTCTTTCAGCCTGTTCTCTTTAAGGTTCCGGGTAATAACCGGACCCAGGATCGGATCAAAACTGGTTTTCAGCTTTTGTGGCAGGCTCGCCACCTGCTGCGCCGCCCAGTAAATGCCAACGATCACAGGCGAAGCAAACAAGCCAAGAATGAACAGATCAAGGCGGCGACTGCCCCATTCCACAGCATCGGCCGCGGCAAGCGGTATATTCTGCCGCGTTATCTGAAACAGCTGCACCGGTTTCGGGCGCCACCCATGCGGCACGCCATAGTTTTTCAGGAGCGGCCAGATCGAAGCGATAAATGCTGCGAGCATCGACAGCACATAGGACAAGATTAAACCGTCACGCGCCGAATAGAAGTAAAGCGCGCCTGCGGCGATGCTGATGGTCCAGGGTTCAATGACAGCGCGTGCGCGCACGGTCGATGCAATATCATAGCGATAGGCAAGCGCGGCCAGGGCAATATCCGACCCGGCGATAAAGAATATGACCAGCGGCAAAAAACGGTCAAAGCCATTAACCGCGCTATTGGGAAACATCGCCTGCGGAAAGGCAATCAGCAACAGGGCGGCGGCGGCAGAGGCTATCGCGCTGACCAGCAAGCCATCGAAAACCACATGCACATGCGGCCGTTCAGTGCGGCTGATCTGTTCAGCAAGTCCGCGGCGCAGCCCCAGTGTCGCAAGCTGTGCAGCCAGTTCGACAATCAGTATCGCATAGGCGAACCGGCCCAATGCCTCTGCTCCATAGAGCCGTCCGGCAATAAAAAGGAACGGGAGGCGTGCCGCCAGTCGAAGCAGGAACCCGAAAAAATTGGTGCGTCCGCCCTTGGCAAGCTTGGCGATATCGCCATTCTCTCCATCACCTGCCTCAGGTGCAGCGGATGCTTCAGGGGTTTTGTCAGTCAAACGGCTGGCCTGTATTGCTTGGGTAAGTCAGCGCTTTAAGCAGGATTTTGCGCAAAATACCAGAGCCAGAGCCATAACATCTTTCAAAAGCGGTCATCTGCCTATTCCGCCCGCAAGGGCCGCGCCAGCAGCATGCCGACCATTTCCGCAGCACTGCACCCACCTTCCAGCACAGCGCATACAGCGTCCACAATCGGCATATCCACGCCCTTGCCCCGGGCAAA
Source organism: Sphingorhabdus sp. Alg239-R122 (assembly GCF_900537065.1). Classification (GTDB taxonomy): domain Bacteria; phylum Pseudomonadota; class Alphaproteobacteria; order Sphingomonadales; family Sphingomonadaceae; genus Alg239-R122. Next base: position 20,756 of record NZ_UNRC01000006.1, on the reverse strand, counting down.
CCGCTGTAACACCGGCGCAGTGGATGCACCTTCCGCAACAGTGCGCCTGTCCGTCATTAATTCGGCCGCACTCTGCCCTTTACCCAACCCCATGCCGAGTGAGAAATTACGCGAACTGGTCGAAGAACAGGTAAGCACCAGGTCGCCAAGGCCCGAAAGGCCCGACAATGTTTCAGCCTGCGCGCCGCATGCGAGGCCAAAGCGCGTCATCTCGGCAAAGCCTCGGCTGATCAGCGAAGCTCGTGCATTCTGGCCCAGTCCCAGCCCATCAACCACACCGCAGGCAATGGCGAGCACGTTTTTCACCGCGCCGCCAATTTCTGCGCCCACAATATCCGCCGTATAATAAGGCCGGAAAAAAGGCCGCGCTATAGCCGGCGAGAGCCGCTGCCACTGATCTTCGCTGCTGCATGCGAGTGTCACCGCCGTGGGCTGCGCACGTGCCACTTCATGCGCAAATGTCGGCCCCGAAAGCACGGCAATATCATTACCGCCTACAGTCTCGGCAGCCACATCCACCATAAACTTCTGTGTTTCCGCCTCTATCCCCTTGGAACACAGCACATGGTCGGCCTCTGTTTCAGGTAGCTCATTCAAAACGGCGCGCATATGCTGCGCAGGTGTAACGATCAGCAGGGTGCTGCACGCCGCCATCATGCCGAGATCAGATGTCGCGGTTATCGTCTTCGGGAGCGGAATATCGGGCAGGTAGAGCGAATTGCCATGATCGCGGTTGATTGTCTCCACCAGCTCTTTTTCACGCGCCCAGAGCAAGACATCGCGGCCATCCGATGCCAGCATCGCGGCCAGCGCGGTGCCCCATGCCCCTGCGCCCACAACGCCAATATCTGCGTGCTCACCATCTGCTTCCATCGTCATGCCTTCACTCCCGCGCCGCGCGCTTTTTCCGCATGTTCATCCAGCGGCCAGCGCGGCCGTGCGGCGATATCAAGCGGATCTGTCAAACCGGCTTCAAACCGCTCCGCCCCCGCCCAGCCGATCATTGCCGCATTGTCGGTGCAGAGCCAGGGCGGCGGTGCCACGAACCGCATGCCATGGCTGGCTGCCACAGTTTTCAGCATAGCGCGTATCGCCGCATTGGACGCAACGCCGCCCGCCACCACCAATGATTTCATGCCGCCATGTTCGCGCAGCGTTTTTTCAAGCCTGTCCTGCAGGCAATCGAGCACAGCCTGTTGGAAAGAGGCGGCGAGATCCGCATCCCCATAGTCGCCCGATTGGTGCGCGCGCAGCACAGCGCTTTTCAACCCTGCGAAAGAAAAATGCGGCTCTGTCGAACGCAGCAAGGGGCGCGGCAAGGGCACGGCCTTCGGGTCACCCGTGCTGGCCAGTTTTTCCACCTGCGGCCCGCCCGGATAACCGAGCCCCAATATTTTCGCAGTTTTGTCAAATGCTTCGCCCACCGCATCGTCAATCGTCGTCGCCAGCCGCCGGTATTGGCCCACACCGTCCACACGGAGAATCTGGCAATGCCCGCCCGATACGAGCAGCAACATATAAGGAAAATCAAGCTCCGCATCGACCAGCCGCGGAGAGAGCGCGTGGCCCTCCAGATGATTGACCGCGACCAACGGCTTGCCCGCCGCCATGGCAAGCGCTTTGCCTGTCACCAGCCCCACCATCACTCCGCCAATCAAGCCGGGGCCCGCGGTCGCAGCAATCGCATCCATGTCATTCAGCGTCATGTCAGCATCGGCCAGCGCGGCTTCGATCAGGGGGGTGATATGCTGGGCGTGCGCACGCGCCGCTATTTCCGGCACCACGCCGCCATAATCCTTATGCTCATCTTCCTGCGTTTGCAGGCGATGAGCATAAATCGTGCGATCCGTCCCGATAATCGCCGCCGCGCTTTCGTCGCAGCTCGATTCAATTCCCAAAATCAGCGCCATAACCCTTTTCCTTAGCCACAATGGGCGCTAGCACAAGACCGATATGAATGAAAACCAGAGACCCCAATTACCCGATGCCATTGCAAGGCTGCTGACGCGCCGCCCGCTGATCCTCGGCACACGCCAGTCGCCGCTGGCCATGGCCCAGGCGCGTGAGACCGCACAGCGGCTGCGTGATGCTTACCACCTGCCTGATGATGCCATCACGCTGTTGCCCGTAGTGGCCAGCGGCGACAAGGTGCAGGACCGCGCCTTACGTGACCTGGGCGGGAAAGCGCTATGGACACGTGAGCTCGACCGCGCGCTGGTGGATGGTGAGATTGATTTTGCCGTGCATTCAATGAAGGATGTGGAAACCGTCCGCGCAGATACATTCCATGTGGCCGCCATGCTGCCCCGCGCCGATGTGCGCGATGTGTTGCTGGGTGCGGATTCAATTGGTGCGATTCCCCAGGGAGGCGTTTTCGGCACCAGTTCACCGCGCCGCGCCGCACAGATGCAGTCGTTCCGCCCGGATGTGAAAATCACGCTATTTCGCGGCAATGTTGCCACACGCATGGCCAAGCTGGCTCAGGGTGAAGCCGATGCAACGCTTCTGGCAGCGGCGGGGCTCGCACGGCTTGACATGCACGGCGTCGGCACCCCGCTGGAGGTTGACACATGGCTGCCCGCAGCCTCACAAGGAGCTATCGGGCTGGAGGCGTTGCGCGCCAATACGGATATATGCCGGGTCCTTGCCGGGGTGGCCTGCCGGGAAACCATGCAATGCGTCGCCGCTGAACGGGCATTCCTCGCGGCTCTACAGGGGGGTTGCCACAGCCCGGTCAGTGCGCTCGCAACCCATGAAAATGGCACCATCACACTGCGCGGCGAGCTTTATAGCGAGGATGGCAGCGAAAAAGTTGCAGGTTCAGCTGAGTTCGCCACTGAAGACACCGAGAGCCCGGCCATGCTGGCGGCAGAATTGCTGGAGCGTGCTGGCCCTGCCATTACACAGTTTTTCGGCGGCGCATGACACAGCCGCTGATCATCATCCGCCCCGAACCCGGGGCAAGCGCCACAATGGAGAGCGCCGTTCGGGCTGGCTGGACTGTTATAAAAGAACCACTCTTTCATGTACGCCCCGTGCAATGGGCTCTGGCTGATGATGCGCAATATGATGCACTGCTGGCGGGCAGCGCTAATGCGTTTCGCCATGGCGGGCACAATCTGGCGGATCTTGTGCATCTGCCTGTATACGCCGTTGGCGAGAAAACTGCCGCACTGGCGCGTAAACACGGGTTTTCAGTGAGGCAAGGCGGGAATGGCGGCCTTTCCAGCCTTTTGCCTACCCTCAAAAATGATGGAAAACGCCGCATATTGTGGCTGTCGGCGCACGACTATGTGCCTTTGCCTGCTCATGACACACAGATTGACCGAGTGGAAGTCTATGCCAGTGAAGCTGCGCCAATGCCGGATACGCTCGCCGAAACATTGCGGCAACCTGCAATAATCGCGCTGCACTCCGCCCGGGCTGCAACGCATTTTCGTGAACAGGCAATATGCAGGGGCATAAATATCGCACAAATATCGCTTGCCTGTTTCGCCCCGCGCATTGCGGAAGCCGCTGACGAAGGATGGGCAAAGATAGCCACAGCAAAATCACCCAATGATGAAGCTATGCTGGAAGTGGCCGCACAATTGTGTAAAACGTGACATATATGGCAGCTATGCCGCATTATATGCTTTTTTTGAAAGATCAGGACTTTTTATGAGCCGGGATTATGAACCGATTTCCTCTACGCAAGGCAAGAAATCGGGCATTCGCAACATTATCATTTTATTGCTGGTCGCCTTTATCGGCGGCGTAATTGCTACAGGCTGGGCCGTCAGTAAATTTGACCTGTTTAGCGATGATGCTGCCACAACGCAGGAAATTGCCGCTGAAAATAGCGAATCAGCGGCACCCGCAGCAGCAGCCCTGGAAGAACGTATCCAGCCTGATGGCACGGTCAGCCCGCCCGAACCCGAAGACACACCGCCAATATCGATTGAGCCTGACCAGGAACGCGCACTCGCGCGCCGTGTCGCCGATCTGGAAGACCGGCTGTCGCGCATTAACGTGCAGGCACAGGCCGCAGGCGGCAATGCCGCACGCGCCGAGGGACTGCTGATTGCTTTTGCCGCACGCCGCGCGCTCGATCGCGGATCTTCGCTGGGTTATATCGAAGAACAACTGAAACTGCGGTTTGGCGCTGCCCAGCCGGTGGCAGTCACCACCATTATCAACGCTGCCAAAAGCCCCGTCACACTTGATGAACTGCGCATCAAGCTGGACGAAACCGCACCGTCATTGACCAGCGCCAGCAGCGATGCCGGTTTGTGGGAAGGATTCCAGAAAGAAGTAAGTGAGCTATTCGTTGTTCGCCGTGAGGGGACCCCCTCTACTGCACCGGATCAAAGGCTCGCCCGCGCACAGCGCTACCTGGAAACCGACAGGGTCGAAGCTGCACTGGAGGAAGTCAAGCGGATGCCCGGCAATGCCGGTGAATGGACCACACTCGCCAAACGCTATATCGACGCGCGTACCGCACTGGACCTGATCGAAACCGCGGCAATCCTGGAGCCACGGGCATTGCGTACGTCAGAAGGCACAAAAGTGCGTCAACCTTCTCCGCTAACGCCGGAAGGCGCGCTGCCACCGCAATAAGCGCAAGACCGACAATCCAGATCGATATCAGAAAAATGGCGGACACGGAGACTGCAATACTACCGTTCATGGCTATTCACAGTCAATCGTAGCTGAATTCCATATTATTGAAATAATTATGTTATTTTCGCTATAATTCTTGACTGTTCATTATTGCGTTCGGTCAATCGCCCACTTATGTGGTAACGAGTGAGGTAACAGATGGCATTAACAGTAGCATATATCAACAGCGCAAAGCCGGGCCGTCACAGTGATGGGCGAGGTCTATCGCTGTTGGTGAAGCCATCTGGATCAAAATCATGGACGCTGCGGATGCAGCAGGGCGGTAAACGCCGAGATTATGGTCTGGGTCCATATCCAGACCTGTCGCTCGCAAAAGCGCGTCAGAAGGCCGCAGAATGGCGTCAGCAGCTACAGCAAGGGATAGACCCAAGGGCGGCCAAGACGGGCCCCAACAGCAAATCTGCTCTGTTTTATGACGTCGCATACCGGTGCTTTGAATCGAGACGGGAAAGCTGGAAAAACCCAAAGCACGCTGACCAGTGGATCAATACGCTTGAAGCCTATGCCTTCCCCAAGTTGGGTCAATTGCCGGTAGATCAAGTTTCGCCAGCTAACATTATAGATACCCTTCGTCCCATATGGCTTGCAAAGGCGGAAACGGCGAGGAGGCTGAAGCAGAGGATTACTGCAGTCCTTGATTTTGCTTATGCGGAAGGCCTGCGCGAAAATGAGGCTCCCAGCCGAGCTATCGCATTGGGTTTGCCTAAGCAGCCCAAACGCAATGGGCATTGGAAAGCTATGCCATACTCTGCCGTCCCCGCCTTTTATCAGAGGATTGCCAAGCAGCCTGAAACAATAAGCCGCCTTGCTTTGATGTTCACAATCCTAACTGCGGTAAGGACTTCGGAAACCCGGTTCACGCGTTGGGAGGAGATTGACCTTACAGATAGGGTATGGACTATTCCGGGGGAGCGCATGAAGGCGGGCGAAACCCACATGGTCCCACTATCCAGTCAGGCGGCAGAGTTGCTAAGGGCGCTAGAGGCGCACAAGGGCGATTTTGAAGAAAGCTATGTGTTCCCCGGAGAACGCAAGCCATATATTTCAGACGGAACCATGCGCAAAATGCTCAAAGAGAATGATCCATCCGGTAGCACTGTGCACGGCTTTAGGTCGTCATTCCGTGATTGGGCGGCAGAGCAGGCAGCTGTCCGCAGAGATGTGTCAGAAACGGCTCTAGCCCATATTCCAGCCGATAAAGTGGAAGCAGCTTACAGGCGAACTAAGTTTCTCGACTTAAGACGCCCGCTGATGCAGGATTGGGCTGATTTTGTGGCTAGATAGTCGCGTCAAACGGTCCACCGAACCTTGGCATTTGGAGAGGATACTTTGAGTGCATCGCCTTCAAGACATTGAATATGAGATGTCATTATTGACGTATCGCCACATGGGTTGCGTTTTCCGTATTCTTCTTCGCGTAGTGACTATTTTGGGCACAAAAGCGGGCATTCTGTAAAGCACAATTCCATGACTGCATTGCGCCCCAATATCGGTCGCTGAGTTAAGTGGTTGCCCAACCTAAGAGCGGACGTTCTCGCCCACCATCCGGCAGTCGAACGTCAAAGAATGCAGATTTTCATCGAACTCACCTGCAATTAGAGTTTCGGACTCTGTCGAAACACGCTAAGCTCGTAGTATGGCTATTGAAAAGGTTACTGAAGATAAAATTCGCGAAGTCTTACACGAGCATTTAACGCCTTCAGCTCACATCACGACACCCGAGCGGCTTTTTGGTCGAGGTCAGTCGCTCACGCAGATCGACAGGGCACTTAATTCGTCTGGTCGGCATGTCTTCGTTCATGGTGATCGAGGTGTAGGCAAAACATCTCTTGCTCTCACAGCGGCTTATTTGGAGCAGCCAACTGCTTCCGAACCAATTTATGTAGTTTGCAGTGAAACAACCACATTTCCTGATCTAATTGCCGCAATAGGTCGTGAAGCCGTGCCGCTTAGCGAGAGGTTTGAGGCGGATGGAACGCCGCGAGAACTCTCAGCTCAGGCATTTGGCTTCGGCGCAGGCTATAAGCAAAGGGGAGCACCTTCTATTGCGATACCGTCCCCTGCGGATATGAATCAAGCGATTGATATTGTCCGGTTCGTCAGAGAAAGACGTGGCGCAGGAACAGTAATCGTTATCGACGAGCTAGAGCGCGTTCGATCAGACGAAACAAAATCGCAACTGGCGGAATTCAGCAATAGCCTCTCTTCCACCGTTCAAGATGTAAAGTTTATATTCTGCGGAATAGGTAGTACTGTTGATGCATTGTTGGGTGCACACCGATCTGCATTCAGGAAAATCGAAACCATTCCACTCAACAGGCTCCGGCACAACGAGTTGTGGCGAATAATTGAGACAGTCTCGACCAAGCTAGGAGTTGAAGTGGATCGTGAGACGCTGATACGCATTGGCCAGCTCAGCGACGGCTTTCCCCACTATGTACACTTAATTGGTGAGTCTATGTTCTGGGCAGCATTTGACGACGACAAAACAGTGAAGCGTCTGGCGGCTCGGCACTACGAAGCGGGTGTGAAGGGTGCACTGGAGCGTACCGAGGCAGAGCATAAGTCCGCGTATCAGAAGGCAACTCAGAAATCGAAAAACACATTCGACTATGAGATGGCTTTATGGGCGATGGCCGACAAATCAGACACACGTCGCGCCTTAGATTCGATCTATGAGAACTCCTATAAGGCAATTGTGCGTCGGCTTCCCCTCGAAGACGAAATTGCACCTTTGGCACGAGAACGATTCAACCAGCGTTTACACAACCTGCGCAAGGAATCGCATGGTGAAGTTCTAATAAACCATGGTTCGGGTTGGTTCTCCTTTAGAGAAAACATCATGCGCGGTTATGTTAGATTAGTAGCTGAGAACCGTGGCGTCAATTTGGCGAAAGAGCACTATATCCCAGAATGAAGAATTAGCTTTCTTCAGTCACTCACACCAGACAGATCGCTAACGGCCCAGAAATGGAAAAATGCCTAGTTTTGCTTGGTTTGATGGGGACTTACTTCAATTGCTTCGTATTGATCCTTGAGGCTTACGTGATGCCTCAGTTGCTCCGGTCGATAGGGAACGACTGTGTCAACAATCGGCACTGGACCTGCGTTGAAGCGCTCATAGACACTTTCGTGCAATTCACCTCTTTCAAAAACATATCTAGGTTTCTTTGCCCAAGCTCGCCGAAGCGTTTTTATCATCCAGCGCTCCTCATGCTGGAGTCCTTCGGGGTCACCAAATATCTGTAAGACATTGCGGTTAATCTTGACCATTGGCACACACTCTTTGAGCTCCTGAACCATCCATCCAAGAGCAATATCGCTCAGTCGAGACTCGTGTTCATAATAGCTGCCGCCTATGTCGCTATGACACCCGGCAAACCAAACCTGCTTCAGCCAGCGGATGGGTTGATTTTCTCTTAAGGAAGGCGTGACCTTGGGCCCCCATTCGACACGCGGAAAATCGGCACGCTCTTCATCGATGGCTACGGCGTGGCGGGCGTAGTTTACTTGGCCTGACAGATATCTATCGTAGTTCTTGTTTCGCCAGAATGCCCAGTGAGTATTACGTGTCGAGAGATTTTTATTTTCGGAATCTCTCAGATCAATGCCCAGCTCTTTGGCCACTGGTGAGTAAGTCTTGCGAACCGTGATTGCTTGTAGGACCAGCCAAATTGAAACCGATATCGCGAGGAACACACTGGCGGTTTTGACGACCCAATGTAAATCGAGCACAAAAGAGAACGCAGCGATGCTCGCAATCGCAAAAACGATGCCAGAAAACAGATATTTGAGATTGTTGCTACCCAAGGCCGCGACTGTATCAAATACACCTATGAAGTGCGGCTCTACATTCCCCCTAACCGCTTCTGGGTTATCGTTTTGACTGGAGCGGTACTTGAGGCGGAACCGACGACCAAGCTCTTCACGCTGATCAAAAAAAGGTTGTTCGCTACGAGGCTTCCCCGCGCCATGATTGTAGACTTCCTTTACCGCCTCGGTAGCTATCTTTCGAACCGCATCGCCATGTTTCGGAACCGGCTTCCCATCAGCGGTTTGGAGTGGCACTCCGCAAAGGTTCATCAAAGACGATAAAGCGCGAACTGTGTATGCACCTCGGGAGAAACCAAAAACACATACTTTATCTCCAGGCTCGTAGGATGAGATGATATTCTCGTAACAATCGATAATGTTCGTATCGATTCCTGTGCCAATGGTCGCTTCAAGCAGATGCTTTGTTCTCTTGAACGTCCAGCCGCTTACCTCCCCTCTGCCAAGACCTGGGTCATAGAAAGCGACTTGTTCTTTGGGGTCTATTGTTGAAGCTGGGCCAGGACGAGTGGCGCGGAATAGCTTATAGACATTCGATAGCTTTTGGTCGGGCCTTAACCCTCCCATTTGTCCTGTGCCATCAGAGAAAATTAGTATTACTTTCGACATAATTCGCACCCCAATAAAAGATTTTGCTAGTCTACTAGAGAAGTTTAGATAATGGAAATTTCTAGCGCACAACAAAAGAAGTCGTTTCGAGGCATCTACCGTGCACTTTTGACAGGTCATTGATTTCGACCAGATGCGAGAGAGTAGCCTGTGACCGCTTCTCAAGCCTCGGTTGCTCAGAGCAGACAGTCCGCAACCGGCCCAAACACTGTCGCTAACTCGATTGCCATCTTCCCTGCCCTGCCGAGTGAATAGATTGGGTTCGACAACCTATATAGCGCTTCGTAAAGCAAAGAGGTGACTATGATGACTAATGATAAATTGCGTGAGGCCGTCGGATTGAACGCCGGAAGCCCTCCGCAGCGCTGCCATTTTACCGAAGCATATAATGTAGACTTGCACAAACTCGGCCCAAGTTATGGTGCAGCCATAAAGAGGGCCATTGCCAACGGAGAGCTCGATTGCCTGGTCTCACGCGGTATCCACAGAGTATCATATCGCGATCTTTTTGAATTAGCTGGTCCTGCAGCAGATCCTTCTGATCCAGATGGTGGATGCTTTATCCCGGACCATTCTGTTCTCAGTTAAAGTTGATCCAAGTTTTTAAGCACCGCAAATATAGCACTGTGCCTATCAGCACTATATCTCGGCCCATAACTTGTTTCAGAGGTCGTAATGCAACCGCACACACCACGCTTACTAACCATAGACCAGTTTACCGATCAGTTCGGCATCGGTCGTACCAAGATATATCAGGAGATTAAGGAAGGACGGCTCGCGGCCAAAAAAGTAGGCCGCCGCACCTTCATTCCGCTACAATCTGCAGCTGCTTGGCTGGATAATTTGCCTGATTACGATGTCGGAAGCGTCGTTTGAGTGCTGTTTTTTGCGCCATGTTACCGAAGAACCTTATTATCCTAGACTAATCAATACCTTACCTTGCGCCAATCTAAATGTTGCGGCACGGCCCGCAAAAGTTCGGCAGGCCGTGCCAGCGTATTAAATCTCGATGCCTTCAATAGACTTGCAGAACTTCTGAGCAGAAACACGCGAACGATAATCATCCAGCTTCCACCCGTTAAGTACGTCTTCCCACTGCTTTACCGGCTGATAGCACCAGCGGATTTGCTCACCATAGCTTATGCTCTGCGAGGACCCCGCGATACGATTGGTCGAGAAGCTCTGTGATGTGCAGCCTCTCTTTAGACCAATCATATGCTTCACCGATTTTGGATAGCCATGTTGATCGAGCAGGGTAACGTCCTCCGTTGTTTTTAAGATATAGCGAACGAGCTTGCTTTGAATAAAAATGCGGTCGGTAAAATTCTGCACGCAGTTACACCGAACATGGACGGCTTTAGGGTTCACATCTTCTCCAAAATTACGCCGCGCCCACTTTTGCAGCCAGTCTTTGATACGGATTGCAAAATATCCGGGAACTGCCAGCACCTTATGCATATGCAGCCCATGATCCCGCGAGCATTCCATCGCGTAAATATAATGATGCTGTTGCTCGTCTCCGTATTTTCTGCCCCCATTTATGATTTGCTGCTGAAGGGCAGTGTTCAGCTTGTTTCGTATCTTCGCAATTTCAGCATCGCTGGTCATGCCAAGTTGTTCAAAATTGATTGTCAAAATAGTGTTGAAGGTCACACCATAGTGCCAGTTCATGAAGCCGGTGCAATCGAGCAGACGAGAAGCTGTTTTTAGAGATATTAGTGTCATATATAGTTCCTGAATTGAGGCCAAAGCCGGCCATCAAGGCAGAACCCAAATTTATTTGGGCCTATAGATGCAGACGTATAAGGTGATTAACACTTGGGGCCCTGTAATCCCGGCACGCAACATCCGATGCGGCACCTTGGACGTGCTATCAGGCCAGTATGCGGGCCTGACCTGTTACAAAACTGACACAGTTTAAAAAAAAACAGACATTTTTTGGGTCGCAGTGATGCACGCTGCTGTGGAGGCACGGCTATATTTATTACCCCACCCACTGCCGAACATACTCCCCAGCTATCTGATTATCTTACTCTTCAATACCCTTACCTACCTACTATCCAACCAACTCTTACCCCTTTGGGGATATGGAAAAGGAGAATATGAATGAAATTTGAAAAGCTACCCCAAGCCGCAGTCAGATCAGGTGATTGCAGGAAAATGGTGGAGGCCATTCATCGGCTTGATGAGTTGCAAGTGGACGTTAGGCGTCCGGCCCAAAGCCCCTATCAACTCAAGGTCGCAGAAGAGATCAGCTTCTTCCCGCGAAAAGGGACAATTCATATCGATGGCGAAACCGCCAAACGCGAAGAAACAGGCTTGGAGGCCTTGATCGAATTGTTGAATGATACAGGGGACATTCCTCCAAACAGCGCAGCTGCAATTGCTCTGGATATTAGAAACTAATCGCTGCCTGAGTTGAATTCTCCTTAGCCCATTCCTGGGTGATCTATGGAGAATTCAAGCAATGACCAAAC
>NZ_UNRC01000006.1:0-9170 GCF_900537065.1 Sphingorhabdus sp. Alg239-R122 | reverse complement strand
GCCCACCAACGATAATTTGCCGTTGGTTCCTGACGATGTGCTCAAGCAGCATGACGTTCATGAAAAATATGACACCCGCTTTCGTTCCTGCGCGAGGTTGCTGCAGGCCATCTGGCGTGAAGAACAAGGACTGCCCATTGGCACCTTCGTCGGCAAGAATGACGATAAGCGCAAAATGGGCTCTCTAATCGACGGCAAGACCGCTGCCAAGGGGCGCAATTTCATGACCCCCGGCATAGCCGACATGACCCGCCGTGAAGTCGCCTATCAAGAATCCGGTGCTTTGATTGAGCAGGGCCGCCTCTACGGCAACCTGCTTTCATCTATGCCGCTTACCTTCAATATGTTCGCGCCACTAAAGTTTGACGTGAAGCTGGCTGCTCAGGTGGTTCGTAGCCTTGTTCCTGACATTGACCTGTCCTCAGTAACCAAAGTGCTGTTTGAGCACAGCCCTGGACGCCGGAATGATAACCTTACAGGTGACCGCACCGCCTTTGACGTCGCCATCTTGTACGAACGCGGCGATGGGAAGGCTGGTTTTATCGGCATTGAAGTCAAATATAGCGAGAGCATGTTTGAAACAGCACCGTCCGAACTCAATCCCCGCTATGAAACATTGGCTCCTTCATCAGGACTGTTCAAAGACCCGATGTCGGCTGTCCTACGGACGAACCCTATCCAACAGCTATTTCGGCAACATCTGCTTGCCTATGCTGCTTTGGAGCGCGGTGACTGGGCTGAGGCACGGTTCATCACTATTGGACCGCGCCATAATCTGCCTGTGCAGCACGCATCGAGGCTCTATGCGGCGCATTTGGACACTAAGGGTGGTGTCAAAGTTCCGTTCCAATCCATTGAGCTGGAACAGTTCATAGAAGCCCTCGGCTGGGCTGGCGAGCAGGACTACGCCGCCGCACTGTATGACCGCTATACCGACTGGACGAAGCTTGATCCGCTGGTCGAGGAATCACTTGCAGCTTCATCTGGTGGAAAGTGGAAGATCAAGCCGCCGCAGGCAAAGCAGCCCGTCAAGCTGGTCGCCAAAGCTGCGTAAGAGTCTTCATTGAACGGTCACATAAAACATAGCCCTGCATGGACATATTCGTTCATGCAGGGCTAAGCAGCTATGCTCACTCCCGTTATTGCGAATCCAACTGATAGCGGCTATCCAATCCTCGCAGCTAGGTAAGTCCCAGCTGTGAGGCTTAGTAACCTCCACAACGCACGCGCCGGTCGAATCTATTTCGGCCGGGTGGCCGTTACGTATGTCCAGGGTTCGCCTAAAGGTGGCGGCGCCTTGTGCGTGCGCAGGGTTACTAACACCCGGCTTCGGGCCTGCCTCTTCGTCAACTTTGCGAGAGGCTAGCAATGACCCAGCCGTCCATTTCCATACCTCCCCAGTCACAATCCAATGCAGTAAATTTGCCTGTACTTCGTCTGAATTCAATCAGAGGAGACGTCTAATGAAGAATACGCTGCTGCTTCCAGTTATCTTCGGATGTGCACTAAACTTGGTCGCTTGTTCGTCAGAGCAATCGACCGACAGCGCGTCATCAGACAGCGACGGTTGGTCGGTCGTTAGCAACGTCGATAAATTCACGGATGCTAAATCTCGTATCGCTCAAAAAACATTTGAAACTGAAACCACCAAAATAGAGGCTCAGGTTCAGTGCCGTGGCAGCAAACAGATGGTCTACACCTTCACAGCATTTGGGTCAGACGGAGAGGGACTGCCATTCAGAACCCGGACAGGGCAGAATGCCTATGGCAATATCATAACCGTATCTGAAATTCTTGTCCGAGCAGATCAAAAACCCTCTGCTACAGTCTCGGCAACACCAAAGGACTTTAACAATCAGATTAAGTTGGCCTTGCCAGCGCTGTATAAGCCGAACAGCAATTTATTGGATGCTTCATTCGTATTGATAAGGCTGCCTTTGCAAAATGGCGACTTTGATCTGGAAATCGATCAGACGAACCCTTCCATTGGTGCGGCTCTGGCAGAATGTAGGCCTGATACTGCGGATGATGCTTCGTCCAATGATGCATCATTCGATAGTCGAACAGCCAAAGCGAAAGCGAGCACGCCCAAGGGTCTCTCGACATCAGACCAAAAACTTATCGCTCAGTATGAAAAGCTGAATAGCCAGTGCAGAGGCGGGGTTGGCGACAGAACAGAAGAAGTCTGCGATGCGCGAACTGCATTTGGAATGAAAATGAGCGATGCGGGCCTTTGTGATGGTAAAGAAGGTCAAAGTGAGGCTGAAATGGAATGGCATCGCTGTGCAGTTGGCTCAAACGGATATCAGCAATCACGCTCGCGCACCGAGAATAAACAAGAAAGTGAATATGGTGGAGCGGAACCTGGTATGGCCTATGCAGAATTTCGCAGGAGGTTAATTAGCGCTGGCTTCAAACCAAGGATCAGCAGTGAAAAGGCCAAACTATGCGCTGATGATCCGGAATATCATGATTGCACTGCCCATCAATACAAAGAAACTGATAGCTGTAGCGGCACTGGAGAAGCATTCTGCAATTACACTTGGGAAAAAGGAACCAGGCGTTACATCATCTTGACGCGCGAAGGGGAGGGAGGACAGGTTGTCGAAATGAGAATCGACCGTTGATTGGGCTCAACGGTTTTGAAAACCTAATCGTCCTTGCTCATGCGATTAGCGTGAGTTGCGCAGTATTTGGTTTCAAAATAAGTCTCACGTTCGTCGTAACCGATAAGCTCACCGCAAATGTCGCAACGATAATCATTCATCTCTGCCTTTTTTGACCAAGCAGCTATTTGTTCTTCACTGTTTTCCATCAAAGAATTCCCTTGAAATATCTGCTTACAGACCAAATTACTCGCTACCAGCGAGTTTTATTGATGTCAAAAATAGCCTCAATGTATGTCCAAATTGATCAAATAAACCCATGTGTAAAACCCCATCGGATATGCATCTTTAATCAGTGGGTTATGACACATAAATCGAAAGCCCATTTTCGTTAGGCGAAAGTGCGATGAACTGAGGTCGCGCTCGCATTCAAGGAATATTACAATTTCTGCTATTGGGCCGACAGCGGAAGGTCCGGTTATGTCCGCTTTGGGCGCAAAAGCGGACGCTCGCATATGCGTAGTAGCTCCTAGTTTGTAGTTCGACAGCGCCTTGAGGAAAACTCGCCCGATGCAGCGTACAGGTAATGTTTCAAAGAGTTGAAACCTGCTTTTGCATCCAACGCGACAGTCCACCAATCAATCTGTCCAGACTTCCAGGTGGTTCTTCCGCTCCACGCGGCGGGTGGTCTTGAGATCGAGGATCGACTCCAGCCTGGTCTCAGCAAAGAGTGCACGAACAGCTATTTTTCCTGCCTCATCCAGACCCTCTACCCAATCGCTGAGACGCTGGAGCAGGAAAAAACGATAGGGCATGACTGCAGTTGAAATTTCATGTCCACGCCAATCAAAACTGGTCATGCCAATACCGCGTCCAAGCCGCATCTTGCTGGGATCGGTTTCTGCATTTTCATCCAGCCACCCGTTGGCAAATTTAACATGAGCCGTAATTTCAGACAGATATTCATCGGCGACAAATTTCATTAGCGATTTGAGCGTATCGGGAATCTCATTGTCGGTGAACAGCTCATCACCGGCCTGCTCCACCTCCTCGTCGACAAACGTCTCTGGCATATTCATCCGCTCGGTCCAGCGGAACACACGCGGCGCAGTAGTCTGCATAAGGTGGAGCGGCTTGGGATCGCGTGCCAGATGCGGATAGAGCGGTCCAAACAGCCCGAAATCTCCGATAGTCGCATAGCCGCCAAGCAGGAAAGGTGTTTGTTGCAAATGCGCATTAAAGCGTGAGAGAAAATCAGCGTAGCTTTCTTCAACCGTTGCAAATGTTTCTGACGTCACGCCGAAGGCAACTGCCGCTTTCCGCATCCTTCCGCTGGCATGATCAAAAGCCGCTGCCTCTCCCTCAGGGCCAAGCCCATCGGGCAGCACATCGCGAAAGGTATCGCGCAAGAAGGACAGGTTTGTTTCGTCAAAATTCCAACGATAGTGCATGGCGGGGCGCAACAGGCCTTCGCCGCCGAATAGCTCAAACAAATGTGCCACCGCTCGCATCACCGGTGTTTTTGGGTGGATGGATTTCCCGCTTGCACCGCTTTTCTCAAAGTGATCAAGGATCACTGTGCCGTCCTGAACCAATTCACCGTCTGGCGTCTCAACCACGGGAATGATCCAACGGTTCACTCGCGGTACAATCTGTTCGGTAAAATGCTTGCCACCCGCTTTGTGTTCGACAAATGGAATATGGTTCTGCCGCATATAGGCGCGCACTTTGCCGGTATAGAGTGATCCGGCCATGCCATAGAGAAGGTGGGGTTTGGTCATGGAGTCGGTTCCTTATTACCGTACTATCTATTGACATCATAAGTGCCATAATAGATGGTGTTGATCAAGTTCTAACTCTTCGTGAGGCTGCCGGTGAAAAAGAAACTGCTAACCATCACGGGCCTGTTGGCCCTCAGCATAGTCATGTTGGCTATCGCTGCACCGTCCATCATTCACGCTCTCGGAATGCATCCCGACTATAACGGGCCGATCTACAAACTGCCCGGCAAAAAAGCGCTCATCATCGCCACCAATCATGGCGTGCTTAACAAACCGGGCGAAAAAACAGGCGATCCCTCTGGCGTGATGGCATCTGAGTTTACCCATCCCTACTACGGCTTTCTGGACGCTGGGATGGATGTGGACATAGCTAGCATCAAAGGTGGCAAGATTCCCGTCGATCCTCAGACTTTGGGTCGGATGGTGATTACGCCAGAGGACAAGCGTTATTTGGATGATCCGGTTCTACGGGGCAAGATCAAGAACAGCATCAAGATCGATGATCTCGACTTCACTCAATATGACGCCATTTTTATCGCCGGCGGCTGGGGAGCTGCATACGATCTTGGTTATTCCGAAAAGCTCGGAGAAAAAATCAGCGAGGCCTATTTTGCCAAACGACCGATTATCGGCTCTGTCTGCCACGGTGCACTGGGCCTGATCAAAGCGAAAGATGATGATGGCAATCTTATCATCGCTGGCCGGAAAATAACCGGTGTCAGTGACAAGCAGGTCAAGGAACTGGGCATTGATGTTACACCCATGCATCCGGAGACAGAGCTGCGCAAGGCAGGCGCGCTTTATGAAAATCAAACCGCCTTTCGCGACATGTTTGCTACTCATGTTGTTGTAGATGATGAAAAGCGTTTTGTGACCGGCCAGAACCAAAATAGCGGCCATGTCACCGCCCACAGGATGATGGAGATCATCTCAAAACTGCCTGAAGCTCCATCTCCGGAAAAAGGGAAATCTGCAGAATGAAAAAGGCGTTGCGCATTGTCCTTTGGGTGCTGATCGGACTGATTGCCCTGAATTTCCTTGTAACAGGGCTTCGTTGGGCGGTCGATCCGTCGGGAGCAGCAGAAGCGTTCGATATGTCGCTATTCAGCGGTGCTGCTCTCAGCACACAGATTGGCGATATAGGCGCATTCTTTATCGGCATGGGGCTGTTTGTCCTGCTCGGCCTGGTGACTAGGAAGCGCGAATGGTTTTTGGCATGCGCAACTTTGGTTTTCGCTGCCGCCCTATTCAGAACCCTGGCCTGGCTCTTTCACGGAGCTTCGTTGATGATGCAGTTTATCGTTCCTGAAATCATAATCGGCACATTGCTTTTAATTGCGTCAAAGAAACTAACGGCTGAAAATTCGCAAGTTCCGGCGCAAAAGCCAGAATGAAGAATCCCGCTTTCAAACTGTTCTGTGCGGCCTTTGCCAGTGTGCTTTTGACGGTTTTTGGGTCCGCCGCCGCCCAAGCTTCTCGCCCCAATATTGTCTTCATTCTGGCTGATGATTTGGGCTTCACGGATACTGCTCCCTACGGCAGCGAAATCAACACGCCAACCATATCGGCGCTTGCGGCCCAAGGTCTTCGCTTTTCCAACTATCATACCGCAGGCAGTTGCGCGCCATCGCGCGCCATGCTGCTGACCGGCGTTGACAGTCACCGCGCCGGCGTTCCGAATATCCCGGAAATGCTCCCGCCCGAGCAGACGCAGCACCCGAATTATCGCGGCGTGTTGAGCCGCAATGTGGTGACTATCGCAACACTTTTGCAAGATCAGGGCTATCACACCTATATTGCCGGGAAATGGCATCTGGGGATGACACCCGACCTGTTGCCCAGCGCGCGCGGTTTTGAGCGCAGCTTTATCATGGCAGATTCCGGCGCGGATAATTGGGAACAAAAACCCTATCTGCCGATTTATGAGCAGGCCAATTGGTTCGCCGATGGCAAGCGCACGACGCTGCCCGATGATTTCTATTCGTCGCGTTTTCTGATCGACAAGACCATAGAATTTATCGACAGCAATGCGTCGGATGGCAAACCATTTTTTGCCTATGTGCCCTTTCAGGCCGTTCATCTGCCCGTACAGGCACCGCAGGAATTTATCGACCGTTACATGGACACCTATAATGGCGGATGGGATGAGCTCCGGCGGCAGCGTTATTTGAAAGCGGTTGAACTTGGACTGGTTCCCAAAAACAGTGCGATGGTTGATATGCAAACCACTGCCGATTGGGATGCGTTGACGCCAGCACAGAAAAAATATCAGGCCAAACGCATGGCGGTCTATGCGGCAATGGTCGAGGCGATGGACTTTCACATTGGGCGGTTGATTTCGCATCTGAAAGACATTGGCGAATATGAAAACACGATATTCGTGTTCACTTCCGACAATGGCGCGGAGCCCAGCGGACCGGTCCACCCTGATACCACAGTCACCCGATTTGCGCTCGGCAGACAAGGATATAAAAATGACTACGAAACGCTCGGCCTGAAAGGAAGTTTCAACAGCATTGGCCCCAGCTTTGCCAGCGCCGCTGCATCGCCTTTGTCTTACTATAAATTCTATTCCGGCGAGGGCGGTATGCGAGTGCCATTGATCATTGCGGGTGAAAGACTGCCATCGCAATCTGTCATGACGAGCGCCTTCACTTTTGCGACCGACATAGCGCCAACCATATTAGAGCTTGCCGGGACAGCAGCACCAGAACCGAGATTTGGCGAACTGCGATACGGCGGCCGCAAGATTGAACCGATCACCGGGCGCAGCCTTCTGCCGCTGATCAAAGGTGAGCAGAATCGCATTTATGATCCCGATGAGCCGATTGGCTATGAACTGGGCGGCAACAGCGCGCTGTTTCAGGGTGATTACAAAATCGTCCTAAACCGCGGTCCTGTCGGTGATGGCAAATGGTACCTATACAATATAGTCGAAGACCCCAGCGAAACGCGCGATCTGTCGAAACGTGAGCCGAAACGCTTTCAGGACATGCTCAATGCTTATGTCCGATATACAAAAGACAATGGCGTACTTCCCGTTCCGAAAGGCTTCAACGCGCAGCAGCAGGTCGCTCTCAATGGATTGCGCGAACGTGCTGGGCCGGCGATCCTGATCGGGATTCTCTTGGTACTAACCTTGCTGCCATTCGTCCTTTATGCGCGCGCAAGGCGCAAGGGCCAGAGCGAGTAGGGGCGGAATATGAAAAAATGGACACTTAGAATTTCAGGCGCATTATTATTGCTGTTCCTATTCCTGTTCTGGCTCGCCTTTTTCTCCCCGCGCCCGCCGCTCACCACTGACCCAGAAACGTTGGCCGGAGATGGCAGCACCATCAACTATTGTGAAATTCCAGAGCTGGATGGCAGCGGGAAAATGGCGGCGGATATTGCCAAGGGCAATACGCCGGGCTGCGCCTATGATCACTTCCCACTACCCATATTGGCGAAATGCACAGAGCCATTGGTGGAAGGAGCGGATGATATACGCGGGTTGTGGATTGGCGTAAACGGTGATGAAAATGCCAAGGTCGGCCATGTCGAACGCGTTGAACAATGCGGCGATCGCACGGTCATCACGACTGCCGGTATCATCCACGATTCCGGAAGCAACAAAACAGGGCATTTTAACACTGATGATACTGAGGGTTCTGTGCTGTTTACCATCGGCGGCAAAGAATATTGCAACCGCACCTCTGCCAGTATGAAATGGCGCGCTGGCAAGTTGGATTTCAATGTCTTTGGCTGGGGTCCAGTCGCCGTGCGCCGCTATATGGACGGCGAGCAGCTGGTGTGGGAATATGCTGACGGTTCGATCACCCGAATGGACCGGATCTGCAAATTGCCAGAGGATCAAAAAAAGCCGAAGGCCAGAGGCCTGCGTTATTCGCTTTTTGGCGGTTAGTCGGATACGCCCCGTGGCTTTAGCGAAAAGGTGTCAGTGATCGCGGGGTTTTGCGTCTCATGATAAATCCTCCGCGCGTTCCAGATTTTGAGGTAACGATAAAATGGCACTGTGGGATAGAGATGATGCACGAGGTGATAATTCTGATACAGGAATATCGGGGTCATCAGCCACTCCATGCCCACGCGGTTTGAAGTGGACCGGAAACGGTCTTCCTTAGCGCTTATTTCATGTGGATAGTGCGGCAGGAAGTCGAAGGTGAAGGTGACGACCAATTTGGCGATGCGGGTCGGGACAAAATATAGCAGCAGAAAATATCCGAGCCACCCGGCGAGGGTTATGGCCGCGATTACTGCGGCACCGAAAAGAACCGCCAAATAGAATTCCCGGCGCTCCTTTTTTGGTCTTCTCCGGAAAACCTCGGGCTTCAGATATTCTCTGAAATAGACAAAGTCCAACGTTAGCCATTTGAAGGGCAGAAGCCATGTCGGACCAGTCCCACAATAAGCATCGGGATCTTTTGCTTCGTCGTTTGTGAATTTGTGATGCTGCATGTGAATGTAACGGAACATCAGAAAGACAGGCGTAGGTTCGAGAAGTGCAATGCCGGCACGGCCAGCCCAGTCATTCACCCAGCGATTGGAGGATATTGCGCTGTGGGTGGCATCATGTGCCACGGTGAAGGCCATGTAGGATGCAATGGTGTTAAACAGGATAGCCCAAATCAGGGGTAATATGCCTTCGACATATGCGAAAACAGTCAGACCAAATACCCCATAAGCCGAAACCAGAAGCATGATGGTTGGCCAAGCGATTTTTGGCCTCTTGATGAGCCTTTTGAAGCTGTCTCTTATACTCATTTGACGCTGCCGACGATAC
>NZ_UNRC01000005.1 GCF_900537065.1 Sphingorhabdus sp. Alg239-R122 | reverse complement strand
CGGCAGCGTCAAGTAGATATAAGAGACGGCCGGGTATATTGCGGATATTCGAGCAGGCCCGTTTCAAAGCTCTCGTCATCTCCGCTTGAAGAAGCGCCCATTACCCCGGGAAGCAGGCGAATGCAAGCATCTAATAGCACTAAAGCACCCATTTCACCGCCCGAGAGCACATAATCACCAATCGAGACCTCTTCGATATCGCGGCCTTCGAAAATCCGCTCGTCAAATCCTTCAAAACGACCGCATAATATGTTGACACCAGGGCCAGCGGAAAGTTCACGCACACGCCTTTGTGTGAGGGGTTTTCCGCGCGGCGTCATCGCAATAACCGGCGTACCAGGCTGCTGTTCCAGCGCATAATCGACCGCCTGCCCCAATATATCGGCGCGCAGCACCATGCCCGCACCGCCGCCCGCAGGCGTATCATCGACACTGCGATGGCGATCTGTCGCAAAATCGCGCATCTGAATGGGGTTGCAAGTCCATTTCCCCTGCTCCAACGCCTTGCCCGCTAAGGATGTGCCGAGCGGCCCCGGAAACATGTCTGGGTAAAGTGTGAGGATTTGTGCGGTGAAGGTCATTCAACGAAAACCACGTCGATAACTGCTTTGCCGTCGCCAATATCCAGCGCAGTGACGGGCACCATGAACTTCTTGCCATTTGCGCGTTCGATTTCGATCACATCGCCTGCGCCATAGTCATAAATTGCGCAAATTTTACCTAATTCTTCGCCCTCGCTGGAAACGCTGGGCAAACCAATCACATCGGCGTGATAATATTCATCTTCTGCCAAATCAGGCAGATCAGCACGGGATATGGTGATGTCGGTTCCGCGCGCCGCCTCTGCGGCATTGCGGTCGGTAATCTCGGCAAAACGCGCCACCGCACCCACTTTGTGGTGGCGGATATTTTTGAGGGTCAGTGCGCCCACATTATAGCTTTTATGGATCTTCAGGCTGTCGATACTGTCCGTAAACAGTTTCAGCCTGACTTCCCCCGTCACGCCCTGCGCGCCAATAATGACGGCGAGCGCAACGGAGGTATCAGCTTTAGCCAAGGCTTAGCCTTCCGCTTTTTCTTCGGCGGGAGCTTCTTCCTTGGTTTCTTCAACAGCAGGAGCATCTTCCTTCGCCTCTTCAGCCGGAGCTGCTTCAGCTTCAGGTGCAGCAGCTTCTTCTTCCGCAGGCGCAGCAGCAGCTTCCTTGGCCGCTTCTTCAGCAGCCGCGGTTTTTTCCTTACGCTCTTCTTCGCGTTCCTTGGCTTTCTCGCCAGGTTCCGCTTTTTTCGGGTTGTTGCGTGCTGTGCGCTCGTACAGGCCTTCAGCGTCCAGGAAACGCGCGACACGGTCAGAAGGCTGTGCGCCTACGCCCAGCCAGTATTTTGCGCGGTCCGTATCAACTTTGACACGGCCTTCGTCATCCTTGGCGAGCAGTGGGTTATACATGCCGATCTGCTCCAGGTATTTACCGTCACGCGGGCTACGTTTGTCTGCAACAACGATCCGGTAGTAAGGACGTTTTTTTGAACCACCGCGTGAAAGACGCATTACAACTGCCATAATATTTTCCTTTAATGTTAAATTATTAAATACTGAATTGAATTTTATTTCTTAAGTAATTTTGCTAAATCCGGTGGAATATCCGTACCCGACAGGTCGGGAAGACTTCCCTGCCCGCCCATATTTCCAGGCAGGCCTCCAGGGGCGCCACCACCCATACCTGGGGGCATACCACCGCCCTTACCCATCATTGCGGCCAAACCTTTCAGACCACCCATCTTGCGGATTTTCTTCATCGCACCGGACATCTCCTTATGCATTTTAAGGAGCCGGTTGACGTCCTGCACCGTGGTACCGGAACCTTTGGCCACGCGAATTTTGCGCTTAGCATTCAATAAGGCCGGGCGTTCACGCTCCAATGGCGTCATGGAGCCAATCATCGCATCCATGCGCACCAGCAGCTTGTCATCCATGCCGCCTTTTTGCATCGCGGCCTTCGCTTTTTTCATGCCTGGCATCATGCCCGCCAGCGCACCGAGTCCGCCCATCTGCGTCATTTGTTTCAGTTGCATGCGCAGATCGTTCATGTCGAACTGACCCTTGGCCATTTTCGCGGCCAGCTTGTCAGCATCTTCTTTCTGGACCGTTTCAGCCGCGCGTTCGACCATCGACACAATGTCGCCCATGCCCAATATACGGCTGGCGACGCGGTCGGGGTGGAATGCTTCGAGAGCGTCCATTTTCTCACCGACACCGGCGAACTTGATGGGCTTACCCGTAACCGTACGCATCGAAAGTGCCGCACCGCCGCGCGCATCGCCGTCCATACGGGTGAGAACGACACCCGTAAGGTCAACCTGGCCAGAGAAATTCTGCGCAACGTTTACCGCATCCTGACCCGTCAGCGAGTCGACGACCAGCAGCATTTCATCCGGCGTAGAGATATCGGCTACCGCCTTCATCTCATCCATTAGCTGCTGATCAACGTGCAAACGCCCTGCGGTATCGAGCATAACCACGTCAAATGACTGTAGTTTTGCGGATTGCACCGCACGTTTTGCAATTTCGGTCGGCTGCTGCCCGGTAACGACAGGCAGTGTCTGCACACTCACCTGCTCACCCAGCACCGCCAGCTGTTCCTGCGCCGCCGGGCGGTTCACATCAAGTGAAGCCATCAGCACTTTCTTGCCCTGCTTTTCTTTCAGCATCTTGGCAATTTTGGCAGTGGTTGTGGTTTTACCCGAGCCCTGCAAACCCACCATCATGATAACGGCAGGCGGTGTAACGCCAATATTCAGCTCGCTCGCATCCGCGCCCAGCATTTCGGTGAGCGCATCATTGACGATTTTGACAACCTGCTGCCCTGGCGTCACCGATTTCAGCACTTCATGGCCCACGGCTTTATCCGTTACCTTGGCCACAAAATCCTTAACTACAGGCAGTGCAACATCAGCTTCGAGCAGGGCAATCCGCACTTCGCGCATGGCGTCACGAACATCCTGTTCCTTCAGCGCACCGCGGCCACGCAGCTTGTCAAAGACTCCGCCCAACCGATCAGACAGGTTCTCAAACATATATGTCCTTCCTGCCCTTGCTGGGCCAAATCCAGATCATAACGGGCATATATGACACGCAAAAACCGCCGGTGAGCGAAACCTCGCTGACCAGCGTTTACTGCAGATGAACCCGTATGATGTAAGCTCAATTTTATCACAGCTCAGGTAATCCCGTCCTGCTTGAGGCCGCTACTACACCCGCTTTACCCCATATGCAAGCCTTGATGCACCTGCAGCACATAATGCACATAGTTATAACCATTTCGATAGTTAAGAATTTTTTTATGCGTTGCCGCTAATAAAGTTCACAGCAATCCGAATAGGACCATATATGCATAATTTCATTGAGTTATTGAAACCACGGCACACGTACAAGACAGATATAGTTGCCAGTGGTATCATATTATCCGCAATATTGATGTTTGTCGGAACCGGCAGCATTGTCATGCCAAAGGTTGTTGCAAGCTATTACGAAGATGGCAGCGGGCCGGATAATGTTATAGCTGCGGCCATGATGCTCAATATCGCACTGATAATATTTGGGTGGAATCGTTACAGGGAACTCGCCAATGAGATCGTGATCCGCCGCGCTGCGGAAAAAACAGCCAAGGCAATTGCATGTACTGACCCACTCACAAAGTGCCTTAACAGGCGGACACTATCTGAACGCACGTCAAACATAATTGTTGAAGCACTGGAAATAAGAAAAACTGTGGCTTTCCTTATGCTTGACCTGGATAACTTCAAATCAATCAACGATGTTCAGGGGCATGATTCCGGCGATCTGGTACTTATCGAAATCTCGAAAAGATTGCAGCATGCGGTGCCTTCTGATTCACTTGTATCCAGGCTTGGTGGTGATGAATTTGCCTGTGCCTTTATATTCGACCCTGAATCTCCGCAAACTGTTGAACGTGTCTGCGAAGACATTATCGATTGTATCTCGCGCCCAATCATAGGCCCGCAAACAGAAGTAAATGTGACAACCTCAATAGGTGTGTCATATGCAGATCCGAACATCACGAGCTTTGACAACATCATGCGCCGTGCCGACATAGCCATGTATTTTTCAAAGAAAAATGGGCGAAACCGCTTCACATGGTTTGAACAAAGCATGGAAGACGAAGTGCAGGTACGCAACGAAATCGAATCCGCCATGCGTGCCGGCATTGCCAAAGGCGAGTTTATTCCTTTCTATGAACAGCAGGTGGACTTACAGACCGGAGACCTGATCGGTTTTGAAGTGTTGGCACGCTGGGAGTCGCCAGAGCTTGGAAATCTGCTTCCGGAAATATTCATTCCGATTGCCGAAGATAGCGGTTTGATAAATGAGCTGTCAGAAGCCGTCATGGAACAGGCGATGCGCGATGCATGTCATTGGGACAGCGCGCTGACCATTTCCGTAAATGTATCGCCAGTGCAACTCCGCGACCCGTGGCTGGCGCAAAAAATCGTCAAGCTGCTGGTGCAGACAGGACTGCCCGCCAATCGGCTTGAGGTAGAAATTACCGAAACATGCCTGTTTGAAAATGTCGATATGGCGCAAACGATCATAAACAGCCTGAAAAACCAGGGTGTTCGAGTCGCCCTGGATGATTTTGGCACAGGCTATAGCTCGCTTGCACATCTGCGCAGCCTGCCCTTTGACCGTATCAAGATTGACCGCAGTTTCGTTGCTTCGGTCCATGAGAACCCGGAAAGTGCCGCAATCGTAGAAGCCATTGCAGGACTGGGCAAAAGCATGAACCTGCCTATCACAGCTGAAGGCATTGAGAATGAAGCCGTTGTTACGCATTTACAGAGTCTAGGGTGCATGAAGGGACAGGGATTTCTTTACGGCAGGCCGCAGTCGATGGGCATGACGCATAAAATGCTCGCCGAAAAGAACTTGCTGAACGGAAATCATGATGCAGATTTACGTAAAGATGCATCACCGGACATCGCTTCAGAAAACCGTATGTCGGCAGTCATGCCAAGGCCGGGCTTGGAAGCGAAACGCTCAAGCAGCGGCTAAATCGCTAGGGCCTGGACCCTAATTTCATCTCACGAGACTGGACATGCTTGCCCACCACTAATAAAGCGGCGGAATGGCAAAAACCGCTTTTCATAAAATGCACGGACTCGGCAATGATTTCATCATTTTCGATGGCCGCGAAAATCCGCTTGCCCTGGATGAAGGCAAAGTGCGGCAACTTGCCGACCGGCACGGTGGCATAGGCTGCGACCAGCTGATTGTACTGCACGCTTCCGATAAAGCCGATGTGCGCATGCAGATATTCAATCATGATGGCGGCGAGGTCGAGGCATGCGGCAATGCATCACGCTGTGTCGTCACATTGCTGGACCAGGACGTATCTATCGAAACAGACGGCGGCGTTATTTCGGGCGAACTGACCGGCGATGCTGCACGCGTCAATATGGGTGTTCCCCGTTTTGACTGGCAGGAAATACCTCTGGATTATGCCATGGACACCGCCAATATGCCGGTAAGCTGGGGCGATCTTCGTTCTCCTGCTGCGGTCAATGTCGGCAATCCGCATGTCATATTCTTTGTTGGTGATGGCGGTGCGGTCGATCTGGGCACGATAGGCCCGGATATAGAACATGATCCGCTTTTCCCTGAACGTATCAATGTCAATGTCGCGCATATAAAAGGCGGTGAGATATATCTGCGCGTATGGGAGCGCGGTGCCGGCCTGACCAAAGCCTGCGGTACGGGAGCCTGCGCGACTGCCGTGGCAGCGATAAGCCGCAAGCTTGTCTCCTCCCCTGTCAAGGTACACCTGCCCGGCGGTATGCTGCAGGTGGAATGGGATGGTGCCAACGCGCCTATCCACATGGCAGGGCCCGCCACTTATGTCTTTAGCGGTGAGATAGACCTGGATACACTGACATGACCGAAATCAAACCGCCCAGCCGGATGAAGGAAGGCGCGGAATTTGTCACCATGGGGTGCAGGCTGAATATTGCTGAAACAGAAGCGATGAAAAAGCTGGTCCCTGCCAATGCCAATATTGTGGTGGTGAACAGTTGCGCCGTCACCAATGAAGCCGTGCGCCAGACCCGGCAGGCAATACGCCGTGCCAAACGCGACCGGCCCGATGCTGATGTCGTCGTCACCGGTTGCGCCGCGCAGATACATGCCGATATGTTCGGCAAAATGGCAGAGGTTGACCGCGTACTGGGCAACCGTGAGAAACTGCAGGCCGAAAGCTTCAATAGCGGCGATGATGCGAAAATCCGCGTTGCCGACATTATGCGTGTTACCGAAACCACACCGCATATGGCGACTGCGTTTGCCGAACATTCCCGCGCCTTTGTTGAGGTGCAGAATGGCTGTGACCACCGCTGCACCTTCTGCATTATCCCCTATGGCCGCGGCAACAGCCGTTCGGTGCCCGCCGGCGAAGTGGTCGAAAAGGTCCGTGAACTGGTGGATAATGGTTATCAGGAAGTGGTTCTGACGGGTGTCGATGTTACCAGCTATGGCCATGACTTGCCCGGCGCTCCGCATTTTGGCCTGCTGGTCGAGCGTATATTGAAACTTGTGCCGGACCTCCCCCGCCTGCGCCTTTCATCGCTGGACGGTGTTGAGGTTGATGATCGGCTTTTCGACCTGCTTACCTGTGAACCGCGCCTGATGCCGCATGTGCATATTTCGCTGCAATCAGGCGATGATATGATCCTGAAACGGATGAAGCGGCGCCATAACCGCGCACAAGCAATTGAGCTTGTCGAACGGCTCAAGGCAAAGCGACCCGAAATAGCAATTGGCGCTGACATTATCGCAGGCTTCCCGACCGAAACCGAAGATATGCATCGCAACAATGTCGCGATTGTCAAAGAGTGCCAGGTTGTGCACGGCCATATCTTCCCTTTCTCCCCGCGCGAAGGCACACCGGCAGCACGCATGCCGCAGCTTGACCGGGCGCTTATCAAGCAGCGCGCCGCCGAAGTGCGCGCCGCGGTTTCCCAGGTCGCGTCCGATTGGCGTGTTTCGCTGATCGGCAGTACCCAGAATATGCTGGTTGAAAAGGATGGCCAAACCGGCCATGCGGAGAATTTCGCGAAACTGAGACTGGCGGGCAGGGCTGATCCCGGCACACTTGTTCCCGTACGCATTGCCGCACAGAATAACCAGAACCTGATTGCAGAAACTATCTGAGATGACAGAAGAATATACACGATATAGCGACATGCCCGGCTGGTCGGAAAAGCTGCTTGGTGGCTTTAAAAAGACATCAGAACGCCTGACACAGAATATCAGCGGCATTGTCACAAAGGAAAAGCTGGATGACACGCAACTCGGCGATATCGAAGATGCGCTCATCATGTCCGACCTTGGCCCGGAAGCGGCGGCGCGGGTACGTGAAAAACTGGCGTCAGAACGTTTTGAGAAGGGCCTGGATGAAGCAGGCCTGCGCAACATTGTGCAGGCGGAAATTGCCAATATTCTGCGCGATGTTGCCAAACCGCTCGATATTGTCGCCTTTCCGCGCCCGCAGGTCATACTGGTCATCGGCGTCAATGGATCGGGCAAGACAACCACCATTGCCAAGCTTGCCCATCTGTTTCAGGAACAGGATTATGGTGTATTGCTGGCGGCGGGTGACACGTTCCGTGCGGCCGCGATCGGCCAGCTAAAAATCTGGGCTGACCGGTTGGGCATAGAGATTATGAGCGGCAAGGAAGGCGGCGATGCAGCAGGCATTGTCTATGACGCCGTCAAGCACGCCACAGCAACCGGCATTGATGTACTGATTGTCGATACGGCAGGTCGTTTGCAAAACAAATCCGAACTTATGGATGAACTTGCGAAAATCCGGCGCGTGCTGGGTAGACTGAACGCCGAGGCACCGCATGATGTGGTGCTGGTTCTCGACGCCACCAATGGCCAGAATGCATTGTCGCAGATCGAAACTTTCCGCGATTTGGCGGGCGTCACCGGCCTTGTCATGACCAAGCTGGACGGCACGGCGCGCGGCGGCGTGCTGGTCGCGGCAGCAGAAAAATATGGCATGCCAATCCACGCTATTGGCGTGGGCGAAACCATTGACGACCTGCGCCCCTTTGATCCCGATTATCTGGCCCATGTCATTGCCGGAGGTGACAAATAGTGAGCGAAACAGCCGATCCGCAAAAAGATGTTAAAAAAGGTCATGCCGGCCTTAATTTCCTGATTGATTTCGGGCCGCTCCTGATATTCTTTCTGACCTACCGTTTTTCGGGTCCATCGGAAAACCCCCTTACGGCCACAATCAAAGGTACTGGCGCATTCATGATTGCGATCATCATCGCACTGATCGTGTCAAAATGGAAACTGGGCAAGATTTCACCCATGCTGTGGCTGTCATCGGTGCTGGTGATAGGTTTTGGCGCGCTCACCATCTATTTCAACGATCCGGTCTTTATCCAGATCAAGCCCACCATCATCTACAGCTTTTTCGCAGCCATCCTGTTTGCAGGTCTGTTGCGCGGCAAGGCAATGCTCAAATATCTGCTTCAGGCCGCTTTTGAAGGTGTCGATGATGCAGGCTGGCTTAAACTGTCACGCAATTGGGGTGTTTTTTTCATCATACTGGCTATTGCCAATGAAATATTGCGCCGCCCGGAATGGTTCTCATTCGATACATGGCTCACGGCCAAAGTCTGGGGCTTTACTGCTGCATCGTTCATTTTCACAATGTCACAAATCCCCATGCTGATGCGCCATGGGCTGGTTGTCGAGGACGGCGAAGAGAAAACCAGCGAAAATAGCCAGTAATTCAAATCATATAGCAGTTTAAAAAATCTTAACCGCCGCACGATAAGGTGACAGCAGGGGTGGGAGCGATATTTTTATCGTTCGCCTGGGCGAGTTATAGAGTCGTGACTATATTCCCACCCCAACCCATTAAACAAAAAGGCGGACCGATATGGCCCGCCTTTTCTTATTTCAGTTATGACAGGCTTTAGCCCTGGTCCGCGCGGCTTATGCCCTCACCGTCCAGATTCTGTGCCACAAATTCCCAGTTGATCGCTTTGTCCAGAACGGTGCCGACATAGCCGGGGCGTGCATTCTGATAATCGATATAATAGGCATGTTCCCACACATCGAGTGTAAGCAGCGGTTTCATACTGTGCGCAACCGGGGAATCCGCATCGTGCAGTGATGTGATTTCCAGCTTGTCACCATTTAGCACCAACCATGCCCAGCCGCTTGCGAAATGGCCAACGGCCTCATTCTTGAACTGTTCCTTGAACGCATCAACCGAACCGAATGACTCTTCTATCTTGGCTTTCAGATTTGCAGGCATTTCCTGTGTTTCCGGGCTCAGGCACTGCCAGAAAAAACTGTGGTTCCAAACCTGCGCGCTATTGTTGAAAAGGCCCTTGTTACCGCTCGCGTGTGCTGCCTTGATCACTTCGGAAAGCTTCTTGCCTTCCAGGTCGGTGCCGGCAACCGCGTCATTGGTCTTACCGACATAGGCATTATGGTGCTTGCCATGGTGATAATCGAACGTGTCTTTCGACATGATGTCACCAAAAGCTGTCTTGTCATAGGGAAGGTCGGGAAGTGCAAATGCCATGTCTGGAATCTCCATCAGATTGATTAATTATATAGGCTTCATGCGATAAACACATAAACGCTGCGCAAGTTGCATATGGTGGTCGCTAATTTGGAGTAAACCCCTTCTTGCCGGTTTTTTTGATGTGACAATCACGCGCCAATCCCATAATGTTGCGATAGCAACCCAAATATGGGTACGGCAACAGGGGGAGAGAAAATGGCTAAAATCTTGGGAAATCTTAACACCACACTTTTGATCGGGTTGGTACTCGCGATCGCATTGATATTCTATGCGCATGGTGATGCAACCACTGCAAACCAGATATTCCGCTGGTTCCACGCATTTATCGGCATCTTGTGGATAGGTTTGCTTTACTATTTCAATTTTGTACAAATACCGGCCATGGCTGCCATACCGGCTGAACAGAAACCGGCAATCTCCAAGCACATCGCGCCAAGTGCACTATTCTATTTCCGCTGGGCAGCTGCATTTACAGTACTTACTGGCTTGATTGTTGCACATCTTGGCGGTTTTCTGCATCAGGCGTTGATGCTGCAGGAAGGTTACCGGCTCATAGGTATCGGCATGTGGCTGGCCATCATCATGGCAGCCAATGTGTGGTTCATTATCTGGCCGAACCAGAAAAAAGCACTCGGTATTGTCGAAGCAAGCGACGAACAAAAAGCAAATGCCGGAAA
This sequence comes from Sphingorhabdus sp. Alg239-R122, assembly GCF_900537065.1. Lineage (GTDB taxonomy): Bacteria > Pseudomonadota > Alphaproteobacteria > Sphingomonadales > Sphingomonadaceae > Alg239-R122. Next base: position 163,927 of record NZ_UNRC01000005.1, on the reverse strand, counting down.
AATCGCAATGATGGCTTCACGCACCAATACGTTGCTGTCGCTGCCTATGCTATATTCAATGGTCAACGCCAATATGGGATAATGGCTTCTTGCCATAGCAACGCAAAATGGGGCCGGGCATATCGCCTGGCCCTTTTCGTTCTACTCCAGTGATCTGGTTATCCGCTCACCCATTCGGGCGTTTCAAACGTCACAAAGTCACGTATTTCCGAAGATTGCGGTCCCAATGTGATCGGGTTTTTCACTGCTGGCAGCACACAGACATCAAACAATTCAGTAATCGCCCCGTCAAAGCGGATCCACTGTGCCACATCGCCATTATTCAGCGAAACAATCTGCACGCCGCACCACGCATCGGCGGCTTTCTCCTCCAGCTTTTTATCAAGTTCCAGTCCTTCAAACCGGCCGTGACGCGGTTTGGACAGCGTTACAAAAGCATGCCCGCCATGAAATGCCAACCCGCGCAGAAAGCCGGGAAAGGAAGCCACAGGTCCAAATGCGCCGCTACCCATATTGATCGTGCCCATTTCACCGCTGCCTGAATTAAGCACCCATAGCTGTCCATCATGCACACGTGGACTGTGCGGCATGGACAGGCCTTCAGCCACAATCTCATCTGTATCCACGTCAATTATGATACCGCCGTCATGCCGCCGGTCACGCCAGCCATCCGCCACATCACTGCGACATACAGCGCTTACATATCTGGGCTTTCCTTCATGCATGGCCAGCCCATTCAGGTGGCAGCGGTCTTCGGATGCCAGCTTCGATATGAAATCGGGCTTCCATACGGGCTTGAAACTGTGCGTCAGGCTAGGTTCGCACAGGCAGCTATAGCGCGTGTTGACGAACACTATCCTGCCGTCATGCCTTATCCCCAGTTCATGAATGTCGACATTGCCCGTTGTCTGCATGTTACGCGGCACGTAGACTTTATCGTGCGCATTATTGGTCTGTTGATCCGGGCCAAGCACATTTTCCATCCGCACAATCTGGGTCAGTGTGCCCAGGTAAATGCGGCTCGCATCCCCGGTCACGCCCATGGCCTGCGGATAAATCGCCTCATGCAGCGCCAGCTTGCCATCCGCGCTATGACCAATCAGGTAGAGCCGCCCTGTCTGATAAGACGTAAAACCAATGGATATGCCATTGGCGGCCAGAAAGCCGGGGAGGCCCTGCGAAAAATTGATATTGATCTTGCCTGCTTCTTCAGCAGGTGTAGCAGGCGCTTTGGTGGGCGTATTGGTATTTTCCGGCGCGATGGCCTGTCCGCCCGTAATTTCAGTCTCTGTTATATTGCCCATCCCAGCTATCCTTTTATCCGCCATGGCGGGAAGCGGCGGTTTTCGCCGGCGTGATATAAGCAGACACTATTGCCATGTGGGTCGCGCAGACGCGCCTCACGCCAGCCCCAGCTTTCGTCGCGCGGCATTTGGTCAAATGTGAGGCTCGATTGGACTAATTCAGCACACCATTGGTCAATATTCGCGCTTTCAAAATAGATCACATTATCGCCAGGCGCTTTATCAGTGGCATGCAGCGAAAAAGTGACGCCGCCGCCGGTTTCAAAGCGGGCATAGCGTGGCGGGCTGTCCACTATCTGCGTAAAGCCCAGTTTTTTATAGAAAGCCACTGATGCGGTATAATCGCTGCACCCGATGGTAAACTGGTTTAGCATCGGCATGGGCAGTGCAGCGTCAAGCCGCACGTCGCCATGGCCCATTGGTCCGTTACCCGGCACAATATCAGGCGCGCTGTGTAGTGCCATGCGGACAAAATGCCGCGCCCGGGCAGTGGCATCTTCCAGCGGCAGGCTATGCCCCATATAGGCCGCAATCGCGCTCGACAGGGTGCAGCCCGTGCCATGCATATGCGGTGTATCAATGCGGGGATCGCTCCAGGCTGCAATTTCGCCTTGCTGTCCAATCAACCGGTCGGTGAGCATATCCCCTGCCCCCTGTCCGACTTTCATATGCCCGCCTTTAACCAATAATACCGAGCCATGCTCCAGCACAGCCGCCTCTCCGCCGAGCGCTTCGAGTTCGGGCAGGTTGGGCGTGGTGAGCGTAGCAATATCCATCAGTTTTCCAAACGCAGCGATAGTTGCATCATCCGCCAGCACCGCGCCACTGGTCGCCACAATTACAGGGTCAAGTATGATCGGTACGCTATCAGCGATATCTGCTAGCTTGTCTGCGACAGCCATAGTTGTTTCAGCCGACCCAATCATGCCAATTTTAACAGCATCAATCCCAAAATCGCTGATAACAGCGTCTATCTGTTGCAATACCATCTGTGTGGGTATGCCGTGTACTGCATCAACCCCGCGTGAATTTTGCGCTGTCACCGAAGTTATCGCAGTCATCGCATGACCGCCCAGCATCGTGATTGTCTTGATGTCCGCCTGAATACCCGCACCGCCGCCGCTATCGGAGCCTGCAATGCTCAATATACGCGGTGTTTTTATCATGCGTTGCGCTTATATTTCCGCTCAGTGCTCGCTGGAAACTTTGTCAGCAGCGCCTCTGGCCGGGGTGGACGCAAATGCAGTGGTCCACCGCAATTAGGGCATGTGCCAGATAACGGTCCCTTGGCGCATTCGAAACAGAATGTGCATTCGAACGAACAGATATGTGCCCCCTTTTCATGCACGCTCACATCTTTACCACACCGTTCGCAATCGGGACGCATCTCCAGCATTATTCGGCTACCTCCGCTACTTTTGCACATATCCGGTCGACAACCTGTTCGACCTGTGCCGCATCATCGCCTTCCGCCATCACACGGATGACCGGCTCTGTTCCTGAAGGACGGATGACCAGACGGCCACTACCATCCAGTTCTTTTTCAGCCTCGGCAATTACCGCCTGGACCTCAGCATCCTCCAGCGGCTTGCCACCCGAAAAATGCACGTTTTTAAGAAGCTGCGGCACCGGATTGAACAGGCGCAGCAGTTCACTGGCCGGCTTGCCACTTTCCACCAGCGCCGCCAGTACCTGAAGCGCCGCCATCGTGCCATCGCCTGTTGTCGCATGGTCAATCAGGATCATATGGCCCGACTGCTCTCCGCCGACATTATAGCCGCCCTTGCGCATTGCTTCGAGTACATGGCGGTCGCCAACCTTGGTGCGCACCAGTTCGAGCCCCTGCCCCTGCAGATAGCGCTCCAGGCCCAGATTCGACATGACAGTGGCCACCACACCGCCGCCGCTCAATATGCCATGCCGGTGCCATTCGGTGCCGATCAACGCCATGATCTGGTCGCCATCCACGACCTGACCTTTTTCATCGACGACAATCAGCCGATCCGCATCACCATCCAGCGCAATGCCGATATCCGCGCCTTCTTCTACAACGCGTTTCTGCAACTCTTTCGTATGGGTGGACCCCACACCATCATTGATATTACGGCCATTGGGTTCGACGCCAATCGCGGTTATCTTCGCACCTAATTCCCAAAGCGCCGCCGGGGCGACTTTATACGCCGCACCGTGCGCACAATCGAGCACGATATGCAGGCCGTCGAGCCGTATATGGTCGGGTAGAGACCCTTTTACATCATGGATATAGCGGCCCATCGCATCATCTATCCGCCTAGCACGTCCCACTTCGGGCGCATCCGCCAGCGCAATATCGCTCTCAAGCAGTGTTTCGATGGCCGTTTCATCCTCATCGGACAGCTTGAAACCATCAGGACCAAACAGCTTGATACCATTATCCTCATAGGGGTTATGGCTGGCCGATATCATTACACCCAGATCAGCGCGCATTTCACGGGTCAGCATCGCCACTGCCGGCGTTGGCATCGGGCCCAGCAGGACGACGTCCATGCCAACACTGGTAAAACCGGCCACCAATGCGGATTCCATCATATAGCCGGAAAGCCGCGTATCCTTACCAATTACTACGCGGTGGCGATGGTCACCGCGCAGAAAATACGTGCCCGCAGCCTGCCCGACCTTCATCGCCGTGGCTGCGGTCATGTTGCCCTTATTGGTACGCCCCCGGATACCGTCCGTGCCAAAAAATTTTCTCTGCATAAATGGTTCGCCCGCACTGTTTCTTACTTATGTCCTGTCATGCACGTAAAGCCCGCCGCCATGCAAGGGTGGGAAGGCCGCAGGGGGAAATATTTACTTCCTGTCATGGCCGGAACATGCCAGAGTTGGCGGGATGATCAATTTCCTGACAGATGCGATTAGCTGGCTGAACAGCACGGTATTCATGAAAATCCCTTTTTTCGGAAGTGAAATTCCGTGGGTGGTGTTGTGGCTGGCCATACCAATGGTGATTTTCACGATTTGGTTCGGCTTTATCAATCTGCGCGCCATACCGACTGCATTCCGTGTGCTGCGCGGGCGTTATGACGATCCGAAAGCCCCGGGGCATATCTCGCAGTTTTCCGCACTGACCACCGCATTGTCGGGCACGGTGGGCCTAGGCAATATCGCCGGGGTCGCGGTCGCCATAGCCAGCGGCGGACCAGGTGCAGCATTCTGGATGTTTATCATCGGTTTCTTTGCAATGACACTGAAATGCGCGGAGGTCACGCTGGGCCTCAAATACCGCGAAGTCGATGCCGATGGCACAGTGCGTGGCGGGCCGATGTACTCCCTGAAAAACGGTTTTCGCGCCAAAGGCATGGCAAAACTGGGACTGGTACTCGGCGGTATCTATGCCGTACTGCTGTTCGTCGGTGCAATCCCCATGGTGCAGGTCAATCAGAGCCTGTCCGCACTGGTTTCCACCAGCGGTATGGAAAACAGTTTTAACAACAAGCTGATCTTCGGCCTTGTCATGGCCTTTTTCGTTGGCCTGGTGGTGATTGGCGGGGTCAAGCGCCTTGGCCGCGTGACATCCATTCTCGTTCCATTCATGGCGCTGATATATCTCACGGGCGTGCTGATTATCATCGCCGTGAACTTTGCCGAAGTGCCAAATGCCATCGCCCTGATAGTGAGCGACGCCTTTTCCGGTGACGCAGTGGCAGGCGGCATGGTTGGCGCTTTTATCGTCGGCATGCAGCGCGCGGTCTACTCATCCGAAGCGGGTGTTGGTTCGGCCGTTGTCGCCCATGCGCAGGCCCGCACCCATGAACCCGCTTCCGAGGGGCTTGTTGCCCTGCTGGAGCCATTTATCGATACCGTGATCGTCTGTTCGCTTGGGGCGATTGCCATCGTGCTGGCGGGCACATGGCAAGTTCCAGAAGGCGATATCAGCATTACGGTCGCAGCATTTGCCCAGATTTCAAGCTGGTTCCCATGGCTGCTGACACTTGCTGTACTGCTGTTCGCGCACAGCACGTTATGCGCATGGGGATTTTACGGCCTGCAGGGATTTGAATATATGTTCGGCGCCGGAAAATGGCGCTCTTTGGGTTATAAGCTTGCCTATATTTTTGTACTGCCCGTGGCCGCCCTGCTCGACAAAAACAGTGTGTTCGACTTGATTGACAGCGCTTTTTTCCTGATGGCCATACCCAATGTTATTGCGCTATACCTGTTCGCACCGGAATTACGCCGCGACTTACTGGATTATATGGGCCGCTCCGCGCGCGGCGAAATTCCGCTCGCCAGATCGGACAATAAAATTCCGCAGATACAAAGGGACACAGGCTTATGAAGTATCGCACCCTGGGAAACGATCTTGAAGTATCAGCCCTCGGGCTTGGCTGTATGCCGATGGCAGGTATTGGCAGCGCAATGTATGGCACGGCGGATATGCAGGAATCGCTTGCCACGATTGATCGTGCCATAGAGCTGGGCGTGACGTTTTTCGACACGGCCGAAGTCTATGGCCCACACAAGAACGAGGAGCTACTCGCCCGCGGGATCAAGGACAGGCGCAACCGCCTTGTGATTGCCACCAAATTCGGGTTCAAATTTGACGAGAGCGGGTTTCACGGTGTGGACTCTACCCCAGCCAATGTCCGCAGCGCCTGCGAAGGATCACTGCAAAGGCTTGGTATCGATACTATCGATCTGTTTTACCAGCACCGCGTCGACCCCAATGTACCGATTGTGGAAACAATCGGCGAAATGGGCCGATTGGTGGAGGAAGGCAAGGTCCGCTTTCTGGGCCTGTCCGAGGCCGGCGTGGACACAATTCGGGTAGCGCATGAAGAACACCCTATTACTGCATTGCAAAGCGAATATTCGCTATGGGAACGCGATGTGGAAGAGGAAATCCTGCCGCTTTGTGACGAACTGGGTATAGGTTTTGTACCCTATAGCCCGCTAGGCCGAGGTTTCCTGACCGGCCAGATCAAGTCGCGCGATGACCTGCCAGAGAATGATTATCGTCGCCGTGACCCGCGATATAGCGAGGAAAATTTTGACCAGAATCTGAAAATGGTCGAGGTGGTCGGGACTATTGCCGAAGCGCATGGCCGCTCACCCGCACAGGTAGCGCTGGCATGGCTGCTGGCTCAAGGTGACAATATCGTGCCTATTCCTGGCAGTAAACGGCGGGCGACGCTGGAGGACAGCATGGCCGCCGTGGATATTGCGCTCACCGGTGATGAGCTGGAAGCGCTGGACAAAGCCGCACCAGTCGGCGGTACCGCGGGCAAACGCTATGGCGATGAGTTGATGAAAATGGTGCGGCTGTAATACTACAGGTAAGACCATATGCCTGCTTCAGGCGCGCCCAGCGGCGCATGTAGCCAGGTGGCGAGAAGCCATAGCAGAATACCGCCCACAAATGCGATCCAGCCTGGTGCGGCCAGCCCCCTGCCAAACGGTATGAAACTGGTCGCCGATTTCCATTGCCGCCACGCATCGCCCAATAGCCGTTCCTTCTTGCGGTCCTGCATATGCGCGCCGACCAGTGCGAGGAAGATAATACTGCCCATCAGGATGAAATTATCGATCCGCGGCGCGATCATGATATGCACCAGCGCCCAAAGCGCGAATGACCACATCATCGGATGGCGTGTGATGCGAAACACGCCATGTGGAGGGGGGATATCCCGCTCAGCCGCTTTCGGATTCGGCAGTGCGGGATTGCGGATATTTGAGCCGACATAAAGAATGGACGCCACAAGCATGACAAGCGTCGCGCTGTCCCATATACCGCGTCCTGCGCCCCAATAAGGCGCACTGGACGGGATAGACATATAGGCCCAGATCATCAGGCCCAGGAAAATCGCCGCAACCAGCGAATAAAGCCCCAGAAAACCGCCCGTACCAAAGCGTGCTACAAGGCCATCGCGCATAGGGTGTGACATGATAAAATGACTGGCGACGAAAGCCGTACAAGCAAGCAGCAGAGCAATTACAGGGTTTATGACTTATGTCTCCTTGATTGCGGCGTTGGACTACCTTTCATAGGCTTTTGGCAGTGTGTCTTCTTCCGGGGTACGGTACCGTTCGCGCAAACGTGCCTGCCGGTTGTCAAGAGATTGCTGCACGCCGTCAATCATCACCATGACAGGCGCCGAGGACAGCTCAAGCGGATCTCCGTCCCATATTACCACATCGCCCGCCCTGCCTGGCCTGAGCGACCCGATACGGCCGTCGATCCCCAGTGTCTTGGCAGGACCTGATGTAATAGCGGCAAATGCTTCGTCCCAACTCAGGCCGCTCGCGCCCGGGATCTTGCCAATCGCCACAAGGTTACCCGCATATTGGGCCGAATAGCGCAGCTGTGTCTGGTCCCAGTCATTAATCATGCCAATGGCGATATTGACCCCGGCGCGCTTCATGCGGCCGATATTGGACTGTGTCGCGGCAATGCTTTCAAATGATTCGGGCAGGTCATTCAGCGCGGATGCAATCACCGGAATGCCTGATGCCGCGATCTTGTCCGCCACGAGCCAGCCTTCGCTTACCCCCACCATCACCAGTTTGATGCGCGGATATTCACGGCCCAGCTTGATAAGCTGCAATATATCCGACGCGCGTTCGACATGAACAACAAGCCGGACACGGCCATTTATCACATCCTGCAGTGCGCGGGCATCAGAGCGTGTGAGAATATCAGAATCATATGACACTGGTCCACGTGCATAACGCGCCGCTTCGGCCAGCATGGAGCGAAACTCAGCATAAAGCGCGCTGCGGCTGCCGCCTGCTTCTGCTGCGCCGCTTTCCCCAAATTCGACAAACTGAAAGGCGCGCGCCTTGGTTATGGCATCATAATCCTGCCCCAGGTCAATCACAGCACCGAACCCGGCAAAAATATTCCGTCCGGTTGAAGGTGCTACAACGGCACGGGTCACCCCCGCCGTACGGTTGACAGCGATGGCCGATGCTTTTGGATTGATGGCCGGAACGACGTCTATCGACGCATTATAGGCAGAGCTGCCACCGCTAATATCATTGGTCTGGCTGACGGCGCCAATTTCACTGAGCCCAACCCGGCTGAACCCTGCAAAAATACCTGGTGTCACCCAGCGGCCCGTTGCATCCACCCGCCGCGCATCCGCGGGTATAGATACATCGCTGCCAGCAGCAACTACCTTGCCATCGCGCAGCACGACCGTGCCGCCCTCAACCGGAGCGCTGCCATCGCCAATTACGACCTTGCCGCCTGTTATAGCCACGGTTTCGGCGGCGGCAGGTGCGGCGATCAATGCCAATGCGAAGAGAAGATATTTCTTCATTTCACATCTCCCTCACCAGGTTGGCCAAGTTCAAAGTCGCTCACCGGACGGCGTGCAGGATCGTTCGCATCGTAAAGCAGCGCGCCATCCACCCAGACTTTTTCGGGGCGCGAATATACGCTCAAGGGATTGCCGTTCCACAGTACGACATCTGCCATCTTGCCAGCTTTCAGGCTGCCGGTGCGCTCCTCAATACCAAGCGCTTTCGCGGCATTATAGGTGATCCAGCGGATCGCTGTCGCATCGCTGATATCCAGCCCCATGCGGCGGCCATCGGCCAGTGCTTTTGCCGCTTCCTGATTAAGCCTTTGTATCTGGTCCTCATCATCGCTGTGAATGATGGCGCAGGCTCCGGCATTTTCAACCAGTGCCGCATTTTCCGGAATCCCGTCATAGGCTTCCAGCTTGAACCCCCACCAGTCGGCCCACATTGCTGAACAAATGCCATTGTCGCGCAGCAGGTCGGCAATCTTGTAGCTTTCAACTGCGTGATGAAACGCCGATACGGTATAACCGAATTCCTTGGCCATATCGATCACCGTCGCCATTTCATCGGCGCGGTAACAGTGGTTGTGGATTTTGATCTTGCCTTCCAATGCACCTTTCAGCGTATCCATGCCGATATTTCGCGCAGGCGGCGTACCGCCTTTATCGGCATACTTGTCCCAGCGGCGCTTATATTCCACCGCCTTTGCCCAAGTCTGGCGGTTGAGCGCCAGATTGCCCATCCGGCTGCCAGGTTTCTGCCGCCGTGAGCCATAAACACGTTTCGGGTTTTCGCCACACGCCATTTTCAGGCCATAGGGCGCATCGGGAAATTTCATCGCCTGTGTAGTGCGGGCGGCCACATTTTTCAGCGTCACTGAACGGCCGCCGAACAGGTTGGCCGAGCCAGGAAGTATCTGCAGTGACGTCACGCCGCCATTAGCGAGCGCGCGGCTGAACCCCGGGTCCTGCGGCCATACGCCGTGTTCCGCCCATACATCGGGCGTGACAGGTCCGGTCACTTCATTGCCGTCTGATACCGCATCGACCGAAGGCGATGGATAATTGCCCAGATGGCTGTGCACATCGATAATGCCAGGCGTTACATATTTTCCAGTGCCGTCAAGCACTGTCGCACCGTCCGGTATAGCCGTATCCGGCCCCCCGACAGAGACAATCTTCCCACCTGACAGGAACACCACGCCGCTATCAATACGTCCGCCCTCCCCGTCATAAACGGTAGCCCCGGTTATGACAGTCGCAGCGGACGGATAAGGTTTATAGGTAGAGGGATAAGGATTATCGGAGAACCGTACACGCTCTGTCTTGTCAGTTTCGGCACTGCCATTGCTCTGGACCTTGTTATCCGAAGAGCTGGCGGCACATCCCACCATTGCAATTGACAGCAATGGTGCCAACAAAGCTATGCGCATACGGTTTCCCCTATAAGTAGTTTTCCCTATCGTGCCGGATTAGTCACGGGTGGCAGGATGAATGCCCGCCGCCTGTGGTTCACCGATATCGCTCTGACCAAGCAGGTCATCATCAATCGTCTCGTCCGCCAATGTATCCAGGTGCATCAGTTTCTTGATGAACGGGCTGATCACCATCACGGCAACACCAATGCCCACAGCATACAGACCAACTGTCTGATAAACATCCAGCACTACCTCTTTACCGGCGGTTTCACCAACGCCTTCTGCGCCTGTAGCCGAGGCTATTAGGCCAGCAGCGAAATTACCGGTTGCCGAAGCAAAGAACCATACACCCATAATCAGTGAGGCCATATGCGACGGAGCCAGACGGTTCATCGCCGAAAGGCCCACTGGGCTGAGGCAAAGCTCACCAGTGGTGTGCAATAGGTAGAGCAGGAAGATAAAGATAACCGGTGTCGGAATATCAATGCCCACTGAACGTGCGCCCCATACCAGCACCAGGAAGCCAATACCAACCTGCACAACGCCAAGGCCAAATTTCATCGGTGCGGAAGGTTCTGCCCCGCGCTGGCCAAGAAACTGCCAGATCATTGCGAAAACCGGTGCAAGCAAGATGATATAGATTGCGTTGATTGACTGGAACATGGATGCTTCCACACCCGCACGGTCAACATGACGGTCTGTGAAGAGGTTGAGACTGGAGCCCGCTTGTTCAAACAATGCCCAGAAGACAATGGAGACAAAAATCAGGAACATAGCCGCAAAAATACGATCACGCTCTTCTGATGTTAGCTTGGTTACAGCGGTGAGCATAACATAACCCACCAAAATGGCACCAAAACCGCCAAGGAAATAACCGACAACTTGCTGATACTGTACCAGTGTCCAGCAGAGGGCAACCATCAGGAGACCGATGCCGTAAAATAACCATTCGCGTTTGAAACCGCCAACGGTTTCACGCAGGTATTCCGGGTTAGACGGCTCGCCTTTGCCCATCAGCAATGGCTTACCGAGTACGAAGAAGATCAGACCGATCAGCATACCGATTCCAGCAAGGCCAAAGCCATATTGCCAACCGTAGGTTTGCCCCAGATAACCACAGATAATGGATGCCGTCGCCGCACCAACGTTAATGCCCATATAGAAAATTGTATAAGCCGGGTCACGGCGGATATCCGTACGTGAATAAAGTTGACCGACAATCACCGAGATATTGGCTTTCAGAAAGCCTGAACCCACAATGATGAGAGCAAGAGCAAGCCAGAAGACATTGATAACCGGATCAGATTGTCCGCCACTGCCCTCAAAGGCCATGAAAAAGTGACCGATCGTCAGCAGCACAGCACCAAACAGAACCGCTTTGCGCTGGCCCAGGTACTTATCCGCCAAATAGCCACCAACTACAGGTGTGATATAGACCAGAGCCGTATATGCACCATATATGATACTGGCTTCACTATCAGAAAACATCCAATGCTGGACGAGATAGAAAATCAGCAATGCGCGCATGCCGTAATAGGAAAAACGTTCCCACATTTCGGCAAGGAAAAGGACAAAAAGCCCTTTTGGATGTCCCGCAAATTCGGGTTGCGGACGTGTCACAATAAACAGGCCGCCAAGCAGGAATGCAGCAAGAACAACCACCGCACCATAGAAAAGCACTAGCTCAAAAGTCATAAATTCATACCTTCAGATATTCTCGGACCCGGGAAATTACGGGTGAATTCAACAATTTGTGGAGAATATTTCTCCCCCATACATGCCACTTACGGGCATTTTGATTCCCGCACAGTAGCCAAAAAATTGCTCGTGTGAAGAAGATTGTTTCAATTGCTATAAATTTATGGCGATTTTCCGACATATTCCCTACATGGTTTTTCATGTTTAACGACCTGACTTCTGCCGCATCCTATATTGCCACCCGCCGTTCATGCCGCCCGCGTGACATGATCGCACCCGGACCGGATCCGGCTGCACTGCGTGATATCGTTGCCAACGCGCTACGCACGCCCGACCATGGCAAACTTGCCCCTTGGCGTGCCGTTCATGTAAAATCCAGCCAGCGTCCGCTTCTGTCCGAAAAACTGCAAACGGCTTACCTTGCGGAAAAAACCGATGCCGGCAGGCTGGAGCTTGAGGCGATGGATATGTTTGCCCGTCATGCGCCTGAATTGCTGGTCATTTTACACTCCCCCCGCGAAAGCAGCAAAATCCCTGCATGGGAACAGGAACTGAGCACCGGTGCATTCTGCATGAACATATTGCACGCCGCACATGTGCACGAATTTGTCGGCGGCTGGATTACCGGCTGGCCTGCCTATAGCGACGCCGTGCGTGATTTTTTCGGAGCGGCGCCAGAGCGTATTGCCGCTTTTATGTATCTTGGATCGCCTGCCAAACCACCCGAAGAACGCCCGCGGCCAAGGCTCGATGATATACTGTCCGAATGGGATGGCGGATAGGAAAACCCTTGACCTGACGCGCTGTATTATGGCAGTGATGCAGTATGACTGAAGCAACCAAACCCGTATATCTTAAATTGCGTGATATTATCGCGGCCTCCATTCTAAGCGGCGAGTACAAGGAAGGCGACATGCTGCCATCCGTACGCAGCTTTGCAGCGAAGCAAGGTGCAAATCCACTCACCGTTGCCAAAGCCTATCAGGGGTTTCAGGACGATGGCCTGGTCGAGGTGCAACGCGGTGTTGGCATGTATGTCGCAGGCGGCGCCACGGAAAAGCTGCGCACGCAGGAGCGTGATAATTTCATGCAAAACGTCTGGCCGCCTGTTGTCAGACAGATGAAACGGATCGGCATCTCTCCACAGGAACTTCTGTCTCTCGAAGACTGTTAGATATCCGCTTTACCTAATTCTGCAGATCGTATTGCTTGAGCAAATCATATAATGTCGGTCGGCTGACACCCAGCAGCTTTGCAGCGTTTGAAATGTTGCCTTCGGTCCGTGCCAGTGCGTGACGGATGGCTTTGCGATCAGCCACTTCGCGTGCAGCCTTCAGGTTCAGGAATTCACTTGTCTCCTCTTCGCCCTGCGCCATATCAAGGTCGGCAGCTGTCACCAACTTGCCATCGGCCATGATGACAGCGCGCTTTACCCGGTTTTCCAACTCGCGCACATTACCGGGCCATTGCCAGCTGTCGATAGCCGCCAATGCATCAGGGGCAAAACCCTTGACCATCGGCTGGTATTCCGCCGCATATTTGGCGAGGAAATGCTTGGCGAGCAGTGGCGCATCACCAGGCCTTTGCGCCAATGCGGGTATACGGATCACAATCTCAGCCAGGCGATAATAGAGATCCTCACGGAAACTGCCCTCGCCAATCATTGCTTCCAGGTTCTGATGCGTGGCACATACAATACGCGTATCGACAGGTATCGGCTTGCGCCCGCCAATGCGTTCAACAACGCGCTCCTGCAAAAAACGCAGCAATTTCACCTGGAGAGGCAGCGGTATATCGCCCACTTCGTCCAGAAATAATGTGCCGCCATTGGCCATTTCGATCTTGCCTTCGGTGGTCTTGACTGCGCCGGTAAAAGCCCCTTTCTCATGGCCAAAAAGTTCGCTTTCCAGCAAGTTTTCGGGAATGGCTGCACAATTGATCGCTACAAATGGTTGCGCCTTGCGCTCGCTCTGGTCGTGCACGCCGCGCGCCAACAATTCCTTGCCGGTACCACTCGCACCAAGCAGCATGACCGAAACATTGGTATTCGCGACACGTTCAATCGTGTGCGCTACCTGCATCATTTCCGGCGCAGCGGTCACCATCTGACCCAGTACGCGGTGATCCTCACCTACCTTGGCCTGTAACGCGATATTTTCACGTTCCAGCGCATGGACATGGAATGCGCGCTTTACGATCATACCCAACTCGTCAATATCAACCGGCTTGCTGTAAAAATCATAAGCGCCCTGCGCCATTGCCTGCAGCGCGCTTTCGCGCGCTCCGTGGCCAGAGGCGATAATCACCTTGGTGCCCGGTTTGGCCTGCAATATCTGTTCGAGCGCGGCGAAACCTTCAGTCGTGCCGTCGGGGTCTGGCGGAAGGCCCAGATCGAGCGTCACTACATCGGGTTCTTCCGAACGCAGCAAAGTCAGTGCTTCTTCCCGGCTTCCCGCCAACAGGACAGTGAAATCCTCATAAGCCCATTTCAGCTGTTTCTGCAGACCTGCATCATCCTCGACCACCAACAGTTTGGGCAGGTTCTTGCTATTTTTCTCTACCATCAGGCTGCTTTCTCTTTCTGTTCAAGGTTTTCTTCTGGCGCATCATCATATTTTGCGAGCGGCAGGCGGATGGTGAAACGGCTGCCTTCGCCTGCACGGCTTTCCACCTCAATCCGGCCTTGCATCGCCTCGACCAGCGTGCGTGCTTCATAGGCACCGATCCCGAAACCGTCATTCTTGCTGGAAACAAATGGCTTGAACAGTTTGGAACGGACAAAATCCGCCGTCATGCCTTCACCCGTATCGAACACCTCAATGCAGCCAAACAGGCCATCACGGTAGTTTTTGAGCATGACCGGCTGTCCCTCACCGCTCGCATCAATAGCGTTCTGGACAATGTGGCTCACCACCTGCTCCAGATTATCGGCATTTGCAGTCACGGACATTGTCTCCATGCCCAGTACCCGGACATCATGCGCCGGTGATTTTTCATCGGCTACCTTCCTGATAATCGCTAGTGTATCGACATGTGCGCTTTCATCGCTGGGTGTGCGGCCATATTGCGACAGTTTGGCCAAGAGGCCATTCATCCGGTCCACCGATCCGCGCAGGGTATCGACCATATCGGCGCGAAAATCCGGGTTATTCGCATGTTTTTCCGCATTGCGCGCAACCAAGCTGAGCTGGCTCACAATATTCTTGATATCATGCATCACGAAGGCAAACCTGCGGTTAAACTCGTCAAACTGGCGCGACTGGAGCAGTGCCTCCTGCCCCTTCTCCTCGGCCAGATAGCTTGCAAGCTGCCGCCCTACGACGCGCAGCATGTCAAAATCTTCCCAGTCCAGCGTGCGCATAAAGGGCGGCCGCGAAAGCACCACTAGCCCTGCCAGCCGGTTATAGTGGACCAGTGGCACCAGTACCCACGCGCTTTGCTCCGACAATAGCCAGGCCGGGACGGCCTGTACGTCACAATGTTCATCATCACCCGAACGCAGCCGCGCCAGTTCCACAATATCGCCTGTTCTTTCAAAATAGGCCATCGTACCTGCCTTGCATGCATTTGCGGGCACTTTTATCGCCGGCCAGTTCCAGCGCGCTTGCAGTTCCAGTCGACCATTTTCATTGGGCGTCAGCAACAGTCCAGCGGGGCTTTCGGGAATATCAGCCACGGCCTGTATCACGCGTTCATGAAATGGCGCAGAATCCGCTGAAGGACGCCCGATCGTGTCAGTAAAGCGCATCCATTCCGAACGGTAGTCATACCGGTGCTGATACAGGTGCTTGGCAATCTTGACCTTGAACCAGGCGCGGTATTTGCCCGACGGCAGAAAAAACAGCGCCGCCATCGACATGCCGAATACAATACTGATCTGCGCCAGCCGCGCATAATCTCCGCCAATCAGCTGTATCACCTTGGCAAGCAGCACCATGACGGCAAGATAACCACCAATTGCAACCAGCGAAAATGACTGAAACGCCATGGAACGTGAAAGATGCACTGGGCGCGCCTCGCCGCGCTGCGTGGTAAAAGCGAATAAAGGGATCACAAACACGCACATCGCGCCGCGCAGAGCCATCAGCTCCGGTGACAGTTCGCCCGAAAGATAGGCAATCGTATAAAGATTCAAGTCATAAACCCATAATATCGCAAGCCCGAGGACGGGTAACCGTGCCCAGGCCTGTTTGGTGAGCGATGACAATGTATGGAGGTTGTGCACAAGTACCAATGCACCGACCACGAACAGCATGCGCATGACAATGCCGGAGTAAAGTACCAGTTGTGCCGATTTACCCTCAATATTGAAGAATATTCCCAGACTATCGATCGCTATCTGAGCCATCAAAATGGTGCCCAGCACATAGTAAATTGCCGTGACTGTTTTGGGACCTGTATTTTTCCCGCCTGAGCGGAACAGGCTGTACATAAATGCCAACCAGGCAAAATTCCTCACAATTTCCGCAAAGATAGTCAGCACGGCCATATGCCCGTTAATGGCATGCACAAGCGACCAAAGGCTGGTGAAAGCAACCGCGACGATCAGCATATGTATATGGCTGGCCGACCTGCCATGACGCTGCCAAAGCCATATGACAATTGCCGCACCGAAAAACGCCGCACCGATATGGGACCAGAAGTCTATATGTGACCAGATCTGCGGATTCATCAGATGATTATCTTTCCCAGTACAACAGGTCCAAATACAAAACCGAGCAATGTGAGGAATAAACAAGATTTTTGTTCAAGACCTTACATCAAATAGCTACCCAACACCCTCACATGGAGAACCATGGGAAACTGTCGGTTATTTTTACAGTAAAGGGTTAATATTTAATTACCGAAAGATGGCTAATCCGGGACGAAATCAAAGGGGGTAATGCCCCTTTCACGATCGTCGAATTTCAATGTGCGGCCCTGGGGTGGCACGGAACGCTGTGCACAGTCGCTGCGCTTGCACGCGGCACAGCCAAGGCCGATGGCTACCGCATCCGTATGTTCCATATCCAGTGATCTCGCATATATCATTTGCCCTGCATGTTCCGCTGCGACACCGAGGCCTATAGAAAATTCAGGGGCCGCACCGCCCGCGCCATAGCCGGTCCCCTGCACTGTGCGTGAGATGGTGAGCCAGCGTGACTGGTCTTCAAGCTCCACCAGCTGTGCCTGTATCTTACTTGGCGCAGCAAAACTGTGGTTCACATGCCATAGCGGGCACGTGCTGGCACTTTCGACAAGTGGAGCATTGCTTGCTCCGGCATAGCGTTTGGAAAATTGCCCAGCCCGGTCGACCCGTACCATGAAAAATGGCAGGCCTCGCGCGCCCACGCGTTGCAACGTGGTTAGCCGGTGCGCAACTTGTTCAAAACCGGCACCAAAGCGGCGCTGCAATATGTGAATGTCATAGCCAGTCTGTTCGCATGCGCGCAGAAAACGGCCATAGGGCATCATCAGTGCGGCGGCAAAATAGCCCAGCAAGTGGCGCTGTAAAAAACGCTCTGCAGCGCGATTGCCAAACTGTGCCCCGCGCACCAGATCAGACACCATATCGCTGAATTCCAGCTGTCCCAGCAGATAAGCCGCCTGAAATGTGCGTGATGCAGGGTCCAGCATTTCTGACAGTTGTAGTTGCCGCGCATGCAGGTCAAAACGGCGTAGTTTGTCAGGCATGACCGATCCTGGCAATATACGGATCATTAACTGATGCCGGCTGCGCAGCCGTTCCGATATGGCAGCATAAAGGTCAGCATTTTGCAGACGCAGCTCATCCGCCAGTTCTTCGGTCCGGCTGTCCAGATCAGCAAAATGGTTGCGCCAACGCTCAATCTCTCGACGAACCAGCGTGACCGGGCTTGCGGCCGCCCCCTGTCCCTGCTCAATTGCTGACACACCGCGATCAAACAGCTTGGCAAAAGCCTCCACGGTGTTGGGCGCAGCCATCATCCATTCCTCAAGTTCCGATTTATCGACCTGCAGTTCGGAAAATAATGGATCCGACAGCCTGCGGCGCAAGGCATCCATGCCGCCGCCCGGTTCCTCCGCGGTGAGGCTGCGTGGATCAAGGTCGAACCTTTCCGCCAGCGCGAGCATCAGCCGCGCACTGAGCGCCCTCTGGTTACGCTCAAGAAGGTTGAGATAACTTGGCGAAATATCCAGCAACTCGGCCATTTTGGCCTGGGTATGCCCATGATTACGCCGCAGGCGGCGCAGGGCGGGACCTGCAAACAGTTTTTCATTGCTCATATAAAAGGCTTGTCAATAAATTTACAAATGCTCAAGAAATTTCTGCTTTTTGCCGGGTTTTTTGTAAATATCCGCCTGATATTCGCGTGTATGGCCCATGCGCGTAAGTGATTATTAACCCTATCGCGCTATCGCCTGCCCTGATTATTCCATACGGTCTGACCGGAGCGGCGCATGTATAAAATATTCGCATTGGGTGTGCTGGCAATTGCCCTTGTTGTGGCATTGTTCATTGATGGCTTCATGCCAGCTACAACTCCGTCCGCTGAAAATGCCGCCGAACAACAACCTGCCAACACACAGCTAGAACAGCAACCTGCAGGAAACGATATGGCTGTGGCCGAAAATTACGCAGCGGTATCGCAGGAAGCCGAAGAGTTTGATGACAGTTTTGGTGAACCCACGGATACTGGCCTGCCAATGTTTGACACCAAAGGCGCGGCAGAAGACGAGGATTTTGGTGATATTGTAGTTAGCAGGGATCAGGAAGATCCCCAGCCATCGCAGGCAATTGAGGGACAAGCTTTAACCGCTGGCCCCGCGCCAAGGATTGTCAGAACACTGCCGGAACAGGACACAGCGAAACCTCTTGCCCGGCCCGCCGCAAAATATGTGCCGAAGGCAGAGCTGGAAACTGCTATCAAACCAACGGAAACCATCCGTTATTAAAGCCGTACAGGGTCTGTTTTATAGACATTCCCTACCCAGAACATCGCGCATCTCATTACTGATTATCGCGGCATGTCCGTAATTGGGATGGGTAATCTGAAACATAATCTGCCCCTCCCCATTTTTCCATTTGGCGATCTGCTGGGCTGTCATCGGGAAATGCAGGAACTGTACCGCGCTTGCCTTGCCTGACGCGCTGGTGCGATCGACATCCTGTTCAGGTTCGGCAGCAACCATATCACCGTCAATATTGATGAATATCTGTTTTTCGACACCTCCCATGGTACGCAGGAACGCATCCCGCTTTTCCGCATCGGGAATTTCGAACATCAATGTCACGGTCAGCTCCGACCCGCTCGGAATCATGGGATTATAGGCCTCCAGCTCATCGGCAAGCTGCTGCTCTCCGCCTTTTTCAATGCGCAGCATCTCCTGCACCTGCAGCCACATGCTGTCCCATGTTTCAAATGTCACAGCCGCATGGGGTCCAACGGCAAGCCGTGTATATTTTTTGCGCAGCAAGCTTTCTTGACGCTTGTCCCTGCGGATAGTTTCGTAATCTTCAAGCGACATAATATCGCTGGCGGTTATCGTGCGTTGGTCGCGCGGCATGGATACTCCAATATTTTATCTTGATATTCTATTTTGAAGATCGGGCCTAAAGCCCATAGGCTTTCGCCATTACTTCAATCGGGTGGCCGATACGTTCCGGTGTGTCTGCATTGCCGCCAAGTTCCATCACCTGCTGCAAATGCGGGCCGGCGAGCGGACATTCGCTCACAACATAATCAGGCTTGTTTTTCATTAACGCCCTCGCGGCGGGGCGGCCCACCTTAACGGCAGTGTCGAAATTATCCTTGAAAATACCCCACTTGCCGCCATGGCCAGAGCAACGCTCGGTTAGCATTGGCTTAGCTTCGGGGATCAGCTTCAACATTTCCATCGCTTTCGGCCCCATATTCTGCGCGCGGGCATGGCAGGCGAAATGGACACCAATATTGGCGTCCATCGCGTCAATCGGTGTCAGACCACGTTCTTTGGACAGGCCGACAATATACTCCGACAGGTCGTAAGTGGCGGCCGACAACTTTTTCACATCCACGTTTTCAGGCTCAATCAACGGCCATTCAAATTTCAGCATCAGCGCGCAAGATGTGGTGAGCGGGACAATGCCATAGCCCTCCTCCACCAATGGCACGAAAAAAGCGGCTATGCGTGTCGCAGCACTAGCAACGGACGGCAGGTCACCATTTTCCAGTTTCGGCATCGCGCAGCATTCAGGATGTTCGATCCGCACTTCAACACCGTTATGCGCAAGCACTTTCATGGTAGCTTCGCCCATGGTCTGGTCATTGAAATTGCCATAGCAGGTAGCGTAGAGAATGACCCGCTTGCCAAACGCCGGACCGTCAGGATTAGGCGCGGGAATGCGCGGTGACTGGTGGCTGAGCGGAGTTTCCGAAAATTCGGGCAGATGTGCGCGGCGGTCCACACCCACGGTACTTTCCATCAGCGGACGGGTCAGGCCATTATCTACCTTTGTCGCCCAGTTTGCTGCACCGGACAGCACAGCCCCGATCTTGCCGTTGCGGTCAGTCTTGGCAAGCTGTTTGTCAGCAAAGCGGGTCTGACCCTTGCGATGCTCTACAGCGCGGTAACGCAGCATCAGGTGCGGGAAATCAAGGTCGAACTCATGCGGCGGCACATAGGGGCATTTCACCATGAAACACATGTCGCACAGAGTGCAGTCGTCAACCACGGCCTTGAGATCGCTGACGGTGAGGTCTTCGACTTCCTCATTCGGGCTTTCGTCAATCAGGTCGAACAGCTTGGGGAAACTACCACACAGGTTGAAACAGCGGCGGCAGCCATGGCAGATGTCAAACACCCGGCGAAGCTCCGCGTCCAATGCCTCTTCATCATAATATGCCTCGTCCTGCCACGCGATCGGGTGACGCATGGGGGCGTCAAGACTGCCTTCTTTCATGTGAGAAAGCCTTTCGTGAAAAATTACGGCCTATGACCCGGGCAAACGCTACGAGATAAGGAACCGGGACTGGCAGGTACTTAAACCAGTCCCGGCTGTAGCTGAAAGAAGATCAGGCGTCTTCTTTCATGCTGTCGAGTGTTTTCTGGAATTTGCCGGCATGGCTTTTTTCCGCCTTGGCCAACGTCTCAAACCATTCCGCAATTTCATCAAAACCTTCATCACGCGCCGTTTTCGCCATACCTGGATACATGTCGGTATATTCGTGCGTTTCACCAGCGATGGCTGATTTCAAGTTGTCCTCGGTCGAACCGATTGGTTCGCCTGTAGCTGGGTCGCCCACTTCTTCCAGAAATTCGAGATGACCGTGCGCATGACCGGTTTCGCCTTCCGCTGTTGAACGGAACACAGCCGCCACATCGTTATAACCTTCAATATCAGCCTTCTGCGCGAAATAGAGGTAACGGCGATTGGCCTGGCTTTCGCCCGCAAATGCGTCTTTCAGGCTCTGTTCTGTCTGTGATCCCTTGAGTTCCATAACAACGTTCCCTTCAGTATAAAGTGATTCCAAATGAATAGGTTTAAACTAGGCAGAACGCAGCGTCCCTGCCATCTGATTTTCTGATATTACATAATCGGAAAAATCGATAAGTCTTATTGAAAATTATTCTCAGTATCGATTAACCGTACTGTTCGTAAATGCTATTTTTTCGCCATGATTTTTAGCGTGGCTGCAGTCATGGCTTCGGCTGCTGTGGCCACAACCTTGTCAGCCTCCGGCGCCCAGAACGGACTGTGCAGTGATGGCAGCTTCATCTCGCCTTTCTGCGCTTTTTCATAATCCGCCATTGGCACCCCGCCGACCCAGAAGATCAGGCTTTTGATATTTTCGGGGTCCGCGCGACGGTACTGACTGAAATCTTCGCCGCCCATGACTGGCGGTGCAACCTTGACCCGGTCACCTCCGAAAAGCGTGGTAAACAACCCGCCCAAATCCTCTGCAAAATCAGGATCGTTATAGGTGGACGGCGTAAAGGTATCGTCCATTTCAATCTCAGGCATCTTGTCTTCCGGCATCCCCGCCGCGATCGCTTCGCCTTTGGTGATGCGTTTGATTCCGTCGAGCAGTATCTTGCGTGTTTCGTCGCTATAGCTGCGCACTGTTAGTAGTAACTCTGCCTTGTCGGATATGATATTATGCTTGGCCCCGGCGCGGAAACTGCCCACGGTGATCACGGCCGGTTCCTGCGGATTTACCTCACGGCTCACAATGGTTTGCAGGCTCGTCACAATCCGCGCGGCCAGAACAACCGGGTCCTTTGTGGTATGCGGATAGGCCCCATGTCCGCCAATACCGTGGACGGTGATATTCACACTATCAACATTGGCCAGCGCAAAGCCTGGGCTATAGGCGACATGGCCCGCTGGATATTGCGCCGCATCGTGAAAACCCAGCACATAGTCAGGTTTCGGGAAACGCGTGTACAGCCCGTCATCAAGCATTGCTTTCGCACCTGAACCCAGTTCCTCAGCAGGCTGCAATATCATCACCAAAGTGCCCGACCACTCATCCTTTCGCGCCGCCAACTGCCGCGCGGTGCCGACCCAGCCAGTCATATGCGTATCATGGCCGCAGGCGTGCATTACACCTGTTTCAATCCCTTTGCGCGTCTTGGTCACCACCTTTGACGCGTAGGGCAGCCCGGTCTGCTCTACCACCGGTAAACCATCCATATCGGCGCGCAGCATGACGACAGGCCCGGGGCCATTTTCCATCACTGCGACAACGCCTGTCTGTCCGACTTTTTCGGTGACGGTAAAGCCCAGTTGCCGCGCTTCAGCCGCCAGCTTTGCCGCTGTGCGAAACTCCTGAAAGCTCAGTTCGGGATTGGCATGCAAGTCACGGTAAAGCTCCATCAACGAATCCATATCCGCCGAAATACTTTCGCGCAGTTCATTCGCCTGGACAGGCGATGCGAACAATAATGGTAGCGCGGCCAATGCCGCAAAATGACGAATGGCTTTCATGATATCCTCGAGCTCCCTTGTTGCTTATGGGCGGAAGCTAACCGCAAATCACTGCGCCGTCCATCCTCCATCCATGGAGATATTGGCGCCGGTAATGGATCTGGCCTCATCACGGCACAGATACAACGCAAATGCCGCCACTTGTTCAGGCGTGACAAACTCCTTGGTGGGCTGCGCTGACAGCAGCACATCGTTCATCACTTCTTCCCGCGTCATACCGCGCGCTTTCATCGTATCAGGGATCTGGTTTTCCACCAAAGGCGTCCACACATAGCCGGGGCTGATACAATTCACGGTAATACCATCTTTAGCGGTTTCCAGTGCAATGGTCTTGGCAAAACCGGCCAGCGCGAATTTCGCCGACACATAGGCGCTTTTATTCGGGCTGGCGACTTGCGAATGCGCCGAAGCCGTGGCGATGATCCGCCCCCAACCCTGTTTTTTCATATAGGGCACGGCAAGCCGCGTCGTGTGAAACGAAGCAGTCAGGTTGAGCGCGATAATCAAGTCCCATTTTTCCACCGGAAACGTTTCGACCGCCTCGACGTGCTGCGTACCCGCATTGTTGATAAGAATATCAATGCCGCCAAACTCACTGGCAGCTTCCTGCATCATCGCCTCAATCTGGTCAGGCTTGGTCAGGTCCGCGCCGCTATATTGCGCTTTCGCTCCACTCAGTCCTTCCAGAGCCTTGCACTCAGCCTCAATCGCATCAGCATCGCCAAAACCGTTGATAACAATATTCGCGCCCTCCCCCGCCAATGCTTTGGCATAAGCGAGCCCGATACCTGAAGTGGAGCCAGTGATAAGCGCTGTTTTACCTTTGAGGAACATATGTGTGTCTCCTTGTTCGTTTACTATCTCAATCGCCCAGATCGAATGATGCGGTTTTGCCATCGCGGATATTGCGTGCCAAAATATCACCCTTACGGATAGTTGCGGCGACGGCGTCCTGCCCTTGTTGCCAATGATCGCGCATGGTGCTGCGTGAAAATTCGAAATCGCGTGCGCCGCTTTCCCAGTCCTGTAATTTATAAATCAACTGGACAATACTAACCGCACCTTCCTCAACAATATCCTGTAATCTTTGTGCATCCTTATCATCACGCATTTTTGCGGGCAGCTTTTTAAGCAACCTTCGGATAACGTCATGTTCCTTGCGTAATCTCAGATACTGGTCCGTGACCTGCCGCGTCCTGCTGGAATAACGGATATCCTTTTCACGGCTCCACACATCGTTGATTGATCTGGGCATCGTCCCGCGTGCCGGAAACAGGTCAATCTGAAACACCAGCATGTCGCGACGTTCCTGATGTTCCAGCACATAGGCAAGCGGTGTGTTGCTCACCAGTCCGCCATCCCAGTAATGCCGCCCGTCAATTTCTACCGGCGGGAAACCGGGCGGCAGCGCGCCCGATGCCATGATGTGCCGTGCATCTATTTCCGTCCGGCCATCTTTGGCCTGCGTATCGAAATAGGCGAAATTTCCCGTTTCCACGTCAACCGCGCCAATACTCACGCGGATAGGACCATTATTGAGCAGGTCCCAATCCACCATCTCGTCCAGCGTTTTTCGGAGCGGTGATGTATCGTAAAAACTGATCGCCTCATTGCTACCCGGCGGCGCAAACGCCGCAGGCAGCATATGCGGGCGGAAAAAACCGGGTGCACCCGTGCTGGCGACTGCCCCGGCCGACATGAAATGCGCCCATTGTTTCATCATGTCGCTTGGGAAAATGGTAATATCAGGAAGCCCCCCTGTCACCAGATTCCAGAAGTCCCTGAGTGCCGAAAGGCGTTTTTCGGGAGGATTTCCCGCAATCAGTGCCGCATTGACCGCACCGATGGAAATGCCCGCTATCCAGTTTACGTCAATGGCTTTTTCTCGCAACGCCTCATACGCCCCGGCCTGAAATGATCCTAATGCGCCGCCGCCCTGCAACACCAGCGCGACATCATCGGGGAGCGGTAATACAGGCTCTTTCAAAAGCTGTTACTCCTTCACGCTTTCCTACGCCCATTGCGCGGTTCTTTCATTGGTGGGGATGATGCACCAAAAATTAAACGGTTCCAACCCAACTATTTTTTGCTATCCATGGGGAAATTACAGATTTGGCGGGGATGAAAAATGCGCTTAGACGATTATGACAAGGATATTAAGGTTCGTGACCTGGGTCGCGGCAAAGGCGGGTTTGGTGGCGGAGGCGGCGGCGGACTTGCCATGCTGCTTAACTTCCTGCCGCTGCTGCTCGGACGCAAGCTGGGCTGCGGCACTGTATTGCTGATCGCGGCAGCGGGCGCGTTTTTCATGTACAGCAATGGCGGCCTGGGTTTTCTGGGCGGCTCTTCGGGTGAACAAACCGCAACCGCGGGCAGCAGCAATGCCGATGAAGTCTGCACGCTGGATCCCATGCGCAAGGAAGTGTGTGATACATTATCATCGCTCGACAACACCTGGGAACGGCTGTTTCAGCAGAATGGCGCGCGCTACCGCACACCGACGCTGAGCTTCTTTACCGATCGCAACCGCTCAGGATGTGGCGCAGCACAATCCGCCATGGGACCGTTTTACTGTCCGGCTGACGAAGGCATTTATATCGACACCAGTTTCTTCAATGATCTTGAGCGCCGCACGGGTGCAGGCGGAGATTTTGCGCGTTCCTATGTGATTGCGCATGAAGTTGGCCACCATATCCAGAAACTGGAAGGTACGGCAGACCAGGTCCGCCAGATGCAGGCCCGTTCCAGCAAGGCAGATGGCAATGCGCTGCAGGTACGTATGGAGCTGCAGGCAGACTGCTATGCCGGTGTATGGGCTGGCCTCAATGCCAATCGTATCGAACCGGGTGACCTGGAAGAAGGTATGCGCGCCGCCAATGCAATTGGCGATGACACGATCATGAAATCCGCCGGACGTCGGCCCGTGCCTGAAAGCTTTACCCATGGCACCAGCCAGCAACGCATGACCTGGCTGCGCAAGGGTTTACAGACGCGTGATCCGTCACAGTGCAACACGTTCCAGACCAACCGGCTGTAAGCCGCCATCTGGCGTGCGGCTGAATGACTGCCATAATGTAAGCGATTTCCGGCGGCTCGCGCAGGGGCGGCTGCCGGGACCTGTTTTCCATTATATTGATGGCGCCGCCGACGACGAAGTCACCAAGGCGCGCAATACCGCCGCCTATGAAAGCTGTGACCTGGTGCCGAATGTGCTGGCAGGCGTCCAGGATATCGACATGCACACCACCGTCATGGGCCGGGAAATCGCCATGCCGCTTTTCCTCTCACCCACCGCATTGCAGCGCCTGTTCCACTGGCAGGGCGAACGCGGTGTGGCACGTGCGGCGGAAAAATTCGGGACATGGTTTGGCATATCCTCGCTGGCGACTGTCAGCATAGAGGAAATCGGTGCAGCGATCAGCAGTCCGAAAATGTTCCAGCTTTATGTGCATAAAGACAAAAGTCTGAACCGGTCTATGATCGAACGCTGCAAGGCGGCGAAGTTCGATGCCATTGCGCTCACCGTTGACACGATTGTCGGTGGCAACCGCGAACGCTGCCTGCGCACGGGCTTTACCTCGCCGCCGCGGCTGACACCGTCTTCTGCGCTCAGCTTTGCCGCGCATCCACGCTGGACACTTAATTACCTGTGCCGGGAAAAGTTTTCGCTGCCCAATCTCGACACGCATGTGGCGGAAGGGAGCAATGTGGCCGTGTCGGTTGCGGACTATTTCAACACCATGCTCGACCAGTCGATGGACTGGAAAATGGCAGAAGCGATCCGGGATGACTGGGGCGGTGAGTTTTGCCTGAAGGGTATCATGTCGGTCGAAGATGCCCGCCGCGCCGCCGATATCGGAGCCACCGCAATCATGGTCAGCAACCATGGCGGGCGGCAGCTTGACGGTGGCCGTGCGCCCTTTGACCAGCTCGCAGAGATTGTCGATGCGGTGGGTGACCGTCTCGACGTCATATGTGACGGCGGTATCCAACGCGGCAGCCATGTGCTCAAAGCGCTGAGTGTGGGTGCCAAGGCGTGTTCGGGCGGGCGGTTATATCTTTACGCGCTCGCAGCGGGCGGGCAAGCAGGCGTAGAACGCAGCCTTTCCAACTTCGAGGCAGAAATTGTCCGTGATATGAAACTGATGGGAGCATCCCATGTTGGAAAACTCACCCGCGAAAACTTACGCTACCGCTAAAAAACCCCATCACCCGATATCAGATGATGGGGAATTTCGTTGCGCGTTTCATCAGGCCTGCGTTTTTACCGCAGCCTCCTCTTCTTCCTTGCGGCCAATACCGCTCCAGTCGACATTACGCGTGACATACATGATCGCAGCCAATGCGAAGAACAGAAGGACTGAACCGATAATCAGCGCCAGTTCCTCCAGATTCAGCAGGACATATAGCAAGGCGTAAAGACCCGCCAGCAATGCCGCGATAAATCCGGCCCGGCGCCAACTTCCCAAAATCGACGCGCTATATGCGGAAACAAGCCCGATAATCGCCGCAGCTGCCACCAGATAAGCCCAGGCAAAACCGATCAATTCGGCAAAGGCCAGCAACAGTACAAAGAACAGGATCAATCCTGCCCCGGTCAGAATATATTCCGCCGCCGCAACACGCGCGCCGCCAATAATGTCAAACATCAGGAACGACACAAACGTGAAACCGATAAACAGAAAACCATATTTAAGCGCCCGGTCCACCTGGTTGTAAAGGTTTACTGGCTGGATCAAGTTTATCTGCACCGCCTGACTTATACCCGGATTTGCTGCCCGCGTTTCCGGATAGGAAATATAGTCACTAGCTGCATATTGCTGCGGTGGTGACAGGTCTTCTGTCTGAACAATCGACTGACCAAGCGCAAGATTCGCTATGGAATAGCTTGCTGAAAAACCTTCATCGGACACATTGCTGTCATCAGGCAGAAAATCTCCCCCAAAACCGGGATGCGGCCATTTCGAGCTGATATTCCATAGCGTCTGCTCCGCACGCGGTACGAGGGAGATCCTGCCATTACCGCGCATGCTATATATATAACTCACATCAATTGGTGCACCTGCTTTTTGTGACCAGTCAACAAATGCATGAAAGCCCGAGTTATTGCTTGCAAGCAAACCCTTGCCAGAGCGCAACGCAACAGCCTCCCCGTCGACTGTGACACTGTTTTGTGCTTGCAGTCCGCGCGCATCAGATACACCTATGCGCAGCTCTGCCTTGCTGTAGTCTAGGCTATCTGCGTCAATTCCATAACGATCCAAATCATCCGGAACAGCAAACTGCGCCTTACCGTCCAGCTTTGCGGTGTAAACGACAGGCCGATAGATTGACTTACGCTTTTCTGTCGCGTCGATTACAATATCCGCAGAATTGCGCACCGGGGAAAGATACAGTTCCTTTGTAACAATAATGGCGCGTGTTTTTTCCTTGCCATTTTCAGTTACGGTTTCGACGGATTGTTCGCGATAGGGGATAACCATCACGGGACCGGACAGCACCTGCGGACCACCCCAGCCAGCCGCCACACTGCTGGTGGCGGTATTGGACTGGCTTTGTCTGTCCCAAACCAAACCATATACCATGAGTAACGGTATGATCAGCAGCGCACCAATTATAATTGTCAGGCCCAGCTTAAATCCAGGACTACGCTCTTTAGCCATAATTTTCCCTCCGATAGTCAACTCATCGTTCATAAAGAACGCTTCATCTGTCACCGTGTGCCTGAATGCTGTCTGAACTGATTCTATCCTGTGCGTATAATCGGCTCCCCGATGAAATGTCTCCGCTCATCGCAGTTGCATCTATGGTTGTAGTTTTTTGTCGACGCCAAGTTACCCTTGGTCGATGGAACTTTGTAACATCGTGAAAAATGAGACATGAGTTCATGCACATATCGGGGGCATCCAAAATATAAGAGGCACAATGCAAAATAGTGTTGGCCCGAGGAGGACATTGGATGAGCTATACACACTTGATATGCTTTACTGCATTGATCACTGGAACGGTATCCACACCAATATTGGCACAAAATAGCGCCGAAACAGAACTGCCGGAAGCCGGCGAGGCACAGGATCAGGCAGCAGGCCCGGACATTGCCACCACAGATGCAGCAACCACAGACAGTTCAGCGGGAATATATACTCCAGAGTATTTTGCGCGCTTTGCACCGCAAACCGCTCTGGATATGGTTCGTCGCGTTCCTGGCTTCACAATTGAAGAAGCCGAGCAGCGCAGGGGATTGGGACAGGGCGGGTCCAATGTCCTTTTGAACGGAGATCGTTTCTCATCCAAATCGACTGATACCCGCACCGCACTCGGCCGTATAGGTTCGGACAGTGTAACCCGCATAGAATTGCTCGATGCAGCTTCACTCGATATTCCGGGGCTGTCCGGCCAGGTCGTCAATCTCATATATACGAGCAGCGGCGGCAGCGGCCAATTCCGCTGGAGCCCTTCATTCCGGACTCGCAAAACCAAACCTTCCTTCCTGGATGGGGAAATATCCTATTCCGGAAAACTGGGGAAAACCGACTATACATTATCGCTTCAAAATGAATCCTTCAGAAACGGCAATGATGGCATCGAAAATGTTTTTGATGGCTCTGGCGCACTTATTGATGTGCGCGATGAAGTGCTATTCGTCGATGGAGACCGTCCCAAGATCAGCGCTACATTCAAACGGGAAGCGGACAATGGCAATATCGCCAATCTCAACCTCGCCTATGAACGATTCTGGTTCGAAGTGCGCGAGGATAGCGACCGCACTGACAGTTTCCGTGATTATTTCGAAACCGAAAAAGAATATAATTATGAAATTGGCGGTGATTATGAATTCGCGCTTGTCGGTGGGAAGCTAAAGCTGATCGGACTTCATCGTTATGAAGACAGTCCTTTCTTTTTTGACGTACTGACAAGTTTTGATGATGGTTCTGACAGCAATGGTGTCCGCCAGAACCGGTTTGTCAATGAAACCGAAACGATCGCGCGCGGTGAATATCGTTGGCAGGGCGGCAGCAATGAATGGCAGGTGTCGCTCGAGGGCGCTCTGAACAAGCTTGATACCGGTACGCAATTGTCCACCTTAAACGGTAATGGTGATTATGACCCTGTCGCCTTGCCCAATGGCAATTCGGAAGTTGAGGAAAAACGAGCCGAAAGCAACCTCACCTGGAGCCGTCCACTGGCATCCAATCTAACGCTGCAGACATCTGTGGGCGCAGAATATTCACAGATATCCCAAAGCGGTCCCACCGGCTTGACGCGCAGTTTCATACGGCCAAAAGGATTCATGTCCGCAGCCTGGAAAGCAAACGAAACACTTGATGTAAATGCACGGATTGAACGCAGTGTCGGGCAGCTCAATTTTTTCAGCTTCGTGGCATCATCCGATATCGGGTCAGGCAATCAGAATGCCGGCAACCCCGAACTTGTCCCGCAGCAGAGCTGGGACATAGAACTTGAGGCAACAAAAACGCTCGGTCCATGGGGTTCTGTAACGCTTTCGGGTGACTACCGGCTCATTGAGGATATTATTGGCCAGATACCGATTGGAGAAACCGGCGAAGCCCCGGGCAATATTGATGGAACGCGCGTCTTTGGCATCCGGGCGAACGGCACCGTAAAATTCGATCCTGTCGGCTGGCAGGGTGCACAGATAGAGTTTGACGGCCGCTATCGCAAGGCACGGCTGGATGATCCACTAACCGGCGAACGGATACCGGTTTCCGAAAACCTGAAATATAATGTGGAGGTCGATTTTCGGCATGATATCATGAGTTCCAACTGGGCTTATGGTGGTGGTTTCAACATGTTTGAGCAAGAGCCGGGATTCCGCCTGAACCAGGTGTCACAGTTCACCTTCGACAATGGCGGTTCCTATGTCTTTGTCGAGCACAAGGACGTGGCTGGCCTGAAAGTCCGGGCGACAATGGAGAACTTGACAGAAACAGGCGAGGATTTCTCTCGCACAGTCTATAAAGGCCGCCGTACTGGCGAAGTCGATTTTATCGAAACGCGTGAGCGCGGCTTCGGTCAGGTCTTTAGGGTGGATGTAAGCGGAACGTTTTAACGCCCTTATTACCAACATCAGATTGTTCTGGCGGTTAGTCAGCACAATTCGGCTGTATTGCGCGGAATCGGTCCGGGTGGAACACGGGCGGAATGCATATAAAAAGGATCAGACTGAAGTCTGTGCCGGTCACCATAGGCCTGATGCAGCACGGCGGCGAGACGCGGGTCATAGGCACTCACGTCATCATGACTCAGTATCCGCTGTCCTTCGAACACGGCAAGGCGATTGGAATTGAACCAGAATTGTGAACCCTCGGCCCAATATTCCTGTACTGTCGTGCTGGCATATTCGTCTTTCCACAGTCCATCAGCCAAAGCCGCCGCATAAGCGGCTTCAACTTCTGAATAGAGTGCCGGGTCCGCCATACGGATCGCGTCCAGCACATTGTGCGCAAACTCATGCACAAATATTGTCTCACCCCAATAACGGCTTGATCGCCTGCCCAGCACATCTTCCTCCGCGCCCACCGTAAATTTTCCGCCAATGCCGCGTGCACGGGCATTCCAGTATTCCCGGTCAGAAAACGCACCAACGCGCGCATCATAATGCTTGCGTTCACACCGGGTCAGCCGCGGGTCGCCACGTGCGGGCCGGGTCCAGTGCGCATTTTGCGGCAGGTCGGTAATCGCTTCACGCTCCGCCATGATCGCTACGCGGTAATCTGCGCGTATCAATGCAAGCGCAATATCCGGGCGATGCGCCAGCATATCTATTATGATATCACGTGCCCGCAAAAGCGTTTCGGCAGAAACATGGGCTGAAGAAACAATAGGAATCCCGCCAGCATCAACATGCTGCGTATAGAAGCCGTTAAAACTCAGTTTCGGCGGTGGTGTGCCAATACGTTGAGGCGTGCATGCCGATAACAAAGCGATACCAGCTAGCAGCCCAAAGCGTATCACGGCAGTATCAATATACCCGCTTCTTCGGCTTGATATATTCCGCTTCATCACTGAGCGTATACTCATGCACCGGGCGATAGGCAATTTCGGTTTTGCCGCTACCACGCGCGCTGTCAGGACCGCCCCAACCATCAAATGTCGTGACGGTGTGTTTCATCCAGTTTGCGTCATCGCGGTCGGGATGATCCTCATGCATATGTGCTCCGCGGCTTTCCTTGCGGTTATTTGCGCTCTCAATCGTGACCACGGCCTGCGCCATGAGATTGTCCAGCTCCAGCGTCTCAATGAGGTCTGTATTCCAAATCAGCGAACGGTCAGTAACGTCAATGTCATTCATACGTTCATTGACCTTGGCCACCAGCTTGGTGCCTTCTGCCAGCGTCTCGGTATCACGGAATACCGCGCAATGTTTCTGCATTGTTTTCTGCATGTCCATGCGTACCTCCGCAGTCGGCGAACCGCCGCTAGCATGGCGGAAATGGTCAAGGCGGCCCAAAGCCATATCTACCGAATCCTTGGGCAATGGCTTGTGCGATGTACCGGGTTTCAGCTTGTCCTTAAGCCGCAGGCCAGTGGCACGGCCAAATACCACCAGATCGATCAGCGAGTTGGAGCCCAGGCGGTTGGCGCCATGTACCGACACACAGGCCGCCTCACCCACGGCATAAAGCCCAGGTACAACTGAGTCCGGATCATCCTTGGTCGGGTTAATGACTTCGCCATGATAATTGCACGGGATGCCGCCCATATTATAGTGCACAGTCGGCACAACGGGCAGCGCTTTTTTGGTAAGGTCGACGCCAGCGAAAATCTTGCCCGTTTCGGTGATACCTGGCAGCCTTTCGGCCAGTACATTCGGATCAATATGATCAAGGTGCAGATAGATATGGTCTTTTTCCGCGCCCACGCCGCGTCCTTCGCGGATTTCAGTCGCCATGCAGCGTGACACCACGTCGCGCGATGCCAGATCCTTGGCACTTGGCGCATAGCGCTCCATAAAGCGCTCGCCTTCACTATTGGTCAGGTAACCGCCTTCGCCGCGTGCGCCTTCGGTAATCAGTACACCTGCGCCATAAATACCGGTGGGGTGGAACTGCACAAACTCCATGTCCTGCAGCGGTAGTCCGGCGCGCAGCACCATGCCGCCGCCATCCCCGGTACAGCTATGTGCGGAAGTCGCCGAGAAAAAGCAGCGTCCGTAACCACCTGTTGCCAGCACAACAGCATGGCTGCGGAAACGGTGGATAGAACCATCTTCAAGGCAAATCGCGATTACACCGCGACATTCGCCGTCTTCCATAATCAGGTCGATGGCAAAATATTCGATAAAGAAATCAGCATCATATTTGAGCGACTGTTGGTACAGTGCGTGCAGCATGGCATGGCCGGTGCGATCGGCAGCGGCGCAGGTACGCTGTACCGGCGGTCCCTCACCCATATTCTGCATATGCCCGCCAAAGGGCCGCTGATAGATGGTGCCATCATCATTGCGGGAGAATGGAACACCGGCATGTTCAAGCTCATAAACCGCCTGTGGCGCTTCACGCACCAGATATTCAATCGCGTCCTGATCCCCTAGCCAATCAGACCCCTTGACCGTGTCATACATATGCCAGGTCCAGTGGTCAGGCGTGTTATTGCCCAGCGATGCTGCAATACCGCCTTGCGCCGCAACAGTATGTGAACGCGTTGGGAAAACCTTGGTAATACATGCCGTTTTCAGGCCCGCCTCTGCGCTGCCCATTGTGGCGCGCAAGCCGGAACCGCCGGCGCCAACCACAATCGTATCATATGTGTGGTCAACAATTTTATAGGCTGGCTGTGTGTTATTCTCTGTCATTATGCAGCAGCTCCTGAAAAGGCGATTTTGGCAACGGCGAAAATGCCAAGCGCAGCCCCGCCAATTGCGTAGAAATTAAGCAATAATGTCAGGCCAAATTTGAGACCTGCGTCATGGACGTAATCTTCCATAAGTACCTGCAAGCCCATGCGCAGATGCCAGAAAACCGATATCAGCAGCAAGATCATCGGCACCGCAGCCAATGGTGATGACAGCCAAGCCACCATGGTGTCATAGTCATAGGAAGGCATCATCGCGAGTGTGATGAGAAACCATAGGACCAGAATAAGGTTACCGACAGCGGTCACACGCTGCATTATCCAGTGATGCGAGCCATGCCCCGCGGAACCCAATCCCCGCACACGCCCCAAATTCGTACCTGTTCCCATTATGCTACTCCAGAAAGGTTAATCGCTGTTTTTATACCCGGCCGACCAGCATGATCGCCCAGAAAGCACCCGTCAGCAGGATACCGAGCACCGGCAGGAATGCCGACCAGCGATTGTTCGTATCAAGCTCATATCCAGCGCCTGTATCAAGCACAAAATGGCGCAGACCTGACAGCATATGCTGAAAAAATGCCCAGCTAAGCCCCACAAGCACAATATAACCGGGGATGGATGTCGCGCAATTCACGAACGTCGCATAGGCATCAGGGCCGGCGGAAATGGCGTATAACCACCAGACAAGGACAATACCGCCCACAATTGCCATGCCGTCGCCGGTAACACGGTGCAGAATCGACACCAGCATTGCGGGTCCCCATTTCCAGATTGAAAGATGTGGCGATAATGGCCGCGAATTTGCCTGTTTTGATGTGTTGGCCATGCCGGTCCCCTGTTTCATGTCTGTAACCTGCTTCGCAAGCAAATCGGTATATCGTCCACCGCAGTGATTCACAACGCGCCATTTGTACGCACCGTACCAACCAGTGATTCCGCACATGCGTTTAGCGCAATGTTCCACCCATGCAAACAACCAAAGGCGATTAACGCGAATTATACGGCTCAAATGGGCAAGATTCACAGCGGTATCTTGCTTGACTATTCCACCGCTAGAGTATTTTGTTCGCAATGCCGAGTTTTGTGGACGCAGCGCAGCGGACATATTATGCCTTGGCATATGGAAAATTCCCCACGTAACATATTGGTCACCGGCAGCAGCCGCGGCATTGGCCAAGCGATAAAATCTGTGCTGCACAACGCGGGGCACAATGTAATAGGCCACGGCACCCGTGCAGCAGCTGGTCAAATAGGCAAGGACCTATCCGATTATCGTTCGGCATCCGAGCTATGGGATGTAGCGCTTGAGGCGCTGAATGGCCGGATTGATGTCATCATCAACAATGCCGGCATTTTTGAAGAGAACCCGGTCGATAGCGGGGATGCCGAGTGGCTGGCGGCATGGGATGAAACAATGTCAATCAACCTCACATCCTGCGCCCAATTGTGCCGTCATGCCGTCCTGCATTTCCAGGAGAAGAATCAGGAAGGCCGGATCGTCAATATTGCCAGCCGCGCCGCCTATCGCGGTGACAGCCCGGCGCACTGGCATTATGCAGCATCCAAAGGCGGCATGGTCGCCATGACCAAAACCATTGCCCGTGCTTATGCGGGTGACGCGATATATGCATTTGCAATCTGCCCGGGTTTTACAATGACCGGCATGGCGGATGATTATCTGGAAAGCCGCGGAGGTAGAAAATTGCTCGCTGACATTCCTCTGGGCCGCGTCGCTCAGCCCGCGGAAATCGCGGAGATGGCCAAATTTTGCGCAATTGATGCACCGCCATCCATGACGGGTGCTGTGCTGGACGCCAATGGAGCAAGCTATGTCCGTTAAGCTACTCCATATTGTTGCCCCTGTTTTTGCTCTGACGGGCTGCATGTCGGCTTCAGCGCCAACTATGGTGGTAAAACCCGCATCAATTTCTGAATTCCTTACACAATGTGACGGTAAGAATGGATGGAGCGACCCTGCTCCTCCCATCAATATTACAGCAAATGTCTATCAAGTCGGCAGCTGTGGTATTGTCGCCCTGCTGATAACATCGGATGATGGCCATATACTGATTGATGCCGCCACCAAGCAAGCGGCACCAGCAATTGCCTCAAATATAGAACGGCTTGGATTCAAACTTGGAGATATACGTTATATCCTCCTGAGTCATGAGCATTGGGACCATATTGGCGGACTGCCTACGTTGCAGAAAATGACGGATGCAAAGGTTGTAGCCCTACAGGCAGCCAAGACCGCACTTGAAAGCGGTAGGATTACAGATGAGGATCCGCAGGCTGCGGTACACCCCGAGTTTGAGGCCGTATCTGATGTCCAGGTTATTGAAGACGGCGGGAAAGTACAGTTGGGGCCGTTGAGTCTGACGGCCCAGGCCACTTTTGGTCACGCGCCGGGCAGCACAAGCTGGACATGGCAGTCGTGCGAAGATGAAAAATGTCATGCGATCGTTTATGCTGATAGTCTTACTGCGGTATCGGGCGATAGCTACCGCTTTTCAGATCACCCAGACTATATCGCTTCATTTTCGAACAGTCTGAAGAGGGTCGCAGCATTTGATTGCGACATTCTCATCACCCCGCATCCTTCGGCCAGTGACCTGTATAACCGTATCGCTGGCAATGCCGCACTGGTTGATCCGCAGGCGTGTGAAAAATACGCAAAAACAGCGCGCAAGAAACTGGATGCCAGACTCTTGCGCGAAACAGAGGCCAAAAAATGAGCTATAAGCTCACCCTGCCCTGCACCCGTACCGAAGCGGAAGCGTTGGCTCTGGTAGATTTTACGGACGATGCGGGCATGGATAACATACCCGTTATTGTCACGAGCGAGATAGACGAACAGCAGCCCGATGACTGGGAAATGCACGCCTATTACAACACCAAACCAACAGCATCAGACATCCGCGTTTTACGGCAATATGTGCCAAGCGCTGACATGGCCAAGCCAAGTCTTGAGAAACTGGGCAACGAAGATTGGCTCAGCATGAGTCAGGAAGGGTTAGAGCCCATCCACGCAGGCCGTTTTCATGTACACACGCCGCATATGCCCGCTTCCAATGACCCTGCCATACGCAATTTCTGCATTGACGCAGGTCTCGCCTTTGGTACGGGGCACCATGAAACCACGCATGGATGCCTTGCCATGCTGGATATTATGCGGCGGCGCGGCATCCGCTGCGACAATATGCTTGATCTTGGTACGGGTACGGGGTTGCTCGCCTTTGCAGCAGGGCATTTATGGCCACAGGCCAGATTGACCGCGAGCGATATTGATGCCGTTTGCGAAGATGTGGTGCACGAAAATGCGCGGGTTAATGGTACCGTATTGGGGCAAAGGCGCGGACAGCTGCATATGGTGACCGCGGACGGTATGATGCACCCTGCGCTGCTTGAACGCGCACCCTATGATATCATCGCTGCCAATATACTGGCGGGGCCCCTTATCGACATGTCTGCGGACATATGCCGCTCTATCGTGCCACGCGGTAATCTCGTGCTGGCGGGCCTCCTGACCGAGCAGGCTCCTGCAGTGCTCAGCGCGTACAGATGGCAAGGCATGCGCCTGATGAAACGCATTATCAGCGGGGATTGGAGCATATTGTGGATGCGCAAACGCGGCCTGTAAGACCCCGCTACCTGAAATATGCATTACGCGTATTCGCTTGCCTTGCGCTTATCACGGGCCTGTATTTCATGGCCGCCCTTGCCGGTAGCTTGATCGGCGTGAACGCAAACTGGCGTGAGCCCGGGACAGGCGTACAGATTTTTGTCGAAACAAATGGTGTGCACACCGCACTCGTGCTGCCAAAGCGCGCAGCTGGGCATGACTGGTCGGCGATGGTCAGTGCCAGCCATCTGCGCGATCCGTCACTGACAGGCGACTATCTTTCTTTCAGTTGGGGACACCGCCAATTCTATCTGGAAACGCAAAGCTGGGACGATATCAAGGCACCGACACTTGCCAATGTCATTCTTGGCAGCGATGAAACGCTTGTCCATGTCTATCACCTCACCCATGTACAGGAAGGGCGATACTCACGCGCCTTGACTATAACAGAACAGCAATATCAGCAACTTGCTGAGCTTATTGAGGATAAATTCTTATTTAATGCGGATGGCGGTCAGCCTACGCCCATTCCCGGTTATGGTGATGATGATATATTTTACGAAGCGACGGGCCGCTATACTATCATCAATACCTGCAACACATGGACCGGCGACATGCTGGAGGCCATTGGTGTGCGCGTGGGAGC
Organism: Sphingorhabdus sp. Alg239-R122; assembly: GCF_900537065.1. Taxonomy (GTDB): domain Bacteria; phylum Pseudomonadota; class Alphaproteobacteria; order Sphingomonadales; family Sphingomonadaceae; genus Alg239-R122. The sequence continues at coordinate 126,205 of NZ_UNRC01000005.1, read as the reverse complement.
ATGGACGCCGCTCGCAGGCGGTGTGATGCGCTGGTTCCCGCAAAAAACCGATAACGAACCGTAAGCTTACCGCGCGTTCGTCAGTATCGCGGCCCAGCCTGCCTCATCAGTTGTCCGAATGCCCAGACTTTCAGCCTTTTTCAGTTTTGATCCCGCGCCCGGCCCCGCCACGACAAGGTCCGTTTTCGATGACACGGATCCCGCCGCTTTTGCGCCCAGTGATTCCGCCTGTGCCTTGGCTTCATCCCGGCTCATCGTTTCCAGCTTGCCTGTGAAGACAATGGTTTTGCCGGTCCATTCGGTCTCACGCTCGGTGGAAACATATTCCGGCGGCTTGGCTTCACTGAACAGGTCATCCCATGCCGCCCGGTTATGCTCTTCATGAAAAAAGCCGGCCAGCGCATCGGCAACGGTCGGACCAATGCCATCAATTGAAGTCAGCTCCTCACGCGCATCCCCATCGCCAGACGCCAGTTTGATGCCGAGAGCCTTGATACCGCCTATCGATTTGAAATTCTTGACAAGGTCACGCGCCGTAACCGCGCCAATATGCCGTATGCCAAGGCCGAACAGGAAGCGTGCCGGATCGCCCGTGCGCCTACCTTCAACAGATTTCAACAGATTATCCACAGACTTGTCCTGCCATCCTTCACGCGCCAGTACCGTATCACGGTGGGTATGCAGGCGGAAAATGTCGGCAGGACTTTCAATCAGACCCGCATCGAGAAATTCAAGTACGCTTTTCTCGCCCAGCCCCTCAATATCGAGCGCGGCGCGGCTTACAAAGTGAATGAGCCGCTGGGCGCGCTGTGCAGGGCAGATCAGACCGCCCGTACAGCGCACATCGACTTCGCCTTCTTCAGCAACTGCTTCGCTGTCACAGCGCGGGCAATGATCAGGAAACATATATGGATCACGCGGTTCATCACGGGTAAGATTTTCAACAATCTGCGGTATGACATCGCCCGCCCGCTGCACTTTTACCCGGTCATCGGGCCGTACGCCCAGACGCGCAATCTCGTCGCGGTTATGCAGCGTGACATTGGACACCACCACACCGCCAACAGTCACCGGTGTGAGCCGACCCACCGGGGTCAGCTTGCCTGTACGCCCCACCTGTATATCGATCGCCTCTAGCGTCGTTTGCGCCTGCTCTGCCGGGAATTTATGCGCCAGTGCCCAGCGCGGTGCCTTGGCCACAAAGCCAAGTCGCTGCTGCCAGTCGAGCCGATCAACTTTATAGACAACACCATCAATATCATAAGGTAATTCAGCACGTTCTGATTCAATCCTACGATAATGTGCAAGTATGACATCAAGCGTTTCAAAACGCTGCACCAGCGGTGACAAGGGTACTCCCCATGACGCAATTGCCTGCATCACGCCCATTTGTGTCTCGGCGGGCAGCGCGCTCGCCACGCCCCAGCCATGCGCCCAGAATTTGAGCGGCCGCGACGCGGTTACCTGCGCATCCTTTTGTCTGAGTGACCCAGCAGCCGCATTACGCGGATTGGCAAACTGACGAACTTTCGCAGGATCAAACTCCTCATCTTTCATAGGGACAGCAGCCTTCGCTTCTTCCATCAGACGGGTATTGAGTCCTTCAAAATCGGCTTTGGACATATAGATTTCGCCGCGAATCTCAAAAATATCGGGCACATTGCCTACCAGTCGCTGCGGAATATCCTCAATCATACGGACATTGGCGGTAACATCTTCCCCCACCTGCCCATCGCCGCGCGTCGCAGCCTGCACCAGAGCGCCCTGTTCATAGCGCAGCGCCACAGACAGCCCGTCAATCTTGTCTTCGGCCGTCATGGCGACAACCTCATCCTCGCCCAGATTCAGGTAACGCCGCACACGGGCGATGAAATCGGCAATATCCTCATCCGAAAAACCGTTATCCAGGCTCATCATGCGCTGTTCGTGCGTGACTTTGGATAGCGGAGAGCTTTCCACTGCAGCCCCCACCTGCTTATTCGGGCTATCCTCGCGCACCAGATGGGGAAACGCCCCTTCCAGCTCATTATTGCGCCGCACCAGCGCATCATATTCCGCATCGCTGATTTCAGGCGCATCATTGGCATGATAGAGCTGATTATGACGTGTAATCTGCTTGGCCAGACGCATCAGTTCATTGGCGACATCGGCTTCACTCATGTCCTGAATTGATACCTTGTTCAATTCACACCCCCTCCAATAATCTATCCGCCTGCGCTCGTGCTTCCGGTGTCACCTCGGCGCCCGACAGCATACGGGCGATTTCTTGCCTTCGTGCGGCTTCATCGAGCGCGGTTACATCGGTGCGCGTCACTGTCCCCTCGGACGATTTGGTGATGAAATAATGGCGTGAGCCGCGCGCGGCAACCTGCGGGCTGTGGGTGACGACCAGTGTCTGCCCATTTTCAGAAAGACGCGCGAGCCTGTCGCCGATAGCGCTCGCCACCGCGCCGCCGACGCCGCGGTCGATTTCATCGAAAATCATTGTTTCGGCTCCGCCTTGCTCGGCCAACGCAACTTTAAGCGCGAGGATAAAGCGCGACAATTCACCGCCACTGGCAATTTTCATGAGCGGTGCAAAATCAGCGCCTGGGTTGGTCGAGATAAGGAATTCGACATGGTCTGAACCGCCCGGCCCGGCTTTGTCATCCGGCAGGGCTTCAACCGACGTCTGAAACTTGGCAGCATCCAGTTTAAGCGGAGCCAGTTCATCTGCAACTGCCTTATCCAGTCGTTTCCCCGCTGTTACCCGCTGTTTATGCAGCTTTTCGGCGGCTTTGCGATATGCCTGCTGCGCCGCATCCGCTGCTTTTTTAAGGCCCCCTAAGCGATTACCGCTGGTATCAATATTTTCCAGTTCGGCTTCCCATTCGGCAAGTTTGTTCGGCAATTCAATCCCGGTACAATCATGTTTGCGTGCCAGCGCGCGCAGATCGAACAGGCGGCGTTCCAGCCCATCCAGATATTCGGGGTCAAAATGCAGCGCCTCTGCCGCACTATTCAGCTTGTCTTCCGCTTCACTCGCTTCGATCACGGCACGGTCAAGCGCACCTAACGCTTCGCCCAGCAAGGGATGATCCGCCGCTATCCGGTCGAGCTTGCGCGCCGCGACACGAAGCTGTGCCAATGGGCTTTTCGAACCATCCCAGACTTTGGCTATATCAGCCAGATCTTCGGTCAGGCGCTCACCTTTCTGCATCGTCGCACGTTCGAGTGCAAGCCGCTCTTCCTCGCCTTCCTCAGGCGCAAAATCCCTAAGTTCCTGGATATTATGGATCAATAGTTCGCGGTCATGATTGGCATTTTCAAATGCATCTTTTGCGACGCGGTATTCCGTCTCCGCCGCCTGCCACGCCTGCCACGCCACCTTGACGCTCTCAAGGTCGCAGCCGCCAAAACTGTCCAGCATATCGCGGTGGCCGCGTGGATTGATAAGGCCGCGATCATCGTGCTGGCCATGAATTTCCACCAGCAGCCGCGAAAGTTCACGCAGCAGTGCAGCTGACACTGGCTGGTCATTGACAAATGCCCTGCTACCGCCATCGGCTTTCACCTGCCGCCGCACCAGCAAAGGCTCACCCGGTTCGATATCAATATCATTATCGGTGAGCAACGCCGCAATTGCGCCGCCAGATGCAGGCGTATCGAAACTTGCCGTTACAACGGCGCGGTCGGTGCCTGCACGCACAAGAGCCGTATCTGCGCGTTTACCCATGGCGAGACCCAATGCATCGAGCAATATCGACTTGCCTGCACCCGTCTCACCGGTCAGCACACCCAGCCCCTGCCCGAAATCAAGGTCAAGAGCTTCGATCAGGACAACATTACGGATTGCCAGTGACTGTAACAAAAACCACCCCAAACAGGACATGTCGCATGATTCCGGACAAAACGGAATCTTCACCGTGACATTACAGCATTTTTTGCAATATTCCAGCCATCACGGCTTCAGAACAAATAAAGAACTGAAAGGTCAGCTCGTATGTTTCTGAATCAACTCATATGCGCGCTCATACCACTTGCTGCCCGGGTAGTTGGCACCCAGCACGGCGGCCGATTTTTTCGCTTCTTCGGGAATACCCAGTGACAGATAGCTTTCGGTAAGGCGCATCAGCGCTTCGGGCGCGTGGTTGGTGGTTTGGTAATCATCAATCACCTTGCGAAAACGAACGGTTGCTGCAAGCCAACGCCCACTGCGCTGATAGAAACGGCCAATTTCCATTTCCTTGCCCGCCAGATGGTCGTTCACAAGGTCGATTTTGAGTTTAGCATCGGCTGCATAGCGTGACTGCGGATAACGGCGGATCACCTCGCCCAGTGCGGCCAGAGCCTGCTCGGTGGTTTTCTGATCGCGTGTAACATCGCTAATCTGTTCATAATAATTGAGCGCAATCAGGTAATAGGCATAAGGCGCATCCTTGTTACCCGGGTGGATTGACAGGAAACGCTGTGCCGACTGGATCGATTTGTTGTAATCACTATCAAGGTAATAGCTGAACGAACTCATCAACTGTGCACGGCGGGCCCATGGCGAATAAGGGTGCTGCCGCTCCACTTCATCAAACAATGCAGCCGCCAGTTTCGTCTGGCCGCGGTCCAGGCGATCTTTTGCCGCAGAATATAATGTATTCACATCGCGTGCAATATAGCTGGTATCAACCTTGTTCGAGCTGGTTGCACATGCGGAGAGCGAAAGGGTGGCAAGGCCTACGGCAGTGGATCTGATGATAAGATTTTTCATGGATATCCTTCTATCGGCAAAGGCACACGAGGCCAAGTGAATATAGAAAAAACTATGCGGCAACTCAGCACAAACAAAAAGGGCCCGGCATGATTGCCGGACCCTCTTAATATCTGCCAAATGACTGGCAGATTAATTTGGCTTGCAATGATTAATCGTCATCGCCCGTGATAAAGTCAGGCAATGGGGCATCGCCGCCCTCTTTATTGCCGCTATCGTCGTTGCGACCACGGCCACGACCGCCGCCTGAACGACCACGGCCACCATCGCCATCACGGCGCGGACCACGGCTACGGCCGCGATCACCGCCACGCTTATTTTCACGCGGAGGACGTGTATCTTCCAGCTCTTCACCGGTTTCCTGGTCAACAACACGCATCGACAGGCGAACTTTGCCGCGCTGGTCGATTTCGAGAACTTTCACTTTGACTTCCTGACCTTCGGACAGTTCGTCGGAAACTTTCTCGACACGCTCATTCTTGATTTCGGATACATGGACCAAGCCGTCCTTGCCGCCCATGAAGTTCACGAACGCACCAAAATCAACCAGGTTTACAACTTTACCGTCGTAAATCTTGCCGACTTCAGCTTCTTCAACAATGCCTTCAATCCATTTCAGCGCCGCTTCAATCTGTGATTTATCAGAAGAAGAAACCTTGATCAGGCCTTCATCGTCAATATCGACTTTCGCACCAGTTTCCGCGACGATTTCGCGAATAACCTTACCGCCAGTGCCGATAACGTCGCGGATCTTCTCTTTATTGATCTGCAGCGTTTCGATACGCGGCGCGTGCTCTGACATTTCGGTACGGACTGATGACAATGCTTTCGACATTTCACCTAGGATGTGTGCACGGCCGCCGCTTGCCTGCTCAAGAGCAGATTTCATGATTTCCTGCGTAATACCCGCAACTTTAATGTCCATCTGCAGCGAAGTGATACCTGCTTCGGTACCAGCCACTTTGAAGTCCATATCACCAAGATGATCTTCGTCGCCGAGGATGTCGGACAGAACCGCAAACTCATCACCTTCGAGAATCAAGCCCATTGCGATACCCGAAACAGGACGCGCCAACGGCACACCTGCGTCCATCATCGCCAATGAACCACCACAAACGGTTGCCATCGAAGATGAACCGTTAGACTCGGTGATGTCAGACAATACGCGGATGGTGTAAGGGAAATCCTCAACCGTTGGCAGTACCGGACGCAGCGCACGGAATGCAAGTTTACCGTGCCCGGTTTCGCGGCGGCTGGTGAAACCAAAACGCCCAACTTCACCCACCGAATATGGCGGGAAATTATAGTGCAGCATAAAGTTGGTGTAGCTCAAACCATCAAGCCCATCGATCATCTGCTCAGCGTCTTTTGTGCCAAGCGTTGTGGTCACAATTGCCTGTGTTTCACCGCGCGTGAACAGCGAAGAGCCGTGCGTACGTGGCAATAAACCAACCATTGCTTCGATCGGGCGAACCTGATCCAGCTTACGGCCGTCAATACGGGTGCCATCTTTAATGATTGCACCGCGAACGATTTCAGCTTCCAGTTTTTTGACCATCTTACCAGCGGTCATCTGAGTCTGGCCGTCTTCTTCGGCATATTTCTCTTTGGCTTTGTCGCGAACCGCATTCAACGCTTCTGAACGTGCAGATTTGTCGGTTAGTTTGTAAGCTGCGGCGATATCTTTACCAACTAGCTTACGCAGGTCTTCCTTGATGCCGCTATTATCTTCAGTAGCAGCTAATTCCCAAGGTTCTTTTGCAGCTTGTTCAGCCAGATCAATGATCAAGCCAGCAACGTCCTTACACGCGTCATGCGCGAATTGCACCGCGCCAAGCATGACATCTTCGGCAAGTTCTTTCGCTTCCGATTCAACCATCATCACTGCGCCCTGCGTACCGGCAACAACCAGATCAAGGTCGCCTGTCGCAACTTCTTCCATGGAAGGGTTCAGCTGATATTCGCCTTCTTTATAGCCAACACGCGCTGCACCGATTGGGCCCATGAAAGGCACACCGGAAATGGTCAGTGCAGCAGAAGCTGCAACCATCGCTAGAACATCAGGCTCATTGACGCCATCATAGCTCATAACCTGGCAAATCACGTTGATCTCGTTATAGAAACCTTCGGGAAATAGCGGGCGGCAAGGACGGTCAATCAAACGACATGTCAGCGTTTCTTTTTCCGTCGCACGGCCTTCGCGCTTGAAAAAACCACCGGGAATACGGCCGGCAGCAGAGAATTTTTCCTGATAATGTACGGTGAGTGGGAAGAAGTCCTGTCCTTCACGCACCGATTTGGCAGCAGTGACTGCGCACAGCACCACTGTTTCGCCGAGCGTTGCGAGTACCGCACCATCGGCCTGACGGGCAATACGGCCCGTTTCCAGAGTGAGGGTCTGTCCGCCCCACTCCATTTCTACTTTTTTAACATCAAACATATGATTTTTTCCTATTCAGTCCCGCACGCCCTATTGCGGCGGGTCTGTCTTCATTTTCCGGGCTGTCCGGCCCGGATCGGTTCGGGAGCGTTTTTTTTGCTCCGCTTGGGCCGAACCTGCCGAATTGCCGGTTCAATCCCTTTTTGATTAAAGGCTGGATTCAATGTCCTGTCGCCAATAACCCAAACGAAAAGCGGCCCCAAAAGGAGCCGCCCATCATATTCTTATTTACGAAGACCCAGTTTCGCGATCAGGTCATTATAACGACCTTCATCTTTCTTGCGAAGATAGTCGAGCAGCGAACGACGCTTGTTGACCATCATCAAAAGACCGCGACGGCTGTGGTTGTCTTTGTGGTGACCTTTAAAGTGCTCGGTCAGGTTTGTGATCCGTTCGGTCAGGATAGCCACCTGTACTTCGGGGGAACCTGTATCACCTTTTTCAAGTGCGTGTTCAGCGATCACTTCTGCTTTGCGTTCTGCAGTAATAGTCATTTAATTCATTCCTTCGAACATCTTAAACATTAAACCCGCGTTCGATAATGGTTCTACTGTTTTCAAGCCGTATAAGTGCGACCGGAGAGCCTTCTCCATCCCGCGCCCAATATTGCCCGTCGTCCGCGACAATCCCGATATCGACCTGCCCCAGTCGGAGCCTCCTTGCCTGTTCGGGATTAAGGTCAAGAGCCGGGATGTCGTCCAGCCCTGCCTTCATCGGCAAGATTATGTCATCTAGGGGTGCGCCTTTACCAATTTCGTTGAGTTTGTCCAGCGAAATCGCATGCGAAAGATCAAAAGGTCCCGCCTTTATCCGGCGTAGCATGGTGACATGACCCACTGTACCCAGCTTACACGCAATATCACGCGCGAGAGAGCGGATATATGTTCCCTTGGATACATGGGCCATGAGAGTGACGCTATCAGCAGAGACAGGACCAGTGGTTTTGAGCTCGTAAATCGTCACAGTCCGCATTTTCAGCGCAAAATCTTCTCCCGCCCGCGCCAGATCATAGGCACGCTTCCCTTCCACCTTGAGAGCGGAATATTTGGGTGGGACCTGCTGAATTGGCCCCATAAATTCGGACAGAACCGATACAATCGCAGCAGGTGACGGGCGCACATCCGAAGTTTCCGTTACCTCACCTTCAACATCCAGGGTCGAAGTTTCCGCACCAAACGCGATGGTGAATTCATATATCTTGCTGGCATCCAGCATCCGCCCGGCAAGTTTGGTTGCCTCCCCCAGCGCAATGGGCAGCACGCCCGTCGCCAACGGATCAAGTGTCCCGCCATGCCCTGTCTTTGTTTTTGGATAGCCGCCTTCACGCAAGTTACGCTTCACTGCGCCCACAGCCTGTGTCGACCCCAGTTCCAACGGTTTGTCCAGAATAATCCAGCCATTGATGTGCGGCTCAGACATTCAGGCCGAATATTCCAAGATAGAAATTAATAACAAAAACAACTGGTGGCAAAATCACTCGCTCGATAATCCGCGCCTCTGGAAAAACCATCGGCAGGACCAGCAGCAGTAAAAGCAGGATCGGCAGGCTATATTTGCGCAAGGACGCATATTTTTCCGCAAGCGGTGGTGGCAAAATACCCTCCACAATATGCGAACCATCAAATGGTGGTACCGGCAGGAGATTGAATAATGCCAGAAAAATGTTGATAATCATAAAGTTACGCAGATTATCAAAAATGAATCCGCTCACTGTGCCAAAATCTGCGCCCTCACCCATGATGTTTACCATAAGCGCCATCGCAGCAACCGCGAAAAAGCCAAGGATCAGGTTTATCCCCGGCCCCGCGAAGGCCACAGCCATCATATGCCAGCGCGGATTGCGCAGCCGACTTTGCACGACAGGGACGGGTTTTGCCCACCCGAATATTGGCGCCCCGGTAACAGCAAGCAGGGTCGGCAGCGCAACGGTACCGATTGGATCGACATGCTTGATCGGGTTCAGTGTCAGCCGCCCCAAACTGGCCGCAGTCGGGTCACCGAAATAGCGCGCGACCCAGCCATGGGCAACTTCATGAAATACAATCGCGAGCATAAGCGGGATCAGCCATGTCGCAACAGTATAAATAATATTCGTGTCGTCCATTATCCGTTCCATTCATCTTGCATCAGACCAAATACAGCAGAGTCACGTACATATCCTGTCCAGGTCACAAGGTTTTTGCGCAGGATGCCTTCCTGTTTCGCCCCTAGTTTCAGTACAGCCGCCATGGAACGCTTGTTACGCGTGTCCACCCGAAATTCGATTTTCCGGAAACCACTCGCAAAAGCATGATCGATTAGGAGCTTTTTCATAATACGATTGAAACCGGTTCCACGTACAGACGGTGCAATATAGGTTCCACCAATTTCAACGACACCATGAACGTCCGGCCTGATATAGTTGGTCATACCAACAACCTTATCTGTCTCTTCGTTGATAACAGCAAAGCGCACCCAATCATTGGTAGCGTGCATCCGCTTGATGGTTTCGTCAAAATCGTCAATCAGGGAAACTGGGAAAATCTCCCAGATTTCCCGATCTTCCGCACATGCCACGCGCAATGGCTCAATATGCCGGTCAGCCAGCGGTTCAAGCCTTACATCGCCTTCCTGCAACGTACATGACAGTCCGCCAATATCAGCCATTGTTCAATGCTTCGGTAAAATGCTTGCGGCACAGCGCGACATAGCGGTCATTACCGCCGACTTCGGTTTGGGCACCCGCCTTTACCGCTTTGCCATTTTCATCGACACGCAGGTTCATGGTCGACTTTCGCCCGCACTCGCATACAGCTTTCAGTTCCACCAGAGAGTCCGCCAGCGCCAGCAACTGCGCGCTGCCCGGGAATAGCTCCGCCTGAAAATCGGTGCGCAAACCATAGGCCAGCACCGGAATGCCCAGCGTATCGCACACATTGGCCAACTCAAACACCTGCTCTTTACTTAAAAACTGGGCTTCATCGACCATCACACATGCCAGTTTGCGAGCGCCACTTTCTGCCGTAATGGCGGCCAGCATATCAGTGTCAGGATCAAACAGGTTCGCATCCGCCTGCAAACCGATACGCGATGTTATAACGCCAGTGTCATACCGGTTATCGAGCGCTGCGGTCCACAACATAGTCTCCATGCCGCGCTCACGGTAATTGAAATCCGCCTGCAACAGCGTTGTCGATTTGCCCGCGTTCATAGAGGCATAGTAGAAATAGAGTTTGGCCATACCCCTCCCTAATGCCATTCAGCCATGAGTGAAAGCAGGTTTGATAGAAACTCTATTCAGCCTGATCCAGATCCTGTGCTACTTTGGGTTCCCGTAGTAGGTTTTCGACGTGTCCGCCTTCATCAAAGCTTTCATCAGCTACGAATTTAAGTTTTGCGGCATATTTCATCTTGATGCGCCTGGCCACTTCACGCTGCAGATAAGCGGTATTGGTACGCAGCGCTTTCAAAACAGCGGTTTCTTCTTTACCAAGCAACGGCTTGATAAAGACCGTGGCATTGCGCAAATCCGGCGATATCCGCACCTCGGTCACTGAAACCGTCGCATCGGCTAGCACTTCATCATGCACATCACCGCGCAGCAGGATTTCCGACAGGACATGGCGCACCTGTTCCCCCACCCGCAAAACGCGGACAGAGCGGCCTTCGGGAGAGGTATCGTTATGTTTGGCCATATGCTTTCAAAAGCGGTACCGTTAAAGCACCCGTTCTTTCAGTTCCACGTCGAAGACCTCAAGCGTATCGCCCGCCTTAATGTCATTTGTGTCTTCCAACACGACACCACATTCAAGGCCAGAGCGGACTTCGTCGACATTGTCCTTGAAGCGGCGCAGCGAAGCGATGACCGTCTTCGAAACGATAACATCTTCGCGGGTAAGGCGCGCATGATGGCCTGTCTTGATGACGCCATCGAGCACCAACAGGCCAGCGGCCTTGTCTTTCTTGCCCGCAGGGAAGACTTCCTTGACTTCTGCACGTCCTACAACGGTTTCGATGCGCTCTGGTCCCAGTTCACCTGCCATTTCGCCTTTAATGTCTTCGATCAGGTCATAAATGACATCGAAATATTTGAACCGCACGCCCTCGCGCTGTGCAATTTCACGCGCTTTCGCGTTGGCGCGGACATTAAAGCCGATAATCGGCGCATTGGACGCCTTGGCCAATGTCACATCAGATTCTGTAATGCCGCCAACGCCTGAATGCAGAACGCGTACTTTGATGTCATCATTGGAAATCTTGTTCAAAGAACCCGCAATCGCTTCAACCGAGCCCTGCACATCACCCTTGATGAGCACAGGATACTCAATGGCTTTATCGCTGATACCCGAGAACAGATTTTCGAGCGATGCAGGCGCAGTGGCTGTACGTTGTTCAAGTGCTTTTTGTTTACGGTATTCGGCAACTTCACGCGCGCGCTGTTCATTTTCGACAACTGTGAGTTTTTCACCAGAAGATGGCACACCGCTCAGACCCAGCACTTCTACCGGAACCGAAGGCCCAGCTTCCTTGACTTGCTTGCCCTTATCATCAATCAATGCACGGACCTTGCCGCTTTCACCGCCGACAACAAAAACGTCACCGCGTTTCAAAGTACCGCGGTTAACAAGAACCGTCGCAACCGGGCCGCGACCCTTATCCAGCTTCGCCTCGATAACAGTCGCATCGGCATTGCGGTCAGGATTGGCTTTCAGCTCAAGCAGTTCCGCCTGAAGCATGATTTTTTCAACCAGTTCATCCAGGTTGGTGCCTTTGAGCGCGGAAACTTCCACATCCTGCACTTCACCTGACATCGCTTCCACAATCACTTCATGTTCCAAAAGACGTTCGCGAATTTTTTGCGGATTGGCGCCATCCTTGTCGATTTTATTGATTGCGACGATCATTGGCACATCAGCGGCCTTGGTATGATTGATCGCCTCGATCGTCTGCGGCATCAGGCCATCATCGGCAGCCACCACCAGAATGACGATATCGGTGACATTGGCCCCGCGCAGGCGCATTTCTGTAAAGGCTTCATGCCCCGGTGTATCCAGGAAAGTGATGACATTGCCATCTTTGCGTTTCACCTGATACGCGCCGATATGCTGAGTAATGCCGCCCGCTTCACCAGTGACCACATCGGTGCCACGCAGTGCGTCAAGCAGCGAGGTCTTGCCATGATCGACATGCCCCATGATGGTTACAACCGGAGGACGCGGTTTCAGCGTATCTTCGGGATCAACATCGGTTTCAACATCAATTTCGATATCATCATCGGATACACGATTGATTTTATGACCAAATTCTTCAACCAGCAATTCTGCGGTATCGGCGTCAATGGTTTGATTTACCGTAACCATCATGTCCATGTTGAACAACGCTTTGACCAGGTCTGCGCCCTTTTCACCCATCCGTTTAGCCAGTTCCTGAACCGTAATAGCTTCGGGCACGATGACTTCGCGGCTCTGCTTGGGCTTGGCCTCACGCGGCTGGCCGGCCATCTGCGCACGTTTTTCTTTTTCACGCGCACGTTTCAGTGCGGCAAGCGAACGCGCGCGTGCACCACCATCACCCTGCGACAGCGCCTTGGTGACAGTCAGTTTGCCCGACTGACGGCGTTCGTTACGTGAGCGCGACGGCTTGGGTGCCGGTTTCTTTGGTTCGGCCCGGGGTGGCCGCTCGACAGGCGTAAATTTACGCGGTGCAGGTGCTTTGTCGCTCGTTGCAGCGGCAGATGCATCCGCAGCGGCTTTTTGTTCTTCCGCCGCTTTTTGTGCAGCTTCATCTTTGGCCTGCTTGACAGCTTCTTCAGTTGCTTTTTTCTCTTCGGCGCTGGCTTTTTTGTTTTCTTCAACCCGGCGTTTTTCTTCTGCCGTACTTTCTTTCTTTTTCTGCATTTCGCGGCGACGTGTTTCCTCAAGCGCGGTCAGACGTGCTTCTTCGGCTTCACGCAGCAGCTTTTCCTGTCGCTCCTGACGGGTCAGTGTATCTGCAGCTTTCGGTTTTGGTTTGGGCGCTGGCGCAGGTGCCGGTTTTTCAGGCGCCTTTTGTTCAGGCGGTGCCACCGGATCAATTTTCTTGGCTGCTTCCTGCGCACCCGGCTTACCCACCAGTTTACGGCGCTTGACCTCAACCACTACCTTGTTGGTACGACCATGGCTAAACGTCTGCTTGACTTCTCCAGCCTCGACCGAACGTTTCAAACCCAGTGGTTTGCGTGCCGGTTTTGACTCTTTTTTCTCTTTATCACTCATCGAACAGACTTAGCCCTTCATTACTTCTTCTTGTATCGCAGGGATCACATGATCCTCGCCAACTGTGGTGCCAACACCATTTTTTTCATCCAAGACACCGGCCATAAACCCGGTTTCATGAATATTTCCGGCACGATAACGCGCCAGACGGATCGCTATAGTGCCTATGCGAGATGCCGCTGCGCGATCCGTAACTGCCAGATGGACCACATTTTCCCGTCCCAATGCCACAGATAGGGGGGAGCGGTCTATAGGCAAGACGAGCCCGCGCAAATTACTGCCTTCTGCATCATTGCCCATCCGCCATGCCTGATCCAGCTTGCGGTTGCCGTCTTCACTGGCATCCCCGGCATGCATAAGCAGATATACCTGCCCCTGACGCGCGGCGACGTTAATCTTGTCAAAGCCCGTGAAAAGCTTACCCGAACGTGCTTCCAGACCTAAGCGATCAAGAAACGCCCGTTCCAGCGCAGTGTCGATCAATGCAGGCAAATCAGCCGGAATATCGGTTGCCTCGCCCTTGAACGCCCGCGCCAATGCGCCTTTCAGTCTGCCTTTGGCAACAGCATCTTCGAGCTCTGTACGAGCCACACCGATCCACGCGCCACGGCCTTGTGCAGCAGCGCGCACGTCGGGCGCCACCTGACCCTCAGGGCCAAGCGCCAGCCGTATCAACTCATCCCTGGGCGCGGTCGCACCCGAAAGGATGCAGCGTCTTACCGGATCATTTGAAGTGTCATTGGGGGGTTTCCGCAACTGCGTCCTCCCCTTTGCCGGCATCGCTGCCCACATCATCTTCGTCTTCAAACCAGTGTGCACGGGCTGCCATGATGATCTCATTGCCCTGTTCTTCGGTCAGACTATAGCTGGCCAGAATGCCGCCTTTATCCTCATTGCGCTTGCCCTTGCCATCACGGCGGCGCGGTTCGGCGCGTTTGCGGGCAACCAGTTCGTCCGTGGCAAGATCGGCAAGGTCATCAAGCGTTTTGATACCCGCCTTACCCAGTGTCACCAGCATGCCTTCAGTCAGGTGCGGCATTTCAGCAATATCATCTTCCACGCCCAGTTCACGGCGCTCTCCGCGTGCTGCTTCTTCGCGGCGCTCCAAAGCTTCCTGCGCACGGCTTTGCAGCTCGGCAGCAAGTTCTTCGTCAAAACCTTCAATACTGGAAAGCTCTTCAGGCGCCACATAGGCGACTTCTTCCATCTCGCTGAAACCTTCGGCAACAAGCAGCTGCGACAATGTCTCGTCAACATCAAGCTCGTTCTGGAACATTTCGGAACGTTCGGAGAATTCTTTCTGGCGCTTCTCGCTCGATTCCGCTTCGGTCATGATATCAATGGCAGACCCGGTGAGCTGCGATGCCAGACGCACATTCTGTCCGCGGCGGCCAATGGCAAGCGACAGCTGGTCATCGGGGACAACCACTTCGATGCGGCTTTCTTCCTCATCAATCAGCACACGGCTGACAGTTGCGGGTTGAAGCGCGTTCACGACAAATGTCGCTGTATCTTCAGACCATGGAATAATGTCGATTTTCTCACCCTGCATTTCCTGCACAACGGCCTGTACGCGGCTACCCTTCATGCCGACACATGCGCCAACCGGATCGATCGAGCTATCATGGCTGATCACGCCGATTTTGGCACGGCTGCCCGGATCACGGGCGGCCGCTTTAATCTCGATAATACCGTCATAAATTTCGGGCACTTCCTGCGCGAATAGCTTGCGCATGAAATCGGGATGCGCGCGGCTCAGGAAAATCTGTGGACCGCGGTTCTGGCGCTCCACTTTCATGATCAGAGCGCGGATGCGGTCGCCTGTACGGGCAACTTCGCGCGGGATCTGCTGGTCGCGGCGGATAACGCCCTCTGCACGGCCCAGATTGACGATCACATGACCGAATTCGACTGATTTCACCACACCAGTGATAATTTCACCACCGCGATCCTTGAATTCTTCAAATTGGCGTTCGCGTTCAGCATCACGCACTTTCTGAAAAATGACCTGTTTTGCAGCCTGGGCATCAATACGGCCCAGATCGACAGCAGGTAACGGATCAACAATGAAATCACCCAGCTTGGGGTCGTCTTCCAGTTTTTTTGCGCCTTTCAGATCAACCTGCTTGAAATAGTCCTCGACTTCCTCAACCACCTCAACAACACGCCACAGGCGTAAATCGCCAGTTTGCGGGTCCAGTTTTGCACGGATATCATTTTCCGCGCCGTAACGGGCACGCGCGGCGCGCTGGATCGCCTCTTCCATCGCTTCGATAACGATCGTTTTGTCGATCATTTTTTCCGATGCAACTGCGTTCGCAATTGCCAGCAGTTCAGCCTTGTTTGCAGAAATGGCACTGGCCATGGTTAGTCTTCCTGTTCCGTTTCAAGAGTTTCTGTTTCAATTTCTTCCGCATCATCAGCGGAGATAGGCGTCGTTTCCGCAATAAGGCGGTCGGTCAAAATCAGCTTTGCGGCATGTACAGTGTCATGGCCGAAAGTAAAGCTTTGTCCCGTACGGTCCTCAAAGCTTATCTGGTCCCCATCCACACCGCGTAAAATGCCGGTGAGTGTTTTGCTACCGCCTACTGCTTCGCGTAGATTAACACGTGCATCAGAACCGGACCAGTCGGCAAAATCCTGAAGCCGCGTCAGCGGGCGGTCGATACCAGGCGAACTGACCTCCAGACGGTAAGCGCCCTCAATCGGATCACTCTCATCCAGTTTTTCGGACAGTCTGCGTGACAGTTCCGCACAATCCTCTATCACCAATTGCCGCGTGTCAGGGCGTTCGGCCATAACCTGCAACGTGCGCTCTCCTGCACTGCCCGTCAGCTTGATACGCACAAGCGCAAAACCCAAAGCCTTTACTTCGGGTTCAATCAACTGTGTCAATGCGTCCATATCAGCCAATGATACTGTCTCTTTCAAATTCTGCGGCTTCGTGCAGTTATATGCAATGCCAATTGTGCCGGCCCCTTCTGGCGCCAGCCCCTTCATGTTCCAAAATGTCGGGATAGCGATGATATAGGTGAGGATTCGCGGCTTTGCAATGGGGTAATTAAAGAGTCTTTTCAGCCCAGCAAATCATGTTTTTTCAGCGCATGGCGCAGCTGATCGTAACTGAGGCTCAGCGCCTTTGCCGTCTGCCGCTGGTTATAGCGGTGCTTAGCCATGGCATGCTGAAGGATAGTCTTTTCATGGGAATCGATCGCCGCTTTCAGATCATCAATCCCATCTATTCCGGCCAGTATTTGCAGCTCGGGCGATCCCGCCTCTTCAACAGCAGACATGGTTGAAGCGGGTTTTTCACTCGGCTCATCCTCGCTTGAATGCATTTTCGAAGGCAGCGGCTTCCACGGGCTTTCAAACGGATCGAACACGATATGGTCAACCGAGCGGTCGGGATTGTCCCAGCGGTAAACCGCACGTTCGACCACGTTACGCAATTCACGTACGTTGCCTGGCCATGGATAACGCACCATTGCCTGCATTGCGAGATCGCCAAAACCCGGCCAGTCATTCCAGCCAAGTTCCGCCGCCATGCGCCGACCGAAATAGTCAGCCAAAACCTCAACATCACCATCACGCATCCGTAACGGTGGCAGCGTGACAACCTCAAAGGAAAGGCGGTCAAGCAGATCAGCGCGGAAACGCCCTTGCTCCACCAGCTCAGGAAGATCCTCATTTGTGGCCGCAACAATACGTACATCGACGCGCACCGGGCGCGATGAACCAATACGCGTCACCTCACCATATTCCACAGCGCGGAGAAGTCGTTCCTGTGCCGCCATCGACAATGTACCAAGCTCATCCAGGAACAATGTACCCCTATCCGCTTCTTCGAACCGGCCTTCGCGTGCGCGGGTCGCGCCCGTAAAAGCACCCGCTTCATGACCAAATAATTCTGCCTCAATAAGAGTCTCGGGGAGCGCAGCACAGTTCATGATAACAAGCGGGCCATCCCAACGCTGACTGAGACGGTGCAAACGCTCTGCTATAAGTTCCTTACCTGTACCCCTCTCGCCTATGACAAGCACTGGGCGCTCTAGACCGGCTGCACGGCTGGCCCTTTCCACGGCATCCAGAAAGGCACCTGACTGGCCAATAAACTGATTCTCGCGTTCCATGAAATCCGCTTAAGCCAGAACTTGGCTAAAATATAGTGTTTTTTCCCATTAACTGGGGTTTTCCCCATTATGCAAAACCATGTAAAATAGAAATAAACTTATATTTCAATATCTTATAAAACTGGCACGCTTGTTGCTATATTATGGGCAAGACAATTTGAGGAGGCAAAAATGACCACATCGCAAATGACATATCAGAAACAGCAGAGCCGCAAGGAAGCGGGTCCTGGCCTGACAGTCAAGACTGCATCGTGGATTTCAGTGGCAATGATGCTGACCTGCATTATCTACCTCAGCATCGCGCCGGGACTGGAAACGCAGAGCATAATGCCATCACCTTCTCAAAATTCGGTCAGCACTTCCTCTGTCCATTATCTGGCCTGAATATAATGCAGGGCCAGAACATGATTGATGGACAGAGTAGCGAGATAAGGCCGGGCGGTGTTTTAACCCCCCTTGCCCACACCGTCCCGGTCTTATCCCGCCACACCGAATATGTTAAGCTGGACAGCGACACACAAAATCGCACCGGTTTTTTCAGAAATACGCATTCCTCTAGATGGAGTTTTAATATGGGAATATTTTCACGCACCCGCGACATTGTCGCCGCAAACTTTACCGATTTGCTGGAACGCGCCGAAGATCCGGAAAAAATGATCCGCATGATCATTATGGAAATGGAAGAGACGCTGGTGGAAGTTCGCGCCTCTGCCGCGCGCACTATTGCAGACCAAAAGGAAATGCGCCGTCATATCGACAAGCTTGAGACGCTGACGGCCGACTGGTCCGAAAAAGCAGAGCTCGCACTGTCGAAAGACCGTGAAGACCTGGCCCGTGCTGCGCTGGTGGAAAAAAAGAAAGCCAGCGACATGGCCGATCAGTTGAAAGAGGAAGTCGCCGTACTTGATGACAGCCTGCGGGCTTCGGAAGCTGATATTGCCAGCCTGCAGAACAAGCTGCGCGATGCACGTTCGCGGCAGAACACGATCATGTCGCGACTGGAAAGTGCGGAAAACCGTATCAAGCTGCGCACCATGTATAATGGCGACAAGGTGAAGGACGCCTTTTCCCGTTTTGACCAGCTGGAACGCCGCGTGGACATGGCAGAGGGCCATGCCGACGCACTGTCACTCGCTTCAGAACCCGAAACACTGGGTGACAAAATCGCAGCTCTCAAAGGCGACGATGTCGTTGATGAAGAGCTCGAAGCCCTCAAAAAATCAATGAAGAAAGGGTAAGCAAAATGGATGATTTCATTCCGTTTATGGCAATAGCCACATTATTTATCGGCCTGCCATGGATCATTTTCCACTATATAACAAAATGGAAAACTATGGGGACAATCACTACCGAGGATGAAGATTTGCTGGAGGAACTTTATTCCATGGCTCGCCGCCTCGATGACCGGATGGACACCGTTGAGCGCATTATCCGCGCTGACAATCCAGACTGGCGCCCTGACCGACTGACAAGTGCAGCAGACCAGGATGACCCCGCACTCGACACTGTTGAGCGCCTATTGCAAGAGAGGAACAGATAATGTCCACAAGCCGTACCAAATTCTATCTCGACAAGATGAATGCCAAGTGGAAAGGCGTATGTGCAGGGATAGCGGACTATACCGGTATCGATGTTGTCTGGGTGCGCATCAGCGCGGTTCTCCTGACACTAATGGGCGGTTTCCCCTGGACCATCATCGCCTATTTCATGGCTGCATGGCTGGCGGATAAAAAGCCGATTGACCTGTACCGCGATGATCGCGAGCAGAAGTTCTGGCAGGGCGTACGCCAGTCACCCAAACGCACGGCACGCGATGTCCGCGCAAGGTTTCGCGAAATAGACCGCCGCCTGGCCGATATGGAAATCTATTACACGACGACCAATTCACGCCTGTCAGATGAAATCGAACGCCTGCGCTGAATACCTAAACTCTTGATGGAGAAATGAAATGAGCATCTTTTGGACACTTATACTGGGAGCCATTGCTTTCTTTTTCATCAAGAGGCGTTACGGACATGCATGGACAGATCGCCTGAACACACAGGACCGCCTGCATAGTCACAGAGACGCAGAGATCGCCAAAATCAAAAGGCTCACCGACAGACGCTACTAAATAAAACAAGAAGATTTACGAGGAGGAAGTTATGAGTTGGAGTGGCCCCGGATTTATAATCGCGATCGTTGCGATCAGCACCATTGGTTGGCTCGTCAGCAGCTGGATCAGAGCCAAACATGGATATCCGCTGGAAAACGAATGGTCAGGTAGCACTGAAAAAACAAACAGCGAAGACCCACAGGCCGCACGCAAAGTCGAATTGCTCACCAATGAAAACGAGCAATTGACGGGTAAAGTATCGCGCCTTGAAGAACGTATCGCCGTGCTGGAACGGATCGCCACGGACCCCGCCCGCCGCACTGCCGAAGAAATAGAAAAGCTGCGCGACTGAATAGACGCAACATCACGAGGAGGACACAATGGACTTAGGTTTTATCGCACTGCTCATACCACTGGCCCCATTTATAATAGGCGGCTTTGCAATCTGGACGCATCATCAACGCAAAATGATGGAGCACCAGTCAGAAATAACGGCCGAAAAAGCAGCACAATATGCGGCGCAGAGCGAACAACTAGAGCAGCGTGTCCGCGTGCTGGAACGTATAGTTACCGATAAAGGCATGGATTTGGCCGAGCAGATTGAAGACCTGCGCGACGAGCCCCCGCGTATCAATTGAAAAACAACGCTCAAAACGAGCATAACGCAATTCGAGGAGGAAATTATGGGACCGTTTGAAATGGTTGTTGCGATCATCGCCGTGGTGACGATCGGTAAAATCGTAAATACACGCATGAAAGCAAAACACGGTGTTTTTGAGGATGAAAAAGGTAACCAGATTGTCGCACATGATCCGGACTCAGAGCGGATGCGCGACGAGATTAAGGTTCTGAAAAAACGCATTGCCGTGCTGGAACGCATTGCAACCGACGAACGCGGAAGCCGCGCACTGGAACAGGAAATCGAAAGCCTGCGCGACCGTTGAACACATTCCTTGGTAAGATATTCTCTGGGCAAGGGGATAGTCCGGGAGGACGGATAAAATGCAAGACGCACCTTTTTACCTGACAATGGCCGCGACAGGCCTGATTGCTATCACGATTCTTTCCATAAGCCTGCTACATGGCTGGCGCGAATGGGTGGCATATAAACGCATGGAACTGCGCGAAATGCACCACATGGCACAAAATGGTGATAATATGGGCCCTAACGCCACATCCCGTATCGAAATTGCGGACCTGAAGGAACGGCTCAAGAAACTGGAAGCCATTGCCGCAGGGGTGGAGCTATAATTTCAGCATTGCGGGGCTTTGCCTTGCTCCCCTGCCCTGCTATTGGCGCAGTATGACCGAATGCAAAACGGCTGAACTGGCCGACATCATTGAAGAATACGAGTTTCTGGACGCAGATGACCGTTACCGGCTGATTATTGATCTGGGCAGGGAACTGGACGATATGCCCGATGCGCTCAAAACCGATGCCACACTTGTACGCGGCTGTTCGGCCGCCGTCTGGGTCTATCCCACACAGAAGGACGATGGCCATTTGCATTTTCTGGCCGACAGCAATGCCGCTATTACCAAAGGCATTATCGCACTGGTGCTGAAGACCGTGCAGGGAAAAAAGGCAGCTGACATATTGGCTACCGATATTACTGTCGCCCTGGAACCGTTTGATCTTAAAAACCAGCTCAGTTCCAACCGCACGCAAGGCATCCCTAACATGATTGCGCTGATCCGTGAAACGGCGGAGCGTTACGCATAATGATCATTGCGCTTGCCTTGCTGGCCATGCCAGCCGCGACGCAATATGAAAACGTACCGCCTTGCGCCTCTGCCAGTGAAGTTGAAAGATCATGTAGGTTCGACCTTGCATTCGGTGATATTGTGAAAGCAAATGTCTATGTTGCTCGTGCCGTGGCCGGACATGATTATTACAGCGTCAAAATCACGCTATCGGATGATGCGGCAGAACGCTTCGGCAAAATCCAGCAAAAAGCTTTAGGCAGAGACCTTGCTATATTCGCAGATGGAACTTTTGTCTCCAAAGCATTCTGGAGGGAAAAGGTTAAAGGCCGCAAATTGCAGATTAGCGGTGCAATGTCGTTGGAGGAAGCGTTGGAAGTCGAGCGCAAACTACTTGCCCTGAAACTTGATAGTAGCGACGAAAATTAAACTCTTTCTTCGGGTTTCCAGCTACGGTTTTCCTCCGCCACACGCAGCACATTATATGCTGCCTGAATCGCCTGAAAGCGCTTGGCGGCTTCCTCATCCCCCTGATTCACATCGGGATGGTTCCGCTTGGCCAGCAAGCGATATGCCTTGCGAATATCCCCGAACGACGCATCCACTTCCACACCCAGCACATCAAGCGCAGTCATTTCATCACGTGACCGGCTACCATCACCGGGGCCAGCCCAGCCATGATGTGCCGATTCCTGATAACCGGCGTTTTCGCGCCGTTCCTTGCGCTCGCGTTCGGCCGCTTCTTCTTTGCTCAAACCCTGAAAATAGTCCCAGTTGCGGTTATATTCCCCGGCATGTGTTTCGCAGAAATACCATTTTTCCGGACTGTTGGGAGATTTAGGTGCGGGACGGTCGCCCACTTCATCACAGCCATAACGGTCACAAAGGCGCACATTCTGCGCCTCACGCGAGCTGTCATAGCCACGCCAGCGAGGAAAGCCCCAATCGGTTGATCTGCCCGGTTTTGCCATTCGGCCACATTTAACAAATGCGGATAGGAAGGGCCAGCGATAAAGGCATGGTTCACTCTAATCTTGTCAAAATCAGTGCGTTTTCGAAACTTAGTCATGGATTTTTAGCAGGCATTGGTTTTAAGTGCAGTGTATGACATCGCTTGCACAGATACTCGGCTCCATGGCGCGCGCGGACAATAGCTGGACCGTTACCATTCCCGGTACATGGATGCAGGGCCGGACCAGTTATGGCGGGTTGAGCAGCGCCGTCGCCCATCATTGCGCCACGGCCTGTGTCACAGATTGCCCACCGCTGCGTTCTGCACAAATTGCTTTTGCAGGCCCTCTGGCAGGTGACGTGACCATAACGGCCGAACTGCTCCGCCGCGGCCGCAACACTGCTTTTGTCGAAACCCGCACCACATCCAGGGATGGTACCGGCCTTGCCTGCAACTTCATTTTCATGAACCCGCGCGTCAGCACCGTTGAGCATAATGACATCAGCGCGCCTGATTTTCCCCCGCCTCCTGGCAAGGACGACATCCGAAACGGCCCGCCCGAATTTTTCACCCATCATATGGATTATCCCGAAAAACGGCTCGAACTGGGCCTGGGGACACCAAAGCTGATGCAGTGGCACCGGCTGCGCGAACGCGATGGATTGGACCCGATAACCGAATTGCTATGTGTGGGTGACGCGCTGCCGCCATCTGCCATGGGCCTGATGACCGAGCCTGGCAATGTCAGCTCTATGAACTGGCAGGTCAATATGCTCACCAATACACCGCAAACAAAAGATGGCTGGTGGTTGCTCGAATCCGAAACACACCATGCGCATGACGGTGCGTCCAGCCAGTATATGACTGTCTATAACAGTGATAGAAAGCCAGTGATGCGTGCCATGCAAAGCGTCGCATTATTTGTGTGAATATAATAATTCCAGAGGAGAAACCCATATGAAAACACGTATTACAGAGCTTTTCGGCATTGAGCATCCGATCATTCAGGGCGGCATGCATTATGTGGGTTTCGCTAAACTGGCCGCCGCCGTATCCGACGCAGGCGGGTTAGGCATGATTACCGGCCTGACCCAGAAAACGCCCGAAGATCTTGATAAGGAGATTAAAAAGGCCAAGGAACTGACTGACAAGCCGGTGGGCGTGAACCTCACTTTCCTGCCCGCCTTTACCGCCCCGCCCTATCCAGAATATATCGACGCGATTATCGCCAATGGCGTAAAAGCGGTGGAAACCGCCGGGCGCAATCCCGAAGAGCACCTGCCGCGCATGAAAGAAGCGGGCATCAAGATTATTCATAAATGTACCTCGGTCCGTCATGCGCTCAAAGCGCAGGCGATTGGTTGTGATGCAGCCAGCGTTGACGGTTTTGAATGTGGCGGACATCCGGGTGAAGATGACATTCCGAACATGATCCTATTGCCACGTGCAGCCGATGAGTTGGACATTCCTTTTGTGGCCAGTGGCGGACAGGCAGATGCGCGTTCACTCGTTGCCAGCCTCGCCATGGGCGCAGAGGGCATGAATATGGGCACACGCTTTATCGCTACCAAAGAAGCGCCCGTGCATCAAAATGTGAAAGACGCGATTGTTGCTGCCAGTGAGCTCGACACAACACTGGTCATGCGGCCGTTACGCAACACCGAACGTGTACTCAAAAATGAAGCGGTTGAAGAAATCCTAAAAATCGAAAAGGAAAAAGGCGACAACCTGCAAATCACCGATATCCTTGAACAGGTGGCCGGTGTTTACCCGACCATCATGATGGAAGGCGATATGGACGCCGGCGCGTGGAGCTGCGGCATGGTTGCAGGCCTCATCAATGATATTCCCACGGTAAAAGAACTGATCGACCGGATCATGTCCGAAGCCGATGGTATCATCAATGATCGCCTGAAGCGTTTTTCAGCAGGATAGCTCCTCGCTACGCAGGAACAAAGACATGGCTGATAACATTTTCTCACGCACGGGCCGCTATATCAGCGCGGCAATTGAAGACGGCCTGGAAAGGCTGGAACAATTGAGTGAACCTGCCCTGATGCGGCAGGCTGTGCGTGAGACTGATTATGCTATCGAAAAACTGGAACACGAACACCACGCGGCTGTCAGGCGATTGGAGCAGGCCATAGCCGCCGCTGATGATGCGCATGCAAAAGCAATGCAATGGGCGGAAGAAGCCGGCTTTTCCGCTGCCAAGGGACGCGATGACTTAGCCCAAGCTGCTACAGAAATGCAGCAGGATTCAGAGAAAATGGTGGAAGCATTTTCAGGCGTTGCCGAAATCGCCCGTACAGAAGCAGAGTTTCTCAAAACCGCGCTGCATGACATGGCTGTGCAAAGGGAGGGTGTGCAGCGGGAGCTTACCGAATTCTTGAAAGGCCGGCGTCAAACCGAACTGGTAGAAACGTTCGAAGAATCGGTACGTGCGAAAATCAGCGCGATACTGGACAGAGCAGAATCTGTCATGGAAACCGTGTCCAATTCAAGGCCCACAGATGACAGCGATCAAGCCGCAAGTGCAGATATGGACACTTCCCGGAAAACTGCCGATATTGACGCACAACTGGCACAGCTCAAAAAAGACATAGCCGCAAAGAAAAGCGATAAATAACGACTCGCAAAGACTATTCGCCTTTCCATTCCGGTTTGCGTTTTTCGGCAAATGCCGCGGCACCCTCACGTGCATCCTGTGAGGCCAGCACTTTGCCTGCAATTTCCATTTGCTTGGCCCACATTTCCGCACTGGACCAATCGGGACGTTCATTGATAATCCGCTTCGACGCGATCAGGGCCAGCGGGCCGTTGGCCGCCACGCGGACTGCGAGTTCTAGCGCTCCTTCCAGCGCTGCACCTTCGGTCACCCGGTTTACAAAACCCATTTCATACGCCCGCTCTGCGGTGATAAAATCTCCTGTCAAAGCCAGTTCCATCGCCATTCGCTTGCCAATAATGGATGGTAACGAAAGCAACCCGCCGCCCGCTGCGACCAGTGATCGCTTGACTTCAGGAATGCCGAACTGCGCCTTGTCATTCGCCACTACCATATCGCAGGCAATAGCAACTTCCATGCCGCCCGCCAGAGCATAACCCTCAACCGCGCCGATAAGCGGCTTTGCAGGTGGGGCTTCGCAAAATCCGGCAAAGCCCTTCCCTTTCACTGTCGGCAATTCGCCTTTTAGAAAAGCTTTCAGGTCCATGCCCGCACAAAATGTGCCGCCCGCGCCGGTAATAATGCCCGCGCTAAGCCCCTTATCGCTGTCGAGCCTTTCCATCGCATCTGCCACGCCTTCAGCCACGGCCCGGTTCACGGCATTTTTGGCTTCAGGCCGGTTGATGGTGATGATCAGGACACCGTCCTGCGTTTCGGTAAGTACTTGCTCGGTCATGTTTTTCTCCTGAATATCAAAACAGTAAATTGGCCAGTTTCGATCTCTGCCATGCGGCATCACCAAATTGCGACGCGTTCCAGATCGCATTGCGCCGATAAAGCTGTGCATCGCAGTCATGCGTGAACCCAAAACCGCCATGAAACTGGATCGCCCGGTCCGCAGCATGGCTGTAGGCCTTATCCGCTGCTGCCTTTGCCATACGGGTTGCGACTTCTCCCCTGCCTTGGTTCGCAAAGCTGTGCGCGGCGCTGAACATATGCGAGCGCGCCTTTTCATAGGATATATAGGCATCGGTAATCGGGTGTTTAAGCGCCTGATACTCGCCAATCACCTTGCCAAACTGTTTGCGCGTTTGGAGGTAATCGAGCGTGTAATCAATCACCGCCTGCGTGCCGCCACACATTTCAGCCGATTGGAGCAGGTTTGCCGCAAGGTCGATATGCGCCAGTGCCGCCTTGGACGTATCTGCATCCATCAATGCATCGGCGCCAATGGATATCTCATCCAGTGTCAGCTCATAACTGCGCTTGGTCTCATCAATAATGGCTTCACGGCGCAGCGCCCTATCGGCAATGACACTGCGCTCAATCAAGGCAAGCCGTACCACGCCGTCCAATATGACAGAAGCAATGACAAGCTCCGCATCCTGCGCATAGGTGACAAACTGTTTTGTGCCGGAAAGCGCATAGCCGTCACCCGATGCTGTTGCCTGCGCGGTAACATTATCGAGGTTCCAGTCACCTTCTTTTTCGGTCAGCGCCAATGTGGCAATTGCGCCGCCTGCGACTTTGGGAAGCCATGTTGATTTCTGCGCCTCGTTGCCGCCTGCTACAAGAGCCTGCGCGGTCAATGTCGTCGCCATAAACGGTCCGGCCAGCATGTGGCGGCCCATCTGCTCCATAATCGGCACGACTTCCGCCAGCGACAGGCCGACCCCCTCATATTCCTCTGGAATGGCAATGGCGAGCCAACCAAGTTCAGCTATTTCCTGCCACACGCCTGGATCATAGCCCCGCACGTCTTCCATAAGAGCGCGCACTTTTTCCACTGGCGATTTATCACGGCAAAAACTGGTCGCCACGTCCATCAATTCGACCTGCTCTTCGCTAGAGCCAATAGTCCCGAGATTATCCATATCTTATCCTCCCGTTACCGGCCTTTGGGCAGGCCCAGCACATGCTCGGCCACAATGTTCTTCTGCACCTGCGATGTGCCGCCACCGATCGTGGCGGAGAAACTGTTGAGATAACTGCGATGCCAGTATCCATCATCGACAGCATTGTCGTCACCGACATAATAACCGGCTTTTGCGCCCTGAAATTGCAAAGAAAACTCAGTGAGTTCGCGGATCATCTCGGTGCGCGCCAGTTTGCTCATCAGCGGCAGGCCCATCGGCCTGTCCTGCACCAATGCCGGCATGCGGCGGCGATAATTATTGAGGTTCTGCGCCTGAATATCGATCATATATTCGACCAGCTGATCACGCATTATGGGATCATCCAGCACCGGCTTCCCACCACGTGTCGACCGGCGCGCCACATCGACAATACCCATCACGTCCAGCTCTTTCAGGAAATATCCACCAGCCAGATTGACTTTGGCCCCGCGTTCATATTCGAGCGTTTTCATGGCGATTTTCCAGCCATCGCCCTCGCTGCCCATCAATCCTTCGGCCGGAATGCGCGCATCGGTGAAAAAGCATTGCACAAAGCCATATTCGCCGGTCAGTTTCTTGATTGGCTGCGTTTCAATTCCCGGCACTTTCATTGGATTGAGGAAAAAGCTGAGCCCCGCGTATTTGCTGTCACCTTCATTATTGCTCGTGCGCGCCAGCAGGATCATATATTTGGCGCGATCGCCCAGAGAGGTCCATATCTTGGAACCATTGAGCACATATTCATCACCGTCTCGCACAGCTTTGAGCTGCGCATTGCCCAAGTCACTGCCATGTTCCGGCTCGGAGAAACCCTGACACCAGATATCCTCTGCGCTCAACATGCCCCTGATATATTTCTGTTTCTGCTCTTCAGTGCCGATATCCAGCAACAATGGTCCGGCCCAACCAATGCCGATGGCGTTGATCATAATCGGTGCATCATGATCCTTCATCGCCCGCGTCGCCGCGCGCTGGTAATCGGGATGCAGACCGCCGCCGCCATATTCTTTTGGCCAACTTGCGCCCAGATAACCCGCCTCATACACCTTGCGCTGCCAGTCGCACAGGAACTCGAACTGCTCGTCCGTGCTGACTTCCATAAACGTGAGCGGCAGCATGAAGCCGGGATCGCGCACGGTGTTTTCCTTAAACCAGGCCTGTGCCTGAACGCTATATTCCGTGAGCTCAGCCTCAGTCGGCTTGCTGGCGCCGGGAGCAGCCATATCGCATTCCTCTCATTTTTTTAATCGCTCGATTAAGATATGTTATGCGGCCAGCAAAGATGGTTTGTCCAGATGAAAAGTGATAGCTGTTAAAAGCATGTCGTGCCAAATGGCTTATTTTGAAAAACAGAAAGCATGCAATATGGAAATAATTACGCGGATTAATCATATCGGCCTGCGCGTCAAGGATTTCGAAATAGCGCGTAATTTCTACGCCAGACTGGGATTCAAATATATCACTGGCCCAGGCGGCCCTGAACCCGTCGCCATTGTCGAGCACCCGTCAGGTGTAAACATCAATTTCATCTTAAATGCCGATCAAGAAGACAACACAAACCAGCTAATGGATATTGCTACTAAACATACCGGCTATACCCATATCGCACTGGAAGTTACCAATATTGAAACCGCTTTGGAACAAATGGAGCAGTTAAATATTCCGCTAAGCGGAGACCTTATGCAACATCCGACAGGCAGTTCATTTTTTATCCGTGACCCTGACGGCAATGTGATTGAATTTATTGAATATATAGGCCTCTCCGCTTTTTCAAAATAAGACAAATAGCCACTGAAGGAACAGATATGAAATTATTAGCCTTTGCAGCGAGCAGCAGCAGCAAATCCATCAACAAAAAACTGGCCACCTATACGTGCAGTTTATTGGAAGATGCAGACACAGAGATACTGGATCTCAACGACTATGAAATGCCGATTTACAGCTCAGACCGCGAAGAGGCCGGTGGTATTCCGCAACTAGCGCATGACTTTTATGGCAAGATTGGTGCGGCCGATGCACTGGTGATTTCCTTTGCCGAACATAACGGCTCCTATACCGCCGCTTACAAAAACATCTATGACTGGGCCTCACGCATTGATGCAAAGGTGTTTCAGGGTAAGCCCATGGTGTTGCTCTCCGCCTCCCCCGGCCCGCGTGGAGCTGCAACCGTTATGGCGACCATAAAGGCATCCGCCCCGCATTTCGGCGGCGATGTGAAGGCTGACCTTTCAATCGGCAGCTTCTATGACAATTTCGACATGGAAAAGAGCTGCTTGACCGACGCCGGACTCGATACACAGTTAAGGGCCGCATTAGCGACTCTGCAAGAGTAACGGACAGGATAGGGTTCGAACCATTTTGATCGCTTGCCGATCAAAATAGACAAAGACTCATAGGTTCGTACTACACCTCAACCAGGCGCAATGCCTGCAGTGTTACACAAAGCTGAAAGGGTGGTGGACAGGATAGGATTCGAACCTATGTACGCTTGCGCGGGCAGATTTACAGTCTGCTGCCTTTAACCACTCGGCCACCTGTCCATCGGTGATGTATAATTCACATCACGAAGGCGGCTCAATGGCGAATGAGAGCTTGCCTGTCAATGCTTTCTGGGTGAAAAGCGCCATGAAAATATAATTTTTAGTGGAAAGTACGGATAAGAAGCGATGAAGCGCGATAAATGGAAAGGCCGCCAGCGCGGCAAAAAAACTCTGGGCGGTAAAGGCGGGCTGAAAGTACCCCGGTTTTGGGGCAAACACGCGGTCTATGCTGCGCTTGATAATCCCGAACGCACAATCCGTAAGCTATATGGCACCCACGCTGCAATTAGCGAGATTGTGATCCCGGACGGGCTGGAAGTACATTATGCCGAAGCTGCCGATCTGGCGCGCATGGTGCCCAGCGATGTCCCTCACCAGGGGTTGGTGGCGGAAATTGAACCATTGCCTGACCTGTATCTGGGCGATGTACTGGATGCAGCGGATGGGCGGACGCTGGTGATACTTGATCAGGTTACCGACCCACAGAATATTGGCGCGATATTCCGATCCGCCGCCGCTTTTAATGCCGCGGCCATCATTACGCAGGACAGGCACGCACCATCCGAAAATGGAACGATTGCCAAAGCTGCCTCAGGCGCATTGGAAACGCTGCCATGGCTGCGCGTGGTCAACCTGTCTCGCGCACTGGAGGAAATAGCCGAAGCCGGTTACTGGCGTATCGGGTTGACCGGCCATGCTGATGAATTGCTCGCAGAGACATTGCCCGAAAGCAGTCCGGTCTGCCTTGTCATGGGCGCAGAAGGCGAAGGCATGCGCCAAAATGTTGAAGCCCATTGCGATCAGCTTGCGCGCCTGCCAATATCGGAAAATATGGAAAGCCTTAACGTATCCAATGCTACAGCCATTGCGCTATATGCCATCGCGACACGATAGGAACAGTTTAGAAGGGGAAAACCATGCGTAAGATTTTAGGCGTGATTGCTGTACTTGCAGCGCCATTACTGCTGACGGCATGCCTACTGACACCGGGCAAGTTCACATCCAACCTGGATATCGACCGTGATGGCTCATTTACCTTCACCTATGATGGTGAAATTTTCATGCTCGGCATGAGCAGCATCATGGACATGGCGGCCAAGGCGGATAAGGACGAGTTTGAAGCTGAATGTTACACCGATGACTATGATCCGCG
The DNA here is from genome assembly GCF_900537065.1 of Sphingorhabdus sp. Alg239-R122. Lineage (GTDB taxonomy): Bacteria > Pseudomonadota > Alphaproteobacteria > Sphingomonadales > Sphingomonadaceae > Alg239-R122. The sequence goes on along the minus strand of NZ_UNRC01000005.1, from coordinate 95,654 downwards.
CGAATGTAGCGGTAACGAAATTACGGAGCAACGCGCCGAATGGGAAGAAAAAGCCGCAGAGCGCGCGCAGGAAAAAGCCCGCAGCACGGAAATGATGAAACAAATGATGGGCGACCTTGATCCTTCCGATCCCGATGCTGTTGATGAATATGTGAAGCGGATGGCGAAGCAAAAGGGTTGGAAATCAGTCGTACATCGCGGCGAAGGCGTTTTTGATATTTCTTATGAAATGCGTGGTCAAATGGACCGTAACTTCCAGTTCCCCGTGCTCGAAAAAATGCAGGGCATAACACCATTTGTTATCGCCATTGTTCGTAATGATGGCACTGTACGTATCGATGCACCCGGTTTTGCTACCAAGGAACAGTCCGGCGGCATGTCAGGCATGATGGGATTTGCCGCCATGATGAGCAAGGATGAAAAAGCCGCGGACAGTGAAGACAGCAAAGTCCCCACCATCCCGATGCCAGACGGCGTTTTTACCGTCACCACCAATGCGGAAATACTGACCAATAATACAGAAGAAGGTCCCAGCGTCAGCGGTGACAAACGCGTGCTTAGCTGGACCATTACCCCGCGCACCGAAAACGCGCCGGAAACATTGCTACGCCTGTCACAATAAGCGGACTTGCAACAGCTATATCCATGCAACCTCGGCTGCCGGCTGGCGATAATACATGCGTAAGTGATAGGATGAATAAAAGGGAGCGGATCCAATGGATCCTGCTCCCTTTATCTTAGCTCGAAAAAGCTGTTTACAAAGCTGCGACAAGAAAAAAGGGAGCAGGCTTACCTGCTCCCCTATATTTCTTACTTGTTAACGGCGTCTTTCAGACCTTTACCAGCTTTGAATTTAGGCTGTGTAGAGGCTTTAATTGTCATTGGTTCGCCTGTGCGCGGGTTGCGGCCTGTTGAGGCTTTACGCTGCGCTGTAGAGAATGTGCCGAAGCCAACGAGACGGACTTCACCGCCCTTGCTGAGTTCACTTGTTACTGTGTCAAATACAGCTTCCACTGCTTTGCCTGCGTCTGCTTTGCTGAGGCCGCTGTGATCCGCGACTGAGCTGATAAGTTCGTTCTTGTTCATACCTTAGGAACCCCTGATTATAATTGTAATAATAGAATCGCCGCTTTGGCTGAGAAAGAATAAGGACCAATAATTACCTGCTGTAAAGGGGAAAACCCGGATTTTTGGCGGTTTTCAGCAGTTTTTACGACGAATTGTGCGTTTTTATACAATTGACAGGCATTACCCGCCACCAGAACGCTGTTTTCTGCAGAAAAGCGCGGCTATGACAAAGGCATGTTAGCATGAGTCGCTCGTGCGATATGTACTGACATGTGAAACAATTACACCCGATAAAAACACTATCCGATATAATGTTTCGCACACCATAATGGTTTAATGTGCCACCGGCCCACCTGCTGGCGACTGTCCAGGTGCGCCTGGCTGCGCCGCCAGTTCGTCCGCATCGGTCCAGTCAATCGGGGAAACCTTGTCCGCCAGCGCATGAGTCAGCACTTCATCAACATGGCTTACGGGAACGATTTCCAGACCCTCTTTGATGTTGTCCGGAATTTCGGCAAGATCTTTCTCATTTTCCGCCGGGATCAGCACTTTGGAAATGCCGCCGCGCAACGCTGCCAGCAATTTCTCTTTTAATCCACCAATTGGCAGCACGCGCCCCCGCAATGTGACTTCACCTGTCATCGCGACATCGCTGCGCACGGCAATACCGGTCAGCGTGGAAACAATGGAAGTCACCATGCCCACACCTGCGGACGGACCGTCCTTGGGCACAGCGCCTTCGGGCAGGTGGATATGGATATCTTTGCGCGCAAAAATGCTGGGTTTGATGCCATAGGAAGGCGCACGGGCGCGCACGAACGAGAACGCGGCCTGGATGGATTCATTCATGACCTCACCCAGCTTGCCGGTGGTCTTGATCTGGCCTTTGCCCAGCACCGTCACAGATTCAATAGTTAGCAGTTCACCGCCGACTTCAGTCCATGCAAGACCGGTCACTGCGCCAATCTGGTTTTCCTCATCACCCATGCCGTGGCGGAATTTGCGCACACCGGCAAAATCGGAAAGATTGTCCGTTGTAATGGTGATACTTTCGGCTTCACCTTCCAGAATTTTACGTAGTGACTTACGTGCCAGGCGCGCAATTTCACGCTCCAGCGTACGCACACCGGCTTCACGCGTATAATAGCGGATCAGGTCACGTAACGCATCATCCTCAAGGGTAAATTCACCTTCTTTAAGGCCATGCGCATCCACCTGTTTTTCGATCAGGTGCCGTTTGGCAATTTCGACCTTCTCATCCTCGGTATAGCCTTCCAATCGGATGATCTCCATCCGGTCGAGCAAAGGTTGCGGCAAGTTGAGCGAATTGGCCGTAGTCACAAACATCACGTCGCTCAGGTCAATATCGATTTCTAGATAATGGTCCTGAAACTTATCATTCTGTTCCGGGTCGAGCACTTCAAGAAGTGCCGAAGCCGGGTCGCCGCGAAAATCCTGCCCCAGCTTGTCAATTTCGTCGAGCAGGAACAGCGGATTGGCGGAACCCGCTTTTTTCAGATTGCTGACAATCTTGCCAGGCATCGAACCGATATAGGTGCGGCGATGGCCGCGTATCTCGGCTTCATCGCGCACGCCGCCCAGCGACTGGCGTACAAATTCGCGGCCTGTTGCCTTGGCAATCGAGCGACCCAGCGAAGTCTTACCCACACCTGGAGGCCCGACCAGACACAGGATCGGTCCTTTCAGCTTGTTGGTACGTGTCTGCACCGCCAGATATTCAATGATGCGTTCTTTGACTTTCTCAAGCGCGAAGTGATCGGCATCGAGCACTTTTTCCGCTTTCTTGATATCTTTTTTCAACTTTGACTTTTTGCCCCATGGCAGGCCAAGCAACGTATCGAGATAGTTGCGCACCACTGTGGCTTCCGCCGACATGGGCTGCATGCCGCGCAGTTTTTTAAGTTCGGCATTGGCTTTGGTCTTCGCCTCTTTGGACAGTTTTGTCTTTTCTATCTTCTCGGTCAGCTCGGACATTTCATCGCCCTCGCCTTCGCCGCCGCCCAGTTCAGACTGAATCGCTTTCATCTGTTCGTTCAAGTAATATTCGCGCTGCGTCTTTTCCATCTGGCGTTTAACGCGGCCACGGATTTTCTTTTCGACCTGCAGAACGCCAAGCTCGCCTTCCATAAAGCCGAACACCATTTCGAGACGCTTGACCGGGTCATTTTCGGTCAGCAGCGCCTGTTTGTCAGAAACCTTCACGTTGATGCTGGCTGCAACCGCATCGGCAAGTTGCGCAGCATCGTCGATTTCCGCCATCTGCACCGCAGTTTCGGCAGGCATTTTCTTGTTCAGTTTCGAATATTGCTCAAACTGATCAACTACAGAACGCATAAGCGCAGATACCTCGGTCCCGCCAACGGATACCGGTGCGACTACCTGAACACTGGCCATCACCAGGTCGCCCGATTCCTCAAGTCCCGTCAGATTTGCCCGTTCCTTGCCTTCAACAAGCACACGTACCGTGCCGTCTGGCAGTTTCAGCATCTGCAAAACCGTTGCCACTACGCCCATGTCATACAGGTCATCACGCACCGGGTCATCACAGGCAGGGTCCAGCTGCGATACCAGATAGATTTCCTTATCCGCATTCATCGCTGCCTCGAGCGCCGCAACGGATTTATCGCGGCCCACGAACAGCGGCACGATCATCTGCGGAAACACCACAATGTCACGAAGTGGAAGAAGAGGAAATTGCTGATTCATATACTACTTTCACATATTTTTTTGACGGACACCCTGAATAGGCGCGCCGGTTCTTACCATGAATATGGGCGTCACTTCAGGCGAAACAAGCATTGTTAAGCAAACGGACCGTGACCCGCCTGTCAGAATGGCATTTTAAAGCCTTCGGGCAAGTTAAGCCCGCCAGACATTTTGCCCATCTCAGCCTCGCTCGCCTTGTCCGCTTTGGCACGCGCATCGTTGAATGCCGCCGCCACCAGATCTTCAGTAATCTGCTTCTCAGAGGCCACCAACAGGCTTTCATCAATATTGATACCAATCACCCGGCCCTTGGCGGTTGCGCGCACCTTGACCAAACCGCCACCGGCCACGCCTTCCACTTCAATAGCCTCCAGCTTGGTCTGTGCTTCCTGCATCTGTTTCTGCACAGTTTGTGCGGCTTCCTGTGCCGCTTTCATCATTTCTTCCATGCTCTTCATGCGCTTTTGCTCCATTGTCCATTGCCGCGCTGCACGGCATCATTATCCAGTAATTCCGCGTCCGGAAAAGCCGCTTTGGCTGCCTTCACCATTGGCGAACTTTCAAGCTCTGCCCGTGCCGCCTGTTTTCGCGCCTCGGCCTGTTCCATCAGGCTTATCTGAGCTTCCCCCTCGCCTATTTCAATCTGCCAGCGCTGCTCCGTCAGCTGCAGCAGTGCATCACGTAGCTGCGGTGCGAAATCCTGGGTGAAATCAGTCGCTGTCTGGTAAATGAGCCTGCCCGGCTCATATTCCACCACACGAATACGGTCATGCAGTATCTGCGCGAGTGTGAGGTTTCCGGTACGGTCAAGCCACTCCACAAAATCCGCAAAATTATCCGGCACACCGGCATGCGGATTTTTGTTCTGCTGCGCGGCGGTACCTTGTGCATCACCATCTGGTGCAGAATGATCCTGCTGCGCGCTTTGGGTGGGTACAGCCTTGCCTTCAGCCAGATCCTTTATCAACTTACCGGGATCGGGCATATTGGTGGCATGAAGCAGGCGTAGCAATGCCATCTGGCATGCCTGTGCAGGCATGGGCGCACGCTGCACCTCGTCATGCCCTTTCAAAAGTAATTGCCACAGACGGTGCAGCTGCGGATGCGTGAGCCGTGCCGCCCAATCATTGAGTTGCGCTCGCTCATTTTCACTCATCGTGACCTGATCCAGTGGCTTGATCTTGGCTAGGGTCAGCTGGTGCACATAATCCATCAGTGCACGCACGAGTGCCAGCGGTTCAACGCCCAGCACATGCTGTTCATCCATTGCGGCAAGCGTTTTTTTCGCATCACCCTCCAATATATGACCGAGCAACCGCCGCACCGCACCACGGTCCGATAGGCCGAGCATGTCACGCACCTGCAGCGTGGTAACCTGCGTGTTTTCGCCATCGCTTTGCATATCGGCATGGGCTATCGCCTGATCGAGGATCGACAGGCCGTCACGCACAGAACCCTCTGCGGCCTGTGCGATCATGCCTAGCGCATCCGCCTCAGCTTCCACGCCCTCAGCCACGCAGATTTTTGCAAAATGGCTGGCAAGCATGTCTGCCGTAATGCGTTTCAGGTCGAAACGCTGGCAGCGCGACAATACAGTGATCGGAACCTTGTTGACTTCCGTGGTAGCGAACAGGAATTTCACATGTGCAGGCGGCTCTTCCAGTGTTTTCAAAAGTGCATTAAATGCGTTTTTGGACAACATGTGAACTTCGTCGATAATGTAGATTTTGTAACGCGCCGACACGGCGGCATAGCGCACTGCCTCAATAATCTCGCGGACATCATCAACGCCGGTATGGCTCGCGGCATCCATTTCGATAACGTCAATATGACGCCCCTCTGCAATCGCAGTGCATGGCTCACACTGGCCGCATGGATCGATGGTCGGACCACCTTCACCATCCGTGCCGATACAGTTAAGCGCCTTGGCAATCAGGCGCGCAGTTGATGTCTTGCCAACCCCGCGCACGCCGGTCATCAGGAATGCATGTGCCAGCCGGTCGCGTTTTATAGCGTTGCCAAGCGTTTGCACCATCGCATCCTGCCCGATCAACTCTGAAAAAGTCTGCGGCCGGTATTTACGTGCCAGAACCCGGTAAGCATTGTCATCGGTATTTGGGGCTACAGGATTTTTGGCAACAGGCATTTCTGCTTTCGGTTCAGTTGCATACGCAGATGATGATGCGTCAGGAATATCCAGCGCAGGCATATCCATACCAAGCGAAGGCATATCGCCTGAACTGCCCTCTGCGCTGTCACGTACGGGCTTCGCTTCATTATCGCTTATCAGATCTTTTTCTGGGGAATCAGCCATGGAAACAGTTTAGGCGCTTATTGCCTTTTTGTCGAAACAGATTGTGACATATCCACAGCGCCATCGCGCTACATATGAAAAACCCCCGGACAAGCGGGGGTTTTCATTGCATTAGATGTGGTAGGAGCCGGGCGACCCGCAGAAAAATCGTTGTGGCTGCTTCCTTCCGGATCTGACCAGATTGGCGAACACTGCGTCCACCCGACTCCCATGCGCCATATGGCGTGGCTTTGCGGCAAATGCAAGTCCTGCATGGACTATACCCGCAAGCCGCCCGTTTCCAGAATTAGTCGTTCAGGACGAACGTAATGACCATGTTCACGCGCCATTCCGCGATCTCGCCGTTTTCAACGGTCGCCTTGGTGTCTTTTACCCACACGCTTGTGATGCCTTTGATGGTCTTGCCAGCACGCGCCAGGCCCTGCTTTACGGCATCTTCAACGCTCACGCTGGATGAGGAAATAATTTCACTTGTTTTTGCTACACTCATGTTTCTCTCCTTTGTTTAGACTTGATATTATGGAGAGACGCAGCTTCCGATACAAGGGCAGGAAGTCTGAGAAAACTGGTTTTATGTGTTATTTTACAACTATTTTCTGTGCCGCCAGCCGCGTGGTTTCGGCAATCACCGCTTCAGCTTCTTTCCAGGCGACATCCGGTCTGTCAAAATAAACCGCAAGCAAGACAGGCGGCTGATCCGGCGGGAAAATGATACCAACGTCGTTATAGCAGGGCGCCGACTGCGGTGCCGTCCCCGTCTTATGGCCAAGACGCCATGCGTCTGGCAACCCGGCCCGAATACGAGCAATTCCGGTTTTGGTGTCCAGCATCCACTTTATGAGCCTGTCCGCATGTGCCGCACTGCCTTCGTTCTTGAGCAGCAACCGCCGCAGCAACCCTGCCATGGCCAACGGGCTGGTTGTGTCACGCGGATCATCAATCGCGTTCTCATTAAGCTCCGGCTCGTATCTATCGAGCCGGGTCACATCATCGCCTTGCCTGCGCAGGAAATCCGTAAATGCTTCCGGCCCGCCAATTGCACGCAGCACGATATTCGCGGCCGCGTTATCGCTGATGATGACAGCCTGATAAGCCATCTCGTCCAGCGTCGTATCCTGCCCTTCTTTCACAAGGTTCTCAGTAAAAGGAGCATAGGGCACAAAGTCATCTTCACGCACCCTGATACGCGCAAAGCGGTCGGCGATACCGCGATCATGCGCCTCAAACAGCGCGGCAGCCAATGGCGCCTTGAATGTTGAGCACATGGCAAAGCGTTCATCGGCGCGATTGGCAAACAGGGTGTCGCCCGCGGCATTGATGCAGGCAACGCCCAGTCTGCCACCTGATTCCTGTTCGAGTTTCCGTAACGCCGGATCGTTGATCAATGGTACGGCGACAGGCAGCGATACGTCCTGCTTACAGGCACTGAGCGCGAACGAAGCAAGTGAGGCTGATAAAAATGTCCTGCGCGACCAAATTGGCATCATGTCTACACTCCCTGCATATTATGTGCCTCACCCGGGATGCGAACCGTCAGGCTTTCCATATCCTCGGTTAGGAAAATCTGACACGCAAGGCGGCTGGTGCGTGCGACCCCGGCGGCCAGGTCCAGCATGTCCTCTTCCATTTCTTCTGCTTCCGGCAGGGCACTAAAATCTTCATCCGATACGATCACGTGGCACGTTGAACAGGCCATCTGCCCTTCGCATGTACCCTCCAGCGGCTGATCATTATTCTGCGCTATATCCAGCAGCCGATCACCCGGATTGCCGGTGACATGGGTTTCGGTATTTCCATTGGCACTGATAAACGTAATCCGGGTCATATCATCCTATAATCGCTTCTGCAGCTGTATTGATCATGAACGCTGCACGGGTGAGCTCCTGTTCGGCTGTGTAGCGTCCAAAACCAAGGCGAATGGACGATTTTACCTGTCCCGGTTCAAGGCCTAGCGCACTCAGCACATGGCTGGGACGGCCCGAACCACTGGCACAGGCAGACCCCGCCGAAAACGAAACCCCGCGCACATCCGACATGAGTCTGGCCACATCCAGCCCGTCACGGCGTATGTTGAAATTGCCTTTATAACGATGTTCCAGGGAACCATTGATAGTCCAGTCGGCAAATAAGGCGCGCGCCTGCTCCCAAAGCCCGTTGATATGTGCATGATCTTCATCAAACCGTTCGGCTGCCAGTTTCGCGGCTGCACCGAACCCGGCACATAAAGCTGGTGATAACGTACCGGAACGCACACCGTTTTCCTGCCCACCTCCATAAACTATGGGTTCCAGCGCCGTACCAGTGCGCCGCCACAACGCTCCGATACCTTTGGGGCCATGAATCTTGTGTGCAGACAGGGCAATCATGTCTACATTGCCTGGTATCTTTGCGCGGCCATAACCCTGCACAGCATCACACAGGAAAAGCGCGCCAGCATCATGCGCCATATCGGCAAGTTCGCGTACCGGCTGGATCACGCCAATTTCATTATTGACCAACATGACCGCCACCATCGCGGTTTCATCATTAATTGCAGCCTGTGCTGCATCCATATCTACCAATCCGTCCGGACCTACAGGCAACAGCACAAGTTCATAGCCCTGTTTCTCAAGCCAAAAACAAGTATCACGCACGGCGGCATGTTCGGTGGCAATGGTAACCAGTTTGCGTCGCTGTTTACCAATATGCGGCAGGGCACCGCGTAAGGCGAGATTAATCGCCTCGGTCGCGCCGCTGGTGAAAATAACTTCGCCATTACCAGGCAATAGCCCCGCAACCTGCCCGCGCGCGACCTCGACTGTGGCGGCGGCTTTCCGGCCTGCCCCATGCGAACTGTGCGGATTGGCAAAACCAGCTTTCAACCATGGCTCCATCGCGGCATAGGCCTCCGGTGCCAGCGGCGTGGTTGCCTGATAGTCGAGGTAAATGGGTTCACTCATGCCCCGTTCTGCCCCTTTGCCCGTTCGAAAATCGCTTTCCACGCATCAACAAATGCATAGATATCACTGCGGCTCGTATCAGGTCCAAAACTCACCCTTACAACTTCATTTGCCGGCATGTCCTCCCAGCCCATGGCCGACAGCACATGGCTCGTCTTAAGCGTACCGGACGAACAGGCGCTGCCCGCCGAGACCGATATGCCCGCAAGGTCGAACTGGATAAGCTGCGCATTGGCGGCGACACCGGGCATCCGGTATCCACCAATGGTTGGCAATCGCTCTGCATCGCCTGCAACCAGTTCACCGCCCGCCACCGCGATGGATTTGTCCAGTTGCTCGCGCAGCTCTGCGGCACGTTCCGTCCAACTGCGTGATGCTTCGAGCGCCGCCGCCATGGAAAGTGCTGCGGGCAGGTTTTCTGTACCCGAACGATAGCCTTTTTCCTGACCGCCTGAGGCATGGATATGCGCAAGATCGCGGATCAACAAAGCGCCAAAGCCCGGCGGGCCACCAAATTTATGTGCAGAAATCGATATCATGTCGGCATCGGGCAAGGCTTTCTTGCCCGCTGACTGTGCGCAGTCGCCGAACAGCACAGCGCCTGCTTCCTTTACGGCGCTGGAAATCGCCATCATGTCCTGCATCACGCCGGTTTCATTATTGACCGACTGTACAGCGACCAGGGTTTCTTCCGGCATGTTTCCAAGCTGTTTTTCAAGGTTGGCAAGCACTACGCGCCCCTGCAAATCCACGGCCAGCTTTTCCGCATTCTTCGCTATGCGCAGGACTGCATCATGCTCAACGGGCGTAGTGACAATACGCGTTTTTTTCGTACGCCCCAGTGCGATCGAGATAGCCTCACTCGCTCCACTGGTGAAAATAATATCGCCGTCCCAGTCCAGCGCATTGGCGATGCGGCTTCGCGCATCTTCCAGCGCCGCACGGGCATTGCGCCCGTCCATATGCGGCGAGGACGGGTTGGCCCATGCTGCCATGCCTCCTGCAAACGCCTTTTGCGCGGCATCCCCGATAGGGGTTGTCGCAGCATGATCCAGATATATGCGCGGCTTGCTGGCCATGGGCTGATGTGCTTTCTGTCCTGTTGACGCGATGTTCACGCATTTTGTTGCGCTTTTACGAATATTTCCTATATAGCATGCACTTCAAAATCACAGCGTAAAGCCTGTATAAACAGATAAAACTGGAAAACCACACCCTATGCCATCAGTCATTTTTCCCGGACCAGAAGGCCGCCTTGAAGGCCGCTTCAACCCAGCTCCACGCCCACGCGCGCCTGTCGCAATGATCCTGCACCCGCATCCGCAGGGCGGCGGCACCATGAATGACCGGATTACGCAGGCAATGTATAAGACATTCGTCAAGCGCGGCTTTGCGACACTGCGCTTCAATTTTCGGGGCGTTGGCCGTTCACAGGGCAGCTTCGATAACGGCATAGGCGAACTTTCCGATGCAGCAGCTGCACTGGACTGGGTGCAGAGCTTTCACCCCGAAGCACAGACCACATGGGTTGCGGGGTTCAGTTTTGGTGCGCTTATCGGTATGCAACTTTTGATGCGTCGTCCGGAAATTCGCGGTTTCATCTCGGTTGCACCCCCCGCCAATATGTATGATTTCAGCTTCCTTGCCCCTTGCCCCGCTTCGGGCATTATGGTGCAGGGCGCGAGCGACGAGGTTGTTAACCCGGCGGCTGTTCAAAAGCTGGTCGACAAACTGCGCACGCAAAAACATATCACCATTCACCACGATGAAATTCCACGTGCCAACCATTTCTTCGAGCACGAACTGGAAGACATGATGAAATCGGTCGACAATTACCTCGACATGCGGCTGGCACCGGACTCACCGATCAAGTAATTCACTACATAGAAAGACTACTGGCCAGGCTGCGCGTCAGCCGGGGTATCCACATCGTTATTTGCGGGTGACAGGCCGCGTTCATTCGGGATAGCCAGTATCGCTACATTGGCAAATAATATTGCCGCGAGGAGTAGCATCAGTAATGGCTGTTTTCTGGCGCCGCCCCGGCGCAATAGATAGATCGCGCCGCCAATAAGCGCGACGGCAGCGATTACCATCACCGACAATATGGTATTTATCATCACTACGGACCCTTGTTCTGACCGATATGCGCCAGGACTTTGGCTGTAATACTGTCCAGCAGGCTGGGCGGCAGGTCATGTCCCATGCCCTCCACAATCTCCAGCTTCGCATCCTTGATATTTGCGGCAACATCCTCGCCGCAGGCAGGCGGTATCAAGGGATCGGCCGCGCCATGGATCACAAGTGCCGGTGCCTGTATCCGCCGGGTCCAGCCGCGCAGGTCCCATGTATCGATAATCGCCGCCATCTGCCGCTTCGGACCCGCCGGATAATGACTGCGGCGATAGGCCGTGCGGACAATATCTTCGACTTCCTGAAGGTCACGGCCCGCATCTTTTGAACCGATAATCTCAAAAAACCGCATCGACATGGCGACAGCTTCATCTTCGCCTTCGGGCCTTTTGCCCGCCATGGCGAACAGCGCCTTTTGCACTTGTGGGTCTGCCCGCGGCAGTCTTGGGTTATTGGTCGATGTCATCACCGGGATAACACTCTGCACACGTTCCGGATAATCGGCAGCAAGTATCTGGCTAATCATTCCGCCCATAGACACGCCGATGGCATGCGCTTTTTCAATTTCCAGCGCGTCCAGAACGCCGACTGCATCCGCCGCCATATCTTCGAGCGAATAAGGCGCCATACGCCGCGATGGCAGGAAGCGCTTAACCAGCAGGTGCCAGAGCGGGTTGGGCGCTTTCACGCCGTCAAACTTGTGCGACAGGCCGATGTCGCGGTTGTCAAAACGCACAACGCGGTATCCTGCATCAACCAGCGACTGCACAAAATCCTCTGGCCAGAAAGTGAGTTGTACCGAAAACCCCATTATAAGCAGGATAACTGGATTGCCCTTATCTCCATGATCTTCAACTTCAATCGGAATGCCATTGGCCATTATCTGTGCCATTTTATACTGCTCCCCTGCTTATCTTTACGATGCCTTATAAGGCGCAAATCGCGGATCATCTTTTGTCGCCTGGTAATCAGCCGCGATATGCTTATGCCGCGCTGCAATGGCGTCATAAAAATCGGGATGGGTGAATATATAGAAACGGCCCGCTTCCACACAATCGGCAACCCATTCCCCCACAATATCGGCGGGCATCCCGCTTTCGATCACGGCTTTCATTTGCTGTGCAAGCGGGTCGTCGGGGTTAGGCTCCTTGCCTGCCCTTGACGGTGCATCATTGCCACTCAGGTGGATCTGTGTCTTGACCCAAGCCGGGCACAGGACACTCACACCAATCCCACGCTCTTTCATTTCCTGGAGCAGGCTTTCGCTATACCCCACAACGGCAAATTTCGTGGCATGATAGGGTGCCATGCCAGCCATGGAGACATGCCCTGCCATCGATGCAACGTTGATGATATGTCCGCCCTCCCCATGCGATTCCATCAACGGTGTAAATATTTCCACGCCGTTGACCACGCCCATCAGGTTGATATCAACAACCCACTGCCAGTCGCGCATCGCTATGGAACCCGTCCTGCCGCCAGAACCCACACCCGCATTGTTGACGACCATATGCACCTTGCCAAAATGTTCGATGGTCGCTTCCGCAGCTTTCTGCATAGCGTCATAATCGGCAACATCGCACTGGATCGTCGCCACATTATTGTGGCTTTTTTTCAGCTTTGCAGCAGCTAGTTCCAATGCATCACCATCAATATCTGACATCATAACATTGGCACCGTGCGCGGCGAAACTGCGGGCTATTTCCAGGCCTATGCCGCCTGCCGCACCTGTTATGAAAACTGTCTTGCCTGAAATAGATGTCATATTTTCTCCTTATCTTTTTCGCATTTAGGCATAAAGCGATAAAGAATGAAACCATGATACGCATTTGACTATAAAAGAAAGGAATGCGAGCCTCCCTGTCGACTCAAATATTCGGCACATACTAAAGAAAGAGGGAAATCATGTTTATAAGAACCGGGCTTGTCATTACCACATTCGTATTAGCCGCGTGCAGTCCCGCAGAACAACCAGACACGCAAGATCAGCAAAACGAAGAAACTACAGTGCCAGAGGTTGCGGAAACCGTGCAGGAATCCGGAGTTTGCGATGACAAGGGCAACCGATATGCCAGCGATGAAGAAGCTCGTGCGACACGCCTTCCGGACGCCGCATTCGGTGCCACATATTGCCCTGAATATACAGCTGGTCTGCATCCAAGCTGGGACAAGGACCAGGACGGCATCAACGATTGTGAAAATGATGGCAGCTGTGACCACACAGTCGATTATTCACAGCCGCGGCCGGAATAATTCAGTGAAGGGTCATGGCATTAGGTAATGGTGCCCCTGGTCCGACTCGAACGGACACTCCTTGCGGAACCGCATTTTGAGTGCGGCGCGTCTACCAATTCCACCACAGGGGCACATATTCACGGGCAATGCCGTAAAGCGATTGCGTCTCTAACTGAGAGCGTTACCGGATGCAATGGGCCATATGCAATGATTTCTTTACGGCTCCTGTATGTCGCCGCTTTTCTTTCGAAACGATATAATGGCAATGATCGCAAAACATATTGCAGCAACAGCACTCATGCCTGCTCTCAACACACTTTCACCTTCCTGATACCTTTCAAGGGCGAGAAAGAAAAAGATTGCACTCACTATACCAAATAACAGTGCCCGGTTCCTGTTGCTCATAGTCGCTTGGCTCCTTATTTCTTAAGTTCACGTTTCAAAGTCGCATGTGTGCTTTTGCCATAGGGCGGTTTAAACCCGCCCATGCCCGCGACATCCACGCCGGTCTGACGGTAAACCGCGCGCATATGGCTGAATGTTTTGAACCCGTCTGCACCATGATAATGGCCCATACCAGACGGGCCAATGCCGCCAAAAGGCAGGTCTTCCATCGCATTATGGAAAATCACGTCATTCACCGTTACACCGCCAGAAACTGTACGGTTCAGCACCTGCTGCTCCTCTGCTTTGTCTGACCCGAAATAGTAAAGACCCAGCGGCCGGTCATGATCGTTCACATAGTCAATCGCTTCATCAATGCTGCGATACGTCATTACTGGCAGGATCGGTCCGAAAATCTCTTCCTGCATAACTTTCATGTCATCATTAACACCACGCACGATATGCAGCGGCATTTTGCGGCCATTATAGCTTTCAAAGTCCTCTGCAGCCGGATTGACCTCGATCACTTCCGCACCCTTTTCGCGCGCATCGGCCAGATAGCCCTGCAACCGATCATAATTACGCTCATTCACCACCGATGTGTAATCATCATTGTCGATCAGCGCGGGGTATTGCGCATGCACGCCCTGCTTCACACTTTCGATCACATCTTCTTCCTGGTCGGACGCAACCATCAGATAATCGGGCGCAAGGCATATCTGCCCGGCATTCATCATCTTGCCCGTTGCGATGCGTTCACCCGCTTTTTTCTGATCCGCGCTGCGCCCGACTATAGTAGGTGACTTGCCGCCCAGTTCGAGCGTTACCGGCACAAGATTTTCCGCTGCCGCGCGCATAATATGCTTGCCGACACTGGTCGCACCTGTGAAGATCATATGGTCAAAGGCAAGCTGCGAAAAGGCGATCCCAACCTCTGGCCCACCGGTAAACACCGCCATTTCGGTTTCATCAAAATATTTAGGGACAATTTCCTCAAACAGTGCCGACACATTTTCCGTAAATTCAGACGGTTTTATCATCGCACGATTGCCCGCGGCGAGTATGCCCGCCATCGGTACCATCACCATGCCAACCGGGAAATTCCACGGAGCCACCACACCAACCACGCCTTTGGGTTGATACACGACCTCAGCCTTTGCACCGATCAGGCCGAGCGGAAAAGTCGCCTTGCGCTTTTCGCCGCGGGCCCAGCTTTCAAAATGCTTGCGCGCATGTTTCATCGCACTGACCGAAGGCATGATGTCAGTCATCAATGTCTGTTCAGTGCTGCGGTGACCGAAATCTTCGGAAACGGCATCTGCGAACTGGTCTTTATAATCAATCAGCAGCGCAATTGCGCGGTCGATCCGGTCACGCCGCACACTCATCGCTTCGGGCATGGACGCGGTGAAATCAGCACGCTGTTTACTCAACGCTGCCTGCATTTCAGTGGACTTATCGGATGAATTGGCCTCGGGCATGATGCTCTCCTTTTATCTTTGTGCGTAGCATAAGCGAAAAGGTTGCAATATGAAATGGGGGATTGAACCGCTGCCGGTTTCAGTTGAACACGAGCCAATAGATATACGCAGGCAGTGCCATCAACGCGCCCAGCGGCAGGTGCATATCGGCGGCGACTTTCCGTCCCGTTAGCATCAGTACAGCAGCGATCGATAACCCCAGTACACTTGCCCCTAACAATATAAAGGGCAGCCCAGCCCAGCCCAGCCATATCCCGATGCCGCCCAGCATTTTGGGGTCACCGCTGCCCAGACCCTCACGCCCGCGCAGGTGTTTATACCCCCATCCGATCAGCCACAGCAGCACAAATCCGGCGACACCGCCCGCAATATGATCCGTAATCTGGCCGCGGTTGAAAATGAAAACTGCGATAAGTCCGGTTACCGCCAGCAACAAGGTGAGCCGGTCGGGAAGCCAGTAATGCCGCAGGTCCAATGCAGCAAGTGCCAGCAATATCCAGCCAAAGACCGCCCCCGCCACGCCATACCAATCCGGCGACATACACAATGCCAGCCCGCTTATTGCCGCCGCACAAAGCTCGATAAACAAAGCTTCATGGTCAATGGTGGCATCACAGGACCGGCACTTTCCACGTTGCAGGATATGGGATATTATTGGGATAAGTTCGTGCGGACGCAGCTTTTTGCCGCACCCATCACATTGTGACCGCCCTGCCATCACTGACTTGCCATTCGGCCAGCGTGACACCAATGCAGCGATAAAACTACCAAATATCGCGCCAAGGATAAGGCCGAACGACGGTGCTAAATATGCAAGATACCCAGCGTTCAATTATTCGCTATCCTCGCCCGCATCAATCTCTGCCAGCCCAATCTCTACTAGCAATGTGCCTTCGCTCACCTGCCCGTCGAGCTCGGCATTTAACTCCGCCACGGTCCCGTCAAACGGCGCGACCAGGCTGTGCTCCATCTTCATGGCTTCGAGTGTAAGCAGTTTCTGCCCTTTGGTCACGGCATCCCCGGCCGCGACATTCACCGCGATAATCTTGCCCGGCATCGGGGAGAGGATCGCACCATCGGAGGCTGCACCTTCACCTGCGCCCGTCGCGCGGCGACTGATCGAATAAGCAAAACCGCGGTCGAACAGGATAAACTCATTGCTGGCGAGCGGCATCAGACCGGCCATTTCACTGCCGTCCATGGGTATAGTAGTGGGTCCACCATCAACGCGCACGGTAAAGCCATCCTTGTGCGGACTGTTAAGCCGGAAATTGAGCAAGCCCGACTGCTGAGAAGCAAGATCGGCATAATTGGCGGCCAGGCTTTGTGCCACAGCAGCCTTTGTACCGCCATCCAGTTCGGGTTTGGCCGTAATGGCCTCATCCAGACCACCGATAAATCCGGTTGTCATATCACCTGACTGAAATTCCGGTTGATGCAGCAACTGCGCCAGAAAACCAGCATTGGTTTTTACCGGCCATACCTCGGTCGCTTCACAGCATTCAGCCAGAACAGCGATTGCCTCTTCGCGGGTCTCATCATGCACGATCAGCTTGGCAATCATCGGGTCGTAATGCGGGCTGACTTCATCGCCTTCCTCCACACCCGTTTCAATGCGGTCGGCATCCAGGAACAGCCGGTCAAGCGGGCCTGTGCTGGGCAGGAAGCCATTGACGGGGTCTTCCGCATAGAGGCGCGCCTCTATGGCCCAGCCATCAATGCTAAGTTCGTCCTGCTGCACCGGAATGGGCGCGCCGCTCGCCACAAGGAGCTGCCACTCGACCAGGTCAACGCCTGTGATTTCTTCGGTGACAGGATGTTCGACCTGCAGCCGCGTGTTCATTTCCATAAACCAGATGCGGTCGGCGCGCAGGCCTTCGGACCCGTCGGCGATAAATTCGATCGTACCCGCACCCTCGTAATCCACCGCCTGTGCCGCACGTACAGCGGCGGCGCATACGGCTTCGCGGGTGGCTTCGTCTATGCCCGGTGCGGGGGCTTCCTCGATCACTTTCTGGTGGCGGCGCTGCAACGAACAGTCGCGTTCAAACAGGTGTACGACATTGCCGTGGCTGTCACCGAACACCTGCACCTCGATATGGCGCGGGCTTTCAATCCATTTTTCAATGAGGACGATGTCGTTGCCGAATGAGGCCGCCGCCTCGCGCTGGCACGACACAAGTGCATCCGCAAAATCCGCCGCCGCATCGACTTTGCGCATCCCCTTGCCGCCGCCGCCCGCGACCGCCTTGATAAGGACCGGATAGCCGATTTTCCCGGCCTGTTCGGCGAGGTAATCCGCGTCCTGATTGTCGCCGATATAGCCTGGCGTGGTGGGCACGCCCGCATTGTCCATCAATGTCTTGGCCGCGTCTTTCAGGCCCATTGCGCGGATGCTATCCGGCTTTGGTCCGACCCAGATCAGTCCCGCATCAATCACGTCTTGCGCAAAATCGGCATTTTCGGACAGGAAACCATAGCCCGGATGAATCGCCTCCGCGCCCGTCTCCTTCGCCGCCGCGAGTATCTTATCGGCCACCAGATAGCTCTCGGTCGCCGCCGATGGCCCGATATGCACCGCTTCATCGGCCTCACGTACATGCAGCGCCTTTGCATCGGCATCGGAATAAACCGCCACCGTGCGAATGCCCATATCCCGCGCGGTGCGGATAATCCGGCAGGCGATTTCACCCCGGTTTGCAATAAGGAGGGATTTAATCATCCGTTTGCTCTTCTTCCAAATATCCGTTTTTAATACAATATGTGCGGCACTGCTCGTTATCGATTTGCGAAGCTATTTTGGTAAGCCGCTCAGATGGAATTTTTGGACACGGCTTATTGGGTGCAAATACTTTTTGGTCACAAAATTCACACGTTTCACTTACGGCAGCATTGCTACTAGCGATCACTTGCTTTTCAATTTCACGCCCTGGCAAAAACCATATAGCACGCACCACATAGCCTAAAGCTATAAGCAGAACACCCAATCCGATCCCAATTTGCGCGATAGCGAGTGATATTGTGAACGTGTTGACGGTCTCAGCATTCACCACAACAAACATTGCAATAATGCCGACACATAGCAGGAACGATCCAGCGCCTATCACAGTTCCACCATCTGGACGTTCTAAATATTCTTTCTCATTCTGATCCATATTACCGCCCCCCCATCATCACATCCTAAACACACCAAATTGCGCCCGCTCTGGCACTTCCGCATTCAGAGTCGCCGCGAATGCCAGCCCCAGCACATCGCGTGTTTGCGCGGGATCGATAATGCCGTCGTCCCACATGCGGGCGGTGGCGTAATAGGGGTTGCCTTCGTCTTCGTATTTCTGGCGGATCGGGTCTTTGAAAGCCTCGGCCTCGCGCTCATCCCATTTGTCCGCATCGCGGTGGACGGTGGCTAGCACCGATGCCGCCTGTTCGCCGCCCATCACCGAAATACGGCTGTTCGGCCAACTGAACAGGAAGCGCGGGTTATATGCGCGGCCGCACATGCCGTAATTGCCCGCGCCGAATGATCCGCCGATCAGGACAGTGATTTTCGGCACGCTGGCGGTGGCTACGGCCGTCACCAGCTTTGCGCCGTGCTTGGCAATGCCTTCCGCCTCATATTTGCCGCCGACCATAAAGCCGGAGATATTTTGCAGGAACAGCAAAGGCACGCGGCGCTGGCAGCATAGCTCAATGAAATGCGCGCCCTTTTGCGCGCTTTCGCTGAACAAAATTCCGTTATTGGCGATAATGCCGACCGGCATGCCCCATATATGCGCGAATCCGCACACCAATGATGTGCCGTACAGCGCCTTGAACTCGTGAAATTCGCTGCCATCGACCAGCCGCGCAATCACCTCATGCACATCATAGGGCGCACGGACATCGTCGGGCAGGATACCGTAAATCTCTTCGGCGTCATATTTGGGCGGACGCGGGTCAACGATGGCGATATCGGGCTCCCGGCTTTCGGGCAAGGTCGAGACAATATCGCGCACAATGGTGAGCGCATGTTCGTCGTTCTCCGCAACATGATCGACCACGCCGGACTTACGCCCATGCAGGTCGCCGCCGCCTAGGTCTTCGGCGCTGATTTCTTCGCCCGTCGCGGCTTTCACCAAAGGCGGTCCGGCAAGGAAAATCGTGCCCTGATTACGCACAATCACGGTCTCGTCCGACATGGCGGGCACATAGGCACCGCCCGCGGTGCAGCTCCCCATCACGCATGCGATCTGCGGGATTTGCTTCGCGCTCATATTCGCCTGATTAAAGAAAATCCGCCCGAAATGGTCACGGTCGGGGAAAACCTCGGCCTGATGCGGCAGGTTCGCACCGCCGCTATCGACCAGATAGACGCACGGCAGATGGTTCGCCTCGGCAATTTCCTGCGCCCGCAAATGTTTTTTGACGGTCATGGGGTAATATGTGCCGCCTTTAACGGTGGCATCGTTGCACACAATCATTACCTGCCGCCCCGACACGCGGCCAATACCGCAGATCAGGCCAGCACCGGGAATATCATCTTTATAAAGTTCGTTAGCCGCCAATTGCCCGACCTCAAGAAAAGGTGAGCCCGGATCAAGCAAGCGTTCAACCCGCTCGCGCGGTAGCAGCTTTCCACGCGAAACATGTCGTTCACGCGACCGTTCACTGCCGCCCTTCGCCGCTTCGGCAACTTTCTCCCAAAGCTCGTCTTTCAGCGCAGTGTTATGCGCTGTATTGCCGCGATATGCTTCAGATTCGGTATTGATTTTCGTGTCGAGTACAGGTGCGGTCATCGAAACGCTCCAATAAGTGCAAGGGCGCCGGCAATCCCCATCGGAATCCAGCCGGGATGTTCAAAACGTGAAGTTACTATGTCAGCAATTGCCATGCCTATCCAGACCGCCCCTGCTGCAATGACAAGAATACGCGGCGTCGCAGGCCATGCAACCACCAGCGCACTGAACAGCATAAGCAGCGAAAGCGCGTGCCAGCAAAAGCGCAGCAGTGCCGGGGCTATCGCCATTTCGGGAAGCGGATTGCCTTTAGCCAGCATAGGTTCCAGCACCAACTGTGCCCCGCCGGTTGAATGCAGCACGGCCACAACAACCATCGCGGCGGCGGAAAGCCAGTGCCACACCATCAAGCAGCCCCGATCAGTTCACGGCCGATCAACATACGGCGAATTTCGTTGGTGCCTGCGCCAATGTCGAGCAGTTTTGCATCGCGCATAAAGCGTTCAACCGGCCAATCCTTGGTATAGCCTGCGCCGCCGAGTGCCTGAATCGCCTCGAGCGAAACTTTGACAGCATTTTCGGAGGCAAGCAGGATAGACCCCGCCGCATCGAACCGCGTAGTCTTGCCCGCATCACACGCCTTGGCCACGGCATAGACATAGGAGCGCGCAGATTGCAGCGCGACATACATGTCGGCCACTTTACCCTGCATAAGCTGAAACGACCCGATGGGTTGTCCAAACTGTTTACGCTCACGCACAAACGGAATCACTACATCAAGGCACGCCTGCATGATACCGAGCTGGATCGCGGCGAGCACAGCGCGCTCATAATCCAGACCCGACATAAGCACGCCGACACCGCCATTGACGGGGCCCATGATATTTTCTTCAGGCACATGGCAATCGTTAAATACCAGTTCCGCCGTAGGGCTTCCGCGCATGCCCATTTTGTCGATTTTCTGACCGATGGAGAAACCCTCCATGTCCTTTTCGATAATAAACGCCGTGATGCCGCCGCTGCCCTCGCCGGTTTTAGCATAGACGATCAACGTTTCGGCATATTGGCTATTGGTGATCCAGAACTTCGTACCGTTGAGCAGATACCCACCCTGCACCGCGTCAGCTTTCAGTTTCATCGACACCACATCGCTGCCGGCATTTGCTTCGGACATAGCAAGCGAGCCAACATGTTCGCCCGACACCAGCCCGGGCAGGTATTTTGCTTTCTGTTCAGGTGAAGCCCAGCGCGCCATTTGATTGACACACAGATTGCTATGTGCGCCATAGCTGAGGCCTACCGAGGCGCTCGCGCGGCTGATTTCTTCCACCGCGATGCAGTGTTCCAGATAGCCAAGCCCCAGCCCGCCATCTTCCTCTGCCACAGTAATCCCGTGCAGGCCAAGCTCACCCATTTGCGGCCACAGGTCTTCGGGGAACCAGTCCTCTGCATCGATTTTAGCCGCAATCGGCATGATTTTATCTTCGGCAAAGCGGCGTGTGGTGTCGCGAATCTGGTCCGCCATTTCGCCCAGTTGGAAATCAAAATCGGGGGTTGCTGACATGTGAGACTCCTTAAACGCCAAATCTTTGTCAGGCACCATAATCAGCTTCGCGGATTTTTGTAATATAATTTCGTGAAGAAGTTGATGTTGCAGCGCAATATTGGATTTGAAAAATGTGGCGGAAAGGCTTACCTACATCGCATAACAATTTTCACTCGAACACAGAAAGTCCCCCCATGGCCACATTCAGCGAAAACGATCCGATTGTCATTCTGTCCTATGCCCGCACCCCGATGGGCGGCATGCAGGGCGTATTTTCCGATGTATCGGCAACGGAACTCGGCGCGACTGCGGTGAAGGCCGCAGTGGAGCGCGCAGGTGTGAATACCGATGATATCGACCGTATCTATATGGGCAATGTGCTGTCCGCTGGTCTGGGTCAGGCGCCAGCGCGTCAGGCTGCGCTAAAAGCCGGTTTGCCCAAATCAGTCGAAGCCACAACGGTCGGTAAGGTGTGCGGATCGGGCATGCAATCAGCGATTATGGGCGCAGAAGCACTTGCGGCAGGTTCGATCGACCTGATCGTTACCGGCGGCATGGAAAGCATGACCAACGCGCCCTATCTGATGAAAAAGCATCGTGGCGGCGCGCGCATCGGCCATGATACCGTGTATGACCATATGTTTCTCGACGGGTTGGAAGATGCCTATGAAGAAGGCCGTGCCATGGGCACTTTTGCGCAAGACACGGCGAACGAATATCAGCTGACCCGTGAGGCACAGGATGCATATTCCATCGAATCACTGCGCCGTGCCAATGCCGCAATTGAGAGCGGCGCATTTGACCGCGAAGTTGTGCCCGTCACTTTCTCCACCCGCAAGGGAGACGTTACCGTCGATACTGACGAGCAACCTGGCCGGGGCCGCCCGGATAAAATCCCGAACCTGCGAGCAGCATTCGCAAAAGACGGCACGATTACCGCTGCCACCTCCTCCTCAATTTCCGATGGTGCCGCGGCGATGGTACTGACCCGTCAAAGCGTAGCGGACGCGCATGGCAAGAAACCGATTGCACGCATTGTCGGCCTTGCCGCACATGCGCAGGAACCTTCGCAGTTTACGGTGGCTCCGGTAGGCGCGGTAAACAAGGTTCTGGAAAAAGCGGGTTGGTCGATGGATGATGTTGACCTTTTCGAAGTCAATGAAGCTTTTGCCTGCGTCGCTATGTTCGCGATGCAGGATCTGGGCATTCCGCATGATAAGATTAACGTGCATGGCGGCGCAACCGCACTAGGCCATCCGATCGGTGCCAGCGGGGCGCGGATTATGACTACACTGATCGCTGCGCTGCAAACCCATGGCAAAAAACGCGGCATCGCTTCGCTTTGCATCGGCGGCGGCGAAGCAACAGCAGTGGCAATTGAATTGCTCGATTAATCCAACCTTGCAGGAAAACCAAAAGTACCGCCCATTAAACCGGGCGGCACTTTTATGGAATAGTTGGTAATGTCAGGGCTTGCCAACGCCCCATAAACCAGCCGCAGCCACATAGCCGGACTGTCCATCTATATCGAATTCACAATAGTTATTGGAACAGCTTCCCAGCACGCCAACAACACCCGGCTCGACACGCCATATCACTTTCGATGCGGATTCAGGTTCTGCATGCATTTTTTGAATACCGTCAATGACAACCGCAGTCCGCTTGCGTGACAGCAGCGAAGCCAGCATCCATGAAACATCACCGTCATGATCCTCAATCTGACGCCAGCTTTCATACCGTTTCAGCACTTTAACCGGCAGGTTTTTACGCTGGTATACCCATGCAATCCGGTAATCACGCGTCGGACCGACCCGGGCATTTGCCTTCTCGTCACTGATAGAAGCCCAATAGGGCGTTTCGACATTTTGCGCATGTGCGGGCGCGCTGGCAAACACCATACCGCTCAGCAAAAATATGCCTGAAAATATCTGTATCATGCGCCTGTGAAAGGGCCGCATATGCTTGCTCCGCTTACCATATATCATATGCATGCCTCTTACAGGGATTAACCCATAACTTTCAAGCGCCGCCCGCTTGACCTTTGGTAAAATCTGCCAGATAGCGTGCATATGCCCAACAGTGCCCGCCTCTCCACCCCTATCGCCAAACCCAAAATCGCTGTTACGCGTGATCTTGCCGATAGTGTGCAGGCACGGATGGAAGAACTGTTCGAAGCGTCTCTTAACCGCGCAGACATTCCTATGACACCTGAACAGCTGCATGATGCGATGCAGGATATTGATGTTCTGGTCCCCACTGTGACGGACGATATCAATGCTGATCTTATCAATGGTGCCGGCGACCGGCTTAAGCTCATAGCCAATTTTGGCACCGGCGTGGACCATATTGACCTGAAGGCCGCTCGTGCACGGGGCATCATGGTCACCAACACGCCGGGTGTTTTTACCGATGACACCGCCGATATGACCATGGCGCTGATCCTGTCCGTACCACGCCGCTTTGCCGAGGGCGAAAAACTGGTGCGTTCGGGCAAATGGGAGGGATGGAAACCCTCCGGCATGCTGGGCCACCGCATTGGCGGCAAGACTTTGGGCATTATCGGCATGGGGCGTATCGGACAGGCCGTCGCCCACCGGGCACGCGCTTTTGGTCTTCGCATCATCTACCATAACCGCCGCCGTCTGCCCGAACATCTCGAACAGATGCTGGGCGCGGAATATCGGGGTGACCTTGATGCGTTGATCCAGGATAGCGACATCATAACGCTGCATAGTCCGCATAATGCTGAAACGCATGAAATGATAAACGCAAAGCGGATCGCGGCGATGAAAAACGACGCGTATCTCATTAACACCTCACGCGGCGAGATTGTTGATGAAGAAGCCATGATTACTGCCTTGGAAAAAGGTGAAATCGCAGGTGCCGGGCTTGATGTCTACACCCATGAACCGGCAGTCGATCCGCGTCTGCTGGCGCTCAAAAATGTAACGCTTTTGCCGCATGTCGGCAGCGCTACTTTTGAAGGCCGCGAGGCTTCTGGTGAACGCGTTATTGCCAATATTCGCATCTGGGCAGACGGCCACAGACCACCGGACCAGGTTCTGGATGGCTGGATGTAGTCAGTAAAACTACTTAATGCCTGAAGGCCAACCAGGCTACATATGCCAAAAACGGAAGACCTATGCTATCCGCAATCGCTATGGAGCGAAGTGCATCCGGCTGTCCTCCCATAATATAAATCGCAAGGAAACCAAGCATCGACAGGGCCGTGCCCACGACAGCAAGCCTGCGTACATCAGGATCGAAAATTGCCCATATACAGCCGATGAAAACCACCAGAAATAATGCCGCACGGTGATGCAGCAAGATGAAAGTGTCGCTGCCAGATGAAATTCCATATAGTTTCGTGATCAACGAAGGTAGGAAAAATGCCGCAGCAGGAGATAAATGGATCAGTGCCAATATGCCCCATGCCACCCGCTCAAACATGCATTAATCTCCCGTCAATATCCGGTTTACCAGCTCTTCCACAGTTGGCACAAACCCGTTGGAATAGAACGGATCGGTCCCGAAATTATAGGCCGCATGTCCAGCAAACATCAGATTTTCCTGAACGTCTTCACCATGTGCGATATTTTGCAGTGATTTTTGGATACAGAAACTGCGTGGGTCGGCGAGACGCCCTGTCGTGAAATTATCATGATCTTTCCATGACGAAAAACCGCAATGCGACAGGCAACCCATGCAATCCTGCTGATCCTTGCGGATCATATCGCGGTCTTCGGGTGTGACGAACACAATAGTGTCGTCAGGCGTTTTAAGTCCGGCAGTAAAGTCCTGCTCTACCAGTCTACGCGCTTTATTCAGGTTTTCCGGCGTGACGTAATTCTTACCCTTCACGCCCACATCAAGTTGTTCAGTGTGTTCATCATCAGCTTGTTTCGAAAATGGTATCTGTCGTTCCGAACGTGCCTCCAATGAATTCAGGAAATCATTGCGTACAGCCGACGAATAAAATCCTGTCGGCGAAAATTTATGGAGCAGCACGTCGCCTTCTTCAATCTTGGTAAGCTCGTCTTTCCACTTTTGCGGAATCGGGCTTTCTTTAGTGAGCAGCGGCCGCGTGCCAAACTGGAATGCAATCTGGCCAAGGTCTGGATTATCGATCCAGTTTTCCCAATCACGCAGGAACCATACACCGCCCGCCATCACGATAGGCACGCTGTCATCAATGCCGCAATCGCGCATGATGTCACGCACGGCTTTTACACGGGGATAAGGATCTTGCGGTTCACGTGGATCTTCCGCATTGGACAAGCCATTATGCCCGCCTGCCAGCCACGGGTCTTCATAAACAACAGCGCCCAAAAGGTCCGGCACCTTATGATAGGCGCGTTTCCATAGCGCCCGAAATGCGCGCGCGGAACTGATGATCGGCAAGTAATAGACACCATATTGCTGTGCTATTTCAGAGAGTTTATACGGCATGCCCGCACCGCACGTTACGCCCTGCACCATGCCCTTGGTCTGTTCCAATATGCCGTGAAGGATATCCTGCGCACCGCCCATTTCCCACAGCACGTTGATATTGATCGCGCCCTTGCCGCCTGCAATCTCATAAGCCTGTTTAACCTGGGCAACGCCGCCCGCAATGCCATAGGCAATCAGTTCTTCATGGCGATCACCGCGTGTTTTGCCTTCATATGTCTGCGGAATGACATTGCCGTTTTCGTCATAGCTATCAGCATTTACCGCCGATACGGTACCAATACCGCCAGCGGCGGCCCACGCGCCGGAGCTCGCGTGGTTTGTTGCCGACACGCCTTTACCGCCTTCGATAAGCGGCCAGACTTCACGGCCAGCATACTGGATTGGCTTCAACCCTTTAAACAATGTGCATTCCCCTTACTTGCGACCCGCTATATAGAAATGGCGGTCAAAATGCGCGGAATAAATCTTCCGTCTTTCAAATGATTTATGTTTCAATATCAGCTTTTCTGATTGGAACAGCTTTTAATTTCAGATGGTTCGGGCCGTTCCCCCTCAGCCTCGAAGCGGGCGAAATATCCGGCAATGTCCGGCTTTTCCTCAAACTCCACCAGCTTGTATCCAACTGCCGCAAATTCGCAGAACAGCAATTTGGGCGGAATGCCATGTTTCGTTGTCGGGCGATCAACATCGACCACAATCACCTGCCCGCCTTTTTTAAGCGCCGGGCGCATCCGCCAGATAAAGGCGTAAGGTTCAGTTACCTCATGGTACATATGCACCATGAATATGCGGTCAAAACTGTTTTGGGGAAGCTTTGGATCGTCAATTTCACCGGGTTTGATCGACACATTGTCGAGCCGTTCGCGTTCCACACGTGTGCCTAGTTTCTTAAGCGCATCTGCGTCAATATCCTGTGCCAGCACGCGCCCGGATTCGCCAACACGTTCGGCAAGCCGGACAGTATAATAACCCCCACCCGCACCGATATCCGCAACCGTCGTTCCCGCCTCAATGCCCGCCATATCCATGACTTTATTGGCTTCATCACGGTCATCACGGGCTTCTTCGGTCGAAAAACTGTTGCCGATAACCTTTGACACAGGACGGTCAGGCGATGGAAATGCTCGCGACGTCTCCGGACGGCTAGTATCGGTATCAACCGGTTGGCATGCGGCCAAAGCCAGCAATATTGCCCCTGTACACAGATTTTTCACTTGTAACATGCCTCGTCTTTAACGTGGACCTACGTGCTTGTCCAAGGCTTAGAAACACAGCCCATCAAAAGTTTAAGCGAATGGCTAGTCGACATCCTCGACATCAACTTTTTCGCCCGTGACTTTCTGTGACAATGCGGCGGCCATAAAAGGATCGAGCGCGCCATCAAGCACGTCGGATGGCGCCGATGATGTAAGGCCCGTGCGCAGGTCCTTCACCATCTGATAGGGCTGCAGCACATAGGAACGGATCTGATGGCCCCAGCCGATTTCGGTCTTGGCCGAATATTCACCGCTCGCTTCGGCCTCACGTTTCTGCATTTCCGCTTCGTACAGCCGCGCTTTCAGCATGCCCATGGCTGTCGCCCGGTTCTTGTGCTGTGATCGGTCATTCTGGCTGGCGACGATAATGCCCGATGGCACGTGTGTTATACGCACCGCAGAGTCAGTGGTGTTGACGTGCTGCCCGCCTGCCCCCGACGCACGGTAGGTATCCACTTTCAGGTCGCTTTCGTTAATCTCAACCTCAAAACTGTCGTCAATCACCGGATAGACCCAGACGCTGGAAAAGCTGGTATGCCGCTTGGCTGCGCTGTCATAGGGTGAAATGCGCACGAGCCGGTGTACACCGCTTTCGGTCTTGGCATAACCATAAGCGTTTTCACCCTTGATATGCAGCGTCGCCGACTTGATGCCAGCCTGATCACCCGCCTGATATTCAATCATATCCACCTTGTACCCCCGCTTTTCGGCCCAGCGTTGATACATGCGCAGCAGCATTTCGGCCCAGTCCTGGCTCTCCGTGCCCCCTGCCCCGGCGTGGATTTCCAGATAGGTGTCGAGCGTATCGGCTTCATGTGCGAGCAGCGCCTGCACCTTGTCCTTCTCTGCACGCGCGGCCAGTTTTTCGAGCGTGTCATGGCCCTCATCGACAATCTCGTTATCGCCCTCGGCCTCGCCCATTTCGATAAACTCGACTGCATCAGCCATTTCCTGGCTGATGTCATTGACGGTGGACACGGCCTGTTCCAGCCGGCGACGCTCACGCATCACTTCCTCGGCGGCCTTTGGATCATCCCAAAGCGTGGGATCTTCCACCCGCGCATTCAGCTCATCCAGGCGGCGCAGAGCATTATCCCAGTCCAGCGACGTACGCACAAGATTCAGCGCTGCCTCAATCGTTTCAATATGGCCCTGCCCCTCGGCACGCATGGCATCTCTCCGTCACAGATGTCGTTAAATTGCTATCTGAAGCGCCATAAATGATTGCGCGCATATGTAAAGCGCGGCAATGACAACCTTTGCGCTAATGGTGTGACTGCGCTGATGCCTAGACATGGCTATTTCGGAGTTAAGCAAGCTGCGCCATGACCCAGCCTGATACTTGTAGTCTGAATTTTTGGCTGATACGCAATAGTATTGAGTCGGCAAGGTGGAATCGTGTGGAGGATATTTATGGACGTTTGTGATAATAGAAAAATAGCACTTGTATTATCCGCGTTTATGACATTGCTGTTGCCTGCATGTGGCGGCGGCGACAGCTCCAGCACACCGCCTACCACAATACTTCCACCACCGCCTCCACCTCCGCCGCCTCCGCCTCCGCCCAGCGGAACAACATCGCCCGACCTCACGCAGGACAAACTTCTGTCAAATGAGGAACTACGCACCCCCGCACTTTCCCCCGGCCCTGTAGCACCGCAGGCCTATACGCAGTGGCTTTCGGCCAACCATTATCCGATCCGGTCAATTACATATGACCAGGATTTTTCCGATCTGGATTTCCTGTCAGGCCTGATTGGCGACAGAAAAATCGTGCAGCTGGGTGAAAGTTCGCATGGCACCAGGGAATTCAACCATGTCAAAACCCGCCTGATAAAATATCTGCATCAGGAAATGGATTTTACTGTTGTTGCATTTGAAAGCGGTTTTTTTGGAGGTTTTCATGTCGATAGTAACCAGGACAACCTGACAGCTGACCAGATGATGCGGTTCATTTTTCCGGTATGGCACACCGATGAAGTTTTCGAACTGTTCAGCTATGTCAAGGATACACAAACAGGTAGCAAACCTCTTCGGCTGGTCGGTTTCGATACACAGATAAGTTCCGGCTATTACGCACAGATCGACAGCTTCATTGCCTCCTTACCCGTATCGGCGCAGTTGGATGCAAATGACAAAGCTGGTATTCGCGCCAATATCCAGACCTTTCGGGACCTGCAAGGCCGGTTTTCACAGCAAGGCTGCTTTGCGCAGCAAACCGCCACTTGCACAACCATTGTCCAGCAGAGCGAAAATCTGCGCACCCGGCTGCAGCAGGACCTGCAAGCGTTGGACAGTATCACAAACCCGGAACAGGCACATAAGATACTGTATATTTCAGTTTTCGCTGCGGCCGGACAGCTCGAAAATTCCATTGCCACCTACCGCAGCCGTGATACCGGGAATGTCCGTGACCGGAACATGGCCGGGGTACTGGGTCAGATACGCTCAAGGCTGTATCCAGACGAAAAAATTGTGGTCTGGGCGCATAACCGGCATGTAGCGAATGAACAGAGCGACACGGTTCCAGCGCCCAATGTAATCCCCAACTGGCCGGACACTCCCATGGGCTTTCACCTGCGTCAGGCTTATCCCGACGATTTATACACGATCGGCCTGTACATGCTGCGCGGGACCACAGCCGGCAATAACCAGCGCGGAGTTTCGGTCCTGATCCCGCAAAATAACAGCCTGGAAGCAATCGCCTATTCGGTTCGCAAGGCCGCAATCTATGTTGACAGTTCGAAAAGCCAATCACGCCAAAACGGCAATCAATTCCTGTTCGAACTGACATCCGCATATAATTGGGGCGGACAATTCGGGAGTTATTCGATAATAGCAAGCGACCAATATGACGGTATCATCTATATCGATAATTCATCGGTCCCATCTTACCGGTAAGAAGATTTCCAAAGCTCTAATAAATCCCGCCCTGGTCCTGTAGGAAGTCGCTGTCGGACTGTTGTTGTCTTTCCACCCTTCTTTGCGCCTTGGGTGCCGCTTTTTTCTTCGCTGTCTGCTCGATCTCTTCCTTGCGGATCGTGCGGCGCGGTTCGGTTTCGGGTTTGAACGCTTCCCAGATCACCGCCGCCTTGGGATCATCGCCCGGCCATGCGCCATAGACGCGGCGGCCGGTCTTGCGGTCGATACGGACCATGCGGATGCCGCGCGGTGCACGGAACGGCGTGATCTGCATATCCTTGAACGCTGCTCTGGCGAATTGTTTGAATATCGGTGCGGCGAGCGAACCGCCCTGGGCATAGCTGCCCATGTTACGCGGCTGGTCATAACCCATATATACCCCAGCCACGACATCGGGCGTTCCGCCCACGAACCACACATTTGTGGGGCCCGAAGACGTGCCTGTCTTGCCAAACATGGGCCGGTCAAGGTCGCGCAGGTTCTGTGCCGTACCGCGCAGCACCACGCCTTCGAGCATATGTACCACCTGATAGGCGGTCATCGGGTTCATCAGCTGTTTGCCAACCGGATTGAGCCGGGGCATCGGTTTGCCGTCATATTTGGGCATGTTACACCCCGCACAGTCACGGCTGTCAGTGCGGAAAATAACCTTGCCATTACGATCCTGCACATAGTCGATCACGCTCGGCTTCAGCTCCCGGCCATGGTTGACCAGCATTGAATAGGCGTTGGTCATTTTCATGACCGTTGTGTCGCCCGCACCCAGCGCAAAGGCGAGATATGGCTCATATTCGCCAATATCCATGCGGGCGATGGTTTTTACCACATTTTCCATGCCGGCATCATTGGCCGCACGTACGGTCATCAGGTTGCGTGACTGTTCAAGCCCCCAGCGCAGTGTCTGCGAACCCGCACCGCGCGCATTGCCGAAATTACGGAAGCATTTGCGGCCCAATGTCGCCGACTGATAGACACAGAATGTATCGTCAACCAGCTTGGTCGCCGGAGTCATGCCCTGGTCCAGCGCAGTGGCATATACAAATGGCTTGATCGTCGAACCCGGCTGGCGCTCCGCCTGTGTCGCGCGGTTGAAGGAACTGATACGCGAGTCGAACCCGCCCTGCATCGCATAGATACGCCCGTTATATGGATTTTGCGCCACCATGCCGCCGGATATTTCGGGGATATTGCGCAATGTCCAGTTATTGCCATCGGGTGCGACTGCGATGATGTCACCCGGCTTCATCATGTTGAACGCCGTGCCTTTCTTGCCGCGCAATGATGCGGCATAGCTGGGCAACGTGCCGGTTTCACCATTGGTAAAGCCAATCGTGGCGGTCCGGCCCTCTTTTGAAACAACCACAGCCACGCGCCAGTTGGAATAATCAAGCCCGATAAAGGTCGAACGCAGGCGGCTCGCCCATTGTTCGTCAATTTCGATAGTGTTGATGGGACCGCTCCAGCCTTTACCGCGAGCATAACGGCGCAAGCCATCACGCAATGCCTTGGTTGTCTCAACCTGTATGTCGGGGCGCAGTGAAGTGCGCACCCAAAGGCCGCCTGAATAGATGCCGTGTTCGCTATCTTCGCTGTCCTCGCCATATTTTTCAATAAGCTGGCGGCGGACTTCTTCGATAAAATATCCGCCAACCCTTGTAAAACCATCGCTTTTGCTGCGCACTGTGCCCAATGGCTGCCCACGCGCCGCATCTCTCTGCGCTGCGCTGATAAAGCCATTGTCCGTCATTTCGCCGAGCGCCCAGTTGCGGCGTTCAATAGCCCGGGCCTCGTTATTTTCGGGACGATAATTGGACGGTCCTTTAGGCAGGATCGCCAGATAGGCCATTTCATGCAGCTCAAGATCGCCCACATCCTTGTCGAAATAGGCACGCGCTGCGGCCTGCACGCCATAGGCACTGCGGCCCAGAAAAATCTCGTTCAGGTAGAGCTCGAGTATCTGCTCTTTGGTCAGTGCATCTTCTATGCGATAGGCAAGCAGGGCCTCTTTAAGTTTCCTGTCGATTGAATATTCATCGCCGATTAACAGGTTTTTCGCCACCTGCTGCGTGATAGTCGAACCGCCCCGGGCGCGCTGACCCGAACCGATTTTGGTGACATAATCAAAGACTGCACCGGCAAGCCCCGGATAATCGAGCCCGCCATGGTCGAAAAACGTCTTATCCTCGGCAGACAGATACGCTTCGATGAGTTTATCGGGATAATCGATATATTGCAGCTGCACGCGGCGTTCGCGGGCATAGCTTTGGGTGATTTCCCCATCATAGCCGCGCACCATAGTCGGCAGCTCGGGCTGGTAATCCACCAAGGCTTCGGCAGACGGCAGGTTGCGTATCACCAGCAGCCATAGCAGGAACCATGCAAACAGCATGGCACCGATAATAATGGCGACAAGCTTAAACCACCGTTTTTGCCACAATGCTTTGAACCGCTCGGCGAAATCGCTTGTGAACTGGCGCATCCGCGCTGCGAAACTCATATCATCTGTCTGTTCCATTACTGCGCTGGTTAGCACAGCTTTGCGCGGATAGGCCAGACGCTAAAATCGGTAAATTGTCTATAATTTCAAAATGCAGTTAAGCCGCAATTCAGAAAGCCTCGGCCTCAACGCATGGCCAGTTGTCGCGCAAAATAAACATTGATTGCATTGGCGACTGATTTTGCCAGCTTGTCCCTACCCGCACTGGAGGTCAGGAAATCCACATCTTTTTCATTGGTGAGATACCCACTTTCCAAAAGGACAGACGGGACATCAGGCGCCTTGAGCACGACGAATGATGCAAAGCGGTGTGAATTGGTCCGAAATGTCATATTACCCCGTCCTTCGCGTAACACCAATTTCGCAAAATCAGCAGACAGGTTCATGGTCTGGCGCTGTGTCAGGTCGATGAGAATCGAATTCACATCATCCGGTGTATCGCCAAGATTTATGCCATTGATGATATCTGCCTTGTTCTCGCGCGCTGCCAAACGTGCTGCCTCCCGGTCGGATGCGGCTTCAGCCAATGTATATACCGTGGCACCATTCGCATCTTCATTACCTGCGGCATCTGCATGCACCGAAATGAATAAGTCTGCGTTCATCCGCCGCGCGATGCCATAACGTTCCTGCAGGACCAGAAAGCGGTCATTTTCACGTGTGAGGGCAACACGCACACGTCCTTTTTTGAGCAATTCGTCACGCATCGCCTTGGCAATGGCCAGTGTTACGTCTTTTTCGCGCTTGCCGCCATGCGGGCTGATCGCGCCCGGATCATGGCCGCCATGCCCTGCATCAATAATGACCAGCGGACGGCTATCATCATTCGGGCCATATATTTTGGGTAGCTTCACGGCAGGCTTCGCTTTGGGCAGCGGCACGCGCACGCTATATTGCTTGCGCGGCGGTTTAGCGCGAAAATTGAGTGGTGGGAGGAACTGCTTGCGGCCTGACTTGATAAGCCGGGCAAATCTGCTCCGGTCCGTTTCAATCAGGGAAAGCGTGAGCATACGGCCATTTTTCGAGAAACGGCCGGAACCGATGGTGGCAGGCCGATCAAGGTCAAGCACAATACGCGCTGTATCAGGTGAAAACTGTCCTTTGCGGATTGTGCGTACAAGACCGTTACCGCCATGCGCACCCTTGTGCGCAGTTGCGCCTTTTATATCGATTGCAATACGATCAGGGCCTTCCAGCGTAAAGCCCGATGCCTGCGTGATCAGACCGTCAAAGTGCAGCGTGACGTCATGGCCCCGCAATTCAACGCGCGAAACTTCACCCGCGTATGCAAAATTTGGTGCGAACAATAGGCCAGCAAGCGACAACATCATAAACATGCGCGCTTTGTGCCACTTTTTAACCTCGTTAATCCAGTTGAAAAACATAAGCTCTTCCCCGCCATTTTTATCGTTGAATCCCGTTTTGGGACAGTTTCAAAATGGTCTAGGCCCGAATAGTTAACAAAAATTAAACGTTTTAATCTCCCTGTGCAGATGCCAATAATTTTACAAAAGCGATAATTTGCGCAACCTTTTGGTTGCTGCATATGTAAACCGGTGCTAGCTATGACAATATAGGGGCTGGTAAAGCTGTTCAACTGCTTGCCAAACGCCCCTTTTTCTCAGCCCCCGTGCATTTCTGCGGCGGCTATGACCAGGTTGATGCTATATGGAATTGAGTTACGCCCGAGCACCGCAGTCGCTTCCAAGCGATATCGCGCGGATAGCTCGCGGACACTGCGCCAATGTCGCAGCTCACGTCCTATCAGCAGACACGTTTATTTCTTTATTAAACCATTGGAAGCCCGCCCAGCCTTTGCTTCGCGGACGCTCCATCACAGATATGCGCAAGCCCACCGGACATAAGCTGTCACGGCGACTTGCGCGGAGACGAATTAATGACAACGCGCATGCTAATCGACGCGCGCCACCGGGAAGAAACCCGCGTGGCTGTGCTCAAAGGGAACCGGATTGAGGAGTTTGATTTCGACTCTGCTGAACACAAGCAGATAAAAGGTAATATATATTTAGCAAAAGTGACGCGGGTTGAACCCTCGCTACAGGCTGCCTTTGTTGATTATGGTGGTA
This sequence comes from Sphingorhabdus sp. Alg239-R122, assembly GCF_900537065.1. Lineage (GTDB taxonomy): Bacteria > Pseudomonadota > Alphaproteobacteria > Sphingomonadales > Sphingomonadaceae > Alg239-R122. The sequence continues at coordinate 60,898 of NZ_UNRC01000005.1, read as the reverse complement.
ACCGCCATGGTTTCCTCGCTTTTTCCGAAATTCACCCCGACTATTACCAGATACCAAAAGAAGACCGCGACGCATTACTGGCCGAAGAAGCCAAGCATGCTGAAGAAGAAGCGGCACTTCGTGATCAGGAAGAGGAAAGCGGTGATTTAAGCCCGCCTTCCGTCGACGATGAAGAACATAACGAAGGCCGGTCTTCATTCGAAGAAGAGCTGATCGAAGAAAACGGTATTATCGAGCAGAAAAGTGAAGCTGCGTCCGATGACGATGACGCCGATGATAATTTGGAAGAAGCGGAAGAAGAAGACAAGAGCAAAGACACGAAAGTCAAAAGAGGCAGACGCCCCCGTCGCGGCGGCCGCAAGGGCGGCCGTGCCAAGGCGAGCGATGAAGCCCGCAAGAAACGCCTTGCGCTGCGCCGCCGTTACAAGATCCAGGATGTTATCCATCGCCGCCAGGTCCTGCTGGTCCAGGTTGTAAAGGAAGAACGCGGCAATAAAGGCGCAGCCCTTACCAGCTATCTGTCACTGGCCGGCCGTTATTGCGTACTTATGCCCAACAGCTCACATGGCGGCGGCATCAGCCGGAAAATTTCCAACGGTGCCGACCGCAAACGGCTCAAGTCCATTATTGCGGAAATGAAACTGCCCAAAACCATGGGCTGCATTGTACGGACCGCTGGACTGTCGCGCACCAAGACTGAAATCAAACGCGATTTTGATTATCTCGCGCGGCTTTGGGATGAAATTCGGGAAAAGACCCTGGGTGCATCCGCGCCACAGCAGATCCATAGCGACAGCGACCTGATCAAGCGTGCTATTCGCGACATATATAATCGCGAAATCCAGGAAGTCCTTGTTGAAGGCGCGGATGGATACCGGGCTGCAAAGGATTTCATGAAACTGCTCATGCCCAGCCATGCCCGGCGGGTCAAAAGCTATGCCGATCCTGTTCCACTGTTCCAGCGTTACGGCGCGGAAGACCAGCTCTCCGCCATGTATGACCCGGTAGTGCAACTGAAATCTGGCGGTTATCTCGTCATTAATCCGACAGAGGCACTGGTTTCCATCGATATCAACTCGGGCCGTTCAACCAAGGAACATGGCATCGAACAGACTGCGGTTGCCACCAATTTGGAAGCCGCGCATGAAATTGCGCGTCAGCTTCGCCTGCGCGACATGGCCGGCTTGGTCGTGATTGATTTTATCGACATGGATTATGGATCCAATGTCCGCAAGGTTGAAAAAGCGATGCGTGATGCGTTGAAATCCGACCGTGCACGCATTCAGGTGGGCCGCATTTCCGGCTTTGGCCTGATGGAAATGAGCCGTCAGCGCCTGCGCACAGGCGTATTGGAGGCTACGACACGGATATGCCCGCACTGTGACGGCACCGGTCTGGTCCGCACTGCCTCTTCCGCCGGTCTGGCCGCACTGCGCCTACTGGAAGAAGAAGCAGGCAAAGGCAAAGGCACATCCATCGCCATGCGCACCAGCAGCGAAGCGATGATTTACGTGTTGAACCATAAGCGCAACGATATTGCCTCAATCGAAGAACGCTATGGCGTCAACGTGGAAATACTGCCCGATGGTGAGGAAGAAGGCGCCAAAATGACCGTGTCCTCCTCTGGTCCCAAACCCGCCAATGCGCCCAAGTTCGAACCCATTGTTGATGATGATGAAGATGAGGATGATGTTTCCGCGGTCGATGACAGTGATGACGACGAAAAAAGTGATCGGCCAAAACGCCGACGTCGCCGTCGTGGTCGCCGCGGTGGCCGCAAGGAAAACCGCAAAAATGCTGTCCAGAATGACGGCGAGGATTCCAGTGGTGATGACAGCGCAGATGACAAATCAGCCAAAGATTCAGATTCCGGCAAGGATAAAGCATCAGAGGATAAACCAAAACGCAGCCGGCGCGGTAGCCGCGGCGGACGTGGCCGCGGTGCCTCCAAAAAAACTAATGACGATGCCGAACAGGCCGGTACCGGTGAAAAATCCGCTGATAAAGATTCCGTAGAAAAAGACGGAACAAAAGCTGAAGGAATAGCTTCAGACGGAGAAGAAAAACCAAAACCGCGCCGCCGCACACGCAAGGCTACCGATAAGAAAGCCGAAGCGGAGAAAGCCGATGATGGCGATGTGAAAGCCAAAGACACGAAGGCTGAGAAAGAAGAAAAACCAAAGCGCAAACCACGCAAGAAGGCGGAACCCAAAGCTGATACGGATACTAAGGCGGACAGTGCAAAAACAGCAGACAAACCTGTCAAAAAGGCTGCTCCGCGCAAACGTGCACCTGCCAAGGCCAAAGAGGATGCCGCAGACAAAACGGAAAAGCCCGCCAGAAAACCGCGCAAGGCGGCACCTAAAAAAGCCGCTGACTCAGACAAGGCACAAAAAGACGCCGCGCCTGATAAAAATCCTGAAGCAAGCAACGACGCCAATGGCGGTGCAGGCAGCAAAAAGGGTTGGTGGCAGCGCACTTTTGGCTAAAGCGCCCTATGATGAGTGCGCTCATCAAGCCTATCAAATCCAAAAACCCGGCCTGAACCATTCAGGCCGGGTTTTATTATACATTATCAGCTCTGCATGGCGTTATGATATGCGCGTAAAATCTGTGCTATATCGCGGGAGAGGCTAGCCGCGGCATCCTGCTCTGACATCTCCGCAAGGGCGGTTATTTGCGGCATGGAAATCCCCACACGCAATGTCCCACGATGCTTTTTCTCATCGCAAGCGGCACTTATCGCGGCACATCGCACAGGCTGGCCCAGCCGTACATTGTCATCCACCATGGATTTCTGGATTGCCGTCGCCCGGTCAAAGTCCAGATCATCATGCCTGTCACCACCCAGGTCAATGGTCACCAATGTACGCATTTCTATAGGATGGCAGTCTGCTTCACCTTTATCACCAGGCGGATAACTACGAATTTTATGCGCGCCCATATCAGCTATCAACCTATCTGCCACATCGTGAAACTGCTGGATGATACGTGCCACGGTTGCAAATTCCAGTGCCTGAAACTGTTCCAGTTCAAATATTGCAGCTTCCAGTCTTAATGATAGCCCTGCATTGCCTTTTGCACGCAAACTATCCCTACCCGACCAGCCTTGCGGAAACTCCGCCCTACGAAAAATGCGGGTCAAGCCCCCTGCTATTCCCTCTGCACGCTTAGCCAGCGTTGGAGGTATAATTGCGAAGCCGGAAAAAGGCGGACCTCCCATAAACTTTGAGCCTGTCAGAAATATGATGGCATTGCGTTTCAGATAATCGGCAATCGCGTCAGTGGTTATGCGCGCCTGACATGCGTCGACAACGAAACTGACTTTGTCTCCATAGCAATCAATTAGGGCATCAACATCATCCATATGCGGCATGATCAAACCGGTCTTGGACCCGTGCACAATATGCACCAGCGGATGCTGGCCCTGTTCAAGCGCCGTATCAATGGCAGTTCGCATTTGCTGCGTTATTGCTTGACTGTCATGCGCGATCCCCCCGTTACAACGGACCGGCATTTCAGTCAGCGTTACCGGCCCCAGACCTTTAACGGGTTCCCCAGCTTTGCTGGAAAAGCCAAGAGCGGTTTCCCCGGCAAAATACGCCCCATGCGCGCTGTGGATACAGCCACTGCCCACTTCATCTGCACCCAACAGGATATTGTGGACACCGTTTTCAGCGCGATTGGCACATACCAGAATCGCAACATATTCAAGGTCCGTACCGGAAGGCGAGAAGATGATATCGTGATCAACTGCAATCGAATAAGCCTTGCGGATACGTGTCCGTAAATCTTCCAGGTGCGCCGCATATCCATTATGTTCAGCCAGATTTGATACACTGGTGGCTGCAGCAAAATCCTGTAAATGCGCAAAAGCTTCTGCGCTTATGTCATTTGCGGTCGAAGATGCATACGTGACTGTCTCGCGTGGATAAGGGCTTGCAAAATATTTATTCACGCCAGTGCCGGATTTCATTATGATACGGGCATCGCCGCCCATTGTGAGCAACTCGCTCAACTCGCTTTTATCCATGCCGACCTTCTTTGCCATATTTCCTGTCACCGCCTAATAAGCACAGACGGCAAATATGCAAATTGATATATCCGCATATTCGTCTATGAGTGCGCCGGTAACGATAGGCTGTATGAAAATTTATCCTAAGCCTGCACCAGTAATATGATTGATGAACGTAATTTATGGAACCTCTGAAACTAACGCAGCATGCACGCGAAAATGTACGCCTGCTTTTCATGGCAAAGCACGCCAAGGGTGACGGTAGCCTGCATAAAGAGGACGGCAATCATGCCGTTTACCATCATGAAGTGCGCACCATATTGGAAGGATTGTTTGACAGGCTTCTGGTGGAAAACAGGTACGAAGCATTGTTCGAGAAACCTGAGGCAGATTTCGTATTTCCTCTGCTGAACCGTGGCGGCTTCGTGAACAGCGAAATAATGATTCCCCTGCTCTGCAACCGGATCGGCCTTCCCTTTCTGGGTGCCAGTCCGATCCTGCGCGGATTATCGGATGACAAACACCTGTCAAAAGTCGTCGCCAGACAGCGCGGTATCCCTACCGCCGACTGGGCGATCTACCGCTCTGGTGCACCGGTGCTGGAAAAAGACTGCCCCATGGCGGAACGCATGGTTATCAAACCCAATGCCAGCTCTGCCAGTTGGGGCGTTGCCGATGCTGGCGATTGGACTGGTGTCAAACAGGCTGTCGCCAATATCCACAGTGAAGGCCATGACGCCATTGTTGAACCTTTCCTGACAGGCAGCGATGTCGAAGTACCGGTCATTACGATCAATGGCCAGCCACAGATAATGCCGATGATGCTGTTTGAACAGGCAGACCCTGAGCATTTACGCACCTATTGGGAAAAACGCGATCTTGTCGAGCGCGGGCACAAATACCAGTTGGTCGATTTTGAAGGGCCGGCATTTCACAAGCAAATTGCCACCCATACCCGCAATCTGGCGCAGGAATTCCTGCCATTCGATTATGGCCGCTATGAATTCCGCCTCGACGCGGAAAAGGGTGAACTCAACTTTCTTGAGCTCAATTTGAACTGCAACCTCTGGTCAGAAAAGGTTTTTGGTCGTTCCGCCCTGCGCGCAGGTTGGACCCAAGAGCAATTGATCGAAACAATTGTGACAGAAGCGCTTCGCACGAACAACCTGCTGGAACCGGCCTAGAGCAGCTATTTGCGCAGGTCACGCAGCACTTTTGACCCCATCAGCAAAAGCAGGAAAGCGGTTACGACGGCTGATACCAGCATCGCTAGAGCAGCGCCTTGGACGCCATAAAGCGGCAGCAACCAATATAACAGCCCACCCAATACAGTCAGTGACAGCAGGCGGATGACAAACGCGCCTGCTGCCCGGTGGGCCGCCTGCAGCAAAGGCTCAAGGCCCACGGCCACCAATCCGATAATTGTCGCTCCTGCAAGCAGCAACAATAATGGGTAGGCATCAACAAATTCGGGACCTGACATGATGTAAATGATATGTTTTCCAGCCAATATCAGAACAGTAAAGATTACCGCACCCGAAATTGCTGAAATACGCAAAGAACGGAAAAACAGACTCTGTAACTCCGCTTTCTCGCTTTGTCCGTAAAGACGAGATAATTCTGCGAACATCGGCCGTGCGAACACTTCTGTCAGCCGGTTAATGCTGTTGGCAAGCTGATCAGCAAGCCGGAACAGGCCTGCTGCGGACGCACCGACAAACAGGCCGACTATAATCACCACGAAACGCTCTCTTGTGGTCGTAAGCAGGTGGGAAAAGTTGGTTGCTGCCAGAAAACCGTAAAAACTCTGTCCGCCTTTCAATGGCATTGGCTGAATCGCATCAATTTCGTCTTCTATGTCATCCCGTTGTCCCGGCGAGTTATCACTGCGCCAGACCAGAACCCATAGCAATACGGTGCTTACCAGCTCTGAAATGCCCCAGATAATCAGGAAACCAGTGATGCTGGGACCAATAGCCACCAGCACCAGCGCACCCGCCATACGTGTGACCGGCACCGCTGTTTCGCCCAACGCATTGTCCCTGAAACGGTCATGCGCACGCAAAATTCCTGTTGGTGTAGAGCGGATCGCAAGCAGAATGAAAAAGCCATAGATCAGCAACCCCTGCTCTATTTCCGTAGTGAGACCGAAACGTGCCGCCGCAGCAGGTAACAGAAAATAGAGTAGAAGACATGCCAACACACCGCCAACAGTCTCTATGGTCAACCCGCGTTTTGCCAACTGCCTAAAGCCTGCCTGGTCATTTTTCGCAAGTAGCGGCGTGCCAAACTGAACTATCGCCTGCCATGTCTGCACCCGAAAAAGCGCTGCCAGCATCTGCCCTGCGCTTACGACCAGAATGAACACCCCAAACCCAGCCGGGCCAAGTGTACGCGTGACAATTGCCAGATAAGCGAGGCTCAAAATGGCGCTGACGCCCTTGCTTGAAAACAGCCAGGCACTATTACGACCTACACGCGCCAGCGTATCATCGCTTGTTTTGAATCTATGGAACATCCGGCTCGGCAAGTCTGGTTTTATCCTAGTTTCGGGTGGATTGGATGCTAACCAATGCAGCTAGCCGCCAACAGATGCTATGGCAAACAGATTCGGCTATAGCCACAATGATACTATCGAACAGTCCGTAGCCGAAAGCGGGTAGACTTGACCTTTTCCTTGGCTTGGCTAAGGCATAGCCATGAACAATAAATTCGATGTAATCCTGCTGGCGGCTCAGCGGACCGGTGTTGTCAATCCACTGGCAAAGGCCCATGACGTCAGCCATAAATGCCTGATCCCGATAGCAGGTAAATCGCTTATCCAGCGTATATTGGAAATTTTGAGTAGCCATCAGGGATGCCGCGCAATTTATGTGCTTATAGAGCCGGATGGCGAGGAAAAGATACGCAATGCGGTGGAGAAATATACCCGTGACGACCTGCCAATCACGTTCATCACATCAGATGAAAATATTGCCGCCAGTGTTATCAAGGGCTGCAACCAGGCTGAAGCGCCCTATCTGGTTACCACAGCGGATAACGTCCTGCTGAAACATGACAGCATTGACCAGGCACTGGCAATGATGAACAATGGGGCGGACGCGGTGGCGGCTTTGGCCGAAAAAACCGACATTCATGCTGTCCATCCACTCGCACAGAGGGGATTTTATGATTTCCGCGATGGTGGGTACGCCAATTGCAATCTCTACGGCTTGAAAAGCAACCGGGCACTCGATGCCGCCAATATTTTTCGTGAAGGCGGCCAGTTCATGGGAAATCCGGGGCGGTTGGTCAGGGCATTTGGCCTGTTCAACATATTCCTGATGCGGTTCCGGCTGGTAACGATTGACCAGGCATTCCGGCGCATGTCGAAACGCTTTGGCGTAGCGATACGGCGCCTTCCGCTCAGCGATGGTACTCAAGCTATCGACGTGGACAATGAACGGACTTACAAAATTGTTGAGGCGGTTTTGACAGACACGGTGGATAAACTGGATTCTAACGAACTCGACAAGGCCAGCACAGCAAAATCCTGACGCGCACTTTCAACGGCCATTCGCCGCCATATCTTAAGGGGTAATACCATGGCATATTCGACATTGCCCGCCTCCATCGAACCCCTCACCATTCCTGATGAATCCAAAGAGCGCCTTAAATTCCTGTACATGGCCAAACATGCACTATGGGGAGGCGGAATGCATCCGGAGGATGGAAATCATGCCATCTATCATCATGAGGTGCGCACCAGCCTGGAAAGCCTTGGCATTAACCTGCAGGTAGCCGATAATTACAGTGTCCTGTTCGAACGGCCTGATGTTGATTTTGTCTTTCCCCTGCTCAACCGCGGCGGGTTCGTGAATAGCGAAATGCTCATTCCGCTTCTGTGCAACATGCACCGCATTGCCTATGTTGGTGCGATGCCCTTCATCCGCGGTTTAGGCGACGATAAGTCGGTTTCCAAACTGGTATCCGAAAAAGCCGGCGTGCCAACTGCACCGTGGTTTTGCTACCGCCGTGGAGCGCCAGTTAGCGAGAGCGATTGTCCAAGGGCTGAACGCTGGGTAATCAAGCCAAATGCCTCTTCCGCCAGCTGGGCCATTTCCGACGCATTTGACTGGACCGGCGTAGCCAACGCGGTGGCGGGCATACACGAACAGGGTCATGATGCAATTGTTGAGCCCTATCTGGACGGCCATGATATACAGGCGGCGTTTATTAGCGCCAATGGCCCGAAAGCCCTGCCAATGCTGATCTATGAGCGTGAGGATACGCAAAAACTCTGGACATATTATGAAAAACGCGATCTGGTGCCTAACACAGAAAAGGCGACTCTTAAGCAATTCGAGGATCTGGAATTCGCACCCAGGGTACAGGAACTGGCTTCCAGAATCGCCCGTGAGTTTGAACCGTTTGACTATGGCCGGATCGAATTCCGGCTGGATCGAAATACAGGCGATATCAATTTTATCGAAATCAATCTTAATTGCAATTTATGGTCTGAAAAGGTTGTAGCCAAATCAGCTGCAGTTGCAGGCCTGAGCCATCCACAATTACTGGAAACAATCATCGCGGAAGGCTTGCGGCGCAATGGCTTGATCCAGACAGGATAATATTCCAGAAGTCCAGTGAACTAAAGCCGTTGAGTCTGACCCGCTAATTCTGTAACCATCTAAGTTATTCAGGATGCAAGTGCCTCTCGGCTGACGCAGGAAATTGAAGCAAGGAAAAAAAATGGCGACTTTCACACTGCCGAAAAACAGCAAAATCAGCCGGAATGGACAAACCCATGAGGCAGCGGATGGTGCAGGAGAAACCAAGAAATTCAAAGTGTACCGTTATGATCCCGACAGCGGTGAAAATCCGCGTTATGACACGTTTGAGGTCGATACCGAAAGTTGCGGACCGATGGTGCTTGACGCACTGATCAAAATGAAAAGTGAACAGGACAGCACGCTCACTTTCCGCCGTTCCTGCCGTGAAGGCATTTGCGGGTCCTGTTCAATGAATATTAACGGCAAAAACGGCCTCGCCTGCACCACTGCAATTGAAGATTGCAAGGGCGATGTGCGTATCACACCTCTGCCGCATATGGATGTGGTGAAAGACCTGGTTCCTGATTTCACCCACTTCTATGCGCAATATGCATCGATTAAACCATGGTTGCAGACGCTAACACCCGAACCATCGGGCAAAGAACGCCTGCAAAGCCCCGAAGATCGCGAGAAACTCGACGGGCTGTATGAATGCATCCTGTGCGCCTGCTGCTCGACCAGTTGTCCGAGTTACTGGTGGAACAGCGACAAGTTCCTAGGCCCTGCCATATTGCTGCAGGCTTACCGCTGGCTAGCCGACAGCCGCGATGAAATGACCGGTGAGCGACTTGATGAACTGGAAGATCCCTTCCGCCTGTATCGCTGCCACACCATCATGAACTGCGCCAATGTCTGCCCCAAAGGGCTTTCTCCTGCCAAGGCTATTGCCGAGATCAAGAAAATGACCGCCGAGCGGCATATCTGATCCGGCTTACTGATTGCGATCAGTGCCTATGCCCGATCATCTTCCCAATCACCTTCAGGGCGACACCGTCTTTGATCATTCGCCCGACCCGGATCGCCCGGGCTGGCTGAAATGGGGATTGCGCGAAAAAGACCGCTATAACAGCACGATCGGCCCCATGTGGGCAAAGTTGCGGCAGGACGGCATTACTGTCGTGCGCACCGAGCCCGGACATTTACAGGGCAATATCGGCAATAATGTGCATGGCGGCGCAATGCTGACACAGATTGATATTGCGTTTTTTGTGGCCGCGCGGCTGCACGGCGCCCTGCAATATGGTCCCGGCGTCACGCTCGACCTCAACACGCAATTTCTGGCCGCAGGACGGATTGGTGAACCGCTGGATGCCGAGGTTGAAATCTTGCGCGAAACAGGGCGGCTGCTGTTCCTGCGCGGATTGCTGGTACAGGGCACAGATCATATCGGCGCCTTTTCCGGCACCATCCGCAAAACGCCAAAACCACGCGCATGAGCAGCCTTGTCACCCGCTATGATGAACTGATTGCAGCGGGAGAATTACGCGCTGATGCTGACCAGCGTCACACTGTCGAGGCGCTTGGGGAGTTGCAGGTAAAGCTGGAAGCAGCCCCGCCGCGTGGCAGCGTTTTATGGCGGCTGGTTGGCCGAAAACCAGAAGCGCCGCGCGGTATATATATGTGGGGCGGTGTCGGGCGCGGCAAATCCATGCTGATGGACCTGTTCTATGACAATCTGGATATTGCCCGCAAACGCCGCGCGCATTTCCATGAATTCATGCTCGACATCCATGCCCGACTGCGCACCGAACGCGATACGCAGAAAGGCGACCCGATCACTGCAGTGTCAAAGCAGCTTGCCGAGGAAGTCCGCGTGCTCGCTTTTGACGAAATGGTGGTCAATAACAGCGCCGATGCGATGATCATGTCGCGGCTGTTTACAGCCCTTATAGACGCGGGGGTCACCATAGTGACCACATCGAACCGGCCGCCAGATGACCTTTACAAGGACGGGCTGAACCGCGAGCATTTCCTGCCCTTTATCGCGCTGATGACAGCACGGATGCATATATTGCCGCTTAATGGTCCGACCGATTACCGGCTAGAGCGCCTATCGGGCAGCGACACATGGCTAGTCCCGAACGGAGAGCAGGCCACACAGGACTTGAGCGCCGCTTTCTTTCGACTGACCGACTATCCGCCCGAGGATCGGGCCAATGTTCCGTCAATGGAACTGAAAGTCGAAGGCGGACGCATCTTGCATGTACCGCGCGCGCTGAAGGGAGTTGCCGTATTCTCTTTCAAGCGGCTATGCGGTGAAGCGCGCGGTGCCGCCGATTATCTGGCCATCGCCCGCCGGTTTCATACTGTCATCATGGTTGGCATTCCCGTGCTATCACCGGAAAACCGTAACGAAGCCGCACGCTTTGTGACCCTGATTGATGCTCTGTACGAATATCGGGTGAAACTGCTCGCCGCAGCAGATGCCGAGCCAGCCGCGCTCTATTCGCATGGTGATGGCCGGTTTGAATTTGACCGTACCGTGTCGCGGCTCATGGAAATGCAGTCAAACGACTATCTGGCACTGGGCCACGGTAGTGAGACTGAATAGAGGTGCGCACTCTCTACCCGTTAATTCGCAGCTTTATCCAATCTTGCCCTACAGGTATTTTTGATAGTAATTAATAATGCGAATTGTTATCAACGATACCTTGGTTTCCGCCCTTTTGCCTGTTGAATTTCCTGATATAAGCGCTTAATATCGCCGCCGAAAACGAGTCTAAAATGACATCATGTCATTCCCTCGCCCAACACAGTTTATCCGGTGCGTGGAATTGCGCACCGCGAAAGGGACAGATTAGCAACGGATATTGCAGGAATTTTCTGCCCATAAAACAATATAATATTTATCTCATTACATGGAAACGAAAGGCATAATTCATGGCACGCAACAAAATCGCGCTGATCGGCGCAGGCATGATTGGCGGAACGCTGGCACACCTCGCCGCTTCAAAGGAAATGGGTGATGTAGTCCTGTTCGATATTGTTGACGGCATGCCGGCGGGCAAGGCGCTTGATCTGTCCCAGGCCGCACCGGTGGACGGTTTTGACAGCAACCTGAAGGGCACCAGCGATTATGCCGATATCGCGGGCGCGGACGTCATCATCGTCACCGCCGGCGTGGCCCGCAAGCCCGGCATGAGCCGTGATGACCTGCTTGGCATCAACCTGAAAGTCATGAAGGCGGTGGGTGATGGCATCAAAACACATGCCCCGGATGCTTTCGTTATCTGCATCACCAACCCACTGGACGCAATGGTCTGGGCCCTGCGCGAATTTTCCGGCCTGCCGCATAATAAGGTTGTGGGCATGGCGGGCGTTCTGGACAGCGCGCGTTTCCGCCACTTCCTTGCAGATGAATTCAACGTGTCGGTCGAAGATGTCACCGCATTCGTCCTGGGCGGGCACGGCGACACGATGGTCCCCGTCCCTGCATATTCGACAGTGGCGGGCATCCCCATTCCAGACCTCATCAAAATGGGCTGGACCACTCAGGAAAATATCGACGCCATCGTCAAACGCACACGCGGCGGCGGCGGTGAGATTGTCGGCCTGCTCGGCAATGGCTCTGCTTATTACGCCCCCGCAACCAGCGCGATCATGATGGCGGAAAGCTATCTGAAAGACAAACGCCGCGTGCTCCCTGCCGCCGCGCACCTGACCGGTCAGTATGGTGTCGATGACCTTTATGTTGGTGTACCATGCATTATCGGCAAAGACGGTGTCGAAAAAATCATCGAGATCGAACTGAGCGAAGAAGCACAGGGCAATTTCAACGTGTCGGTCGACGCGGTGAAGGAATTGCTGGAAGCGTGTAAGGGTTTGGACGAAAGTCTCAAATAATTGCAATTCCGGCGCAATCCGGAATCTCTTGTTTAACGCGGAGCACGGGAATGTGCCTCCCGCTCGCCGAAGTGACGAAAAGGAATAATAATGAGCATCCTTATTAACAAAAACACCAAAGTCATAACCCAGGGCATGACCGGCAATACCGGTACATTCCACACGCAGCAGGCGCTGGATTATGGCACGCAGATGGTTGCAGGCGTGACCCCCGGCAAAGGCGGCACGACGCATCTGGGGCTGCCCAATTTTAACACTGTGGGTGAAGCCAAGGAAGCAACCGGCGCGACCGCCAGCGTTGTTTATGTGCCGCCGCCATTTGCTGCGGACTCAATCCTCGAGGCAATTGATGCAGAGATTGAGCTGATCGTTGCGATTACCGAAGGCGTTCCCGTGCTTGATATGGTTCGTGTGAAACGCGCGCTGCAAGGCTCGAAATCGCGTCTTATCGGCCCCAACTGCCCGGGCGTTCTGACCCCTGACGAATGCAAGATCGGCATCATGCCCGGCAGCATTTTCCAAAAAGGGTCTGTCGGTGTTGTTTCACGTTCCGGTACGCTGACTTATGAAGCCGTGCATCAGACGACTGCGGTGGGCCTTGGCCAGACCACGGCGGTTGGCATTGGCGGTGACCCGGTGAATGGCACCAATTTTATCGACGTGCTCGAGCTATTCCTTGCGGACGATGAAACCAAATCGATCATCATGATCGGTGAAATCGGCGGTAGCGCAGAAGAAGAAGCCGCGCAGTTTATCGCCGACGAAGCCAAAAAAGGCCGCAGCAAGCCAATGGTTGGCTTTATCGCGGGTCTTACGGCGCCTCCGGGACGCCGCATGGGTCATGCCGGTGCAATTGTGTCCGGCGGTCAAGGCGGCGCAGAAGACAAAATTGCGGCGATGGAAGCCGCTGGTATCCGCGTATCGCCCAGCCCGTCCGAACTCGGCACCACGCTCGACGCGCTGCTGAAAGAAACGGTGTAAGCGCCAGGCAATCTCTTCTCGGGGATTTGACCCAAAGGAAAAGCATATGGGTTTTGAAGGTCAGGATTTCGATGATCTGGAGGGTGTAAGCCCTTCTTTCGTGGAATCACTCTATCGGCAGTACCGGGACAATCCTGGCAGCGTCGACGCCAAGTGGCAGCAATGGTTTGTAGGCCTTGAAGACGCCGCAAGCGGACCGAGCTGGCAGCGGTCACACTGGCCTTTGAATGACAGTGACGATCTCACATCCGCGCTCGACCCGACGCGCATGGAGCCAGAGCCGAAAGCGCAATCCAAAGGCAAAGGCAAGGTTGCGGCCGCACTCGACACGGGCAGCATTGCCGAAGCTGCCGGGGATTCAATCCGTGCCATGATGTTGATCCGCACCTACCGGGTGCGCGGACATCTGGCGGCGGACCTTGATCCGCTGGGCCGTTCTACCCGCGAACTCCCGGCAGACTTGACGCCGGAATATCATGGTTTTTCCGATAAAAATCTGGACAAGAAAGTCTATCTGGGCGGCACGATGGGGTTGGAAACAGCGACCGTAAGGGAGCTTGTCGATCAGTTACGTGCCAATTATTGCGGCAATATCGGTCTGGAATATATGCATATTTCCGATCTGGAAGAGCGCGTATTCTTTCAGGAACGCATGGAAGGCAGCAAAGCTACGGTGGAATTTACCGAGCTTGGCAAGAAAGCCATACTGAGCAAAGTCATCGAAGCCGAGCAGTTTGAAAACTTCCTCGCCAAAAAATATGTCGGCACCAAGCGTTTTGGCCTGGATGGCGGCGAATCCATGGTGCCTGCACTGGAAGCCGTTATCAAATATGGCGGCCAGTACGGCGTGCAGGAAATCGTGTTCGGCATGGCGCACCGTGGCCGCCTGAACGTGCTCGCCAATGTGATGGCCAAGCCATATCACGTTATCTTCCACGAATTTTCCGGTGGCTCCGCCAACCCCGATGACGTGGGTGGTTCGGGCGATGTGAAATATCACCTCGGCACCTCCACCGACCGCGAGTTTGACGGCATTAGCGTACACATGTCGCTGGTCCCCAACCCGTCTCACCTTGAGGCTGTTGATCCAGTGGTCCTCGGCAAAGTCCGCGCGCAGCAAGTTTTGCGTGATGATCTGGAAGAACACGACCAGGTCTTGCCTGTGTTGCTACACGGTGATGCAGCTTTTGCGGGACAAGGTATCGTATGGGAATGCCTCGGTTTTTCCGGCATTCGCGGATATAATACCGGTGGCTGCATTCACTTTGTGATTAACAATCAGGTCGGCTTCACGACCAGCCCGCAGTTCGCGCGGTCATCACCCTATCCGTCCGATGTTGCCAAAGGCGTGCAGGCGCCGATCATCCACGTCAACGGCGATGATCCCGAAGCAGTGACATTTGCCTGCAAGATTGCAATTGATTTTCGCCAGCGTTTTGGCCGTGATATTGTGATCGATATGTGGTGTTACCGCCGTTATGGCCATAATGAAGGCGATGAACCCAAATTCACACAGCCGCTGATGTATGATGAAATCAAAAAACACCCGCATGTCAGCAAAATATATGGTGCGCGACTTGCCAAAGAAGGCGTTATTGATGGTGCCTGGGTCAAGCAGACCGAGGATGATTTCACAGCCCAGCTGCAAAATGAATTTGACAGTGCCAAGGATTATGAACCCAATAAAGCCGACTGGTTTAGCGGCCAATGGTCAGGGTTACATAAACCTGCCAGCCCTGAAACGGCGCGGCGCAATACCGAAACGGGTATCGACAAAAAACTGTTCGATAGTCTGGGGCGCACGCTGACGACTGTTCCTGAAGAACACAATGTTCATAACACATTGAAACGCATTATCGCCGCCAAGGCGAAAATGTTTGAAAACGGCGAAGGTTTTGACTGGGCAACCGCCGAAGCGCTGGCTTACGGCTCGCTTGTCAGCGAAGGCTATAATGTTCGTCTGTCCGGTCAAGACAGCGGACGCGGTACATTTAGCCAGCGTCATGCCGTATGGGTCGATCAGAAAACAGAGGCGCGTTATGTGCCGCTCGAACAAGTTCCACATGGCAACTTTGAAGTACTCGATAGCCCGCTATCCGAATATGGCGTGCTGGGTTTTGAATATGGCTATGCACTGGCCGACCCGAAAACGCTGGTGCTATGGGAAGCGCAATTTGGCGATTTTGCCAATGGTGCGCAGATTATGATCGACCAGTTTATCGCATCGGGCGAATCCAAATGGCTACGCGCCAACGGCCTCGTCATGCTGCTTCCTCATGGTTATGAAGGTCAGGGGCCAGAGCATAGCTCGGCACGGCTAGAACGTTTTCTACAGCTATGCGCCGATGATAATATGCAAGTATGCAACATCACCACACCTGCTAATTACTACCATGTGCTGCGCCGGCAAATGCACCGTAACTTCCGCAAACCGCTGATTATAATGACACCCAAGTCGCTGTTGCGCCACAAAATGGCTGTTTCGGAAACCGAAGATTTTATCGGCACCAGTCACTTCATGCGGATTAAATCCGATAGGAACCCACCAGCGGACAAAGACATTAAACGCCTCATTTTGTGTTCGGGCAAGGTCGCATATGACCTTATGGAAGCGCGCGATGCCGCAGGCGATACCGACATTTCCATCGTCCGTATTGAGCAAATTTATCCCTTCCCCGGCGAACCGCTGGTCAAACGGATGAAGCGCATGACCAATTTGGAAGAAGTCGTCTGGGCGCAGGAAGAACCGAAAAATAATGGCGCATGGACATTTGTCGAGCCATGCATTGAAGAATGCATGGTCAAAGCCAAATTGAAGCCGCAGCGTCCGCGCTATGCCGGACGCGCCGCATCGGCATCGCCCGCAACCGGTTATGCCAAACGCCACCTATCCGAACAGGGCGCGCTGGTCGCAGATGCGCTGGGACATAGCGTCCGCAAAGAAATACGTCGTCAGAGAAAGGGCTGAAAAATATCATGGCCATTGATGTAAATGTACCCACACTGGGTGAATCGATTACCGAGGCAACAGTTGGTGAATGGTTGAAACAGCCGGGCGACGCCGTTGCGGTAGACGAACCGATCGTCAGTCTGGAAACCGACAAGGTTGCGGTAGAAGTCCCTGCCCCCGCTGCTGGTGTGCTGGGCGAACATAAAGTTGCCGAGGGCGATAATGTCGAGGTCGGCGCACTGATTGCAACCATTGAAGCAGGCAGCGGTGCGGCCGCAGCGAAGCCCGCCGCGAAAGCCGATGATACGGCTGCGAAAACCGAAACAAAGGCAAAGCAGCAGCCTGATGCGAATAGCGCGCCGGTCACATTGTCACCCGCCGTTCGCCGTCTGGTGCTGGAACACGGGCTTGACCCCAGCAGCATCAAGGGCACGGGCCGCGATGGCCGCCTGACGAAAGAAGATGTGCTGGCTGCAGCAAAGAACCCGAAACCTGCACCTGCGGCAGAGGCGGGCACCGAAGCTGCCGCTGCCCCGGCCAATATGCGCGGCGAGGAGCGCGTGCGCATGACGCGCCTGCGTCAGACCATAGCCAAGCGGCTGAAATCTGCACAGGATACAGCAGCGCTGCTGACCACCTTCAATGATGTCGACATGACAGCGGTTATCGAAGCCCGTACAAAGTACAAGGAACTGTTCGAGAAGAAACACGGTGTCCGCCTGGGCTTTATGGGCTTTTTCGCCAAAGCCGCCTGCCTGGCCCTGAAAGACGTACCTTCCGTCAATGCGCAGATTGATGACAAGGAAATCGTCTATCACGATTATGTCGATATCTCGGTCGCGGTCAGCGCGCCCAACGGGCTTGTCGTACCGGTGATCCGCAATGCGCAGCAGATGAGCTTTGCCGATATCGAAAACACCATTGGTGATTTTGGCCGCCGCGCAAAAGATGGCAGCCTGAAAATGGAAGAAATGCAGGGCGGCACGTTCACCATTTCAAATGGCGGTGTGTTTGGCTCGCTTATGTCGACTCCCATCATCAATCCGCCGCAATCGGCTGTGCTCGGCCTGCACCGCATTGAAAAACGCGCGGTTGTCATGCCCGATGGTTCGATCGAAGCGCGCCCGATGATGTATCTCGCGCTTAGCTATGACCACCGCCTTATCGACGGGCGCGAAGCCGTGACATTCCTCGTCCGCATCAAGGAAGCGATTGAAGACCCCACACGGCTTTTGATTGATCTTTAAGGAAATTTTCTATGTCTGAATTTGATTATGATGTTCTGGTAATTGGTGCGGGTCCTGGCGGATATGTAGCCGCGATCCGGGCGGCGCAACTGGGCCTGAAAACTGCTTGCGCGGAGAGCCGGGAGACACTGGGCGGTACATGCCTCAATGTCGGCTGCATTCCTTCCAAGGCTATGCTGCACGCGTCTGAATATTACGACGCGGCGGCGAACGGTGCGATGGAAAGCATGGGTATCGAGGTGAAACCCAAGCTTAACCTAACTGCGATGCATGGCCAGCGGACCGACGCGGTCGACGGCCTGACGAAGGGCATAGAATTTCTGTTTAAAAAGAATAAGATAGACTGGAAAAAGGGGCTTGCCACCTTTCAGGATGCCCATACGATCAAAGTTGGAGACGAGAGCGTCACCGCAAAGAACATCATTATCGCCACAGGGTCTTCGGTAACCCCGCTGCCGGGTGTCGAGGTTGACAATGCCAAGCAGGTGGTGGTTGATTCCACCGGCGCACTGGAACTGAAAAAGGTACCCAAAAAAATGGTCGTCATCGGCGGCGGCGTTATCGGGCTGGAGCTGGGTTCCGTCTGGAATCGCCTGGGCGCTGAAGTAACCGTGGTCGAGTTCCTCGACCAGCTGCTCCCCGGCATGGATGGTGACGTGCGCAAGGAAGCGGCCAAGATATTCAAGAAACAAGGCATGGAACTCAAACTCAAGACCAAGGTCACCGGCTGCACGGTCAAGGGCAAGAAGGCCACACTGACACTGGAACCCGCAGCGGGGGGAGACGAAGAGACATTGGAAGCAGATTGCGTGCTTGTCTCAATCGGGCGCAAGCCTAACACTGAAGGTCTTGGTCTCGAAAATATCGGTCTCGAAACCAACCAGCGCGGCCAGATCGAAACCGATCACGATTTCCGCACCAAAGTCGATGGTGTGTGGGCGATCGGCGACGTTGTTCCGGGTCCGATGCTCGCGCACAAGGCCGAGGACGAAGGCATTGCCTGTGCGGAAAATATCGCCGGCCAGACCGGTATCGTGAACCACGACATCATCCCGGGTGTGGTCTACACCATGCCCGAATTCGCCGGTGTCGGCCTCACCACGGAAGAAGCCATTGAAAAAGCCGGCGGCGACAAGACCAAAGTCAAGGTTGGCAAATTCCCTATGATGGCCAACAGCCGCGCCAAAACCAACCACGAGCCAGACGGTTTCGTGAAGGTTGTGGCCGATGCCGAGACCGACCGCGTGCTGGGCGTGTGGTGCATCGCCTCCGTCGCTGGCACTATGATTGCCCAGGCCGCACAGGCGATGGAATTTGGTGCTACATCTGAAGATATTGCCTATACCTGCCACGCCCACCCAACGCACAGCGAAGCGGTAAAGGAAGCGGCCATGGCAGTACAGGGCAAGCCAATCCATATCTGATCGCAGAAGGGGCAGGAAAGAGGCATGACCAATCCATTACTGCCCCCTCCTGAGGTCATCATCGGACCGATCCTGACTACGCTGGACCTGTTTGGTATTGCCGTGTTTGCCATGACCGGAGCACTGGCGGCAGCGCGCAAGGGGCAAACACTGGTGACCTTCGCCTTTTTCGCACTCGTGACAGGCGTGGGCGGCGGCACAATCCGTGACCTGCTGATTGATGCACCGGTGTTCTGGATACAAGATGCGATGGTGCCCATGGCCGTTCTGGCCGTGGTCTTGCTAGTCTGGATCACGCCCGAACGCTGGTGGAAGGGGAAAACGCTCGACTGGCTCGATGCTGCAGGACTCGCTGCCTATGCCGTATTTGGCGCAGCCAAATCGCTCGAATATGGCGTCCACCCCTTGCCCGCCATGATGATGGGCGTGATAACCGCCTGTGTCGGCGGTATTATCCGTGATGTTCTGGCTGGTGAACCATCCATATTAATGCGGCCTGAGCTTTATGTGACCGCTGCTGCACTGGCAGCTACCATGTTTGTCATCCTATCGCTTGTCGGTGTCACGGCGCCTGTTGCCGCAGTTATATCCGCCCTTGCCGGCTTTGCACTGCGCGGAGCCGCTATTCATTACCAGCTCGGGCTGCCGACCTATCGGGGCCGGAATGAAGACTAGCCAAGGCTTTTTCAGGAAAACAGCCAGGTTCCATATCTGGCTGGGCTGGTTGATCGGTATTCCGTTACTGCTATGGACCATCAGCGGACTGTTCATGGTATCACAGCCCATTGAAAAGGTGCGCGGCAATCATCTAAAAGCGCCGCCTGCCGCCATAGCGCCATTCACGCCGGCACCGCCCAGCCTGAAAGGCCGCGCCATAACCAGCGCCAGTCTTGTCCAGCAAGCGGACGGCCCAGTATGGGTTATCATGTTTCAGGATGGCGGCAAGAAACGCGCATCTGGCACCACTGGTGACATTTTACCACCATTGACCGCTATCAAGGCATCTGCCTTTGCGCAAAATGCCTATGCAGGTGAAGCCGCCTTAAAGGGTGTGACCTATTTTGCGGCAGACGCAAACCCGCTTGAGCTGCGACGCGGGCGCCCTGCATGGCAGGCCGTTTTCGGCGATGACACACACATCTATATCGATGCCGAGACCGGAGAAACGCTGGCCACTCGCAGCGGACTGTGGCGGACATTCGACTTTATGTGGGGCTTGCATATCATGGACCTGCAAACGCGTGAGGATACCAGCCACCCGGTATTGATACTGTTCGCCGCGCTGGCGCTTATCGGCACGCTGTTCGGCTTTATCCTGCTGTTCCGTAAAAGGAAGTCCTTGCGCACAAAAAAAAGCGCCGCCCCCAAGATGGAAACGGCGCCCTCCCCACAAACTGTGCGTGATTAATCGTCGCGATAGCTTCCATCACCATCAATCTGGACATAGTCGATACGCCCATTCGTCACGCCGCATTTGAAACCTTCACTGCCGCTGCGTGTTGAGATGCTGCCTTCAACCATCCAGCCGTTGCCGTCACGCTCCACCTTGTCGATGCGCTGCACGCGTGCATCACGCCCGCCGCGCTCCTCGGCGGCA
This sequence comes from Sphingorhabdus sp. Alg239-R122, assembly GCF_900537065.1. Lineage (GTDB taxonomy): Bacteria > Pseudomonadota > Alphaproteobacteria > Sphingomonadales > Sphingomonadaceae > Alg239-R122. The sequence goes on along the minus strand of NZ_UNRC01000005.1, from coordinate 40,249 downwards.
TAAGCGCACTGATCGGCAGCAGCATTCAACTCGTTGCTTTGGGTCCGCTGCTCCGGATAGCGCTGGTTGGGTTCATAACGGTAATCGCGGTCACGGCTGCGACGCTTGTTCTTGCTCGCTGCATCAGCAACAGCGGCTATACCGCCCAGTATCAACACCCCGGCGATGATATCGCCTGCATCCACACGGTGGCGGCGATGGCGATGGCGGCGGTGACGATAGCGGCGATGACGCTCAGCAGTTTCTTTGGCAGGGGACCAGCTCAGATCCTCAAGCCCCGTATTATAACTGACCGGTGCGGGAAGCGGTTCCATGACGGGTGCAGCCATGGCCGGTGTCAAGGACGACGCGGTCATCGCAATAGCGACACTGACGCCTGCAAATAACTTTGATTGTTTCATTTGGGTTTCCCTTCAAATTCATGCGGGAAGCCCCGCTCTTTTATGGAACATGACTAGACGGTTCAGCCTGTCACCAGTCTGAACCGCCTTGCCGCGTTACATATATTTACATGCCTTTCGCATTACCGGCCATTCCACAGGCCCCTGAACCTCAGGCTCGGGCGGCCCTGACCATTTGCTACGCAGGTGAACCTGCCGCGGTCATCATTGTAACCGGTCTGCAATACCACATTACCCTTTACGCGGTAACCGTAGCGTGTGCGGTCCACATCGCGGATCTGTGTTACATCGGCACGGTGGCGGCGCAAGTGCCGCTCCACAGCGCGGACACATTTTTCAACGGCGCGACGCGGGCTGATATCATAATTATACCGGTATCCGGCACGGTCATAACGATAGTCACCACGGTAACGGTCGCTGCGGTAACGGTCACCACGATAGCGGTCACCTCTGTAATAATCACCACGTTTATAACGCCTGTTGTCATTATAACGGTAGTCGCGGTCATTATAACCATAGCGGTCTTTCTTGCTCGCTGCGCTGGCAATGGCGGCAATTCCGCCGATAATCAGTGCGCCGGCAATAACATCGCCTGCATCAATCTTGTCATTGTCGCGGTGCTTTGCCACAGCAGGGGTTGCGGAAACGGCCATCGCAGCAGCGGCAGCGGTTCCGATAAGAGCTTTATTCAACTTGTTCATCACGCTAGTCCTTTCAAATGCTGCCCAGAACCATTTCCGAGCTTGCAAGGACTTTATAGGTGATTCGCATTGACCTCACACTGAACCCTGGCGACAGGTTTTGTTCATAAAACTATATGTTTTTATGAACGCAATGGATGTGACTATAAGTATTTCATCTATAACTATAAAATTAAGGCCAAGGTTGGATTATTGTGAATAGGGTAGCGAATAATATTCCAAAAAACGCAAAAAACTGCACTCAAATATAGGTTCCCCTACCCAACGCAGCGCAAGCGGCAATAGTTCTGGCGCATGCCATGTTTGAAATGATTTATACCCTTGGGCAAAGGGCCTCAGTCCCCCTGCATATTTTCACGTGTGAATTCTTCCTCTTCTGCGCTTTCAACGTCCAATCCCGTCCAATGCGCAAGGAAGGCATAGATATCGCTATATTCCTCGATAATCTTGTCGGTCGGCTTGCCGCTACCGTGGCCGGCGCGGGTTTCGATGCGGATGATTTTGGGTTTATCCCCTGTATCCGCAGCCTGTAGCGCCGCAGTATATTTGAAACTGTGCCCCGGCACCACGCGGTCATCGGTATCAGCGGTAGAGACTATCACCGCGGGATATTCCACGCCGGAACGGATATTGTGATAGGGTGAATAGCTCAGCAACTTCCGGAAATCCTGTTCCTTGTTTGGATATCCATAATCATCCACCCAATAACGCCCCGCTGTAAAGCGGTCGAAACGCAGCATGTCCATCACGCCGACTGCGGCATGACCCGCCGCGAACAGGTCCGGGCGTTGGTTGACACTCGCGCCGACCAGCAGGCCGCCATTGGAGCGGCCTTCAATGGCAACCTTGCCCTTCGCACTGATACCTTCGGCGATCAGATATTCTGCGGCAGCGGCAAAATCATCAAACACATTCTGCTTGTTCTGAAGCCGTCCGGCATCATGCCAGTCTTTGCCATATTCACCGCCCCCGCGCAGGTTGGCCATGGCATAGACACCGCCCGCATCTATCCATGCCATTTTGGTGGGGGAATAAGATGGCGTCAGCGAAATGTTGAAACCACCATATCCATAAAGCAGTGTCGGCGCGCCGCCAGTCAGGTCCAGATCCTTGCGGTGCACGATAAACATCGGGATTTTCGTACCGTCTTTTGATGAGTAGAATTTTTGCGTGGTCACATAGTCATCAGGGTCAAACGCAAGTTCAGGTTTCGCAAAAACGGTGCTTTCACCAGTCTTGGTGTCCAGCCGGTATACTGCCCCTGGCTGGGTAAAGTTGGTAAAGGCATAGAATGTCTCGTTATTGCCCGGTTTACCGCCAAATCCACCAGCCGTACCAATGCCATTCAGGTTGATCTCACCGACTTTCACGCCATCCAGCGACAGCATTTCGGCGAGTGATTTGGCATCCTCCATATAAGTGACAATCAGCCTGTCGCCGACAATTGATGCGCCCGACAGTGTGGCTTCACGTTGCGCCACAGTTTCTACCGGCTGCGGCCCTGCTGCAGACATATCAAATTTGACGATGCGCTGGCGCGGTGCGTCTTTATCCGTACGGAAATAGAGCGTATCGCCAATCCCGTCGATCAATTCCCACGCATTGTCAAAGCCGGTGATGAGCTTACGCGGGCTCCAGTTACCACCGCCAATATCCATCACCGTGATTTCATATTTTTCATCAGTACCCGATGATGATGTCACCACCACCCATTTATTGTCCGACGTCACTTCGGCCGTATTGTTCAGATCCGGCCTGTCCGGCGTTGCATAGACAAGCCTGTCTTCTGCCTGCGCGGTGCCCAGCTTGTGATAATAGACAGCGTGATTCTTGTTCAGTGACTGGAATTCGGCGCCTTCCTCCGGCTCAGGGAAACGTGAATACAGGAACCCGTCATTGCCAACCCAGCTCAGTCCTGAAAATTTCATCCATTCGACTGTGTCGTCCATGACTTTGCCGCTGGCAACATCCAGTACTTTCACGGTACGCCAGTCCGATCCGCCATCCTGAATGGCATAAAGCAGCTTGGTCCCGTCATCTGATGGCACCCACCCTGCAAGCGCGGTTGCGCCATCATCCGCCCATGCATTTGGATCCACAAGCACCCTGCCTTTTCCATCCAGCCCGTCGCGCACATAAAGCACCGACTGGTTTTGCAGACCATCATTGCGGGTATAGAAATATCTGTCACCGCGCGCGGTCGGCAGACCGAAGCGTTCATAATCGAACAGTTCCTGCATCCGCTTTGCCAGTGCCTCACGGCCCGGCAGAGTCTCCAGGTAGGCATCCGTGACCGAGTTCTGGGCCTTAACCCATTCTGCCACTTTGGGATTGACGCGTACGTCATCTTCCAGCCAGCGATACGGATCCTTTACATCCACACCAAATTGCGGATCGACCACATCAACTGTCTCCGTTTCCGGATAGGAAAGCATATTCGCTTTTTCTTCATGATGTTTGGCAAGAGCAGGAGCAGTGGCTGTCATGGATATAGTTCCAAGCAATAGAGCAAGTGTGGAGATGCGCATGGATTGTGCCTTTCAGCAATAATGTATCAAAGCCATGCAGACTAGCATGGGATGCGCTTTTGGCAAGTTTGCCTCAAGTTATCCTGACATATCAGGTCAGGATAGAAAAAGGGCAGGAAATCCGTAGATATCCTGCCCTTTTCACAAAATAATGCTGATGTACTTTATACGTCGGCAAATTCTTCTTCGTCGAAGCTCTGGACGGGACCACTGTCCTGACCTTTGGCCTCTTCATCGCGGTCAACGAATTCGATGATAGCCATAGGTGCAGCGTCCGAAGCACGGTAACCGGCTTTGATGATCCGGGTGTAACCGCCATTACGGTCAGCATAACGCTCGGCCATCACATCAAACAGTTTTTTCAGCTGTGTCTCATCCATAAGGCGAGACATCGCCAGACGGCGGTTGGACAAGCCACCTTTTTTTGCCAGTGTTACCAGCTTTTCAATATAAGGACGCAATTCCTTGGCTTTTGGCAAGGTTGTCTTGATCTGCTCGTGCTTGATCAGGTTGGCTGACATGTTTTTCAGCAGTGCCTGACGGTGTGAGCTGGTCCGCTGCATCCGGCGGCCCTTCATTCTATGACGCATGGTATTTCCTTTTTCGTTCGTTAGGGACCCGTATCAGGTAGTCCAAATCAGGCTGTTTTCAGGGTCAGCCTATTTCCCTGTTTTGCCATCCCCGCCCAAGGCAGGAATGGCATATTCAGATTAACCCAACAGCTCCTGTTCGAGCTTCTTGGCCATTTCTTCAATATTTTCAGGCGGCCAACCGGGGATATCCATGCCGAGGCGCAGCCCCATGCTGGACAATACTTCCTTGATCTCGTTGAGTGACTTGCGGCCAAAGTTTGGCGTGCGCAGCATCTCTGCTTCGGTTTTCTGGACCAGATCGCCGATATAGATGATGTTGTCGTTCTTGAGACAGTTGGCAGAGCGTACGGAAAGTTCCAGTTCGTCCACTTTCTTGAGCAGATAGCGGTTGAGCTGATTCGCATCGCTTTCTTCCTGGCTTTGCGCAGCAGCGCTGGCCTGGTTGGCAGCAGCAAGCGATTCCTCAAAGTGTACGAACAGCTGCAGCTGATCCTGAAGAATGCGAGCTGCATATGCAATGGCATCTTCAGGTGTCACGGTGCCGTCGGTTTCGATGGTGAGTGCCAGCTTGTCAAAGTCAAGCTCCTGACCAACACGGGTTTTTTCTACCTTATAGGACACCTGGTTGATCGGTGAGTAGAGCGAATCCACCGGAATCAGGCCGATTGGTGCATCTGCAGGACGGTTAGCGACAGCGGGAACATAGCCTTTGCCAGTGTCTGCAGTCAGCTCCATATTCAGCGTCGCACCTTCATCAAGGTGGCAAATAACAAGATCCGGGTTCAGGATTTCAATATCACCGGAAACAGCAATATCACCCGCTTTCACTTCGGCAGGGCCGGTTGCAGAAAGCTGCAAGCGTTTCGGGCCTTCGCCTTCCATGGAAATGGAAATCTGTTTGATGTTGAGAACAATGTCCGTCACGTCTTCGCGCACGCCAGCGAGTGACGAGAATTCGTGCAGCACATTTTCAATCTTGATCGATGTAATCGCAGCACCCTGCAAGGATGAGAGCAGAACCCGGCGCAGGGCATTACCAAGCGTAAGGCCGAATCCACGTTCCAGTGGTTCGGCCACAAATGTTGCTTTGCGCTTGGGATCGCCGCCAGCCTTCATTTCCAGGCCGTTTGGCTTTTTCAATTCCTGCCAGTTCTTGATATTGACAGTCATGGACTTCCCCTAATGATTTGGCGGGAATTTTGTGAGATGCATGAATTCGCATCAAATTCCGGCCTGATAAAGAAACTTGGGCGGCATGCACCGCCCGCTCAAACACCGCAGGTAATTATACCCGGCGGCGTTTTGAAGGACGGACACCATTATGCGGAATGGATGTTACGTCGCGGATTGAGGTGATGGTAAAACCAACAGCCTGCAAAGCGCGCAGTGCAGATTCACGACCTGAACCTGGACCTTTCACTTCCACTTCCAAAGTGCGTACACCGTGCTCCTGCGCTTTCTTGCCAGCATCTTCCGCTGTCAGCTGCGCAGCATAGGGCGTGGATTTACGTGAGCCCTTAAAGCCCATCATGCCAGCTGAAGACCAGCTGATCGCATTGCCCTGCGCGTCGGTGATTGTCACCATTGTATTGTTAAAACTGGCGTTAACGTGCGCTACGCCAGATGATATGTTTTTGCGTTCCTTCTTGCGGATACGCTGCGGTTCGCGTGCCATATTATCTTAATTCCTGATTCTAAATCTGAAAAGATTGCCAAAGAAAAAGCATGCCGCCGGAGAAACTCCGGCCAGCGGCTTATTTCTTTTTACCTGCAATCGGTTTCGCCTTACCCTTGCGGGTACGTGCATTGGTGTGAGTGCGCTGTCCGCGAACTGGCAGGCCTTTACGGTGACGCAGGCCGCGATAGCAGGCCAGGTCCAAAAGGCGCTTGATGTTCATCGCGGTATCGCGGCGAAGATCGCCCTCTACCGTATGATCAGCATCAATAGTTTCACGAATCTGCAGCACTTCCTGATCGCTCAGGTCCTGCACGCGGCGGGTATGATCGATTTTCAGCTTGTCAGCAATTTCGACCGCTTTGGTGCGACCAATACCGTGAATATAGGTCAGCGCGATAATAACACGCTTATTTGTAGGGATATTTACCCCAGCAATACGAGCCACTTAAATTTTCTCCTGCTCCACGAGACCATATGGAAACACCTGTTTCCGGCCCATCTCAACGCTACATGCACAAAAAGGGCAACCCACCAGCCGCGCAAGATTTGCGATGTCGGTGACTGCCGTTTTCGAAAATGAAGCCAGCGCCTAGGTCGATTCCACGCCAGAGTCAACAGCGGAATTACCATTTTTGCTGTTTTTTGCTGCACTGCGGAGAATCCCTTCGCAACGCAGGCTATCGTTAATACCAGATAAGCACCCTCTAGGCTTTTACAAGGGTTTACCAAATGGTGTAAAGAAATCATAAACTATTTGCGATAAGGCTATTATATGCTGCTGCGTAAAGTTCTGTATTTCAGGAGTATTTTTGCAATATTCCTTAGCATGTCGTTTCTAGGCATGGCTTCTGCTGCGCACGCTGGGCGGCTGGAAGCGGGTAGTTTCACAACGACCAGGACGACCGGTGGCAATAATGCACCGACACCGGTAAGTTTCCAGGCCAGTTTCGACACGGTACCTGTTGTCGTTGCCATTTCAGACCAAAGAGGCAACCAGTCCGCCTCGATCCGCATCACCAACATAACCATATCGGGATTCGACGCGCTAGTGCTGGAACCTGACAATTTCAATGGACGGCACGGCGCGCAAACCGTGCAGTATATCGCCATTGAACCTGGCCGTCAGATTTTGCCCGGCGGCACGGAAATCGAAGCCGGTTTCGTCAATACATCATCCGTGCAGCTCGGTCCGGGCGTCACCGGGTCAGCCAGTTGGACCAATGTCACGTTTTCCTCCCCTCTGAGTGCATCGGCAACCGTGCTTTCACAGATCCAGACCGCCAATAGCGAAACCCGCAACGTCCCTTCCCAATCCTCACGCCCTCATATTACGGCAATCACGAATAATGGAAGTGCATCCGGTTTTGACGTTGCGCTGGAACGCAGCCAGGCCGCAATTGGCACACCCGTATCGGAACAGGTGGGCTGGATTGCCTTTCCCTCGGGCAGCAGCGACAGCTTCACCGACGTCGCGGGCATCACAGTCAACTGGGGCGCGAGTAACAGTGGCAACAGCGTGCGCGGCTGGAATGATGGCTGCTTTGCAACAGCTTTACCCATTACAAGTTCCACCCGCATTGCCGTCGCCAAGAAACGCACCCGCAACAATGGTGATGGCGGCTGGCTTCGCTATTGCAGCCTGTCGGCCAGCACAATCGGCCTACGTGTCGAGGAAGATACCGATCAGGACAATGAACGTTCAGTTCCGGCCGGGCAGGCGGAATCCGCAGCCATTGTCGCTTTTTCCCGAAGCTTTCATGCCAACTTGCGTCCCGCCATATCGGTGAGCAAGTCCAGCGCCACACAAATCAACAGCCTGGGTAATGATTTTGCAATTCCCGGAACCATTGTCGAATATAATATAACCGTCACCAACAGCGGCACTGCCCCTGCTGACAAGGATAGCCTGATTGTTACCGACATCCTGCCGGATAACGTTGCGCTGATTGTCAATGATATAGCGGGCGGTGGCAGTGGACCGGTCGGTTATGGCGGCGGCATCGGCAGCGCAGGGCTTGTTTATTCGTATGCAGGCCTGGGCAATGGAAGTGATAGCCTGTCCTTTTCAACCGACGGCACCGGCTATGGCTATACCCCCGTAGCTGCAGGTGATGGCAGCGATACGGACGTAACGCATTTTCGTGTTTCCCCTATGGGCTTTCTTGAAGGTGACCGTGGCAGTGGAGCAGGCAGCTTCACCCTCACGTACCGCGTGATCATCGAATAACTGCTACATGGTATAGCCTGCCAATCATTGCCATTAAGCCTGTGATGTGGAAGCTTGCATGCCCATGACAGACAAGCAAAGCAAACAGTCATCTGATTCGCGGCAACCTTTCGAGATTGCAGGACATCAGGTCATGTCCGGCAGCAGCGCAGACATTGCCCTGCCCATCAGCAAATTTTCCTCCGGTACGCCCGTCACGCTGGACCTGCGCATCCTGCATGGCCGGCAGGATGGCCCTGTCATATTCGTGAGCGGCGCGGTACATGGCGATGAAATCATCGGCACCGAAATCATCCGCCGGGTGCTTTCCAAGCTCAAACCGGCAAAAATGGCGGGAACAGTCATCTTTGCGCCTGTTGTCAATGTCTTTGGTTTCATCTCGCATGACCGATACCTGCCTGACCGGCGTGATTTGAACCGGTCATTTCCGGGCCGTGCCAAAGGGTCACTGGCATCGCAAATGGCCTATATCTTCCGCACTGAAGTCATTGCCCGTTGTGAACTCGGCATTGATATCCACTCCGCTGCGCAGCACCGGTATAACCTGCCGCAGATCCGCATAGCGCCAGATGTCCCGCATTTACAGGAACTGGCACTTGCTTTTGGTGCGCCCGCTATCATTGAATCACCTCTTCGCCCCGGCTCGATGCGCGCAATCGCTAAAGAGAAAGGCGTCAATATGCTGCTTCTGGAAGCAGGTGAAGGCTTGCGCGTTGACGAAATGTCCGTGCGCGTCGGTGTCTCTGGCGTACTGCGCGTCATGCGGCATTTAAGGATGATTACAAATAAGCAGCTTGGCCACGCTCCGGCCAACCCTGCCCGATCCAGCCGTTCAACATGGGTGCGTGCCCCGCGCGGCGGCATATTCCGGCCATCCAAAATATCCGGTACAAAAGTACATACAGGTGACAAGGTTGCGATTGTCAGCGACGCGATGGGTGATGATCCGCACACCATCACGGCACCAATTGACGGCATTATTATCGGCCACAGGCAACTTCCCATTGTCAACCAGGGCGACGCCTTGCTCCACATCGCCGAAGTACGCAGCATTGATACAGTCGAAGAACGCATCGGCACCATAACCGGCAGCATATTGGATGATGTAATGCTTGATGATGTCATGCTGGACGAGGATGAAGTGCTGTAGCCATGGCGCAGGCAACCGACATAAATTCACCTCAGCTTTGGCGCGATGTTTTTCCGAAACTCGCAGATGACGGACATAAATATAACCGCGGCTACGCCGTTATTTTTGCAGGCGGCCTGCAAGGTACTGGTGCTGCACGTCTGGCCGCGCGCGGGGCGTTGCGGATAGGCGCAGGCCTCGTTACCATCGCGGTACCCGCTTCCGCATTGATGGCACATGCCGGACGGCTGCCCGATGCGCTAATGGTGCGGCGTGTTGATAGCGACGCCGGACCGGCAGCGCTGCTGGACGATAGGCGCATCAATGCGCTGTGTATCGGCCCGGCTTACGGTGTTGGCGAAGATACAGTTGGCGCTGTACGCACTATAGCTGCGCAGGGCCGCGCAATGGTGCTGGATGCCGATGTGTTTACAAGCTTTGCCAGCGCGGCAGATGACTTGGCAGACATTCTCAAAACATCGCAGGGTCATGCCGTGCTGACCCCGCATGCAGGCGAATTTACGCGGCTATTTGCGGATAAGTTCGCGAATATGTCCCCTCACGAAAGCGCTGCTGCCGCAGCATCGCACATGGATGCCGTTATTGTGCTCAAGGGGCCCGAAACCGTCATTGCGGCACCAGATGGGCGTATAACCATTAATAGTAATGCGCCGCCAGACCTGGCCACCGCTGGGTCTGGCGATGTCCTCAGCGGCTTTATAACCGGCCTGCTAGCGCAGGACATGCCCGCCTATGAAGCAGCCTGTGCCGGTGTCTGGCTACATGGCAAAGCGGGCAATATAGCAGGTGCAGGCCTGATCGCAGACGACCTGCCCGAAGTCATTCGCGGGCCGCTTTCCACTTTGCGCAAAGCCCCCTCTCCCGGAATCGGATTTGGTGATTGGTCCTAGGCGGGCCTAGATTTATCCCTTACCTTTTATCCCTTACCGCGTGTCTTAGTATTGCCGGGCTTGGCATTTTTTTCCATGAACTCAATAATCTTCAGCGCGACATCCTTGCCGGTGGAGCTTTCAATACCCTCAAGCCCCGGTGAGCTGTTCACCTCCATGATGACCGGGCCATGATTGGCACGTAATATATCGACGCCCGCAACGTTTAACCCCATCACTTTGGCCGCACGTACTGCTGTCGAACGCTCCTCCGGCGTTATCTTCACGCTTTTAGCAGTGCCGCCGCGGTGCAGGTTGGACCGGAAGTCACCTTCCGCACCGGTGCGCATCATGGATGCGACAACTTTACCACCGATAACGAAAATACGGATATCGCTGGAGCCCGCTTCCTTGATAAACTCCTGCACCAATATGTTGACGTTCGCTCCGCGAAAAGCCTCGATAACCGATTTTGCAGATTTTTCGGTCTCGCCCAACACCACACCGATACCCTGTGTGCCTTCAAGCAGTTTTACCACGGCGGGCGCGCCGCCTACTATTTTAAGCACTTCGTCCGTCTGGTTCGGATCATGGGCAAAAGCGGTCACTGGCAGACCCAGGCCATGTTTCGCGAAAATCTGCATCGACCGCAATTTGTCACGGCTGCGGCCAATCGCCACACTTTCATTGAGCGGCCAGACACCCATCATTTCAAACTGCCGCAACACCGCCAGTCCATATTGCGTGATGGAAGCTCCAATGCGCGGGATAACGGCGTCATAGCCTCTAAGCGTTTCGCCATTATACAGTACGGTAGGGCGATGCGATGTGATATTCATCGTACATCTGAGCGTATTGATGATGTCAAGGTTGTGGCCACGCGCCTCTGCCACTTCCGCCAGCCTTCTATGCGAATAGAGGTTCGGGTTGCGGGCAAGCATCGCAATTTTCATCTGTATTCCAATCCAGGCAAGGCGCATATCCCATTCGGGGTCACGCAGGATGCCCTAACACATATTTGCGTGCGACGTTCACAGTAAAAGAGTTTCTGAGCGCACGCCGCCCCACCAGCATCGGAAAGGTCATACTACGCCGATTGCTGATTGTTATGTCAGTGCGCTTCTTCTTCCTGCCGATCTTTAATGTCGTGCGTATGACATAACGATGTTCTTTGCGGCCATTTGAGCTGGTCACGTGGCGCTGTTCGATCAGCGGCGCCTCAACCATGTGGAAATGCCGGGGTGCCGTGCGTAGGCGAAAGCGCAGAAATTCCGTTCCATCACGTTCAATCACCCGGATATGCGTGCCATAAATGCTTGATGAACGCGCACCTGTATCAATTTTCGACGGGATACCGAATATACCAAGCTCGGGCAGATCAACCATCTCCGCCCAGCCGATTTCAACGGGTGCTTTTTTACGCCTGAAGCCGAGAGTGGATGCAAGAGCCATGGATGCCATGTGCCCGATGACAAGGACGAAATACAAGTTAAATCTGGCAACACCTGGCTAGAAAACTCACTCCTGCATGGAAAGTTCAGGATAATCCGATAGGGGTTTCCGTTCATAGGTCACTTGCCAGACGATACGGCCATTCTCTCTGGCTGTCTGAACCCATTTATCCACGGATACAAGCCACCTTGAACTGATTATGCGTTCCATCCCGTTTGCCGCCAGATATGTTTCATCCGGAAATGAAAAACCCGTTTCGGTCTTTTTCATCCAGCCACGGCTGACACCACCATGGCTGTCAAAATAGACATATTCGATCCGCTTTTCTTTCGGGTTCCATGAATAGACACTACTGCCCGCATATTCACCTTCGCCGCCATCAACGCGGTGCCGGTCCAGAATATGCGCACCACCGTATATGGGTATGAAACAATGCGTGTCGGTTTTTTCCTGTCCGGCGAATTGGCCATGCCAGCAGGAACCTGAAAGCAGGTCCAGCGGGGCAAGTGGCTTAGCAAGGTTTTTGGAACTATCATTCGCCCACGCCTGAATGGATACGATCGCAAGTGCAGACGTGGCAATCAATTTCAAAAATACAGTCATGTAGCTTTCTCCTGTCAGGTCAGATGGCAAGCTACCTTCGTACAACTATTCCATATTGGAAAAATGTTACCTGAGTACATTATGTTCGGCATCATATACGATTGACATTCCATCATCGGATATTTGCTGCATGAAAGCGCCTGGAGGCTCCGCTGCAAATTGCGCGAAATCGCGGTGCATATGTGCCTGATCGAAATAACCTGCATCAATGGCACGTCCAGCCCAGTCTCCAAAATGCGGGCGGCTTAAGCGATCGACTATTGCATGGAAACGGACCAGACGCGCGAATGTCTTCGGGCTTACCCCGACATTCTGCCGGTAAACCGTGTTGAGGTGTTTCCTGCTGATATCCAGCTGCTGGCATAATCCGCTAACCCTGAGGTCATATGGGTTGTGCAGCGTTTTTTCGATCGCTTCCAACACGCCAGGGTGCACAGGGCGCGACCTCTTTTCAGATATTTTTTGCAGGAAACCGGCCAGCAGGGCAAATCTCTGTGGCGTGGTATCCAGTTCACCCATCTGGTCATGCAAATGACGGATTTTCTCTCCAAACAGCAATTCAGCATCGATAACACGATTTGCCACTTCACTCGCTGCTATACCGAACAGGCTATAGACTCCACTGAAGGTCAGTGAAGCTGCGATGAAATGCGTATGGAAAGCGCCGTTACCAGCCACTGGCGCAGTATATAGCGGTCTGTCGTGAATGCCGGAAAGCCAGGCCCGCACATGATTGCTGGATACACCATTTTCTCCGCCTTCCACCACCATTTGTGGTGGGCCGAGATTTATCATGAATATCGCATGTCCATCGGGAATAAGTTTTTCCAGCGTGTAGCAGACACTACCCCTGGTTTCCAGAAAGAGGGCAACATGGCCCGATAGATATTGCGGCGCAGCAGCCATTTGCATGGACCACTGCCCTGCCGCAGTATCAAATTCCTGTGCGCTCATGAAACAGGGTTTAGGGGAACGGCCAGCTGGCAGTCAAATCACACAACCCCGTAAGCCAGCATGGCATCGGCCACTTTCTTGAACCCTGCTATATTCGCGCCTTTGACGTAATCGACATAGCCATCGCCCTGGTCGCCATATTTGACGCATTTATCATGAATGCCCTCCATAAGCTCGGTCAGCATTGTGCCCAATCGCTCATGGTTCCAGCTGATGCGCTCTGCATTCTGGCTCATTTCCAGGCCAGATACCGCCACACCGCCCGCATTGGCAGCTTTGCCGGGACCATACATGATCTTCGCATCGTGGAAGATATGCACGCCCTCCAGCGTAGTTGGCATATTGGCGCCCTCAGACACAGCGATTACGCCATTATCAACCAACGTCCTTGCTTCGTCTCCGTTCAGCTCATTTTGTGTTGCGCATGGCAGGGCCAGATCACATTTGACGCCCCATGGCCGCTCACCTTCATGATAGGACGCACCGGTAAACTCGTCTGTATATTCGCTGATCCGGCCACGCCTGTTGGTTTTAAGGTCCTTGATCCAGTCAATCTTATCCTGATCAATACCGTCTGGATCATGAATAAAACCGCCACTGTCTGACAGGGTTAGCACCTTGCCGCCCTGCTTGGTAATCTGTTCGGCGGCATGGGTGGCGACATTACCTGATCCGGATATCACCGCCGTTTTTCCATCAATACCGTCTTTTTTGTGCTTCAGCATGTTCTGCATGAAATAAACTGCGCCATAGCCTGTGGCTTCAGGTCGCATTTGTGAGCCGCCATACTCCATGCCTTTACCTGTCAGTACGCCTTCCCAGCGGCCTGTGATACGCTTGTACTGACCAAACATATAGCCAATCTCGCGGGCACCTACGCCAATATCACCGGCGGGTACATCTGTGTCAGGGCCAATGTGGCGGTAAAGCTCGGTCATAAATGACTGGCAGAACCGCATGACTTCCCCGTCCGATTTACCTCTGGGGTTGAAATTCGCGCCGCCTTTGCCGCCGCCCATGGGCAAGCCGGTGAGTGAATTTTTGAATGTCTGTTCAAATGCCAGGAATTTCAGCACACTTTCGGTGACGCTGGGGTGAAAACGGATGCCGCCTTTATAGGGGCCAATGGCGTTGTTGTTTTGCACACGCCAACCACGCTGAACGCGCACATTATGATTATCATCTTCCCAGCAAACACGAAAGGAAACCACGCGATCGGGTTCGGCAATACGGCGTAATATCTGCGCTTCGTGATATTCTTCCTTGTCAGCAATAAATTCGAAAATATCCTGCGCAACTTCCGTTACCGCTTGTACAAATTCGTTTTGCCCCGGATTACGCTTTTCCACGCCCTTGATAAATGTTTCCAAATCAACATGATCTGATACGGCCATAGCCAAACCTCCCCTGCTATGCCCTCACATGCTGCAAGGGCTTATTATATGCGCGACCGGAAGATGTGCTGCTTCATGCGAGTCGCAGCTTTTATGTTATTGTAAAATTATACGCAGATTATGCGGCATGTCACTGTGTGAATGACATGAAGATCAACGCCCGCCGTCTTTCGCGCCATCGCCAAATTCTTTTTCAAAGCTGCTTTTGTCTTTTTTTGCAGGAGCTTCTTCATCTTCTGCAGACGCACCCTTATCTGCTTTTGCACTCTCATCCTCACTATTGCCAGCCTTGCCACCACTCCCTTTTTTCGGGAGCGGGCCAAGCTGCATCGAAAGCCGTGATATCTGTTCGCCAATCACCTGGTCCACCGCCGGGGCAATCTGATCCATTTTGAAACGCATGAAGCCGCCAACTACATATTCGAAGCCGATGGTCGTGGTTGCATCCTCATTGGCCTTGATGGCAATTGTCAGCGTCCCGGAGAGCGCTTCACTCTGCAATGGCCCTAACGCGCCTGAGAGCCGCAGCATTTTGCCCGGCTGCGCGTATATTATCCGCATATGCTCTGCACTACCGCGTTTGTCGCCTTCCTTGGCCGCCGGGATCAGTTCACAAAAACAACCGCCCGCCTGCGCATCCATGTAAAAATTATCAGCATCACCTGTCCAGCTATGCTGCGCAGACCACCATTTGGCGGGGGAACGCAGCATTTTGAATACATCATCGGGGCTGGCCTTTACGTGTGCCTTGTGCCGCACCACAAATCCGTTTTCGCTTTTCTCGATCACTTCCGCCTGGGCCACCGGAGCAACCACCAATGTCGCTGCCAGTGCGCCTGCCACAATCCCTGTTTTTTTCAGCATGGGCTATGCCTCCCCTGTCTGCACCTGCTCAGCAAGGCGCCGTTTTTTAACTCTGGAATAACTTAATATACCAAATGGTATCAGCAAAACATAAATCACGCTAATAGCAATCAGCGTGTGCCACGGCATTGTCAGCAACGCAGCCCCGAGCAGTGCCACACCCGCAAGCGCCTCCAGCCGGATATTGCGGCGCAGACGCAGCGAGCCCCAGCTGAAAGTCGCGACGTTGGATATCATCAAAAATGCTATCACGCCGACCCATGGGGCGACGACGCTGTAATGGCGGAACCATTCTTCCCCGGTCACCAGCCACAGATAGAGTGGCAGGAATGCAAGGCCCGCGCCCGCCGGTGCAGGCACGCCAGTCAGGAAACCCGCCGACTTATGCGGCTGTTCATCCATATCAATTTGTGCGTTGAAGCGCGCAAGCCTGAGCGCACAGCACACCGCAATAGCCAAGGAGATGATCCACCCGAAACGCGGCATTTCTTGTAATGACCAAAGGTACATAACCAGCGCAGGTGACACACCAAAGGCAATTGCATCCGAAAGCGAGTCAAGCTCTGCGCCGAAACGGCTTTGTGCGTTCATCATGCGGGCAATACGGCCATCAAGACCGTCGAGAACGCCTGCCAGGATAATGGCGGCGGCGGCCAGTTCGAAATTACCTGCTATTGCAAAACGGATACCGGTCAGGCCAAAACAAAGCGCTGTAGCAGTGACAGCATTCGGGACCATTGCTCTCAGGCTAAGCCCCTTGCGCAGTTTCAGACGGCGCTGCGCAATGGCGCGCGGTGAAAAACGGCGGGGCTTCTTACCTGACATCCGTTGAGTCTATTCCTTATCCAAATGGCCGTATCGCTGGCTAATTATTACTGACTAACTCCAGTGAGCAGCTTTGTCGCACCCACTTCCGCCAAAATAGTTTCGCCCGCAACAATACGTTGTCCCTTGACGATGCGTGGCTGCGTCCCGTGCGGCAGGTAAACGTCAACCCTGCTGCCAAACCGGATCAGACCGACACGTTGGCCGGCAGCGACAATATCGCCTTCCTTCACAAATGGTACAATCCGGCGGGCCACCAGACCCGCAATCTGCGTAAAGCCGATGCGCAGACCATCATTCCGCTCGATCATGAAGTGCTGCCGCTCATTTTCTTCGCTTGCCTTATCGAGATCGGCATTCAGGAACTTGCCGGAAATATAGGCGACACGCTTCACCGTGCCGCCAATGGGTGCACGGTTGATATGGACATCAAACACGCTCATGAAAATCGACACGCGCATCATCGGTTCGTTGCCAAGCCCCTCATCACCGGCCAATTCAGGCGGCGGCGGGACCTGTTCGATTAATGTGACAAGGCCATCAGCGGGCGCCGTGATGAATTTTTCATCCTGCTGTGTCACACGCTGTGGATCGCGGAAAAACGCGAGTATCCATGCCGTTACACCTGCCATGGGCCAGGCCAGCGTTTCCCAGGCCATAAACGCGAAAAACAGGCATATCACACCGGAAATCAGCGCGAACTTGCGGCCTTCGGGATGGACAGGGGGAAAGCTCCATGTAGCGACACCGCTGCCTTTATTATCTAAAATCTCATTGGACATGGCCTATCTACTAGGGAGTGTAACGCGATGTTACAATATTCATATGGCCATTGAATGCGTTTCCGGTGGAAAGATTTACGCTTTTTAACGAAAAGCCTCTGCTGACAGCGCACGGGCAATCACCAATTCAGGCATTGGCCTGTTGAAACTATGGCTATCTTTGCTAAGAGACGTGCAGACACGCCGCAAGGCACGATTCCTCCCCGAACGGAAAGACAGGGCACTCTATGGCAAAAATCAAGGTAAAAAATCCGGTCGTCGAACTCGACGGCGATGAAATGACACGCATCATATGGGAATGGATCCGTGAACGGCTGATCCTGCCATATCTGGATATTGACCTGAAATATTATGACCTGTCGATCCAGAAACGCGACGAGACCAATGACAAGATCACGGTCGATAGCGCCAATGCGATCCGCGAGCATGGTGTCGGCGTCAAATGCGCGACCATCACCCCGGACGAAGCCCGCGTGGAAGAATTTGACCTGAAGAAAATGTGGAAGTCGCCCAATGGCACTATCCGCAATATCCTGGGCGGTGTTGTATTCCGCGAACCTATCGTCATTGACAATGTGCCACGGCTCGTACCCGGCTGGACCAACCCAATCGTAATTGGCCGCCATGCCTTTGGTGACCAGTACCGTGCCACCGATTTCCTGGTCCCTGGCCCCGGTAAGCTGCGCCTCGTCTATGAAGGCGATGATGGCACCAATATTGACGAGGAAGTATTTCAGTTCCCATCCCCCGGCGTTGCCATGGCGATGTACAATCTGGATGACTCGATCCGCGATTTTGCGCGTGCTTCATTCAACTATGGCCTGGACCGCAAATGGCCAGTGTACCTGTCCACCAAGAACACAATCATGAAAGCCTATGACGGCCGCTTCAAAGATCTGTTTGAAGAAGTTTTTGAGAGCGAATTCAAGGTGCAGTTTGATAAACATGGTATCGAGTATCAGCATCGCCTGATTGATGACATGGTCGCCAGCGCCATGAAATGGAGCGGTAAATTTGTCTGGGCCTGTAAGAACTATGACGGTGATGTACAGTCCGATACGGTTGCACAGGGCTTCGGTTCACTGGGTCTGATGACCTCCGTCCTGATGCGCCCCGATGGCAAGGCTGTTGAGGCAGAAGCCGCGCACGGCACCGTGACGCGTCACTACCGCATGCATGAGCAGGGCAAGGCGACATCCACCAACCCGATTGCCTCCATTTTCGCATGGACACGCGGCCTGATGTATCGCGGCAAGTTTGACGAGACGCCTGAAGTCGTTCGCTTCGCCGAAACACTTGAGCGCGTCTGTATCCAGACCGTAGAAAACGGTGATATGACTAAGGATCTGGCAATCCTGATCGGTCCTGAGCAGAACTGGATGACAACAGAGCAGTTCTTCGAAGCGATCCGGGTTAATCTGGAAAAAGAAATGGGTAGTTGGCAGTAAACCAGCCCTTCAGAAACAAATCTTCAAAATCCTGCCAGCATATCACTGGCGGGATTTTTATATCCAAATAGCATCCCCGTAATTTTTCTTTCGCAGTCGCACAATATATGCTGACTTGCGCTGACGCTTTCGGGTATACGGAAAATCATGGCAGGGGAAATTGAATATAAATCCGTATCGGACGCGCTCGTTATTCTGGGCGCAGCGGGCATTGTCATACCTGCATTTAACCGGTTTCGCATTACCCCCATTATTGGTTTCATCCTGGTAGGTATATTGGTTGGCCCGGCTGGACTTGGCTCATTGGTCGATCGTGCACCCTGGCTACAATATGTTACCATAACTGACGCAGAGGCTATCAAGCCCTTTGCCGATTTCGGAATCATATTACTGCTATTTTCCATAGGCTTAGAACTGTCTTTCAAACGCCTATGGATGATGCGAAAACTGGTATTCGGGGTTGGTGCTGCAGAACTGTTGATAGCTGGCTTTATCATCGGCACCGCGCTTTACCTGATGGGGCAGCCCTGGGCAGGTGCCATGGGCCTGGGCCTTGCACTGGCGCTTTCTTCCACCGCACTGGTGCTCCCCATGGCAGGAACGTCTTCTCCCGTAGGCCGCGCGGCGCTTGCCATGCTGCTGTTCGAAGACATGGCCATCGTACCGATCATTTTTATCCTTGGCGCGCTCGCTCCCTATGCAGAAAGCGAAGGGTTGGAAGGACTGGCGACCACATTGTGGGAAGGTGCACTTGTCATTATCGTGATGCTGGTGCTGGGACGCTTCCTGCTCCCACGCCTGTTTGCACAGGCGGCCCGTACAAAGAGTCCAGAGTTATTCCTGGCCGCCAGCCTGCTTGTCGTTATCGCATCGGCCCTCGCAACGGCAGCCGTTGGCCTCTCCCCAATTGTCGGCGCTTTGCTGGCTGGGCTTATCATTGCTGAAACCGATTATCATGGCGAAGTCGAAAGCATAATCGAGCCTTTCAAAGGGCTTGCGCTCGGTATTTTCCTGATCACCGTTGGCATGAGCGTTGATCTCAAAGTCATTGCCCAAAACTGGGTTTCGCTCACACTTGCAGTTGTAGGCGTCGTTGTGGTCAAGACGCTGGTGACTGGCCTGTTGCTTCGTTTCTCCGGCGCGGGCAAGGGCACGTCGGCAGAGGCTGGTCTGCTCATGTCTAGTCCTTCGGAAACAACCCTGATCGTGCTTGCCAGTGCATCTGCCGCTGGCCTTATCGGTGCCAGCACAGCCCAGTTCTGGCAGATTGTCACTGCTATCGGCCTTACCATCACGCCGCTACTCGCACGGGTTGGCCATGATGTAGCACGCTGGCTGGACATGAAAAGCAACGAGCAAACCGCGGGAATTAATGATGTGGAAGATGCCCATCGCACGGTCATTTTCGGCTTTGGCCGGGTGGGTATGTTGGTCGCGGACATGCTTAAAGAGCACGGACAACCCTATATCGCAATTGATTCGGACATCGACACAATCGCCACGGCACGACGTAACGGCTATCATGCCGGCTATGGCGATATTTCACGACCTGGTATGGTGGACCGCCTGAAACTGGGTCATGCCCGCGCCTTGGTCATCACCATGGACGAACCTGTACTGGCGGCGCAGATTGTCAAACGTGTGCGCGGCTGGGTTCCTGACCTGCCGATAATATCGCGTGCCCGTGACAGTGACCATGCCGCCGAACTATATCGCATGGGGGTTAGTGTTGCCGTGCCTGAAACACTGGAAAGCTCGCTACAGCTTTCTGAAGCATTGCTGGTCGACCTGGGCATTGCCATGGGCCCAGTCATCGCTTCCGTGCATGAAAAACGCGACGAATTTCGCCGCAAGATTATGGAAGAAGGCGGGCTTACCGAAAAACCGTCCCTAAAATCGCATCACGATTCAGATCTGAAGCCAAAAGGCGGTTGAACCGGTAACTTGTAGCTCGCCGTTCGGCTATACAGTTCAGTCTTTTAAGCGTGCCTTCACAGCATCCATGGCAGCACCCGCTTTAGCGCCATCGGGCCCGCCGCCCTGCGCCATATCAGCGCGTCCGCCGCCACCTTTGCCGCCCAATGCTTCAACGCCAGCGCGCACAAGATCTACCGCGCTGTAACGGTCAGTCAGATCATCTGTAACACCCACGGCAAATGTGGCACGGCCATCATTCACCGCCGCGAGCGCAGCAATACCGCTACCCAGTTTCGCCTTTGCTTCATCAATAAGCCCGCGCAGTTCCTTGGGATTCAAACCGTCCACAACCTGCCCCTGGAATTTCACATCACCTATGATTTCCGCTTCATTCCCGCCTGATGTGCCTGCTCCACCGCCCATGGCGAGTGTCTTTTTTGCTTCCGCCAGCTCACGCTCAAGTTTTTTGCGCTCATCAAGCAGGGCGGATACTCTTGAAGACAGCTCTTCTGGCGACGATTTCACAAGCGCGGCAAGTGATTTCACCGTATCATCGCGTCTTACCAGCCACTGCCGCGCCGCTTCTCCTGTCAGCGCATCAATCCGGCGTACACCACTTGAAACGGCAGATTCAGATATGATACGGAAAATACCGATATCGCCCAACGCATTCACATGCGTACCACCGCACAGTTCGACCGAATAGGGTTTGTCAGCGCCCCGGCCCATCGACAGAACACGGACTTCATCACCGTATTTCTCACCAAATAGCGCCAAGGCACCTGCCTCGACAGCATCATCTGGTGACATAAGCCGAGTTGTCACCGCCTCATTTCCGCGAATTTCAGCATTTACTTCGGCCTCAATCACCGCGATTTCCTCGGCTGTGAGCCCCGCCGGATGGGAAAAATCAAACCGCAACCGATCGGGTGCAACCAGACTGCCCTTTTGCGTCACATGTCCGCCCAGCTGATTCCGCAGAGCTGCATGCAACAGATGCGTCGCACTATGATTGGCGCGCAGCGCATCACGCCGGGCTGCATCAACATCCAGGTGCACCGTATCGCCAACACAAACTTCCCCTGCATCCACTTTGCCATGGTGCGCATGGATACGGCCCAGCGGTTTTGATGTATCGGCAACAGTTATAGACAAGCCCTCTGCGCTCGACATCATGCCGCTATCACCCATCTGCCCGCCGGATTCACCGTAAAAAGGCGTCTGGTTGGTAACAATGATAACTTCATCGCCTTTGGAAATACTGTCCACCAGTGTGCCGTCTTTTACAAGCGCAACAACCCTGCCTTCGCCAGTTGTGGATGTATATCCCGTAAACTCGGTTGCCCCTTCACGCTCAGCTACGTCAAACCAGATATCATCCGATGCCGCTGCGCCAGAGCCCTTCCATGCGGCGCGAGCGGCGGCTTTTTGAGCTTCCATCGCGGTGTCAAAGCCCGCCCGGTCCACTGACAGCCCGCGATTGCGCAGGGCATCTTCGGTCAGGTCATAGGGGAAACCATATGTGTCATAGAGTTTGAACGCGGTTTCGCCGGGTAATGTGTCACCCTCGGCCATTTCACCGGTAGCATCATCCAGCAGTTTAAGCCCTTTATCGAGCGTCTGGCGGAATTTGGTTTCCTCACGCAGCATCGTCTCTTCAATAAGCGGCTGTGCACGGCCAAGTTCGCCAAAAGCTTGTCCCATTTCGGCAACAAGCGATCCGACAAGGCGGTGCATCAGCGGTTCGTCAGTACCTAGCAGATGCGCATGCCGCATTGCCCGGCGCATGATACGGCGCAGTACATAGCCGCGCCCTTCATTGGCGGGCAGAACGCCATCCGCAATCAGGAAGCTACATGCGCGCAGATGATCGGCAATGACACGGTGGCTGGCCTGATTCGCGCCATCGGTTGCGGTGCCTGTCAACTGGCCTGATGCAGCGATCAGCGCCTTGAATGTATCAATGTCATAATTGTCATGCACGCCCTGCATAACCGCAGCAATGCGCTCAAGCCCCATACCCGTATCAATGCTGGGGCTTGGCAGGTCGCCACGCTCGCCATCTGCCGACTGGTCATATTGCATGAACACCAGATTCCAGATTTCGATAAACCGGTCGCCATCTTCATCCGCGCTACCGGGAGGGCCACCGGGAATATGGTCACCATGATCATAAAAAACTTCACTGCACGGACCGCAGGGACCCGTATCGCCCATTGACCAGAAATTGTCATTGGTGGCGATGCGGATGATACGCTCGTCCGGCAGACCAGCTATTTTTTTCCAGAGGTCGAAAGCTTCGTCATCAGTATGATAAACTGTCGCCGTCAGTTTTTCCGCTGGCAATCCCCATTCGTTCGTCAGCAGGGTCCATGCATTCAGGATGGCTTCTTCCTTGAAATAGTCGCCAAACGAAAAATTACCGAGCATTTCAAAGAAAGTATGGTGGCGTGCGGTATAACCCACATTGTCGAGATCATTATGCTTGCCGCCAGCACGCACACATTTTTGCGACGATGTCGCGCGGCTGCTATCCAGCTTTTCAAGGCCCGTAAACACATTCTTGAACGGCACCATACCCGCATTGACGAACATTAATGTCGGGTCATTATGCGGCACAAGCGGTGCAGACGGAATTATGGCATGTTCTTTCGAAGCGAAGAAGTTGAGGAAAGAACGCCGGATATCATTAGTCGAAGTCATGCAAAATGACTTAGGCGAGTGGCAAATAGCTTACAAGTGGAAGATGGTAGCTATATGAAAATTGCAACGATGTGTTACGCGATTTTCTTATGGCCCTTGCTTAACTCCAGCGGCAAAGGCGTGGAGAGGTTCTACCACCTTATGTTTAAGGCAACAAAAACAAGCAATGCTACATATACCATATCGCAACCTCGCTTCTCTAAAATTCAAGTCGTGTGCTGCAGCTAATCCTCTACGATAAAATGTTATGCTAACATATCCGATCGTAAAGTTATGACAAAATACTTTACAACTAAGAAACTTACTGCCATCCAAAACTTTGTTTCAACTGGGGGGATATATCCATGAAAAATAAATTTTCTGTAGCCATTGTTGCGACTTTGGCTTTCAGCTTGGGTGGTTGTGCAACCGTGTTAAATGGCACAAACGTTGATTATGTCACGGAAACGATGCCCGGAGGAGCACAGGTTAAATTCACTGATGGTAGCGAATGTGTTACGCCTTGCGAAATTGAAGCGAGACGTAAAGATGATCAGCGTGCAGATATTACGCTCCCTGGTTACAAACCAACCTATGTTCTAATCCAATCCAAACTAGGCGGTGGCGCATTTGGCAATATCCTTCTTGGTGGGGGGGTCGGCGCAATCGTCGATGGCAGTAACGGTGCCAGCAATCGCCTTTATCCGCGTCCGCTCATAGTTCGCTTGGCTCCAGAAGGTTCTGACGAAGAAGCTGTATTACTCGACAAAGATGGAAATGTTCTAAAAACTGTCAAAGAACATAATGATTCTGTTCGAATAGATGTAGCAAAAACTATCGGACCAGATTTGGCCGGTCTGGAAGAAAATATGGAAGACTAAATTCTATTGGCTCTTCAACACATTTTTCAAAGGGCAGGGTATATGATACCCTGCCCTTTTTGCTGAAAAATCCCTTATGCAACAAAGAGGTAATATACATCCTTTAATGTACTCTAGCTCTGTGGACTCATTCTGCTTCATCACCTTCAGCAGTCGGTCCTGTCATCATTTCTTCGGCTACTGCCTCTTCCTTACCGCGGATAAGGTTTTCGATCTTCGTGCGTACCTCATCATTTTCCAACAGGAACTGTTTCGAATTTTCACGCCCCTGCCCGATGCGGATCGAATCGAAGGAGAACCAGGAACCGGATTTTTCGACCACACCCGCTTTAACGCCAAGATCGAGTATCTCGCCTACCTTGGAAATACCCTTGCCATACATGATATCAAATTCGACCTGCTTAAATGGCGGTGCAACCTTATTCTTCACGACTTTGACACGGGTGGAATTACCGATAATGTCGTCCCGGTCCTTGATCTGACCCGTGCGGCGGATATCAAGGCGGACAGAAGCATAGAATTTGAGTGCATTGCCGCCACTGGTGGTTTCAGGACTGCCATACATGACGCCGATTTTCATACGGATCTGGTTGATGAAAATCACCATGCATTTCGACCGATTGATTGACCCTGTCAGCTTACGCAGTGCCTGGCTCATCAGGCGGGCCTGAAGGCCGACATGGCTATCCCCCATTTCGCCTTCGATTTCCGCCCGCGGCACCAATGCAGCGACCGAATCCACCACCAGAATATCGACCGCATTGGACCGCACCAGCGTATCTGCGATTTCAAGTGCCTGTTCACCCGTGTCCGGCTGAGAGATAATCAACTCATCAATATCTACACCCAGCTTTTTTGCATAAGCCGGGTCGAGTGCATGTTCAGCATCGACAAAAGCTGCCGTACCGCCCGTTTTTTGCGCCTCAGCAATGGCATGCAATGCCAGTGTTGTCTTGCCCGAACTTTCCGGACCGTAAATTTCGATAATCCGACCTTTAGGCAGACCGCCAATGCCAAGCGCAATATCCAGACCCAGTGAACCAGTCGAAATCGCTTCAACATTCATCGCTTCGCGTGAACCCAGTTTCATTGCCGACCCTTTACCAAAGGCGCGGTCAATCTGCGCTAATGCCGCATCGAGTGCTTTTTGTCTGTCCATATCTTTTGCCTGATTGTCTGATTTTACGACTTTTAACTGTCCGGCCATATGCCTGCTCCTTCACTCAATGCCATCAGAAATGCCGTTTGGCAATCCATCATTGAGAAGGTTTGTATATGTTTTGTTCTAAAAGAACAAGAGTGGAACAAAATAAATCTGCATTTACCTTGCCACACCGCGGTAAACCACGCTTACAAACTATGAAGCAGCTGAAAGTTCTTCCAGAACAGTTTCAATATCGGCAATCATATATGGTTTTTTCAGGAGCGGGGCACTGGCATGTTGCTCCGGAATTTCCGAATCCACAGCACCGCTGGAAATAGCAAAAGGAACAGAGGCCGACTTCAACGCTGCAGCAACCGGCCATACCTTTTCACCGTTTAGATTGATATCGACGATGGCAGCGTCAATGGCATCTGCATCAATCAGGGCAATTGCCGCTTCAACGCTTTCAGCAGTTCCGATTACTTCATGACCCAGCATATCAAGAGTATCCTCAAGCAACATGGCAATCATCGGTTCGTCCTCGACAATCAATATCCGCATAATGTTTCCCGCCATCAGTTGGCTCCGCTCAATGTAAGCGCTTCCTGCACAGCCTCGGCAATTTGCGTGACTGAGAATGGTTTGGGCAAAAAATGCATATTGGAAATATCAATTGATTTGCGCAGTTGCTCCTCGGCATAGCCAGACATGAAAAGGATCGGTAATTCAGGGTATGTCTGCCGGATCTGTTCAGCCATTTTCGGGCCATCCATATTGGGCATGACGACATCGCTGATCACCAGATCAATCTCCGCATTGCTGCGCAGTCGTTCCAGGCCCTCTTCACCATCATTGGCGGTCAGCACAGTGTAACCCTGCCGCTCAAGCGCGCGCTGTGCCACAGCACGGACCATGGCCTCGTCCTCTACGAGCAGCAAGGTGCCACTGCCCCAGTTCTCCTTGATACGCACTTTTTCTTTCTTCTGCCCTGATGGCTCACCTTCACGCGCCTCATGTACAGGCAGATAGATGACAAAACTGGTGCCTTGCCCCAAGTCAGATTCGGCAAAAATATAACCGCCTGACTGTTTGATAATACCATAGACCGTCGAAAGCCCCAGCCCTGTTCCCTTGCCCACCGCCTTGGTAGTAAAGAACGGTTCGAAAATCTTGCCAATATGTTCAGGCGCAATACCGCTACCGGTGTCCGCCACAATCAGGCTGGAATACTCGCCAATCGGCAATATCTCGCTCTGCATTCTGCGCACGTCGGTAGCCGTAACCTTACGCGTGGAAATTGTGACAGTCCCGCCATCGAGCATGGCATCACGCGCATTGACGACAAGATTGACAATCACCTGTTCCAACTGCCCAGGGTCAGCGCGAACAAGTCCCAGATTGCGGTCATGCATAACCTCAAGCTTAACCGTTTCTCCCAGCAGGCGTTTGAGAAGGTTTGATACTTCAGACACGATATCGGGCAATTGCAACACTTGTGGGCGCAATGTCTGTTGCCGTGAAAAAGCGAGCAATTGCCGTGTCAGACTTGCCGCGCGGTTGGAATTATTTCTGATCTGCTGGATATCATCATAATCGCTGTCGCCCGGCGCATGACGCATCAGCATCAGGTCGCAATGCCCGATAATGGCCGTCAGCACATTGTTGAAGTCATGTGCCACACCGCCGGCAAGCTGCCCCACAGCCTGCATTTTCGTCGCTTGGGCGATTTGCCGTTTCAGCTTGGTCTCTTCACTGGAATCCTTGAGCGATAGCAGCACAGCTGCGTCGCCAAGGCCCCGCACACCCGACAGCTTGATCGACACTGGCTCTTCAGGCGCAGATTGCAGGCGAACCGTCACATCCCCGCGCATACCCGAAACGCCAGATGCAGATCCGCTGGCATAGCGGTGCACGGCATCGGACAAGGCCGCCTTGTCTTCATGCACCACAATGTCGCTCGGATAGGCTGGCATGGACTTGTCTTCCACCCCGCTCGCCCTCGCAAAGCTTTTATTGATGAACAAAAAGCGTCCGTCACGGTCGGCCATCGCCAATCCGAAAGGCAGCATGGAAAGCAGGTTTTCTATATAGGAAAGTGCCGTTGCCCGGTCCTGCAAATTGGCGTCCTGGTCAATCATGACGATCAGTGACGGGCTTTTGCGGCCCGACCCCGTTTCAACCATGTCGGGATCGGCAAGCGGAATATGCATCAGCCTTATCGCTGTGCCGCTCCTGCCTTCACGGGCGAAAAAGATATTGTTGCGTTCATCCGACCTCAGAAAACTGGCAAAATCCTGGCCTGTTATATCTGCTCCAGCGTCCCCTGTTGCCCGCGCAATAAAAGCTGAATTGGCAGAACGAACGTGACCTTCCCGGCCGATAACCGCTGACATAATGGCAGACACACCCAACATTTCACCAGGCTTTCCGGCAAGCATGCGGTTGGCTTCAGATACAATATCGGTCTGCATGAAGGGGGTGAAGCGCCAGAGCAGATAGTCTTCTCCCCGCCCAATACGCTGGATTTCGGCATCATAGCATTGATCACCAACACGCAGGTCACCTGTTTCACTACTCCCGTCGCGCCATGCGGATCGGCCCGCCTCAACCAAGCGGTCATTATCCTCTTTCTCAAATGGCATTTTCGGCGGAGCGGTTTGCGGGCCAAACCAATCTGAAAAACAGCTATTGGCACATGTCAGGCGGCCTGCACGGTCGGTGATAGCAATAGCGGTATCAGCCTGGTCTGCTGCGGCAAAGGTTACCGACCAGTCCGGTGTGACGACATCTTCTGCAACGGTAGCGGGATATTGTCGTCTATAGGCATAGAAAAACACAACCAACGCCAGCATTGCACCTGCAAAAATACCGGTCAGGGCGACGCTTCCCACCGAAAAATAAATGATTATGGCTGAAAGTAATACCGCAAGGACCAGTATCGCCGCAGTACGCCTGCGGTCCTGTTCTTCAGCGACGAGGTCAGGCATGACCTTACGCTCGTCTCCCACTAAATGTCCTACCGGATTGTGCACTAAAGGCCTTCTGTAATTTCAAAAATACGGATGCGCTTCATCTTGCACAAAATGGAGGTTTAATCGAGTGGTTTCGGTGTCAGTTTAGCCCGCCTTTTACGCGCGATCCAGATACGCCAGCCAAACGAGCTGGCAAGATAGCCGACCGAACCGAATAAAGCCGCCAGCACCACAAACCCGAAAGCGGTGGGGCCGCCTTCATGACCGAGCCATCTGAGCCACTCGCCAAAACTGCTCCGCATCTGTTCATTCAGCGGCGCACCATAGGTCATGGCATCGACCTGAAGAATAAACTTGCCGACCCGGTTAGCGATCACCACCCAAAATGGGTAAGTGAATGGATTGGTTATGAATGTAGTCAGCGCCGCAATGGGAACATTGGCACGTGCAGGCAATGCAAGGAAGGCTGCGACAAAAATCTGACCGATGGGAATCAGAAATGCGGCCAGCATGCCCAGCGCCACGCCGCGCGGTACCGAACGACGCGTGAAGCGCCACAATTCGGATCGCAATATGCGGTGCGCAATAGGCTTTAGGAAGCGGCTTCGCTCCATATCCTCGCGCGTGGGCATATTCCGGTCCAGCCATTTTGCAAACCATCCGCTCATGGAAGACAGCCTATCACAACATCATTCCCATCTCTTAACCTTTGTCTCGAAGCAGGCGTCCCTGTTCGCGCTTCCAGTCACGTTCTTTTACGGTAGCACGCTTATCAGGTGCTTTCTTACCCTTGGCAAGCGCCAGTTCCACCTTGGCGCGGCCGTGACTATTGAAATAGATGTTGAGCGGCACCAGCGTCATGCCCTTGCGGTTAACGGCTCCATGCATCTTATTGATTTCACGTGCATTAAGCAGCAACTTACGCGGCCGTTTCGGTTCATGGTTGAACCGGTTACCATGGCTGAATTCGGGAATGTTTGAATTGACCAGCCACACCTCGCCATCCTTCACCTCGGCATAGCTTTCGGCAATATTGCCCTGCCCGAAGCGTAGCGATTTCACCTCGGTTCCGGTCAGCACAATGCCCGCCTCAAATATCTCATCCAGCGCATAGTCGAACCGCGCGCGGCGGTTTTCCGCGACGACCTTGACTTTGTCAAAAGTGGTGGGACGTGGGCGAGCCATGTGAACCTATACCAGTCCAGCTATTTCCAGAGCGGCATCGACCAAGGCGCGGCTCTGTGCAGATGACGGCGTCATCGGCAGGCGCAGTTCTTGCGGAAAATCCGTGCGAACACGTGATAACGCATATTTAACAGGCCCCGGTGAGGCATCGCTGAACAGTGCAGTATGCAGCGCAAACAGCTTATCCTGATATTCAAGTGCGCTGGCATAATCGCCTGCATCCAGAGCTTTTTGGAATGCTGCGCATAACGCAGGCGCAACATTGGCAGTCACCGAAACACAGCCCGCACCGCCCATCGCGCGGTGGGCCAGCGCCACATCATCATTGCCTGACAATTGGCAGAAGTTCGCACCGCAGTTCTGGCGATGGTCGCTCACGCGCTGTAATTCACCGGTTGCATCTTTAAGTCCAACCACTGTCGGCAGCTTTGCAAGCTGAGCCATAGTTGCGCAGCTTATATCTGTCACGGTACGCGACGGCACATTATAGAGCACGATTGGCAGGTCACACCCATTCACCAATGCCTCAAAATGGGCAATCACACCCTGCTGGCTTGGCCGATTATAATATGGCGGCACCAGCAATGCGGCGGTAGCGCCCGCGTCCTTTGCGTGGCGCATATGATCCAGCGCCACTTTGGTATCATTTGAACCACATCCTGCGATCACCGGCACGCGCCCTGCCGCCTGCTCCACACAGATTTTCACTACATGGTTATGTTCTTCAATCGTCATAGTCGCAGCTTCGCCCGTAGTGCCGCACGGCACTAACGCGCTGGAACCCGATTCGATCTGCCAGTCGATAAAATCGCGAAAATGCCCTTCTGAAAACGCCCCGTCGCAAAAGGGAGTCGCTAGAGCCGGAATGGAACCGGAAAACATGGATTTACTCCTTAATTTTACCCCATATAAGGATAGAAATAATTTAAACCAACAGGGGTGCTCGTTCAGCGCCTGATAAGGAGCATATGCCTATCATGTCCAGCATGATGAAAAGATTTACTCTCTCAACCGCCATTATAACCGTAATGGCCCTCCCCCAATTTGCAACTGCCCCGGCATTTGCGCAGACATCAACGGCTGTTGCCGCGCAGGCTGCCAGCGATGGTAGCGACTGGGATCGTGCACGCCGTGAGCTGCTCCGCTCCGGTCGCAGTGAAATGAGCGGCGCGATTGCCGAATGGAAACGGCTGAGCGAATCGGACGCCTACGGATTTAGCACCTACGCCAATTTCCTGATGCGTCATCCCGGCTGGCCGAATGAAAGCCGCATGCGCCGCAATGCTGAAACCGCAATTGCGCTCAACAGCTATTCCAATAACCAGGTTCTGGACTTTTTTGCCAAATACCCGCCGCTGACCAATACAGGCAAAGCGCGCTATGCGATGGCGCTCCGCAATACAGGCAAACGTGCCGAAGCCAGCGAAATAGCGCGTGAAGCATGGCGCGGCGGTACGATGAAGGCAGAAGATGAAACGCTGCTCATCGGTATGTTCAGCCGTGATTTCACCATGGAAGACCATGACAAACGCATGGATGCGCTGCTCTGGGCCTATGCCAAGGCTGCTGCCGGACGTCAGCTGGGCTATGTTTCACCTTCCAAACGCGCACTGTTTCAGGCGCGCTACGCCAAGCTGACAGGATCGCCCAATGCGAACGCGCTTATTTCCGGGCTTGGTACAAAAGCACTGACCGATCCCGGTCTTGTCGAGCAGCGCGCCCGCGCATGGCGCAAGGGTGGACAAAGTTCCACTGTGCGTAATATGCTGGCAAACCGCCCAAAACTTACAACCTATCCTCTTGATGAGGAAGAATGGTATGAAACGCTGCTCGTAAACGCGCGCGCGGCGGCCAATGATCGGCAATATTCGCTGGCTTACCGCATCGCTTCCAAAGTGGATGACGCCTTCCCGGCAGGCACAGATATCAGCGCCCAGAGCCTGGGTGTGCGTGATGACTATACCAGCCTGACCTGGCTGGCAGGAACCACTGCGCTCTGGGACATGCGGCAGCCATCAAAGGCCATCAGCATGTTTTCACGCTATGGCAATGCCGCGCGTACCGCGCAAACACGGTCCAAGGGTTTTTACTGGGCCGGTGTAGCCGCTGTTGAGGCACGCGACACCGCCACTGCAAACAAATATTTCGAAATGGCGACAGAATATTCAGACCATTTTTATGGGCAACTGGCACTCGAACGGCTGGGCCGTTCCGTACCGCGCTTTGCGTCTGCACCCAATATCACGGTTGATTCAGCACAGCGGCTCGCATTTAACAGCAAATCACTGGTAAGGGCCGTGCGAGATATTTCTCGCGGCGGAGACTGGAAAACACAAAACCGCTTCTTCCGCGCACTGGTTTCCGAAGCGGAAACTGAAGCCGAGCACCAGATGGTGGCCGACCTTGCGCGCGACATTGGTCGTCGCGATCTGGCTGTTATCCTGGGGTCAAGTGCACGGACCAAGGGCATTGATAATTTCCAGATGGTTGCCTTCCCAAAAATGCCAGTGCCACGGGGTCTTGAGCGCGACTGGACAGTCATCCACGCCATTACACGGCAGGAAAGCCAGTTCGCACAAAACGCTTCCAGCCATGCAGGCGCCCAGGGCCTGATGCAGCTTATGCCCGGCACGGGCCGCGAACAGGCGGGCAAAGTTGGCCTCAGCTACAGCTATAGTGCTCTTACCAATGACCCGGCCTACAATATTCGGCTGGGTTCAGGTTATTTCGCACGAATGCTGCGTTACTATAATGGCTCCTATCCGCTCGCGATTGCTGCCTATAATGCGGGACCCGGCAACGTAAACAAATGGCTGCGCCGCAATGGCGACCCGCGCACGGGGCAGATTGATATCCTGAAATGGGTCGAGAAAATCCCGATCTATGAAACGCGTAATTACGTACAGCGCGTGATTGAAAACGCAGTTGTTTATGACGCGATGGAGCCCGGCAAGGCGAATTATCGTGGTTCCAATCCGACCAGCTATTATCTGGGCAAGCGCAGGCCGGGGTGATTCTGCTTGACCTTACGGCTATTGTTCGTTGCACGAAAAGCCTCCCATGAACACAAAGCCCAACTATATCACCCCGTCTGGTTATGAAGCGCTGCGTGAGCGCTATCATGAGCTGTTCAATATCGAGCGCCCCAAAGTCGTGGATATCGTCAGCTGGGCCGCGGGCAATGGCGATCGCAGCGAGAATGGCGATTATATCTATGGCAAGAAACGCCTGCGCGAAATTGACCGCGAAGTGCGCTGGCTCAACAAACGGATCAAATCAGCACAAGTTGTAGAGCCCTCGGAACAACCTGATAAAGGCCGCATCTATTTCGGCGCGACTGCCGAATTGGCCGACGAAGATGACAACCGCTGCACCATTACGCTGATCGGTGATGATGAAGCGGAACCCGATAAAGGCCACATCGGCTGGAACAGCCCCCTCGCTCGCAGCCTACGCCGTGCACAAGTTGGTGATATCCGTACTGTGCGCCTGCCATCGGGGCCGAAAGAATGGGAGATAATGGCGATTAGCTATTAATTGCTATTTCAGCCGAAATGCGTCTTTTCCAAAAATGGTGCACTGTTAATAATATACCAAAAACAGTACCAGCCACTGTAAAACGGTCTGTTTGCGGCATGTTTATCGCTGTTGCCATAAATGCAATATTCCCGACACTATGAAACGCAGCGGCTGATATCCATGACCTGCTTTCAGAAATTACCCATGAAAAAATAAATGCAGTCGGTATGATTATCGCCAGTGTCAGCAAAATATAATTGGGCTCAAGTGATGTCAGAAAAAACAAATGCCACGTCCACCAGACCGATCCGATAAGTATAGCCCGCATCCATATAGATTTTGGGGCCAAGGCATCATGCATATAACCTCGCCAGCCGATCTCTTCCCCTAACGCATATAAAAATATAAGACCGCCCAGTATGCCGCCCGCAAGATGTGCATTCATTCCAAAATCATTTGGATAACCAAATGCACCAAAAACGACCAGCGGCGCCAACGCCATGATTAGCGCGCCGCCCTTCCAAGCGCCAAAGAGCGTAGAGCTACGGCCTTGCGCACCAAACATTTTCCAGCTGAATACGGCAGCAATAGCGGGTCCCCAACCGATCAAAATTGTCACGCATGCAAAAGCCGCTAAAAAATGAAAGTTATCATTGTTGTAGAAATCAAAAAATGGGCTGCGAAAAAGCCCGGAAATCAATGTTGCTAAAACAGCGTAAAGAGCAATGCCGCGCCAATTTTTCATATAGTTCCTTTCTAATCAGGCTGCTTATACCCAAACGCTTTTTCCGCCAACTTCAGCAACTCAGGATCGGCCTCCGGAAAATCAGTCGGAACATCAGCTTCCATGCGCTCGGCGACATAATTCAGCACGGCAATCCGTGCCGCTTTTTTGTTATTGCCGTCAAAAACCGCCCAGGGTGCCCAACGTGTGTCGGTATTTTTGAACATATCATTATAGGCCGCCAGATAGTCCGCGCGCTTCGCACGGTTGCGAAAATCGTCCTTGGTCACTTTCCAGCGTTTTTCTGGTGTATCCAAACGGTCCGCGAGACGTTTGTCCTGTGTTTCCTGCGTGGTGTGCAGGAAAATTTTTATGATATTGGTTTCGCTATCGATTTGCTGCGCTTCAAATTCGTTTATTTCATCATAGCCGCGCCGCCATTCGGCCTCGCTGCAATAGCCTTCAACACGTTCGACGAGCACACGGCCATACCATGTCCGATCGAATACAGAGATACTGCGATCTCCCGGTAAATCGCGCCAGAAACGCCATAGGAAATGCCGGTCTTTTTCCGCCTTTGTGGGCGCACCTACCGGATAGACTTCAAAATAACGCGGATCCCATTCCGCAGCCATACGGCGGATCACGCCACCCTTACCCGCAGCATCCCAGCCTTCAAAGGCAAGGACTGTGCGCTTTTTATGGATGATATGCGCAAAATGCACATAGGCGAGCCGCTTTTGCGCCGCCTTTAACGCATCCTTGTAATCACCCTCAAATTCCGAATTTTTTTCATAGTCTGACAGGTCTATCGCCATTGCCCGAACGCTCCGTTACTGCTGCACGTTGTCAACAGGACTAACGGTTAAGCCATAGGCTGTCAGTCCTTTTTTGTCGTCGCCTGTGGCTCTAGCACACGAATGTTAAGCTCGCGTAGCTGTTTGAGCGATACCGGCGAAGGCGCATTCATCATCAGGTCCTCGGCCTTCTGATTCATCGGGAACAGTACAACTTCGCGGATATTCGGCTCGTCGGCAAGCAGCATCACCATACGGTCCACACCCGGCGCAGAACCACCATGCGGCGGCGCGCCAAACTTGAACGCGTTGATCATACCGGAAAATTCCTTGTCCACTGTCGCCTGATCGTAGCCGGCAATTTCAAATGCCTTGTACATAATGTCGGGACGATGGTTACGAATTGCGCCAGAAGAAAGCTCCACACCGTTACAAACAATATCATACTGCCAGGCCAGAATGTCGAGCGGATCCTTGTTTTCCAACGCGTCCATCTCTCCCTGCGGCATGGAGAACGGGTTGTGCGAGAAATCGATTTTTTTCGCATCTTCATCATATTCGAACATCGGGAAATCGACGATCCAGCAGAATTTGAAAACACCCTGCTCGATCAGTTCCAGTTGTTCACCCACACGGGTACGCGCAGCACCGGCAAGCTTAGCGGCATCGCCTTCCTTGCCTGCGGCAAAAAACACGCCATCGTCTGCGCCGATACCCAGACCAGCGAGCAATTTTGCGGTAGCTTCCTCGCCATGATTCTTGGCAATCGGACCGCCCGGTACACCGTCCTTCATGTTGATATAGCCCAGACCCGCAAAGCCTTCACCGCGTGCCCAGTTATTCATATCATCAAAGAATTTGCGCGATTTTGTGCCAGCGCCCGGCGCCGGAATAGCGCGCACTGTACCGCCGCTGCCGGTAATTTTATCAAACAAACCAAAACCGGACCCTTTGAAATGCTCGGTCACGTCCTTGATTTCAATCGGGTTACGCAGGTCAGGCTTGTCACTGCCGTATTTCAACATTGCTTCTTTGTAGGGAATGCGCGGGAACTCACCCGATTTAGTTACGGTTTTACCGTTTGCAAATTCCTCAAATACACCGGCCAAAACTGGCTCCAGTGCCTGGAATACATCTTCCTGCGTGACAAAACTCATTTCAAGGTCAAGTTGATAGAACTCGCCTGGGCTGCGGTCCGCACGTGCGTCTTCATCGCGAAAGCAAGGCGCAATCTGGAAATAGCGGTCAAAACCCGCCACCATCATCAGCTGTTTGAACATTTGCGGAGCCTGCGGCAGCGCATAAAATTTGCCCGGATGCACACGGCTCGGTACCAGATAGTCACGCGCGCCCTCTGGCGAAGATGCGGTGAGGATCGGCGTCTGAAATTCGGTAAAGCCCTGCTCCACCATGCGGCCCCGCAAGCTCGCAATCACCTGACTACGCAGCATGATGTTATTGTGCAACCGCTCACGGCGCAGGTCGAGATAGCGGTAACGCAGACGGATATCCTCAGGATATTCAGCCTCGCCTGCCACTGGCATCGGCAATTCCTCTGCCGCGGACTGCACATCGACTGTTGCGGCAGTCACTTCAATTTCACCGGTATCCAAATTCGCATTCACCGTTTCATCGGAACGCGCAACCACCTTGCCGGTCACAGTGATAACGGATTCGCTGCGCGCTTTATCAATAATCTTGAAAGCATCGCTGTCGATATCGGTTACAATCTGCGTAATTCCATAATGGTCGCGCAGGTCAACAAAGACGAGCTGGCCATGGTCGCGTTTCTTATGAATCCAGCCGGAAAGGCGGACTTCGCTGCCTACATCGGACTTTCGAAGCTCGGAACAGTTATGGGTACGATAGGCGTGCATTGTTATCACCAGTATTTTCTGTGGGCAAAGCCCGTAGGTTTCTATCAAAATCTGTTGCAAGTGCTAACACAGGGGAAGCAAGCATTTGTCAAGGCGCGAGTTGCGCTTTAAGGGGATTGTTCATGAAAATTCACCCGCTCATTACGACAACCGAGTCACTTGTGCAATTGTGCGAGCGCCTTGCCAGCTCAGATTTTATCACGGTCGATACCGAATTTATGCGGGAAAGCACCTATTATCCGCTGCTTTGTCTGGTTCAGGTTGGCAATGACAAAGAAGCCGCAGCGATTGATCCGCTCGCCGATGATATTGATCTTACAGCTCTGCTCGACTTGCTTACGGACAACGAAGACGTTCTCAAGGTATTCCATGCCGGCGGCCAGGATGTGGAAATTATCTACAACCTGACGGGCAAAACACCGCATCCAATTTTCGATACGCAGATTGCGGCCATGGCGCTCGGCCAGTCGGAACAGATAGGTTATGCCAACTTGGTCGAAAGCTGGCTCGGGATACATGTCGACAAGGGCGCACGTTTTACTGACTGGTCACGCCGGCCACTGGATGACCGCCAGATCGATTACGCCATTGGCGATGTCACACACCTTTCGGAAATATTCCCCAGAATGCTGCAAAAACTTCAGGAAACAGATCGCGGCTTGTGGTTGAACACAGAGATGGAAAAACTGGCCAGTCCCGATAATTACGCTGTTGACCCCGAAACCGTATGGCGGCGCGTCAAGTCCCCAGGCCGCAATCCTCAAGTGCTCGGTCGGCTCAAGGCACTGGCCGGATGGCGTGAAAATGAAGCGCAGGAAAAAAACCTGCCACGCGGCCGTATAATCAAGGATGAGACTATGGCGGATATCGCAGCTCATCCTCCCAAGAAACAGACGGATCTTGGCCGTGTACGCGGATTATCCGCCGCCTGGAAAAATAACGATATCGGCGGACGCATGATGCAGGTGCTGGAACAGGCTGGTCCGCTGCCGGCGGATGAAATGCCAAAACGTGGTCGCCGCGGCCCTGGCCTGGGCAAGGAAGGCGCACTGGTTGCCGACCTGCTTAAACTGCTGCTCAAAATCCGGTCGCGTGAGATTGATGTGGCCTCACGATTAATTGCCAAGGCCGATGTACTGGAACGGCTCGCCGCGGGTGAACGTGAAGGGCTGGATATTCTTGAAGGCTGGCGCTTCGAACAGTTTGGCAGCGATGCACTGGACCTTGTCGAAGGCAAACTCGCTTTCGCGATTGTTGACGGCAAACTGAAAATGACGCGGCTCGATAGCGCAAACGAACAGCAGATACAGGACAGCATGGCGTCATGAGCGGTCATCTGCCGACCCTCAAGCAGCTGCAATATCTGGTCGCGCTGAAAGAATATGGCCATTTTGGCCGCGCTGCCGAATCCTGTTTTGTAACGCAGTCTACTCTGTCAGCAGGACTGCGTGAGATGGAAAACCTGCTGGATGTCACGCTTGTCGAACGCACACGCCGCGTGGTGCGCTTTACACCGCTCGGCAATCTGGTGGTGGAAAAAGCGCACCGTATATTACGCGAAGCCGAAGAATTGAATGATATCGTACGCTCTGCAGGACAGCCTCTTGCTGGCGAGCTCAGGATGAGCGTTATTCCAACCATCGCGCCTTTCCTGCTGCCCAAGCTGTTACCTGGACTGCGCCGTGAGCGCCCGCAGCTTAAACTCTTTTTGCGCGAGGAAATCAGTGCCGCTGCCTGTGAGTCGCTGCACCATGGCCAAGTCGATTGCGTATTGCTCGCACAGCCTTATGCCTGCGGTGATATCGAAAGCGAAATATTGTTCAGCGATGAATTTTATGTCGCTTTTCCCAAGGGCGACCCACGGGATCCACCGGACACGGTCAAGCCCGAGTTGATCGACGAAAACCGGCTTTTGCTGCTGGAAGACGGACACTGCCTGAAAGATCAGGCGCTGGCCGCATGCAATCGTCCTGAATTACAGGCCAGTGCTACAATGATCGGGACATCGCTGCATACACTGGTGCAGATGGTCGACAACGGGCTGGGACTTACATTGTTGCCAAAACTTGCCATAGATAGCGGTATTTTGACCGATACCGACATTTCCGCACGCCCGCTTACTGCCAAAAATGCAGCGCGCGATATCGCGCTGGTGTGGCGTAAAAATAGCCCACGTGGCGGTGAATTCAAGATGCTGGCAGATTTGCTGCGCGATGGCTGGGAAACGGGTGCTAAGTCCCCTTAATCCATGTATTTGAGGCCCGCTCGCAGATAATCCCAGCCTGTGATAATCGTCAGCAGTGCGGCAAGCCATAGCAAGCCCAGTGACGTGTCATGAATCCATGTGTATTGGGGCAAACCACCGCCCAATATCAGGCCGCCAAAAGCAATAAGTTGCACTGTAGTTTTCCATTTCGCAAGCTTGGACACAGGCACCGACACCTGCAAGCCTGCCAGAAATTCGCGCAGGCCAGATACGGTAATTTCGCGCAGCAGGATAACAAGCGCGGCGATGACATGCCAACCGGCGATATTCTGGTTCGCACACAGGATCAGGATCACCGACGCCACCATGATTTTGTCAGCAATCGGGTCAAGGAATATACCGAGCTTCGATACCGTACCCTGTGAACGCGCCAGGTAACCGTCAAAATAATCAGTGATGCCCATCAGGCAGTAAACAAGAAATGCCGCAAGATAGCCGATTTCCCAGTCCGGCCACCATAACAGTGCAACCAGTACCGGCACAGTAAAGATACGCGAGAGCGTCAAGATGTTTGGCAGTGTCAGCATATTTCTCCCGACATAACCATATTCAGACGTAAATGGAATTGCCATAGCAATTATCCTGTTAACGAAGCTGCCGCTGTTCATGGGACAGGATGCCCATGAAAATCTTCCCTTGGAGATGAGAGGTGAAACCGCTACCCCTGCTACAGGGCTAGGCCATAAAAGGTATCTTATATGTCATCAGCAATTTCTCTCCTTAACAAAAGGAGGTTCCTGCCGATATTCATCACGCAGTTGCTGGGGGCGTTTAACGATAACCTTTTCAAATTCTCAATGCTGATTCTGGTAGTCTATGGCATATACAACGACCCGCTTCAGGAAGCGCAGTTCAGCGCGGTTTCTTCGGGACTTTTTATCCTGCCATTCTTTCTCTTCTCCGCTCTGGCGGGACAACTTGCCGACAATTTCGACAAAGCGCGGATCAGCCGCCTGGTCAAGAATATCGAGATATTGCTCGCCATAGTCGGCGGCATTGGCCTGATATACGAAAACATTCCGCTGATGCTGACAGCCCTGTTCCTGCTGGGGCTGCAATCGACATTTTTCGGGCCAATCAAATATGCCATCCTGCCCCAGCACCTTGAAAAAGAAGAAGTTCTGGCGGGTACAGGCCTTGTCGAGGCCGGCACCTATATTGCCATCCTGGGCGGCACGATATTGGGCGGAGCCCTGATCTATGCCACCGAAACCGTACCCGGGGAATATGACCCGAAACTGGCAGCAGGCGCCGTCCTGGTTGTCGCCATAGCCGGCTGGATATCTGCCCGGCAAATCCCTGCTGCACCGCCGCAAATGGCGCGCGAGAAGATCGATTATAACGTCATTCGCGCTTCTTATAATCTCATCCGCGCCACCATGAAAAACCGCACTGTATTTCTGGCCATTATCGCTATCAGTTTTTTCTGGACGATTGGTGCAGTGCTGATCATCCTGTTTCCACCGTTGGTCAAAAACGTTCTGACTGCTGATCCCAGTGTTGCCACTGGCGTTTTGGGTGTGTTTTCCATCGGAATCGCCATTGGTTCGGTGCTCATCAACCTGATTCTCAAAAGCAAGGTATCAGCAAGGTTTGCACCGATTAGTGTGATCGCCATGGGTGGTTTTGCATTGCTGCTCTACTTCCTGTGCCTTGGCTGGCAGGGTCTGCCAGAAGGACAGCTTTATGATTTCTGGGATTTTATCAGCTTCAAGCATAGCTGGTTTATTATTGCCGCACTGGCAGGCATTGCCATTACCGGCGGCATGTTTGTGGTACCGCTATACGCATTTCTGACCACGACCGTCGATATCAG
>NZ_UNRC01000004.1 GCF_900537065.1 Sphingorhabdus sp. Alg239-R122 | reverse complement strand
GGTACCATTGTCCACAACGTGGAAATGAAGCCAAACAA
Organism: Sphingorhabdus sp. Alg239-R122; assembly: GCF_900537065.1. Classification (GTDB taxonomy): domain Bacteria; phylum Pseudomonadota; class Alphaproteobacteria; order Sphingomonadales; family Sphingomonadaceae; genus Alg239-R122. Next base: position 228,301 of record NZ_UNRC01000004.1, on the reverse strand, counting down.
AGGTGGTCAGATCGCGCGTTCAGCCGGTACATATGCACAGGTTGTTGGCCGTGACCGCGGTATGGTTATTGTCCGTCTGAACTCAGGCGAGCAACGTTATATCCGCGGCGAATGCATGGGTACAGTTGGCGCAGTGTCCAACCCTGACAACTCCAACCAGACTTTTGCAAAAGCCGGCCGCACACGCTGGAAAGGCCGTCGTCCTTTGACGCGCGGTGTTGCGAAAAACCCTGTCGATCACCCGCACGGTGGTGGTGAAGGCCGCACTTCGGGTGGCCGTCATCCGGTAACGCCATGGGGTAAGCCGACCAAAGGTGCACGCACCCGTAAGAATAAACAGACTGACAAGATGATTATCCGGTCACGTCACGCGAAGAAGAAGAGGTAAGTCATGGCTCGTTCCGTCTGGAAAGGTCCTTTTGTCGACCTGCATTTGCTGAAAAAAGCACAGGAAGCCCAAGAAGCTGGTGGCCGCGCGCCGATCAAGACATGGTCGCGCCGCTCCACGGTTCTTCCTGATTTCGTCGGCCTGACGTTCAACGTCTATAACGGCCATAAATTCATCCCGGTATCGGTCAATGAAGACATGGTCGGGCACAAGCTGGGTGAGTTCGCTCCCACCCGTTCGTTCCCGGGTCATGCGTCAGACAAAAAGGGTAAGAAATAATGGGTAAGTCATCCTCACCCCGCCGCGTTGACGAGAAAGAGGCTTTGTCGGTCGGTACCACCATCCGTGGTAGCGCGCAGAAGCTGAACCTCGTTGCCGGCCTGATCCGTGGCAAGAAAGCCGAAGACGCGATGAACATCCTGTCTTTCTCTAACAAAGCCATGGCCGTTGAAGCGCGCAAGGTGCTGGCATCTGCCATCGCCAACGCGGAAAACAACCATAATCTCGACGTTGATTCACTCATCGTCAAGGAAGCCAGCGTGGGCAAGGCGATCACGATGAAGCGTTTCACAACGCGTGCCCGTGGCCGTTCCAGCCAGATACTGAAGCCATTCAGCCGTCTGCGCATTGTTGTCCGTGAGCAGGAGGAAGCATAATGGGTCAGAAGAGTAATCCAATCGGTCTGCGTCTTCAGATCAACCGCACATGGGACAGCCGCTGGTATGCAGAAGGCAGTGACTATGCGAAGCTTCTCAAAGAAGATATCGAGATCCGCAAATACATCATGAAAACGGTGCCGCAGGCAGCGATTTCGAAAGTGGTTATCGAGCGTCCGGCAAAACTGTGCCGCGTATCTATCTACGCAGCGCGCCCAGGCGTCATTATTGGCAAGAAAGGCGCGGATATTGAGAAACTGCGCGGCGCTCTTGCGAAAATGACCGAAAGCGAAGTGAAGCTCAACATTGTCGAGATCCGCAAGCCTGAAATCGACGCCAAGCTTGTTGCGCAGGGTATTGCCGACCAGCTTATCCGCCGTGTCGCATTCCGCCGTGCCATGAAGCGCGCAGTGCAGTCTGCACTGCGCTTGGGCGCGGAAGGTATCAAGATCACATGTGGTGGCCGTCTGGGCGGCGCTGAAATCGCACGTGTTGAATGGTACCGTGAGGGCCGTGTGCCGCTGCACACGCTGCGTGCCAACGTTGACTATGCCGAAGCTGAAGCGCTGACCGCATATGGCATCATCGGCATCAAGACATGGATTTTCAAAGGCGAAATCCTTGGACATGACCCCATGGCCCAGGACCGTCTGATGATGGAAGCGCAAACATCGGGTGTTCGTCCAGCGCGTTAAGCGTGGCGGATTACTGATAGAGGAAAGCTAAGAAAATGCTGCAACCTAAGAAAATGAAATACCGCAAGGCCTTTAAAGGCAAGATCAAGGGCAACGCGCCCGGCGGTACAACACTGAATTTCGGGTCTTATGGCCTGAAAGCCATGGAACCAGAGCGGATTACCGCACGTCAGATCGAGGCGGCTCGCCGTGCGATCACGCGCCACATCCGTCGTCAGGGCCGTTTGTGGATCCGTGTATTCCCCGATGTGCCTGTATCGAAAAAACCTGCCGAAGTGCGTCAGGGTAAAGGTAAGGGTAGTGTCGAATATTGGGCTGCGCGGGTAAAACCGGGCCGTATCCTGTTTGAACTGGACGGTGTCCCTGGTCCTATCGCGGCAGTTGCTTTTGAGCGCGCGGCGATGAAACTGCCAATCAAAACGAAAGTTGTGGCCCGCCTTGGCGATACGTCACATCTGGGAGCGTAAGCGATGAGCAAGATGGAAGATTTCAACACCAAGACAGACGATGAGCTGTCCGCTGAACTCACCGAACTGAAACGTGAGGCATTTAACCTGCGTTTTCAGGCGGCGACCAACCAGCTGGAAAAACCGGCTCGCGTCAAGATCGTCCGCCGTGACATCGCGCGTATCAAAACATTGCAGGGCGAGCGTGCACGCGCCGCCGCTGCCAAAGCTTGAGGAGGCTAAGACATGCCTAAACGCGTGCTGACAGGAACAGTGGTCTCCGACAAGACCGACAAAACGGTTGTGGTAAAAGTAGAGCGCAAGGTGAAACATCCGCTTTACGGCAAGATTATCCGCCGTTCGAAAAAATACCATGCCCATGATGAAGGCAATGCGCACAAAGAAGGTGACGTTGTCAGCATTGAGGAGACAAAGCCGTATTCAAAGCTGAAAACATGGAAAGTCATGGAAGCGGATAAAGCCGCCTCCTAAAGACAAATAGTAACGGAACTACCGGGCCAAAGAAATTTAGTGTTCCGGCAAGCCTAACGAGAAGGAATTGGGTCCATGATCCAGATGCAATCAAATCTTGAGGTCGCTGACAACAGCGGTGCCAAGCGCGTCCAGTGCATCAAGGTACTGGGTGGTTCGAAACGCCGCTTTGCCGGTGTGGGTGACACGATTGTTGTTTCCGTCAAGGAAGCAGCACCGCGCGGTAAAGTCAAAAAAGGTGATGTGCACCGCGCTGTCATCGTGCGTACCCGTAAGGATATCCGCCGTGCAGACGGCACTGTGATCCGTTTTGACGGTAATGCGGCTGTTCTCATCAACAAAAGCGATGAGCCGATTGGCACACGTATCTTTGGCCCCGTGGTCCGCGAATTGCGCGCCAAGCGGCACATGAAGATCATCAGCCTGGCTCCGGAGGTGCTCTAACCATGGCGCTAGCGAAGATCAAAAAAGGCGACGAGGTCGTTGTTCTGTCCGGCAAGGACAAGGGCAAGACCGGTAATGTCACACAGGTAATGCCAAAGGACGGTAAGGTTCTTGTTTCTGGCGTTAACATGATGACTCGTCACCGCAAACCGACACAGCAGAACCCTGAAGGCGGTATCGACCGCATTGAAGCACCTCTGCACATTTCGAAAGTAGCGATTGCTGATCCAAAAGACGGCAAGGCAACTCGCGTACGTATCGAAGAAAAAGACGGCAAGAAAGTCCGTGTGGCTGTAAAGTCCGGGGAGACGATTGATGGCTGATAAGTATGTAGCGCGGATGCGCAAGAAATATGATGACGAGATCATCAAGGCGATGACCGAGAAATTCGGTTATAAAAACCACATGGAAGTTCCGAAGGTCGAGAAGATCGTTCTGAACATGGGTGTGGGTGAAGCCAGCCAGGACAAGAAAAAAGTTGCAATTGCTGCCGCTGAAATGGAGCTGATTGCGGGTCAGAAACCTGTAATTACCAAGGCGAAAACATCAATTGCGACCTTCAAGCTGCGTGAAGGCATGCCGATTGGTTGTAAAGTGACGTTGCGCCGGGAACGTATGTACGAATTCCTGGATCGCTTCGTAACGGTTGCAATGCCACGTATCCGTGACTTTCGCGGCCTGAACCCGAAAAGCTTTGACGGCCGTGGCAACTATGCCATGGGCCTGAAAGAGCAGATCGTATTCCCCGAAATCAGCTATGACCAGATCGAAAAGGTCCGGGGCATGGATGTGATCGTAACAACGTCCGCGAAGACCGACGATGAAGCACGTGAACTGCTGCGTCTGTTCGGGTTCCCGTTCCCGGTCGAAGAAACAGAGGATAAAGCGGCTGCCTAAGTGCAGCTGCCGCATCCTCTCCCAAGAAAGGAGAGCTTAAGTCATGGCGAAACTGAGTTCTATTAATAAAAACGAAAAACGCAAACGGATGGTGAAGAAATACGCCGGCCAGTATGCGAAACTGAAAGCAATTGCAGACGACAAGTCTCTTGATGAGACGGAACGCCTGATGGCGCGTCTGAAAATGGCTGAAATCCCCCGTAACGGTAACCCGACACGTGTACGCAACCGCTGTAACACAACGGGCCGCCCTCGCGGTTACTATCGCAAATTCGGACTGTGCCGCATTGAATTGCGCGATCTGGCCAATAAAGGCCTGATCCCCGGCGTCACGAAATCGAGCTGGTAAGGATAAGATAAAATGGCAATGACAGATCCATTGGGTGATATGCTCACCCGTATCCGCAACGGCCAGCGTGCCCGCATGGACAGCGTGGTCAGCCCCGCTTCCAAATTGCGTGCCCGCGTATTGGACGTGTTGCAGCGTGAAGGCTATATTCGCGGTTACAGCGAAGAAGAGCTGGGCCGCCACGCCGGCCTGCGCATCGAACTGAAATATTTTGAAGGCCAGCCGGCCATCAAGCATGTGGCGCGCGTATCGAAACCCGGTCGCCGTGTATATTCAGCTTCCAAAGAGCTGCCACATGTACGTAACGGCCTTGGCATCACTATCGTATCGACACCCCGCGGTGTTCTTTCCGACGCAGAAGCGCGCGAAGAGAATGTCGGCGGTGAGATACTGGCAGAGGTATTCTAATCATGAGCCGTATCGGAAAGAAAGCAATAGAGATTCCTTCTGGCGTCACGGCGAGCATGGAAAGCGGTGTTCTTTCGGTCAAAGGACCAAAAGGCGAGCTGACCATGCCGATGAGCGATGAAATCTCCTACGAAGTGAACGACAATGAATTGTCGGTCAAACCCGCAAATGCGACCAAGCGTGCGCGTTCCTATTGGGGCATGCAGCGTACATTGGTGCAAAACCTGATCACTGGCGTGACCGAAGGTTTCTCCAAGGTTCTGGAAATTAGCGGCGTTGGTTACCGTGCCAATGTCCAGGGCAAAACGCTGAAATTGCAGCTTGGCTTTAGCCATGATGTCGATTTTGCAATCCCTGAAGGCATCACGATCAAGACGCCTGACCAGACCACGGTTGAAATTTCGGGCAGCGACAAGCAGCAGGTTGGCCAGGTGGCCGCAGAAATCCGCCGCTGGCGTAAGCCGGAGCCTTATAAAGGCAAGGGTATTAAATATCGCGGCGAATATATTTTCCGCAAGGAAGGGAAGAAGAAGTAAGCCATGGCGAAACTCTCTTTATTCGAAAAACGGCGCCAGCGTGTTCGCTCTGCGCTTCGTAAACGCGGCTCGGGTCGCCCACGTCTGTCGATCCATCGCACAGGCCGTCACATCTATGCACAGATCATCGACGATGCTGAGGGCAAGACTGTTGCCCAGGCATCATCGTTGAAAAAAGGCGCAAAAGGCCTGGGCACGGATTGCAAGGCTGCTGCGGAAGTCGGCACTGAAATTGCAAAAGCCGCCAAAAAGGCAGGCGTTTCTTCGGTCGTGTTCGACCGTGGTGGCTTCCTGTTCCATGGACGGGTAAAAGCGCTTGCCGATGCAGCGCGTGAAGGCGGACTGGAGTTTTAATGATGGCTGATGAAGTAAAAACAGGCGAAGCCGCTGAAAACCAGGTTGCAGCAAAAGGCGCAGAAGGCGCTCCTGCGGCAACAGAAAACAAGCGCGGCGGCCGTGGTGGTCGCGGCGGCAACGATCGTGGCCGTGGCCGCGGTGGACGCGACAATCGCCGTGGTGGCCGTAATCAGGAAGATCAGGGCGAAGAACTGATTGAGAAACTGGTTCACATCAACCGCGTATCCAAAACGGTCAAGGGCGGTAAGCGCTTCGGTTTCGCCGCTCTGGTTGTTGTTGGTGATGGCTCTGGCCGTGTTGGTTTTGGCAAGGGTAAAGCCCGCGAGGTTCCTGAGGCGATTAGCAAGGCAACTGCCGCAGCGAAGAAAAACATGATCCGTGTTGCGCTGCGCGAAGGCCGCACATTGCACCATGATGGCAATGGCCGTTTTGGCGCCGGGAAAGTGACTGTGCGTTCAGCGCCGGCAGGTACTGGTATCATAGCAGGTGGTCCGATGCGTGCTGTTTTCGAAAGCCTTGGCGTTGCAGATGTTGTGACCAAATCGGTTGGTACATCCAATCCTTACAATATGATCCGGGCAACATTTCAGGCTTTGTCTGAACAAACTAGCCCCAAATCAGTGGCACAGCGCCGCGGCAAGAAAGTTGCCGACCTGCTGGGCCGCGGTGGCGCCAGCCAGGCGGAAGCCAAGGCTGATGCCGAAGCGATTGCGGAGTAATCAAGATGGCTAAAAAAATGCTCAAGATCAGGCAGACCGGTTCTCCGATCCGCCGTCCAGCTGTTCAGCGCAAAACGCTGATCGGCCTGGGCCTCAACAAGATGCACCGTGAAGTTGAACTGGAAGATACGCCCGAAATTCGCGGCATGATCCGTTCGGTTCGCCACATGGTGGAAATTGTAGATTAAATCCTTGTCCGCCAATTCCGGCGGGCAAAATATTCAGTGCGAATTAAAGCGAAAGCGAGTGCAAGATATGAAACTCAACGAAATTAAAGACAATGCAGGTGCACGCAAAGAGCGCATGCGTATCGGACGCGGTATCGGGTCCGGCAAAGGCAAAACCGGCGGGCGTGGCCAAAAAGGCCAGAAATCCCGCTCTGGTGTGTCGATCAACGGTTTCGCCGGTGGTCAGATGCCGCTCCATATGCGTCTGCCAAAACGCGGTTTCAATAACCCGTTCGGCACCGACTATGCGATTGTGAACCTGGGCATGATCCAGAAATTCATCGATGCGAAGAAACTGGATGCCAAAGGCACGATTGACCATGCCGCACTGAAAGCAGCGGGTCTGGCGCGCGGCGGCAAGGATGGCGTACGCCTTCTGGCCAAAGGTGAGCTTAAATCGAAAATCAACCTGAGCGTAGCCGGCGCATCAAAAGGTGCAGTCGAAGCTGTTGAAAAAGCGGGCGGTAAGGTTGAAATCGTAGCGAAAAAGGTGCCTGCGCCGAAAAAAGAAACGAAGAAAAAGGACTAAGCCCTATCGCTTAGCCTTGCTATCATTGCCCCGCTTTCCAATATGTGGAGGGCGGGGCAGTTTGGTTCTCGGTCTTAGGGCTCTGAACACCGCAATATTCCACAAGTGGCCTGGCGCATCTGTCGACATGTCCCACTTGGCACGTTAAAGATTGGGTTTGCGCGCCCGTAATGGTGCGGCAGATATGATAAAGGTAATTTGGTAATGGCATCAAGAGCCGACAATATCGCGAGTAATTTCAGTTTCTCGAAATTCTCGCAGGCGACTGAACTCAAGAACCGCATCTGGTTTACCATTGGTGCGCTTGTCATATTCCGTTTTCTAAGCTTTGTACCGCTGCCGGGTATTGATCCGACAGCGCTTGCGGGCCTTGCGGATCAGACACGCGGTGGTGTGCTTGATATTTTCAATACGTTTTCCGGCGGTTCGCTGGAACGGATGAGCCTGATTGCACTCGGTGTGATGCCTTATATTACCGCCTCGATCGTCGTGCAGCTGGCGGCGGCGCTGTCGCCCACATTGGGGGCACTCAAGAAAGAGGGCGAGAGCGGACGGAAGAAACTCAATCAGTACACGCGTTATGGCACCGTCGGTCTGACCGCAGTGCAGGGTTATTTCATTGCTGTCGGACTTGAATCGCTGGCTGGCCAACAAGGCATTGCTGCGGTTGTGGCACCTGGCATCATGTTCCGTGTTGGCGCTGTTATCAGCCTTGTCGGCGGTACATTGTTCCTGATGTGGCTGGGCGAACAGATTACCAGCCGCGGTATCGGCAACGGTGTTTCGCTTATCATCATGGCCGGTATTGTCGCGCAGATGCCGACTTTTGTCGCACAGATGTTTGAGGGCGGCCGCACAGGTTCGATTTCCGGCGGCCTGATCCTGGGCCTGATCGTCATGATCCTGAGTTTGATCGTCTTTATCTGTTTCATGGAGCGCGCACAGCGCCGCGTTCTTGTCCAGTATCCCAAACGCGCGACACAGCGCGGCGTGATGCAGGCGGACCGCAGCCACTTGCCGCTCAAGGTCAACACTGCCGGTGTTATCCCGCCAATTTTCGCATCGTCGCTGCTGCTGATGCCGCTGACAGTTTCACAGTTCGCGGGAAATAGCGCCAATACTGACAGCGCTTTTGGCAGCTTCATTGTGACACTGAACCAGTATCTGCAGCATGGCCAGCCGCTTTATATGACGCTCTATGCCGTTGGCATTGTCTTCTTCTGTTTCTTCTACACGGCCGTGGTGTTCAACCCTGAAGAAACGGCTGATAACCTGAAGCGCAATAACGGCTTTATTCCGGGCATCCGTCCGGGCAAGAATACGGCGACTTATCTGGATTACGTCCTGACGCGTATCACTGTTGTTGGCGCGGCCTATCTGGCATTTGTCTGTGTACTACCCGAATATGTGATTGCGCAGACGGGCATTCCGCTCTTTTTCCTGGGTGGTACCAGCTTACTGATTGTGGTCAACGTGACGGTTGATACGGTGACACAGATCCAGAGCCATCTGCTGGCACACCAATATGGTGACCTGATCAAAAAGGCGAAATTGAAAGGTCGTTTGCGTTAAGCTTTCAGCTTTGGCACAACCAGTATTTCCAATCATGACATGAGGGATTCGGGGCGTTGGATATAATTTTATTGGGGCCACCAGGCGCAGGTAAAGGAACGCAGGCGCACAGGCTGGTCGAGAAATATTCAATGGTACAACTGTCCACGGGCGATATGCTGCGTGCGGCGGTAAAGGCGGGTACGCCCGTTGGATTGCAAGCGAAGGCAGTGATGGAAGCTGGTGAATTGGTTTCCGATGACATTGTGTCGGCGCTGATCTGTGATGCGCTAGATGCGCTGGATGAAGGCACAGGCGTTATTTTTGACGGTTATCCTCGCACGGCACCCCAGGCACATTCACTTGACACCATATTGTCTGATCGCGGTCGTGTGCTGGATCATGTGATAGAGTTAGAGGTGAATGAAGAAGCGCTGATCGACCGGATCACGGGCCGCTTCACCTGCGCCAATTGCGGCGCGGGCTATCATGACCGCTATAAACTGCCAGAGATGGAGGGCACATGTGACCGCTGTGGCTCAACCGAGTTTAAGCGGCGCAAGGATGACAATGCCGAAACCGTGCGGCAACGTATGGTTGAATATCGTGCTAAGACAGCGCCGATCCTGCCGATCTATGAAGAGCGCGATGTTGTAACCCGTGTCGATGGCATGGATGATATGGATAGCGTCACAGAATCGCTGGTCAAGGTGGTTGAAGGCTAGTCCAATCCGGCTACCCACAATGTAATGAATAAAGAAAAGCCAGCCCGGCAATAATGCGGGGCTGGCTTTTTGCTGGCCAGTGCTTTCAGGCGCCCATCATGCGGCTTCGGGGAGTTCCGACAGAGTGGGAGAGGCAGATGCCTGTACTGGCACCGACACAGGGGAAAGTTCGAATATCCTGGCCGAAACTATGCGGTGTCTTGCTGGAACCGGAGCGGGGCCAGCGACCGGAACCGGGCGTGCATAAAAATGCGCGCGTACCTTGCGTCCGGGAAGCACAGCATTTCCTTGCATATCCATATCGACATATTGATCAACCAACTGAAGCACCCGTGGAGCGTATTGCAACAGGCTCGCCACAATAGTGAAAACCGCCAATATAGCTGCGCCCGTAAAAAGTAATGAAATTGCAAATGTCATCATGGTTGTCCTTTTGCCCTGATATGCATCACGCAATGTTGAAACTTCACTGGACTGACTGTGTATATCTTGTGGATAACCTGATATTCGCCCCAATGTTCCAACAGGTTACAAATCCGCGTTTCTGCATTTAATTGTTTCTGTTATGTTCCATAATGTTCATTAAATGTTCCAGTCTGTCAAGGTATAAAATAATCCGTTAAATCAGATGCTTGGCAAGTTTTTTGCTATCTCTTTGCTATTTTTGCCTTATTTGAACCAGCGACCTTTGCTCTGCACATAAAAACCCGCACTGTTTCCAGCGCGGGTCTGCTTGTGGCTTTGCGCCTGTGGGTTATGCGGCGATCACACGACGCTGAGGCCCACATCCAGATTGCCGCGTGTCGCGTTGGAATAGGGGCACACTTCATGCGCCGCCTCGACCAGACGCTGGGCATCCTCTTTCGCCACACCGGGCATGGAGACTTCCAGATCGGCGGTAACGCCAAAGCCGCCCTCACTGCGCGGACCGAAACCGACATGTGCAGTGACCGTGGTATCATCGGGTACGGCCACGCCAACCTTGGCCGACATCGCTTTCATCGCGCCGACAAAGCATGCCGAATAGCCGGCTGCGAACAGTTTTTCGGGATTTGCGCCCGTGCCGCCCGGCCCGCCCATTTCCTTTGGCACGACCAGCGCCAGGTCAACCGAACCATCGTCGGATTTAACGGAGCCATCCCGGCCCCCGGATGCAGTCGCGCTGGTTTTATAAATAACGGTTACGGGCATGAAGAAATTCCTTTCGGGAAAATGTGGGAGCGATATGTGGACGCAGCGTAACACCCCGCCCGCACACACACCAGCCCCAAGCGGTGTGCGTGTTAAGCGGGAGGATAAAGCCCTTGTGGCAAACCGATAATCTGTGCGAGACGGGGAGGGTGAAGAGGTGAAGTTAGGGCAAACATGAATATTTCCGAATATCTGGATGAGGTTCGCGGCAAGTGGGATAGCGGGCAGGCGACCGAGCATAGCTACCGCCCTGCGCTGGAAAAACTGTTCCAATCCATCTCGCCCGAATTGCAGGTTATTAACGAACCCAAAAAATCAGAAGGCGGCATACTCGATTTTCTGTTTCAACGTGATGGTGTGGACTTTGGACTTATCCGTGGGAGAGAATTGTCCCACTTCACTTCAATAGCGAATTTCTTTGGAGAAAGCTAAGGCTGTGGCGAAAACAAAAAGCAAACCGATGAATCAGGGGCTTGGTGCTGCAAAGGTGGCCAAAAAGGACGAGTTTTACACCCAGTACGTTGACATCCAGAAGGAGGTAGAGGCATATCTGGAATTTGATCTTGATGCCTTCCGTGGCAAGATTGTCTACTGCAACTGTGATGACCCGTTCGAGAGTAATTTCTTCAAATACTTTGCCGCTAATTTTAACAGGCTTGGCCTCAAAAAGCTTATCTCTACCAGCTACGACGGCTCCCCAGTAGCAGGCGTACAACTTACCCTAGATGAGTACAACAGGACCAACGGTAAGCGCCAAAAGCCCAAGGCAATCGCCATTGAGATTGAGGAAGTAAAAGACCTTAACGGCGACGGTGCAACTGACATCGAAGATGTCAGGCTTTTTTTGGAGCAAAACCCTCACCACCGTACCAATCTTGCAGAAGGTGGCGATTTTCGAAGTTCAGAATGCGTCGAGTTGCTCAAGCAGGCAGATATAGTCGTTACTAATCCGCCGTTCTCTCTCTTTCGTGAATATGTCGCTTTGTTAGTGAGACACAAAAAAAAGCTTCTGATTATCGGCAACACCAATTCGATCACCTACAAGGAAATTTTTCCCCTCATAAAGGCAAACAAGTTGTGGCTTGGGTGCACAAATTTTAATGTAGGTATGTTCTTTGAAGTGCCTGATGATTGGGAAAATTTCCATCATATTGATGAGCAAACTGGTAAGAAAATAGCACGTGTGTCGACATCGTGTTGGTATACCAACATAGACCACGGTCGCCGTCACGAACCTTTAAGTCTTATGACTATGGCGGACAACTTACGGTACAGCAAGAATTTGAAAGGAAAGTCTGCTTATGACAGGTATGACAACTACGATGCTATCGAAATTGGTTTCTACAAAGACATTCCTAGCGACTATGATGGAATAATGGGCGTTCCGATAACGTTCATAAATAAGTACAACCCGGATCAGTTTGAGATTGTAGGCACCACCGAATCTAACGATCCAGACAATCCTTTTAGGACGCGAGTGTACACGTCTAAGGAATGCCGGGATGCGTATCAAAAGCGATTTGGGAAATCTGGCGTCTATGATCTGAACGCGTCGGGTGTCGTGAACGGCGTTAAGGTATTTAAGCGAGTACTAATCCGACGCTGTTGCCGCACCGTACAGGGAAAGAAACTATGAAGACCACGTTAAGAACGAGCATCTTGGTTGCCGACATCTGCGACGGATTTATTTACAACCAATTGGAGGGCAAAGGTCTGTTCGGGTTGGGTGGAAAGCTTACTATTCAACCGGAGTACCAGCGCAATTATATATATGCCGATGACGGTGGTAAGAAAGAGCAAGCGGTCATTCAATCGTTACTCAAAGGATATCCGCTCGGACTTATTTACTTCAACAAAGTAGCGGAGGATAAATTTGAGGTGTTGGATGGGCAACAGCGCGTCACGAGTATCGGCCGCTTCGTCACAAACAAATTCGCAATAATGGACAATGGAAATCCAAAAAATTTTGACAGCCTGCCAGCTGACCAGCAGGTTCAAATCCAGGAATCGAAATTGCTCATTTACGAGTGTGAGGGCACCGAAACTGAAATCAAGCAATGGTTTGAGACAATTAATATAGCTGGTGTGCCTCTCAACGACCAAGAACTTTTGAACGCCATCTATTCTGGACCATTTGTGACGCTGGCTAAGGCTGAGTTTAGCAATAGCCAGAATGCGAACATTCAGAAATGGAGCACTTACATAAATGCTAAAGTAAATCGGCAGGAGTATCTGGAGTGTGCATTAGGCTGGGTGAGCCAAGGCGAAATTGGCGACTACATGAGCAACCATCGTACCGACGAAAACATCGATGAACTGAAAACACACTTTAATAGCGTAATCGATTGGGTTTCGAGCGTCTTCTTGGATATCGAAAAGGAGATGAAAGGGCTGGAATGGGGACGGTTTTATGAGCAATATCACTCCAAATCGTACGACCCCACTGAAGTTTCTACCGAGGTGAGGCGGCTCTATGGTGATCCTTACGTCAAGAATCGTCGCGGCGTCTTTGAGTATATTCTTGGTGGTCGTAAAGATTCAAAACTGCTGAATGTGCGTTTATTTGACGAAGCGACTACGCAGTCAGTCTATGCAACACAGACTAAAGAGGCCGAGGCAGCTAACAAATCAAATTGTCCTCTCTGCGCAGTTGGACACTCGGCCAATCAAAGTAAAATTTGGCAGTTTAGAGAAATGGACGCTGACCATGTTTCTGCGTGGAGCAAAGGTGGCGAAAGTTCGGCTAAGAACTGCCAAATGCTGTGCGTTACCCACAATCGCGCCAAAGGCAACCGGTAAGAGCGGCTGAGGGTGTGCTCGTTTCCTGTGTGAAACTGACCGGATTATGGGTGAGATTGAGCTGCCGCTGGATTAAGGGGAGGGGGGTCTGTTTGACCTCGCGGCCAGATGCTTCGCATCGGCCTCCGGTGGGGCGGGCCAATAAGGCCCGGCGACCGGTCGGCCTTGCGGTGTTGCTGGACGCAGCACCGGACAACGTGAAACGATAGCAATCATATGGTCTCGATAAAATGAGAGGTTCCAGGTGGCGCAAGCCCGAACGGCCAACTTGCCGTTCGCCAGTAAATCTAAAGAGGGCCGCGACCGCGCGCCGGGCCTTATTGGCCTGAACCCATTTGGAGGCCAATACGAAGTATTTGGCCGCGAGATCAAAAAAGTTCTTCCATTCCCCATCAAACCTCGCTAAAGGCCCGTCCATTCCACATGGAAAGCGCACATACCGGTGCCTGGAGATGACTTAATCTCCGTTGGTTACTGCTTTCCAGAGGTATAACCGGAAGGAGAACTATTATGGCGGCCCCTGTCGTCTCGATGCAGCAATTGATTGAAGCCGGTGCCCATTTCGGACACCAGACCCACCGTTGGAACCCGCGCATGAAGCCGTATATTTTCGGCCAGCGCAACGGCATCCACATCCTTGACCTCTCACAAACTGTGCCGCTTTTCGCGCGCGCACTGGAATTCGTTGCCTCGACTGTACAGTCGGGCGGCAAGGTCCTGTTCGTGGGCACGAAACGCCAGGCGCAGCAGCCGATTGCGGACGCCGCGCGCGCTTCGGGCCAGCATTTTGTGAACCACCGCTGGCTGGGCGGCATGCTCACCAACTGGAAAACCATTTCCAACTCGATTCGCCAGCTCAAAACGCTGGAAGAAAAACTGGCCGGTGACACCACGCTGCTGACCAAGAAAGAAATCCTGCAGATGACACGCCAGCGCGACAAGCTGGAGCTGTCACTGGGCGGTATCCGCGACATGGGCGGCATTCCTGATGTCATGTTCGTGATCGATGCCAATAAAGAAGAGCTCGCGATTAAAGAAGCCAACGTACTTGGCATTCCGGTGGTCGCTGTGCTCGATTCAAACGTGAACCCGAACAATATCGCATTCCCCGTACCTGCGAATGATGACGCCGCACGCGCCATCCGCATGTATTGTGAAGCCGTGGCAGAAGCGGCTTCCAAAGGCGGCGTGAAAGCGGCTGCGGATGCAGGCGTTGATATGGGTGCGATGGCGGAGCCTCCGAAAGAGGCTGTAGTCGCAGAAGCAGCACCTGCTGCTGAAGCTGCGCCTGCCGCTGAACCTGCAACCGCTGCTGCCAAAGCTGCTGCTGCTGCACCTATGCCGCAAATGACGGCGAAAGAGGAAGCCCCGGCCAAGGAAGAAGCCAAGGCGGAAGCAGCACCTGCTGCTGAAGAGGCAAAAGCCGAAGACGCTAAGCCAGAAGCTGCCAAGGAAGAGAAAAAGCCTGCGGCCAAAAAAGCGCCTGCTAAGAAAGCTGTTGCGAAAAAGCCGGCGGCGAAAAAAGCTCCTGCTAAAAAGGCCGCGCCCAAGAAAGCGGCTGCCAAGAAAGCCGATGACGCTGAAGAAAAGCCAGCGGCAAAAAAAGCGCCTGCTAAAAAAGCAGCTGCCAAAAAGGCACCAGCCAAAAAAGCGGCTCCCAAAAAGGCTGCTGCCAAAAAGGCGGACGAAAAAGCGGCTGACTAAGGCGGCGTGACGGGCCGAATTGAAGCTGCACAGGCGGCTTCTTACATGCCTGGTAAGTGCACGAAAGTGTAACAAACATGGAATATGCCGGGGCTGCCTTTCAGGGCGTGCTCCGGCTTTCATGCAAAAGATTTAACCGATATCTCAAGACATAAGGGACGAAAAACATGGCGATTACAGCTGCAACCGTAAAAGAACTCCGGACACGTACCGGCGCGGGCATGATGGACTGCAAAAAAGCGCTGAACGAAACAAATGGTGACCTGGAAGCGGCGGTGGACCTGCTGCGCTCCAAGGGCCTGGCTGCGGCACAGAAAAAATCGAGCCGTACGGCGGCAGAAGGCCTGGTTGGCGTTGCCGTTAGCGGCACCAAAGGTACAGCGCTTGAAGTCAACAGCGAAACCGATTTCGTAGCGAAAAACGAGCAATTCCAGGATTTCGTGGTCAAAGCGACAGGTGCGGCTCTGGAACTGGGCGGCGATGATATCGACGCTGTTGCATCGGCAGCGCACCCTGATGGCGGGACGATTGCCGACACGCTGACCAACAACATTGCCACGATTGGCGAGAACCAGTCGCTGCGCCGCGTAAAAACGGTGAGTGTGAATAATGGCATTGTTGTTTCTTACATGCATAACGCGGTTGCACCGAACCTCGGTAAAATCGGCGTATTGGTGGCTCTGGAAAGCGAAGCTGCCGCAGATGTGCTCGAAGCATTGGGCAAGCAGATCGCGATGCATATTGCAGCAGCTTTCCCGCTGGCCCTGAATTCTGACGGCCTGGATCAGGACGTGATTGCACGTGAGCGCAAGATTGCGGAAGAAAAAGCCGCTGAATCGGGCAAGCCTGCCAACATTATCGAGAAAATGGTCGATGGCGCGATTGCCAAGTTCGCGAAAGAGAACGCGCTGCTCAGCCAGCTGTTCGTGATGGATAACAAGACACCGATTGCACAGGTCGTCGAAGCTGCCGGCAAGGAAGCTGGCGCGAAGATTGAGCTTGTCGATTATGTCCGCTTCCAGCTGGGTGAAGGCATCGAGAAAGAAGAAGCCGACTTTGCAGCAGAAGTTGCAGCGGCGGCAGGCGTATAAGCCACCACGTTTCTGCTTAGGCAGAATGGATATTAGAGGGCCGGGAGCAGTAGTCACTGCTTCCGGCTTTTTTGATTTCACGGCTGGCGCGGAGTTTACTGATCTCACGCTATAAATGCTTCGCATTTAGCTCCGATGGGGTTCGGCGCAATAAGCGCCGACGGCCAGTCGGCCTTGCCTTGCTGCTGATCGTAGCTGCGGAACAGCGCGAAACGATAGCAGATGCTACCGCGATTTCGCTAAGCCGTTCTGTATGGCGAAATACCGAACGGTGACTAACCGTTCGTCAATAAACGTTGAGATGGCGTGACTGCGCGCCCGGGCCTACCCACCCGGAACCCATTTGGAGGCGGATGCGCAGCATCTCACCGTGAAATCAAAAAAAGACTCAGCGGAGCTGCAAAGTCAAATAGACTCCCAAAAGAATCCTTCACACCATGGCGCGGAGTGATTATGCTCCGCGCCATTGCTTTATCTGCGCCCATGCTGCATGGCCGGTGCAACGGAATATAGATCGGAACTGCCCCCTATGACACGCCCCGTATTCAAACGTATCCTGCTGAAATTGTCAGGCGAAGCGCTGATGGGTGAGGGGGAATATGGCATTGATCCGCTGACCGTGGCACGCATGGCCGAGGAAGTGAAAGCGGCCAAGGATACAGGCCTTGAAATCTGCCTGGTGATAGGCGGCGGTAACATATTCCGCGGCATGGCGGGTGCGGCCAAGGGTATGGACCGGGCACAGGCCGATTATATGGGTATGCTGGCAACTGTCATGAACGCGCTGGCGATGCAGAATGCACTTGAACAGCTGGGCGTGCATACACGCGTGCAATCAGCGATCCAGATGGATGCCGTATGCGAACCGGTAATCCGCCGCCGCGCCGAACGGCATCTGGAAAAAGGACGCATCGTCATTTTCGCAGCTGGTGTGGGTAGCCCATATTTCACCACCGATAGCGGCGCGGCACTGCGCGCGGCTGAAATGAAATGCAACGCACTGTTTAAGGGCACGAGTGTTGACGGTGTCTATAATGCGGATCCTAAAAAAGATGCGAATGCAGTGCGCTATGATACGCTCAGCTATGACCGCGTGTTGCAGGATAACCTGAAAGTCATGGATGCCAGCGCGGTGGCGCTGTGCCGTGACAATGGCATCCCGATCGTAGTCTTCTCCATTCGCGAACAGGGCAATCTTGCCCGCGTTCTGGCCGGTGACGGCACTGCGACTATTGTACAAGAGGAAAACTGAACATGGCCAAATATGATAAATCCGACCTCACACGCCGCATGAACGGGGCGGTTGATGCCCTTAAGGGTGATCTTTCCGGCCTGCGTACGGGCCGTGCCAATGTGGCATTGCTCGATCCGGTGCAGGTGGAAGTATATGGCGCGAACATGCCGCTCAACCAGGTGGCAACGGTCTCGGTTCCCGAGCCGCGCATGATTTCGGTGCAGGTATGGGACAAAGGCAATGTCAATGCGGTTGAAAAAGCCATTCGTTCGGCTGGTTTGGGACTTAACCCCATTGCAGATGGTTCGATGCTGCGTCTGCCCATTCCCGATATGACCGAAGAGCGCCGCAAGGAGCTCGCCAAGCTGGTCGGCCAATATGCGGAAAAAGCGCGCATTTCGATCCGCAACGTTCGCCGTGATGGCATGGACGCACTGAAACAGGACGAAAATAAAAAGGAAATCAGCGAAGACGAGCGTAAGACGCTTGAAAACGAAGTGCAGAAGCTCACCGACGATATGGTAAAGGCTGTTGATGATGCCGCTGCTGCTAAAGAAAGTGAAATCCTTACTCAGTAATCCTGAAGGATAGCGTAAATTTGCCGAAGGGAATGCTGTAAATTGAGCCTGGCACCTGCCAATGATGAAAATACTGACGTACAGGCAGGTGCGCCTGGCCCGGCGCATGGTGTTCGCCATGCCGCCATCATCATGGATGGCAATGGCCGCTGGGCGAAAAAACGGCACCTGCCGCGTGCCGCAGGGCATAAGCGCGGTGTGGATGCGGTGCGCAGCACGGTGCGTGCGGCCCGCGACCTGGGGCTCGAAGCACTCACTCTTTATGCTTTTTCGTCGGAAAACTGGAAACGGCCCGAAGAAGAAGTATCCGATCTTATGGGATTGCTCCGGCATTTCATCAAAAAAGAAATTGATGAATTTATTGCCAACAATGTCCGCCTGATCGTTATCGGTAATTACCAGGCGCTGGAAAGCGACATTGTGGCGATGATCGATGACCTTATTGCCCGCACCGCGCATAATGATGGTACTACGCTCGCTATTGCGCTCAATTACGGGTCACAGGACGAAATGATCCGGGCAACACGAGCGCTTGCGGCAAAAGCCGTGGCAGGTGAAATTGCGCCTGGCGATATTACAGAAGCCGATTTTGCCGCACATCTGGACACCGCATCGCTGCCGCCATTGGATCTTTTGATCCGTACGTCCGGTGAGCAGCGGCTGTCCAATTTCCTGTTGTGGCAGACAGCCTATACAGAACTTTATTTTACCGATGTACTGTGGCCCGATTTCGGTGCAGCTGAGCTAAAAGCGGCGATAGACAGCTTTGCTGGCCGTGAAAGGCGTTTTGGTGGACGATAAGGTGCAGAAAAGCGATCTGGGCCTGCGCGTGATTAGCGGCGTTGCCATGGGCGTCATTGCGCTTACTGCGCTATATCTGGGCGGCAATGCATTCTGGCTGTTGTTGGCGATAGGTGCGGTCGCCATGCAGCATGAATGGGCGGCGCTGGTGGAACGGTCCAAAAATCGCAAGCTAGCTATGTTAGCACTGTTCGTACCTATATCAATCATGTCGCCATTGGCCGCCGGACCCAGTTTTCTGGCACTGGGCCTGATCGTAGCTGCCTTCCTGTTTGTCTGCGCCGTAGAGCGCGGCGCGGCGCTGGCATCGGGTATATTCTATGCCGGACTACCGGTGCTTGGCCTGCTTTACCTGCGCGCGAGTGAAGACGGACTTATCCTCGCTTTCTGGGCAATGGCGATTGTCTGGGCAACCGATATAGGCGCCTATTTTGCAGGACGCGCGATTGGTGGGCCCAAACTGGCTCCTTCGATCAGCCCGAACAAAACCTGGGCGGGTCTGGTCGGTGGTATGGCGGCGGCGCTCGTGACAGGCCTGCTTTTTCATATCTATGCAGGGCTTCCTGCGGTCCTGGCCTTTGCCAGCCCCATATTGGCAGCGTTGGCACAATGCGGCGATCTGCTCGAAAGCGGAATGAAACGCAAAGCGGGCCTGAAAGACAGTGGTAACCTTATCCCCGGGCATGGCGGGATACTGGACCGTGTCGATGGCCTGGTGCCTGTTGCAATTGTGGCGGCGATGATTGTCGCTGCGCTGAGATTTATCTGAGGCAGATGCGTTGGCAGGCAATTCCAAAACCATTTCCATTTTCGGCGCGACGGGATCGGTGGGTTCATCAACGCTCGACCTTGTCCGGCTGGACCCCGATGCTTACCGCGTTGCAGCACTGACGGCGCACAGCAATGTGGAAGAGCTGGCCGCTCTTGCGCGCGAGTTTCATGCAGGGCGCGCCGTCATCGGTGATGAAAACCTTTACGAAGCGCTGAAATCGGCACTGGCAGGGACGGATATAGATGTCGCGGCTGGCGATGAAGCCTTGGTCGAGGCGGCGAGTATGCCGGTAGACTGGACCATGGCGGCGATTGTCGGCTGTGCCGGACTCGCCCCGGTTATGCGTTCGCTGGAACAGGGACGTACGGTGGCGCTGGCGAACAAGGAATCGCTGGTGTCATCAGGTGCACTGATGATGGCGGCTGCACAAAAGAGCGGTGCGACATTGCTACCGGTGGATTCGGAGCACAATGCGATTTTCCAATGCCTGCAGGGCGGAAAGATCGAAGAGGTACGGCGCATCACGCTGACCGCCAGTGGTGGTCCGTTCCGGGAAAAGTCGCTGCAGGAAATGCGAGCTATGACACCTGCGCAGGCAGTGGCACATCCGAACTGGGATATGGGTGCCAAGATCTCGGTCGATAGCGCGACGATGATGAACAAGGGGCTTGAGCTGATAGAAGCCTATCACCTGTTCCCTGTCGGTTTGGACAAGATTGAAATATTGGTGCATCCGCAGTCAGTGATCCATTCGATGGTGGAGTATCGCGACTGTTCTACCTTGGCCCAGCTAGGGTCGCCGGATATGAGAATTCCAATTGCCAGTGCGCTGGCCTGGCCGGCGCGTATGACAACTAATTGTACGCCACTTGATTTGGCATCTGTTGGCAAACTTAGCTTTGAAGAAATTGATAATAAAAGATTTCCTGGACCATCAATTTGCCGCGTCGCGATATCTCAAGGCGGTGCACGCCCGGCCATACTGAATGCAGCTAATGAAGTGGCCGTGGCGGGCTTCCTGAATGGGCAGTGCGGTTTTCTGGACATTACCGCAATTGTGTCGCAGACGCTGGAGCGCTATGACCCTGGGCAGCCAGTCACTATTCAGGATATATTGGCTATCGACAGTGAAGCGCGCAGCGTTGCACAAGACATTTTAAACAATTACAGATAACTGGACGTATTTCTTGCCTGAAAATCCCGGATTTTTCCTGACTATATTGGCCTTTTTTCTCGTATTGGGGCCGCTCATTTTCATTCATGAAATGGGGCATTATCTTGTCGGCCGCTGGTTTGGCGTAAAGGCTGACACATTTTCCATCGGTTTTGGCAAGGAAATTGCCGGCTGGACCGACCGGCGTGGTACGCGCTGGAAAGTCGGCATGCTGCCGCTGGGGGGCTATGTGCAGTTTGCAGGAGACATGGACCCGTCTTCCAGCAAGTCGGAAGAATGGATAAACCTGCCGCCCGAAGAGCGTAACCAGACGTTTCAGTCGAAAACGCTCTGGCAGCGTGCATTGATCGTATTTGCGGGCCCCGCCATCAACTTCCTGTTTGCCATCCTTATCCTTGCTGGGTTTGCAATGGTTTATGGCAAAGGTGTAACGCCGCCCGTGGTGACAACCGTGATGGAAAATTCCGCAGCAGCAGGGGCAGGTATAGAAGTCGGCGACAAGATTGTTTCGGTTGACGGCGAGCAGGTCGAATATTTTCCTGATATTCCGCCTATGATTTCCCCGCATCCTGGCGAAGAGATTGCGTTGGGTATCGAGCGGGATGGTGATGTGCTTGAGCTACCGCTCACGATTGGCACGAATATCCAGAAAGACAGGTTCGGCAATGAATACCGCGTTGGCATGCTCGGTATTGGCGCGGACAAGCTGATCTATGAAGATGTTCCGTTTTATGAAGCGCCGCTGATCGGTATTGAGCGCACGGGGCAGATCGTTGATCTTATGGTTACAACCATTGGTCAGGTTATCACTGGGCGCCGCTCTGTGCGGGAAATGGGCGGGCCGCTTAAAATAGCTCAGGTGTCGGGCGAGCAACTCGCGGCGGGTGCTTCCGCCTTCATATTTTTCATCGCGCTGATTTCAATTAACTTAGGGTTCATCAACCTCCTGCCAATCCCTATGCTCGATGGAGGACATCTGATGTTTTATGCAGTTGAGGCAATCAGCAGAAAACCGGTCAATCCGCGGGTTATGGAATGGGCATTTCGTTCGGGCCTAGCGTTGGTTATGGCCTTAATGCTGTTGGTAACTGTAAATGACCTGGTTTCATTTGGGCTTTTCCGCTGATAAGCATGGTATTTGGCATATGATGTCTTGATTGATTGACGGGGATGTTGCAGGGGAGGTCGCTGTAAAGCGGCCGATATAGTAAGGCCGGTTATCCGGTGTGCATAAACCGATTTGAATTTTAAGGTGAATATCTGTGAAATCTGAAAAGACCGGCTTGAAAACCTTACGTTTTGCGACCTTTTTACTGGGGTCTTCCTGTTTGACAATGATGCCCTCCGCTGTGTTGGCACAGGATGGAGTGGCCACAGAAACGCAGGCTAACCCAGCGCCCGTGGTTCCGCAGCAGGATGTTATCCGTTCAATAACCGTGAACGGAGCGCAGCGGCTTGAGCCGGACACAATCCGTTCGTATATCCGCCTGCGCATCGGGGATGTCTACACACAGCAATCTGCCGACCAAGCACTGAAAGACCTGTTTGATACGGAACTGTTTTCTGATGTCAGTATCCGTAATAATGGCGGCGCGGTTGTTATTGAAGTGGCGGAAAACCCGGTTGTCAACCGTATCATCCTTGAGGGCAATAAACGCATCAAGAGTGACAAGATATTGCCGGAAATCCGGCTCTCCCCCCGGCAGATTTTCACACGCACCAAAGTGCGCGCTGATGTAGCCCGTATTATCGAGCTGTACAAACGCCAGGGCCGTTTCGCCGCGTCTGTTGAGCCCAAAATGGTGCAGCAGGCACAAAACCGTGTTGATATCGTGTTCGAGATTTCGGAAGGGCCTAAGTCCAAGGTCCGTCAGATCAACATTATCGGCAATGAAGTGTTTTCAGATGGAAAGCTTCGCGGCGAAATGGTTACGAAGCAGTCGCGCTTCTACCGTTTTTTCAGTTCAGGTGATTCCTATGATCCAGACAAGCTGGCCTTTGACCAGCAGAAGCTGCGTCAGTTCTACCTGACTGAAGGCTATGCCGATTTCCGTGTCGTTTCAGCGGTAGCTGAACTGACGCCCGACAAACGTGATTTTATCATCACTTATGTGGTGGAAGAAGGCGAGCGCTATAAATTTGGCGATGTCACTGTTGATAGCGAAATTCGTGACTTCGACTCAGATTCCCTGTCGGCGCAGTTGCCCATGAAAGCGGGTGATTTTTACAATGCCAAACAGGTTGAGGATACGGTCGAGCAGTTGAGCGAAACGGCTGGCTTGTTTGGCTACGCTTTTGCCGACGTCCAACCGCGTTTTGATCGCGATAAGGAAAATCTGGCGATGAACATCAATTTCCAGATCGCAGAGGCGCCGCGCGTTTATGTCGAGCGGATTGATGTTAACGGCAATACATTGACCCAGGATAAGGTGATCCGGCGCGAATTCCGCCTTAATGAAGGCGATGCCTTTAACAGTTTTCTGTTGCGTCGTTCACAAAACCGGATCAATTCACTTGGTTATTTTCAGGAAAATTTTGAGGTTGAGCAAAAACAGGGCAGTGCTCCGGATCGCATCGTCCTGGAAGCGAATGTGGAAGAAAAGCCAACTGGTGAGCTTCAGCTTTCAGCTGGTTTTTCAAGTATCGAAAACTTCATTTTGCAGGGCTCGGTCCGTCAGAATAACTTCCGCGGTAAAGGCCAGACAATTGGCGCAAGTGTAAATTACTCACGCTTTTCCAGAAGTGCGCAGCTTAGCTTTACTGAACCCTACCTTTTTGATCGGAATATTTCCATTGGCGGTGATATTTTTCGGCGTGACCTGAATTCAGGCAGCTTTAACCGTGATAGACGCTCGACTTATGAGCAGGTATCTACCGGCCTGTCTTTGCGTGTTGGCGTGCCGCTTACCGAATATCTGTCGGTGCTTGGTCGCTACAGCCTTACCTTTGACGACGTCACGCTTGATGAAGGGCAGTTCTTCAATGACTTTGACGGTGACGGCATAGAGCAGTGCGAACCGCTTCTGGCCGGCCGCTTTCTTTGTGACGCCATAGGAAAACGCACAACCTCGCTGCTGGGCTATTCGCTTATCTATGACGACCGCAATAGCCGCCTCAGGCCCTCACGGGGGCAGGCAGTGACACTGTCTCAGGACTTTGCCGGACTGGGGGGGTCGGTTAAATATCTGCGGACACGGCTGAATGCATCGAAGCATTGGAGCGTATTGGGCGGCTTTATTTTCAGCCTCAGCGCTGAGGGTGGCCATATCATTCCATTTGAAGATCGTGGAGCCTCGGCAGATGGTATAGATGATGTACGCCTGACAGACCG
Source organism: Sphingorhabdus sp. Alg239-R122 (assembly GCF_900537065.1). Taxonomy (GTDB): domain Bacteria; phylum Pseudomonadota; class Alphaproteobacteria; order Sphingomonadales; family Sphingomonadaceae; genus Alg239-R122. The sequence goes on along the minus strand of NZ_UNRC01000004.1, from coordinate 204,207 downwards.
TTTCTTCCTAGGAGAGCCACAAATTCGCGGCTTTGATATTCGCGGTGTAGGCCCACGCGTTGTTCGCACACCCTATGATGCAGATGGCAATCTGGTCACGGACGAAAATCTGATCACTGATGATGCTATCGGTGGCAGGAGTTATTATCTGGGACGCGCAGAGCTTGAAATTCCGTTGGGCAGCGGTGCCCGCGAACTGGGTCTGCGTCCGTCTGTATTTGTTGATGTCGGCGCAGTATTCAATATCACTACGCCATCTATTATCTCAAACCCGCCGCCTGGATTTTTTGTTCCAACACGTGATAATGACAATAACCCCATTTTCTTCGAAACGGATGCAAATGGCGATCTGGTCCTGAGTGATCCGGACAATGGCAACAGCTTTGTCCAGACGATAGAGATGACCAGTAATGGAACAGATAACCAAGCAATTGGCAGCAACATCCCTGCCTTTGAAGAAGAATTTTTTGGGAATTCTGCCAGTCCGCGTGTTTCCGTCGGTATAGGCGTCAACTGGAATTCCCCATTTGGTCCGTTCCGGATCGACATCGCCAAGGCCCTGCTTAAGGAGCCCGGTGATGATACCAAACTTTTCACATTTAACGTAGGAACACAATTCTAATGAATATGATTAAAACATTCGCATGTGCATCTGCCCTGGCTCTGGCCGGTGGCAGCGTAGCTCTGGTACCCGCTGCTTCGGCCCAGTCACGTCAGGCAATGGCAACTGCGCAGGTTCAAAGCGCATTGGTACAGTCAAATGCCTATCGTGCAGCCGAACAGCAGATTAACACCGCATATGCGGCAGATATCCAGCAGACCCAGACCCGCGCTACAGCTCTGGATGCGGAGATGAAGCCATTTGTGGATGCTTATAATGCGGCAGCAAGCCAGCCTGGCGCAACGCAGGAAAGCATCCGCCCCCAGGCACAGGCGCTCCAGCAAAAACGTGCCGCGGGCCAGCAGGAACTGAGCCGACTGCAGTCACGGGTTTCACTGGCGCGGACCTATGTCATTGAACAGATTGATATGAGGTTGGCTGATGCCGTTCGTGCAGCCATGAAAGCGCAAAAGGTTGATATGCTGATATCGCCTGAAGCCATTATTGCACGTGAACCCTATGTTGACATAACGCCTGCAATCGTAGCGCAGCTCAATACGTTGGTGCCTTCGGTTAATGCCATTCCGCCGGCTGGGTATCAGCCTGGGAGCATTCGTGCCGCAGCACAGCAGCAGCAACAACAGCAACAACAGCCTGCGCCATCAGGCCGGTAATTACCGATGACAGACAGCTCTCCAGCCGATCAGCCCTATGATGTAACCAAGGTGATGGCAGCTTTGCCGCACCGCTATCCGTTGCTTCTGGTTGATCGGGTGGAGCGGCTGACCAAGGACGAATCGATTCATGCCGTGAAAGCGGTGACGATGAATGAACAGTTCTTTCAGGGCCATTTCCCGGGACGCCCGATTATGCCGGGTGTGCTCATTGTTGAAGCCTTGGCTCAGGCGGCAGGCGTGCTTGCGGTCGAATCGCTGGATCTCGCTGGTAGTGATAAACTGGTCTATTTTATGGCCATCGAAAATGCGAAATTCCGCGCACCCGTAGAGCCGGGCGTCCTGCTTGATCTGCATGTGAAGTTCGAGCAGAAACGCGCACGTGTCTGCAAATTTAGCGGGGAAGCCAAAATTGGCGATAAGACCGCATGTGAAGTAAGCTTCACCGCAATGATTGCCGACGCGCCGAATTAACGCCTAATTGCTTGCATTTCGTTTTCAGCGCGGGTATCAGCCGCGCTTTACAGATTCCTTGGCTGGTCGGAAACCAGCCGCACCGGAGATAAAGACATGAAAACCGATATTCACCCCGATTACCACATGATCACTGTCAAAATGACAGACGGCACAGAGTTCCAGACGCGCTCCACCTGGGGCAGCGAAGGTGAAACACTGGCGCTCGACATTGACCCGACATCGCACCCTGCATGGACCGGCGGCAATCAGCGCCTGATGCAGGAAGGCGGTCAGGTGGCCCGCTTTAACAAGCGTTTCGGCGGTCTTTCGCTCAAAAAATAGCTGCGTGCGTCTCGCGTAGACGCTGCCATATTAATCCAGCCGGAAGTCCGGTAGATATTGCCGCCAGAAATCCATTTTCTGGCGGTAAATCTGTTGTGCCTGTAACGGTCTTTTGCGTACCAGCTTCAGGGTGTCGCCCGGCCGTATCTGACCAATTAAATGCCGGTCGGCGCGGATTATCTGTGCAATGCATGGATAGCCGCCGCTGGTCTGCCCATCCACGCCAAGCAGGAACGGCTGTCCACTAGGTGGGCATTGGATAGTGCCGGGGAATACCGCGCCGCTGGGCAGGTTTTTCTTATCTGCAAGTGAGAGAACGGGGCCATCCAAGGCAATTCCCATGCGGTTCATGCGCGGCGAAGCCCGCCATTGCTGACTGGACAGCCAGGCGGCACTGTCGGCATCAAGATAGCCATGCTCGGCTCCCTCGACATAGCGGAGCAGGAAGCCTCCGGTAAAAACAGGGCGCAACCCTGGTGGTGTAACGTTGTCCGGGACACTGAACTGTCCGGTCCGGAGAGATAGCACATCACCATTTTCGAGTGCGCGGCCATCAAGTCCGCCAAACCCTCCGCTAAAGCAGGTGGAGCCGTTTTCGAAAGGGCGCGGAACATCTATATCATGCGAGAGGGCAAGGTAGGAACGCACACCAGTGTCTGGTGCAGAAATGATGATGGTGTCTCCGCCGTGAACAGCGTGGCTGGCATGCGGCGAGACAGACCTGTCATTGATATAAAGCCGCTGCGCCGCGCCGGTTAGCGCGATATGCATGCTCATATCAGTGCGAAAGGCGCAGGCCGTTGCCGTAATTTCAATGGCAAGCGCGCCTGAAGGTTTGCCAAGCAGGCGATTGGCCAGTGCAAGTGACAGTGGATCGGCCGCGCCGCATGCGGGGATAGCGCTGCCGCGCATGGTACGGTACGGCGCCCCCTGAATGCTGGCCTGCAGACCCGCTGTGATGACCGTGAAGCTCATGGTGCATCCAGTGCGTTAAATTCTGCGCGCGATATGGCACGGAAGCTGACTTTCTGACCGGGTGAAAGCAGTGCGGGCGGAGTTTTGCCAGTATCGAAGAGGCTGGCGGCAATACGCCCGATAACGGGCCAGCCACCGGGACCTTCCACAGGGTAAAGACCACATTGCTGTCCAAGTAACCCTACAGACCCTGCGGCAATACAGGCGCGGGGGGCGTCAAGGCGCGGAATATCGACAATTTCCGCTGCGCTTTGCAGATAGGCAAAACCAGGTAGAAAGCCGAGCATGGCGACATGGTAATCCTGTGCCATGTGCCAGTCTGGCAGGTCGGCAATTTCTATACCCAGATGTGTTGCAACGAGCGCCTGATCTGGTCCGAACTGGAGGTCATAACATATGGACAGGGTGATTGGTTTTGCGAGCTGCGGCGTGACTGTGTCGGCGCGATCATATAATTGCACAGCCAACATCCGTGCCGCCTCTAAATCCAGTACCAGCGGGTCATATTTAAGCGCCAGGCTGTCTATTCCCGGGACTATTTCCTGCCATTCTACTTGAGTGTCAGCGGCCGCTGTGAGTCGCCATATGGCGGCTGGTTCCAGATCGCGAAGCAATATCCAGTCATCGGCCAGATAGATGTCATGGCCGTTCATGGCGTGGTGACTTTCACACCTTCACGGGCAAGCGCGGTGTTTATTGCATCTGCAGTTTGCACTGCACCGGGGCTGTCGGAATGAATACACAGGCTTTGCGGGGCAATCTCTATCGGCTCACCATTATCCGCCAAAGCAATATTGTCCCGCACAAGCGACAGTGCCTGCGCTATGCGCGTTTTTTCATCCCGCAGGACTGCATCATCACATGACCTTGGCACCAGCTCCCTGTCCCTGGTGTAGCGGCGGTCGATAAAGGCCTCGCGCACAAAAACCGCCCCTGTACCATGGACCGCATGTTCAAATAGGCTGTGCGCAAGTCCAACAATCTTAAGATCGGGAAAGGCGCCATGGAGGGCAGATGCCACTGTATCTGCCAGTGCATGGTCGGCGGCCAGATCATTATACAGCGCGCCATGCGGCTTGATATGGGTAAGCGGAACAGCCATTTCGGCGGCAATGTCCGTGAGCGCCTGTATCTGGCTTATCAAGCTCTGACAGAGCGCCTCAGGTGCGATATTCATGGCGGTGCGCCCGAAACCTGCACGATCAGGATAAGAAGGGTGCGCACCCGCAGCAATGCCTGCTTTTGTAGCTTCCATCAGCATGGTGCGCATCAGTTCTGCTGATCCGGCATGGCCGCCACAGGCGATATTGCAACTGCTGATATGTTGCATCAACGCAGTATCACGGGCGATGGCCTCTGCGCTCTCATCCTCACCCAGATCGGCATTGAGGTCGATCTGCATCGTGCTCACCAATATCCTAGCGCTCGCGCGACCAAACGGAAACCGAGCAGCAACGATACGCCAATGACTATCAGGCACGCAATATTGAGCGCCGTGCCATTGCGCTTTTCGCCAAGAAGCTCAGCATTATTGGCGAGCCGGAAAAGCAGGATGGCCACCAGCGGTAGCAGCAAACCATTTGCGGCCTGTGCAATCACGATAAGCTCGACCAGTTTCATGCCTGACAGTGCCGAAAATGCGCCAATGGCAACAATGGCAATCGCAGTCCAGCGGAAGATATGTGTGTTTTCCACGAGGTCCGGCCGGAACTGGACCGCGATTTCACGGACGACAAACCCGGTCGCCATCGGGGCGGTGATGGCGGACGTAATGCCTGCTGCGAACAGGCCCATACCGATAAGTTGCCGCGCCCATGGTCCAAGCAACGGTTCGAGCTGAAGCGCCATGTCCGCACCACCCTTGATAACCAGACCTTGCCGAAACAGCGCCGCAGCCGCCGTCGCCACAATTGCCAGTGAAATGAGCCCGCCCAGCGATATGGATGTAACCGTATCGCGCCGCATTTCGTGCAGGTCGTCGCCCGATTTCCAGCGGTCCTTTGCCATTGCAGCATGCAGGAACAGGTTATAGGGCACGATGGTTGTGCCGATCAGCGCAATGGCGGTTAACTCTGCACCACCCGGGATGGAAGGCACAAACCCTGCAAACAAAGCGCTCCAGTCAGGGCGAAGCGCGAAGAAACTCGCCAGAAAGCCCAGGCTCATCAGCAGCACCAAAGCGATAAGCAGCTTTTCAAGTAGCTTGAGCCCGCCCAGCGCAATCAGGGCAATGATAATCGCCGCCATGGCGGCAATGGCGATATTCTTGTGCGCTGCTAGTGCGGGAAACATGGTTTCCAGCCCCAGATAACCGCCGCCAATATTACCGGCTTCATAAGCCGCATTGCCGATGGCCAGCGCGGCTAGTACCAGCACCGCCATGGCGATGCGCGTGATGCCGTGCGGCAATGTACCCAATATCGCCTGCGCGAGGCCCTGCTGCGTTAATATGGCGATGCGCGCCGCCAGGTATTGCAGGATGATGGTGGCAATGATCGCGAATAATAGCGCCCATAGCAGCGTATAGCCGTAATTTGCGCCTGCAAGTGTCGCAGTTGTGACAGTGCCCGGGCCGATAAAGGCCGCTGCGACGATAAGGCCGGGGCCGGTTTTGCTCATGCTCGACATGATGTGAGATTGGCGGTTTGTATGCGCGGTGGCAAGTGGGCTTTTTTTAAATTCAGCCCCAGGGTTTTTCACGGAACCATTTGGTGATGATATACTTGACGCCTTTGCGCACCTTCATGCCATGGTGGATGGTTGACGGATTGACACTACCGTCGGGTCTGCGGTTGTTCCAGCACAGCAGGCGGCCTGTTTCGGGGTGGAAGCTTTTCCCGAGTGTCCTGAAGCGCGTTGCGCCACCTGCTTCAGTGTCATTCAGGTAAATCATGAATGTCCAGGTGCGCTGCCCCGAAACGCTGCAATATTTGTCATAATCCATGCCATTCGGTTCAAAATAGTCGGTATGCGCTTTAAATTCCTGTCCCACATTATAACGCTGTCCTTGCAGCGTTTCGCCAAATTGCGGGTCAATACCCGAAAAGCGGCATATCCTGTCATCCAGTGCGGCGACAATCGGGTCATCCATATCAAGATCGCAGGTTTCACTGGTGCGGAAATAATTGTCACCATTCGGGTCGGCGATGGTGGAGGGGCGGCGATTGCTGTCAATCTGATTGATCAGCTGCGCACACATATCTTGGTTCAGGAAACTGCGAAGTGCAAAGACTTGCGCCTTGGGCGTTGGTACGCGCTGGATACGCGGTGTTGCCAGCATATGTTCGATGTCAGCCTCATTGGACATGCCGCTTCTCCATCTGCACGGGTTGTGATGGGCTTTTCTTCGTGAAAACGCCGGGTAATTGCAAGCCCTGATATTGGCAAGGGATATTGACCGAGGCGGGGCCAGGGCACATAAGGCGCGTAACAGGAACATGCCTTGATATGGCATGGCATGGAATGCGAGTGGACATGGCACTCTTGAACGCAATCAAGCGAAATAGCACGCAGCAGCTAGCTAAGCAGGGCTTTACGCTGGTCGAAATGCTGATTGTCCTGTTCATTATCGGCCTGGTCGCCGGGATTGCCATATTCACCATCCCCGATCCGCGCGGACGGCTGGTGAATGAAGCGGAAAAATTTGCCGGACGTGTTATTGCTGCACGCGACAATGCCGTACTGCAATCGCGGCCAATGGCGCTGGCACTGGATACGTCGGGATACCGGTTTGAACAGCGCCGCGCAGGCGCGTGGCAGCCGCATGCGGAAGGACCTTTTGCCTTTACGCCATGGCGCGAGGGCACAGTGGCGCAGCAAATGGGCGGCACGGATAAGCGGTTGATATTTGATCCGGTCGGCCTTGCCAGCGGGGATATGCAGGTCGTGCTCAGCCGTGAGGGAGATAGTGTCCGCGTGGAAATTTCTCGCAATGGAGATATCCGTGTCGGGCAATAGCAATATTCGCGGCAACGGCTTTACCCTGCTGGAAGTGCTGGTGGCGCTCGCGATATTCAGTCTGGCTGCACTCACCTTATTGCGCATGACCAGCGCCAGCCTGTCGCAAACGGCCGATCTTGACCAGCGGTTTGAACGTCAGATTGTGGCGCAAAACCTGGCCGCTGAAATCCTGACCGACCCGCGTGCGCCTTCGCTGGGGGAGGCGAACGGGACAGTCACGAATTTCGGGCGTGAATTCAACTGGACGCGGCGGGCGGAGCTGATTGGGGATAATGACACGCTGGTGCGCGTCGATATTGCGGTTTCCGAAGGTCGCGGTTCGGCGGTGACGCTTGATGTGGTGCGGCCGCGCTGATGGTACGGCAATCATCCCAGTCGGGCTTCACCCTTGTCGAAATGATGGTGGCGCTGTTCGTGTTTGGCCTGATCGCATCGGGTGCGGTCATGCTGCTGCGGTTCAGTGTGGATGCCGAAAATTCCTCGCGTGAACGGTTGGAGGAAATTGCCGATATGCGCCGTTTCACTGCCGTATTGAATGCTGATCTGGCGCAGGCAGTACCACGTACATCGCGCACCATCCGTGATGTCAGGCGGGGCGCATTTGAAATACGCGATGCGCAGGAACCGACCCTGTTGATGCGGCTGACGCGGGGCGGTTGGACCAATTTTGAAGAAACGCCGCGCCCGTCGCTGCAACTGGTGGAATATCATCTGGCAGGGGACAGGCTGGAGCGGCGCACCCATGCGATGCTGGATGGCAGCAGCGCGGGTGAAGGTAGCTTGCTTATGCCCGGTGTGACCAGGGTGAAGCTCCGTTTCCGCGATTCGCGCGGTGTCTGGAGCGATAATTGGGAGCCGGAGCTTCCCGAATCACTGCCCGTAGCGGTGGAAATGCTGGTCGAATCGGTGCGCAATGGCCGGGCCGCGGCACCTATCCGGCTGGTGGTGCTGGTCGGGGCAAATTACCAGTGAGTGGCCCGAAGAACATACACTTTGTACGCGGCGAACGCGGTGCGGCCTTGCTGACAGTTCTGCTGTTGGTTGCTGTGATTTCCATCATCGCCGCAATCATGCTCGACCGGGTGAGTATTGCCACCCGTCTTGCCGCCAACGGACAGTCATTGTCACAGGCACGGTTGTATTCGGTGGCTGCGGAAAACCTGGCTATTACCCAAATCAAAAGGCTGGTCGATGCGGACCCGGCACGGACCACCAATCAGAGCGGCTGGGTTGGACGCGAATTCACGTTGCCGTTTGAAAATGGCCTAGCGCGCGGGCGTGTGACCGATGGTGGTAACTGTTTCAATCTTAATTCGGTCGTCAGCGGTGCGAAGGGCAATTACCGCGTTAATGGTGTCGGGGTACAGCAGTTCAAATCGCTGATGTACGCACTCAAAATCCCGGCCAACGAAGCGGATATTGTGGCCGCAAGCCTGACCGATTGGATTGATAGCGACCAAAACCTGGAACGTGGCGGAGCTGAAGATGGTTATTACCTACAGCTTGATACGCCTTATCTTACAGCTGACCGGCTGATCGCCGATCCCACTGAATTGCGTACGATCAAAGGCGTTACGCCGGATATATATGCAGCATTGCGGCGCTGGGTATGCGCATTGCCTATGGCTGAGCTTTCGCCCATTAATATTAATACATTGGGTGGGGATCAGGCAGTTTTGCTCACCATGATGGCGCCGAGCTATCTGCCGCCCGAACGGGCGCAACGTGCGCTGGCCGCGCGTCCTGCGGGTGGGTTTGCAGAAGCAAGGCAATTCTGGCAGGCTGCGGTTTCCAACCTGGAAAACCTGCCGCGTCCGGTGCAGCGCCAGGTACAGGTGCGCACCCGCTGGTTCATGCTCGACATGACAATTGAACTGGGTGAAGCCGAGCTTATTGAGCGTGCGCTTATCGACGCCAGCCTGACTCCGGCACGGTTGGTGCACCGGCAGTGGGGAGAGGATCTGTGAGTCTGCGGAGTTAAGCAGATATTCTCTTGGAAGTCTGTCGAGGATGGGCAGGCGGACTTTATAATATTACAAAATACAAGTCTATTGGCGATTTTTCTTTCTTCAGGATAACCATTGTGCAAGATGATTACTGAGGCCAATCACCGCTTGACGGTTTGGTGCTTGCAACCCTAAAGAGCCCGCTCATGGGTGTGCACTTAGTGTGGCGATCGTAGCTCAGTTGGTTAGAGCGCCGGTTTGTGGTACCGGAGGTCGGGGGTTCGAGACCCCTCGATCGCCCCATTTTAAGGACATATAGCCCATTTCCTCTGCCAGAAGGAGTGCGCGGCGTGACGTCAATGTGGGACCTGCCCGATTTCGATGAACATGAAGCCGTACATTTTGTGCACGACCGTACATCGGGGCTGTCCGCGATTATTGCCATGCATTCGGCGCATCTCGGCCCTGCGGCGGGTGGCACGCGCTTCTGGCATTATGCCGACCGGCAGACAGCGGTGACCGATGCGCTGCGGCTGTCCCGTGGTATGAGTTATAAAAACGCCATGGCGGGCCTGCCTATGGGCGGCGGCAAGGCTGTAATCCTGGCCGATGCAAAATACCGCAAGACTCCTGATATGCTGGCCGCGTTTGGGGATGCGATTGAAAGCCTGGGTGGCCGTTATGTCACCGCAGAAGATGTCGGCATGAGTGATGCGGACATGGTCGCCATATCGAAACGCACCAAATACGTGTCTGGGCTGCCGGTGGAAAAAGAAGGTTCTGCGGGCGGTGATCCGGGGCCATTTACCGCTATGGGCATTTATCTGGGCCTGAAAGCCGCAGTGCAGCACAAGCTTAAAACTGACAAGTTGGATGGTGTCCGCGTGGCGGTGCAGGGCGTGGGCAGTGTAGGCGGCGGTCTGGCGCGGCTGCTGGCCAAGGACGGTGCAGTACTGACGCTTGCGGACGTCAATCATGACCGCGCTGTGCAGCTTGCCGAAGAACTTGGCGGCAAGGCAGTAACTGCTGAGCAGATTATGGGTGTAGAAGCCGATGTCTTCAGCCCGAACGCACTGGGCGCGATTCTGGATGATGAAGGTATTGCCCGGCTGGACACAGGGATTGTCGCGGGTGGCGCCAATAACCAGCTCGCAAAGCCCGGTCATGCCGAAATGCTGTATGACCGCGGCATATTATACGCGCCGGATTATGTCATCAACGCCGGCGGTATTATAAGCGTTGCGCTCGAATATCTGTCGGAACAGGACGGCAGTTTCTGCGACGTCAATGAAGTGCGTAAACGGCTCAGGCAGATTCCTGAACGCCTGATGGAGATCTGGCAGAAAAGCGACAATGAAGGTGTTTCTTCCGCGATTGTTGCCGACCGTATGGCGCAGGAGCTGATTGGGCGCGGCTGAAGCCCACAAAGACTTGCGAAAATCCTTGCCGTGTGACCTACGTCATGGCAACAGGAGCGCATGATTGTGAAGGTCGCCCATAACGGTTCCAGACCCTACAAGATGGTATGATATTCGATGCATGGCTTTGCCAATCCGACGCGTTTCCTTTCCATAGCTCGCCCGCTTACGCCGATACTGTTGTGGCTGGGTGTCGCATTGGTGGCGATATCATTCTACATGGGGCTGTTCACGACGCCTGCTGACCGGCTCATGGGGGAAACGGTGCGCATCCTTTATGTGCATGTGCCTGCCGCATGGCTGGGCATGGCGGGCTGGACCAGCATTGCCATAGCTTCTATCGTTGAACTCGTCTGGCGACACCCGCTAGCGGCCATTGCGGCACGTGCATCGGCACTGCCCGGCGCATTTTTTACCACATTGTGCCTGATCACCGGTGCCATCTGGGCCAAGCCGACATGGGGCGCCTGGTGGGTGTGGGATGGGCGCCTTACATCCATGCTGGTGCTGTTTTTTCTCTATCTCGCCTATATGGCGCTGGCGCGTGAAAGCCAGGCAGAGGCTGCGGCCGGGCGCAGCGGCATGTCACGCATTGCGGCCATTTTCGGTATAGTAGGTGCGGTCAATATCCCGATCATCAACCGCTCGGTAGTGTGGTGGAACAGCCAACATCAACCGCCCAGCATTACCATGGGACAATCGTCGATTGATCCGGTATTCCTGTGGCCAATGGCGATCGCTGTTCTGGGTTTCAGCCTGATTTTTGGTGCGCTCGTGCTGATGCGCATGCGCACGATGCTGGCTGAAATCCGTATTGAGGGGCGGCTGCGCCGCAAAGCTATGGGAGCATCCGTATCATGAACCAGTGGGATTATGTCATGGTGGTATATGCCATAGCCATTTTGGGCACGTTGGCGTTGATAGGTTTTTGCCATATCAGCCTTAAAGGGACCGAAAAACGTCTCGAAGACATTAAACGCAAATAGGAAGAAGCAAGTGGCGGTAAAAGCAAAACATCAGCGTCTCACGCTTATATTACTTGCTCTTGCGGCGCTGATTGGTGCGGCCTTGCTTGCGGCCTATGCACTGCGGGATCAGGCATCCTATTTTTATGCGCCATCGGATATTGAGGCCAAAGGTGTCGAGGCGGGCCGTGCAATCCGGCTGGGCGGCATGGTGCGACGCGGATCGATTGAACAGGCCGCGGATGGTGTCACGGTCAATTTCATTGTCGAGGATGGCAAGGCCAGCGTGCCGGTAACCTATCGCGGCATTACCCCGGACCTGTTTATCGAAGGATCGGGCGTAGTGGCGGAAGGCCGGATGGATGCAGGCGGCACATTTGTCGCCGATAACCTGCTCGCCAAACATGATGAAAATTACATGCCGCGCGAACTGGAAGATATGAAGCTGGACGAGATCAAGCAACAAGCCGAAGCGACGGTTACCAAATGATTGCAGAAGCAGGTCTTGCCTGTCTGTGGTTGGCGGCGGCATTGTCGTTGCTGCAGCTGCTTGCCGGCGGGTTTTCGCTGGCGGGCAAAGGAGAGCAGCTTGCCTCCATCATCCGGCCCGTAGCGATAGTGCAAGGCATATTGGTCGCGATTGCGTTCGTGATGCTGATCTGGCTGTTCCTGCGTACTGATCTGTCGGTCAAGCTGGTGGCGATGAACAGCCACAGCGCAAAACCCTTCCTGTATAAATTTGCTGGTACATGGGGTAATCATGAAGGCTCCATGCTGCTTTGGGTTACGATTATGGGTCTTTCCGGTAGTTGTATCGCACTGCTCGAAAAAAGGCTGCGCAGCGATACGATGATCGCCACACTTGCGGCGCAGGCCTTTGTCAGTATCGGTTTTTATGCTTTCCTGCTTTTTTCTTCGAACCCGTTCGAGCGACTGCCATCTCCGGCACCCGAAGGGCAAGGACTTAACCCGCTGTTGCAAGACCCCGGGCTCGCTTTTCATCCACCGACGCTCTACATCGGCTATGTCGGTCTGTCGGTGGCGTTTTCCTTTGCCGTGGGCGCGCTTATCACCCGCAATGTCGGGCCGGTTTTCGCACGGGCGATGCGGCCATGGGTGCTGGGCGCGTGGATATTCCTGACATTGGGCATCACGGCGGGCAGTTACTGGGCCTATTACGAACTCGGCTGGGGTGGCTGGTGGTTCTGGGATCCGGTCGAAAACGCTTCACTCATGCCGTGGCTGGCGGCGACTGCGTTGCTGCATTCGGTCAGTGTGCTGGCGACGCGCGGTGCGCTCAGAACCTGGACAATCATGCTGGCGGTTGTCGCTTTTTCCATGTCGATGGTTGGCACGTTCCTGGTACGCTCTGGCATTTTGACCAGTGTGCATGCCTTTGCCGTGGACCCGGAGCGCGGCAGTTTCATCTTGGCGTTGCTGGCCATTTATATTGGCGGCGCGCTGGCTTTATTCGCTATCCGCGCCGTAACGATACGCGAAGGCACGCGGTTCAGTTTCTTCAGCCGTGAAGGTGCACTGGTGCTCAACAATGTGCTGCTCACCGCGATACTGGGCATCGTGTTGATCGGGACGCTCTATCCGCTGCTGACAGAGGCGATGGGAACGAAAGTGTCGGTGGGCCCGCCCTATTTCAATCCGGTGGGCGCAGCGTTTGCGCTGCCCATGCTGGTCGTGATGGCGGCGGGACCGTTGCTGCGGTGGCGCGGTGATAGCGGCCGCAAGCTGCTAAACATGATGGCGCTGCCGGCGCTGGTCGCGGCGGTGACACTGCTCCTTGTGGTTCTGTTTGGCGGGCAAATCGGCATATTGCCGTTACTGGGACTGATACTCGCTACCGGCCTTGCCATAGCCAGCATCATCCCGCTCTGGCGGCGCAACCTGCTGCGTACGCCGCTTAATATCTGGGGCATGGTGATCGCGCATATGGGTATCGCCGTCGCATTGTTCGGAATGGCGTCGGAATCGGCGTTTAACCAGGAAGTACTGGTGGCATCACAGCCTGGTGAAAGCCATGAGGTCGGGCCCTACACGCTCACTTTCAACACGATTGAACCGGTGGCAGGTCCCAACTGGACTGCACTTGAAGCCAATATCACAGCCAAAGTAACTGCTTCGGGCAAGTTGGACACGCTGAACCCGCAATCGCGCAATTTCTCCTCACCGCCCACACAGACTAGCGAAGCGGCACTGCTTACCCGCTGGAATGGACAGCTTTACGTTGTGCTGGGTGAGGAAAATGTTGATGGCCGCTGGCAGCTGCGTCTTTGGTGGAAGCCGTTTGTGACCTTTATCTGGTATGGCGGTCTGCTTATTGGTCTGGGCGGGCTGCTGGCGCTGATCGGCCGCACTGTGCGTGATATCAAGCGGCGCAGGCATGATATGCAGGATGCACAGAATGCACAGGCAGAGGAGGCAGCGGCATGACAAACTGGAAGCTATGGCTGCCATTCGGCTTGTTTGCGCTGTTTTTCATTGTGGTGGCGGGTGGCCTCATTTCTCCGTCCGATCGCACTATTACGTCAAAAATGATCGGCAAGCCGTTGCCTGAGTTTAACTTGCCGCAGGCGGTCCAGGATCGTCCGGCACTCTCCACGACCGATTTTACAACCGGAAAACCCAAGTTGCTCAATATTTTTGCAAGCTGGTGCGTGCCGTGCATTGCCGAGGCGCCGCATTTACAGGCACTGACCAATGCAGGCGCGGAAATAAATGGTGTCGCGATCCGTGACAAGCCGGCGGATGTAGCTGCATTCCTGGCCCGCAATGGCAATCCCTATGCGAAAATCGGAGCGGATAACCTGAGCTCCGTGCAGCTGGAAATCGGCTCATCCGGTGTGCCAGAAACATTTGTGGTCGATGGCCAGGGCAGGATTACATATCAGCATATCGGCGATATCCGTGCCAGCGATGTGCCGATGCTGCTGGAAAAACTGGAGGAAGCACGGTGATGCGGCTTTTAGTTATCATAACCATGTTCCTTGGCATGGTGGGTATGGCAGTGGCCCAGCAATCCATGCCGCCTGCGCCTTATGCCTATCAGCAGCTTGATGATCCGGCGCAGGAGGCCGAAGCCAAAGCATTAATGGAAACACTGCGCTGCCTGAAATGCCAGAGCCAGTCGATTGCAGATAGCGATGCCCCTATGGCGGGTGATATGCGCCACCAGGTGCGTACGCGCATCGCGGCGGGTGAAGACCCCGAAGCGATCCGTGCATGGCTGGTGGAACGTTATGGCGACTGGGTAAGCTATGCGCCGACAGTCAGCGCTGTGACCTGGCCGCTTTGGGCAGCGCCGGTCATATTGCTATTGTTGGCTTTGTTTTTGATGCGTGGCCGATTTCGCCGCGCGCATACAGATGACGGGAAGGACAGCTGATGGGCTGGCTTATTATTGCTCTGATCGCGGTTATCACGCTTGCCATTCTGGTATTCTGGGCGCGGATACCGCGTGGGTCATGGGAATTTGTTGCAGCAGCCGTGATATTGGGCATCGCCGGATATGCATGGCAAGGCAATCCTAGTTACGCAGGCGCGCCCAAGGCCGCGGCAGAAGACTTTTCCGAAGCGGATAACGAAGCACAGCGCGCCATGTTACAGCAGCGCAAGGGCATGGATTATGAATTTAGCGGTGCGCGCAGCTGGCTGGTTATGGCCGATGCACAAAGCCAGCAAGGCAAATTTGCAAGCGCAACCGTCATCCTGAAAAATGCCATCGAAAAACAGCCTGAAAACCCTGACTTATGGGTTGCGCTTGGCAATGCGCTTGTCGGGCATAGCGACGGGTTTATTTCCCCGGCAGCGCAATATACCTTTCAAAAGGCTGCGAACATTGCGCCGGATAGCCCTGCGCCCCCCTATTTTCTGGGCCTTGCACTTGCGCAATCCGGGCGGTTAGAGGAAGCCCGCTCGCTGTGGCAATCGTTGCTGGACCGTGCACCCGAAGATGCGCCCATCCGTGCGCAGCTCGAAAGCCTGATCGCGCGGGTTGATGCCAGCCTGGGTGCGAATGCACAACTCACCGTGCCGCAACAGCCCGGCGATGATACGCAGCAAACCACGCCTGCCAACTAGCCGATTGTTGCGCCGCAATATGACTCGTGATAGGTGCGCGGGTCTTGTCCGTTTTTCCCGAGTCTCTGCAGGCTCGCGCTGATCAGGGCAGGCCTAAAACGAAAGGCAACACGCCCTATGGTTACAGACAGCGAATTGGCAGCCGCGGCTGAAAATGCGGATGACGAAACCGCAGGCGCAGGCGGTCATAGCGATGGCCCGATGCTTAAACTGGCCGTGGGTGCCATCGGTATCGTGTTTGGCGATATTGGTACCAGTCCGCTTTATGCTTTTCGCGAGACATTTGTGGGCGCACATCATCTCGCACTCGACAAATTACACATTTACGGTGTTGTCAGCCTGATTTTCTGGTCGATGACACTGGTCGTCTCTATTCAGTATGTTTCCATCCTGATGCGTGCGGATAACAAGGGGCAGGGGGGTAGCCTTGCCTTGGTTGCGCTGATTTCACGCAGTGTGAGCCGCACCAAATATGGCGGACTTATGGTGTTGCTAGGCGTTTTTGCAACGGCTTTGTTCTACGGCGATAGTATGATTACGCCTGCTATTTCAGTGCTTTCCGCCGTGGAAGGCCTGACCGTGGTGGAAAGCGGATTGCAGCCGCTGGTCCTGCCTATCGCAGTGGGTTTGCTGGTGTTCCTATTTTTTCTGCAATCGCGCGGAACCGCTAAAATCGGGGCGTTGTTCGCCCCGGTGATGATCGTCTATTTCAGCGCAATTGCGACCTTGGGCGCAATTCAGATATTCAATCATCCCGAAATCCTTTTGGCACTCAACCCCTGGTACGCTGTGCAATTCTTTATCAGCGACGGCATGCTCGCGTTTCTGGCACTGGGTTCGGTGGTGCTGGCCGTGACTGGGTCAGAGGCGCTGTATTCCGACATGGGTCATTTTGGCCGTGGGCCGATGCGGCTGAGCTGGTTTTATTTTGTCATGCCTGCACTGCTGATCAATTATTTCGGGCAGGGCGCGATGATCGCATCGCTCGACCCTGCCACGGCGCAGGAAGTCATCCAAAACCCTTTCTTCCTGCTGGCTTCAGAGGCTTTTCGCCTGCCGCTGGTGCTGCTCGCCACTGTGGCGACATTCATCGCCAGTCAGGCTGTTATTTCAGGTGCTTTTTCTATCACGCACCAGGCGATACAGCTTGGCTTTATCCCGCGCCTTTCCATCAAGCATACCAGCGCGTCGGAAGCAGGGCAGATATATATTCCGGTAATCAACTGGATGCTGATGGCGGCGGTGCTTATACTTGTGCTGACCTTCCAGTCGTCCAGCAAGCTGGCATCTGCTTACGGGATTGCCGTGACAGGGGCGATGCTGATCGACACCTGTCTGCTGGCAGTGCTCGTGATTACGCTGTGGAAATGGAAGCTCTGGTATGCGCTACCACTTATCGCACTCTTCTTTATCGTTGATGGCGCTTATTTCGTGGCGAACATGACCAAGGTTCCTGATGGTGGCTGGTTCCCGCTATTGATCGGTGCGATTGCCTTTACGCTGCTCACCACGTGGGCGCGGGGGCGTAAACTAATGAAAGAGCGGATGGACGAGACTGGCCTGCCGATGGAAATATTCGTCAAATCCGCCAATAACAGTGCCTCGCGGGTGCCGGGCACTGCTATTTTCCTGTCGTCCAGCACGGCGGGCGTCCCTTCTGCGCTGCTCCATAACATGAAGCATAACCGAGTGATCCATGAACGCGTCGTTATTCTCACTGTTCAGATTGAGGAAGTGCCTTATGTAGCTGCTGAAGACTGTCAGAAGATTGAGGATCTGGGCCATGGTTTCTATCGGCTGGTGCTGCGATACGGTTTTATGCAGGATCCCAATATTCCGGAGAAACTCAAAGCTGTCGAACATTGCGGCGGTGAATTTGATATGATGCAGACCAGCTTCTTCCTGTCGCGTCAGACGCTGCTTGCATCAAAAACACCGGGCATGCCGCTTTGGCGGGAAAAGATATTCGCCTGGATGCTTCGCAATTCGGCAACCGCCATGGAATTTTTCCGCCTGCCGACCAATCGTGTCGTGGAACTGGGCAGCCAGGTGGAGATTTAATATCCCGACCGCTGCGCCAGCGACTCCCGCGCAGCCACATATTCACGCTCAAGCCGTGCCACCAGGTCTTCGACACTGTCTACGGCATCGACCGCGCCAATGCCCTGGCCGCTGCCCCAGATGTCTTTCCATGCCTTTTTATCGGTATTGCCACCGGATCCGAAATCCATGGTCTTATAATCGCCTTCGGGCAGGTTGTCGGGATCAAGCCCGGCAGCTTCAATCGAACCGCGCAGATAATTGCCGCTGACACCGGTAAACAGGTCGGAATAGATGATGTCAGACGCCTTACCATCAACAATGCCCTGTTTATATTCCGTATCGGCATTGGCTTCCTTTGTGGCGATAAATGCGGAGCCGATATAGCCAAAATCCGCGCCCATCGCCTGTGCAGCGAGCACCGAAGCGCCATGTGCGATAGAACCGGACAGCGCGACAGGGCCGTCAAACCATTGCCGGATTTCCTGCATCAGCGCGAAAGGTGAGGTTACGCCCGCATGGCCGCCCGCACCCGCCGCAACAGGAATCAGGCCATCTGCGCCCTTCTCAATCGCCTTGCGCGCAAACCGGTCGTTAATCACGTCATGCATGGTGATGCCTCCCCAGCTATGCACGGCCTTGTTCAGGTCCGCAATCGCGCCGAGAGAAGTGATAACCATCGGCACCTGCCATTTGGCGCAAGTCGCCATGTCCGCCTCGAGCCGGTCGTTCGATTTATGCACGATCTGATTCACTGCATAGGGCGCAGCAGGGCGGTCAGGGTTTTCGCGGTTATGTTTGGCGAGTTCCTCGGTAATCTGGTGCAGCCATTCATCAAGCAGGCTTTGCGGCCGTGCGTTGAGCGCGGGAAAAGAGCCGATAATACCGGCTTTGCACTGGGCAATAACAAGCTCGGGACCAGAAACTATGAAAAGCGGCGACCCGATGACGGGCAGGCGCAGATTATCGCAGAGCGGAGAGGGTAAAGTCATGGGGTGTACCCTAACGTTTACGTAAAACTTGTCCAGCAAGATTTAAGTGTTCAGTTAAAACCTTGCATGCTGTTTCAATCAGTGACTTTTGGCACATGATTTCGATTATAACGCGCTTATGCTATATCAAAAAATATAACAGGGTCGCACCGGTCAATAATGAGAGGTGCAAAACATGAAAAAATTCCTTAAAATTGCCGCTGGCGTAGCTGCAGTCATTGCTCTTTTTGTCGGAGCCATATTCTATTTCACTGCTGGTATGTCCGATGCAGCGGACAGCTTCTTTGCCGCGGCCAGCGAAGGCGACACCGCATCTGCCCATAGCTATCTGTCGAGTGATTTTAAGGCTGGAACAGATGAAAGTGAACTTGCCGGGTATCTTGCCGCCAATTCGTTGGACAAGGTGCGCGATATGAGCTGGTCGACACGCAAGATTGAAGGTGGCAAGGGCATATTGAGCGGTACTGTCACAACGCAGTCCGGTACTGTGGTCCCAGTTGATATCAGCTTTGTCAAAGAGGATGGCGACTGGAAAATTTACGGAATAGACAGAAGCTCATCCGGACTTCAGCGTGGGGATCCTGCGGCACGCCTGCCGGACAATGAGGCGCAGGCGAAGCTTGTGCATGATACAATGGGATATTTCGCGCAGTCAGTGGAAAACAGGTCGATGGAAATCCTGTATGCAAACGTTTCAGATACGTGGCAAAGGCAAACCGATGTTGCGGAACTTGACCGTATATTCAATGAGTTTTACGGTAATATCAGTCTGATAGGTCTACGTGAGCTTAAGCCAGTCATAACCCGGCCCGCCACCATGGAAGATGATGGCAGCATGTCTATCAAGGGCCATTATAATGGCCCTGAACATAGAGTTGAATATGATTTCAGCTATGTTCTGGAAGGCGCGCAGTGGGAAATACTGGGCGTTACCATCAACGTCAGATAGCTATCAGACCCTGTTTGCCGCGCTGAGTATTGCGCGCACGCTTGCGCTGGCGACATCGGGATCTATGGCTGCGCCAAATACACTTTTGCCGTCCGCTGCACGGCATTCTACATAAGCGGCAGCTTTCACGTCACTGCCCTGGCCAATGGCATGCTCGCTATAGTTCATTATGTCGAGAGCGGGCGCTCCTGCATCGGCCAGCGCATTGACCACGCTGGACATCAGGCCATTGCCGCGTCCGCTGACACTATGCACTTCGCCATCAATGCGGATTTTGCCCGCAAAAATGCGCTCGATGCCACTTTTCGTTTCGGTATAATCAAGCAGCTCGACACGGCGATTTGTGCGCTTCAGATATTGCCGCTCAAATTCCTGCCATATATCTTCACTCGATAGCTCCTGACTGGTTTTATCAGCCAGTTCCTGCACTGCTCGACTGAAATCGGCTTGCAGCTTCTTGGGCAGTTTCAAGCCCTTGTCCTGTTCGAGGACCCAGGCAACCCCGCCTTTGCCGCTTTGCGAATTGACGCGGATCACGGCTTCATAGCTGCAATCAATATCGGCTGGATCAATGGGCAGATAAGGCACATTCCAGAGCTCGTCATTGCGCGCATCCTGCGCGGTAAAGCCTTTTTTGATTGCGTCCTGGTGGCTGCCGGAAAAGGCAGTGAACACCAGTTCGCCCGCATAGGGATGGCGCGGATGCACGGGAATCTGGTTGCAATATTCAACCGTTTTCACAACTTCTTCCAGATTGGAAAAATCAAGATTTGGCGTCACCCCCTGCGTATACATATTGAGCGCGAGCGTCACCAGATCGACATTGCCGGTGCGTTCACCATTGCCGAACAGACAGCCTTCAACACGGTCCGCACCTGCCATTACGCCTAACTCCGCTGCCGCAATACCACTGCCACGGTCATTATGCGGGTGAAGTGAGACTACAACGCTGTCGCGGCGTGAGATATGGCGGCACATCCATTCGACTTGATCGGCATAGATATTGGGCGTGGCTGCCTCGACTGTCGCGGGCAAGTTCAGGATGAGCGGTTTTTCGGGCGTGGGTTCAATGATTTCCATCACCGCTTCACACACTTCCAGGCTGAAATCGAGTTCGGCGGTGGAGAATGTCTCGGGTGAATATTCAAAATGCCAGTCAGTGTCCGAATATTTCTCCGCCTGTTCGCGCAATATGGTCGCGCCGGAACGGGCAATATCCTTCACGCCTTGTTTATCCAGTTTGAACACCACTTCGCGCCAGGCGGGACTAACCGCATTATACAGATGCGCGATGGCCTGCTTTGCCCCGGCCAGACTTTCAAAACTGCGTTCGATCAGGTCACGGCGCGATTGGGTGAGGACCTGCACCATCACGTCATCGGGAATCGAGCCCGATTTCACCAGCCCGCTGATGAAGTTGAACTCGGTGGCCCCTGCAGAAGGAAAGCCGACCTCAATCTCTTTGACACCAATGCGTACCAGCATATCGAAAAACCGCTGTTTCTTGGCAGCATCCATTGGGTCAATCAGCGCTTGATTACCGTCACGCAGGTCGGTGGAGAGCCACCGCGGTGCGCGTGTGATCTGCGCATCGGGCCAGGTACGATCGGGCAGGTCGACCTGGGGGAAAGGTCGGTATTTTCGGGACGGGTCTTGCAGCATCGCCATTTTGCATCTCGCTTTAATCAGGCTTTGGACATGTCGCGCAGAGGCCACTGTGTCCAGTAAAATCAGTTTGGTGGGAAAGTGCCCTTAGGCGGGGTGCGGCGCGGATATGCGCCAGCGGTTACACGCCTAAGGGCGTGTAAGTCGTAGCAGTAGAAGAGATGCTGAAATCCGCATAAATCCTGTGTGCACAAGCCCTATGGAGAAATCAATCAAAAAATTTTGTAACCAAAAATGCTGCACATGCGAACTCCCGGTCAAACCAGTGGCGATCATGCCTGTCTGGAAATTTGGAGACTCAACATGAAAATTATCACTTCTGCCGTGGCAGCTTTTTTTGCACTTGCGGCAACCAGCGTTGCGTTCGCACCCGCAGTCAGCGCTGCTGTTATTTAATTATTTTGGGCGCTGTAACCAATCAGGATATTACAGCGAACCCTTAATGCATACTGGGGTTGGCAAATACCTGATTTCTACCGGGGCCAAATGTAAAGGAATTACCAATGAAAAAGACGTTTTTATTCGCCGCGCTTGCAAGCGTATCTCTTGCTGCATGTGGGGCATCTGAAGCACCTGCACCTGCAGCTGAAACCACGGAAACCGTGCAGTCCGTTGTCACCGTCAATGATGACGCGAGCGGGCCTGTATATACCGGTGAAACCGGCAATCTGGCCGTAAGCGGCTATGATGCCGTTTCCTATTTTACCGGCGAAGGCGTACCGGTGGAAGGCAGCGAAGACCATGTCGTTATCTATAATGACAAGGAATATCGCTTTGCTTCTGCTGAAAATGCCGAAAAATTCGCAGCGGAACCGGCAGCATTCGCACCGCAATATGGCGGGCATTGTGCATGGGCACTGGCGCGCGGTTATCTGGCACCGGGTGATGCAACCAAATACAAGATTGTCGATGGCAAGCTATACCTGAACTTCAACGAGGAAGTGCAGCAGAAATGGCTGAAAGACATTCCGGGTTTCCTGGTGAAATCGGAAGAAGCATGGCCGGGCTTTACCAAAGACCAGCGCTATGATGATGCTGATTAAACCATAAACTCTCCCCCAAGTTCGGCATGTCCTTCCTCATCATTGCCGGACAAAGAAAGGCGGCGCCTTCCAGTACCTTGGGCGCCGCCTTTTTCTTATGGCCTGCGAAGAATCTTTTCCATTTCCTTGCCTTTGGCAAGTTCATCAATAAGTTTGTCAAGATAGCGGATTTCGCGCATGAGAGGTTCTTCGACTTCCTCCACCCGTATCCCGCAAACCACGCCTTTTATCAGCTCCCGTGCAGGGTTCATCATGGGCGCGCGGGCAAAAAGTGTCTCGAAATCCGTTTCGCGCTCAATCTCGACCTTAAGGGCGGACTGGCTGTAACCGGTCAGCCAGTATATGATTTCATCAACTTCCGATCTGGTGCGCCCCTTTTTTTCTGCCTTGGTGACATAATGGGGGTAAACGCTGGCAAAGCTCATTGTGTAGATTCTATGCTTACCCACGATTTGTACTCCCACAGTTATGTCTATGACCTTGTGTATCAGTTAGTTCTTGTCCTTATCCACCAGTTTGTTGGCCCCGATCCAGGGCATCATGGCACGTAGCTCTGACCCTGTTTTCTCGATCGGGTGCGCCTGTGCGCGTTTGCGGGCGGCTTTCAGTTCGGGTTGGCCGGCGCGATTGTCGAGCACGAAGTCCTTCACGAAACGGCCCGATTGAATGTCGTCCAGCACGCGTTTCATTTCAGCCTTCGTTTCTTCTGTGATGATGCGGGGACCCGTTGTGATATCGCCATATTCCGCGGTATTTGAAATCGAATAGCGCATATTGGCAATGCCGCCTTCATAGAGCAGATCGACGATCAGCTTGGTTTCGTGCAGGCATTCAAAATAGGCCATTTCCGGCGCATATCCCGCTTCGGTCAGCGTTTCGAAACCCGCCTGGATCAGGTGTGTGATACCGCCGCACAGCACAGCCTGCTCACCGAACAGGTCGGTTTCGCACTCTTCGCGAAAATTGGTCTCGATAATGCCGCTGCGGCCGCCGCCAACGCCGCTCGCATAAGCGAGAGCGAGCTGTTTGGCATAACCGTTGGATTTCTGGCTGGCGCTGCTGCCTTCCTGCTCAACGGCGATCAGGCAAGGGACACCGCCACCGCGCTGATATTCGCTACGTACGGTGTGACCGGGACCCTTGGGTGCGATCATGATGACGTCCAGGTCGCTGCGCGCCTCGATCAGGCCGAAATGCACGTTCAGACCATGGGCAAAGGCAAGCGCGGCCCCTTTTTTCATATTGTCATGATAGTCGGCGGCATAGATCGCGGCCTGATGTTCATCGGGTGCCAAAAACATGACGATATCGGCCCAGGCGGCGGCTTCGGCATTGTTCATGACCTTGAAACCGGCATCTTCAGCCTTTTTGCGCGTCGATGATCCTTCACGAAGGGCAATGGCGATTTCGCTGACACCGCTGTCACGCAGGTTTTGCGCATGGGCATGGCCCTGGCTACCATAGCCGACAATCGCGACTTTCTTGTCCGTGATCAGGCTCATGTCGCAATCTTTATCGTAATAGACGTTCATTTTATTCGCTTTCCTTGGTCAGTTCGCCCGAAACATGGGGCTGGGATACGGTATATTGTGAAACTTGCATCAACTTGCCTCTTTTCCGCGCACGATGGCGACGACGCCAGTGCGGCCGACTTCGACCAGGCCGACTTGCCGCATCAGGTCGATAAACGACTGGATCTTGTCTGGCGCACCGGTGAGTTCGAAAATAAAGCTTTCAGTGGTCGCATCAACCACACTCGCGCGGTAAACTTCGGCCAGGCGGAGCGCCTCGATCCGGTGTTCGCCCACGCCCGCCACTTTCACCAGTGCCAGTTCGCGCTGCACATGTGGGCCGATATCGGTCAGGTCGGCGACTTTATGCACGGGCACGAGTCGGTCGAGCTGTGCGATAATCTGCTCGATCACATGTGGTGGACCATTTGTGACGATGGTGATGCGGCTGATCGCATGGTCTTCAGTGACATCAGCCACGGTCAGGCTTTCGATATTATAGCCGCGCGCGGTAAACATACCCGCAATACGCGCCAATATACCCGCTTCGTTATCGACCGTGACGGTCAGGACATGACGTTCGGGATCAGTTTCCTTGATATGCATTATACAAGCGCCTTTGCTTCATCATCCATTTTGCCTGAAACCTCATCCGCCTGTAGCAGCATTTCGGTATGCGCCGCACCTGACGGGATCATCGGGAAACAATTGGCGAGTTTCGCCACGCGGCAATCGACGATTACGGGGCCGTCCGTATTAATCATGGTTTCTATGCCGCTGTCGAGTTCTTCAGGCTTATCAATGCGGATACCGGTCCAGCCATAGGCTTCGCCCAGCTTCACGAAATCGGGCAGGGCATCGCTATAGCTGCTGGAATAACGGCTTTCATACGTCAGTTCCTGCCACTGCCGGACCATGCCCATATATTCGTTGTTGAGGATGAAAATCTTGACTGGCAGGCGATATTGCGTCGCGGTGGCAAGTTCCTGAATATTCATCTGGATTGAGGCTTCACCGGCTATATCGATGACCAGCGCATCGGGAAAGGCTATCTGCGCGCCAATAGCGGCGGGCAGGCCGTATCCCATGGTGCCAAGGCCGCCGCTGGTCAGCCATTTATTCGGATCATCAAAATGGAAATGCTGCGCCGCCCACATCTGGTGCTGGCCAACTTCGGTGGTGATGATCGGATTATGGTCACGGGTTGCCTTGAACAGGTTTTCAATCGCGCGCTGCGGCATGATGAGCTTGTCATGTTCGGGATAGGCAAGGCATTCAGTTGCGCGCCACCCCTTGATGCGAGCCCACCATTCGGAAAGGTCACGGCCTTCAAGTTTGCGTTCTTCCCAGCGCGCGCAAAGCGCATCAAGGAAATCACCTACATCGGCCACAATCGGCAAGTCCACAGCCACGGTCTTGTTGATCGAGCTGCGGTCAATATCGACGTGAATTTTTGTCGAGTCAGGTGAAAATGCATCCAGCCGTCCAGTGACACGGTCATCAAACCGCGCGCCAAGGCAGATGACCAGGTCAGCGCGGTTCATCGCCATATTGGCTTCATAAGTGCCATGCATGCCGAGCATGCCCATCCATTGCGGTGAGGTGGCGGGGAACGCGCCAAGCCCCATTAGTGTTGATGTGACAGGAGCGCCAGTGAGCTCAGCGATACGGCGCAGTGATGCGGATGCTTCGGGGCCACTATTGATGATACCGCCGCCGGTATAGAATATCGGCGCGTCAGCTTTTGCGATGAGGTCGAGCGCGGCATCAACTTCTGCGGTGTTGGCAGAGGTTTTCGGGCGGTAACTCTTATGACTGCTAACAGGTGCAGCGGAAGGGCTGCCTTTGGCCACCTGCACATCCTTGGGAATATCAACCACAACCGGGCCGGGGCGGCCATGCGTGGCGATAAAGAAGGCTTCGTGCATCACCGCACCGAGCTTCGCTGGATCCTTGACCAGGTAGTTATGCTTGCAGCAATGCCGGGTGATGCCGACTGTGTCGGCTTCCTGAAAAGCGTCAGAGCCGATGAGGGGGGTGGGGACTTGCCCTGTGATAACCACCATCGGGATCGAATCCATAAACGCATCGGTAATACCGGTGACCGCATTGGTGGCACCAGGACCTGACGTGACGAGCACAACGCCCGGTTTACCCGTGGCACGGGCATAGCCTTCGGCGGCATGGGTGGCGGCCTGTTCATGACGGACAAGGATATGGCGGATTTTGGGATGTTCGAAAATGGCGTCGTAAATGGGCAGCACCGCACCGCCCGGATAGCCGAAAATCACTTCGACGCCCTGTTCGACAAGCGTGTCTACCAATATGTCTGCGCCGCTTTTTTCGGCCACTGTCCCGGTCCTCCCAGTTATTTTTACCATACGGATCGCGCCGATATGACGCGTTCGCATTGCCCTCAATGTTGCACTGCAACCATAAAGGCAAGACAAGCCTGTTATGGATATTAAAATGCCATGTCAACGGATTTTATTGAAATAAAATTTCAATATCACAGATATTTTTATCATTTATTTCTTCTTGCCAGTACGGCCACTCTGCGGATGACTGGTTGCGGAACCATGTATACTGACGCTTTGCATATTGACGGGTTGCTGTTTGGGCCGCTTCCACAGCTTCGGCACGTGTCATGTCGCCGTGCAGATAAGCGGCAATTTCCGGCACGCCGATGGCGCGCATGACGGGGCAGTCATCGGGCAGGTTGCGACCTACCAGCGCGCGCACTTCCGCCGCAGCGCCATTGTCGAACATCATCTCGAACCGTTGGTCGCACCGCGCATATAGCCATTCGCGCGGGGGTAGCAAGATAAGCGGCTTGAGCGTGATGTTACCGGCTATCCCGCCCTCTTTAACTGATTGCCAATAAGAGAGATTTTTGCCCGTAGAGCGCACCACTTCCAGTGCGCGTGATATCCGGTTCGTGTCATTGGGTGAAAGTAGCACCGCTCTTTCCGGATCTTCGGACCGGAGCGCGGCATAGCTTTCTGTGAGCGGCAGGGCGCGCACTTCCGCACGCACTTTTTCATCAATATCGGGAATGGGCGATATGCCGTCCAGCAACGTGCGCATGTAAAGACCGGTGCCGCCAACCAATATCGGTATACTGCCACCCGCATGGGCCAGTGCGATCTGTTTTTTCGCATCATCCGCCCAGCGCGCGGCGCTGCAGGTCTCGCTACCGTCAATATATCCGTAGAGCCTGTGCTCTACGTCCTGCATTTCGTCCACTGTGGGCCGTGCGCTCAATATATCGAGATCGGCATAGACCTGCGCGCTGTCCATGTTGATGATGACGGCCTGTTTACCGGTCCGGGTATAATGTTTTGCAAGGGCAACGCCCAATCCGCTCTTGCCGCTGGCCGTTGGTCCGGCAATAAGCGCAACAGGAGGTTTATCTTCCTGTGTGCTCCCCGATTCTGAAGGTTTATCCATGTTCATTGCCACCCTGATAGCAGCAAACCCCCATGAAGATGGAGCGGAAAATGCTGCATGCGATTTGCTGGCCGCTGCAGGTTGCACGCCGCAGGATACGCGCATATTTGGTAACGGACGAGCTATCGACATCCATTTTGAAAATGAGCTGGACGCCGCAAAAACTGCACTTGCGCCCTGTCTGGACAGCTGCGACCTGTTCGTGCAGCCAGCAGCGCACCGCGTTAAAAAACTGTTATGCTCCGACATGGACAGCACGATGATTGCTGCCGAATGCATCGATGAACTTGCCGATTATGCGGACCTGAGGTCAGAAGTGACGGCCATCACCGAAAGCGCGATGCGCGGTGAATTCGACTTTGCCGAGTCGCTCACAAAACGTGTTGCATTGCTTGAGGGCTTGCCGGAAAATACGATTGAGGAATGCCTGCATGAACGTATCCGGGCAATGCCGGGCGCAGGTACATTGATCGCGACTATGCATGGCCTGGGCTGTTTTAATGTGCTTGTATCGGGCGGCTTTCATGCTTTTGCTGATCCGGTGGCGGCAGGGCTTGGCTTTAATCAGGTTTTTGCCAACCGTCTGGAAATGCATGATGGTAAGCTGACGGGCAGGTTATTGGGTGATATCGTCGATGCGAAGGCCAAGGCTGATTTTCTTGAACAGGCTCTTAAGGCCCGCAATATTGATGCCGCGGATAGTCTCGCCATTGGTGACGGGGCAAATGATATTGCGATGCTGCAAGCGGCTGGATACGGCATCGCCCATCATGCGAAACCCGCGGCGCGTGATGCTGCGGATGCATATGTCACACATGGTGATCTGACGACGATACTGCTGGCCCAAGGTATCGATGAAGATCAATGGCTCATTATCCCCGAGCGATAGTATCAGTCAGATTTGACGACAAAACAGGCCTGGTTTTTAAGGTTTCTGCACAACAGCGCTGCGTCTGCGCGATTTGTGAATGGTCCCACCTGCAAGCGCTTAAACTCGCCAGCATCCTGTACATATAATTCCAGCCCCGCGAGTGTTTCGTGACGCGCTTGTAAACCCTGCCATGCCGATTCCACCTTTTCGCTTGTGCGGAACGCACCAAGCTGAATGCGCCAGTTATCCTGCTGCACCTCTTGCGAGGTTGTGACTGTGGGAACGGGTTCCTCCGTATCTGCTGGCGGCGTTATTTCATCTGCATCGGCCATGTTTTCCTCAGCCAAAGAAGCAGGTTTTGACTCTTCTGTCACGGTAACCGGCTGGAGCTCTTCGTTATCTGTTTCAACAGAATCAGTATCGGGTATGACAGGTACAGATGCATCAGCATCCGACAGAGTAACGTCCTGCTGCTCTTCCGCAGGGGTTCCTGCATCACTGTCGTTTACTGTAGCCTCTGGTTCTCTTTCGGCTGTCGCAATATCCTGTGTCAGGATATCGTCTTGCGAGGCGTCAATATGTTTGTCATCAGCTTGTGCCTGAACAAGCTCCTGTTCTTCTGTGTCTATGGCTTGCGTTTGCGCAGGTTCGTCTGCGGGCACGATATCCACCTGTGATATATCCATGTCCGCGACCTGCGACGGGGGCAGCTCTGTTGTAGTAATGCCGGTGTCCGCAGGCTCATCCGGAAGTGGTTGCACAACCTCCTGCGGTGATGCCTGCGCTATTTGCTGGTCTGTCCCGGCCATTTCGGTATCTGCAGGCATTTCCGGCATGGCATCACCCGCATTGGCCACGTCACTTTGTCGTACGTCGTTTTCAGTTGCGGCTTCTTGATTGGCGGACGGGGAGGGTGTTTCAGGTGATATAACGGCTATAATCTGTTCACCATTTATAGACTTTGCATCACGCTCAATTTTTCTCGCGAGCCGGATACCTTCCTGACGTTCTTCTATCGGGACATGCCGGTCCATAGTGGCCAGGTTGAGATCGGCCTGCGGCAGGCCAGCTTCCGCTGCGAGCAGCATATAGGCATAGGCAAGCACCCAATCCTGTTTGGCAAGGTCTCCGTTAAAATGCGCTATGCCCAGTATATATTGGGCGCGGGGTTCTCCGCGTGCGGCAGCCGCCTGGATGTAGGGCATTGCCTCTGCCTGGCGGTTATTGCGAAACAGGATAAGGCCATAACTTTCAATTGCGCGCGCATGTCCCTGTTTCGCCGCTTTGGCAAGCCATTGCTCAGCCACGGCCAGATCGCGGTCGACGTCTTGGCCGATAGTATATGCCTGGCCCAGATTATATTGGGCGTCTGCGTCCCCCTTTTCGGCAAGGGCGCGCCATTCGGTAATCGCTTCATCATCACGGGACGTTAATGTGGGAACATCATCCTGCATGAACCCATATGCAGTCGCAGGCAGCGTAAGAGGCATAAGGCATAAGGAAAATAGCAAGAATCGAGATGGGTTATAGTCTGGTATTACGCTGATCATCCTCTCCCTCTCTTCCATATGATGAAAAATCCTGCCGGGATTTGCCATTTATCATAATTGCCGTGCGCGCATTAACACTCCTATAATGAAAACACATATTTGCAACGCCTCTTTGTCTGAATGCGCGCGTATATAATGCTCAAATTTTATGGATAATGGGCAGTTAGGAACAGCTGCTATCCCGCCATTATCGACATTGCGAGGCAAGTTTGTTTCACGCAAACTTCCAGCTGTTAACCAGATATTAGTCCTGTTCTGCGATTTCGTGTGTTCAGGAAATTTTCGCGAACCTAAGGGGATTAATGTGCGCGTTCTCGCAATGGCATCACAAAAAGGCGGTTCCGGCAAGACGACTTTGTCTGGCCATATCGCCGTTCAGGCCCAGCTGGCAGGTGCCGGCCCGGTTGTTCTTATCGATATTGATCCGCAGGGGTCACTCGCTGACTGGTGGAATGAGCGTGAGGCGGAATTACCCGCATTTGCGCAGACGACAGTTGCACGGCTCGCATCTGACCTTGCCATTTTGCGGCAACAGGGTTTCAAGCTGGCGGTCATTGATACGCCGCCTGCCATTACCATGGCTATCCAAAGCGTCATTTCGGTTGCCGAACTGATTGTTGTACCGACGCGGCCAAGTCCGCATGACTTGCGCGCAGTCGGTGCTACGGTTGATTTGTGTGAACGTGCAGGCAAGCCTTTGATATTTGTTGTAAATGGTGCAACGCCAAAAGCCAAAATCACGTCAGAAGCTGCGGTGGCATTGTCACAGCATGGTACGGTAGCACCAACAACATTGCATCACCGCACTGATTTTGCTGCGTCCATGATCGATGGCCGCACAGTTATGGAAATTGATCCTGAAGGGCGCTCTGCACAGGAAGTGACAGCGCTTTGGGAATATATGTCCGACCGACTGGAAAAGAATTTCCGGCGCACCGTTTTCTCTGCTCCCGCCGCGGCTCAGCCGGTTGGTGGTGCACCGCGTCCCATGGGTGGTTTCGGCCGCCGGGTCGCCGGATCTTGAATGAGGAGCAGGAGAAAGAATGATGGATATATCTGAATCCAAACCAACGGCATCATTGTCGTCCAGCCTGCTTGCACGCAAGGGTGACGCCAAGCCGGCAATGCGCCGTCAGGGACTGACTGGCCTTACTACAGCGCCCAAAAAGGATAACGGCGAGGGTCTTGAAGACCTTGGCTGGAACGATATGGGCTATGATGTCGATCCGCAGCCTGAGGATGATGTGGCTGTGCCGACATCCATGGCAAACGGCAAGGCGGTTAACCCGCTAGCGGCCGCTGTGCCAGAAGTGGTAAAGCAGCGCGATGACCTGGAAGAGCGCCTTAAGGCAGATGATAGCCTGGGACTACAGGATACGCATGAAATAGAAGGCCGGGATGCTGAAGAGGCAGAGGTGAGCGAAGAGCTTTCCAGCGAAGCTGAATCTGCTGATCCGATTGCTGAAAATCCTGAAAATGCAGTATCAGGCGCACCAGTTGAAATGGCGAACAGTCCATTGTCAGTGAAGAAACCAGCTCCAAATGCTGAACAAGAGAAAACGGAAAAAGTTGCTGATTTGGGCACAATGCCTTCGCCGCAAATGGTTGAAGTCAAGGCAGTACGCACACCCGTGATACAGGCGAGCAAACCCAAAAAGCCCGCGATCAAATCTGGAAAGCGCGCTGCATTTACGTTGCGTGTTGATCCAGAACGGCATTTACGGCTTCGTCTGGCCTGCGCGCTCAGTAATATTTCCGCGCAGCAGCTGGTGACACAGGCGCTGGATGAATTTTTGGAAAAAATGCCTGAAATTGATGAGCTTGCAGGCAAGGCGGCAAGCGGCGGCAGGACTTAACCTATTACAGGCATGGCTGCGCAAGCCATGAAGAATACAATAAGGCGAACAAGGACAAACGCTATGATACACAGAACTGCATTATTGAAAGTGACGGCATCGGCTTTGATAATCGGAGCTACACTGGCGGGTTGTTCATCCACGGGCAGCGACCGTCCATCAGCATATTCCTCCAAAACTGAAAAAGCACTGGCAAAGGGCAAGTTGGGCAAAGCACTAAGCAATGCCGAAAACGCCGTTTCCGCCGAGCCGCGCAATGCCGCCTACCGCACGTCGCTTGCCAAGGCTTATCTTGCAAATGGTCGCTTCATGTCTGCTGCGCGAACATTTCACGATGCGATTGAATTGGGTGATGTGAACGCGCGCAATGTTATCAGTCTGGCACTCTCACAAATCGGCATGGGCCGGCAACGTGATGCCATTGATACATTGAATGCGCATCGTACACTGATACCCAATGGGGATTATGGGTTGGCAATTGCATTGGCCGGGCAAACGGAGCGCGGTGTGGACGTGTTGGTGCGTGAAGTGCGCAGCGGTGCAAACACCCCGAAAGTGCGTCAGAACCTAGCCATGGCATTTGCCCTGAACGGCAATTGGCGACAGGCCCGCGCCATGGCATTGCAGGATGTTTCGCCAGCCGAGGTTGGCGAGCGGTTATTGCAATGGGTGCAAATGTCACGCCCTGAACATTATCAGGTTCGTGTGGCTTCGATATTGGGTGTTACGCCGCGTGCGGATGCGGGGCAGCCACAGCGGCTTGCGCTTGCCAATACGCCTGATATGCCGGAGCTGGTTGAAAATATCGCGGATGACGATGCACAGACAGAGCTGTCATTCGTGGATTCACCTATAACCGAAGAATTCGCCATGGCGAGCGCTGCAGAAGCCAATAATACGGTTGCTCCGCTCATACCTGCGGTCAGGGAAGCGGTGAAGGTTGCACCTGCCGTGCAGCAATCGGCAAAGAACGCAGGAGTTCAGCGAGTACCCGCAAAAGCGGTCGAGGTTGAATCTACAGTACAGTCCAAAAAACAGCGCGTTGCACTTGCGAAGTCTGTGGCAAGCGCACCCGTATTTACACCGCGCAGGTCGGTAGCGAATGCGGATCGCGGAAATTATGTCGTGCAACTGGGCGCATTCTCCTCTCCGTCAAATGCAAAACGCGGCTGGGATATTTTGAGCAAACGCTACGGTAATCTGCGCGGCTTTAGCCATGCCAGCGCGACGGTCAATTCAAAGGGTCGTCAGCTTCACCGTCTGGCCGCAACCGGCTTTGGCAATGTGCAGGCGGCGCGTGCCATGTGTAACAGTATCAAGGCGCAGGGCGGCAACTGCTTTGTCCGTCATTCCGGCAGTTTCAAGCCTATGCGCATTAACGGCTCACGTCTGGCGATGCGCCACTAAAGCTGAAACTATTGAAACAGAGACAGGCCGGTTCAGCGCAATGCTGGGTCGGCCTTTCAGTTATCTTGGTATACCTGCTGTCCGCCCTTATAGACGGTTGTGACTTTACCCTGCACGGGCATGCCATCAAATGGTGTATTCCCGCCATGGGCAAGCATTTTGTCCGAATGGATCTGCCACGGGTCATCTGCGTTAAACAGGATGATGTCGGCGGCTATGTCTTTTGCCAGGCTGCCTGCAGACACGCCTAGTATCTTCGCCGGGTTGGCAGAGAGCAGATCAAAGAGCCTCCCCATCGAAACACAGCCATCCCGGACAAGACCTAATGATAGCGCAAGCAGGCTTTCGGCGCCTGCCATGCCCGGTGCGGCATCGGCAAAGGGAAGCCTTTTGTCTTCTGCGCCGCGCGGATCGTGGCCGGAACTGATGACATCGATTGTTCCGTCGGCAACGGCGGCAAGGCAGGCCTGCCGATCTGTTTCCGATCTTAGCGGTGGGGACAGGCGTGCGAAGGTGCGGAAATTGCCTATGGCAATATCAGAGAGGAAAAGGTGCGCAGGTGTGACGCCGCATGTAATGGCCAGACCGTCTGATTTGGCACGGCGGACATGTTCCAGTGCGGCCTTGGTCGTCACCTGCCGGAAATGCACTTTCGCCCCGGTCATCCGGGCGAGTTCTATGTCGCGCGCGACCGCAATAGCCTCGGCCTCGGCAGGGGCGCTGGCCAGGCCCAGCCTCGTGGCCATTTCGCCATCGGTGGCTACCGCATTGCCGGTGAGCCCGCTATCCTCACTATGCACAACCAGCGCAAGGTTCAGCGCGGCGCAATATTGCATTAACCGCCGCATCATGCCGCTATCGGTTATCCATGTGCGGCCTGTGCCGATTGCTTTTGCGCCGGCATCTTGCATAAGGGCAATTTCGGCCATTTCACTGCCATTCAAGCCGATTGTCGCTGCGCCAAGCGGGTGCACCCACAAATCGGGCTTTCCTGAATAGGCCGCGAAACGCACTCGTGCAGGATAATCGAGTGGTGGCGACTGGTCCGGCATCAATGCGGCGCGGGTAATGCCGCCAAAATGAAAGGCAGGTTTATCGATTGCAAATACGCCCAGATCGATAATGCCGGGCGCTATAATTGCGCCTTTGGCATCAACCGTATCCTTAATGTCTGTAATATCACCCACAGCGCTGATTGTATCGCCATCTGCCTGTATTCCGCCTGAAACAGGGGCATCCTGTCCAGGCAGGATCAACTGGCCATTTGTAATTGTCAGGTTCATGTCCAGCCCTCCACATTGCGCGATCTTCGCGTCAATATATCCAGACAGGCCATCCGCATGGCGACCCCCATTTCCACCTGTTCGGTAATGGTCGAACGTTCAGGATCATCGGCAATCGAACTGACAATTTCCACCCCGCGATTCATGGGACCAGGGTGCATCACCAATATATCACCACCCGCTTTTTCCAGCCTTTCCTCGGTGAGGCCATAGAGATGATGATATTCCGTAGGTGAGGGGATAAACTGCCCCTGCATGCGTTCATTCTGCAGGCGCAGCATCATGGCTACATCACAGCCTTTTAGCGCGGCATCAAAATCGGTGTACACTTCCACATCCAGCTCTTTTATTGCAGCTGGAAGCAGTGAGGGCGGCCCTACCACACGCACGATTGCCCCCAATGTACGCAGGCAGATAATATTCGAACGGGCCACACGGCTGTGCAGTATGTCGCCGCATATCGTGACTGTCTGCCCTGAGATATTACCCTTGCGGCGGCGGATGGTGAGGCCATCCAGCAATGCCTGTGTCGGATGCTCATGGCTACCATCGCCGGCATTGAGCACCGGGCAATCCACTTTGTCGGCAATTAACTGCACTGCACCCGAGCTGCCGTGGCGGATAACAATCGCATCGGCGCGCATGGCATTCAGTGTCACTGCCGTATCAATCAGCGTTTCGCCTTTTTTGATGCTGGATTGTGCGGCATGCATGTTCACCACGTCTGCGCCCAGCCGCTTGCCGGCAATTTCAAACGACAGCAACGTCCGGGTCGAGTTTTCAAAGAAAGCGTTGATGACGGTAAGGCCCGCGAGCCGGTCATCATGCTTGCTTGATTGCCTGTTCAAATCGACCCATTGCTCCGCCTCATCCAGAAGATATTCAATCTCCCAAGGCTGCAGGCCCGCTATGTCCAGCAGGTTATGGTGCGGAAACGCATCCGATCCATCCGGATAGGTGCGCGGCGAACTGTCGTTTGGCGATGTCATTAAAGGTGAGCGTGTAGGGTCAGAAGGGGGGAGGGGTCAAGATTTAATCGTGCACAGATACAGAGCTACACATTTACGAGCGCGTCAATTGCGCCCTGCAAAATATAAGCCGCTGCGCTGCTGTCTATCCGTTCCGCCCGTTTTCCCCGGCTCACATCCTGTTCGACCAGCGCGCGTTCCACCGCCTGCGTTGACCAGCGTTCGTCCCATAGCAGGATGGGCAGGCCCACGCCTTGCATATTTTGCGTGAATGAACGCACCGACTGCGTTTGCGGGCTGTTCGTACCATCAAGGTTGAGCGGTAGTCCGATGACAAGCCCTGTGACGGCCTGTTCCTGGATGAGCTGGACAATGGTTGCCCGATCCTGCCCAAACTTGCGCCGTTTGATGGTTTTAGCGGCGGTGGCAAAGGACCAGCCGGCATCGCAAAACGCCGTGCCGATTGTTTTGGACCCTACGTCAAGCCCCATTAACCGGCCAGCATCTGGCAATGCAGCGTAATATTCGCCTGTGTTTTCAGTGATCAGCGAGCTAGAAATGCGTCCACCCTCCGGTCTGCATCCGCGCGGGCATTGGCCCAGAACAGCGGATAGTCATAAACATGATAATTTTCACCCGGCAACACATAGGCACCAAGTTCAGGGGGATCGCCGATTAGCAGGAAACCGCGATCGTCACAGTGTGCAGGCACAGCAGCGGGCACAATCTTGCCATCTGTCAGTGTTTCGTTCGGGACAAGTGTGCCCAGGTTGGCACTGGCAGGAGCCTCACCGCCCATTTTACCCGTGAGCGGATTGGTGCACAGCATGGTGGAGCCCTTGCGCGGATTTCCATCAAAGCCGATGGTCGAATCATATGCCCTGATAACCATCGATGGATCCGCAGGTTCGCCATAGCTCTGCCAGCTTATGACGCAGCCTGTCTGTTCGGTATCGTCGCAAGCAGGCAGGCCGAGCGCTTCCAGATCGTTTTCCACCGAAACCGGCCAGCCAATAATATAAGCTGCGACGATGCGGTCTGCGAGCGGCTGGTTTTTAACAAATTCGCGCAGCAGTGAAGTGAGATGTAGCGCGCCCTGGCTGTGCCCAGCGAGTATAATGGGCCTGTCTTCCGGAATTTCAGCGATAAACTCTTCGAACGCAGTTTTGACATCCTGATAGGCGGCGTCAATTGCTTGCTGCCCCTCGGGTTTGTCGGTCAGAAATGCGCCCAGCACGGCCTGCCTGTAGCGCGGTGCCCAGATTTCGCCTGCACCGTTGAACACGCTGGCTTGGCTGCGCAGGAAAATCCTGGCACGTTCCTGCGATTCTTCATCGTCAAGCGGCGCATTCCAAAGCTGTGTGGTGGCAAAGGAAACAAAAGATGTCGGGTGCACATAAAAGACGGCAGCTTTTGGCTCTGCTACGGGTTCAAAGCCTTCGGGTGTCCATAGCGCTGGATTGCCCCCGACTGTACCGGGCCGTGAAAACCACATATCTGGCACGGCATAGGCGCTTTGTTCGACTTTTTCCTGTTCGACAAAATCTGCCCGTGGCACAAATGCCGCCTGTGTCGCTTCTTCCTGGAAAAATGCAAGTGCGGCCAGTGCGATTATCAGCGTAAAGACACAGAATGCTATGAAATAGAGAAACTTGCGGGCCAAATGTACCTCCGGCTTTGGGCATTGCAACACTATATCGATATATAGCGCAGCATAAATACAGGCTGAACCAGTGCGGCCTATACAGGCTATACCGGCAGGTGCAATGGTTTGCAGCCCGTAAGACAATAGCAAAAATTCGGTTTCGTCCACCTTCGCACTTGCCAGCTTTCGGGTGCAATGCTAGCGGCTAGGCCATGTCAGTAGATAGCAAAACAGTCAAGAAAATCGCCTCGCTCGCGCGCATCCAGATGGATGATGCCGAGGTGGAGGCTCTGGTGCCTGAGCTCAATAATATCCTGGGCTGGGTGGAACAACTAGGTGAAGTCGATGTGACCGGCGTTGAGCCGATGACAGCCGTTATCCCGAACACGCTGCGCCTGCGCGACGATGTCATTAATGCCGATCCGCTAACGGGCGGCGGTGTGCGCGACAAGGTGCTGGCCAATGCGCCTGCACCCGAACATGGTTTTTTCGGCGTTCCGAAGGTGATTGAATAGTGAGCAATATAACTGATCTGGGGATCAAGGCTATCCGCGACGGTGTGCGAGATGGCACATTTTCTGCACGCGAAGTGGCCGAAGCTTTCAACGCTAATGTGGCGGCGGGCAAGGAATTGAACGCATTTCTGGTGGAAACGCCTGAACATGCGCTGGCTGCCGCTGATGCAGCAGACAAGGCGCGTGCAGCGGGCGAAGAACTGGCCCCGATGGCGGGTGTGCCCGTGGGTATGAAAGACCTGTTTTGCACCGATGGTGTCGAAGCGACCGCGGGTAGCCACATATTGGAAGGCTTTACACCACAATATGAATCGACCGTGTCTGCGAATCTGTGGAAAGCGGGCGCGGGGATGCTCGGCAAGCTCAATATGGACCAGTTTGCCATGGGTTCGTCCAATGAAACCAGCGCATTCGGCAATGTGATTTCGCCGTGGCGGCGCAATGATGGTGGCAATACGGACTTAGCGCCCGGCGGTTCTTCAGGCGGTAGCGCTTCGGCTGTATCCGGGCGTTTATGCCCTGCGGCGACAGGCACAGATACAGGCGGCTCGATCCGCCAGCCAGCCGCATTTGTGGGCATTTCCGGAATTAAGCCTACCTATGGCCGCTGTTCACGGTGGGGTGTGGTGGCATTTGCCAGCTCGCTCGATCAGGCAGGTTCGATGGCGCATGATGTGACCGACTGTGCGATTATGCTGCAGGCGATGGCAGGGTTTGATCCGAAAGATGCAACATCGCTCGATCTGCCGGTTCCTGACTGGGAAAACGCACTTTCGGGCGATCTGAAAGGCAAGCGTGTCGGTATTCCGAAAGAATATCGCATCGACGGCACGCCGAAAGAAATTGATGATCTGTGGGAACAGGGGGCTGAGTGGTTGCGCGATGCAGGTGCAGAGATTGTCGAAATCTCACTGCCGCACACCAAATATGCGCTGCCCGCTTACTATATTATCGCTCCGGCGGAAGCTTCCTCGAACCTCGCGCGCTATGATGGCGTGCGTTATGGCCAGCGCGAACTTCCGGATGGCGCGGGGCTTCAGGATATGTATGCCGCGACCCGCGCGGAAGGCTTTGGCCCAGAGGTGAAGCGGCGTATCATGATCGGCACTTATGTTTTGTCTGCCGGTTTCTATGATGCCTATTACACACAGGCGCAAAAGGTGCGCAGTTTGATTGCACGCGATTTTGAGCAGGCTTGGGAACATTGTGACATGATCCTAGCCCCGACAGCGCCAAGTGCGGCCTTTGGGCTGGGTGAAAAGGCGGATGATCCCTTGGCCATGTATCTGAATGACGTATTCGCCGTGCCTGCCTCTCTCGCAGGTCTTCCGGCCATGTCGGTACCAGGCGGCCTGGACGGGCAAGGGTTGCCGCTCGGCCTGCAGATTGTTGGCAAGGCGTTGGATGAACAAAGCGTGCTCAATGCAGGTCTCGCAATCGAACAGCGCGCAGGGTTTACGGCACGTCCGGACAAGTGGTGGTAATATGACTGAATCAACATATCGCATACAGGGTGCAACCGGGGATTGGGAGGTCGTGATTGGCCTGGAGGTCCATGCGCAGATTACCAGTAGTGCCAAGCTGTTTTCGGGTGCCTCGACTGAATTCGGCGCGGAACCCAATACACAGGTGTCTCTGGTCGACGCGGCGATGCCGGGCATGCTGCCGGTACCGAACCAGGAATGCGTGCGTCAGGCGGTGCGTACTGGACTTGCGCTCAATGCCGAGATTCACAAATATTCGCGTTTCGACCGCAAGAATTATTTCTATGCCGATTTGCCGCAGGGGTATCAGATTTCGCAGCTTTACCACCCGATTGTGGGTGAGGGCGTGATCGAAGTCGCGCTCGATGAGAAGGACCCTGACAGCGAAGTCAGGCAGATTGGTGTTGAGCGTATCCATATCGAGCAGGACGCGGGCAAACTGATGCATGACCAGCACCCAACCATGTCCTATGTCGACTTGAACCGTTCGGGCGTGGCGCTCATGGAAATCGTGTCGCGGCCCGATATGCGCAGTCCGGTCGAAGCCGGTGCCTATGTCAAGAAACTGCGCTCGATCCTGCGCTATGTAGGCTCTTGCGACGGCAATATGGAGCAGGGTTCTATGCGTGCCGACGTCAATGTCAGCGTCCGCAAACCGGGCGATGAACTTGGTATTCGCACGGAAACCAAGAACGTAAATTCTGTCAGGTTTGTGCAACAGGTTATTGAAATTGAAGCTAATCGTCAGGTCGATGTTCTGGAAGCTGGCGGTGAGATCGTGCAGGAAACACGTCTTTACGATCCCGATCGCAATGAAACACGGTCGATGCGATCAAAAGAAGATGCGCATGATTACCGTTATTTTCCGGACCCCGACCTGCTGCCGCTTGAGCTGACGGATGATTTTATTGCGGACTGCAAGTCATCGCTCCCCGAACTGCCCGATGCCAAGCGCAAGCGCTATGAAACCGAACTGGGTCTCACCACCTATAATGCCGCTGTCCTGACAGCAGAGGCGGAGACGGCGCGGGCATTTGAAGTGTTGCTGAAAGAAACGGCGGGCAAGCAAGGCAAGGCCGAAACCGATGTGGCAACGCAAGTCGCTAACTGGTCGCTTTCGATTGCACCAGGTGTGCAAAAGGCGCTGGAAGTCACGGCAGATCACGAACACAATACGCCTGCCGCCAATGCAGCTATTTTGGCGATGGTGGCTGGCGGCTCGGTATCGGGCGGGCAGGCGAAAGAGATTTACGAGATTGCCCTGAAAACCGGTCGCGACCCCGAAGAAATTGCGGACACGGATGGCCTGAAACAGACCAGCGATACCGGTGCGATTGAAGAGGAAATCGAAAAGATTCTGGAGGCCAATGCGGATAAGGTCGAAGAATATCGCGGCGGCAAGGACAAGCTGTTTGGTTTCTTTGTCGGGCAAACAATGAAGGCCATGAAAGGCAAAGCCAATCCGCAGGTCGTGAATGAGCTGCTTAAAAAGAAGCTTGGTTGACCATTGCGGTATTTTCCAATCTATGGGTTGGAATAGTCATATCTCCCCTTGCCCTTTGGGTGGGCTTTGTATAGACGCACGCGCTTGACCGGGTGTAACTGATGTCCCAAGCGGGCGTGGCGGAATTGGTAGACGCGCCAGATTTAGGTTCTGGTATCGCAAGGTGTGGGGGTTCGAGTCCCTTCGCCCGCACCATCAGGCAGGCCGGTAGACACGAATTTATGTGCTCCATATGCGGGGTACGAAAAGCCTAACGACTGAAACGCTTTATAACTAGAGAGCAGACAAGCAGATGCAAACTTCCGAAACGCTGAACGAAGGCCTGAAACGCGCCTATAAACTGACCATAACGGCTGACGATATAAACAAACGTGTAGACGTTGAAGTCAAGAAACTCGCGCCACAGGTCAACATGCCGGGTTTTCGCCCTGGCAAAGTGCCTGCGAACCTGATCCGCAAGATGCACGGCGATGCCCTGATGCAGGACGCTCTGAATGCTGCGATTCGCGAAGGCGTTGACAAAACAGTAGCTGACAACAGATTGCGCCCTGCGATGCAGCCGAAAGTGGAAATGGCTGAAGGCTATGAGAGTGGCAAGGATGCTGAAATCACACTTGAACTTGAAGTCCTTCCTGAAATCAAAACGCCATCTGTCGATGGGTTGGAACTGGAACGTCTGACCGCCGATGTGCAGGACAAGGAAGTTGATGAAGCCGTTGAACGCCTGGCCGCGAGCCAGAAGAGCTTTGAAACCGCTGCCAAATCATACAAGGCCAAAATGGGTGACCAGGTCGTAATCGACTTTGAAGGCAAGGTTGATGGTGTACCATTTGACGGAGGCAAGGGTGAAGCCATGGCAGTTGAGCTTGGGTCAGGTCGCCTGATTCCGGGATTTGAAGACCAGCTTGTTGGTGTGAAAGCCAATGATGAGAAAGTGCTGAACGTAACTTTCCCAGATGATTACAATGTCGATGACCTGAAGGGCAAAGACGCGACTTTTGATATTGTCGTTGGCGAAGTTCAGAAACCAAAAGAGAATAAGGTTGACGATGATTTTGCAAAGTCTCTCGGCCTTGAGGGCATGGACCAGCTGCGCGAACTGCTGAAAGGCCAGATTGAGCAGGAGCTGAATGGCCTGACGCGTACGCAGATGAAGCGTGGTCTGCTTGATCAGCTGGCCGCCGACCATGACTTTGACGTACCGCCATCTATGGTGGAAGCAGAGTTTGACCAGATATGGCAGCAGCTGGAGCAGGAGTTGGTGGGCGAGGAAGATCCTGAAGCGGCCCGCAAGGAAATGGAAGCGGATAAAGATGAGTACCGTGACATTGCGGTGCGCCGTGTCCGCCTTGGCCTGTTACTGTCCGAAATTGGCCAGGCCAATGGTGTCGAGGTGACGCAACAGGAAATGAACATGCTGATCCAGCAGGCGGCCCAGCAATACCGCGCTGAAGATCGCGAACGTTTCATGCAATATGTGCAGCAGGAGCCTATGGCTGCTGCACAGCTACGCGCGCCTATGTATGAAGATAAGGTTGTCGATTTCCTGTTTGACAAAGCAGACGTTACAGACCGCAAAGTAACACGCGAGGAGTTGCAAGCAGCGATTGAGGCGGAAGAGACGCCAGCGCCAAAAGCAGCAAAGAAAAAAGCTCCCGCGAAAAAAGCTGCAGCTAAGAAGCCCGCTGCCAAAAAGACTCCGGCGAAAAAGGCGGCTGCAAAAAAAGCACCGGCTAAAAAAACAACGCCAAAAACCGCAGCTAAGAAGCCAGCAGCGAAAAAAGCACCGGTTAAAAAAGCAGCAGCAAAAAAGCCTGCTGCTAAAAAGGCACCTGCCAAGAAAGCGGCTGCAAAGAAGTAACCGCCTCGCTGAAATAGATCAAAATGTAAAAAAAGGCACTGGAGACATGCGCTCCGGTGCCTTTTTGGTTAATGCACTTGAACATTTATGACTTTGTCCCGATTTAGGGACAACGCCACTTGAAACAGGAAAGAAAGCCATTCCATGTCGAACCTCACGCACGATCCAATCCACGATGCCTTAGTCCCTATAGTTATTGAGCAATCAAACCGCGGTGAACGCAGTTTTGACATATTTTCCCGACTATTGCGTGAGCGGATTATTTTTGTGACCGGTCAGGTGGAAGACAATATGGCCGCACTCATCACCGCGCAGTTGCTTTTTCTGGAAGCCGATAATCCCAAAAAAGATATTTATATGTATATCAATTCACCGGGCGGTGTGGTGACAGCTGGCATGGCAATCCATGATACCATGCAATATATCCGCCCACGCGTGGGTACGGTGTGTGTTGGGCAGGCCGCATCCATGGGGAGCTTCCTCCTTGCTGCAGGTGAGCCAGGCATGCGCATTGCGCTCACCAACGCACGTGTCATGGTCCACCAACCATCAGGCGGTGCGCGCGGTATGGCGTCCGATATTGAAATCCAGGCAAAAGAGATCTTGCGTATCCGTACGCGCATGAACGAACTTTACGCGCAATATACCGGCCAGCCGCTTGAGAAGATTGAAAAGGCTATGGACCGCGATACTTTCCTGGAAGCGGACGAAGCCAAGGCATTTGGCCTTATTGATGAAGTTTTTGACAAGCGTCCGAAACCAGCTGACGACGAAAGTAAATAGAAACTATTTTTCTGTAAATAACAGGTTCAGCCAGCATGGATATTACCCGCATGCTGGCTGCTTTCTGTTTATAGCACAGGGGTTGTGTGGTTACGGCAAAGGGTTAACGGTTATTGAAAAATGACCATATGGCTCTACGATTATGAATTGGTGAAAGCCTAAAAGTGATTCCCGCAAGCTTTTCTGCGGGATTGAGGCGTAAGGAACGTTATGACGAAGTTAAGTGGTTCGGACTCAAAAAGCACGTTATACTGCTCATTCTGCGGCAAGTCGCAGCATGAGGTGCGTAAACTTATCGCCGGACCGACTGTGTTCATCTGCGACGAATGCGTTGAGCTGTGCAATGATATCATCCGTGAGGAAACCAAAGCGGGCATTGGCGGCAAGAAAGAGGGTGAAGTACCCACGCCTCAGGAGATTTTTGATACGCTCAATGCCTATGTGATCGGGCAGAACCGGGCCAAGCGCGTACTGTCTGTCGCTGTGCACAACCATTACAAGCGTCTTAACAATGCCAGCAAGAGCGATGGGGTGGAGCTTGCGAAATCGAACATCCTGCTGGTTGGACCTACAGGTTGCGGTAAGACGCTGCTTGCGCAGACTCTGGCACGTACATTTGATGTACCGTTCACCATGGCTGATGCGACAACACTAACCGAAGCCGGTTATGTGGGTGAGGATGTTGAGAATATCATCCTGAAACTTCTGCAGGCGTCTGACTATAATGTAGAAAAGGCACAGCGCGGCATTGTCTATATTGATGAAATTGACAAGATTAGCCGCAAGGCGGAAAACCCCTCCATCACCCGCGATGTGAGCGGGGAAGGCGTTCAACAGGCCTTGCTCAAGCTGATGGAAGGCACAACTGCTTCGGTCCCGCCGCAAGGTGGCCGCAAGCATCCGCAGCAGGAATTCCTGCAGGTTGATACGACCAATATCCTGTTTATCTGTGGTGGTGCCTTTGCGGGCCTTGAAAAAATTATCGGCGACCGGCTAGAGGCCAAGTCGATGGGCTTTGGTGCACATGTTGCATCCCCTGAAGAACGCAAGGTTGGTGAATTGTTGAAAGATGGTGAGCCTGAAGACTTGCTCAAGTTTGGCTTGATTCCTGAGTTTGTCGGCCGTCTGCCAGTTATCGCTACACTGGAAGATCTTGATATCGACGCGCTCATCAAAATTCTGCGTGAACCCAAGAATGCGCTGGTTAAGCAGTATCAAAAGCTGTTCGACCTTGAAGATGTGAACCTTACTTTCACTGATGACGCATTGGAGGCGATTGCGAAAAAAGCCATTGCCCGCAAAACGGGCGCGCGTGGCTTGCGCTCGATTGTGGAACGCATTTTGCTGGATACCATGTTTGACCTTCCTGGCCTCGATGGTGTTGACGAAATTGTAGTCGACAAAGACGTGGTGGAAGGTCGCAAGGAGCCAGTCCAGGTTTTCGCGAAGAAGGCCAAAGTGAAGAAAGATGATGCGGCCTAAGAATCGGAACATCCCCTCTTTTTCTGCACAAAACCCTAAGAAAACCGCGAGTCGCGATAAATTATAATTTGATTGCATGTGTGCCGCTCTTTTGAGTGTCGCTTTTTGGGCACAGTTGCCTGAAAAAATTATTTTATGCTGTCTGTATATTCCCTCCCTGTGGATAACCAATGATTGGCAATTTCATTTTATTTTAAGCAAAAACAAATGCTTAAATAAGAAAAATTATGATTGCGAAATATTGTTACAATATCAGGAATTTTCGTAACAAAATTGCAATAAAAATGCAGTTGCCCTGTCGCTCCAGAGCATTAGAGGCCTTCCCAACTCTTAGAGGAGTTTAAAGCTTTAGACCCGCACTAAGCCTATGGGGGCATGCGGACCAAATTTGAGGGACAAAGCAAAATGCAGCTTAAATATTTTCTCGCGGCGAGCGCCGCATCTCTTTCCATGGCAGTTGGCCTTGCGGCTCCGGCACACGCTCAGGA
This sequence comes from Sphingorhabdus sp. Alg239-R122, assembly GCF_900537065.1. GTDB lineage: Bacteria > Pseudomonadota > Alphaproteobacteria > Sphingomonadales > Sphingomonadaceae > Alg239-R122. The sequence continues at coordinate 159,431 of NZ_UNRC01000004.1, read as the reverse complement.
AATTACATCCGGCATCGAAGGTCGTGTTCTGGATGATAGCGGTTCTGCCATTCAAGGTGCGGCAGTTGTCGTGACTGATACACGTACCGGCAATGCACGGACATTGAGCAGTTCTAACGATGGTTCTTTTCGTACAGACAGTCTTGTTACAGGCGGTCCATACACTGTCACAGTCACAGCGGCTGGCTTTGAAGGGCAGACGGTTGAAGATATTAACATCAGCTTAGGCGGCAACACGTCACTGCGTTTTGAGCTTACTGGTGGTACTGCTGGTGATGTGATTGTTGTTACGGCAGCGCGTGCGAACCTAAGGCAGCTAGCAGTTGGTCCTGGGACCTCTTTTAGTCAAGAGACGCTTGAAGGCTTCCCATCAATCACTCGTGATGTTCGTGATATTATCAGGATTGACCCGCGCGTTAACCTGGACCGTGCCAATGCCGTAGATCGTATTAGCTGTCTTGGCGGCAATGATCGGACCAATACGTTTACAGTGGACGGTATCACGCAAGCTGATTCATTCGGATTGAACGGTACACCATTTGCCGCTCGTAACTCTCTTCCCATTCCATTCGATGCGATCCGCGAAACTTCGGTCGAGTTTGCGCCATTTGATGTAGAATACTCGGATTTCACCGGTTGTGCTGTGAACGTGGTAACAAAATCGGGTGAAAACAAGTTTCATGGTTCCGCATTCTATACATTCCGCAACGAGGATCTTCGCGGTGATACAGTTGACGGAATGTCTCGTGTCCCGGAAGCCTTTGAAGAAAAACGTTGGGGGGCGACGCTAAGCGGCCCAATTATTCCCGATAACTTGTTCTTTTTTGCAGGCTATGAGGAAACTGATCTCGGCGGTGCGAATGACTTCGGTCCCGCTGGCGGAGGATTTGCAAATAGTTCTAATTTCGTAACGCAGGGTCAGTTTGACCAATTCTCCAACATTGCTCAAAGTGTTTATGGCGTGGACATAGGCGGTTACCCACGCTCTCTTCCTGAAGCCAGCGTTCGGTATTTCGGCCGCCTGGATTGGTATGTGAATGATGATCACCGGATTGAGGCTACCTATCAGCGACTGGAAGAAACCAATGTTGAATCTGACACTGGTGATCAGGAACTGACTGGCCTTAACAGCTTTGAAGATGAAGGTACTGTTTCGGATTATTATTCGCTTCGCTTCTATTCAAACTGGTCAGATAATGTGTCCACAGAACTTCGGCTTTCGCGTTCTGATGTAACGGACGTGCAGGGACCAGTCGGCGGCGGTGAAGCGCAAGACGAAAACCCTATTCCCAGGTTGGTAGTAGGATTGACACCTGTAGCTGGTCAAACCACGCAAAACGGTATTCTTTCAACAGGCCCGGGCATTTTCCGTTCTGCCAATGCGTTGGAACAACGAGTTGATCAGGCAAAATTTCAGATGAACATCAGTTCCGGTGACCACAGCATCAAGCTGGGCGCTGAAATCAATGATCTAAGTGTGTTTAACCTGTTCGCAATTAACGCGACCGGCACTATCTATTTCCGCAACTTGACCGACTTCCAAAACGGTATCGCGGCAAGTGGTGGATTTAGTTCGGTATTTGGCGATATCGCAGATAATCTAGCTGGTGGCGGACTGGGCGGTGCTACAATTCGAGCAACACCTAGCGGTGACATCAACGAAGCTGCGGCAACCTTCGGCCGCCAGATATATTCCTTCTATGCGCAGGATGAGTGGCAGGCCACCGATAGGTTGAATCTGACCGGTGGTATCCGAATTCAGCTATATGATGGTGATGCGCCACGTCACAATCCGTTGTTCCAGCAACGTTTCGGTTTCACTAATGCTAACCCATTTAGCAAAATTGATCCGGTTGTTTTGCCACGCTTTGCGGCAACCTATGAAATGGACAATGACGGCTTCTTGTTCGGCACCAAACTTACCGGCGGTGTTGGCATGTTCTCGGGTGGTGATCCCGTGGTTTATTTCTCGAATGCTTTTTCCAACAACGGTTTTTCATCAGTTGATGGAAATACTTTTAGCAGCCAGTGTGCAGGTATAAGAAATGCCGATGGCAGCTTTAGTGTGTTGAACGGCGGTCAATTCAGTGGCTTCCCGCAATGTGCTGTGCAGGCAGCATCCGCACGGGCAGCAGCTGGTGCAGGCGATGTCCAATCCACGGACCCCAACTTCAAGAACCCTACAGTCTTGCGGGCTAACCTTGGACTCGACACCGGTTTTGGAACGGATGGCGGTTTCTTTTCAAACTGGAACCTGAAACTGGATTATATCTATTCCAGATTCCTGAATCCGCTCAACTTTGTTGACTTGTCACAGGTTGTTGATCCGAGCCGTGGTATTAGCGGATTTACCGTTGATGGACGTCCAATTTTCCGTCCTATTGATCCTAACAACACTGGTTGTAATGCGCAGCTGGTTGGCACAGGTGGAACGCCACCATCCTTTACAAATGTAACGGGTGCTTGTTTTGGAACGCGGATTGATGACTTTATTCAGCTGACCAATGGTCGGGATTATGACAGTCACGTATTCTCAATCGGCTTTGCAAAACGGTTTAACGAAGGTGTATTTACCGAAGGCGGTAGTGTGAACCTGAACTTCGGTTATGCATATATCGATTCCAACAACTTCAGGAATGCCAATAGCTCGACCGCGACTTCAAGCTTTGATGAAAGCGCTGCATTCAACCGGCAAAATCCGGCTAACTCGACGTCCAATTATGAAAATCGGCATAATTTTACGCTCGCGGCAAATTTCAAGGAAGAGTTTTTTGGAGACTTTGCTACGCAGTTGGGCTTCTTCTTTAGTGCTCGTTCGGGTCGTCCATACAGCCTGACCTTTGATGGCGGTGGAGTTTTTAACGACTCATCTTCTGGTAATGACAATGCGTTGTTGTATATTCCTACAGATGTGAATGATCCGAATATTGCGGCACCTATTTTCGATATGATGGGTGATCAGATAGGGGGATCAGACCTTGCGGCTGTGCAGTCATTGATTGACTATGCAGGTGCTTCGAATTGTGGCTTTACTCCTGGCAGGACGATCCGCCGCAATACATGCCGTGAAGATTGGTCGTTCGATCTGGACATGCGTATCAGTCAGGAAATTCCTGGACCTGGCCGTTTCTTTGGCGTGGAAGATACGATTGAGCTGTTTGCTGACATCGATAATGTTCTGAACTTGTTTGATAGCAGCTGGAACACCTTCTCACCGATCGGTGTGTTCGGCGATGGTCAGGTGGTTGATATTGTCGATCTGGGTAACAGGCTCCCGGATCCGGCTAACCCGGGGCAAACGATAAACGTCCCAGCAATCGACAGTGCAGGGCGTTATGTTATCTCTGGTTTCAATCCGGATGATCAACCGAATATCTCTACGTCGGCTTCGGCATGGAGGATTCAGTTGGGGGTACGTTACAACTTCTAACTGATTCAATAACAATAAGAAAAAGGGCGGAGCTGTGAGGCTTCGCCCTTTTTCTTTGTCATCTGCTATTTCACAATATCGACAACGCAGCCATCAAGCCCTTCATTTTGTACCACGCGGATGCGGGCGGCGATGGTGTTGCCATAACGGCGGACAAAGCCCGTGGGTGCTTTGACCGATCGTTTTTTGGGTAAGGGTAGGGCGGCGACAATACGGCCCGCTTCTATCCGGCTGAGTGATTGCGCGCTTTTGCCATAATAGCGCTGTGCGCCAGCCTCTACGCCATAGGTACCGATACCCGTTTCTGCGACGTTCAGGTAAACTTCCATAACCCGCCGCTTGCCCCAGATTTTCTCAATAAGGAAAGTGAACCAGGCTTCGAAGCCTTTGCGGACATAGCCGCCGCCCTGCCACAAAAAGACGTTCTTTGCGGTTTGCTGGCTGATGGTGGAACCGCCGCGTAGCGGGGCAGTGCCCTGTGCATTGCGCTTTAGTGCTTTTTCAATTGCCTGCCGGTCAAAGCCATTATGCGCGCAGAATTTACTGTCTTCGCCGCCAATTGCGGCGGAGATCATATCGCGGTCAATTTCATCAATGGCAAGCCATTCACGCTTTGCGCCATTTTCGTCCATCACCATGGTCACGGTTATGGGCGGATTGATATATTTATAGAGCAGCACAAAAGCCAGTGACAGCGCCACAAACCAAAGCAGCAGTTTGAAAAGAAAGAAGATAAGGCGTGCAAAAACGCCGCGTCGGGCCTTTTGCTTTCGTGATAAAGGTTTGGCCATGCCCTAAAATCTAGGGCACGGCCAAAAAATTGTCATTCATAAAATGCGTGCGCGGCGTTTAACCCGCAGGCAGCATGTTTTTCTCGCCGGCAATACGGTGCATCGCTTTTTGCAGTTTTTCAAACGCCCGTACCTCGATCTGACGGATGCGTTCGCGGCTGACGCTATATACCTGGCTTAGCTGCTCGAGCGTTTTCGGGTCATCAGTCAGGCGGCGCTCGGTCAGGATATGTTGTTCCCGTTCGTTAAGAGCTTCCATGGCTTCACCCAGCATCTCATGACGTACGTCGGCTTCCTGAGCATCGGCAATTGCCTTGTCCTGCAGCGGCTCATTGTCGGTAAGCCAGTCAAGCCACTGGCCTTCGCCGTCTTCGCGCATGGGTACGTTGAGCGATGCGTCACCGCCCATAGACATGCGGCGGTTCATGTTGACCACCTCATGTTCAGCTACGCCCAGTTTGGTAGCGATAGAATCTACATCATCAGGATGCAGATCGCCTTCTTCAAACGCCTGCAGATTGTTTTTCATGCGGCGCAGGTTGAAGAAGAGTTTCTTCTGTGCTGCGGTTGTACCCATTTTCACGAGCGACCAGCTGCGCAGGATATATTCCTGAATAGAAGCCTTGATCCACCACATTGCATAGGTTGCCAGACGGAAACCACGATCCGGCTCAAATTTCTTAACGCCCTGCATCAGGCCGACATTACCTTCGGAAATAAGATCCGATACAGGCAGGCCGTAGCCGCGATAACCCATGGCAATTTTCGCCACGAGACGCAGGTGGGATGTCACCAGCTGTGCTGCTGCTTCCGGGTCTTCATGCTCCTCATAGCGCTTGGCGAGCATATATTCCTGCTCGGGCTTGAGAATCGGATATTTACGGATTTCGCTAAGATATCGGTTGAGACTTGCATCACCACCCAAAGCAGGGATGGTGGTAGGCGCGGTACTAGATTTTGCCACTATGTATTTTCCTTTATTCGTCAACCCTTTACGCGAACCTCATCAAGCATTCACAGTCCGGGTCACATTACCATTTCTGGCCACTCAACTATTAAACACACAAGTGCGTTAAAAGTTCCTGCATATCAGCAGGAATTTTGGACTCGAAGAACATTTCTTCGTCCAAAGTAGGATGTATAAAGCCGAGCGTCGCCGCGTGCAACGCCTGCCGGGCAAATCCGGTCTCTTTCAGCAGCGCGCGATGCGCCTTGTGCGTGCGGGCATAATTGGGATCTCCCAGCAGGCTATGGCCTATGCTGGCCATATGCACACGCACCTGATGGGTACGCCCTGTTTCGAGCTGGCAGCGTACGAGTGCAGCCTCAGACAGTTTTTCCAACATTTCATAATGGGTGACGGCATGTTTCCCCTGGCCATCGGGTACAATGGCCATTTTTTTCCGATCACGGCGTGAACGGCCGATATTGCCTGTTACGGTGCCTTTGGCGGGATTGGGATAACCCTGCACGATGGCATAATATTGCCGCGTGACACTGTGGTCGGCAAACTGCTCGGCCAGCCCTACATGCGCCACATCGGTTTTGGCGGCTACCAGCAGGCCGGATGTATCCTTGTCGATCCGGTGGACAATACCGGGCCGGGCAACGCCGCCAATGCCGGACAATTGCCCTTCGCAATGATGCAGCAATGCGTTGACCAGCGTGCCATCTGCGTGACCGGCGGCAGGGTGCACCACCATACCTGCAGGCTTATCGAGCACGAGCAGCACTTCATCTTCATAAACAATGTTGAGAGGGATGTCCTGAGGGAGGGCTTTTGCAGCAATCGGAGCGGGTACGCCGAGGCAATAATGCGTATCTGTGCGTACTTTGGCCGATGACTGGGTTACGCTCTGCCCATCGATAGACAGTCTGCCGTCCTTGATCAGCGCTTTGATGCGTTCGCGTGACAGATCCGGGATAATATCGGCAAGTGCACTGTCGATGCGCTGCCCGGCATGGCTTTGTAAAAAAGTGCCTTCATATTTGGAAACTGGAACGTCCATGGTCTAACCTTGGGGCATGGCCGGACCCGTATCAAGAGCAGACATGCCCTGCGCAGCGGTTTACGTTGATGAATTGGTGTATGAACAGTTGCTTGCAGTTGCACACAGGTCAGGTGGGCAGGAATGTTGCGGGCTTTTGCTGGGCAGAGCCCCGGACCGGGTTGAAGAAATAATGATTTCCCGGAATATTGCGGAGGAACCCGAACGGCATTTTGAAATCCTGCCGCAAGACCTGATCGCAGCGGAAAAAGAGATGCGGCGCGGAGGCCGGCTGCTTCTTGGTTATTACCACTCACACCCTGTCGGTGAAGCTGTGCCATCACCAACCGATGCAGTGCTATCAGCAGGCGATGGCCGCATATGGGCTATTATCGCTGGAGCTACTGTGAGGTTGTGGCGGAACGAACCGGGAGGGACGCTGCATGATATGTTTACCGAAATCACCTGTCATGTCGGTGTGCCAGCTTCAGACGAGACTTGAATAAATTCATGTCTTTCGCCAAAGCATACTCGCGCTCCGATGAAACGGCTTCGGCCCCAGATTATGGATTGAATATGACCACACCTCCAGTCGAACTTGCCAGCCTGCTTTGCTCACGCCTTTGCCACGACCTGCTAAGTCCGGTGGGTGCGCTCAACAACGGGCTGGAACTGCTTGCAGACGAGACTGACCCGGAAATGCGGGCGCGCTGTTTTGAATTGCTGACCGACAGTGCTTCGGCATCGGCGCAAAAGCTGAAATTTTTTCGCCTGGCATTCGGCGCAGCGGGCGGTTTTGGCGAAAGCGTTGATAATCGCGAGCCCAAGGCACTTGTTGAGGGCCTACTTGCCGACAAGCCGCGCATCATGCTCAACTGGACACTGGATGAACAGACACTGCCCAAACCTGCAGTCAAGATCCTGCTGAACCTGGCGTTGATCGGCATCGAATCACTGGTGCGTGGAGGCCAGCTTGATATCGGCGCAGAATCGGGTGGTGGCCGCGCAGAAATTGTAGTGCGTGCGGCGGGCGAAAAAATTGCCATGGATGAAACCATTGGCCGTGCGCTTACTGGTGAATTACAGGACGATGAACTGAGTTCGCGCACCGCAGCGGCATATATGATTTCTGAACTGGCTGCATCAGCAGATGGCCAGATTCAGGTGGTTCTTGATGATGAATCACTCGTGATGGGCGCTGCACTCAACACATAAGCTATATCCTATACGCTTGGTGGTTTTTCCCGGATCAAGGTAAACAGGATTTTAACCATATTTTCCTATCACGGCTTTGAACAAGCCAAGAGCGGGACATATGGACGAGCTGATTCAGGACTTTATTGACGAAACATTTGAGACGCTGGACGCCCTTGGCGGGGAACTGGTGGCATGGGAAGCTAACCCTTCAGATGCTGAACGTCTCGATAATATCTTCCGTTTTTTTCACACCGTAAAGGGCAGTTGCGGTTTTTTGAATCTGCCGCGCTTCGAACGACTCAGTCATAGTGCAGAAGATGCACTGAGCAAGCTGCGGGATGGATCATTAGAACCATCGGCAGATTTAGTGACTGCCATTCTGGCAATCGTGGACAGGATTTCCAAACTTACCAGTGCACTTAGCAGCGGCGACGCTCTACCGGATGGCGAGGATCAAGAGGTGATTGTGCGTCTGGTTGAAGCATGTAGCGGCACAGTGTCCGGAGCATTGGAGAAAGCCAAGGCTATGCCGGAACCAGGGCAGGTTACCACTGATTCTCATCCGCAAACGCGTGCCATCCGTATCCCGCTGGACCTGATCGATCACTTGATGAACGGTGTATCTGATATGGTGCTGGCACGAAATGAAGTCGCCCGCAAGATGCGTGATGGCGGCGATAATCAGGCTATGAATGGTGCGTTTGAACGACTGTCTACCTGTATCGCAGACATGCGGGATATGATCGGCAAGACCCGCATGCAGCGCATAGAGCGTGTATTTTCTCCGCTCCCACGGCTGGTACGTGATCTGAACGCTGAACTAGGGAAGTCCGTCACGCTAAGCACAAACGGTTCAGAAGTGGAAATGGATCGTGAAATGCTGGAAATGATCCGCGATCCGTTGATGCACATTATCCGTAATGCGATCGATCATGGAATAGAAAGCGCTGACGAGAGGTCAGAAGCAGGAAAGAGCTCGGAAGGGCATTTGTCGGTCAATGCCCGGCAATCGGGCAACCAGATTTTGATTGAAATTGCAGATGACGGCCGCGGCATTGATGCCGATTCACTCATGACGCAGGCTGTGGCTGCGAAAATCATTCGCGGTTCGGAATGCGCAAAGCTGGACGAACAGGCGAAACTGAACCTTATTTTCGCACCTGGCCTGTCAACAGCGCGGAATGTTACGTCCATTTCCGGGCGCGGTGTGGGCATGGACGTGGTGCATGCAAATATAAAACGTATCGGTGGCTCGATAGACATCGAAAACAAACCGGGCCATGGCCTGAAAATAACACTATGCGTACCATTGACGCTTACAATCATTTCATGCCTGACGGTACAGTGCGGTGACAGTATGTTCGCACTACCGCGTTCTGCGGTGCAGGAGATTTTACAGGCTGACAACAGGCAGATCAAAGTCGAAAGGCTGGGCGGAACTGATATTGCCTCCATACGCGGTATGAAAGTTCCGCATGTCACGCTGGAGGAGATATTGGGACTTGATGAGGTCGATGGCGGCAAGGCTGAAAACCGTACTGTTATCGCCATTGATGCGGGTCCGAAGCAAAATTATGCACTTAGTGTAGCTTCGGTGCTTGATCATGAAGAACTCGTGATCCGTCCATGCCCGCCCCTGCTGATGGAAAATGGTTTGTATGCAGGGACTAGTTTACCTGACAATGGGCGGCCAATGTTGCTTCTTGATCCGGGCGGAATGGCGGCAAAGCTGGACATAAATACGCAAGCGGAGCTTTCTATCTTGCAGAGTGATGACACCCAGAACAGTGCAAAAGACACCATTTCAGTGCTTCTTTTCAAAGATATGGAGAAGCGAGCCCGGGTCATTAATCTGGGCGTTATAGAGCGGGTGGAAGATATTGACGCTGAGCGCGTGGCATTTTCCGCAGGGCAGATGCGGGTTAGCTGCGGAGATGGGACCCGTCCTATATTTGGGCTTAAGCAGGTGCCGGACAGTGAGAATATTAAAACTCTTATTCTCAGTGACGGTGATGCTGCAATCTATTACGCAATCGATGATATTGTTGATATTTTCCCTATGGACACGGAATTTGAAAAAGCGGCTGAACCCGGTCTTGTCGCTGGCGTGACAATGGTGGGAGGGCAGCAGGCTGAAGTAATCGATGCGTACTGGATTTTTGCCAGGCATGCTTCCGGTAGCACAGTATCATCTGCCGCCAGTCGGCCCAGATGCCGGGTTGTCGGGGGTGATGATATCTGGGCTCGGCATATCCTTGCACCGCTTGTAGAAGCAGCAGGCTATGAATTGGTTGCTGACGGGAAAGAGGGCTCGGCAGCGGATATCTATATTACGATGGAGGATAGCAACGACACGGGTGTTCTGCCCGCAGGCGCTCCGGTTATCCGTTTGGCCAGTAACCGGGCTGGTGAAACTGAAACAGGTGACGCCATTTACCGATATGACCGGGAAGCCCTTGTTGAGGCCCTGTCGAAAAATTTGAAGCAGAGGAAAAGTGCATGAATAGCCTGTATCTTATAGCCACCATGGCGGGCGAGGATATAGCCATTGCCGCCGACAAGGTGGAAAGCGTGGTGAAGGTGCGTGACATTGTGCCTGTGCCATCTGTTAATTCCTATGTTCGCGGGCTCTTTGCGCTGCGAAGTCGTGTACTCACTGTAATTGACAGCAGTCATTTTGTGACTGGAAAGCCTGGCAAAGTACATGATGCACACATGGCCGTTGTCACGCAGGTGGCAGGGCATTTTTATGGCCTTCTGGTCGATTCCGTACAGGATGTCTGTACCGCCGAAAGCACAGAGTCGGATTTGCCGGCAAACCTGCGCGGTATGTGGCGTGAAATAGGCACCGCGATGTTGCTGGTGGATGGCAAAACGATGCTGGTTGTAGATCCTGCCCGTTTTGTTGAAGCTGAATTTACCAAGGCGGCCTGAGCATATGGCAAAATTACCATCATTCTCGAAAAACAGAAAAATTAACCTTGTGCTTACTGCATCTCGATAAGGTGCAGGGCATATCCATTTGAACAAGGACCATTCACATGAAAACCTGTCTTGTAGTTGATGATAGCAAGGTCATTCGCAAAGTAGCGCGGCATATATTGGAAACACTTGATTTCAATGTCGAAGAAGCTGCTGACGGGCGTGAGGCACTAGATCGTTGCAGCAGTCAATTGCCCGATGTTGTCCTGCTTGACTGGAACATGCCGGTTATGAGCGGAATTGATTTCCTTACCGCATTGCGCCGGAGCGAAAACGGTGAAAAGCCCAAAGTTGTATTCTGCACGACTGAGAACGGTCTTGGGCATATTCAAGCCGCGATTGATGCGGGCGCGGATGAATATGTGATGAAACCATTTGACCGTGAAACGCTTCAATCAAAATTGCAGATCGTGGGCGCCGCCTGAGCGGTCTGCGTTTATTTCATGCACAATATTTCCCATAAAGATTCCTGTCAGGAAGAAGTTTTTTCTTCGCCTGTGAAGCAGGTGCGGGTGCTGGTTATTGATGACAGCCTGGTAGTTCGTTCGATACTCGAGCGGATAATTGGCGGGCATGATGGTTTTGAGCTTGCCGGATCGCTGGCGAGTGCTATCGATGCTGTTGAGTTTCTTAAGAAAAATAGCGTCGATATCATTTTGTTGGATATTGAAATGCCCGACCGCTGCGGGCTGGATGCATTGCCGGATATATTGGCCAAGTGCGGCGCGGCGCGGGTGATGATCCTTTCTTCCGCTTGTGAGGAGGGCGGCCCTGCGGCGGTGCGCGCATTGTCACTGGGCGCATGTGATACTATGGCGAAGCCGGGGCGCAGCAGCTTTGCGGGCAATTTTTCTTCTATGCTGATCGGCCGGATGCAGCAGCTTGTGCGTTCAAACCTTAATGAATGCACACCTGCAGAAACTATCGTCATGCCAGTCCCGCAGGTACCACAGGACCAGCCCGGCTGTATCGCGATCGGAGCATCGACGGGCGGAATTCCGGCAATCCACACACTTCTTGAAAACATCTCTCCCGCCATTGATGCGCCAATGCTGCTTACCCAGCATCTGCCCGAGACATTCCTTCCATTTCTGGTGCGGCAGCTGGAAAAATTCACCGACCGCCGCGTTGTGCTGGGACAACAGGGCATGGAACTTGAGCGTAGCCATATCTACGTTGCGCCCGGCCATGGCCACATGACGTGTGAGTGCATCGGATCGCAGGTGCGGCTCAGCATCGTTCCGGGTGCCATGCCGTCTGCCTATACTCCCGCTGTCGACCCTATGCTTGCGTCTGTCGCATCGGTCTTTGGCAGCGATGCGCTTGCCATCATCATGAGCGGCATGGGCCGGGACGGCTTGCTTGGTGCAGAAAAAATGGCGGCAGAGGGCGCGCAGATATTGGTGCAGGACCCCGAAACAAGTGTGGTTTGGGGCATGCCGGGCGTGGTTGCGCGTGCGGGCCTTGCAAATGCCATCATGCCGGTGGACAGAATAGCGCGGCATATTAACCAGTTACAGAAAGTCACTGCATGAGCATGGATGACGATAATGGCGGTGCAACGCAGATACTGGCGGGCTTGCTGCAGGCGCGCACGGGGCAGGTGATTTCACCGGGCCGTTATTGGCGTGTTGAAACTTCACTGAAATCGGTTCTCGCCGAGTATTGCATCCCCGATATCGACACACTTGTCGCGGCGTTGCTGGGCGCGGAGAATGACGAATTGGTGCAATCCTGTGTCGAAGCGATGCTGAACAATGAGAGCTATTTTTTCCGTGATACGGCGATGTTTACCATGATCCGCACCCAGGTGATGCCGGCGTTGCAAAAGGGACGTGCAGATAGCCGCAGGCTCAGGATATGGTGCGCGGGTTGCTCGACCGGGCAGGAAGCCTATTCGCTGGCGATGCAGTTTGCCGATGACCGGCAGAAATGGGCCGGGTGGGATATTGAAATAGTCGGTACGGATATATCGGAGAGCGTGCTCGAAAGAGCGCGTTCGGGCCGGTACAGCCAGTTTGAAATTCAGCGCGGCCTATCGGTGACACGTATGTTACGCTATTTCCAGCAGGATGGTGAGGACTGGGAAATCAGCCCGGATATCCGTGCCAAGGTAAAATTCCGCGCCGACAATATTACGCGGCCAAGCGGTGATATGGGGCAGTTTGACCTTATTTTATGCCGCAACGTGCTACTCTATTTTGCGCCCGAAACACGGCACATGGCATTTTCACGCCTGGCGCGTTCGCTTGCGAATGATGGCTATCTGATGCTGGGTGCTGCGGAAACCGTCATTGGCCAGACCACCAGCTTTAACGCCTGCCGGGAAATACGCGGCGTGTACACGCTTCGTGACGCGGCTACGCGTACAAACAGGCCCGTACTGGACGCCAATTGGCCGTTCGCACAGGAGGCCTGACGGATTCACTGGCGGCACCGGCATTGATTACACTCGCCAGCCTGTCTATCACAGAGCCACCAATGCGGAAGGATGAGAAACAGGCCGTTGAATCAGGAATATATTCAGACACCTTCGCCCAATTTTGATGAACGCACGTTGCCAGTCAGCATGCTGGTCTTGCACTATACAGGCATGCAGGACGCACCCTCTGCCATCAACTGGATGGCTGATTCGAAAAGCAAGGTTTCCGCGCATTATGTCGTGACTGAAGATGGGCAGATTGTGCAAATGGTGCATGAAGACAGCCGGGCCTGGCATGCGGGCCGTTCGCACTGGCGCGGCATTACCAATGTCAACAGTGCCAGTATTGGCATAGAAATCGTCAATCCCGGGCATGAATGGGGGTACCGGCCATTTCCGCAGGAGCAGATGGACGCGCTGGTGCCGCTCGTAGGCGGCATAGTGAAGCGTTATGACATTCAGCCAGTCAATATTGTCGGGCACAGTGACATTGCGCCGGCACGCAAACAGGACCCGGGCGAGCTGTTCGACTGGCCTTTGCTGGCCAAACTGGGTCTTGCGCTGCCCATTCCGGATGGGCAGCTGGTTGATCCCTATTGGAGCGACAGCGGTTTCTACCTCGCGCTTGAACGCTTCGGTTACGATATCAGCGACGGTGAGGCGGCAACGCGCGCGTTCCAGCGGCGTTTTCGTACCCACACGATTGACGGTGTGGTTGATGGCGAATGCCGTGCGATATTGTTTGCTTTATTGTTGGACCGCGACCGCAGAAATGGTAATGCGCCCTAGCCAGAGGATCGGGCAGCTGCGAAAGTAATTTCGAGGAAAGTCCGGGCTCCACAAAACAAGGATGCCGGCTAACGGCCGGCGGGGGTGACCCCAGGGACAGTGCAACAGAGAGTAGACCGCCTGCTTAGGCAGGTAAGGGTGAAAGGGTGCGGTAAGAGCGCACCGCGTGACCCGCAAGGGAAACGGCATGGTAAACCCCATCCGGAGCAAAACCGAATAGGGGCGGCGTTATGGACAGTTTTGGTCCGCTGCCCGGGTTGGTTGCTGGAGCATGGCAGCAATGCCATGCCGAGATGAATAGTTGCCAAACCTCCGCCCAGGAGGGGAACAGAACCCGGCTTACAGATCCTCTGGCAATTTAGCTGATATACTCGCCTGCCTTACTGCAGGCCAAGGAAGGGCAGGTCGGGCGTGGTCAGTGCGCTGCTGACACAGGCTTCCATATTGGCAATTGTTTTGCCTGCAGGGCCTGTCGCGGTTTCGGTGGAACCACGCAGCGCGCTATGTGAGGCAAATCCCGCCATCAGAAATAGCGATAATATCGCGGATAGTCTTAACTGTCTGCTCATTGCCATTCCCCAGAATACATGGAATCAGGCGTAATGCACTGAATCGAGTGAAAGCATATATAATGCGGTGCGCAACACGAGCCGCATTATATACAGCGCGGATAATTTTCGATGAATGACAATATATGGATGATTTATACATGTGGTTTTGGGAAAATGGTGGGCGTAGAGAGAGTTGAACTCCCGACCCCTTCGATGTCAACGAAGTGCTCTACCACTGAGCTATACGCCCATTTTCCTGCTGGCTACCCGAATTGAGGTTGGGCCAGAGGCGGTCGTTTAGCCGCCACGTCATGCAGTGGCAAGTGTTAAATGAGCCCCGATGCAGGGCCACGCTCAAAAATCCGGTCTACTTCCAGCACTAGGTCGCGCAGGTGAAATGGTTTTGACAGTATTTTTGCATCAGGAGCCGCTTGTCCGGCCTTGAGCGTCACCGCCGCAAAACCAGTAATGAACATAACTTTTGTGTCCGGTGACACCTCGGCGCATTTTTGGGCCAGTTCGATGCCGTCCATTTCCGGCATGACAATATCTGTCAGTAGCAGGTCGAAATGTTCGGTTTCGAGCAGCGGCAATGCCGCGGTGCCGCGATCAACATCGGTCACTTCATACCCCGCCTGTTCCAGCGCGCGTTTCAGGTAGGCGCGCATCGCGGTTTCATCTTCTGCAAGCAATATGCGGATTATCTTTACTCCAGGCGCTGTGCCGACAGGCTTTTTCACATTTTAGCTGCATTCATAGCACATGATATTGCGTGCTTGCCACAGCCGGGCTTGTCTCTATATCTTCAATTGGTTAACATTTTCTTCATAAATTGGCGACTTCAGGCGGTATTTTGGAAAAAGAGCATAAAAATTACCACCTGATACAGGCAGATAACCTGCGGTATCCGGTGTTGATATCCGTGCCGCATGCCGGCCGCCATTATCCAAGACAGATCACTGACAATTTGCGTATTCCCGCTGATGCGCTGCTGCGGCTTGAGGATCGTTATGTCGACATGCTGTCGCGCAGTGCGGCGGAGACTGGTTTTGCAGTGATTACTGCCAAGGCTCCGCGCGCATGGATTGACATGAACCGTGCACCTGATGACATTGACGCCGCGATGCTGGCCGATGCCGATTCCAGCCAGTTTCCGGGCATGAGCAGTAAAGCCAGGGGCGGATTGGGCCTGATCCCGCGGCGCTTGTCAGGATTTGGTGATATCTGGCATAATAAATGGCTGTGGCAGGATATCAGGACGCGGATAGCCGAGCATCACGCGCCCTATCACAGCGCGATAGCGGGTATATTACGCGCTATGCAGCGGCAATATGGTGCGGCTGTCCTGCTTGACCTGCATTCGATGCCCAGCCTGCCGGTGACACATGACGCAGCGCCCGCGCAGGTCGTGCTTGGCGATCGCTTCGGTGCGGCAGCATCATCGCAGATGTCGGAAGCTGCGTTGGCGGTGGCTGAACGACATGGTTTTACAGCGCAGCTCAATCATCCTTATGCTGGCGGGTATATTTTGCAGCGCCATGCTGCACCGATGGAGAATGTCCACGCACTGCAGCTGGAAATTGACCGATCGCTCTATCTTGACCTGACCGGACGTGAACCGGCGCACGGCGTACATGCCGTATCTGCCATGGTGCGCGAGATAGCGTTGGCAGTCGCCGATGAAGCCGGACGGCTTCCCGAGTTGGTCGCCGCAGAATAGATCATTGTTTTCGAGGTGGTAGAACCTTCCTAAAAAAATGGCCACCTCGCTTTGTTGCGAGATGGCCAAGTTCAGGGAGGAGGCGCATATCTGCACCTGTCAGGCCGCCGATAGAGAGGGGGAATGGCAACCTGATACAGGCTAGATAGACATGAATATTTTCGTTTCAATATAAAACTTTTAAAAATTTACCTGTGCGGCATAATATATTTGCAAATGAGAACTATTATCAATTACTCTCTCTTTCGACTCGGGCAAAGTTGGTAAGAAAAGGATTGGATATGGAGCAAGTGACCTCTTATGGCGCTGTGCAGAGCTTGCATGATACGACATGTGCAGAAATGCGCGTGATAACGAGTTTCCGGCTGGCGGCCGCTGCGGGAAAGGCGGGCCAGGACCCGGCAATGCATATTGCCCAGCGCCTGGGTTCTTACAGCCTGTCCAGCCAGCTTTCGCTTATTGTATCGGCAATTGGTGACGCATGGCCGGATAATTTCATGCTGTCGCGTCCCTGCTGCCCGCGGCTGACATTTGATGAAGTGACTGTCATCGCAATGCTGCGCAGTGCGGGCGCGGGGAACAGGGCAGTGTTTGACGAGCTATTACGCGATATGCTGCCGGGTGAAACGCGCGATTTTCTATATGGACTGTTGGGACGTTTTGCAGCGGAACTTGAAACCGCACCACGGCAATCGGCGGCATAAAAAAGGGGAGACGAAGCTCCCCTGATTCATTTGGTTGCTATCAGACTTAGCTGAGCTGTGCGTCAGGAACTTCCGGGAGCTCCGTCACCTGCGGCGCTTTGCCTGACTGTACCTGACGGCTGAATACTTCGCGCATGACCTGTAGCGAGAAGAGATGCGCATGGATTAACGGCAGCATGCCGTTCTGATTCATCTTGCGCAGTTCATCGCCGCGCAATTCGCGCAGTTTTTCTTCATTCACCATCTGGAAACCGCGATAGATAAACGGCTTTTCAACACCGTCCTGCTGAATGGCCACTTCACCGTCCATCAACAGGTCAAGTTTTTTCAACTCGTCCATAAAGACGCTAGTGCGCTGACCGGCCTGCTCAAAATTCTCACAGAACTTCAGGATATTCTGGGTTGTTTCGGTAGGGTTGCCATCCTTGTCGAACAGTTCGTCGCCTTCCTTGGATTCTCCAAGACCGCCAGCTGTCGGGTCAAAACAAAGTGACAACTCTTCTGAATCAGGGCGCAGCTTGGCAAGCATGAAGGGGTAACGACGTACATAAGCGGGCACATAGACAGGGTCGCTGAACTTGCCTTCACCGTCCATGTATACGTTCACGCCTTCATTCATACCCATCAGGATCAGCGGAACGGGATTGTCGCCGGCTGAAAAAACGATCGGATAATGGCGCTGTGCCTGCGGAAATTCTTCAACAGTGAGCGGAATGGCGTGCTGGTTTTCCATGAACTGGGCATTGTCCAGACCGGTGGATTTCCATGAGCTGTGTTCCTGGCTGTTGAGTGGAACCAAATCTTTGTAAAAAACTGGCAAACTTGCCTGCTGCGGCGCACTGGCCATCTTCAATCTCCAATATCTTCATGTGTCGGTAAAAATTAATTGCATTCCATTAGGTGGTATGCGGGGCGGACGCAAGGGGAATGAGCTTGCCGGGGTTCATTATTCCATAAGGGTCCATCGCGGCTTTAATGGCTATCAGGCTGTTGATACGGGCCGGACTGGATAATCTGGCGAGCTCACCCCGCTTCATCTGGCCAATGCCATGCTCTGCCGATATCGAGCCGTCCCATTTGACGACAAGGTCATGCATCATTGCGCTGATCTGTTTGCCTTGCGTCTCGTTCCAACTGGCGGCGTCAGACCCGGGCGGCGCCATGACATGAAAATGGATATTACCATCGCCCATATGCCCGAATGCTATGGCACGGGTTCCGACAAATTTTGTTTCCATCAGCGGTGCGACATGGTCGATAAACGCACCCATTTTTGCAGGTGGCACGCTAATGTCATGCTGCATGGCTGGACCTGCTGCACGCTCCGCCTCGGCAATGGAGTCGCGGATTTTCCAAAAAGCCTCTGCCTGCGCTTCGCTGGCGGAGATGACGGCATCCGATATCAGTCCGCGCTCCATCGCTTCGCCCATCAATATTTCTGCTGTTTGGGCAGGGTCAGGGCTGGAGGCATCATCGCGGACAAGCTCGATCAGCGCATGCCAGGGTGCCGCAGATGCAAGTGGCGCGCGGGTGCCAGGAATATGCGTCAGCACATTGTCGAGGCAGTGCTGCGGCAGTATTTCGAATCCTTCCATCGCATTGCCCGCCCTGCCTTGCAGGAACAGCAGCAGTTCGCGCGCTTTGGCCGTTGATTCCAGTCCGGTCCAGACGACGCTCCGGTCAATGAGTGATTTCACAAGTTTGAGCGACGCTGCGGTCACAATGCCCAAAGTGCCTTCCGCCCCGATCAGCAAATGTTTCAGGTCATAACCGCGATTGTCTTTTTTGAGCGCAGACAGCCCGTCATATATGCTGCCATCGGGAAGTACGGCCTCAACCCCGTGCACCAGCGCGCGCATCGTGCCATGGCGCAGCACCTGTGTACCGCCCGCATTGGTGGATATCAGCCCGCCGACGGTCGCCGATCCCTTACCGCCCAGTGTGAGCGGAAAGCGCAGTCCCTTTTCCTCTGCAACGCCATGCAGATTTTGCAGGATGACACCCGCCTCTGCGACGATTTGCCGGTCCTGCACATCAAAGCCGCGAATGGCGTCCATACGGCGCATGGACAGCAATATGGCATTGCCGCTGCCGTCAGGCGTCGCCCCGCCGACCATGCCGCTATTGCCGCCCTGGGGAACAATAGGGACGCGGTGTTCAGCAGCCAGCTTGACAATGCGTGCAAGTGTTTGCGTATCAGGTGGTGAGACCAGCGCCTGCGCAGAACCATGGTAGCGGCCGCGCCAGTCGGTCAGCCACGGCTCCATGTCGCTCGCATCGCATGTTATGGCACGCGCGCCGGCAATATCTTCCAGCGCCTTCAGGAAATCTGTCATCATGTCTATCTATGTATAGTGCGACATTTGCGCAACATCTGATGGCTAAATGATGGCAAAAGGCTCTACTATTGGCGGGTTAATCACCTGTTCAAATGACTTTTCTATAAGTCACAGCCAATCATTTGCCACCAGCCATGCTTTGGTTATAACAAAACCGATTCTGCCCAACGGAGCGTATCTGAAATCGCATGTCGATAGTCCACTCCCTAATTGCCCTTTCCATGCTTAGCATGGCACCGGCTGGCGATGCGTCCAGTTTGGATGAGGCGCTGGCTGCCGCAGAAGAGCAGCAGAGTATTTTCGCTCAGGAATGGTTGAATTCGGCGCTTTCACCGCACCCACAAATTACGTTTCAGGTGCGTATCGAACGGCGTATTCGTATCCGTATTCCGCGCTTGACGCCAGCGAACCGGCAACGCATGAGCAGTTTGCAAGCGCGTCCTGTCAGGAAATATAAGGCGAAGAAGATTGGCAAATGCGTGCCCATGAACGGCATTGCAGGTGTGCGCGTCGCGGCAAGCGAAAACCGGCTCCTGCTCTATATGCGTGATCGCCGGATTATCCGTGCAGACCTCGAGCGTGCCTGCCTTGCGCGTAGTTTCTATTCGGGTTTTTACCTGGAGCAGAGCAAGGACGGACAGCTATGCGTAGAGCGCGACCTGCTGTTGGCGCGTTCCGGCACCAAATGTGAAATTGACAAGATGCGTCAGCTCGTCCCGGACGATTGAGCTATGAGGCATATATTGACTTTTTCACTATAAGGCTTCAAAGCCCGCCCCAAGCGGTTCTGCAGTAAGGCAGATCTGCGGAAAAGCGCAATGTTGCAGTTCAATTTCCCGGATAGCTTATGAAATTTGCCGATATCGGCCTCTCAGATGAATTGTTAAAAGCCGTAGCTGATGCAGGCTATGAATCACCGACTCCGATTCAGGCACAGGCAATTCCATCTGTCCTCATGATGCGCGACCTGATCGGTATTGCGCAGACCGGCACCGGCAAGACAGCCAGTTTTGTACTGCCCATGATTGACATATTGGCTGCAGGGCGCAGCAAAGCCCGGATGCCGCGTTCGTTGATCCTCGAACCCACCCGTGAACTCGCGGCACAGGTGGCTGAAAATTTTGAGAAATATGGCAAGCACCATGATCTTTCCATGGCGCTGCTTATAGGTGGTGTGTCGATGGGGGACCAGGTCAAGGCGCTGGAAAAAGGCGTTGATGTACTGATCGCCACGCCCGGTCGTTTGATGGATCTGTTTGACCGCGGTAATATCATGCTGAATGATTGCAGCCTGCTGGTGATTGATGAAGCAGACCGCATGCTCGACATGGGATTCATTCCCGATATTGAATCGATTTGTGACAAGCTGCCGACCTCGCGGCAGACGCTGCTTTTTTCTGCAACCATGCCGCCACCGATCAAGAAACTGTCGGACAAGTTCCTGAGCAATCCGAAACATATAGAGGTTGCGCGGCCCGCGACCGCAAACAAGTCCATCCAGCAATTCCTGATCAATGTAGCGCCGCGCGGGAAAGAGGATCTGCTGATCCAGTTTCTTGACCATGGTGTCGACAGCGCTATTATCTTTTGCAACCGCAAGACACAGGTTCGCGAACTCAACAGGAAACTGCGCAGCATCGGTTTTGATTCAGGTGAGATACATGGCGATATCGACCAAGCGCAGCGCATCACCGAACTGGACAAGTTCAAGAGCGGTGAGATCAACATACTCGTTGCCTCTGACGTTGCCGCTCGCGGCCTTGATGTCAAGGATGTGAGTCATGTGTTCAATTATGACGCACCATGGCATCCCGATGATTATGTTCACCGTATTGGCCGTACAGGCCGGGCAGGGGCGACGGGCATTGCCTATACATTTGCCACCAATGCGGATGCCGAAGCCATCGAGAACATCGAAAAGCTAATTGGCGGTGCGATAAAGACCCTGAAAGCCTCCCGCAAGAAATCGGATAGCGGCAAAAAACAGTCCGCGAAAAAGGCACCTGCAAAAAAACAGTCTGGTAAGAAACAGCCTGAAGCGCCAAAAGAAGAAGTCAACACTGAGGACAATGCGGGCGAAACGTCTGATAAAAAGCCCGGCAAAGCGGCAAAAGACGCTGCCCCCAAAAAGGCGGAGCCGAAACCGCGCAAGCAGAAAGAGGCAAAGGACGATCCGCCTGATGAAGGCTGGAATGGCCCAATGCCCGACTTTCTTGCTTATGGTTTCAAAAAGTAACTTCCTGAGATCAGGACTCTAGAAACTCACTTTTGCTGACACCCGGAAGTCACGTCCAGACAGCGGGGCAAAATCTTTCGTGAAGCTGGCTGCGCGGCGGCCGATTACATCAAAAATATTGTTTGCCGACGCGATTAGTGTCAAACCGCCGCCCTTGCCAAAGGGCTTCCATGATGCACTGGCATTGACCAGCGTAAAGCCTTCGGTTTCAGTCTCAAAATTCGCATTGCGGTCCTGATCAGCGAACCATTCGACTTCGCCGCGCAGGGTCAATGCGCTGCTCTGCGCTTCAAGCGCGCCCAGCACGCGTAGCGGTGGAATCCGCGGTACAGGCCCTAGTCCGTCCAGCTTGGCATGAACATAATCCACCACCGTGTCAGCAATAAACCTGAAGCCACCTGCTTCTGCCAGTTTGGCGGAGCCTTCAAATTCAAATCCGTAATAGGTGGCGTCATTTTGAATATACTGAAATATGGGCAAGCCATCTTCTTCACCGCCAGTCGGAATGTCGATTATAAAGTCTTCAAAATCATTCACAAAAGCTGTTGCCGACAACTGAATGTCCGGACTGTCATAGCGGACATAAAATTCGCCGCCGATGCTTTTTTCGGTCGTGAAATCGGGGTTGCCAATCTCAAATGCCTGGGTGGCGATATGCGGTCCGTTGGACAATAGCTCTTCCGCCGCGGGTGCGCGTTCGGAACGGCTCAGGTTGACACCGATCTTGAGGTCAGTGGCTGTGGTGTAACCCGCACCTATGGCCGCTGAAAAGGAATTGAAGCTGCGCATTATGCCTAGTGTACGGGCATTGACATTGCTACGGTCATAGCGTGCAGCACCTTCGAAATCCCATCCACCGGATGAATATTCCTGTAGGGTGAAGATACCGAACTGGTTGGTGATGTTGGGCGGGACAAATGCTTCTGCTCCAGTTGCAACGAAATCGCGGAACACATATTGCACGCCGCTGGCGCCGCGCCAGCCGTTATTGTCCGTCTGGACCAGTTCCAGCCGACCTTCAAGGCCCTGGTTTTCAAACACGGTTCCGATTTCATCACCTTCAAATTCGGTGTGTGTGTAATCGGCATAGGCAGCGCGAACACGCAGCTTGTCGAAAAAGCCGGACATGTTTGCTTCGGCGCGCAGGTCAAGCTTGAATTGCTCGAGTCCGATGGTGACGGGACCTTCCTCTTCCTCTTCTTCATGATCCTCATCATGATCTTCGTCCCCGTGCTCTTCTTCCTCTTCCCCATGAGCATGTTCTGCGCCAGGACGGGCGGGGATGCCATAATTGCTGTCATAATAGCTGGCGGCTATACCGATGCTGCCGCCTTCATCGATAAAGGCGATGCCGGCGCCGAGCGTATATGTCCTGGTAGCCGTATTGGGAATAAAGCCGCGCAGGTTCGCCAGCTCTTCCGCTTCTGCGGCTTCTTCCAGATGACCTTCCTCGCGCTCTTCCTCGGCGATTTCCAGCTGTTCCGCGCGTAGCTCGGGTGACAGCGTAAAGCCGCCGACTTCAAGGTCATCGCTTTCACGGTAGCTGCCGTCAAAATGGACTACCAACCGGTCGGTGAGCGGGATATCCAGGCTGGCACCCGCGCTGTAGAGATCGCTTGCGGAGGCGTAATTGGCCGCGGCATCCAGGTGGAAGGCTTCATCAGGAATCGCGCGCGGGATACGCTTGTCGATGGCATTGACCGCACCGCCTACGGCCTGTCCGCCGAATAGCAGCACAGCCGGGCCACGCAGGACCTCGATACGCTCAAGAGTAAGCGGTTCGACTGTGACGCCATGGTCGGCGGAGGTGTTGGAGACGTCAATTGCGCCAATGCCGTCGGTAAGGACACGGATGCGCTCCCCCTGGAAGCCGCGCAGTACCGGACGTGAAGCGCCGGGCGTAAAAGATGTGGCGGAAACGCCAGGCAGTTTCGTGAGCGTTTCACCGATTTGTGGTTCCAGCTCGCGAGTCAGCGTATCGCCGGAAATGGCGGATGTACCTGCCAATATGTTGAGATTGGCAAGGAAGGGCGCCGTCACCACAATGGCTTCGTCACTGTGAAAATCATCATCCTGAACAGTCGTTTCAGCTTCTGTCCCAGCTTCCTGTTCCTGAGCGAATGCAGGCGAAGCAACGGCGAGCGATGATACAGTGAGCAAGAGGGTGGGAAGGGTTGTTTTGGTACGAACTTGCATGGGGATTTTCCTTTTGGCGGCTTTATCTTGTGCAGGTGTCTAGATGTAATGATATGATATATCAATAGCAATTATCGTGCATTTCATGCAATTCGTCGAACGGGCGACACGAAACATGTAAAACATGTCTGCCGTTTCCCTAAAATACACGCTATGACAGCGGCATGAACGCACAACCGAAAATCATGCTGCTGGGCTCGGGCGAACTGGGCCGTGAATTCACCATTTCCGCGAAAAGGCTGGGTGCCCAAGTGATTGCGTGTGACAGTTACGCGGACGCGCCCGCCATGCAAATGGCCGATAGCGCCGAGATATTTTCGATGCTGGACGCAGAAGCGCTGAAAGCCGCCATCGCAAGGCACAGGCCCGACCTGATCGTACCGGAAGTGGAAGCAATCCGTACCGAGATACTCGCTGATGCAGAGGCTGAAGGCTGTACAATCGTGCCGTCCGCGCTGGCGACACAGCTGACCATGAACCGTGACGCGATCCGCGACATGGCCGCCAATGAGCTGGGGCTGAAAACGTCGCGCTATGCCTATGCCGAAACGGCGGGGCAGGCAGAGGCTGCGGCGCGGGACATTGGCTTTCCCCTGGTCGTGAAACCAGTCATGTCGTCGTCCGGCAAGGGGCAGAGCGTGGCCAAAAGCGCTCAAGATGTTAAGGCATCATTCCGGTATGCCGCCGACAATATGCGCGGCGACCGCGTAAAGGTGATATTGGAGCAGTTTGTTGATTTTGATTATGAAATCACGCTGCTCACCGTGCGCACGCGCGATGGCGTGCATTTCTGCCCGCCTATTGGCCACAGGCAGGAACGCGGCGATTATCAGGAAAGCTGGCAACCCGCAGCGATGGAGACCGTGCACCTGCGCGAGGCGCAGGACATGGCGTGCAAAGTGGTAGACCGGCTGGGTGGTTATGGCCTGTTCGGGGTGGAATTTTTTGTGACCAGCGACGCAGTCATTTTTTCCGAACTCAGCCCGCGCCCGCATGATACGGGCATGGTGACGCTGGTCAGTCAGAATCTGAGTGAATTTGACCTGCATGCGCGCGCGATCATGGGATTGCCAATTCCTGAAATCACACTGCGCAGTGGCGGAGCTGCAAGCGCGGTCATTTTGGCAGATCGCGATGCCGAAAATTTCACTTTTGCCGGGCTGGCCGATGCGCTGGCCATGGGCGGAAAAGGGGAAGATATCGATATCCGCATATTCGGCAAACCGGTGACGCGGCCCTATCGGCGCATGGGTGTCGCGCTGGCAGCGTGCGATGATACGGATATAGCGCGCAAGGTCGCCAAAGCGGCGGCGGACGCAGTTACGATAGAATATGAGTGAGGAGAGAGCGATGAAATTCAAATGGAAACAAGTCTGGATCGTGCCATTGGCTGCGACGCTTTGCACGGCTTACCCGGTCCTGGCACAACCGGATGGATTTCATTCCGGCAAGGTGATACCGCAATTCGGCCCGGTGGCTACGGTGGAGCAGGATGTGGAAATCCCCGCAGATGCCCGCTTCAAGGTATTGTTCGATGTCAGCAAAGCCGCCAAGCCGGGTGAAGTTAACCGTACACTGGTGAGCGCGGCGCGTTTCATTAATATGCATGCCGAGGCAGGCGTCGACCCTGAAAATATAGAAATTGCTGTGGTGTTTCACGGCGGTGCATCGATCGACCTGACCCGTGCCGAAACTTACGGTGCGCGCAATGATGGCGCGGAAAATGCCAATGCAGCTGCTATCGAAACGCTGCGCGCCCATAATGTGCAGGTCTATTTGTGCGGGCAGAGCGCGGCCTATCACGGTATAGTCAATAAAGACCTGTTGCCCGGCGTAGACATGGCTTTATCTGCGATGACGATGCATGCTTTGCTGCAAAAGGATGGTTATACGCTCAATCCGTTTTGATGTGCTTAACTAAGCGTCGAGCGGCGTTTTTGTTTCATTTCACGGTCTATCGACATCAGCACACCGATACAGATCATGATGGTCATCATCGATGATCCGCCATAACTGAGGAACGGAAGTGGTATACCGACCACGGGGGCAAGGCCCATCACCATCATCAGGTTAATGGCGATATAGAAAAATATTGTGGTGCTAAGGCCCGCTGCGACCAGTTTGGAAAAACGTGTTTTTGCATTGACGGCAAGGCCAAAACCCCAGCGTAGCAGCAGGAAAAACGCAAAAATAACGGCAAAGCCGCCAATCAGGCCCCATTCCTCCGCCATGGTGGCGAACACGAAATCGGTATGGCCTTCGGGCAGATAATCGAGATGGCTTTGTGAGCCATTGAGGTAGCCCTTGCCTGTCATCCCGCCCGAACCAATCGCGATTTTGGACTGGGTGATATGATAGCCCGCGCCAAGTGGATCATTTTCCGGGTTGATAAAGGTCGTCACGCGGCGCTGCTGATATTCTTCCAGCCCAAAGAAATAGGCCAGCGGTGCAATCACCGCCATGGCGGCCGCGCCAATCACGAATAGCCGGAGCGGGAGACCTGCGAGAAAAGCAACCGCCATGCCGCCCGCCAATATTGTCAGCGTGGTACCGAGATCGGGTTGCAGCAGCACCAGTGATGCCGGAATACCCATCAACAGCAGGGCAGGCCAGATCGCACCCCATGTGCGTATCTGGCCAATGGGCAGCAGGTCATAAAACCGCGCTACAGCGAGGATGATGGCCGGTTTCATAAGTTCAGACGGCTGGATACGAATCAGGCCCAGATCGAGCCAGCGTTGGCTGCCGCCGCCTACTGCACCGATCAGCTCGACGCCCAGCAACATCAGCGCAATCACCACGTAAACCGGGAAAGTGAAGAATTTGAACACATTTTCGCTAAAGCGCGAAAGCACCAGCGCCATGACCAGGAACACGCCAAAGCGGATGGCATGACGTGACGCCCAT
Source organism: Sphingorhabdus sp. Alg239-R122 (assembly GCF_900537065.1). GTDB lineage: Bacteria > Pseudomonadota > Alphaproteobacteria > Sphingomonadales > Sphingomonadaceae > Alg239-R122. Next base: position 133,179 of record NZ_UNRC01000004.1, on the reverse strand, counting down.
GGCGACATGCTGCCGCCTGCGGCCGAATAAAGCACAACCACACCGAACCCGGCGATAATGCACAGCAGGAATATGACCTTCCAGGGTTGCTGGGCAATAGGGGCGGGGATGATGCCAGACATTACTCGTTGGCCTCCGCCGCGCTATCTGTTTCCGGCGCAGGCGCATTCTGGCTGGCTTTCTCGGCATTTTTGCGCGCGACATAGGCATTCATCTTGCTCGCCATACGTTGTTCGATTGTGCCACCCCATGACTGCTCAAGCGCTTCGAGCGCGCGCATCGCCTTGCGCCGGTCATACAGGAATGTCAGTACATCGCGCGCGACCGGATAAGCCGCGCTGGAGCCACCGCCATGCTCTATCACCACCGAAGCGGCATAGCGCGGGTTATCAAGCGGTGCGAAACAGACAAACAGGCCATGATCGCGGAATTTCCACTGCACATCGCGCCCGCCGCGTCCGAATTGCAGGCCAACCACCTGTGCGGTTCCGGTCTTGCCTGCCAGCTTGACGTTCGGGATATTCAGCTGCGCCCGCCGCGCCGTTCCAGGGCCATTTACCACATCGGACATGGCGTTGCGTATAATCTGTAGATGCTCAGGCGCTATGTCCAGGTTGGGGGCCAGCTTGTGCCGTTTTGGCATCAGCAACTTGGGCATGACATTGCGGCCCGAGGCTATGCGCGATGACATGACCGCAAGCTGCAGCGGATTGGATAGCATATAACCCTGACCGATAGTGGCGTTGACCGTGTCAAAAGCCTGCCATGACTGTTTATATTTCTTACGCTTCCATTCGGGGTCAGGGACGGTGCCATAAAACTGGCTGGTGACGGGCAGGTCGAAAGTCTGCCCCATGCCCAGTTTGCGTGCCATAGCGGCGATCGGGTCCATGCCGATACGTTGCGCAAAATAATAGAAATAGACGTCACAGCTTTGATAAATACCCTTGGCCATGTCGACCCTGCCATGACCCTGGCGGTTCCAGCAGTTGAAACGCCGGTTGCCAACGCGAAGCCCGCCATTGCAGACCACCGTCTCATCAGGAGAAAGGCCAGCCTCCAGAAAAGCGAGCCCGACCATCGGTTTGACGGTTGATCCGGGCGGGTACAGCCCCTTGAGCACCTTGTTGCGCAGCGGCACATGGTCATCATCGCGCAGCATGCCATATTCGTTGAACCCGATACCGTCTGAAAAGCTGTTGGGGTCAAAACTGGGCATGGAGGACATCGCCAGCAATTCACCGGTATGGCAGTCCATTACCACCACCGAACCCGATTCCGGGCCCAGTCGGCGCGCTGCGTATTCCTGAAGGTCGGCATTGATGGCGAGCTTCATTGGCTTGCCAGGTACATCCTCGCGCTTACTGAGTTCGCGGACAATCTTGCCGCGCGCGGTGACTTCGACGCGCTTGGCTCCGGGTTTGCCGCGCAGATCCTGTTCAAACTGTTTTTCCAGCCCGTCCTTGCCGATTTTAAAGCCCGGTGTGATGAGCAGGGGGTTTTTCTCTTCCTCATATTCCTCGGCCGAGACTGCACCGACATAGCCGAGCAGATGCCCCACGGCTGCGCCAGAGGGGTATTGCCGGCTGAACCCGCGCAATGGTGCCACACCTGGCATATCGGGCAGGCGCACGCTGAGCGCTGCAAATTGTTCATAATCCAGGCCTGAGGCAATTTCGATCGGCGCGAATCCGCGCGAATCTTCCAGGTCCTTCTTGATGCGCCCCACTTCGTCGTCGCTGAGCCGCAGCAGATCGGTGAGCTTGGCAATCGTGTCTTCCTTGTCCTTCATCCGGTCAGGAATGAGATCAACCCGGAAATCGGCGCGGTTATTGGCAAGCGGTTTGCCATTTCTATCAATAATCCAGCCGCGCCGGGGGGGAATGAGCGTCAGGTTGACGCGGTTGCTTTCTGACAGCATTTCCCAACGTTCATTCTCTGCCACTGCGATATAGGTCATACGTCCGGCCAGCAGCAGCCCGACCGCTGCCTGAGCACCGCCCAGAAACAGCGTGCGGCGGTTGAACGTAATATTCTGTGAGGCTGCGGTTATCAGCTTGCGTTTCTTGCGCGCCTTGTTTGCCTTGCGCTTCCTGTTCATGCTGGCCGTTCCGTCATGTTGTCAGCCGCTTTCGGTCAAGCCAGGCGACAATGCGCAACACAAGCGGATAGAGGAAAATGGAAAGTATGATTTGAGGCAGTAAAATAGTCAGATTCCCGGCATCCGCGATAATATTATTGATCAAAAGGCCTCCGATCAGCGCGAGCATAATCGAAACCGCAGCGATTAACCAGTCTTGCCAGAAACCGCGCCACAAAAAGCGGTTATCCATGATTTCAATGAATATCATCACCAGCGACCATAGAAAGGCGGCGCTGCCAAACGGCTGGCCGCTGAATATATCGTCAAACAGACCAAGCGGGAAACCGATCCAGATCGGCCAGAGGCCGGGACGTATCAATCGCCATGCTATCAGCATCATCAGCCCAAGCGGCGGCAGCAAAGGCATGGAGGCAATGTAGGGAATGAACAGGACCAGCATGGAACCGATCATGACCGAAAATATGGGGATCAGGCCAATGCGAATGGAGGAAGGCTCCCGGTCTATCCGTTTTTGATATACCGTATTCATTGCCCGCCTTCGGTGTCATCACCGCTGGCTTCGTCGCCTGCTTCACCGCCCTGTGCCTCTGGGACGAGTTCGGGTTGGTAAATTGGTTGCACAACAACAAAGTCTGCCGCTGCCGGATCGCTTAGCGGGCGGCCAACGGCCCCATCATTGGCGAGGCTGTCGACAATCGCAACCGGGATATTCGGGCTATACAGTCCGCCATTGCCCGATGTGACGAATATATCACCGGGTTTGACGTCATTCGCACCGATGTTGATCAGGCGGATATTGAGCAGGCCGTCACCGCGTCCTTCGGCAAATGCGACAGTTCCATCGCTGGCACGCTTGACCGGCACCACATTGTTTGTGTCAGTGAGCAGCAACACGCGTGATGTGTTGATCCCCGTGCTCAGTACCCGGCCAATCAAACCTCTTTGCTCGCGCACTGGTTGGCCCGCTTCGACACCCTGGCTGCGGCCCGCACCCAGTGTCGCAAACCGCCGTGTGCTTGAGGAAGTGGAGCTGATTAGCCGGGCGATTGCCACGGGCTCCCCCTCTTCTTCGACCAGCCCCAAAAGGCTCCTGAGGCGTTCATTTTCCTGTTTGAGCGCACGCGCTTCGATAAGCTGTGTCCGGCTCTGCTCCAGCTCACGCTGCATTGCTGCATTTTTGGAAGCCGCATCAAAATAGGCGGAGACTTCGCTGCTGCCCTTTTGCCCGGTGGAACGGGCAGCGGTAAAAAACTCGGTGACAGGGCGTGTCAGGTCTGCCGCACCGTGGCGGATGGCAGAAAACGCGGCGGGATCAAGATAGGATATGGCAAGCAGAAACAGCCCGCCAAAGGCGCCCAGAAAGGCGACCAGATAGCCGGTGAATATCTTATACTGCGCCTTGCGGGAAAAACCCGGACGCCGTTTATCCGGCGGCGCCATATCTCATTTCCTCCGTTAGGCGGCTGCCCCTCCGCCATTTCATCTTCGTCAACCCCAGTAACTTTCAGACCCCGGTAATTGCTAGGCCCGTTGGCAGCATGTATCAGGCGGTGTGAAGCACGCCGCGGAAAATCGGTTCTTCCATGGCCCGGCCTGTACCAATCGCGACACAGCTAAGCGGGTCTTCAGCGACAGTGACCGGCAGGCCGGTTTCCTCGCGGATAAACTCATCCAGACCGGCAATCAGCGCGCCGCCGCCAGTGAGCACAATGCCCTGGTCGACAATATCGGCGGCAAGTTCAGGCGCCGTGTTTTCCAGCGCGATACGCACGCCTTCGACAATGGTGCTGATAGGTTCGGCGAGTGCTTCGGCAATTTGCGCCTGATTAATGGTGATTTCTTTTGGTACACCGTTCACAAGGTCGCGGCCTTTGATCTGAATGCTGACGCCTTCACCATCAGCAGGTTTTTTCGCAACGCCAAAATCTTTCTTGATCCGCTCTGCGGTCGCTTCCCCGATCAACAGATTGTGATGGCGGCGAACATAGGACACGATCGCTTCATCCATCTTGTCTCCGCCCACACGGACTGATGTCGTATAGGCCAAACCGCGCAGCGACAGGACAGCGACTTCGGTCGTGCCGCCGCCAATGTCGACCACCATGGACCCGATCGGTTCGGTTACCGGCATATCGGCGCCAATGGCCGCTGCCATGGGTTCAAGGATCAGGTAAACTTCGCTTGCGCCCGCATTGGAGGCTGCGTCACGAATAGCGCGCCGCTCAACCGAAGTCGAACCGCTGGGCACGCAGATCACGATTTCAGGATAACTGAACAGGCTTTTGCGGCCATGCACTTTCTGGATAAAGTGCTTGATCATATGCTCGGCCACTTCGATATCGGCTATAACGCCGTCACGCAACGGACGGATGGCCTCTATCGAATCGGGTGTCTTGCCCATCATCATTTTGGCATCATCACCAACGGCGCGAACCTTCTTTATGCCGTTGATAGTTTCAATGGCGACTACAGAAGGTTCGTTGAGAACAACCCCCTGATCCTGGACATAAACCAGCGTGTTCGCTGTGCCGAGGTCGATAGCCATGTTGTGAGAGCCGAATTTCAACAGTTTAGAAAAAAAAGACATGTGTTCGATATTCCATTTTACCAGTCGGTCATGATGACGTGGGGGACGCCGGGTCATGCGCTAAATATAAAGCCGCACCCTTAGCCGAAATCCTCACGAAAAGGCAAAAATTTTCGTGGGGGTCAAAGCCGTGTGAAATAGGGGTCGCCTCACTGCTTCGCTTGGGCTAGGAAGCCGCATATGTCAATAAGAAGACTCCCGAATGCGTTGATAAACCGTATTGCTGCGGGCGAGGTGGTGGAAAGACCCGCCAGCGCGCTCAAGGAACTGGTCGAAAATGCGATAGATGCGGGTGCACAGCATATTTACGTAACTTTACAGTCTGGCGGCCTGGATGCGCTCGAAGTGGTCGACGACGGCTGCGGGATGAGCGCCGAAGATATGGCGCTGGCGCTTGAGCGTCACGCGACCTCCAAACTGCCCGACGAACATATCGAAAATGTCAGCACCATGGGCTTTCGCGGTGAGGCTTTGCCATCAATTGCCAGCGTGTCGCATTTCACCATTGAAAGCCGCACCGCAGACGGTGATGGATGGCGCCGGATCATTGACCATGGTGAGTTGATCGAGGAAGGTCCGGCGGCGATACCCAAAGGGACGAGAGTGCGGGTGCGTGACCTGTTTGCGAAAATACCCGCGCGGCGCAAATTCCTGCGCACGCCGCGCAGTGAATATGCCGCATGCAGTGATGTTATTCGCCGCCTTGCCATGGCCCGGCCCGATATTGCGTTTACGCTGGAGCACAAAGGGCGGCGATCCATTGCCGTACAGGGCGGTGACGATGTGCTGGCACGCGTTGCTGCGCTCACCAGCCGGGCACTGCAGGAAAACAGCGTGGCCGTAGATATGGAGCGTGAGGGCGTGCACCTGACCGGGATAGCCGGGCTTCCTACTTACAATCGCGGCGTGGCCGACCACCAGTTCCTGTTCGTCAATGGTCGTCCGGTGAAAGACAGGCTGCTTACCGGTGCAGTGCGCGGGGCTTATGCCGATATGCTGGCGCGTGACCGGCATCCTATCGTGGCGCTGTTTCTTGATGTGCCGAATGAGGCGGTGGATGTAAACGTACATCCAGCCAAGACTGAAGTGCGTTTCCGCGATGCGGCGATGATCCGCGGAATGATTGTCAGCGGCCTGCGCAAAGCATTGGATGAAGGCGGTTTTCGAAGCGTACAGCGTCCGGCGCAATCGGCTTTGTCCAATTGGCGGGCAGAGCCTGTGGAGCCAAAACACCCCGATATATTTACGCCGCAAGGCATAGTCCCGGCAATGGGACAAGCTGCCAACGCGGATCCCGTGCAGCCGCCAGTTGCTGTTGGTGAAGGCAGTGCTGGATATGCCCCGCCGCCAAATGCCGAAGATATTGCACCCATTATGGGCCGCGCGGCTGTCGCAGCAGAGCCTGTGCCATCAGGCAGTGAGCATCCTCTGGGCGTCGCGCGGGGGCAGGTGGCCAAAACCTATATTATTGCCGAAGCCGAAGATGGCCTGGTGATTGTTGACCAGCATGCCGCACATGAGCGGCTGGTGCTTGAACGCATGCGCCGCGCGGTGGAGGCCAGCGGTGGCGGCGTGGCGTCACAGGCACTGCTGATGCCTGAAGTTGTCGAACTGGATGAAACGGCCTGCGACCGGCTGGAGGAACGCGCAGGCGAACTTGCCGAGTTTGGGTTGGAACTTGAACGTTTTGGCCCTTCCGCCGTACTGGTGCGTGCAACGCCCGCCATGCTGGGCAGCGGTGACGTGACGGGGCTGGTCACGGATATCGCGGATGAGCTGGCCGCCTATGATGAAAGTCTGTCATTGAAAGAACGGATTGACCTGGTGGCCGCAACCATGGCCTGTCACGGGTCGGTCAGGGCAGGGCGCGTACTGAATGTGCCTGAAATGAACGCCCTGCTGCGTGAAATGGAAGTGACCCCGCATTCAGGACAGTGCAATCATGGCCGCCCTACATGGGTCAAGCTCGCACACGGCGATATCGAAAAACTGTTTGGGAGGAAATGATGCGCAAATGGGTGGCATTAGTGGCATGTCTGGCGCTTGCCGCGTGTAACAATGCCGGCAACGACGATGCTGGGGACAATAATCTGGCCAATCAGGGCAGCGATCCTGCGCCAGGCGAAAAAATGATTCCCGTCGAGCCAGATGGCGGTATTGGGGACGGCCCGGATGGTGGACCGCTGGCGGGAGACAATGGCTCCGGTGCTTCCGGTCCGCGGCCCATGCTGCAAAATATGGAGTATCAGGATTTTTCAACTGCCATTGAAGCAGGGCTGGGCTGCAGTTTTCAGTCCGAGCCTGATGGCGGGACTCTATTGGTGGCCACGGCTGATCCGATGACAGACAAAAAGGGTGAAGCTGTCGTTAAAATCAATGACACACCGGTCATTCTGCAATTTGAAGGCAGCGATTATGATACGCTTGCAAAAGGCGGTAATTTCACATCCGAAGCATTAAGCGTGACGGTCAAGCGTGCAGATGGTGATGGAAAACGCATTGGTGTCGAAACAATGGGCTGGCCTGCTACAATGCAGGTGGCACAGGATGAAGGCGGCTCTAACAGCTATGAAGGCACTTATGCCTGCGGCGCATGATTAAGCGCTAAACACATGGTATGTAATGCCTTAAGATATTGAAGAAATATTTACCTCTTTCTTTTAGAATCGTGCGTCAATGTGCATGACTCCGCGCGAAGAAAGAGAAAATATCATGAAGCATCTTTATGGCTTGTCCGCTGCGCTTATGGCGTCTGCCCTGCTTGCGGGTTGTGGTTCGAGCGAACCGATGACGGACAATGCGAGAGTATCCTGGTCCGATGATGGCCGTGCAGGCAAACTGGTCGGTGAAGATAATCGCATCATTCCGGTACGCAATATCCTGGCGAGTGAAGATAATATCAGGCTCACCCCAGTCATGCTGGAAGATTTCCAGGAACTGATCGGTCCACTCAAGGGCTGTAGCTTCAAGATGAAGGGTGAAAAGGATTCGCTGCTCGTCGCGAATGCGCCCTCAAGCTCCCGCGGCAGGCCCAAGGCGATTGTCCGTATGGGCGGAGATGCGATCGACCTCACTGCGTCAAAAGCGGGACGTATGGGCTATCTTGCCGCGGGCCCCGAATTCAGAGGCCCCGATTTTGCAATTGAAATCACGCCTGATCGCGGGAGCGGCTCCAAGCGAAATGTGAAATCGCTGGTCTGGGATGCTGCCATGGTGGTGCGCGGTGAAGGGGACCAGGTGCGTGTCTATCGCGGCGGGGAGTATAGCTGCAACCTGTAAAGCCTGGTGAGCCCGTATCTTCAGGCGGCATCTGCGCGTACGCGCATCAGTGCAATTGAAACCATGGTCATGACCGGTTCGTTATTCTGGTTATAGACAGTCATTTCGCTCTGAAAACTGCCCATTTGAGGCTTGCTTTCCGACTGCCGTTTCGAAAGCACCTCGCTTTCGACGCGCAATGTATCGCCAGGATAAACGGGCTGGAGCCAGCGCACTTTGTCGACGCCCGGCGAACCCAGGCTTGCGGCTTTCCTTTCCATCATGGAATCAACCAGCATACGCATTGTCATTGCGCATGTGTGCCAGCCGCTGGCGGACAAGCGCCCGAAATAGGTTTGTGCTGCTGCCTCGTCGTTGAGGTGGAAAGGCTGCGGGTCATATTTTGACGCAAAATCAATCACTTCTTCGCGAGTTACTTCATACGATCCGAATGATTGGGTGGTGCCTACCTCAATGTCTTCAAAATAGATCATGGCTGTTCCTGACTATTGTTCTGTCCGGGCTTTGACCGCATCGCCAAATGGCGCGAGACTGCCCTGGTTCGCTTTGGGGGTAATGCCCGCAAGGCGTGCTATCAGGGGATAAATGCTGACATTATCGAACGGGGCAATGCCGCCTTTTGCGGCGATGCCCGGTCCGCTGGCGATAAACAGTGCCGCCATGTCGGGGTCGGCATTGTCATAGCCGTGGTCGCCGCCAATGCCGGTCATCCATTCCGGTTTGTCCTGATAGATTTTCCAGCCGGTTTCCGGGAGGCAGATAATGGCTGGAACGCGCGGGTTCTCACCATATTCCAGGCGTGCCGGGATATTGCCTTTTTCCCAGCATTGCATGTGTGCATGCGTACGCACAAATGCGGCCCGGATGCTGCCTATATCGCCGTTCAGCGGGTCTATGCCTGCATAGGTACCATCGGTAACCAGCACGTATTTGTCACGCGCCAATATGCTGTCCATATATATCACCCGGTCAGGATGCGTTTCGGCCATACCGTGGTCCGAAGTAATGACGAAATTTGCGGGTTGTCCCATTTTGTCGAGCGCGGATTTGAGCGCGCCAATCTGTTTGTCCGCATCGGCAATCGCCGCGTTCAGTTTTTCCGAAAGCGCGGGTCCATAAAAATGTCCGGCGGTATCCACCGTGTCGAAATAGAGTGTCACCAGCTTTGGCCGTGTTTCTGCCGGACGTCGCATCCAATCCAACACGGCTTCCACACGGCGATCGTTGCTGAGATCCATCGAAAAAGGCCACCAGTTTGCAGGACGCGTGCCCGCAAAAGCGACTTCCGATCCCGGCCAGAACATTGTACCAGTGTGCACACCCTGTTCCTCCGCCGTGATCCAGATGGGTTCAGCCTGTTGCCACCAGAATATGTCTTTGTTGGCCATGGTGAACACTTCACCGGGCCGTGCTGCATCGCGCATTGTGTTGCCGACCACGCCGTGCCTGTCAGGGCGCAGGCCGGTGACCAGCGTGTAATGATTGGGGAATGTCTTGGTCGGGAAACTGGGCCGCATCGCTGCGCTGATGCCGCTTTCGGCCAGCGCATTGAGGTTAGGTGTAATTCCTCGTTGCAGATAATCTGGGCGGAAGCCGTCGATCGAAACCAATATTGTGACAGGCGCGTGCGCTTCAGGCGATGCTTGACCTGCTACGCCCGGCTGCACAGAAATGGGTTGGTTAACGGTACAGGCTGCCAGCGCCATACACATGGCGGGCAGAATCGTGCAGGATATTTTTTTCAGCATGGCGCTTTCTAACAGCGCATCTGCCAAGCTGCTAGCTGAAAATCAGACGTTGAATTTGAACAACATGACGTCGCCATCCTGCGTTACGTATTCCTTGCCTTCCTGACGCAATTTACCTGCGTCACGCGCGCCGCTTTCGCCGCCCAGTTCGATATAGTCGTCATAAGCGATGGTTTCTGCACGGATGAAACCGCGTTCGAAGTCACTGTGGATTGCACCTGCCGCCTGTGGGGCTTTTGAACCCTTTTCGACCGTCCAGGCACGCGCTTCCTTGGGCCCGCAGGTGAAAAAGGTAATCAGGTGAAGCAGCTCATATCCTGCGCGAATAATCCGCGCGAGGCCGGTTTCTTTCAGGCCAAGATCGGACAGGAATTCCATTTTTTCATCGAACGACATGCCGACAAGGTCTGCTTCAATCGCGGCGGAAACGATTACCGCTTCTGCGCCTTCTGCGGCGGCTTTTTCAAACACCTTGACGCTAAATTCATTACCTTCGGCGGCGCTGTCTTCATCGACATTGCAAACGTAAAGAACGGGTTTCGACGTAATAAGTTGCGCCTGTGCAAACAGCCGCTCTTCTTCCTCGCCATCAGGCTCGGTAAGGCGCGCAGGCTTACCATCACGCAGCAGGTCGAGCGCTTTGCCCAGAACGGATGCAGATGCTTTGGCTTCCTTGTCGCCCTGCTGCGCTTTCTTGATCAGGTTCGGGACGCGCTTTTCCAGGCTTTCCAGATCGGCGAGCAGCAATTCGGTTTCGACAATTTCGGCGTCTGAAATCGGATCAACCGTATTGCTGACATGCTGGATATCGTCATCCTCAAAACAGCGCAGAACATGCACAATCGCGTCAACTTCGCGGATATTGGCAAGAAACTGGTTGCCCAGGCCTTCGCCCTGTGACGCGCCTTTGACAAGGCCCGCGATATCGACAAAGCCAAGCTGTGTTTCGATGATTTTGGCACTGCCGCCAATTTCCGCAATCTTGTACAGACGTGGATCAGGTACAGCGACCTGACCAACATTGGGTTCGATCGTGCAGAACGGATAATTGGCCGCCTGCGCTGCCTGTGTCTCGGTTAGCGCGTTGAACAGTGTCGATTTACCTACATTGGGAAGCCCCACAATGCCGCATTTGAAACCCATGATATGTCCTTAATCTCGTCCGGCGGCCATATGCCGCGCCTCGCCAGCGTCCTTTAGCGCCAGTTTGCTCAAGATGCCAGTGCTGATGCGGTTCTTTTGCTTCTAGTCATGAACCGCATTGACAAGCGGACCATAAGGCGACCTGCCAAGCCAGTCCTGCTGCACCTTGGCGCAGACTTTATTGATAGGTAGCTGCGGCTTGCCGCCAGGATGTACTGCACGGCGCAGCGGGCGCTTGCCGACGGGCAAGGCGATGATATCGGTCATCGCGCGTGGCACGTCCATTGGGTCAGCGCTGCGCCCGCTGCCATCTTCCTTGCCCATACCAGCCGCCATCGCGCCATATCCTTCCAGCCTGTTCGTCGCAGTGCGCTCTTTAAGTGCAGCAGTATAGCGGTTGCGGTTAACCCAGACCTTGGTTGGGTAGCCACCGGGCTGGATGATGGTGACATCAATGCCAAACGGAACCAGCTCATAGGCCATCTGTTCGCTCAGTGCCTCTAGCGCGAATTTGGTGGCGCTATAGTGGCCAGCACCTGGCACGATCACGCGGCCAAGCTGCGATGAGATATTGAATATCTGCCCCGACTTTGCCTTGCGCATGGCGGGCAGAGCGGCGCGGAGGATGCGCTGTACGCCATAGACATTGGTATCGAAAATAAGCTGTGTGGCTTCCATGTCCTGAACCTCGACCGGGCCGGTAATGCCAATGCCTGCATTGTTAACCAGCACGTCGATTGCGCCGCCTGCGATGCGTTCGGCTTCGGCGACGCCTTCGCTGACGGATTCATCGGACAGCACGTCAATTTCCACGATATGCAGGTCCAGGCCGTCCGCTTCAGCGCGTAATTTATCCGCCTCACCGCGTGGCAGGTTGCGCATGGTGGCAATAACTTTCGCGCCTGCTCGCGCAAAATGCAGCGCGCTCAAATAGCCAAAACCGGACGAGCAGCCCGTGATAATTACAGATCTACCGGACATATCTGCTTTTTTTGCCGACTGGCTGGCAATGGCGGGAATAGCTGCAGCAGTTCCCACTGCGGCTGTGCCAGCAAGTATCTGGCGGCGAGAAAGTGGGGGTGATTTGGGCATGGGGTGGCTCCTTTACATCTAGTCAGGAGTATATACGCACCCGTTGGCGATGCAACTCAGCAGCTATTCTTGCATGCGAAGCGCCACGTCGCTCATAAAGCGTGGATCATTGTCTTCGGCCAGCCAATGCGCTTCAGCAGCAATTGCACCGAGCATATGTGCGAGATCGTCCATTTCGGTTTTGGCATAATTGCCCAGCACATGGCCGTGGACGCGATCTTTGTGGCCAGGGTGACCAATGCCGATACGTACACGGCGAAAGTCGGGCCCCAGATGTGCTGCGGTGGATTTAAGGCCATTATGCCCGGCTAAGCCGCCACCACACTTCACCTTGATCTTGAATGGTTCAAGGTCAAGTTCGTCGTGAAAAACGGTCACATCCTGCTCGGTGAGCTTGTAAAAGCGCATGGCCTCGCCAATTGCCTGTCCGCTTTTATTCATAAACGTGGCGGGTTTCAGGATAATGACCTTTTTGCTTCCAAACCGACCTTCCGTAGCCCAGCCGAGAAATTTCTTTTTATAATCAGGAAAATCATGCACTTCGCACAGCGCGTCCATTGCCATAAATCCGACGTTATGACGGTGCAGCGCATATTCAGCACCAGGATTACCAAGGCCTACCCATAATTGCATAGTGTCTGTTTCTCTCCTTGCGCTGCCCCCAATATGTACGCATCGCTACCAGAATACAAAAAAGGCGCGGATTGCAAGGTTGCAAGCCGCGCCTTTTTAATAGATTCCAAAGAAATTAATCTTCGCTGTTTTCACCTTCAGTTGCTTCACCTTCTGCGCCTTCAGCTGCTTCTGCACCTTCTTCGCCTTCGGTTTCTTCTTCATCTTCATCGGTTTCGCTGTCTGATTTCTTCAGAGCGGATGGAGCAACAACCGTTGCGATCGTATAGTCGCGGTCGGTAATCGCGCTCTCGCTGCCTTCCGGCAGGCTGACGGCGGAAATATGGATCGAGTCACCCACTTCAAGGCCGGTTACGTCCAGCTCGATTTCGTCGGGAATGCGTGCTGCATCACAGACGAGGTCAAGCTCGTGGCGGACCACGTTGAGAACGCCGCCACGTTTCAGGCCAGGCGATTCTTCCTGGTTAACAAAGACAACAGGTACGGCAACTTCAACCGTGGCACCTTTGGCCAGGCGCAGGAAGTCGGCGTGGAGCGGACGATCAGAAACGGGGTGCAAAGCGACGTCTTTTGGCAGGGTACGGATCTTGTCCTTGCCAAGGGTGATTTCCACCAGTGAATTCATCATATGGCCGGTGTGCAGGAGTTTGGTCAGTTCGCGCTCTTCCACATGGATGGGTTGTGCGTCCTGTTTGTCTCCGTAAATCACGGCGGGGATGCGGCCTTCACGACGTAGCGCACGAGAGGCTCCCTTGCCTGCTTTTTCGCGTGTCTCGGCCGACAGTGTAAGCTGATCGCTCATAGTCAGTCTCCAAATAAAAATAAGTGTTTCATGTGTTTCCCGCCACACCTCCAGGGATGAACATGGCCGGGAAGCGGGCGCTATAGGGGGGGAGAGGGGATAATGCAAGCAGAGTCTTGACCCATCTGCTGCTATTGCAGGCGTTTCACTGTATATCCTTTTTCAGTGAGCAGCTTCTGCAGGCTGTCAGGCCCGGTAAAATGACCTGCGCCCACAGCAATAAAATATATACTGCCGCCGCTTTCCAATTTACCCGCAATCTGCTCTGCCCAGTCCCGGTTGCGGGCCGTAACTACGGCTTTGCGAATGGATGGACGACTGTCAAAACCTTGTGCCAGAATAGTTTCCAGCATTTTCGTATCGCCTGTAAGCCAGCTTTCGAGCAGGCGTTTGTAATTGGCAGCAGACTCGTCTGCACCGTCAATCACGGCTTCCAGCATGGCGCGCTGATCGCTTTCAGAAAGTCCATCGAAATAGCCAAATTGCTGTGTGGCGCTTTCCAGGCCGGAAATATGCCTGCCATTTTTCCTGAAAGCGCTGGTCAATATTTCTTCCACGCCAAATTCGCCGCGCGCACCGGTTTTGCCTGAAAGGCTCGATGATATCATTAACGCTGCGCCCCAGCTTTCCACATTGGCAAAAAGGGATGCAGGCAGGCTGTATTCCTGCATGATGTCTGCGGCTTCATCATGCAAATCTGTATCAATGCGGTTTTTTAGCGGCGGTTGGCCTGGCGTGGTTGCCATAACGGTGAATATGTCACCAATCCTCTCCGGCGTTTCGGCAGGATCAAGCTCCAGGATCAGATGGTCTGCACGGGCAATTGCAGCATCCACAACATTGTCCTGCCACGCGATGTTTTCGGGCAAGATATGCACTGTGCCGAACAGATAAGAAGGTTGCCCCTTGCTGCTTATTTCCCAAAGCGCAGGGCTGGGGTCGTCGGGCTGCACGATATCCACCGGCGCTGTATTGGCACTCTGGCCGCATGCGGTAAGAAAGACAGCCGTAAAAATTGGTAGGATCAATCTATGTAGCATAGCCATGACCATAATGCGTTACGGCTTGAATGGAAACTGCCTTGAAAATAGAGTCTCTGAGCTGACAGGAGACACACTTAATAACAGCAAGGGCCGGAAGCAGCCTTGGCTACTCCCGGCCCCCTATTGAAACAGAATTGCTTGGGGAGCGTCTGCTTCAAATCTGTGTACTATGCATTTTAATAGTTGATACGGGCAGTATCGATACCGCGTAGTTTCAGCTGTTCCTGCACACTCCCATCACCGGCCAGGTGGCCCGCGCCGACAGCGATGAACACTGTGCCCGGCTGGTCAAGCCGTTCATCAATCCAGCGTGACCACGCGGCATTGCGGCGGGTCAGGAAAGTGTCATACATTCTACCATTCAATATGTTGGCATTCATTATCTCGGCAAGGTCATCAGGTTTACCTTCGCTCCATGCTGTCACCATACCATCGATCGTAGGGACGGCCTTGTCGACATTCTGCACGGTGTAGTTCAAGCCTTTGATCTGGTCCTCTATATTGCTGCCTGCCAGCATGTTCATCTGGAATGCAACAGTTTCCAGCTCGCTCAGCTTCTTACCTGATTCTTTGGCTTTGGTGATCAAGATTTTATCTGCACCACTGTTCGGATTATAGCCGCTTTTTAGCGCTGGCAGCAGGCCCAGATTAAGAGACGCGAACCACGGTTTGAACTGGTCAAATGCCTGTTCCGGTAACCCGAGTTTTTTCATCGCGGCTTCATATGCAGCCCGATCTTCGCTCTCCAGCTTGTCGCGTAGTGAAGTTCCGCTTGTGTCGGTCGCCAGTTGCATGACCATCTGCTGCGCATCAGGGCCGTCAGGAGATAAAATCTCAACAACAAGCTCGTCTGACTGGTCAAAAGAGGTTTTGACAGCTTCGTCAAACCAGCTGAGCCCCGGACGTAAGAAGTGCACCGTACCGAACATGTAAATGGTGGTGTCTTCGTCCTTGACGACCCACAATGCGGGATCAACGTCGACAGTTTTTGTATCTTCGGTGGCGGCCGGTGCGGCCGCTTCCTGGGCCAGCGCTGTATTCATCGTGGGCGATGCAACGCTGACGATGCCAAGAGTAAGTGCGCCAAGTGCGGTATTAAGCAGTAGTTTCTTCATGTATATTCTCCTTGTGTTTAGTATTTGAATTTAATTGATAACTTGGTTATGGGCGAAATTTAAGCCACAGATAGGATACGAAACCTGATGCCATGGCGATCAGAAACATTCCATAAGCAGTGGGGTGGGGAAGCAGTCCGCCAATGGCGAGCAGCAACCAAACTGGAAAAGCTCCGAGCACTGCCAGTCCTGAAATAGCGGTGGCGTTGATATTGATACGCCGCTCCAGTTCGTCGACATGACGCAGCGAATAAAGTGGGAAACCAATCAGGCCGATAAATATTGCTGCTGCAACGAGGATAGCGGTGAGTGGATTCAGTGAGATATTCTCGGTATTGCCTGTGAGCAAATTAACAGCACCGCCATCAATATTCCTAAGAAGCGTGCCGATAACGCCTCCGATAACGAGTGAAAAAGCTACCATCTTCAACATTTTGCGGTTTTGATTCTTAACTTTTTGCTCACCGTAATTTTTGTCAGTATCGTTCATTAAACCAATCCTTTAGATGCAGTTCAGGTGTTGTTTTTAGTGGAATTTTTTCCAGGAAAAGACGATGGCATTTACAATCATGCCTATTGCAAAAATACCCATGACATGTGCTTCTGGCCAGATGCCAGCCCAGGCGAGCACCCACCAAACCGGTGCAATGATCACCATGGCGTACCAGCCGATAAGTCCGGCCCACAGAAAAGCGTGCTCTTCCTGCTCATCAACATTCTTGTGATAAAGAATGCACAGCAGTGGCAGGGCTACGCCCCAGATAAGGGCAATGATAACTGCCGTGGTGGAATCGATCGGAGCCTCGAACCAGCTTCCGGCCGGCATTTCGCCTGAACCTGCAGCCCGGCCCAGCTCATACCCGATCGGGTAGATTAGAAAACCGCCAATCAGGCCAAGCGCACTAGCAGCGATAAGACTGAGCCAGTATTTTTTTGCGCGCGGTGACATGGGTGTTTTTGCAGGTGATTGTGTTTTTGATGTATCGGTCATGATAATTTCCTGATCCGGTTGACTATGTATCTATTGGTTAAAACTAATGGCGGTACTTGAGGAAAAGGTAAGAGAGAAAACCACCGCAAAAGATTATCAGGAACAATCCTACCGCTGTTGGAGCCGGCAGGAGGCCTCCGAGCGAGAGCAGATGCCATGCCGGGAAAGCCGTGATACCATAAAGGCCAGCCAGTGCACTTGCATTGACATTATGACCGCGTTCCAATTCGTCCATCCTGAATAGACCAAGCACTGGAAATACGATGAAGCCGGCTAGCACCAATATTGTGAGGCCGATAGCCAGGGCCGGGCTTATGGACATTGTATCCGGCGATGCAGTGAATATACTGCCACTGTCGCCCTGCGCATATTTCAGCGCGGCGGCTATAATGATGCCAATGATGGCCGATATAGCTAAAGCATTGTTAAACTGACGTTTACTTGCCTTTTCTTTCTCTTCGCCATACCCTGGTCTTTGATCTGTCATGTTATTCTCCATCAAATTCGTCATCGAAAATCTCTTCGATGGGTTGGCTGAACAGGCGGCCGATTTTAAAGGCGAGGGGAAGCGAGGGGTCGTATTTCCCGGTCTCGATGGCATTCACTGCCTGACGGGAAACATCCAGCCGTCCGGCGAGTTCCGCCTGTGACCAGTCGCGTTCCGCACGCAGGACTTTGAGGCGGTTCTTCATGATTTGATTCCGCGGATTCTGTAGATGGCATAGCCTGCGGCCCAGCTGAGCACGAGAACACCAATGATTTGGCCTGAAGATGGCTTGGGCAATCCCATGTCATTAAGAACGCTCATATCCCAGATAACATGGGTGAACATCGTTGTTATGACTGCGATAACCGCAGCGTTGGCAAGCATCTGAAAGGCATATTCTTCAGCGCACCTTCGGTCCAGGTCGGCAGCCTTCGTGGCAATTAAGCTGAACAGAAGGGTTGCACCTATACCTATCGCCGCCATAACATATTGGCCAAAAACAGGAGGGATTTCTGCATTTTTCGGCGGTCCATCAGCAAACAGGAAGATGCTTACCGGTGCAAGAAATGCGAATAGAATATCCAGTTTTGTAGTCGTGTATCGATAAGAACTTCTGGCCATTGAGACACCTCTTAAATCTGTAACCTGCTTTTCCGCTGTGCATGACTGCATTATACTCACTTTGCAATGCTAGTGGGGCGGACTATGCCGCCCCCTTACTCCAGCAAGCTTACCCATTGGCTGGACGCGTCGCATAACTGTTCAGTGCAACTCGTGTAGCAGCTTTGGAAACGGCCAATTCAACCGTGGGTTGGGCATTTGAAACAACCTGTGCAATGCATTCTTTATGGATTTTTGATGCAGCAATTGAACGACTTGCATTTTCTCCGCAAATCTTCCGGGCTGCCGATTTGATACGGAAATCCAGACGCGAACGGTCTTTGGCATTGGCGAGATCAAGGTCATTGGTCTGTACAGTTACGCTGACTGTGTCATTGGTTTGCGCAGCAACCATAGCTGGTGATACAGCCATGCATGCGGCGGCGATGGTAAAGGCGGTTTTCTTAAACATGATTTATTCCTTTCAAACGGTTCAAATTGTCCCTGTGGGGTGGGAGGTATGTAACTTGAAACTGACACAATGTCATGCTTCCCTTACTTTATGTCTTGATTCGCTGACTATGTCAACAACACCTGACTAAATGACATGGTTAAATGACTTAATGTCATGTTTAAATAGCGAAAAAATTTTCAAAAAGGTCTTTTTGCCCTTCATATGGACGCATTAAAAAGCATGCCGGCATGAAAGAATCGCAGATTTATCACCAAGCTTTCTTGACCCACGCGGTATCATCCGCCATTGCATTTTAAAATTGTTGCAAGTGCGAAGGCGGACTTAGATGGGCAATGCGCAGCCAGCGGGACAACCCGCGCAAAAGAGCGGAAAAATGAGCTTTCAGGACATGATCCTGACGCTCCATAATTACTGGAGCGATCATGGCTGCTTGATCCTGCAGTCTTATGACATGGAAATGGGTGCGGGCACGTTTCACACCGCGACAACTTTGCGCGCTCTTGGGCCGGAGCCTTGGAACGCCGCGTTTGTGCAGCCTTGCCGCCGTCCGACCGATGGCCGTTATGGCGACAATCCGATGCGGCTTCAGCATTATTACCAGTATCAGGTGATACTCAAACCTTCACCCGCCAACCTGCAACAGCTGTATTTGGGCAGCCTGGACGCAATCGGCATCGACCCGCTACTGCACGACATCCGTTTTGTGGAGGATGACTGGGAAAGTCCCACGCTGGGCGCTTGGGGCCTGGGCTGGGAAGTGTGGTGTGACGGGATGGAAGTCACGCAGTTTACCTATTTTCAGCAAATGGGCGGGTATGACTGCAAGCCTGTTGCGGGCGAGCTGACATACGGCTTGGAACGTCTGGCCATGTATATTCAGGGTGTCGACAGTGTTTATGACCTTGATTTCAACGGCAAGGGCGTCACGTATGGCGACGTGTTCCATGAAAATGAGGTACAGCAAAGCACCTGGAATTTTGAGGTGGCGAACACTGAAACGCTGTTCGACCTGTTTAAAAAAGCAACCGCGGAATGCGAGAATTGCCTGGAACATAAATTGCCACTGCCTGCGTATGAGCAGGCAGTGAAAGCCAGCCATATCTTCAACCTGCTACAGGCACGCGGCGTGATTTCGGTTGCCGAACGGCAAGCCTATATGGGCCGTGTCCGCGACTTGGCCAAAGGGTCATGCGAGGCGTGGATCGATAAAAATAAAGAACGCTGGGCCGCCGAGTATGAAGGATGGAGCGTATAATATGACCGACTTCCTCCTTGAAATCCTCAGCGAAGAAATTCCCGCACGTATGCAGGCAAAGGCGCGCACGGACCTTGAGAAGCTCTTTGCTGCGCAGCTTGGCGATGCCGGGCTGAAGTCCGAAGACATCACCGTTTATTCGACACCCCGCCGCTTGGCCTTAATTGCAAAGGGTCTACCCGTCGAAACCGAAGCGGTTAGCGAAGAAGCCAAAGGGCCGCCCGAGGGTGCGCCCGATCAGGCTGTTGACGGGTTTTGCCGCAAAAACGGTGTGACGCGTGACCAGCTTGAGGTGCGTCATGTCAAAGGGCGTCCGACATATTTTGCCGTGGTTGATACGCCGGGCCGCGCGACCAGGGATGTTCTGGCCGAAGCCATCCCCGCGATCATCAAAGCCTTCCCATGGCCCAAGTCACAGCGCTGGGGTGATGCGAGCGCCACCACCGAAAGCTTGCGCTGGGTGCGGCCGTTGCAAGGCATCGTCGCGATATTCGGCGATGATCTTGTCGAATGTGAGATTGGCGACGTGGCCTCCTGCTATGACACGGTGGGGCACAGGTTCCATCATGATGGGGCCATCACTATCGGCGGCGTTGATGACTATGTGGAGAAACTGCGGGCCTGTCATGTAATTGTCGATCATGCGGAGCGTGAAGCGATTATCCGTGAGGGCGCGGTCAAAGCCGCCGCTGATGCAGGACTGGCCCTAATCGAAGATGAAGGGCTAGTGATCGAGAACGCCGGCCTGACCGAATGGCCGGTGCCGCTGCTGGGCCGGTTTGACGAAGCGTTCCTGGATGTGCCCGAAGAGGTGATCCAGCTTACCACGCGCATCAACCAGAAATATTTCGTAGTGCGTGATGATGCGGGCAAGCTCACCAACGCGTTTGTCTGCACGGCCAATATAGCGGCGCATGACGGTGGCAAG
Organism: Sphingorhabdus sp. Alg239-R122; assembly: GCF_900537065.1. GTDB lineage: Bacteria > Pseudomonadota > Alphaproteobacteria > Sphingomonadales > Sphingomonadaceae > Alg239-R122. The sequence continues at coordinate 112,897 of NZ_UNRC01000004.1, read as the reverse complement.
GCGATTGTGGCAGGCAACGAAAAAGTGCTCGCGGCGCGGCTTGCCGATGCAAAATTCTTCTGGGAACTTGATCAAAAAACTATGCTGGAACAGCATGCCGAGAAGTTGAAAGATATCGTTTTCCACGAAAAGCTGGGCACGGTCGCAGACAAAGTCGAACGTGTGGCGAAGCTTGCACGGTGGTTGTGCGAGGAAGGCATTGTCAAAGGCGACGCCGACATGGCCGAGCAGGCCGCGTGTCTGTGCAAAGCCGATCTCGTCACCGAAATGGTCGGCGAGTTTCCCGAGCTACAGGGCCTGATGGGCGGCTATTATGCGGAAAAAGAAGGCCTGCCGACCGAAGTCAGCGATGCTATTCGCGATCATTACAAACCAGTTGGGCAGGGTGATAATGTGCCGTCTGCGCCGGTAACGGTAGCGGTGAGTTTGGCGGATAAGCTGGATACTTTGGTCGGTTTTTTTCAGATTGATGAAAAGCCGACAGGCTCGAAAGATCCGTTTGCGCTTCGGCGTGCTGCAATAGGAATATTAAGCCTTATCCTGAATAACGATATCCGGGTTTCAATACGCGACCTCATCACCGCTGCTGCGCATGAAGGTGGCTTGGATGCAGGTCGTGATATCGCAACTTTCTTTATCGACCGGCTTAAAGTTCAGCAGAAAGATGCTGGAATCAAGCATGACATGATTGATGCGGTCGTCGTTGTTGAAACCGATGGTGACAACGTGCGTATGGTCAATCGTGTGAAGGCACTTCAATCGTTCGTTGAAACCGAGGACGGCACCAATTTACTGGCGGGATATAAGCGGGCTTCGAATATTTTGAAGAAGGAAGCGCCAGAGGATGTTGTTGCGGATGCGGATGCACAAAAAGCACTGTCTTACACGCCTGAAAAGGCTGAGGCGGGCCTCATTGCGGCACTTGATAGTGCCGAACCCAAAGCGGCCGCTGCTATTACAGCGGAGGATTTCGAAGGCGCGATGGCAGCATTAGCCAGCCTGCGTGGGCCGATTGACAGTTTCTTTGAAGATGTAACAGTGAACGATGCCGACCCCGTAAAACGCGAAGCGCGGCTAGGCCTGTTAATGCGGGTACGAAATGCCGTGCATACAGTTGCAGATTTTTCCAAGATCGAAGGATAAGCCAATAGCATGACCCAATATGTATTTCGTTTCGGCGGCGGTGTTTCGGATGCGCAGGAAGACGATAAGCTGGCGCGTACCAACCTGCTCGGCGGTAAGGGCGCGAACCTTGCGGAAATGGCGTCGATTGGCCTGCCGGTTCCTCCGGGATTCACCATTTCGACCGAGCTGTGCACACGCTATTATGCCGATGGCGAAACATATCCCGATAGCCTGATCGGTGAAGTGGCGCAGGCCATCGCGCATATTGAAAGCGTGACGGGTAAGACATTTGGGGATGCGGCCAATCCGCTGCTCGTTTCAGTGCGCTCCGGTGCGCGGGTGTCGATGCCGGGCATGATGGACACGGTGCTCAACCTGGGCCTTAACGATGCGACGGTCGAAGGCCTTGCCAAAGTCAGCGGTGACGAACGTTTCGCATGGGACAGCTATCGCCGTTTTATTCAGATGTACAGTGATGTCGTGCTGGGTCTTGACCATGATGCATTTGAAGAGGCGCTCGAAATCGTCAAGGAAGACAATGGTTTTTATAACGATACCGAGATGGAAGCTGAACATTGGAAGGCGTTGGTCGCCGAATATAAAACGCTGGTTGAGGAGCAGTGGGCCAAGCCGTTCCCGCAGGATGTGAATGACCAGCTATGGGGCGCGATCACCGCTGTCTTTGGAAGCTGGCAGGCGGAACGTGCCAAGGTTTATCGCCGATTGAATGACATTCCGGGCGACTGGGGTACGGCGGTCAATGTGCAGGCGATGGTGTTTGGTAATATGGGCGAAACCAGCGCGACGGGCGTTGCGTTTACGCGCAATCCGTCCGATGGCAGCAACGCCTATTACGGCGAATATCTTATCAACGCACAGGGCGAGGATGTGGTTGCGGGCATCCGCACGCCGCAATATCTCACCAAGGCTGCGCGCGAGGAAGCGGGTGCCAAGCCGCTGAGCATGGAAGAGGCGATGGGGGAGACCTATGCCGAGCTGGCGGGTGTGTTCGACCTGCTTGAGAAACACTACCGCGACATGCAGGACATTGAGTTCACCGTTGAACGCGGCAAACTTTGGATGCTGCAGACACGCAGCGGCAAGCGCACGGCAAAGGCAGCGCTGAAGATCGCGGTGGATATGGCGAATGAAGACCTGATTACTCAGGAAGAAGCAGTACAGCGGGTCGATCCGATGGCGCTGGATCAGCTGCTCCACCCCACACTGGACCCGGACGCTGTACGTGACGTGCTGACACGCGGCCTTCCGGCATCCCCGGGCGCTGCGGCGGGCGTGATCGTATTTGACGCCGATACTGCTGAACGGCGCAAAGGTATGGGTGAGCATGTCATCCTCGTGCGCATGGAAACTTCGCCCGAGGATATTCACGGCATGCATGCCGCAGAAGGCATATTGACCGCCCGAGGTGGTATGACCAGTCACGCCGCCGTGGTAGCGCGCGGTATGGGGCGGCCATGTGTATCGGGCGCGGGTGAACTGGTGATCGATAATGAAACACGCAGCATGACAGTCGCGGGCCGTACTTTGAAAGAGGGTAACATGCTGACGCTCGATGGTTCCACTGGTGAAGTGATGGCGGGTGAGGTTGCCACCATTCAGCCTGAACTGGTCGGAGATTTCGGCACGCTGATGGAATGGGCGGACCGTTCACGCAAGCTGAATGTACGCACCAATGCCGAAACGCCTGCCGATTGCCGCGTCGCGCGCGATTTCGGCGCGGAGGGCATTGGCCTGTGCCGCACCGAACATATGTTTTTTGACGCCGCACGTATCACCGCGGTGCGGCAGATGATTCTGGCGGAAAACGAAGCAGGCCGCCGTGTGGCGCTCGACAAGCTACTCCCTGAACAGCGACAGGATTTTACCGAGATTTTCGAAGTGATGGTGGGGCTTCCCGTCACCATCCGACTGCTTGATCCACCGCTGCATGAATTCCTGCCACACAGTGAAAACGAGTTCAAGGATGTGGCCGAAGCGACGGGTATAGGTATTGAGGCGCTGAAACGCCGGGCAAATGAGCTGCACGAATTTAACCCGATGCTTGGTCATCGTGGTTGCCGTCTTGGTGTCACCTATCCTGAAATATATGAAATTCAGGCAAAGGCGATATTTGAAGCGGCCTGTGACGTGCTCGAAAAATCGGGTAAGGCACCAATCCCTGAAGTGATGATTCCGCTAGTGGGCACGAAACGTGAGCTGGATTTGATGAAAGAGGTGGTCGATGGCGCGGCAAAGGCGGTATTTGCCGAGCGCGGACAAAGCGTTGACTATCTTGTCGGCACCATGATTGAGCTGCCGCGTGCGGCGCTGATGGCCGGTGAAATCGCGGCAAGCGGTGAGTTTTTCAGCTTTGGCACCAACGATCTGACGCAGACCACGTTGGGTGTGTCACGTGATGATGCGGCACGGTTCCTGGGCCAATATGTCGACAAGGGCATTTATGCGCGCGATCCGTTCGTTTCGCTTGATATCGATGGTGTCGGACAGTTGATCGAGATTGCGGCTGAAAAGGGCAGGGTCACCCGGCCTGACATCAAACTTGGCATTTGCGGAGAGCATGGCGGCGACCCGGCGTCGATCGCGTTTTGCGCCAAAACAGGCCTCGATTATGTCAGCGCCTCGCCTTACCGTGTACCGATAGCCAGATTGGCAGCGGCGCAGGCTGCTCTCGCCAATCAGTAATGCAGAGCTTGATTTATATATCAAAATATTGATTTATATTAAAAATATTTAATCTTCAGGCTGTTTTATTGTGACGGCTTGAGTAATTGTGCATGGTTTTGCCTCATCTGAAGGAGAAGAAGCATGAAACGTTTAACAATCGCGGCTTTAAGTTCGATTTTCCTACTGTCAACTGCCAATACAGGGCCGGGATCCTCGCCGAATATTAGATATGAGACGCTGTATTTCTCGCAACCTGGTGGCAATATGGCTTATCACACAGGCCACTTCATCCAGTATTGCGATGATACAGTGGATTTTGTGGGCACATTTGACATTCATAGCGAGAATTACTCATACGCCTGCTAGTCGGCCCTGAAAGGTGGGGCTTCGCCGCCCAATTACACGGCTATTGACGACCAGTCGGCTTTAGTGTCGATGCTAGGGAAACCTTCCCGCTCCCGCGCCTTGCGGGTTTGGGCTGGCTGGCATCGGGTGCCCAGCCGCTCAGATATATGAGTTCGAATATCTCGCTGGTCTTGCCGTCATTGTCAGCAGATTCTGCAAAATGATTGGCAGCGGCCAGCAGGCCCTGCTTGCCGATATAGGGCGGCTTGGATGCGAGTACATTATGTGCCCCCATGCCGCGCAGGTCGCGCACCAGCGAAGGCAGGTCGGAATAGCGCACTGTTAGCCGCTCGCCATCGGCCACGGGCATTGTAAAGCCCGCACGTGTGAGGAGATCGCCCGCAGCACGCACGTCGATTTGCGGATGGATATGCGCGGCCATCGTTTCACTGTTCTTGGCGCTATCGGCAGCCATCATCGCGGCTTTCAGCTGTGGTAGCGAGCCTGCGCCCACAAAAGCGGCGAGAAAAAGCCCGTCTGGCCGCAATATGTGCTGCATCTGGATCAGTGCACCTGGCAGGTCGTTCACGCTGTCCAGAACGCCATTGGAGATTATCAGGTCAAAACTGTGCGCTTCAAATGGTAATCTGTCTTCTTCGCAATGCACACCTTCGTGGCGCGCGCAACATGCCGCACTGCTATCTGCGTATGTTAGCGCCATTCCCTGCGCCTTAAGCCCGGAAATAAGCTGCCCCGGTGCACTGCCGATGACAAGTACATCATTGAAATCCCGTTTCACCCATTGCAGCCGCTCGAGCATTTCTTCGGCCATATGCGCATGCAGGAACTCATGGGAAGCATCGCTGCGCGTGGCGCGGTCACGCGCAAGCTGCCGCCGCTTGCGATCAAAAATATCCGCGGGCCGTGCGGATGAATCGGATACGGTCTGGACCATTGGAGCCTTGTGCCTTGGACCGCATCCTGCGACAAGCTTAAAAAATGGGGGCGTTTAAAAGCTTTTATGACCAGGTGGTAAGGCCGGTGCTGGACATCATCATCCCGCCGCGTTGTCCGTCCTGCGGCGATATGGTGGAGAATGACCTGCAGTTTTGCGGTACATGCTGGCCACAGCTTAAATTCATTACCGATCCATGCTGCAGCGCCTGTGGCCGCCCTTTCGATGTGGCGCGCGATGATGAACTGCTATGCGCCCCGTGTCTTGCCAGGCCGCCAAAGCATGACGGGGTAAGGGCAGCGGTCGTTTATGATGAGCTGTCACGGCAGATACCGCTCAAGCTCAAATATGCGGGCCGGATTGGCCTTGCAAAACTGATCGCGCGGTTTCTGGGGCGTCATATGCCAGATGATTGCGATAATCTGCTGTTGGTGCCTGTGCCGCTGCACCGCGGCCGCATATGGCGGCGCGGGTTTAACCAGGCGGCACTGATTGCACAGGCACTGCACGACAGCCATGAAATTGATATTCTCCTTGATAGCCTACTTCGTACGAGGGCGACACCGCCGCTCAAAGGCATGACCGCGCAGCAGCGCCGTAAAATCCTGCAGGGAGCGATAAAAGTGAATCCCAAATATCTGGATGACATAAGGGGACGTGACATCATGCTGATCGATGATGTCTATACCAGCGGTGCAACAACCAATGCCTGTGTGATACAGCTCAAAAAAGCAGGTGCACAGACAGTGACCATATATTGCTGGGCACGGGTATTGCGCGATGGAGAAGAGGGCGGCGGTGGGCATTGATGCCACACTTGTTTTCTGCCGAACAGTACCCCATTTCTACGATGAACAGGATGTAATCCATCAAAGGAAGAAGCATTGGCGAAGGTTGAAATATATACGAAATTCTATTGCCCCTATTGCGTAAGGGCGAAAAGCCTTTTGAAAGGCAAGGGTGCGGAATTCGAAGAGTTTGAGATCAGCATGGGCGGGCCGAAGCGTACCGAGATGCTGGAACGTTCAAATGGCAGCACGACTGTGCCGCAGATATTCATTAACGGTCAGCATATTGGCGGCTGTGATGACCTGTATGCGCTGGATGCCAAAGGCGGGCTTGATCCGTTGTTGAGCACATAGGCGCAAAAGACAGGTATGAAAATCGCGCTTTTGCAGATGAATGGGGGGATCGATCCCGCGGTTAATGCGGCTGTGGTGGTGTCTGCTGTTGCAGATGCGGTTGGGCAGGGTGCCGAGGTACTTTTTACGCCTGAAATGTCGAATATGCTCGACCGTGACAGAAAGCGCGCGGCAGAGAAGATTGCGTGTGAGGAAGATGATGTTTTTCTGGCGGAGGTCCGTAAGGCTGCACGCCAACATGGAATCAGCGTCCATATTGGTTCGCTTGCGGTGGACCATGGAGATGGAAAATGGCGCAACCGCTCCATCCTGATTGACAACACCGGTAAGGTCCGTGCTCATTATGACAAGATACACCTGTTCGATGTCGAACTGGGCGGCGGCGACAATTGGCGTGAATCCAGTGTTTATAAAGCGGGAGCGCATGTTGTGCTGTCCGATATTGCGGGACAAAGACTGGGTTTCAGCATCTGCTATGATATCCGTTTCCCGGCACTTTATCGCAAGTTAGCCGAAGCAAAGGCTGATATTATCGCCATACCAGCGGCATTTACCGTACCAACAGGTGAGGCACACTGGCATGTGTTGCTTCGTGCCCGTGCCATCGAAACAAGCAGCTTTGTCATTGCCGCGGCCCAGTGCGGAATGCACGAGGATGGGCGCAAAACCTATGGTCATAGTCTGGTGGTCGACCCATGGGGCAGGGTGCTGCATGACGGGGGGCAGGAACCAGGGCTTGCTGTTGTGGAACTTGATATGGAACAGATTGAAAAAGTGCGGCAAAGGTTGCCATCTCTTGCCAATGCAAGGGAAATAGAGGATTATACCGTCTCATGATTGTATTTGATCTTGTCTGTCGCTCTGGCGGCCATGTTTTTGAAGGGTGGTTTGCGTCCAGTGAGGCTTTTGCCGAGCAGAAGCGGACCGGTCTGCTATGCTGTCCCACATGCGGCGATCATGACATCCAGAAAGCTGTGATGGCTCCTAATGTCGGTGCCAAGGGTAATCAGGTGCAGGAAGTGGTCGCTACGGCCTCTGCTGCGGGAAGTCAGGTTGAAGCGCCTGCAACTGAAGATGCTGTGGCCATGCAAAATGTGCCAGAAATCAACCAAAAGATGCAAGATATGATTGGTGCACTTGCCAAGGCGCAGTCACAGATGCTTGAAAAATCGACCTGGGTCGGCAGTGATTTCGCGCGGCGCGCACGTGATATCCATTATGGCGAAGTTGAGCAGGAGTTGATCCATGGTGAAACCAGTGAGGAAGAAGCACAGGATTTGATCGACGAAGGCATATCAGTGGCGCCGCTGCCGCTCCCCGTCGTCCCGCCAGAGGCGAAAAATTAGAGTTAACCAAGCTTGCGTCAGATAAGGTTTGAAAACCACTGATATCCACATTAGAGCATGGCTGCGATATGTGCGCACCCGTAGCTCAGTCGGATAGAGCACCAGATTCCTAATCTGGGGGCCACAGGTTCGAATCCTGTCGGGTGCACCATTTTGATCTGACTTTCACGAACGCCGCCAAGGCCTCTGATGGGCATGAACGAAGAATATGAAGGTGCGCGCCTGAACCATTTCTCTATTGTCTCCGGCCGAACGAAAAAGTCTCTGAGCCTTGTTCTGAAAGTCTTTTCTCGTATCACTTGGTTACTATTTACCACTCATAAATATTTACTATTCAATGTCTTGCAAAATTTTCATTGCCCAAATCGATTTTTGAATTGGCGATGTGTTGTGAATATCTGCCATTAATACTTATGCCAAAAAAACAGGGAGATGAAATTGCTGCGCCAACAGTCATCGAAGCGGTCTAGGTTTTTTGCCGGATTAGCGGTTGTAGTCTTCCAGTTCACTAATTTGGCGCAAACTGTCAGCGCGACAGGACAAGAAGAAGAGGAACAGGCTGCAGCCACTGGCTTCGATCCTGTTGCATTCGTCGAAATTCCACGACTGAGCGATCCGGTTTTATCTCCAGACGGCAAGAAACTCCTGTTCAAACGGACAGCAGTCGATTGGTCGATCAATAAAAAGGTTGATCATTATCAGATTATTGACGTTGAAAGTGGTGCTATCGAAAACCTCAAACAATGGGAGGAAAAGGGTCAGAGATTGTCTGAAAGCGTCTGGTCACCGGATAGTACAGGGTTTTTGACTATACTTGAGCTGAAAAAAGACAAAAAGGACGCTGCCTATTTCTATAATATAGAGTCATCAGAACTCCAGAAAATTACAGATCATCCCGAGGACATTAATGACGTAACCTGGGGACTGAAGGGCGATATACTTTTCTTTCGTGCCCGCCGTCACGACCCACGTTCAAAGCGAGAAAAGGCTCTGGAGATTAAGGAATATGATGTCTCTGCGCCTTACGAGCTTTGGAAATATGATCTTGAGAAAGCGCGAAGTGAAAAGGTTCTGTCAGGCCGTTTTTCTGTAAGGGGTTATGACCTTTCAAAAAATGGTGCGCAGATACTGTACAGCCGGCAGCCTGAGGGCGCGCAATATGACAGCCATCATCGCGAACTATGGCTGCATGACCTAAACAATGGAACGGATCAACGACTGACCGTTAATGGATACCGGGAAGCCCAAGCTAGGCTTTCTCCTGACGGATCACGATTTGCATATATCGCAACCGTGAATGAACGCGGTGAAGGCTATTATGAGGACAATTTGTTCATTCAGGATGTCGATTCATCCAAGCCGCGCCTTCTAATGCCTGACGAAGCGATGGAAGTGGTTGACTTTGCATGGGGTAAAACCGGTAAAAATTTGTTTATTCTAGGCAATATTGGAATTCGGACGGAACTGTTTCGGTTGGACCTTGATACCGATCAACTTGAACGACTGACCGAAGGTGATCATGCGATCACAGGTTGGAAATATTTCCCGGAAACAGGTCGGCATGTCGCCCGCATAACCGATGCCCGGTCACCAGGGGAAGTTTACCTTGCAAAAGGCTCCGATGTCTCTTTCCGTAAGCTTACGTCAGAATATGGTGAATGGCCGGCTATGTACCGGCTACCCAGGCAAAGCCGGTTCCAGTGGCGAGGCCGCGATGGAACAGCGCTGGACGGAATTCTTGTGTATCCGGTCGATTATAAACCGGGTCAGGCTTATCCAATGGTCACGATTACTCATGGAGGGCCGCGGTCTTCCTCACAATTTGGAAGCTGGAATTCTTCCCGTCATGTGCCAGTGCTGGCGGCGCAGGGATATGCTATTTTCCTGCCCAACCATCGGGGAGGGACCGGATATGGGGATGCCTTTATGCGTGATATGGTTGGAAGCTATTTCAACAATGCACACCTTGATGTACTTGACGGTATCGATGCGCTGGTGACCAAAGGAATAGCCGATCCGGACCGGCTTATCAAAATGGGCTGGAGCGCTGGCGGCCATATGACCAACAAGCTTATCACTGTCACGGACCGATTCAAGGCAGCTTCTTCGGGCGCGGGGGCATCAGACTGGATTTCCATGTATGGTGAAAGCGATGTCCGGCACAACCGCACACCGTGGTTCGGTGGCTCACCCTGGCAGGAAAATGCTCCAATCGGAAGTTTCACGGCACAATCGATGCTGAAAGATGCCTGGCGGGTAAAAACCCCAACGCTTTTCTTCAATGGTGAACGGGACGTCCGGGTTCCGCCGACGCAGGGGATCATGATGTATCGGGGTGTGAGGGCAACCGGCACACCGACGAAACTGTATCTGGCTCCTGGTGAACCACATGGTTTCCGCAAACCGCTGCACCAGCTTTTCAAGATAAATACCGATCTGGGATGGTTTGCCAGATATGCCTTGAACAAAGAGTATCAACCCGTTCTACCGTCGGTAAAGATGAGGAAAAACATCGAGGATCAGGATTGTGACTGTGAGAAGCAATCCGATCCAGATAAAAAGCCGAATGGCGGAGGGAATTCTGAATGACTGCAGCAATATTTCCACTGGATAACGTAGGCAGCTTTGGCGTACTTTGCGCAGTTTTGGGGTTGCTTTTTTACCTGAAGAATCGTGGTGGTTTCTGGGATCGCTTCTTTACTTTCATTCCCATTATTCTGCTTTGCTATCTTATCCCGTCCCTGTTGGCGAGTTTTGGGTTCGTTGCGCAGGCAGGCGACGGTTTGTGGCAGGCGGCCAAAGATTATTTCCTTCCAGCTGCGCTGATCCTGATGACACTCAGCATCGACCTCAAGGCCATTATGGGGCTGGGTTCCAAGGCGCTGATAATGTTTTTCACAGCCACTATCGGTATTGTCATTGGCGGTCCGATTGCTGTTCTTATCGTCGGTTCATTCAGCCCCGAAACTGTTGGTGGTGAAGGGGCTGATGCGGTTTGGAAAGGGCTAGCGACACTGGCGGGAAGCTGGATTGGGGGCGGCGCGAACCAAACGGCAATGCTGGAGGTCTACGGGTTCAACAAAGAGCGCTACGGCGCGATGGTTGCAATTGATATCGTGGTTGCGAATATCTGGATGGCATTTCTCCTGTACGGTGCCGGGAATGTGGAAAAAGTCGACCGCTGGCTGAAAGCCGATTCCAGTGCCATTGAGCGGTTGCGCGAAAAAATGGAAAACTTCACGCTCTCCGTTGAGAGGAAGTCAACTATACCGGAATTGATGCTTTTGCTTGCAATTGCGTTTGGCGGAGTATCACTGTCCAACATTTTCGGCGGCATATTCTCTGATTTTTTCACACAGCTGCTGACCGCACCAGATGGTTCGGTATCTGAGCAGTTCGGTTTCATGACCGGCAAGTTTTTCTGGATTGTAGTGATCGCGACCACAATTGGGGTTGGGTTGAGTTTTACCAAGGTCAGGGATCTGGAAGGGGCGGGTGCGTCGAAATTTGGTACGGTCCTGATCTTCCTGCTTGTTGCGATAATCGGGACAAAGATGGATGTTTTCAAGATGGCGGAAGCGCCGATGCTCTTTCTGGTAGGGTTCATCTGGATGCTGGTGCACAGCATATTACTGATCGCGGTTGCCAAGATCATTAGAGCGCCATTTTTCTTTGTCGCCGTAGGCAGCAAAGCAAATGTCGGAGGCGCAGCGTCGGCTCCAGTGGTTGCGGCCGCATTCCATCCTGCGTTGGCACCTGTTGGCGTCTTGCTTGCGGTTCTGGGATATGCACTGGGTACATATGGCGCCATATTATGTGCGCAACTGATGCAAGCTGTAGCACCATGACGTGTAAGATTTTCGGAATGAGCGATTCTGCATCTTTGTTTGCTGATGAGGGCCAGGATCCGTTGCTGGGCAAGAAAATAGTTGAAGTTTCTGGTAAGCAGCAACCGACAATTTGCTATATCGGTGCCGCCAAAGGCGATAATCCTGACCGAATTTCCCAATTCCGGCGGCTGGCCGAACGCATTGAAGCCAAAGCCAGAATACTTAGTCTGTTCGACCCGCCGACGGGCAATGCGGATGATTTTTTTGACGGTGTGGATATCATCTACATAGATGGCGGTTCAACGCGCAATCTGTTGGCCCTGTTTCGGGAATGGGGAGTGGTCGGAGCTCTTCGGATGGCTTACAGCAACGGTGTGTTATTAGCTGGTGCCAGCGCCGGCCTCAACATCCTGTATAATTGGAGCATCACCGATTCTATCAAAAGCAGTCTGAGACCGATTGAGGGCCTTGGAATTTTGGATGGAAGTGTTTGCGTGCATCATGACGCGCATCCCGAGCGGCCAAAGATTTTTAGAGAATTTCTCAGGCACAACAGATATTGCAGTTTCCCCGCTTTCTCCCTGGATGATGGTGTTGCCGCGTATTTTGAAAATGAGCAGATAGCGAAAATATTCAGCCTGTCGGAAAACGCGCATCTCTATAGCTTGTCGAAAGAGGGGGGACAGATCATCCGCCACCCTTGCAAGCGGTCCATATTGCGACCTGAAAAGCTGCCTACGCAAAACCCGGTACCAGCAAGACCATGACATGAGCCGTCAATCTGACTCCTCATCTATTAGCACGAAAGTACGAACGGAACACGACTTCCTTGGAGAAGTGGAGGTGCCTGCGGACCGGCTTTTTGGTGCCGAGACACAGCGGGCTGTTGAAAATTTTCCTATTACAGGTATCCCGCTGTCCAAAATGCCGGAACTTATTAAGGCGCTGGCATGGATCAAGCTGGCGGCGGCCCAGACCAACTTAGATGCACGTGATCTGAGCCGTGAAAAAGCCGATGCTATTATGGTTGCTTGCAGGGAAATATTATCTGGTGAGCATCACGGGGAATTTTGTATCGATGTCATTCAAGGAGGAGCGGGCACCTCCACCAACATGAATGCCAATGAGGTGATTGCAAATCGTGCACTGGAGCTTATGGGACACAGGCGCGGCGAGTATGAGCAGCTGCACCCAAAGGATGACATCAACAAATGCCAGTCAGCTAATGATGTCTATGCGACGGCCATTCGTCTCACAATTGTGCAGTTGAATGTAAAACTCAACGCGGCCACCAGAAAATGTGTCAAAGCTTTTGAACGCAAGGCTCGAGAATTTAAACATGTCATGAAGCTGGGCCGGACCCAGATGCAAGATGCCGTACCGATGTCAGTGGGTCAGGAAATGCAGGCATTTGCCGATTCTCTAGGTGAAGATATTGATCGTATTGAGGAAATGCAGAAACTGTTTTTGGAAACCAATCTGGGTGGTTCTGCGATTGGCACGGCCGTTGGTGTGAGCCCCTATTATTTGGAAAATATTGTTGGCAATCTCGCTAAGGTTTGCGGATTGCCGGTGACTTCTTCTGCCAATCGGATTGAAGCAAGCTGGGATACGGGCATATTTGTTTACTATAGCGGTCTTTTGAAAAGATTGGCCACCAAGCTTGGCAAAATTTCCAACGACTTGAGACTGCTGTCTAGCGGTCCGTTGGGCGGGATTGGTGAATTAAAGCTTCCGCAAAGGCAGCCTGGATCGTCGATCATGCCAGGCAAGATAAACCCTGTCATTCCTGAAGTCATGAATCAAATCTGTTACCGGGTTTTCGGTGCAGATACGACAGTGACCTTCGCCGCTGAAGCGGGGCAGTTGCAGTTGAACGCCATGGAACCGGTAATCATATGGTCGCTTCACGATAGCTGTACTTCATTGATATCGGGTATGAATACTTTAGTGGAAAACTGCATCAACGGTATAGAAGTAGATGAAGCACGCACTGCCGAGCTGCTTAATGCAAGCACCGCGCGTGTAACCTCGCTAATGCCGATTATCGGGTATTCTGCTGCAACTGAAGTTGCTCGTAATATCATCGAGAACCGCGAAACTCTCGCACAATCGCTCCGCAGGGTTGTGCCGCTCAAAGCGGACTGTCTGATCGCCGAACTGGACCTATGACCGATAGTTATTTGCGATTTGCAGTTGTTCCCAAATTTTAGTGACCAACGGGTTGGTGTTACTGGCTGATCGATACACTCTTATCTGTAACGACGTCTGGAAGTTATCTGATACGAGTCTCAATCCATGTTCACCCGGATCACCTGACACGACTGTTTCAGGCAGCCATGTTAAACCAAACCCATGCTGGGCAGCAACCATCATGCTTTCTACGAGTGATGCCCGGTAAACCGTTTGCAATCTCTTTCGGAATGGAGCCTTTTGCAACAACTGTTCAAAAACACGAGACATGAACGAGGTACCGGAATATTCGATATAGGGTATAGGGTTGGTCGAATTTTCGTCCAATATTATTGGTTCAACTTTGTCACTCTGGTACGGACGAAGGTGATGGGATGCGATTTCAATATGCGGGAATTGCATCGGACCCACATCGAACGGAATGGATACGTGATTGTAGCTGATAAAAAAATCACATGCTCCTGTATAAAGTGAGTTGAGATACTCCTCGACCGTCTTTGCATCAGCAACAATGGTTGCAGAGAAAGAACCAATCTTGTTCTGAAGGTCACTAATGACATCAGGAATGAATTTTAGTGCCAGAGTATGCAGACACGATATCTTGATGCTGTTCTCGCCAATTTTTGAATATTCATTGGCAATAGCCCGCGCTTCATAGGATTGCTCAACGATATGGCGTGCAGTTTTTATAAATTCCACCCCTGCAGCAGTCAGTTTGATTGGATGCTCGGTCCTGTCAAATAACGGGGTGCCGATCCACAGTTCCAATGCCTGAATACGACGACTCAAGGCAGATTGAGTAACAAACCGGATCTCGGCTGCTTGGGCAAAATGTCCCTTTTCGGCAACACAAATGAAATCTTCTAACCATTTCAGTTCCATGAAATCTCTCTATTTCAAATATTTGCGTTTTTTGCATCGCTTCATTCCAATTAGGAACTGGAGCTTTTTTACGGTCAGGTCAACAAGTGAGTCAAAGCTTACAAAATAGAGAGCTGAATAGTATTTAAATATTACAGGTGGGGAGTATCGTATGATAAAGTTTCAAAAAATTCTGTTACACTCAACAATGCTGGTGCCGATTGCAGTTGCTGCTACGGCTACCCCCATTCATGCGCAGGATGTAGCGCAAGAGGAACAGTCAACCTCCTCACAACAAAATGATGGATTGATTGTTGTCACCGGGTCTCGGATTGAGAAACGCGCTGAAGAGTCATCGGTACCGCTTCAGGTATTCACATCAGATGATATTGAGGAAAGCGGCAAGACCGACCTGGCGGAAATTGTGACGCAGCTCCCTGGCGTGGGCGACGGTATATCTGTTCAAAACAGTAACAACAGCATTCAGAATAATGGCCTCTCAACCGTTAGCCTGCGCAGGCTGGGGGACAACCGGACGCTTGTGTTGATCAATGGTAAGCGTGCCGTTTCGAACTCCGGTAACGGTGATCGTGTCAGCCTTGGCACCATTCCTGCCGGATTCGTAAAACGCGCAGAAATTACTACGGGCGGCGCATCGGCTATTTATGGCTCGGATGCGATCGCTGGTGTCGCCAATTTCATCCTTGAGGATGACTTTGAAGGCGTTGACCTTGACGTACGATTCTCTGCTCCTGAAGCAAGTGGGGGCGAAGAATTACGACTGGAGGGGCTTTACGGAACCAGGTTCGCCGATGATCGCGGTTATGTGTTGCTGGGCGCCAGTTACCGCGATGAGAAAGAGATTCGGATAGATAGCAGTCGTCCTCTGGCAATTCTGCCGGTTGAGTTTGATGATCCCGCTGACTCGTCTCGTGATTCGTTTGCCAACGAAGTAAATGCGCCAGGCTGCGATCCGAACAATACGAACAGGCACTGTATTTTGCCTTCGTTTGATTCGGATTTGCCCGGCGGCGTTTTTGAAGGGGATGCATGGTTCAGGGATGGCCGCTGGTTTAACGACAAAAGCCTGCGTCCGACCTTGCCAGATGGCTCGTTTGACCGTGCGTTGAATCAGGATTTTCTGGGTGACTTTGATGGATATAACGACCGTATCGGTCAGTCGCTACGCAGCAAGCGTGAAGTGCTGAATTTGGGATTCCATGGAACATTTGAGTTTTCTGACGCTCTCACGGCGTCCCTGACAGCGCTTTACTCGGATGTTGACACGTTGAACCACAATGGCCTTGAAGATGGCGGCAGCGGTGAGACATTTGGTATCCTGGACGGTGTTCCGGACGTGTTCGAAGTTCGCAGAATGTCATCCAGCCACCCCTTCATTCCGCCCGAGGTCGAAGAAACCCGTAGCGGTACAGTATCCTGGATCAGGTCTTTCCCCGAACTTGGAGAAGAACAGCGAATCAACAGCCGGGAAACGATCCGTGTTATGGCCGACTTCGATGGCCAACTGACCGATGCGATCAGGTGGAACGCATTTGCTACCTATGGTGAATGGAAACAGCGCGCGATTAATAATGGTGAGATAAACCTTCAGAATCTCGATTTTGCGCTGAATATTGAAGATGATGGCAATGGCGGTTTCCAGTGTGTGGACGCAGCAGCCCGCGCAAATGGATGTGTGCCGATCAACCTATTTGGTGAAGGCAGTGTGACGGCTCAAGCTGCCGACTATATCAGTTATACCGGGGATGCCTCCCAGAAACGTGACCAACTTACGGCTGGGGCATCCATTAATGGCGACCTGTTCAGCCTTGGCGAACGCGATATCAAATTTGCCCTGGGTCTGGAATATCGCCGTGAAGGCCAGGAGACACGAGGTGATCGTGACGGCGACCTTATCGGCGGTGTTGACGGAGACCCGACGACCAATGATGTTTTTGTCACAACCCACTCCACATTCCCAAGCCTTAAGGCAAATTATGATGTGATCGAAGGGTTTGCGGAGATTGATGTTCCCGTCATTGTTGACAGGTTAAATGTCAGTGCGGCGGCGCGTATAGCAAATTATTCAACCATAGGCACCATTTTCAGCTTTAATGCCGGTGCCGTGTGGCAGATGAATGATGCACTGCGTCTTCGTACGCAATATTCCCGTTCGCAACGTGCGCCTACTATAACCGAATTTTTCTCACCTCCCCGTCCGGACGCGGATGATCTTCAGGATCCTTGCGAAGGCCTGAACCCGGATGGAACGGGAATCGTTGCGCCATCGAGCCCTGGCGGAGAAAATGCCAACCTTACAAATATTGCTACAAACTGTTTGGCAGAGCCAGGTATTCAGGCATTTTTTGCTGATCCAGACAATGCAGGTGATCCATTCGATGGCCCTGGTGGCACACAGGGACCAAATGCCGGTAACCAGAACCTTAAGGAGGAAACGGCAGAAACATTCACGGCCGGCTTTGTCCTGACACCAAGCGTCATTCCGAACTTTTCACTGGTTGCTGACTATTACCGTATCGACATCAAGGATGCGATTGGTTCGGTGAGCACGCAGGATACAGTCGATCTATGCTATGCAGCAGATGACTTTCCGAATAATAAGTTCTGTGATGTCATAACGCGGAGCAGGACAGACGGCAGTGTTGACCAGGTCATCAATTTCCAGGAAAACCTGAACAACGAACTGGTGGAAGGTATTGATGCAACCCTCCGTTGGAGTCGGATTGAATTGCCGGTTATTCCAGGTCAGTTTGATATTGACTTCCGCTACTCACATTATTTTAAGCAGCAGACCGAATTTGTCGGACTGGGCGGAGTTTCTATCATAACTTCACCACTGGGCGAGATTGAGAACGGCAAGGATGAGCTTCGTTTTCGGGCTGGTTACCGCAACGGTGGTTTCCGCCTGACTTATACGCTCAACTTCGAAGCTGGCGGTGTTGACAGCAATGATGCTGCAGATCCGAGTGATGACCGCTATTTCCGTGTTGGTAATGAAACCTATCATGATATTTATGCGCGTTACCGCTTCGGTTCCGATGCCCGCTTTACGATTACTGCCGGCATCAACAATATCTTTGACAATTACGGACCGATCATTCCTTCAGGTACCGATACAGGTAGTTCCCGTAATATCGTTTCCGACCTTAACGATGCGGTTGGACGTGAGTTCTTTGTCGGGGCAAGCATAAGGTTCTGATAGTCCAGGGTCGCGCCGGGCCGGTTTTTCGGAAATATTCCAAAAGCCGGCCTTTCACCGCCAGGCTCCATATGTGCGGGCATGGATTTTAATGAAATAGTGACTGCCAGGAAACTCATATGAACATGCGATATCTCAGTGTGCCTACTGTACTGTTAAGTCTGGCTGCATGTCAGGCATTACCGCTGGAAAGCATTGAGCGGCCTGCCACCAGCAATGTGCCGGTCCAGATAGCCAGCCAGTCTCTTCACAATATTACTTCTCCTAATATCTCGCATAGCCGTGAATTTGCAGTTGGCTCTATTAATCGCTTCATGTTCACCAAATGGGCAGGCCCTGATCTTCCGGTCTGGATATATGCGCCTGATAATATTGATGTTCATAAGGCTCCTATCCTGTTTGTTATGCACGGCACCAAGCGGGACCCTCACCGTTATATCCGTGAATGGGTAGAGCCAGCACGAGCGAATGGCCTGATTATTATTGCACCGGAATTTAGCAAAACCGATTTCCCGAAGTCAGCTGGCTATAATCTTGGCAATGTGTTTCGCAAGGAAGGGAAAGGCCTTCAGGATGAGGCCATCTGGTCATTCTCGGCAATTGAACCGATATTTGATGTTGTCCGCCGCGCGGTGGATAGCAGGCAGGAAAAATATTCCATTTACGGACACTCAGCCGGTTCGCAATTTGTGCACCGGTTCCTTTATTACAAGCCCAATGCCAGGGCGCATCAGTACCTCTCTGCCAATGCCGGGTGGTACACAGTTCCCGATATGACGAAATCCTATCCTTACGGGCTGAAAGGGGCAGGTGTTTCGGAGGAAATGCTGAAAAAAGCGCTATCCAAGAATGTCCTCATATTACTTGGTGACAAAGATAATGATCCCAACCACAAAAGCCTGCGCCGCACTGATGAAGCGATGCAACAGGGGCCTCACCGTTATGCACGAGGTTTGAGCTATCATATGGCGGGACAGAAACAGGCAGATAAATACGGTGTCAATTATCACTGGACTATCCAAATAGTCCCAGGTGTCGCGCATAAGAACGGACAAATGGCAGTGGCGGCCGCTTCTTCCGTTGATTAACTTAGTATAATGAAAATAAATGACAGTCCGATTTTAACCGGATAGGTTATCAGTGTTTGCGATTTCTTATCCATTCTTAACGAAATTCGCTGCTCACGAGCCTTCGGTCACCATATCATTCAAAACAGGTTACGTCGCCACGCCTGGGTGATATATCAAGTTCCAGGTCCGTGCTGCGCGGCATAATCATATAAAACGCATTATAGATCGAAATCCATGCGTGATGTGACTTCCAGTGCCTTGTCGGTATAATTGCTCTCAGTCAGCGCTTTGTCGCGCTCTTCAAGCATTTCTATGAGCGGGTCATGAAAGACCTGAACCGCGGCGGTGAGCCAGTCATTGACCAGTGGATCACCGGGGGCGTCCGTCATGTCAAATTCTTTCAGGTATTTGGCAATCTCGGTTGCCGGCATCATATACTCATGCGTGACCCAGTAATTGGTTGTGAACCAGTAACTGGGCATGCCGTCTGTGCCAAAGGCCAATGCAGCGAAATGCACGACCTGAGCCGGTTTATTGCCTTTTACGTTTTTTTGAGGTGGCCCGATCAACGGCTTTGTATCGCCGAACAGGTGGCGCGGCAGGAATATATGGAAATGCCCGTGCTCGCCTTCTTCACGTTCTTCGGGAGGGTGCGCGTGGTAAAACCAGCGCGATTTGTTTCCCGGGGCGATGCAATCATCCTTGGGATAATGTTCCAGCTGAACAAAAAGGGCGTCCGGCGGCACCACACGGGGTACCAGCGAGACGCCCTCTTCAGCTATCTGGCCCGTTAGGGCAAACAGCTTTTCAAGTGCTTGTGTCAAGCGAAACTGGTCGGCTTATTCAGCAGCAGCTTCAGCAGCACATTTAGCTTCAACAGCTGCACACTGTGCAGAACATTTAGCTTCACATGCAGCGTCAACAGCTTCAGCGTCACCAGCTTCAGCAGCGGCACATTTAGCTTCACAAGCGGCACATGCAGCTTCTGTAGCTTCTTCAGCAGCTTCACAAGCAGCTTCAACAGCTTCTTCCTGAGCGGTTTCAGGTGTACATGCTGCTGTAGCAAGAGCGAGACCGCCGGTTACTGCAAGCATTGAACGCAGGTTTGTTTTCTTCATGGTACTTTTCCCCTTCTGGTTTGGAATAAGAATTTGCCATTTACCTGCATGTCTACCGGTCTTGCAAGAATTTTTCGCAAAAATACGGTAAAACACCAAATTCACCTGTCTGTGCTGCGTGCTTTACCCCATTGCCGTGCGACAGTGTATCCTAGGTATCCTGTGCCAAACAGCGCATAGAGAGGCTCTGGAATGCCGGCCAGATAGGCATTCATACCGTTGGCAATCGCATGGGCCGTATCTGGCTTCATGCTGGCAATCAGACCCATGGGAATCGCCCATAGAATCATCGCATACATGACATAAAGGAAGCTGGGTCGTGCGCGACTCGTCCACGGATCTACTGATTTTGCTTCGGCAATGATGGCTGACATGCGGGTTTGCAACTGTTGCATTTCCTGTGAGCCTTCCAACTTGATGAGTTCCAGTTTCGCCCGGTTCCGCGCTTCGGGATCCGGAATGATTTTATCGATGATTTTGGCTATTGGGCCAATTATGCCTTCAAGTAGTGACATAGTCATATCCTTTGGTTTGGTTTATTCCCCTGAAATTGTGTAGCGGCGTTAGTTACCAATCCTGTTGGCGAGCCATCCATATAAAAAGGCTTCATTTGCAGGGCGCTTTTCGGCAAGGCGCAGATATTTTGCGCCCTGCAACGCTTCCACGGCTTTCAGCAGGATTGATTCCGCCTGCGCGCCGCGCGTGGTAATAAAAGCATCAAGTGCAGCCAGCGTGCGCGGGCCGATTTGCCGATCGACCAAAATATCGTTGTAATCACGCTCATTGCGGTTGAGTACATTAAGCGCACGTTGCAGGAAAGCCGATGCAGTGGCGGGACCCATGTTCACCGCAGTGTCGAATAACTCAGCCGCAAGAGCAGGGGCTTGTGCCGCGACCATATTGAAAGAGGGATCATCCCAATAGATGTGGCGATAGATATCTGCAGCCTTTGACCGGCTTAACTGACGCATGGGTCCATAGAAACCATTGGTGCGTGCAACCCGGTGCGTGATCCCCCAGTTGGTTTCCCCGCCGCGATCTGCAGGATGGTTGCTATATCCTCCTTCGCGGTCGATAACTTCATCAATCAGCTTGTATATATCCATAATGACTCTCCAATATTAAGAATCACCACTAACCTATTTGGTTATTTGTAGGACAGTATTGTTTTATACGGAAATTTGCCTGTTTTACACAGGATTCTCTGTTGAAGTATCGGTTCTCTTGCTAGAAATAATTGGTCGGGACGATAGGATTCGAACCTACGACCCCCACACCCCCAGTGTGATGCGCTACCAGGCTGCGCTACGTCCCGACCGGAATGAGGGCGTATATTGCCCCGCACTGCATTTGGCAAGCGGTGCGGGGCAATAATTTGTTTTACGACGTGAATGTCATTGCAGTCCGCATCATAACGCTTTTTGCCACCCGAGCGTTAGCACCCAGTCACCCTTCATCTGCGGACCGTTCAGGTCTTGATAGACAGGCTTGCCGATTTCCAGACCCAGCCTGTGTCCGGCCAGTGCGCCATGGGTGGCAACGAAGTTGGCCCCGGCGATCAGGTCGATACGCTCGCCGCCCTGAAAATCAGGATTGGCGGTCTGCACTGGACCCATGATAGCCGGATCAATGCCGCCGATCCGGCCCATGGCACGGAATTTTGCACGCGCGGACAGACTGACCCATTGTGCAGGGCGGTAGCTGGTCCAGGCGGTCGCTTCATACACATTGCCAAGACGGTAATCCTGATCATTGCGTTCCAGGCTAATTTTCGCGCTGCCCTGCATGCCAAGGCCCAATTTGCCGTGCCGCATTTTATAGGTGAGGGCGGGCTCAAAATCCCAGCTGCCTGACCCGATTTGCATCATATAGGGCGTGCGAACCGTTGGCGTGCCGCCCATGGGGGCAAGAATCTGGGCTCTCTTGGTGGTTGACCCTGTCGGCGCACTGATGCCGACTTTCAATGTGAGTTCATCACGTGCATCTGATTTGGCATCAGGATGACCCAGTAACGGAAATAAAGCCGCGACCTTGATATCGCCAAGGCCTTTGGGATTGGTGGTAAATTCACCAAGCCTGTTTGTGCCCATGCCGCCCTGAAATGTGACAGGGTCCATTTCTTTTTCACTATAGCTGCCCATCACCATTAACGTCACGGCATCGCTGGGGGCATACATGGCGCCCAGCATCACCATGTCGGTGCGCATTTCCGTGGGAACAATACGCAGTGTAGGCGGCTGCATGGGAGTACCAAAAAAACGATTCGGCACGGTGGTGACAATTTCTTCGGGTGTAGCATTGTCAGCACCGATCTGGTTGCCCCGCATTGCCATGTGCATGTACCGCGCAGAGAACATGACTTCACCCATTTTATGGGCATGGTCGGCCATGATACCTATGGGTGCATGGTCATCGGCATAGACATCATGTGCATGGGCAGGGGCCGCCATAGTCATGGCAGCGGTGAGAGATACCGCAACAATGCGGCGTGTTAAATATATGCTTTTCATTAGTAATTCCTATCGAACAGGAAAATGTCATCCGAACAGCATGGCGCACGGAAACTTCCCGAGCGTGCATATGTCCGGAATGCTGATTTACTGGGGCTAAAAAGGCCGTTCAACTATGGATAGGAGGGCCTGTTGATGGCGGCAGACGTAATGCATGTCCGCTATATTGCCGTACACGGGGAATGGCGGAAACGAAGGCCGGATGTCGTACAATCTCGGTCGCTACGGTTGGCGGAGGTGTGAGGGCCAGGCCCGCACCGGCCGAAAAGGCGCAGTCCTGCATTTCTTCTGTATCCGAACCACGGTCTGTATCGGTTTGCGTATTGATACCGTTGACCAGCGCCAACAGTTCATATTGCGGATTGTTTCGGTCTATAACCAGCTTTGCGTCCTGAATGCCTGAACACAGTTTTATACTGAAACTGCCGTCTGAATGGTCTGGCATGAAGCCGCTGGGAACGAGTAGCGACAAAAGCATGGCGCACGAAAGCAGAGCCGCCACCATGCGGTGCATTTTATTTATGTGGCTGCTTACGGACCCCATGCCGTGCCGGATATGCGCGTGCACGCCAAATGGCAAGGTTTCATGTTATGCACATGCTATATAATTGCCTTTCCCCATTGAAGGTGATAGGCGCGCGCACATATATTTTTGGGAGATGCTGCAATAGCTTTCTCCATACATTCTAGATGAAACAGGTTCTTGACTATGGATAGTGTAATTTTTTCCTTCATTATTGCCGCAGCTGCGGGTGAACAGCCACCATTTCTGCTCAGCATGCTGCCGCTCGTCGCGATTTTCGTGATTTTCTATTTCTTGCTGATCCGTCCTCAGCAAAAGCGGATGAAAGAGCACCAGGCAAAAATCGACAGTGTCAAGAAAAACGACAAAGTTGTCACAGGCGGCGGTCTGGTCGGCAAAGTGACCAAGGTTGATGATGATTATGTTGATATTGACCTCGGCGGCGGCTTGAAAGTTAAGGCTGTCAAATCTACCTTGTCTGATATCGTGCCTCCGGGTGGTTCAAAGCCGGCTAACGACTGAGCTGGCAGGCGCCTGAGGCGCTCCGGCCGTATTCACGTGCTCTAATGTAAGGATTGCACACGCATGCTTGAATTTCCGCGGTGGAAAATTGTTTCCCTGTCCCTGCTGCTCTTTTTTGGTGCGCTGGTTTCGATACCCAGCCTGCTACCTGGTCAGATGCGCGACTATTGGCCATCCTTCCTGCCGCAAGAAACTGTCAATCTGGGCCTCGATCTGTCTGGGGGCAGCCACATTCTGCTGGAGGCAGACCCGGAAGATGTGCGCGCACAGAACATGGAAAATATGGAAGAAAACGTGCGTGCCGCGCTGCGCAATGCCAATCCACGGATTGAGATAGGCAATATCTCCCACGAAAACGACACGCTGTCATTTCTGGTCCGTGATGTGAATAAGGTGGATGCCGCACGTGAGGAAATCCAACGTTTCACCAATGGTGTCGGCCTGACCGGTCAGCGCGACTGGAATGTCGAGGTGCGTGATACGACGCGGTTTGTCCTGACACCGACCGATGCGGGGGTTGACGAAGCGCTGGATCAGGCAATGAACACTGCCACAGAGGTTATCCGCAAGCGTATTGACGAGATGGGTACGCGCGAACCCACTATTATCCGCCAGGGTGACGAGCGTATCGTTGTGCAGGTTCCGGGTCTGGACGATCCTGAAGCTCTCAAAGAGCTGCTTGGTAAAACGGCGGAACTGGAATTCAAACTGGTGGATGCTACGGCCGACCCCAACAATACAGCCGCAGGGCAGGCCAATATTGGCAGTCAGGTATTTCCCTATGCCGAAGGTGCAGGCTTTGATGGACAGAATGAAGCCGTTATCCGCTTGGGTGGAATTAAAGGTGACAGCCTGACCGATGCGCGCCAGGCATTTGACCCGCAGACCAACGAACCGGTTGTGACCATCGCGTTTGATAGTGAAGGTGGCCGCAAATTTGCAAAGCTCAGTACCGAAAATGTTGGCCGCCGTTTCGCCATCATCCTTGATGGTGAAGTGATTTCCGCGCCCAGTTTCAACGAACCTATCTTGGGCGGCACCGCGCAGATTTCTGGTAATTTCACGGTGGAAAGCGCGAACCAGCTCGCGATTGCGCTGCGTTCGGGCGCATTGCCGGTTGAGTTGCAGGTTGTCGAAGAACGCACTGTTGGCCCTGACCTTGGTGCGGATTCGATTGAAAAGGGCTTGATTGCGGGGCTGATTGGTACGGTCGCCGTGCTGGCGTTCATGATCGCCGTTTATGGACGGTTTGGTGTGTACGCGAATATCGCATTGATCCTGAACCTGTTCCTGATCCTCGGCATCATGGCGATGCTCAATGCGACGCTGACATTGCCGGGCATTGCTGGCTTTATCCTGACAGTGGGTTCGGCTGTTGATGCCAATGTGCTGATCAACGAACGTATCCGAGAAGAGCGACGGGCGGGTAGGCGCATTATTCAAGCGATTGAGGTTGGGTACAAGGAAGCCAGCCGGGCAATTTATGATGCGAATATCACGAATGTGATCGCAGCGATCCTGCTGTTCCTGTTTGGCTCTGGCCCAATCCGCGGTTTTGCAGTGGTCTTGCTGATCGGCATCTGTACCTCGGTCTTTACTGCAGTGTTCGTAACGCGCATGTTTGTCGCGATCTGGCTGAAGAATAAACGGCCGAAAGAGTTGGTGATCTGATATGAAACTTATGAAACTCGTTCCCGACAACACGAACATTAAGTTCCTGAAATGGCGCCATGTGGCGCTTGGTATAAGCACACTCATGATTATCGCGTCGATTGTTTTGGTGGCGACGCGCGGGCTGAATTTTGGTGTTGATTTTGTTGGTGGCCAAATGATTCAGGCGACCTTTGAAAAAGTGGAAGAAGCGCCGATTGAAGAACTACGGACCGATATTGCTGCACTGAATCTGGGTGATGCCAATATTCAGCGCTTCGGCGATCCCAATGTCGTATCGATCCGTATGCGTTTGAGTGCGGATGAGGGTGATGGTTTGCAGGAAGCCGATACTGCTACGATACAAATCACCAATATGATTGAAGAAAAGTATGCCGATCAGGGTGTGCGTATTGATGGCGTTGATGCAGTGTCGGGCAAGGTGTCCGAAGAACTCCTCAGCACTGGGATATATTCTTTGATTTTCGCTTTGCTGGCTATCTCTGTTTATATCTGGTTCCGATTTGAATGGCAGTTCGGGGTAGGGGCATTGTTCGCGTTGTTCCATGACGTTGCGCTGACTTTCGGCTTTTTCGCGCTGACGCAGCTGGAGTTCAACCTCAACATTATTGCCGCGTTGCTGACCATTATCGGCTATTCGCTTAACGATACGATCGTAGTGTTTGACCGTGTACGCGAAAACCTGCGCAAATATCGCAAGATGGATATTGTGTCTTTGCTTGACCTGTCGACCAATGAAACGCTGGCACGTACCATCATGACCAGTCTCACTATGGTTATTGCGCTGGCAGCGCTTGTGACGTTGGGGCCAGACACGATTTTCGGCTTCACTGCTGCGATGCTGCTCGGTATTTTTATTGGTACCTATTCGTCCATCTATATGGCGAACCCGGTGCTGATATGGTTGGGTGTGGGCCCTGATAGTTTTATTCCGCCCACGACCGATGCCGACAGGCAGGTACAGTCGATGAATGAAGGTTTCGATGGTGCACAGCCATAAGGCAGAGCCCGGCTGATGGAACTTTTCAAGGATGATGTGCCGGAAGGGCCCGTAGTTTCGGGCTTTTCCGGCATTGGCTTTCGGGTCGGCAACCGGCAAGTTAATGGCGGCCTTTTGCTGACACCTTCCAATGCGCTGGACTGGTTTCCGCCAGCTATGGACAATATGGACATAACCAGCCTAGCGGTCATCTTACCATGTGATCCACTACCGGAATTCTTACTATTCGGTACAGGCCAGTCCCTTGTACATCCGCCGCACCACTTTGTGCGCGAGGTTGAAGCTATGGGCCTGGGCATAGAGGTGATGGACAGTAAAGCAGCGGCGCGTGCCTGGGGCATGCTGCGGCAGGAAGATAGGCAGATTGTCGCGGCCTTTATGCCGCTTGCCTGAAAGCAGCCTAAAGGCTGCGTATTAGCGTTTCTGCCATGCCGATCCATGCTGGATCACTTACCACCTGCTGGCGTGTGCCTGCACCTAGTGGCAGGATATGCAGTTTCTCACCTTCGCGTCCGATAAGCCTGCCAAATAGAAATCGCCCGGCAGGGCGGGGGACCAGCACATCGCGGTTCAATGCGCTGACATAGTTTTCAGGTGTCAGTTGCCGCAGCCAGATCGTGTCATGCGCGCGGTAATCGCCAACTCCGCTTTGTACATTTAGGGCGACCATCTGCTCTCCCGGTTTCGGGACATAGGCATGTTCGGTGCTGGATAGTGCCTGCGCGCCTTTGTGAGTCAATCGCGCCGCCACCGGAATATTCTCCGCCTTGCCGCCCTGAACCAGTTCATTACTGTCTACGTCCAGCGCATCGGCTATCCGGTTGAGCCAGTCCAACGACAATGTGCGGGTGCCGGTTTCCAGTCTGCCAATGGTTTGCGCTGTTGTGGATGGAGCACATTTTGCGGCAACATCGGCCAGTGTCAGCCGTTTTGCGCGGCGTACATCACGGATACGGTTAATCATTAAAAACTCCAGATAAAACCTATATGGTTTTTACTTTCCTACAATATCACCAAAATGGCAAGAAGTTTCTTTATATTGGAGGAACCGTTGATGCGCAAAAGAACACCTGTCAAACCTCAGGCACGCAATCGTATGCTGTCAGAGCAGCCATTATCCGACGGGCACATTGTGTGGGCAAGTCGAGGCGAAAACTCAAAGCCATTGAACGTGAAGCGTTCCGTCACAGTGAACCTGGCTGAATCACCTCTTGCATGGCTGCATGCGCGGGGATATCTGACCGATCGTCAGTTTGATGCGGGGGAAAGACTGCGTATGGACTGGGAGCGTGCGAACCTGTCACCACGTGTCACAATGAGCTGGGATCCGGTACGGCATAAGGGCAGTGGGTCACAAGGCCTGACGCCAACCGAAATGCAGATTGCCGCCAAGGACCGGTTCCAGAAAGCTGAAAGCTATACCGGACGTGATCTGAATGACATTGCCTGGCGCGTTATTTGTGCGGGCGAATCTGTTCCGGTTGCGGAAAAAGAGCTGGGATGGCCAAACCGTTCGGGCAAACTGGTACTGCGTATCGCGCTTGACAGGATAGCCGATTTCTACCGTTTGCCCGGTGAAAGCGGCTAAGCGAGGCTTTCGACCTGCTCGGCAAGCTCCAGCCACCGTGTCTCAGACGCATCTTTTTCGGTGCGCGCATCTTCAATGGCTTTAGAGAGTTCAGAAAAACGCGCTGGGTTTTCGGTAAACAAATCAGGATCATTCAGTTCTGCCTCATGTCTGGCGATGACCGTATCAAGTTCTTCGATACGCGCCGGCAAGCCATCATAATCACGCTGATCCCTATAACTCAATTTGCGCTTGGGCTGGCCGGACGCTTTGGCTTTTTGTGCAGTATTTTTCGCCTTTTGCGCCGCCTTGCTTTTGTCCGGCGCAGATTTGCGTTTTGCTTCCCAGTCAGCATAGCCACCCGCGACAATATCCACCTTGCCTGACCCATCGAGGCCGAGTGTAAGCGTGACAGTGCGGTCCAGGAAGTCGCGGTCATGACTGACAATCAGGACCGTACCATCATAATCGGCAATCACTTCCTGCAACAGGTCGAGTGTTTCCAGATCGAGATCATTGGTGGGCTCGTCGAGCACCAGCAGGTTCGATGCCCGCGCAAATTCCCGGGCAAGCAAGAGGCGCGAGCGTTCGCCGCCTGACAAAGTGCCCACTTTGGTATCGACCATGCTGGGATCGAACAGGAATTCTTTCAGATAGCCTTGCACATGTTTGCGTGTGCCGCGCACATCAATCCAGTCACCACCTTCGGCCAATATGTCACGCACACGCTTGCCCGGCTGCATCAGGCTGCGCTGCTGGTCGATGATGACGCCATCAAGCGTTTTTGCGAGTGTTACCGTTCCTGTATCCGGTGCGATTTCGCCGGTTAGCAGCTTGAGCAGAGTCGTCTTGCCCGCACCGTTATGGCCGACAACACCGATCCGATCCCCGCGTTGGATACGTAAAGAAAAATCACGAATTATCGTACGTTTTTCTCCGTCTGTTCCGAAACTCTTGCTGATATTTTCTGCGGTGATAACCGATTTGGTGCGGACATCATCGCTCACAACTTTCAGGCTGGCTGTGCCTGCAGGACCCATCATCGCCGCGCGGGTGGCACGCATTTCATAAAGCTTCTGCAGCCGCCCCTGATTGCGCTTGCGCCTTGCAGTCACACCGCGTTCCAGCCAATGCGCCTCGATTTTCAGCTTGGCGTCCATTTTCTGCACGGCTTGCGCTTCATCAGCATAGATTTTTTCCATCCAGGCTTCATAGCCGCCAAAACCCACCTCCTGTCGCCGCAGACTTCCGCGGTCGAGCCACAAAGTCTGTTTCGTGAGCCGGGTAAGGAATGTCCTGTCATGGCTGATTGTAACGAATGCCCCCTTATAACGGTTCAACCAGCTTTCCAGCCAGTCAATGGCGCTGAGATCAAGATGGTTGGTGGGCTCGTCCAGCAGTAGCAGGTCCGGCTCCTGTGCAAGCGCACGGCATATGGCGGCACGCCTTTTCTCGCCGCCACTCGCACTCACGGCTTCACGGTTCAGGTCAATACCAAGTTGGTCGGCAATCGCTTCGACGCCATGACGCTCGGGTGCATCATCGCCGTTAAGCGCAAAGCCCATAAGTGTTTCATATTGACTGACATCAGGCTCCTGCTCAAGCATCACCACCTTTGTACCGGGCTTGATTGAGCGCGTTCCCGTATCTGCCTCTATCTGGTCTGCAATTAGCCTGAGCAGAGTTGTCTTGCCAGCACCGTTGCGTCCGATAAGCGCCAGCCTGTCGCGGGGACCGATATGGATATCCATATCACGAAACAGCCAGCCGCTGCCCTGTATCAGGCCTAGATTTTCATAGGACAGTATCGGTGGTGCACTCATGCTTGAGCAGTTAGGCTGCCAGTACATGGCTGGCAAGGGGGCATGGTGCAATTCATGGATATTCAGGCAAAGCTAATATAGGGTCATCTAAACGCCCGTGAAAATATTACATCAAGGAGTTTATATGATGAAAAGGTTCAAAAATCTTCCCGCAGCACTGATTTCCGCTTCGGTATTTACCGCAACTACGCTGACAACAGCACCTGCCGTAGCGGCCGATGTAGATATTGATGCCAAAGGGCCGGTCATCGAGCTTAGCATTTCGGAACGCATTGACAGTGTGCCAGACACGGCACGTATGAGCACAGGTGTTACAACCAAGGCGCCGACAGCGCAGCAGGCATTGCGCGACAATGCCCGTAAAATGGATTCGCTGATCAAGCAAATCAAGGCACTTGGAATTGAAGACAAATATATTCAGACCACCGGTATCAATATTAATCCCGAATTTGACTATCAACGGGGTGAAGAACCAAGGCTAACCGGCTATCGTGCATCGAACCAGGTGCAGATTGAAGTGCGCGATATTGAGCGGCTGGGCGAAATGATTGACGCCCTGGTATCAGCGGGTGCGAATAACCTTAACGGCCCCTATTTCAGCCTGACCAACGATGGTAAAGTGAAGGCCATGGCGCGCAAGCGGGCTATGGAACGCGGCCGTGAACAGGCACTCGATTATGCAAAGCTTGCCGGTTATTCCAATGTTCGCATTTTGGCGATTAGCGAACATATTTCGGGATCGTCGCCTGTTCAAAAACGTGTCATGGCCCGCGCTATGTCGGCAGACATGGCCGAGTCCACTCCGGTACAACCGGGGCAGGTGGGAACGGGTGTCACTGTGCATGTAACCTATGAAATGGTGCAATAATAACGGTTTGACAAAGCTGAACGGCTGCTCCACCAGTCGTTCACGCGATATTAAAACCCGTATAGCTAGTAATTGAGCATGATGAAAATACCCGCTTTGATCACATCTGCGCTTATTGTCCTGTCGCTTGTCGGCATGCCTGCGCCTGCCGAGGCGCGGCGTGATAATCAGGATGACGCGCGCAAACAGATGCGCTCGGGTGAAATTAAGTCCCGGTCTGAGATAGAAAAACGGGTTGTCCCGAAGATGAAGGGCATGCGCTATCTGGGCTTCAGCTATGACCCGGACACTCTCGTTTATACCTTGCGCTTCATCAAGGGCCAGCGCGTGGTTGATGTTTTTGTCGATGCCCGTAGTGGCGCCATATTGCGCCGTCGGTGATCCACCTGTGAATAATGGGGGCAATTCCAGCATATCCCTTGACCGGGGCTTCCATGTCTTTCATGCATATCCATGAGATAATTTCCATGCGGCACGCTTTGCGGCTGCCATGAGACAGAAAGGGAATAGTCATGCGTATCCTGATTGTTGAAGATGAACCGACGCTTGGCCAGCAGCTGAAATCTACTCTTGAAAATACTGGCTATGCCGTTGACCTTTCGACAGATGGCGAAGACGGCCATTTTCTGGGATCGACCGAAGATTATGACGCTGTCATTCTTGATCTGGGGTTACCGGAAATTGACGGTCTGACCGTATTGGGCATGTGGCGCAAGGAAGGCCGCAAGTTTCCCGTGCTGGTGCTGACTGCGCGTGACAGCTGGTCAGACAAGGTCGCAGGGCTGGATGCGGGGGCGGATGACTATCTTGCCAAACCGTTCCAGACAGAAGAGTTGATCGCACGTCTCCGTGCGCTTATCCGCCGTGCATCGGGCAATGCGAGTTCAGAGCTGACAGCGGGTGAAATCCGGCTCGACACACGTTCCGGCAAGGTTACGCGGGCAGGGGAGCCAGTAAAGCTTACTGCGCAAGAATATAAGCTGCTTTCCTACCTCTTGCACCACAAGGGCAAGGTTGTGTCGCGTACCGAACTGATCGAACATATTTATGATCAGGATTTTGACCGTGATTCCAACACGATTGAAGTGTTTGTGACGCGTATCCGCAAGAAGCTGGGCAGCGATGTTATCACCACCATTCGCGGGTTGGGATATAGCTTGGAAGATCCGGAGGATCGTGACGAGGGCTGACTAGCCATGGTTACGGCATCGCGCCATGACGGATATCCAGA
The DNA here is from genome assembly GCF_900537065.1 of Sphingorhabdus sp. Alg239-R122. Lineage (GTDB taxonomy): Bacteria > Pseudomonadota > Alphaproteobacteria > Sphingomonadales > Sphingomonadaceae > Alg239-R122. The sequence goes on along the minus strand of NZ_UNRC01000004.1, from coordinate 81,292 downwards.
CCAGCAGCGAAACAGCCCCCGATACCATCGATGATCCGGTAGCGTCTCCCGCGCATTCGGGGTCACTCAGCCGCCGGATGATCCTGATTGCTACAGTCTGGATTTCATTGCTCTTGTTGGGTGGCGGCATAGCGCTGGACCGGACCTTGCGTTCAATCATCACCAATAACTTCGATGAGCAGCTCGAATATGTGCAGACGGCGATGGTTGCTTCGGCGGAAATTGGGCCGGACGGGGAAGTGTTTTTTAACCGCCCGCTGGGGGATCAGCGCTTCCTGGAGCCTAATAGCGGGTTTTATTGGCAAATTAGCGGTGAGGGGCACGATGATTTTCCTTCGCGTTCGTTGTGGGACCGGGCGTTGGAAGTTCCTGATAATCATCAGGATGCCGAACCGCATATTTATGATTCGAACCAATTTGGCGATGAACAGTTGAGGGTTATCGAGCGTGCGGTATACCTGCCAGGATCTGAGACCCGCTGGTGGGTTATTGTAGCACAAGATCGTGGCGGATTGGATAAACAGCTTGCGCAGACACGCTCCACCCTGACCAAGAGCTTTGCCTTGCTGGCGCTGGGCCTGATCGTATTGGCGGCGCTGCAGACACTTTACGGTCTCTGGCCGCTGCGCCGTGTACGCCAGGCGATTGTGCAGATGCGTACGGGGCGCAAGAACCGCGTTACCGAAACATTGCCATTGGAAGTCATGCCGATGGTGGATGAGCTGAATGCGCTACTCGCACATAATGAAAAGCAGGCCGAGGAAGCGCGCCGCCATGCAGGAAACCTCGCCCATGCTCTCAAAACCCCGCTCACCGTGGTTATGAACGCTGCCACGGCAAAAGCAGATGATCTTTCCGATACGGTGATACGCGAAGCGGCTGTCATGCGGCGCCAGGTCGACCATCATCTTGCGCGTGCGCGCGCCGTCGGTCGCCGCGGGCAGGCGCTCAGTGTTGCCAGTGTATGGGAAAGCGTTGAGGCAGTCGAACGCGCCGTGACCCAGCTTTATCCGCATGTTCGCTTTGACCTTGATGGCAGTAAGAAAGCCCGTGTTGCAGCCGAACGGCAGGACTTGGACGAAATGCTAGGGAATCTGATTGAAAACGCCGCGAAATATGGTGGCGGGAGTGTATTTGTGACCATAGATACTGGACGTCAGGCAGGCGTAGAAGAACCAAAAATGGTTGAAGTCTGGGTCGAGGACGATGGTATGGGCATTCCCGAAGAAGAACGGCAGCGTATTTTTGACCGTGGCGCTCGGCTGGATACAGGCAAGCCGGGGACGGGATTGGGCCTGGCTATTGTTCGCGACGTGGCGGAAATTTATGATGGTAATGTCTCGCTTGACGAAAGCGAGGATTTAGGCGGGTTGTTGGTGCGGTTGCAGCTTCCGCGCGTGCCCGATGAGATAGAGGTCTAATTCGGTTTTTTAGCCGCCATCCCTGATCTGTTCGTGATGGCGGATCACTTCATTGATGATGAAACGTAGGAATTTTTCTGAAAAATCAGGATCAAGATTGGCGTCTTCGGCAAGTGCTTTCATCCGCGCAATCTGTTTTTCCTCACGCTCAGGATCGGCCGGAGGCAAGGCATTTTGCGCCTTATGCTCACCCACTGCCTTGGTAATACGAAAACGTTCGGCTAGCATATAGATAAGTGCGGCATCGATATTGTCGATGCTCTGGCGATAGGCGGAAAGCTGTTGGTCCATGTCCATAATGTGGGCAGATTAAACACAAGTTGCGCAACATCAAACCGTTTTCTGCGCGCTTTGCACTTGCCAATTGGCGCGGGTCTTGCCACATGCTGAAACTATGAGCGCAACGGTGCACCATATTGGCCGCAAGGGGCCGCCCTCGCTGGATCCAATCATGTCACTGGTTGCACAGGACATGAATGCGGTGAACAGTGTGATACTGGACCGGATGCAGTCCGACATTCCTCTCATTCCCGAACTCGCTGGGCACTTGATCGCAGGCGGCGGCAAACGGATGCGGCCAATGCTGACACTGGCCTGCGCAAAACTGCTCGATTATCCGGGCACACGACATCACAAGCTGGCAGCTGCGGTGGAATTTATCCATACCGCTACATTACTGCATGATGATGTGGTGGACGGCTCTGACCTCAGGCGCGGTAAAACTACGGCCAATCTTGTATTTGGCAACCCTGCGACTGTCCTGGTGGGCGACTTCCTGTTTTCGCGCTCGTTTGAATTGATGGTTGAGGACGGATCGCTCAAGGTTCTTAAAATCCTGTCGGGCGCGTCTGCCGTTATCGCCGAAGGCGAAGTGGACCAGCTTACCGCGCAGCGCAAGATTGATACCAGCGAAGAACGCTATCTCGACATTATCGGTGCCAAGACAGCCGCATTATTTGCCGCCGCCTGCCGGATTTCCGCTGTTGTTGCGGAACGCAACGAAGAAGACGAACTGGCTCTGGACGCATATGGGCGCAACCTTGGCATAGCATTCCAGCTGGTCGATGATGCGATTGACTATGTGTCCGACGAAGAAACCATGGGCAAGGGTGTCGGTGACGATTTCCGTGATGGCAAAGTAACTTTGCCTGTCATTCTTGCCTATGCGCGCGGCAACGAAGAAGAACGCAAATTTTGGCAGGATGCCATTATCGGTCACCGCACATCGGATGCCGACCTTGCTCATGCTACAGACCTGATGCGCGCCCATGGGACGATTGACGATACGTTGGAACGGGCCCGTCATTTCGGGCAACGGGCTATTGATGCGATTGCCGGTTTTGGTTCTGGTAAAGCGAAATCTGCGCTCATAGAAACTGTTGAATTCGCGATAGCGCGGGCGTTTTAAGCGCGGCCGTATCATGGCTGTACCCCATAACTTACCCATTGAAGCTGTCCTGCCGGAATTGATCGCAGCACTTGCGGGTGGACCAAATGCCGTCCTGATTGCACCGCCGGGTGCAGGCAAGACGACAGCTGCGGCACCCGCCCTGCTGGATGCGCCATGGTGTGATGGACAGATATTGCTGCTCTCCCCGCGCAGGCTTGCGGCCCGTGCTGCGGCCGAACGTATGGCTGAGCTGGCCGGGGAAAAGGTCGGGGAAACCATTGGCTACGCCACCCGTATGGACACACGCTTGTCTGCGAAAACGCGTATATTGGTTATGACCGAGGGAATATTTCTGAACCGGATACAGGATGACCCTGAGCTTTCCGGTGTGTCTGCCGTTTTGTTTGACGAAATACACGAACGCAGTCTGAACAGTGATTTTGGATTAGCACTGGCACTCGAGGTGCAGGGAGCGTTCCGGCCTGACCTCAGGCTAGTAGCCATGTCTGCCACGCTGGATGGCAGCCGTTATGCCGAACTGATGGACGCGCCGCTTATTGAAAGCGATGGGCGCAGTTACCCGTTGGAGCACCGTTATATCAGCAGGAGCGGAGACACGCCCGTGCCGACAGCGATTGCAAGTGCTGTGCGCAGGGCAGTGGCAGAGGAGCGGGGGGATATCCTTGCGTTTTTGCCGGGGGTTTATGAAATTGAACGCGCGGCAGATGCACTGGCATCATTGCCCGATGATATTGCGCTGCACAGGCTGTATGGTGCGATGGAGGCTACGGATCAGCGCGCGGCCATCCGCCCTGATCCACAGGGCCGACGCAAGGTTATCCTAGCCACCAGTATTGCCGAAACCAGTCTTACAATTGATGGTGTGCGTGTCGTTGTCGATGGCGGCATGGCACGCAGGCCGCGCTTTGACCGGGTGGCAGGTGTCACAAAGCTTGTAACTGAACGCGCCAGCCAGGCCGCTGTAACGCAGCGTGCAGGGCGCGCCGCACGGCAAGGATCGGGTGTGGCGTATCGGTTGTGGGAAGAAGCAGCCACCAAGGGCATGCCGCCTTTTGATCCGCCTGAGATACTTGAAAGTGATCTAGCACCATTATTGCTGCAAAGCGCGGCATGGGGGGAAGCGGAACCGGAAAAACTGCGCTGGATTGATACTCCACCTGAAGCGGGGTTGTCGGTGGCACGCATGCAATTGCGAAGGCTGAATGCGCTGGATGAAGATGGTTATATTACCGCACACGGACGCCTACTGGTGCAATTGCCACTGCCACCGGGGCTGGCGCATATGCTGATTGTTGGTGCAGAACATGGTGTTGCCGAGTCCGCGGCGCAGATCGCGGTGCTGCTACAGGAGCGCGGCCTTGGCGGGCGCGAAGAGGATTTGGAGCAACGCCTGGCCCGCTGGAAGCGCGAGAAAGGTAAACGCGCGAAATCTGCAATGAATATGGCACGGCGGTGGGCCGCACAGGCGGAGGAAATCGTGGAGAGCAAGGCGAATGGCAATATTTCTGTAGGTGCATTTCTTGCCCATGCCTATCCCGACCGGATATGCCGCCGCCGTAATTTTGATGGCACCGATTGGCAAAGCAGCGGTGGACGCGGCTTTCGGTTGGATGCGGCCTCATCGCTCGCTGCGCAGGAATGGCTCGCAGTGGGGGAAGTGCAGGGCGCAGCGTCCAATGCGCGTATCCTGTCAGGCGCAGCGCTTAGCCTGACGGAAATCGAAACACATTTCGCGCATATGATTACGGAGCAGGCACGTGCCAGCTATGATCCGAAAATGGATCGGGCCGAGGCGGTTACCGAAACGCGGCTGGGACAGATCAGGCTCAAGAAAAGCGTTGAAGGGGTGCCAGATAATGATGCACTGGCCAATGCTATGCTCAGTCATGTGCGCAAGGCAGGACTGGAGGTATTGCCATGGAGCAAGGCCGCACGTTCACTGCGCACACGCGCCGGTTTCGCGAGAATAAAAGAGTTATCGGATAGCGTATTGATCGATGATATGGCGTCGTGGCTGCAACCATTATTGGATGGCCGCACGGCGCTTGGCTCGATTCCGCCCGGTAATCTTTTGCAGGCACTTGTGAACCGCATTGGCTGGGACCGGCAGCAGGAACTGGCAAAATATGCACCTGAAAAGTTCGTGTCTCCGGCCGGAACCAGCCACGATATCGACTATGCCGCCGAAGCCGGACCGACGGTAACAGTCAGGGTGCAGGCGCTTTACGGGCTTTCCGAACATCCTGTGATTGGCAGTGAGCGTATTCCGCTTGTGCTCAGCCTGACGTCGCCTGCGGGCCGCCCTGTACAAACTACGCGCGACCTACCGGCATTCTGGGCGGGCAGCTGGGCTGATGTTGCGCGCGACATGCGCGGGCGCTATCCTAAACATGACTGGCCTGATGATCCGGCGAGTGCGACAGCCAGTCTGAAGACTAAAAAAGCGCAGGCACGGCAGGGATGAATGCAGTCTTCCCTTGACCCGTCTTGTTATTTTGCGGCATTGGGATAGGGACACAGGAACAGGATGCACCCATGCCCGCACGTATTTTCCAGACACCGAAAAATGCCATGCAATCCGGTCGCGCTTTGACTGATCGCTGGGTGTTGCAATTTGAACCTAGTGAAGCCAAACATCCAGATCCACTGATGGGTTGGGCAGGCTCCGGCGATACGATGCAGCAGCTCAGCCTGAAATTTCCAAGCAAAGAAGCCGCGCTGACCTATGCCGACAAGCATAATATTGATGCGCATGTTGTGGAAACGCCGGCACGCAAGCTGAAAATTCAGGCCTATGCGGATAATTTCCGCTAAGCTTTAGCTTAAGAAACCGCCTGCCAATAGCAGTAGCATTTTTACATCGATGCCGCAGCCTGCAGCGCGCTTTTCCGCAATAAATGTCTCAACATTGTTCAACGGCACTCGGTGTACCGTGATATTTTCGCCTTCCACGCCGCCGCCTTGGCCTGTTCTGGTGAGGTCATGCGCCTTCATCAGGCGGAAACTTTCCGACACCATTCCAGGCGAGCTGTAATATTCCCCCAGATCCTCCATGCGCGTCGCGAGATAGCCAGTTTCTTCTTCCAGCTCGCGTATGGCAGCGATGGCCGGTTCTTCGCCAGCAGTTTCATCACCAATCAGGCCAGCGGGAAGTTCGATGCAGTTTTTACCGATCGGCACACGGTATTGTTCGGCCAGCAGGATATGGCCGTGATCTATTGCCAGAATGACTGCCGCGCCAATACCGCGACTGCGGGAGACATATTCCCATTTTCCGTCACGTTTGGCCGTGATAAAACGGCCCTCCCACATGATTTCCACGCCATCAGCGCTATTGATCATAATTCTATAAGCCGGTCAGGAAGTTCGTTGGTATTGTCCACGCTTTTCGGGAAATACACGGCCAGCACTTCACCGACTTTCTCGACAGCCGCGACCATACCGTCACCAGGGCGACCCGCCTTCACTTCTGTGAGCAGTACAGCCATGGCATCGCCCCATACTTCGGGGTCGACCTGTGTCGCAATGGCTTCATCGGCTACGATTTCCGCGCGATGTTCACGGATCGAAAGGTAAATGAGAATGCCTGTCAGGCCCAGTGTTCGCCGCTCTGCACCCACTTTGAAAAACTGGATGGCGCGGTGGCGCACACGGATTTCCTTGGTACCGCCTGGCGTAATCGCCATGCGCAGCGCGGGGATGGTAAAAAGATAACGTATTGCCAGGAACAGCACTGCGCTCACAACCAATATCATCGAAAGATACTGTGCGGTAGTGAAGTCATGCTGCCACCCGCCTGCCAGAAAGTTGACGATACCACGAAAGAAACTGGGAAAAACAGCCAGCGCAGAGAGGAACAAGAACATGGCAGCAATCGCCATATGCAACGCGACATCATTATAATGGTCCGACTGTTCGGTGACGATTGTGACAATCTCACCATCGGTGCCTTTCTCGGCTTCGGCCACTGCTGTGGTGATACGCTTATGGTCTTCGGCGCTAATGTTAATCGCTTTGCTCATTTACTCTATGTCCCGTTTTCTACCAGCCGCCCGAAGCGCCGCCGCCGCCAAAGCCGCCGCCTCCACCACCGAAACCACCACCGCCAAAGCCGCCGCCACCGAAGCCGCCTCCGCCAAAACCGCCGCCGCTGCCGCCCCAACTTGAACCTGTGCCGGGCCCCCAGATAATGATGGGGCCGGAGCCGCCGCGATAGCGTTTACCTTTGCGTGAAGAAAAAATGGCGGGTAGCACGAAGAATATAAGGATGAGCGCCCAAAAAATGAGCATGCCGTAATTGCCTTCGCTGTCACGGTCGCGCTGCTGCCGTTCAAGTGATTGCGCATAGGCGCGGGCTTCATCTTCGGGCAAGGTCAGCTGTGTGTTGATTGTATCCACGCCAGCGATAATCCCTGCGGCCATATCGCCATTGCGGAAATTGGGCAGAATGTCATTCTGGATGATTATGCTCGATAACGCATCAGTCATGATGCCTTCCAGCCCGTAACCGACTTCAATCCGCACCTTGCGTTCATTGGGCGCGACCAGCAATATAGTGCCATCGTCACGCTCGGCGCTGCCAATACCCCATGTACGGCCGAGCTGATAGCCATAATCTTCGATGGGATAACCCTGCAGATCGCTCACCGTGGCCACGACCAGCTGCCGACCCGACTGGTCTTCCAACGCTTGCAGTTTCTGGGTCAGCTGGGCTTCCTGCCCCGCAGAAAGTAGCCCTGCCTCATCAACAACGCGGCCTGTCAATTCGGGAAATGTCTGCGCCTGAAGCGGCGACAGCATGAAGAATATCGCTAGAAAAATAGCCATATATCTCTTCATACCGCTTTATCCTTTAGTTAGTCTGCCAGACTTGTCACGCATCGCCTTGATGCGTGCGGACAAGTGAGCATTGAAAAAAGGCCAGCACCGTTCGGCACTGACCCGTATCATTATCAGAATTTGACTTCAGGGGCTTCTTCAGCGCCTTCGGTCGTTGCTTTGAATGGCACCATTGGTTCTGCACCATGAATGATGTTTGCACCGATGATATCCGGGAAAGTGCGGATAGTGGTATTATAACCGCGCACCGCTTCATTATAGTCCCTGCGTGCGACAGCGATCCGATTTTCCGTACCTTCCAACTGGCTTTGCAGCGCCAGGAAGTTCTGGTTCGACTTGAGCTCGGGATATGCTTCAAAGCTAGCGAGCAGGCGGCCCAGGCCGGAACTGAGCTGAGTCTGCGCATTGGCATATTCGGCCATTTTTGATGCATCACCCAGGTCATCGGCATTAACCTGTATCGATGTTGCTTTGGCACGCGCTTCAACCACGGCTGTAAGCGTTTCTCTTTCCTGATCGGCAAAACCTTTGACCGTTTCGACCAGATTGGGGATTAGATCAGCACGCCGCTGGTACTGGCTTTCTACATCGGCCCATTTGGCTTTCGCATTCTCTTCTGCTGTTGGCACGCTGTTGATACCGCATGCCGAAAGTGAGAGCGCTACGCCCACCACCATCAAATATTTAACAATCCGCATTTTTGATTTCCTCCACTGCAAAAAATTCAAACTTAACCGTAATATAGTGTTAATACACTCTCTTTCAATCGGCTATGCTCCCATTTTTTACTCGACAGCCCCGCGATTCCAAGTAAAAACGCGCTTTTTGGAATAATTTAGGGGAGAAACAGCTATATGTTATCAGAATTCAAGGAATTTATCGCCAAGGGAAACGTGATTGATCTGGCCGTTGCCGTGATTATCGCGGGGGCGTTTGCCACAATCACCACGTCACTGACCGAAGATATTATCATGCCTATTGTGGGTGCGATCTTTGGCGGCGCTGATTTTGCCAATTATTTTATGATGCTGGGCCCTGTTCCTGAAGGCTATGAGGGATCACTGACCAGTTATACTGAATTGAAAGAGGCAGGCGTTCCGTTGCTCGGGTATGGCCAGTTCCTGACCGTGCTCATCAATTTCATCATCCTGGCCTTCGTAATTTTCCTGCTGGTGCGGCAGGCGAACAAGATGATCAAGAAACGCGAAGAGGAAGCGGAAGATAGCGGTCCGAGCGAAATCGACCTGCTCACGGAAATTCGCGATAATCTGAAAAAGTAACAAAAACAGATAGATATACTTAGTTTTTGTGGATGGAGCCGGTTTTTTGGCTCCATCCACTTTTTATTCATGTGGACCCTGCTATATAGGCTCTGCTGGTTTCGGCCAGATATGACGATAAATTGCACTGTGTAATAGATGCAGCGGACCCGGGGGCAGTACCCGGCGGCTCCACCATATATCCCACAAAGCTGTAATGGCGATGGGACATTTGACGGGGCCGAACCAGGATCGACGTGTGTTGAAAGACTTTGTTTTCGTCCGGGCTGAGTATCCCGTAAAAACGCTTAAAACTCATAAGTGCTAACGATAATGACGCACTCGCAATGGCTGCCTAATTCACCGGGCCTCACGGTCCAGAATTAGAAAGTTAAAAGCGCGGTTGGACCGACCGGGCAACAGAACGGATTCCCGCGGCTTGAGGCGTGCCGGCCAACAGAAACGCCTCACCTATCTTTCGGATAGGCGCATACGATGATCTAGATGTAATGGTTCTCGCCTCAACACATCCCAAACTTGTGTGCCGGCCAATAGAAACCCTCCACTTCAACTCTTCAAATAAGCGCTGACTAAAGGACTATAAGCGACGGTCCTCGCCTTCTAAAGCAAGGACTTCGTGCCGGCGGGCAAAAAGCCTTACCTTATCCGTCCTCATTCCCGTATGCGCGTTGGTAATCAATGGCATCAAGGATTTTGGCCCCTGCCATAAAAACCGCACCGGTACACGCCAAGAATAGCATCCATCCACCTGTGCCGGGATATTGGTGAAGGTAAGCTTCCCCACGCTCAATTGCACCAAGCGACAGGGCATAGATAATCAGATAGGCTTCGAACTTGGTTTTGATCAGGAACAGGCGGCGTAGCTTTTTTAACATATTGTTAACTAAGCAAGGGGCATGCCAATCCCTGATTTACGTGGGTAATGATGGTTACCAAACGGTTAATGTCAAAAATTCCGACAGTTTGTGTCAGTCAAGTTCCTGCAAATCCAATGCATTCAACAGCGCTGTGCGTGCGGTTTGCACTGTCTCAGTGAGGTCCGGCTTAGCTAAGTCATCGGGGTGGATTGCTTCGGGCCAGCGCGCGCTTACCACCTCTTCGATGGCTGTCAGTTTATCCTCGGTAGCGATAAAGCGCGAATCAACCTGTGCTGGATCTGCCACGATACGCAGCCTGAGACAGGCCGGGCCGCCGCCATTGGCCATGGACTCGCGCACATTCACGGGGATCAGTTTGCGGATTGGGCCATTGCCCGCCACCATCTGTTCTAGCCAGTTCCAGACCGCGGGTGTCTCCTGCGCTTCGGTGGGCAGGATTAATGCCATACCCCCGCCATCCATGCCACCACCGGGCAACGTAACAAGCTGCGCGTTGAACAGATAGCTTTTGATCGCATCGGAGAGACTGACAGCAGCTGCAGGCACTTCTACAATTTGCACATCAGACATTTTCTCACGAATGGCGATATAACTGCCTTCGCGGTCTTGAAACGCGAGTTCGTGGGTGAACAGAACATTTTCATTGGCGACAGCCACTACGTCGTTATGAAATGCGCCGCCCGCAATGGCGGTTTCGGATTGCTGGATAAACAGTACGCGGTTATGATCAAGGCCATGCGCGCGCGCTATCGCCTTGCTGGCCTCAATATGCTGGCGCGCGGGGAAAGGGCCGCCAGATGTACCATATACGAATATCTCAAGACCCGCGGTGCCATGAGTATCGCATAGCCGCATGTGGTTGGCCGCGCCTTCATCGCCAAATGTTGGTGGCACTGCGTCATGCACAGTAAAGGCATCACTATTCCCAAAGGCCAGCTTTAGCTGCGCCAGCGTACCGTGCCATTCATGGCTGCGATGCGCCATGGTAATCAGATTGGCAGGGGTAAGATGACATTTGCCATCTTTGGTATCAGGGGCAGGGGACACGGTCGCCGCATTGGCCGCCCACATGGATGATGCCGAATAGGCAGCGGCGCGCATGTGCGGCTCTGCTTCGGCTATATCGGTACCCAGCGCCTCCAGCCAGCTATGGTTGGGGCGGTCAAGCGGCATGAAGAATCCCTGCGTTAGACCAAGCTCTATGTTGGCCCGCATCTTGGCCACACCCTGGAGAGCCGCTGCACGCGGGTGCGATGTCGCACCTGCATTGGAGGAAGATGCAATGTTGCCCAGGCTAAGCCCCGCATAATTGTGGCTTGGGCCGATAATGCCGTCAAAATTGATTTCGCCTATTGTCATGTCACCGCTCTATATAAAGAATTTCGTCACCGACATCGACGTCGAGTGTTTTGGCGCCTTCTGCGTCTATCTTCAGGCCGCTGTCACCATTTTCGATAAAGGCATATACACAGCGGAAATCAGTCAATTCACCACAGGCGGCCAGTGATTTTGCGCCGCCATCGCCAATGCTGGCAATCTTTGCATATTGTGCGTTTTTGACGCTGCCGACATTGTCGGTGCGTGCCACCATGGTCGGGCCACCATCAAATATGTCGACATAGCCATTATAGCGATACCCTTCATTTTCCAGCATCCGCATCGCCGCGCGCCCGCTAGGATGGGGTAGGCCAATGACCGCACGTGCCGCTTCGCTCAGCATCGCGGTATAAATGGGATGTTTGGGCATCAGGTCGGCAATAAACTGGTTACCGTTGAGCGCGTTGAAATAGTCGGCTTCCTGGAAGCTCATACCGAAGAACCGGCCCGCAAGCCCATCCCAAAAGGGTGATCCGCCGGCTTCATCAATTATACCGCGCAGTTCCGCGAGGATACGGTCGCCAAAATGGCTGCGATGCTGCCTGATAAACAGATAGCGGCTGCGTGCCAGCAGCAGGCCAAGCCCGCCCGCCCGTTCGCCGGGGTGCAGGAACAGTCCGCCAACTTCGCTGGATCCTTCCAGATCGGTGGTCAGGCTTAGCATTTCGGCCCGAAAAGTCCGGTCGAGTTCCTGGCTATGCTGGGTCAGCGTGCTGAGCCGGTAGGAATAAAATGGCCATTTCTGGCCAACTTTCGTGAAAAGCTGGGATGTGCCGCGCACTTCACCTGTCTCGGTATTTTCCAGGACAAGTACAAAAATATGATCGCTCACTTCCTCATCGCTGCTCGCATAAGCCTCTGCCGACCGGTCCAGCTTGGCCGTCAGGGATTTTTTGTCCGCGGGCAGGTTCGTAAAGCCGCCGCCGGTGAGTTTCGCCATCTCATATAGATGCTGCAAGTCATCGCTGCGTGCAGCGCGTATCCTGAAACTCATAATCCCCCCTTTTGTGCGATGCGCATTATAGTAAGCGCAGAAAGCCTTGCACGTTCGGACAAGCTGTCCGTAATCAGAAATTCGTCGGCGCTGTGAATGGAGCCCCCGCGCACACCCATAGTATCGACAACCGGCACTCCGCAAGCCGCGATATTATTGCCATCGCATACACCGCCGGTTGATTTCCAGCCTATATCAAGCCCAAGGTCGCTGCCACATTTTTTGACCAGTTCAAAAAGTTTGCCCGCCTGGCCGTCAATCTCCTTAGGCGGGCGGCCAAAGCTGCCATGACAATGCACGTCCAGGTTATGCGTCTTGGCGATGTCAGCAATCAGAGCATCAAGTGCATTTTGCGCCAGTGCCTGCATTGCAAGCGACTTTGGCCGGAAATTGACGCGTAATATCGCATGGTCGGGCACGACATTATTTGCAGCGCCGCCCTCTATCTTAGCCGGATTGACCGACAGGCCATCGCGGGTGAGTGCTTTGAGTTGCACCGCCATATCGGAAGCGGCGACAATGGCATTGCGGCCATCCTGCGGATTACGGCCGGCATGGGCAGATTTACCGCTGAAAATAATCGAAAAGTTGCCGCTGCCGCCACGTGCGCCCGCCAATGTACCATCGGGCAGGGCGGCTGGTTCATATGTGAGTGCAGCTGTTTTACCCGCAGCGAGTTTGGCTATGAGTGCAGCCGAGGAGGGGGAGCCGACTTCTTCATCGCTGTTAATGAGTATGTCATAACCTAGGTTGCTCGCATATTTGCTGGCTTCCAGCGCTTGTAGCGCGGCGATCATGACGGAAATACCGCCTTTCATGTCGGCCAGGCCAGGGCCACCCAGCACGCCGCCCTGCTTCTCATCGCCCTCTAGCCATGTGAGGGTCTGAAAATCACTATCAATTGGGAACACAGTGTCCATATGACCTGTGAGAATCAGGCGAACAGGGGCCTCTGGTCGCACCGATACGGTCAGATGCTGACCATGTGCGATCTCGGCAATGCTGCCATCGCCGCGTACGGCATCGACTTTGGCTGGATCGTGCAGGACAATATCACCGGGAAGCACGGAAAAAGCCTCACGAAGTGCTTCTGCCATCTTCGCGAGCCCATCCAGATTGCGTGACCCGCTATTGATCAGTGCCCATGTCTGTGTCTGGGCCAGCATATGGTCGTTATTAATGATAGAGAGTGCAGAGGTTTCAGCAGGAGATAATTGTTTCATAGGCGGCTATCTCTAACGCGTAACATCACGCTTAGCCAGCCCGAGATTTTTTCATTGAGATTTTTCATTTTGGGGCATTTACAAAACCATGGCTGCTGGCCATATAGCCATTACCTCCTCCCCAGGATTTCGATTTATAAACTATGTGCTGCCCGTGTGATATTCAGGTGGACAGGGCTGTCGGACCTAATATGTGAGGATTTATGAGCGATATTACCCCAAAAGCCGGTTTGAAAATTGACACTGCATTACATGATTTTGTGATGGATGAAGTGCTGGCGCCAATTGGCCTGGATGCCGATAAGTTCTGGATCGACTTTGCGGCTTTGCTGCAACGCTTTGTCCCGCGAGGCCGTGCCTTGCTTCAACGCCGTGAAGAGTTGCAGAAACAGATTGATGATTGGCATATTGCCCGTGCGGGTAAGTCAGTTAATAGCGATGAATACCAATCATTTCTATGCGATATCGGATATCTTGTCGAAGAACCTGCACCGTTTGCAATCACCACACAAAATGTGGATCCGGAAATTGCCACCATGGCGGGGCCGCAACTGGTGGTGCCTTCGCTGAATGATCGCTTTGTATTGAACGCCGCCAACGCGCGCTGGGGCAGTTTATATGATGCACTCTATGGTACCGATGCATTGGATGCGCCGCCGGCCAAGCCGGGTGGTTATGATGCAGTGCGTGGTGCAGCCGTGATCGCTGCTGCCAAGGCGTTTCTGGATGAAGCTGTACCACTGGAAACTGGCACATGGGCGGATTTAGGCTCTGCTGAAAATGGCATCGCGATTGCGGATCCGGACCAATATGTGGGCAAGAGCGATAAAGGCCGCCTTTTTCGCCATAACGGTCTGCATATAGAGGTTATATTTGATGGCGAGCATCCAATTGGCTGTGATGATCCGTCAGGTATTGCCGATGTTGTGCTTGAATCTGCGCTCACCACTATCGTGGATATGGAAGATTCGGTGGCCGCGGTTGATGCGGAGGACAAGCTACTTGCCTATCGTAACTGGCTGGGGCTGATGCGCGGCGATTTGGCGGCAAGCTTTGATAAAGGCGGGAAAACCGTTACCCGCGCCCTGAACGCGGATCGTGTCTATCATGATGCGGATGACGGGAAAGTCACTGTACCGGGCCGCAGCCTGCTATTTGTCCGCAATGTCGGGCATTTAATGACCAATCCTGCGATTACGCTTGCCGATGGTAGCCAGATTCCTGAAGGCATTATGGACGCCGTCATGACCAGCGCAATTGGTTGCCATGATCTGAAACAGCTGGGTACGCTGAAGAACAGCCGTGCCGGTTCCATTTACATTGTGAAGCCAAAAATGCATGGACCCGAAGAATGCGGCCTTACCAATGACCTGTTCGATGCAGTCGAGGATATGCTCGGGCTGGACCGCCATACGGTGAAAGTGGGTGTGATGGATGAGGAACGCCGGACATCTGCCAATTTGGCCGCATGCATCCATGCCGTGAAGGACCGGATTGTCTTCATCAATACCGGTTTTCTTGACCGTACGGGTGATGAAATCCACACTTCGATGCGCGCAGGCGCGATGATCCGTAAGGACGATATCAAGAATAGCGACTGGATCGCCGCCTATGAAGCGCGCAATGTCGGTATCGGACTTGCATGCGGACTTTCGGGCAAGGCACAGATCGGCAAGGGTATGTGGGCCGCGCCGGATATGATGGCCGATATGATGGAGCAGAAAATCGGGCATCCCAAAACAGGGGCGAATACCGCATGGGTACCAAGCCCGACAGCGGCGACTTTACATGCTATCCACTATCACCGGCTGGACGTATTTGCGCGCCAGCAAGAGGTGGCGAGTGAGACTGTTGCAGGGCTGGATAAGCTGCTTACCATTCCACTGGCCGACGGGCATAATTGGTCCGAAGAGGAAATTACGCAAGAACTCGACAATAATGCGCAAGGCATATTGGGTTATGTCGTGCGCTGGATCGATCAGGGCATTGGCTGTTCCAAAGTACCGGATATCCATGATGTCGGTCTGATGGAAGATCGGGCTACACTGCGCATCTCTTCACAGCATATGGCAAACTGGCTGCTGCATGGCGTGTGCAGTGACGAGCAGGTTGATGCGGCTTTGTTGCGCATGGCGGTTAAGGTGGATGCGCAAAATACAGGTGATCCGCTGTATAAACCGATGGCAAACGATCCTGAAGCGAGCTTAGCGTTCCAAGCAGCACGTGATCTGGTGTTCAAGGGTGTGGAGCAACCAAGCGGCTATACCGAACCTTTGCTGCATGCATATAGACTGAGGTTAAAGGCCAGCGTCTAATACTTGCGCCACCTGCACAAACTCATCAACACTGATAGTTTCCGCGCGGCGTGTTGGGTCGATGCCGACTGTCTCCAGCGCATCCAGGGCGCCGGACAGGGCTTTCAGGCTTTGCCGCAACATTTTGCGGCGTTGGCCAAAGGCGGCGGCGGTCAGCTTTCCTATGGTGCGCGGTGAAACGCCTTCTGGTGCTTTGTTCGGGATAATATGGACAACGGCCGACATGACTTTGGGCGGTGGGGTAAATGCGCTGCGGTGTACTTTCATCGGCATGGTTGCCTTTGCTCGCCATTGCGCCAATACGGCGAGCCTTCCGTATGCTTTGCCGCCGGGCTGCGCTATAATGCGTTCTGCGACCTCACGCTGAAACATCAACGTGAGTGATTTCCATTCCGGTGGCCATTTGTCGGCTGATAGCCAGTTCACCAACAGCGCAGTACCAACATTATAGGGCAGGTTGGAGAGAATATGGAATGGTGCGCTGATCTCCTGCACAGGATCAATCTGCATCGCATCACCTTCAACCACACGAAGTTGATCGGGAAATGCTTTTCCCAATTCTATCAGCGCAGGAAGACACCGGGCGTCACGCTCAACGGCGGTTACTTTCGCCCCTGCCATAAGTGCTGCGCGGGTCAGCCCGCCAGGGCCAGGCCCAACTTCAAACACATGTTCTTCGCTCAGGCTCCCCGGAATTCCGGCGATCCGCTCCAAAAGCTGCGCGTCGAGCAGGAAATTCTGGCCCAGAGCCTTGCTTGCCGACAGGCCGTACCGGGCAATCACATCACGCAGCGGTGGTAGTTCAGGCTCGCTCATTCGTTCTCAGGCCGGTTCGACATAATTCTGCCGGTGGTGACGTGCCGTTTCGGCCATCTGAATGGCTGCAATCATCGAATTGGCATTGGCAATACCTTTGCCAGCAATGTCAAAAGCAGTACCGTGATCAGGCGATGTACGGATGATCGGCAGGCCTAGTGTCATATTGACCCCATCATCGAAATGCAGCGTCTTGAGAGGGACCAACCCTTGATCATGGTAACAGCACAGGGCAAGGTCATATTTGGCGCGTGCACTGCAGTGGAACATGGTGTCAGCGGGCAGGGGGCCGATAATATCCATACCCTCGCTGCGCAGTTCTTCGAGTGCGGGAATAATCACATCTAATTCCTCACGCCCCATATTGCCGTTTTCTCCGGCATGCGGATTTAGCCCCGCTATCGCAAGCCTTGGTTGCTCTATCCCGAAATTACGGGTCATGCCCTTGGCTGCCACGCGCGCGCGCGCCTTGATGAGTTCGTTCGTCAGTGCGGAGGGGACATCGGTAAGCGCGATATGCACGGTTATCGGCACGACGCACAGCGAAGGCCCCGCCAGCATCATCACTGCATTGCTTTTGGCCACACCGCAGCGTTCAGCGATAAATTCAGTCTGTCCAGGGTGTGTAAAACCAACATTTTTAAGTAATGCCTTTGACACAGGTCCGGTAACAACGCCTTTTGCTCCCCCTGAACGAGCCAAACCAACCGACATTTCCAATGCCTGTAATGCGCACCGCGCGCCTTCTGCATCAGGTTCGCCTGGCGTGACATTGCCGCAGTCATGGACATGCAGGACAGGAAGAGCGTTAGCAAATACCTGTCCTGCCTCTTCAGGTGCTTCAATTGCCTGGATACGATTACCGTATAATGCGGTAAAAGCGTTTTTATCGCCCACCGCAAAAAATGGCGGCAGGTTGCTTTCTTCACGGCTGCTCCAGCTTTTCCAGATAATTTCCGGGCCTATGCCTGCAGGATCACCTGACGAAATGGCAAAGGCAGACGCCATGAATTATCCTTTAGTTATAACTAATTACTGCATCACGCCGTAAATCACGCAGGTATGTTTGCGCGCGCTTGTTGATGCGCTCATCTTCAAGCTGCCGGGTTAATTGCTCGGCCGTAGGACCTGAATTGACTTTCGGATCATCGCGCCCGCAAAGAACGAGTATGCGAATACCCTGCTCGATAGATCCAAATGGTGGTGTCGATTCACCAATTGACATTTGCAATACTGTATCCTGCAGCGCGGACGGGAGGCTGCGCACCGTGACCTGATCATTATCCACGACTGAAGCGCCAAGGCCAGCGGCAACACGGTTCGCATCGCCGCAGCCACGTATCTGACGTGCTGCATTTGCAAATTCACCGGCCCGTGCAGCCGCTTGTTCCTGTGTCACGCCAGGCGGAAATGAAATTGATAACTGTTTAAGGCTGAGAAGTGCATCTCGTGGATCTGCTGTCAGGATCTGCCTTTTATCAATAAGGTACACGATAACAAATCCGCCAGGAATCTGGACCGGGCCGACAAGCTGGCCAATTTGCATCTGGCGTGCAGCAGTTGCCATCTCAGCAGGAAGTGTTTCAAGCCGCACATACCCTAAATCGCCGCCCACAGGGGCTGTGGATGCTTCAGAGAACTGCCGGGCGTAACCTGTAAAATTGGCACCTTGCTGAATCTGCTGGATCAGGCGGCTCGCATTTTCAAAGACCTGTTGCGCGTTTTCTTGTGTAGCAGAGAGGTAAATTTCACCAATCCGATATTCTTCTACGCCCTTGGATTCTTCCAGGCGCTTCATAATATCTTTCACTTCTTCTTCGGCGACATTCACAAAAGGTGTTACATTGCGTCCAAGCAGGCGTTGCCATGCCAGTTCACCATGTATCTGTTGCCTCAGGGAGGCAGGCGATGAGCCTATACGTGTCAGATAGGCATCCATGGCAGACGGATCCTGACGGAAACTCTCATTGGCTACCCGTGTATATGTCTGATTGATTTCAGCTTGCTTGACTTCAATCTCATTGGCTTTAGCTGCCTGAATCTGGAGCGTTTCGTCAATCAGGTTGCGAAGAACCTGCAGTCGAAGTGCCTTGGTCTCTTCGGCTGCAAGAGTGCCATCATTGGCGGCCAGCAAAAGAGCCATACGCTGATCAATATCGGTACCTGTAATAACCTTGCCGTTCACAATAGCTGTAGCGCGCCGGATGTTAGGATTATTCTCACCGAAAACAGTGAGCGCTTGCGATTCAGCCGGATTTGCTTGTGCAGAGGAGGCTTCATCAATGCTTTGCGCTGCTGCAGGAGCAGTGAATGCGCATAATGCGGCAGCAAGAACTGATGAAGACAGCAGCTGCTTGAAAGAAAGTCCGAAAGCCATCGATTTCATTTTAAAATTAGTCATATATTCCTGTGAATTTTCCGTAAAATATGCGCCGAATTGCCATAACAAGGCTGAACCCAAGCTGAGCAAATTGACCGATAGGACTTTTCCTTCCAAAAGCCAAGAAATGATGTGTCGCGTCTAAAATCCCAAATTGCGAAACGATATCCGAAATAGGAAGGTATTACCCTGCTCAGCATCGCCGGTGGCAACAAAATCGCGGCGCCATGTTACCCCCATGTCCAGATATTCATCGGTATACGCAACGCCCAGGCGCGTACGTATGGGTTCAAAACCATCCGATTGAGACAGGTTACTTTCTGCAGCATCCGTCAGGTCAACGACGGCAGAGCCGAAAACGGACCAGTATTTTGCCACCTGGACGCGCCCCGCCGCACGGATTTCTTCGCGATCTTGCAAATCTTCTATGTCCGCGGAAATATCGCGGTTTAGGCGCAGATAACCAATGGTACCATATGTTCTGCGTGTGCCGACGGTGGCATCAATTTCGTTACGCCTGACAGCAAGATTGTCTTTGTCCAACCGATACCGGTGGGTGAATTTCACAAAGTCACGAAACCTCACTTCTGTCCGGCCCACAACATCGGATGTGGTGTTGGAAAGGCCCGTTCCGTCAGGAAGGATGGTTTCCTTGTCATTGAACCGATAGCTTTGGCCGACAACGGCGTTGATGGTCATACCGGGCCGGCGCAGTTGCCATTCGACGCCGTATACCAGCCGCAACCCGTCCTCGACACGATCGTAACCGGGGAAACGGTTAAGCGCGAACAGGTTGCTATCTTCGAGTTCGACAGCACGTGCATCTTCATTTGGGATGCTCAGATTTTTCGTTGGTGGTGTTGCAACGATCTGAAAACGGGGTGTAATGGTCTGCGTGCCGCCGAAAGCTTCCCCAACAAACGGCCAACGCATATCGACTGCAAGACTTGCGACGCCGCGTGTTTCAAACCCGGAATTGCCCCGATAGATTTCGGTTGGGGTCAGCGCATTTGAGCTGCTGTGATAGATATCGCCGCGGCCATAGGCGGTAAAGGTCAGTTCCTGACCCCAGGACGTCAATTTGCGCAAGTCCCATCGCGCTGAACCAAATGCACGCTGTGTATCCTGTCCGTTTGTGCGGCCTATAGCGAGTGAATTCAGCTGAAATTCGAATTTCCCGCCAAGCAACGGGTCATCCATCCGCCGCCGGTAGTCAAATATGGGTAGGGCGATGGGAACCTGACCCTGCGGATCATTGACACGAAGCGTTTGTGTTGCCCATCCAGTCAGGGAAAA
Organism: Sphingorhabdus sp. Alg239-R122; assembly: GCF_900537065.1. Lineage (GTDB taxonomy): Bacteria > Pseudomonadota > Alphaproteobacteria > Sphingomonadales > Sphingomonadaceae > Alg239-R122. The sequence goes on along the minus strand of NZ_UNRC01000004.1, from coordinate 61,062 downwards.
ATAACTGTTTTCATCAATTCGTTGTGCTTGGAAAGTGGAGCGTAACCGATCATCGCGGCTAATATCATAGCGGCGCAGGAATGTGCGGTCCGATGCGAGGCGCAGCGATGCGCTGATGTCCCATTCAGGCGAAAGCTGGAATTTGCCGCTGGCATCAAAATAGCCGCGAAAGTCCCGTTCAGCCGATAACGGTGTACTTTGTCCAACTGGAATACGAGAGCTGGCCGTGGCATAGCCGGTTACCTGATAGGCACCAGTTTCGTTGAGCGCGCGATACTGCGCTTTCAACATGGGCAGAACGTCGGTATAAACGCTTCCGGTCAGGGTCAGGTCGCGATTGGGCGCAAGCGAAATATAATAAGGTTGCTCATACTCAATACCATTAGCCTGGCTGAAGCGAACATTGGGCACCAGCAAACCGCTGCGCGAGCGGTTGTTGATGGAATGTGACAAGCCGGGCAGCGGGACGAGCGGGACACCAAACAATTCCATCCGGGCGCCCCTGTAAGACAGTTTTTCCTTGTTGGGATCATAGACGACTTTCACCGCTTTGATCTGCCATGTCGGCCGACGCGGTGTGCCGTCAGGATTTTCGATTGGATAAGGCGAATATACCGCACGGTTCAGCGTGATGAAACCATCTTCACGTTCTCCGCTCATTGCGGCGATGCGGCCGCCTTCGTCCAGCACGACCAGGATATTTTCAATGGCGCCATCGCGCAAGTCATCGGTGAGCGTTATATTCTCACCATATATGACATTGCCGTTTGCGTCGGAAACACGTACGTTGCCTAATGCCTCGACTTTGCCAGTCTTTCTGTTCCAGACGATTTTGCCGGCCCGAACTTTCTGGGTAGCGCGGGTGAGAATGACATTGCCGGTTGCGGTGACAATCTGCGTCTGTTCGTCATATTCCAGCTTATCGGCAAGAAATTCAACACGCTCGGCCGTTACCTGTTGATTGGTTTTTACGGCTTCGGAAATTATCTCGGCGTCGTTTTTCTTGTTTGGATTTTTCGCGTCTGCGTTCTTCCCAGGCGTCTTTTCTTTTTCTGGATATTCACTGTCTTGAGCTTGAGAGGCAGGTGTTATCTGACTGCTTGTCTCAGCGGTAAAGGCAAAAGCAGTAGCGGGCAGCAGCATGTATGCAAGAAAAGCTGTGCCGCCCAGCAGGCCGCGTTTTACAAACCGCCCGGTTTGTCCGGTCTGCAAGCCATTAACGGCATGCCCATCGCTATTCAAACCGCTTCGCATGTCACGCCTATCGCACCAGTTACCATTGGCTGTAAACCCATTTGGCGCTATTGATGGCATAGATAAAATAAATTTTTCGATTGTGGGACGCGGTGCAGTTTCTATATCGGAAGCAAGGAAACATAAAACACGACTTAATGCAGGAAAGATGAACCTTATGAAAATACAGTTCCAACCCAGTACCGACAATGCAGACACAATCTGTTTTCCAGTAAGCAAGGGAGGGTTGGACAGCGCGAACATAACATTGGCGCAAAGTGACCTGGTGCGTAAAGCTGCTGTAACTGCCCGATTTAAGGGCAATACCGGACAGGTATTTGATACGTTTGTCGAAGAAAACGATAAACCGGTGCGTGCCATATTACTGGGTATTGGCGAAAAAAGTGCGGATACTGCAGAGCGTGATTTGGAAAAAGCAGGCGGTGCTCTCACCGCGAAATTCCTTACCTCTGGCGTGGAAGAATTGACGGTAGACCTGTCAGGTGCTGATGTGAATGGCGAAGCCGCCTCAAGCCTGCTGTCGGGCATTATGCTGCGGGCGTGGCGGCATGACCAGTATCGGACAAAGCTGCCCAAAAACCAACGTCCTTCGCTTGAAGCCGTAAATATCGCAGGTGCGGACGACGCGCTGCAGGCCGCATGGCCTGTACACCAGGCCGTGGCCGAGGGTGTTGCACTTACACGCGAACTGGTCGCAGAGCCTGCTAATGTGATTTATCCTGAAACTTTCGTGCAGCGCTGCCAGCACCTCACGGACCTGGGTGTGGAAATTACCGTGCTGGGTGTGGAGGAAATGGAAAAACTCGGCATGGGCGCTCTGCTTGGTGTGGGGCAAGGTTCTGTCAAGCCATCTCGCATCCTGGCGATGCGCTGGAAAGGCGAAGGAGCAGATGACAAGCCGGTTGTGTTTGTCGGCAAGGGTGTAACATTTGACACGGGCGGCATCTCGCTTAAGCCCGGTGCCGGCATGGAAGATATGAAATGGGATATGGGCGGCGCGGGCGCCGTTGCAGGTGCTATGAAAGCGTTGGCGGGCCGTAAGGCGAAGGCGCATGTCGTGGGCGTGTGCGGCCTGGTTGAAAACATGCCTGACGGCAATGCGCAGCGTCCCGGTGATGTTGTGACTAGCATGTCGGGCCAGACCATTGAAGTTATCAACACCGATGCCGAAGGGCGGCTTGTGCTGTGTGATGCATTGCATTGGGCACAGGAAGAATATGATCCTGAATATGTAATTGATCTGGCGACGCTGACCGGTGCGATCATTATTTCACTGGGCCATGAACATGCGGGTATGTTCACCAATGACGATGGTCTTGCAGACAAGCTGAACGCAGCTGCCAAATCATCGGGTGATCCGCTCTGGCGTTTCCCGATTTCCAAAGCCTATGACAAGCTGATCGACAGTCCGATTGCTGACATGAAAAATGTGGGTCCACGCGGAGCAGGGTCGATTACGGCGGCGCAGTTCCTGCACCGTTATATCAAGGATGGCGTGAAATGGGCACATCTGGATATTGCCGGCATGGTATGGGCTGACAAGCCCGGCCCGCTATGGGACAAGGGCGCGACCGGTTTTGGTGTGCGTCTGCTTGACCGGTTTATCGCCGATAATTTTGAGAAATAGGCTGACTTGATGGTTCAAGGGTCTCAGCTTTACACGGGCGGTTGTCTTTGTGGCAATATCCGGTTTGAGGCTGTTGGGCCCATTGATCGTCCACACAGCTGTTCCTGTAAGATGTGCCGTTTGCATAGCGGCGCGTTTACTGTCACATGGGCTGAATTTTCCGCGGAATCTGTGAACTGGACAGGTAAAGGCGAAAGTCCCGCACTCTATCGTTCTTCGGAAGGATCCAGACGCGCTTTTTGCAACATATGTGGCAGTTCAATAGGCGCCGTGGACGATAAGCCTATTATTGCCTTGCTATTGGGCAGTTTCGACAAGCCGGACCAGGCGGAACTTGTCCCCCAGTCTGAGTCATATAAGTCAAGCCGGCCACAATGGTGGCATCCGGAAGTGCACAGCTGATGCAGGTCGATTTCTACCAGCTCACCCATGATCCTGCCGAAAAGGTGCTTGCTCTATTGGCGCAAAAGACGCTGGACAGTGGCAAGCGGCTGCTGGTCGTTTCGGCGCATGAAGAGCAGCTTGCGGCGATCAGTACCGCATTATGGTCGGCATCACCGGATAGTTTTCTAGCGCATGATTTTGCAGGATCGCCAAAGCAGACTGAGCAGCCTATACTACTGAACGACACACCGCAAAACGGCAACAAGGCTAGTTTTATCGCGTTGGCTGACGGGGAATGGCGTGACGAGGCAACCGGTTTTGAGCGCGCATTCTATCTGTTTGGCCGCGATGAATTAGATGCGGCGCGTGCAACCTGGCGCAGGTTGGGTGAGGATGAGAGTATCACCCGCAAATTCTGGAAACAGGATGGCGGCCGCTGGGTGGAAGGGCCATAGCATAGCATTCATCTTTAGTTTTCGGTAGGGTAGGCCAGCGCAGCTATTCAGGAGATACCATCATGAAGACATCCATTATTGCCGCAGCGGCTGTCGCCAGCCTGGCACTTGCAGGATGCAGCAAGGAACGTTCCGGCACGTTTACTGATGATGAAGGCAATGTCACCGAATACACGGTCGATGGAGACACTGAAAACAGCACTGTCAAAATCAGCAGTGATGACGGTGATATGACGATTGAGGCGGGCAAGGATATCGCCGCGAACCTACCTGATGGTGTAACCACCTATCCCGGAGCAAAAATACTCAGTTCTGCCAATATGAGCAATTCCGAAGACAGGAAGGGTAGCTCAATGGTGCAGATGGAAACACCCGACAGTAAAGATAAAATCGTCAAATATTATAAAGACAGTTTTAAGGCCAAAGGAATTGACGTTGAAACTGAAATAACAGCGGACAAAATGTCGATGATGGCGGGTAAGGCAAAGGATGGCACGGTGGTCTCGGTCATGGTCAATGAGGCGGGCGACGATGGTAATATGATCATGCTCACCACGGGCAAGGAATAGCCGGGTCAATCAATATCAGGAATCAACATCATATAGCGGGCTAAATATAGCGTTTTTAGCAACAAAGACCGCTTTTTCTTGCAGTGCAGCAAAATCGCCGCTAGGGGCCACGGCATCAGTTTAACGCCTAGCAATTGGAGATATCCCCCAAATGACACAAGCTCCCGTGACACGTACTTTTTCAATTATCAAGCCTGATGCGACCCGCCGCAACCTGACGGGTGCCATTACCAAGAAACTGGAAGATGCCGGCCTGCGCGTTGTCGCGAGCAAGCGTATCCATATGACCCGCGAACAGGCCGAAGGCTTTTATGCTGTGCATAAGGAACGTCCTTTCTTCGGTGAACTGGTCGATTTCATGATTTCCGGCCCGGTTGTCGTACAGGTTCTGGAAGGCGAAAATGCCATGCAAGCCAACCGCGACATTATGGGCGCCACCAACCCTACAGATGCAGCCGAAGGCACAATCCGCAAGGAATTTGCCGAAAGCATCGAAGCAAACAGCGTACACGGCAGCGACAGCGACGAAAACGCAGCGATCGAAATCGCCTACTTCTTCAACAAAGATGAGATCGTCGGATAAGAATAGTAATTACTGAAATTTTAAAGGCCGTCGGAGCGATCCGGCGGCTTTTTATTTGGCTTTTTCCAATATGTTTTTTAGCATCGCCAAGTCTTTGCGATTGGCACGGCGCATGGCGGTTTTCATGAGCGGCGCCATCAGGCGCGAAAAGCCCGATGGTTCACCCCGGTTACGGAGTTTCATTTTTGTGCGGTTTGTTTCAACTGCTTCCCACTCATAGGTGGTTTCCATGGGAAATGGGCCTTCTGCTGTGCGCATGATAAACCGTTTACCCGGGATGAGTTCAGTAACTTCATAGGTATAGGCCATGCGCCTGCCCAGGAAATGCGCGACAAACGCCAGTTGCGATCCCAGTTGCAAAGGCGGCTTTGTCACCCACTCGACCGACTTGATGTTTACATACCATTCAGGAGCATTGTCAGGATTGGCCGCATAGGCTGCAACTTCAGCCAAAGGCCTATCAATTATGGTTTCTGTCTGGATATCTACGATCATTTCATACTCCTGAGTGTGTCCCATGCCAGCTTACAGGAGGAGCGGAGGGTATCAAAACTCGTCCGCAATATCCTGTAGTTTTACAAACCGTTTCGGGGCTACTATGCGCCAGCTTTTGGCAAGCCAGTCGCTGATATGTTCCCAGTCGGTGTCGCCTGTGTCGAGCCGGACCGCGATCCAGCCTGATGCGCCATAGAATTTAGGGCTGTAATAGAGGTCCGGATCGGCATCGAGTAGTGCTGCCTGTTCGTCGTGGCCGGTTGTTTTCACGAACAGTGCAACGCCTTTGCGTTCAAAGTGATCGCGGCTGAAATAGGCAAAATATTTGCCGGTTTTCTCGGTACCAACACGAAAACCGGGGGCGCCGAAACTTTCCTTTTCATATGTTTCGGGCAGTGCGAGTGCACGGGTGCGGACCTGTTTGAGTATCCAGGCTGGATCCTGCTCGCGTGTGACATATTTGACAAGTGTTTTGGGATAAAGCTGATGTTCGGCAAACTGTACGCGGCGGGCGAGCGCTTCAGGGGTGTCGCCGTCCATGATTGCGACTTCAGTCTGTGTCAGAACGGGGCCATCGTCCAGTTCAGGCGTCACGATGTGCACACTGCATCCTGCGTGGCTATCGCCCGCATCCAGTGCTTTTTGAAACGTACCAAGACCTTTATATTTAGGGAGCAAAGAAGGGTGTATATTCAATATTTTATCACGCCATTTGCAGATAAATTCTTCGCTCAGGATACGCATATATCCGGCCAGTACAACATATTCCGCATCGCTTTCCAAAATGGCAGCATGCATCAGCGCGTCATGGGCCGTACGATCCATGCCCTTATTGCTGTGTGCGAATGTCACAATGCCTTCGGCTTCTGCAAGTTTCAGGCCTTCTGCCTTTGGATTGTTTGATGCAACCAGCGCAACTTCATATGGGCAATCATCTTGTTTCGCAGCATATATCAGGGCAGCCATATTGGTACCCTTGCCGCTGATCAGGATGGCAACCTGTACTTTATCCATGATGCGTTTCAGACCAGTCGTCACGTGCGGCCCAGTTGCCGGCAGAACCGCTTACTGTACAGCCTTTCTGGCCTTCGCGGATATCGCCGATGGTGAACACGGTTTCGCCTGCAACTTCCAGTTCGGTAATAATCTCTGCTACCCTGTCCGCTGCAACGGCAAGCACCATACCGACGCCGCAGTTGAACGTGCGTGCCATTTCGGCAGGTTCGATATTGCCCTCAGCTTGCAGGAACGCCATCAAACGAGGTTGTGTCCAGCTGTCCGCATTAACATGCGCATGCAACCCTTCCGGTAGCACGCGCGGCAGGTTTTCAAGCAAGCCGCCGCCGGTAATATGCGCCATGGCGTTGATTCTGCCCACACGGATGAGTGGCAGCAATGATTTTACGTAAATACGGGTTGGTGCAATCAACGCGTCGACCAGCAGCGTATCATGATCGAACAGGGCCGGGCGGTCCAGTTTCCATCCCTTGTCCGTCGCCAGCCGCCGCACGAGTGAATAGCCGTTGCTGTGTACACCAGAAGACGTAAGGCCGAGCAGGACATTGCCCGCCGCCACTTTGTCGCCTTTCAGCACCTGACCGCGCTCGACAGCGCCGACGGAAAAACCCGCAAGGTCGTAGTCACCCGCTGTATACATGCCGGGCATTTCCGCTGTTTCGCCGCCAATCAACGCGCATCCGGCCTGTTTGCAACCATCCGCTATGCCCGCCACCACGCGCTGGGCAACACCGTTTTCCAGCTTGCCAGTGGCAAAGTAATCGAGAAAGAAAAGCGGTTCTGCGCCCTGCACGATCAGGTCATTTACGCACATCGCGACTAGGTCAATGCCAATTTGGTCATGCCGGTCATGATCGATCGCCAGTTTGACTTTTGTGCCTACGCCGTCGTTGGCGGCGACGAGCAGTGGGTCGTCGTAGCCGGCGGCTTTCAGGTCAAAAAAACCACCAAACCCACCCAGATCGGCATTTGCGCCAGGCCGCGCCGTCGCTTTGGCGAGCGGAGCAATCGCTTTAACGAGCGCATTGCCGGCATCTATGGACACGCCCGCCTTCGCATATGTATAGCTTTCGGCATCAGGGTTTGCTGGGGAGCTTGCTGGCGTTGCTTTATTATCATCTTTACTGTTCATAAATGCAGCGATTAACGAGTTCTTGCTTGGATTTCCATCGCATTATCGTCAAAAGGGTGGAAACAGATTGATATGGTCAAAAAATTTTATGGATAGCGTGACATTTAAGGGCTTCAATATCCGCAAGGCGGGCGTGGCAGGTTTGACTGCCATCGCACTGGGGTGCGGCGCAATTACCTTCGCACAGATAGAGGGCGATCGCGGTGTCGCTCCGGTGAGCAGCAACGGTGACTTCGAAGTGTCAGGCGTTGAGGTCAACGTTGCCGGAAAGTCTGCCGAAGATGCACGTGAAGCGGGTTGGCGTGAAGCGCAGCGCAAGGGTTGGGTGAAGCTGTGGCGGCAATCAAAAGGCCGTGGCGGGGCTCCTGCGCTCAGCGATTCGGCACTGGATGCCATTGTATCGGCGATTGTGGTCGAGGAAGAACAGATCGGTCCGCGACGCTATATCGCGAAACTGGGTGTATTGTTTGACCGTGCGCGTGCTGCGCAGATATTGGGCGTGCGCGGCAATCGTGCGCGCTCTGCGCCAATGCTTGTCGTACCAGTCATGTGGAGCGGCGGCAGTGCGCAGGTTTTTGAAAGCCGCACTGACTGGCAAAAGGCATGGGCGCGTTTCCGCACTGCAGATAGTCGGATAGACTATGTGCGCCCTACCGGCGGCGGTAGTGATTCGCTGTTGCTCAACGCAGGACAGGTGGAACGGCGCGGCCGGATCTGGTGGCGGCTTATTCTGGATCAGTTTGGTGCGGCTGATGTGATTATGCCCATGGCGCGGCTGGAACGGGAATGGCCGGGCGGGCCTATTGTGGGCAAATTCACTGCTCGTTATGGCCCTGATAACCGCTTTCTTGAAGGTTTTCAGCTACGCGTCGCGAATAGCAATGGCCTTGATGTGATGCTGAATGAGGCGGTGAAGCGGTTTGATGATATTTATTCTGCTGCACTTTCGCGTGGTACCCTGCGTCCTGACAGTTCGCTGGTGATCGAAGATCCTGATGCGAACGAAGAAGAGGAAGAAGCGGTTGAAACCGGAGAAGAAACCGAAACTGCCATCGAATCTGCTCCCAGTACTGTCGAATCTGCTCCACCTGCAGCGAGTGCGACTACCGTATCAATACAGATCGCAACACCTGATGCAGGTGCGGTAACATCTGCACAAGGCGCGCTGCGCGGCGTTCCTGGAGTAACATCAGTCAATATCGGTAGCGTCGCCGTTGGCGGCACATCGGTAATGCGGGTCAGCTATAGCGGGACAATTGATGGATTGCGCACCGCTCTGCAGTCGCAGGGATGGCAGGTGCAACAGGGTGGTAATGTTTTGCGTATATCGCGCTGAACAGGCTATAATGGTGGACAACCATATGGAATATAGCAAATGCCCATGAACCAGATTGCCCAATGAACCAGATTGCCCAATGAACCAGATTGCACTGCCATTGACACCGGAAGGACACGGCGCGGACACGCAGCTTATTGTTACGCGTTGCAACCAGGTTTTGGTTACGCAATTTGAAAATGCCGCGAAATGGCCGTTTCACACCGGTATATTGATTGGCCCCGATGCCAGCGGTAAAAGCTCTATGGGTACGATATTTGCTCAGCAGCATGACGGCGTGTTTATTGATGATGCCGATAGCTGCAGTGATGAAGAACTGTTCCATGCTTGGAACCATGCACAGCAGCATAGCCAGTCATTGCTGCTTGCTTCCCGCTGCGCGCCAGCAGAATGGGGCATCAAGCTGCCGGACTTATTGTCCCGCCTGGGTGCGTCGCAAATGCTATGGGTTGGTCCGCCTGATGATGAAATGCGCGCCGCATTGTTGCAAAAACTGCTTGCGAAACGCGGGCTTGCCATTGGCGATAAACTGGTACAGTTCGCATTACTGCGGTTGGAGCGCAGCTATGCTGCCATTCATGCATTGGCAGCTGAGCTGGACCGGCTTACTCTGGAACGTAAAACCGCCATTGGGCAGCGTCTGGTCGCTGAAGCAGCTGAAGCTGTAAGCGCGCAGATGGATCTGACGACATGAATGCGATCGTAAAGAATATCAGCGGCGATTATCGCTATTTCAACCGTGAGATAAGCTGGCTTGGTTTTAACGAACGCGTCCTTGAAGAAGCGCGCAATATGGCACACCCGCTTTTGGAACGGCTGCGATTCCTGTCCATTTCGGGTAATAATCTTGACGAATTCTACATGGTGCGTGTGGCCGGACTGGTTGGACAGCTGACACAGGAGGTGGAGCAGCGCTCCGCCGATGGACGGACGCCCGCACAGCAATTGGTCGAAATTGAACAACTTGCCGGCGAATTGATCGAAGATCAGCAGAAAGTCTGGCATGAGCTAAAGGAAGAACTGGCGCAAAATGATATCCACCAAGTGGAGGTTGATGCGCTGGACCAGGAAGAGCGTAATTGGCTGGAAAAACATTTCACGGAAGAGATTTTCCCGGTCCTGACGCCGCAGGCGCTTGATCCAGCGCACCCGTTTCCCTTTATCCAGAACAAGGGGCTGAGCATCATTTTTGAGCTCCGACGCGCCTCGGATAGGCAATTGGTGCGCGAGCTTGTCATGCTGCCGGCCACGATGGATCGCTTCATACGTATCCCGGGGGACAAGGCACTCTACCTCACGCTGGAATCGGTGGTGACAGCTTTCGCCAAAAACCTGTTCCCGGGTTATGAGGTCCTGTCATCCAGCGTGTTTCGGATTATCCGTGACAGCGACCTTGAGCTGGAGGAGGAAGCTGAAGATCTGGTGCGCTATTTCCGCAGCGCTATCAAGCGCCGGCGCCGCGGGCAGGTCATCAGGCTGGAGACCAGCAGCGAGTTTGACGATGCAGTGGCTTTGATGCTGGAAGAAAACCTGCTGGGCAAAGGCACGACGAAGACAGTGATAGACGGGTTTATTGGCATGGGTGACCTGGCCATGCTGGTGGATGAGGACAGGCCGGAACTTAAATTCCCGGCATTCAGTCCACGTTTTCCCGAACGTATCCGTGAGCATGGCGGTGACTGTTTTGCGGCAATCCGTGACAAGGACATTGTTGTCCATCACCCATATGAATCTTTCGAAGTTGTAATCGCGTTCCTTCAGCAGGCTGCAGAAGATCCCGATGTAGTGGCCATCAAGCAGACCTTGTACCGGGCAGGTAAACAGTCCGCCATTATCCGCGCGCTCATTGACGCGGCGGAGGCAGGCAAGTCCGTCACAGCTGTGATTGAGCTTAAAGCCCGATTTGACGAGGAGCAGAATCTTTACTGGGCCAGCGCACTGGAACGTGCCGGGGTACAGGTTGTATACGGGTTTATCGAATGGAAGACCCATGCGAAAATTTCGATGGTGGTGCGCCGTGAGGCGGACGGTTTTCGGACCTATTGTCATTTCGGGACTGGCAATTATCACCCGGTGACCGCACGTATATACACCGATTTAAGCTTTTTCACCGCTGATCCGCGTGCGGCGCGCGATGCCGCGCAGCTGTTCAACTATATTACCGGCTATGTCGAGCCTGAAAAACTGGAACTGCTCACCATGTCTCCGCGTGATATGCGCAATGAGTTGATGCAGCTTATCGACAAGGAAATGGGTAATGTGAAGAAAGGCAAGCCAGGTGCAATCTGGGCCAAGATGAATTCGCTTGTTGATCCCGCCATTATAGAGAAACTCTACACGGCAAGCGCAGCGGGCGTGCAGATTGACCTTATCATCCGCGGTATATGCTGTTTGCGTCCCGGTGTACCGGGTATGTCAGATAATATCCGCGTTAAATCAGTGGTGGGCCGTTATCTGGAACACAGCCGGATATGGGCTTTTGGCAATGGCAAGGCGCTGCCCAATGACAAGGCGCGCGTTTTTATCAGTTCGGCTGATTGGATGCCGCGCAATTTTGACCGCCGTGTTGAATATATGCTGCCTATCGTGAATGCCACTGTGCATGATCAGGTGCTCGAACAAGTGATGCTCGCCAACCTTCTGGACAATGAACAAAGCTGGTCGCTGGATGGGGAGGGGAATTATACCCGTATCAAGCCCGGCAAGAAGTCATTTAACCTGCACCGCTATTTCATGACCAATCCGTCACTGTCTGGACGCGGCGCAGCGCTCAAGAAAAGTGCAGGCGTGCCGAAGCTCAAGCTATTCCATCGCAGCAAATCGGGGAACTGACAGCATATGGCGGCAAAAAAGAAGAAATCAGTCGCTCCGCGCCGCGAATATCGCACCGCAATTATTGATATCGGCTCCAATTCGATCCGGCTGGTCGTTTACGCGGGGCCCCGCCGCAACCCGGCGATCACCTTTAATGAAAAAGTGATGGCAGGGCTTGGCTCTGAACTGTCCGCAACCGGCAAGATCGGTGAGAAATCAATGCAGCGCGGGCTGGCTGCGCTGGAACGGTTTAAATCGCTGATAGACCTGGTCGGTGCGGACGAGGTTATCTGCGTTGCAACTGCGGCCGTGCGTGATGCCACGAATGGCTTTGAATTTGCTGGCATGGCGCGCAAGATTGGCTTTGATATCGAAATCCTTTCCGGGTTGGAAGAAGCTGAAACTGCTGCCATGGGTGTGCTGTCAGGCATTCCCGGGTCGAAAGGCATTGTCGGCGATCTGGGTGGCGGTAGTCTGGAACTGGCACGTATCGGCGGAGGCAAGGTGCATGAACGCGTTTCCATGCCGATAGGCGTACTGCGCGCGGCACCGCTGCGTAAAGAAGGCAAGCTGGAAGGGCATGTTAAAGAATTGCTGTCGGGGCTGGATCCGGCCTTCAGCAAAAGTAAAGGCAGTTTCTATCTGGTCGGGGGAAGCTGGCGCGCTTTGGCACGGCTGGACATGCACTTACAGTCTTATCCGCTCAAAGTGCTGCATAATTACACTATATCGCGCAAGCGAGCTGGAGAATTGATCAACATTGCTACCCGGATGAGCGATGAAGAACTCCTTGCCATAGACGGATTTCCATTTTCGCGTGTTACTACATTGCGTGATGCGGCTGCGTTACTGGATATTATCGACAGTTTTACCAAACCGCGAGAATATGTGGTGTCTGCCTATGGCCTGCGTGAAGGGTTGCTTTATGGCAAGATGAGCAAGGAAACCCGCAAACGTGATCCGTTACTTGAACCGGCTGCACGATTTGGACGCTTGCAATCGCGTTATGGCCGCACGGGTGAGAGGCTGTATGAATGGCTGACACCGCTCTTTAAGGAAAAAGGCCGGGAAAACCAAAGACTGCTGCTGGCATCATGTCATCTGGCCGATGTAGGGTGGCAGGCAAACCCGAACTTCCGTTCGGCACGCGGCATTGATATGGCGCTACATGGCAACTGGGTCGGCATAGATGCGAGAGGCAGAATGCTGGTGGCGCAGGCGCTATCAACCAGTTTTGATGGCGGGGTTAGAATATTCATGGAAAATAGCGGCTTGCTAAGCGATGAAGATATGCGCCGTGCTATATGCTGGGGGCTTGCCATACGCCTTGCCAAGCGGCTTTCAGGCGGCACGGACAAATTCCTTACGCATTGCAGCATTCGTGTGAAACAGGATAGGCTGCAATTACTGCTACAGCCTGAACATGCGCATTTTTATGGCGAAGTGGTTGAGCGAAGGCATCAAAAGCTCGCTCGCGAAATGCAGCTTGAAGCCGAACTTGTTCTCAGCAAGAAAGCTGCTGGATAAAGTTATACTCCTGCCCCTGAAAATAGTTATTTTGCCATCAAGGCTGGAAAAAGCCGCTATTCGCGTCTATTTATAGGCGATATGCAAGTGAAGGAGCTGCCTATGCTGCGCGCACTGACAGATTATCTTGATTCCATTCGTTCCCGTGACCCGGCCCCGCGTTCGCGTTGGGAGATACTGCTTTATCCCGGCCTTTTGGCTGTCGGGCTGCACCGTATTGCGCACTGGTTTTTTCGCGGGGAGCTTTTCTTTCTTGCTCGCCTCGTAAACCATTTATCCCGCTTCCTGACCGCAATTGATATCCATCCGGGGGCAAAAATCGGTAAGCACCTGTTTATTGACCATGGCTTCACCGTAATTGGTGAAACCGCGGAAATTGGTGATAATGTGACGATCTATCAGTGTGTGACGCTGGGCGGCACGAATCCTGCGGACGGCGTGCCGGGTAAACGTCATCCCACCATCGCTAATGATGTCATCATTGGTTCCGGCGCACAGATATTGGGGCCGATACTGGTCGGCGAACGTGCACGTATCGGCGCAAATGCGGTGGTAACAAAAGAAGTGCCCGATGGAGCAACCATGGTTGGCGTGCGTGCACGCTCGACCTTGGTCGAAGCGGATGATTATCAGCGTGATTTCATTCCTTATGGTACGCCATGCAGTGAAAAATATGATCCTTCGACACAGAAACTGGAAGTACTGCAGTGTGAAATGGAGCAGATGCAAAAGCGTCTGGGCCAGCTGGTTGCTGAACGCGACGGAACAGAGCCGCCAGAGGAAATTGGCGGCTGTGCAGAAAAGGATGCTCAAGGCGGAACATGAACGGCAGGTATGACCGGAAAGCACGATATTGGTGAATTATAGCAGCAATGTCACACCTTTTCCCGGCGCAGCTACATCATCTGGCCAGATAGGGTTTGACCGGCAGGAACTCAGCCAGATTATGAATCTTTATGGTCGCATGGTCGCGGCGGGAAACTGGCGTGATTATGCGATAGATATGGGCAGGGAAGCTGCTATTTTTTCGGCTTTTCGTCGTACCGCCGAGCGTCCGCAGTACCGGATAGAAAAGCGCCCGTCTCTCAGAAACAAGCAGGGCCTATGGGCACTGACAGGTGAAAACGGTGTGGTGCTGAAGCGGGGCCATGAACTGCCTGGCATATTGGCCCCGCTTGAGCGTAAGCTTATGAAGCTGGTTGAGGATTGACCGGTAGCCCATGTGTTGCCGGTAGCTTCGATTGCAGGTTTTCCGGAAGCCCGTTGACTATCCTGCTCCGGATCGGTGTCCAAAATACTGACAATAACAGCAGAGCCGACCCGATAACCAGTGTAGCGAGTGCGACCCCCAATTCGATATTGGATGAAATACGGAACACTTCCCACAACGCATACAGTACATAGGCAAGGCCAGAAACAAGTATGGCTCTGCGGTCAATAGCAAGTGCGATCAACCCAAACGCGATATACAGCGCGATGACAGCCAATGCTTTCATCATGCCCGCATCACCGTCCAGTACGCCCAGCCCTGAAAATATGGGGTGTGCGATGGCAGGGGCGGCCAGTAGGTGCAGCCAGAACGCAACATCACTGCGGCGCGTCTTACGCTCACGGTCCGATATGTCCCAGTGCATGGCGATCAGGAAAATCAGTATGCCTGCCGCAAAAACCAGCCACTTTATGGAATCTTCCGGTGATGGTAGCGCTGATGCGATCAATGCGATGGCCGCTGCAGCGGCAGTGGCTGTCAGTGCAGCGATGGTGATGGGCACCATGAAGCGACGCCAGTGAAGATAGCTGGCGAGCGCCGCGCTGGCGGCGACAATGGCAGCATATATTGCGCCGGTGGTTTCATTGTCCACACTGTCAAAGTTAAGCAAAGCGGCGACCGTTGCGGCAACGCCGCCAGCGAAGGCAACCATCAATATGATGCTGGGCAGGGCCATGCGGCGCTTGCGTGTAAAATATTCAGCAAGGCCCCATGCTGACACAGCCACCAGCAGGCCGGAGACTGCATGGCTTATCAGGCCGCCAATATTCCCCATCGCCACCAACAGCAATATGGCTGCTATGGTAACGAAGATATCGTTAAATCCGGTGATCAGGCGGAAATGTTCTTCATCGGCGACAGGTGCCGACCTGCTTTGGGATATGTGATTGCGGAATGCGGTGGCGGCATCGGGTGACAATGCACCAGCCTCTACGGCATTTTGTAAATCTGCTTCGCTATACATGGATATTCTCCTGTTGCCCGAAACGGCATTAGCACAGGTGAATTAGTGTGGCAATACAGTGGCTGTGTGAATACAAAGCAAAAAAACCGTCCATGTCATGCAAACATGGGCGGTTTTACCTGATTTGGCTTCGGTATGCGGTTTACTGACCCTGCAACAGTTTCATGATACCCATGGACTGTTCACTGCCTGATTGTGGTACTGTATCGCCTGTACGGTCGATGATCTGGCCCCATGCCGCCGCCACGCCTTCTGCGTTGCGTTCGCCTTCGGGAAGGGCAACGCCTTTCGTCATGGTGACATAGGATGCCTGAAAGCCACCTGCACCAGCGCCGACGATCATGTTGGTAGGTGCGTCTTCGGACACGAGGAAAATGGCTGCTGGTGTGACATTCTCCGGCTTGAAGGCATCAAATGCCTCTGGCGGAAAAATATCTTCGGTCATGCGGGTACCGGCTACCGGAGCGAGAGAATTAACACGGATATTGTATTTCGCGCCTTCCAGATGCAATGTTTTGGCAAAACCTACCAGGCCCAGTTTCGCTGCACCATAGTTCGCCTGACCAAAATTGCCGTAAAGGCCGGTTGAGGATGATGTCATCAATATGCGGCCATAGGCTTGCTCACGCATGGTACTCCACACCGCCTTGGTGCAGTTTGCAGAGCCGAGCAGGTGGACTTTGACTACCAGGTCAAAATCGGCAGGCTCCATCTTCGCGAAACTCTTATCACGCAATATGCCGGCATTGTTAATCAGCACGTGGACACCGCCCCAGGCTTCTTTTGCCTTCGCGACCATTTCTTCCATCTGGTCATATTCGGTGACGCTGCCGCCATTGGCCATGGCTTCGCCGCCCGCTTCCCTGATTTCTTCGACGACTTTTGCGGCTGCATCGGATGTTCCGGTGCCGTCGCGTGCACCACCCAGATCATTGACGACCACTTTTGCGCCGCGTTTTGCCAGATCGAGCGCATATGTGCGACCCAGGCCACCACCCGCTCCGGTGACAATGGCTACGCGGTCCTTGAAACTGATGGTCATGAGAATCGTCCTTTTAATCGATTGATTGAATTTCCTGACCGCCTTTTTAGAGCTTCCTCGCGAATTGGCAATGGGCGTTCTGTGAGCGTGCACGCATCAAGGATTTCAAGCCGTTTCGGCGGATTACCAAAAACTGTCATATTTGATTCATATAGATGTCACACATTCACAATAGACGCGTCATCAAACAAACCTGAACAGGATTATTTATGACCCGTACAACACGTTTGCTGATTGCTGTTTCTGCCATCGCCCTTACGCCAGCACAGGCGCTTGCACAGGGTATGAGCAATGAAGAAGCCGCCGAAATGCGCGCGCAGATATCTGCACTGAAGGCGCAGGTTGAGGCGCTCGAATCGCGTCTGGAAAGTCAGGAAGCGGCCAGGACGGCTGCAGCGGCTACGCCAGCGCCCGTGCCAGCTGCGGAAAAGGATGAAAACAAGGCGCAAATCAATTTCAAGGGTGCCCCGGAAATCAAGACCAAGGATGGATGGAGCTTCAAGCCGCGTGGCCGCATACAATATGATGTCGTGCATGTAAGCGCGCCCGATGCCATCAACGATCCCGGGCTTGGCTTTTCCAACGAACTGCGGCGTGTCCGTATTGGTGCACAGGGCAGCATGCCGGGTGGTTTCGGCTATAAGCTGGAAGCGGATTTTGCAGATAATGATATTGCGTTGGCGGATGCCATACTGACCTATAAAAATGGCGGGACCAGCGTGGCCATAGGCCATCATAACAACCTGCAATCGCTGGAAGAGCTGACCAGCAGTCTGCATATCAGCTTCTTGGAACGTGCAGCCTTTACCGATGCGTTCGGGTTTGAACGGCGGGCAGGTGTATCTGTGACCCAGAAAGCCGGTGATTTCACCCTGAGCGGGGGCGTTTTCACGGCAAGTGTCGATGACCTGACCAGTGATGAGGATGATAGCATCGGCCTGGACGGACGGGTGGTTTTCTCGCGCAAGTTCGGGGATGCACGTGTCCACCTGGGCGGTTCGGCGCACTGGCGCGATCTGGGCGATAATGTCCAGTCGGTCCGGTATCGCCAGCGCCCGGCGGTACATGCAACCGACACGCGCTTTCTCAACACGTCGCGCTTGCCGGCATCCGAGGAGCTGAGTTACGGTTTGGAAGCCGCGTTGATAAGCGGACGTTTCCATGCGGTGGGCGAGGCCCATTGGATACAGCCTGAGCTGATTGGCACGGTCACTGCCGACCCCACATTCTTTGGCGGCTATGTCGAAGCGGGGATATTCCTGACGGACGATACGCGCGGCTATAAGAGCGGCAAGTTTGACCGCATCAAACCATCAAAAGCTGTCGGCGAAGGCGGTTTGGGCGCGTTGCAGTTCAATGTGCGTTATGACCGGCTTGACCTCACCGATAACGGCATCATCGGCGGCACGCAGGATGGATATAACGCCTCGCTTATCTGGACGCCAATCGATTATGCACGTTTCATGATAAACTATAATCATCTGGTGTACCGCGACGCGGCTAACGCGGTGGGAACCGACCGTAATTACAGTGTGGATTCCGTGGGTGTGCGCGCCCAGGTTGATTTTTAAGCAATTATGGTAATGCTGGGAGTGGCCGGAAGGCTGCTCTCAGCCTTCCGCTATATCATTATCCAGCGCATATCCCGCTGATCGTACGGTGCGGATGATATCAGGGCGTCCGCCTGCATTCAGCGCCTTGCGTAGCCTGCGGATATGCACATCGACAGTGCGGATTTCGATGTCACTGTCATGTCCCCAGACATGGTCAAGCAACCGTTCGCGGGAAAACACCCAACCTGGATGCTCCAGGAAATGGCGGAGCAGGCGGAATTCGGTTGGTCCCAGCAGGATAGTCTCGCCTCCGCGTTTGATCTTGTAGCGGATCGTGTCCATCTCAATATCCGCGAATGTGAGTGTTTCACCCGCCAGGGCAGGGCGGACACGGCGCAGAACGGCATTGACCCGTGCGATGAGCTCACGCGGGCTGAACGGCTTTGTGACATAGTCGTCGGCACCGATATCAAGCCCGCGGACACGGTCCTCTTCCTCGCCGCGCGCCGACATCATGATGATCGGGATATTCGCGGTGTCATTGCCGCGGCGCAGGCGGCGGCACACTTCAATGCCTGACAGGTTCTCGATCATCCAGTCGAGCAGGATGATGTCCGGCCGCTCTTCGCGTGCGAGTAAAAGTGCTTCTTCTCCGTCAGCGGTCTGTGAAACCCGAAAGCTGGACTTGTCAAAATGGTAGGAAACCAGCTCAGCAAGCGCCATATCATCTTCGACCAGGAGTAGATGCGGGTTGCTCATGGGTTTGAAATCCTGTCCAGGGTTAAAGTCAGTCTTCTGAATATAATGGATCGCTGGGATTGTCGCCGCGTTCGCGTTCCCCGATATTTTCGCCAGTAACAGCGAAATAAACCATTTCGGCGACATTGGTGGCATGGTCGCCAATGCGTTCCAGGTTTTTTGCGATGAAAAGGAAATGTGCACCCGCGCCTATATGCTTCGGATTGTCAACCATGTGCGTAACGAGTGAGCGGAAAATCGTGTTGTAGAAATCATCTACCACCCGGTCGCGCTCGCACACCTGGTCGGCCAAGTCAGCATCGCGTGTCGCATAGGCGGTAAGTGCATCATCGACCAGCTGTGACGCAGCCTGGGCCATGGCCGGCAGGAGCGATGCAGGTTCAATATGCAGGTTATTGTCAATCACCGCGACGCGCTTGGCGATATTTTTCGCATAATCGCCGATACGTTCAACCACGCCTGATATTTTCAGGGTCGCGACGAGCTCGCGCAGGTCATCTGCCATCGGAGCGCGCAGGGCGATTGTCTGAATGACCATACGGTCGATTTTTTCTTCCAACGCGTCAATCTGTTTGTCATTCTTGACCACTTCGCGAGCCAGATCGTAATCATTATCGGCCAACGCCTTCATTGCCAGCGAGATAGATTTTTCGGCCCGTCCACCAATTTCGGCGATCAGGCCGCGCATTTCGCTGATGTCGCTGTCAAATGCCTTGACTGTGTGTTCAGTGCTGTTGTTGGTCGTGTTCATATGTCTTTCCATTCACTGATATTTCAGTGGTTTATTTGAAACTTCTATCCGTAACGGCCCGTAATATAATCGCGCGTGCGTTCTTCCTGTGGATTAGTGAACATTTCCGACGTGTCACCATATTCCACCATGGTTCCGAGGTGGAAAAACGCTGTACGCTGCGACACGCGGGCGGCTTGCTGCATATTATGGGTCACAATCACAATAGCATATTTCCCGCGCAGTTCGTGGATTAGTTCCTCAATTTTTGCGGTGGCTATCGGGTCAAGAGCGGAACAGGGTTCGTCCATCAGGATGACCTCAGGATCGACTGCTATCGCACGCGCAATACACAGGCGCTGTTGCTGACCGCCAGAAAGCGCAGTCCCGCTTTCATTCAGCCTGTCTTTGACTTCTGCCCAAAGGCCGGCACGCTGTAGTGATTTTTCAACAATCCGATCCAGCTCTTCCTTGCCGCTAGCCAATCCATGAATACGCGGTCCATAGGCGATATTGTCGTAAATCGACTTGGGGAAAGGATTGGGTTTTTGAAACACCATGCCGACACGTGCACGCAGTTGCACCACATCCATGGACGGTGCATAAATATCTTCGCCATCCAGCGTGATTTCACCTGTGACCCGGCAGGATGGAATCGTATCATTCATCCGATTCATGGTGCGCAGGAATGTTGACTTGCCGCAGCCGGACGGGCCGATAAAGGCAGTGACATTTTCCATGTCGATATCAATGGACACACCATTAATTGCCTGTTTCTCGCCATAAAAGACATCGACATTGCGCGTCGTCATCTTGTTGGTGATGGTCGTGGTTTCGGTGGTCATATGTGTCACCATCTCGTTTCAAAACGGTTGCGCAGGTAAATTGCGAACGCATTCATTGTTAGCAGGAATATCAGCAGTACGATAATCGCGGCAGAGGTTTTCTCGACAAACCCCCTGTTGACCTCATCTGACCACAGATAGATCTGGACGGGCAATACGGTCGAAGGATCAGTGAGCCCCTGTGGCGGGCTGGTCAGGAATGCGCGCATGCCGATCATCAGCAGCGGCGCGGTTTCACCCAATGCACGTGCCATGCCGATAATGGTACCGGTCATGATGCCAGGCAGGGCCAGTGGCAGCACGTGGTGGAAAACCACTTGCACGGGGCTTGCGCCAACGCCCATAGCCGCTTCACGTATCGAAGGCGGCACTGATTTGATCGAATTACGTCCCGCGATCACGATCACAGGCATGGTCATCAGCGCAAGGACAAGGCCGCCTACCAAAGCGGAAGAGCGCGGCAGCTCCAGCCAGCTTAAGAACACAACCAGGCCAAGCAGGCCGAAAATAATCGATGGTACGGCGGCCAGATTGTTGATCGAGACTTCAATAAAATCGGTAACCCGGTTGCTGGGTGCATACTCTTCAAGGTACACAGCCGCGAGCACACCAACGGGGAAAGCCATGGCCAGTGTGACCAGCATGGTGATGATGGACCCTTTGAGTGCGCCCCAGATGCCGACGCGTGCAGGGTCCGTGCCGTCGGCACCGGTCAGGAAACCCCAGTTGAAGCCGCTCTGCGCCTTACCTGCATCTTTGAGTTTCGCATACAGTGCTTCAAACTTTTCATCCGTCTCATCTTTGGCTGCGCGATCGATTTCGGACTTTGCTGTGAGCCAAACAGTGGTGTTTCCGGCAATCATATCCGGATTGGAAAGCAATGCATCACGCACATCTGTCCAGCTATTTTCGGTAAAGATATCACCGGCCTCTGCGCCATATTCGATTTCAATCGCGGTGTTGACAACACCGGCAATGTCCAGCGAATTGAGGGCACGCTCGGCACCTTCACCGCTGATCTGTTCTGGGCTGGCGCCGCCGGTTGCAGATGCGAAATCAATCGGCACAGCGACCTGAGTGGTGGAAAACCCCTTGATGCCATTGCCAATCATGACGAACAGAAGGAATGCGAGGAACAGCGATGATATGACAATCGCCGAGAGCCCCAGATATTTGAAACGGCGCTCTGCGGCATAGCGCCGCACAATGCGTTTTTGCATCACTTCGCCTTGCCAGTCTGTTGATCGGCTGCCCACTATGGCGGTTTGCTGTGTTGCGGGAGAAGCGGTGTTATTCATATGCTTCCCTATATCTTTTTACAATGTGCAGGGCGACGAGATTGAGCAGCAGCGTGACGATAAACAGTGTCAGGCCAAGAGCGAAAGCGGCAAGCACCTTGGGACTGTTAAAATCGCTATCACCGGTTAGAAGCTGTACGATTTGTGTGGTAACGGTAGTTACGCTGGCGAAAGGATTGGCGGTCAGGTTGGCGGCAAGTCCGGCCGCCATCACCACGATCATGGTTTCGCCAATGGCGCGGCTTACCGCCAGCAGGACGCCGCCGACAACACCTGGCAATGCGGCTGGGATCAGCACTTTTTTAATCGTCTCGCTCTTGGTCGCGCCCATGGCGAGTGATCCATCGCGCATGCTGGACGGAACAGCGGCGATGCTGTCATCGGCCATGGACGATACGAATGGTATAATCATGACGCCCATTACCAGGCCAGCCGCGAGCGCCGATTCCGACGTGGCGTTGGATATTCCAATCGCCGCGGCAAAGTCGCGTAGGGCAGGGGCCACGGTCAAGGCAGCGAAATAGCCGTAAACTACTGTTGGAACGCCTGCCAATACTTCGAGTATCGGCTTCATCCATTTGCGGAAACTGGGTCGGGCATATTGGGTCAGGTAGACTGCACTCATAAGGCCAAAAGGAATGGCAATGACCATGGCAATGATAGCGCCGATAAATATCGTGCCCCAGAAAAGCGGGATAGCGCCAAAGTCTTCACCATCGCCAGCAACAGACGTATTTTTGGGATTCCATTCGGTGCCAAAGAAAAAGTCGATCGGCGAAATCATTCCGAAAAACCGGGCAGATTCGAAAATAAGTGACGCGACAATTCCGATTGTGGCGACAATAGCGATAAGCGATGCCACCAACAGGACAATCATCACAACTTGCTCGACGCGTTTGCGGGCCCTGAAATCGGGACGAATACGGATAAAAGCATAAGCAGCACCTGCAAAGCACAGCAATATAACCGCCAATGTGCCGACTATATCGTAATAGGATTGTGCTTTTGCATAGAGCGGAGCAAGCTGCTCTGCTTCGGGGTTAAATGCCTTCTGCCCCGGATTATTGGCAATGGACCGGGCTTCGGAAAGAATTGCGCCCCGTTTGAAGCCATTGTCGGTCAGTTCAGCCGCTGCTGGATTGGCAAGAACGCTGTCAGTGACGAGAGCGGGAGAGACGCTACTCCATATAGTAATGAATATGAGCGCGGGTACAATTGCCCACAGCGCGGTGTACCAGCCATGGTAATTGGGAAGCGAGTTCAGGTTTTTCGAACCTGCCGTGATAAAACGATTGGCCTTGGCTCGGCCAAAAATCCAGGAGATCAGGCCTAATCCCAATAGCAATAACAATATGGCCGGGCCTGTCACGATATCTTTCCTATCAGGGAATCATTTTAAATAAGGTGTCCGGGCCGACCTAAAATATTTTGGTCAGCCCGGATAGACATATCTGAAATTATTTTAGTTCAGCACTATCCAGAGCTGACAGCTCAGAAATGGCGATGTCCATTTTCGTCCGCACATCGTCAGGTGCTGTAATCAGGCCATATTTTTTCAGGTAACCGTCACTGGAGCCAGCTTTCAGGAACTCCGTAACATACTCTTTCAGGTTGGGGATAACATTTACATGTTCACCCTTCAGGTAGATATAAAGCGGACGGGCACCCGGATATTCACCGCCAGCGATGGCGTCATATGTTGGTTGGACACCGGCCACCGGCATGCCGCGAATTTTGTCCATATTGGCTTCCAGATAGCTGTAACCGAAAATGCCAAGGCTATCGGGGTTGGCGGACAGTTTCTGGATGATCAGATTGTCATTCTCGCCTGTATCGACATAGGCACCGTCTGTGCGCACTTCGTGACATACTTCCTCGAACTTTTCCTTGTCGCTTTCTTTGAGCGCCTTGGTGGCTGCATCGGTTTTACAGCCGACTTCCATGATCAATTCGGTCAGCGCATCACGTGTGCCCGATGTTGACGGCGGACCGTACACATTAATTTTGGTGCTCGGGAAAGACGGATTAATATCTGACCAGTTTAATGCGGTGTTCGGTTTACCATATGGGTTGGCTGCAACGGCTTCGTAAATTTCTGCAGGGGTGAGTGAAAACTGCGTGCCTTCTTTGCTCTGCGCGACAGCGATGCCATCAATGCCGACAATGAATTCAACAATATTTTCGACACCATTTTCCTTGCAGCGTTCAAATTCGGATTTTTTCATCCGGCGCGAAGCATTGGCAATATCAGGCGTGTTTGGTCCGATCCCTGCACAAAAAAGCTCCATGCCGCCGCCTGTACCGGTCGATTCCAGCTTGGGCGACTTATAAGAGGGATCCAGGTTTTCAAACTGTTCGGCAACGGCCTTTGCAAAAGGATAAACGGTGGAAGAACCGACAATCTCAATATAATCACGGGCACTGCCCTGACCGGAGGATGCCTGATCATTACAGGCGGAAAGTGCGAGTACCGAAATACAGGCGATGCTCAGTTTCTTCATCATTTCAAGATTTTCCTTGTTCAAACAAAATAATGCATAGGAGTTGGCCGCGAATCTTGCCTGCACCGTCCCCTCTTGCTGGCTTTGCAAATAGGGTTGGTGCGTGTCCCGCACATGACAATAATATTACATTTTCATGACATGCTGCAGCTGCGTGATGTATGTGCTCGCCAAAGGCGTAGCGCCTATTGCTGTGTACCTGCCTGTACCCCAGCATTTTTGGGCAAGGAGATGGTGATGGTGGTACCCTTGTTTGGAATGCTGGCTATGTCGAAGCGCCCGCGGTGACGTTCGACAATATGTTTGACGATTGAAAGCCCAAGGCCAGTTCCACCCATTGAGCGGCTACGTCCCGAATCCACACGGTAGAATCTCTCCGTCAGCCGTGGCAGATGTTCAGGGGCAATGCCTTCTCCTTCATCAGCAATCACCAGCCGTTGCATCGCGCCATTGCGGCTGAGCGTCAGGCTGATGGCGATAGGCGTTCCATCACGGCCATATTTAACGGCATTGCTGATAAGATTGTGCAGCAATTGTGAAAGCTGGGCACGGTCACCAAATGTAGGAGGTAGATCAGGCGTGATATCAACAAGGATGTCGCGTCCATGCATGTCCGGACTGTTTACGAATACTTCCCGTACCTCACGAATGAGCTCACCCAGATCCACAGGTGAATCAGGTGCATTATGCTTTTCACTTTCAATGCGGGACAGCGAAATCAGATCATCGATCAGCTTCTGCATCCGTTGCGCTTCGCCAAACATCACACCCAGGAAACGGGTGCGCAGTTCCGCGTCATCACCGGCGCTATCATCTTCCAATGTTTCAATAAAACCCTTGATGGAAGACAGGGGTGTGCGAAGTTCATGGCTGGCATTTGCCACAAAATCGGTGCGCATTCGATCCACGGCATAGGACCCTGACTGGTCCCAAAGGAAAAGCAGTCTTTTGCCATCGCCGATTTTTTTAACCTGCATCTCCCAACGCTGGTCGCGGCTGCCAATACCCATAAGCATAATCGGACGACTGGTCTCAGGAATGGGGGTTTGGCTGATAAAGTCAGCAACGCTGGGGTGGCGGATGACCAGCCGTATATCCTCACCCACTATATGCTCACCAAGCAACTTGCGGGCAGCTCTGTTGGCTTGCTGCACAACAGGACCTGCAATAACCAGCACGGGATCGACGATGCCATTGATAAGCGGTGAAAATTGTGGGTGCTGGCT
The DNA here is from genome assembly GCF_900537065.1 of Sphingorhabdus sp. Alg239-R122. Taxonomy (GTDB): domain Bacteria; phylum Pseudomonadota; class Alphaproteobacteria; order Sphingomonadales; family Sphingomonadaceae; genus Alg239-R122. The sequence continues at coordinate 35,681 of NZ_UNRC01000004.1, read as the reverse complement.
AATCGCCAATGCCTCATTTTTTAGTATTGGTGCTGCTGCCTGGGGGTTGGAACGTCTTTCAGACCTGTTCTCCAGGAGGATGATGATCGCAAACAGACCAGCTGACAGCGTCACAATAAGGCGCTCGACACCGCCACTCATATAAAAGCCAATAATAGCACCTGCGACAATGACTGCTGCCGCCAAAAGAATGCGGCCTGTTTTTTGCAAAGGCGAAGCGTCATATGCCATGGCAAGGCCTATACACTGTCTTCACGTCTGTTTGCGAGAGGAAAGGTCTGGCTTGCATCAAGCTGTTTCAGGGCGGGTATCAGTTCATCATAATGATCGATAATATGGTTTGCCCTCAGCGTCTTTACCGGTTGGTGCAGAAAGCCGAAACTGACGGCAATGGCTGGAATGTCTGCATTATGTGCTGCCATGACGTCATATATGCTGTCACCAATAAACACGGCTTTGCCGCCGCCGCATCGCCTTACCATTTCGTCAATCGGCGCACGATGGGGCTTGGAAAAACCCTTGCCCATGGTGTCGCCGCCAATCACGCAGCTAAACCTGTCAATCATGCCGATATTGGTAAGTAGCTTTATGGCAAACCCTTCGAACTTATTTGTGACAACGGCCATTTTCACGCCCATTGCGTCCAGTTCATCCATCACATTGACGAGGCCAGGATATGGCGGTGACGAGCTGCCTAGATTTTCTCCATAATGGGCAAGTAGTATCCGCAGATACTCTTTTAGGGTGTCTGCATTGACCACGCCGGTTTTTTGAAAACCCTGATCCAGCATATATTTTGCGCCCAAGCCAACCATAGGCCTGACGTCATCCTGCGTAAGTGGCGGACGTCCGGCTTTGGCCAACGCATGATTGACTGATGCAGTCAGCTCACCACTGGTGTCAAGGAGCGTCCCATCCAGGTCAAAACCGACAATATCGAAAGGAAAATTTGCCATAGGCGCTGTTCATGGCCTTAACATACTGGAATAAGCAAGCCCTTCATGCCATGGGGCTTTAACGGACTTGGTTTTGGGAGTGATGACATAATGACGATGGAACGACCATTGGCCGCCATCATACTGGCCGCAGGGCAGGGAACGCGTATGAAATCGCGCCTGCATAAGGTTTTGCACCCGATTGCAGGGCGCCCTATGCTGCAGCATCTTGTTGCCGAATTTCGTAAACTGGATTTACAGCGCACGGTTGTAATTACCGGTGCATCTGCCGAAAGTGTTGAAACGGCAATGTCGAATGAGAATTGCGAGTTTGCGCGTCAGAATGAACAGCTTGGTACCGCACACGCTGCATTGCAGGCAAAATCTGCCCTTTCGGGTTTCGCCGGTGATATTCTGGTCTGTTTCGGCGATGTACCGCTGTTGAAAGCGGCAACAATTGCGAAAATGCAGGAACGGCTGCGTGCAAATGATGCGCCCGCATCGGTGGTTCTTGGGTTTCGGCCACAGGATGCGAAAGCCTATGGCAGGGTAATCGCCAACAGCGATGGCCAGATTGAAAAAATGATCGAATATAAGGACGCCACAGACGAAGAGCGTCAGTGCGACCTTTGCAATGCGGGGCCAATACTGGCACGTTCCGAGGATCTGTTCGATCTGCTGGAAGCGATTGATAATGACAATGCGCAGGGGGAATATTACCTGCCGGATGTCGTCACTGTTGCTGACAGTCAGGGGCGGTCGTCCGCGGTTGTGGAAGCGGATGAATCCGAAGTTGCCGGGGTGAATGACAAGCTCGACCTCGCTGTGGCGGATGCATTGTGGCAGGCGGAAAAGCGCGAAGAAGTTATGCGCGCGGGTGTCACATTGCGCGATCCGGGCAGTGTGTTTTTCTCTTGGGACACTGATATCGCCGCAGATGTTATGGTTGAGCCATATGTTGTGTTCGGCCCGGGCGTAACAGTGGATGAGGGTGCAAATATACGCGCGCATTCGCATCTGGAAGGATGCCGGATCGGACCGTGTTGTGAAGTTGGCCCGTTCGCCCGCTTGCGTCCCGGCGCTGTGCTTGAAGAAGGCTCCAAGATCGGCAACTTTGTCGAAATGAAAAAAGCCGTTCTGGGCAAAGGCGCAAAGGCAAATCATCTGACATATCTGGGTGATGCGGACATTGGCGCTGGCGCAAATATTGGCGCCGGTACAATCACCTGCAATTATGACGGCTATTTCAAATATCGCACGGAAATTGGCGAAAATGCCTTTGTCGGATCAAACAGCGCACTTGTCGCACCTGTCAAAATTGGTAAAGGCGCGATAGTGGGTGCTGGTGCGACCGTGACGCAGGATGTAGCGGATGATGCATTGGCGCTGGTACGTGCAGAACAAACAGAAAAGCAGGGTTGGGCAAAGCGGTTTCGTGATGCGATGCTGGCTAAAAAGAATAAGGGTTAGATTATGTGCGGTATCTTAGGCATTCTGGGTAAAGAAGAGGTTTCTGACCGTTTGGTTGATGGATTGAAACGTCTGGAATATCGCGGCTATGACAGCTCGGGTATTTGCCTTTTCGTAGATGGTGAACTGGTTCGGCGCCGGGCAGAAGGCAAGCTTTCCAATCTGGTGCAGCGCATAGAGGATATGCCAATCAGCGGTACGGTCGGTATTGCGCATACACGCTGGGCGACGCATGGTGCGCCGACACAGGATAATGCACATCCGCACCTTGCCGGGGATGTTTCTGTTGTTCACAATGGGATAATTGAGAATTTTAAGGAATTACGTGAAGAATTAATTACTGACGGACGCGTTTTCGTAAGTCAGACAGACACCGAAGTTGTTGGTCATCTGATTGATCGTGAACTGCAAAAGGGTGCTGCCCCCATTGACGCTGTCAAAATGGTATTGCCGCGTCTGCGCGGTGCATTTTCGCTGGCGATGTTGTTCAAGGGGCATGAAGACCTTCTGATTGGTGCGCGCCTTGGCTCTCCGCTTGTAGTCGGCTTGGGTGAAGGGGAGAATTATCTGGGTTCCGACGCCATTGCCCTGGCGCCATTGACGCAAAAAATCTGCTATCTGGAAGAGGGCGACTGGGCTGTGCTGTCGCGGACAGATATGCAGATATATGATAAAAATAACAATGCAGTAACACGTGAAGTGACTATATCTGGGGCATCTGCTGTTGCGATTGAAAAGGGCAATCACAGCCATTTCATGCAGAAAGAGATTTTTGAGCAACCCATTGTGGTTGCGCAAACACTGCAAAGCTATTTGCGGCCGCTGGAAGAGCAGGTCGCGTTGCCGCAAATGGATTTTGATCTGTCCGAAGTGCGCCGCATCACGATCGTGGCGTGTGGAACGAGCTTCTACGCCGGAATGGTGGCAAAATATTGGTTTGAAAGTTTTGCGCGCGTGCCTGTTGATCTAGATGTAGCATCTGAATTTCGTTATCGCGAGCCGGTAATGGAAGAAGGCGGTTTGGCTTTATTTATCAGCCAGTCTGGCGAGACAGCGGACACATTGGCGGCGTTGCGCCATGCCCGTACAGAGGGGCAGAAAATTGCTGTTGTTGTCAATGTACCGACGAGTTCAATGGCGCGTGAGGCTGATTTGCTGCTACCCACGCATGCCGGACCAGAAATCGGCGTGGCTTCCACCAAGGCATTTACCTGCCAATTGGCGGTTCTTGCGGCATTTGCGGCTAATCTGGCCCGGGACAAGGGGCAAATGACGGCAAAAGAAGAGCGGGAAATAGTCCAACATCTTGCCGAGGCGCCGGCGGCGATGAATGCAGCCTTGGCTCATGATGAGGATATCGCCAGTATGGCGCATCTGATCGCCCCTGCGCGCGATGTGCTGTACCTGGGACGTGGTCCGGAATATCCGATGGCTCTAGAGGGGGCATTAAAACTTAAAGAAATCAGCTATATACATGCCGAAGGCTATGCTGCGGGCGAAATGAAACACGGTCCAATAGCGCTGATCGACGACAAAGTACCTGTAATCGTTCTCGCTCCGTCCGGGCCATTGTTTGAAAAAACGGTGTCGAATATGCAGGAAGTACAGGCGCGTGGTGGTAAAGTTGTCCTCATTTCTGATGCTGAAGGCCTTGCTGAAGCAGGCGAGGGCACTATCGCGACAATTGAAATGCCGAAGGTTCATCCACTTATCGCGCCCATGGTTTATGCTGTGCCGGTGCAATTATTGGCATATCATGTGGCGGTCGCCAAAGGTACAGACGTTGATCAACCCCGAAATCTCGCTAAATCCGTTACTGTTGAGTGATGTAGAACCAGGCAACAGCATTATTTTTGATAATTCGGAGCTTGCTTACTTTTCGATAACTGTTTGCGGTTATAGATTTTCCTGTGAGCAAAACTTCATCCTTCAGTACGCTGCCTAAACAGCTGCCCATGCTGGCTGTTCTGGGTTTGACGGATACCGCGGACGGTGACTGGTCGCGCGTGCGCGCGTTGCAGCAAAACGCCGTATCCAGTTTTACGCGTGCACGCTTGCTGGCCAACATTATTGGCGTAGTCATTGTTTTGCAGAATTTCTGGCAGAAAATAGAGCATTTTTATCTTGCTGGCTGGGTCGCTATTGTGGCTGCAGCGCTGGTCTTTTCAACCCGTGCATATGAACAAACCGGCTCCAACCCATACGACAAAAGTTCGCGGCAGAGAATAAATGATGTGGCACTTGGCGCGCTGGCTATGGGTGCTGTCTGGTGCATTCCTATGTTATTCTTCGCCTCTCCAGCATCACTGACCGACTATATCGTGACCTGGAGCGCTATGGTGGCGCTTATGGGCGCTTCGGCCTTGCTGATGTCTGCAGTTCCGCTCGGCACCATCATCTTTGTAACCATACTCACATTAGTTAGCGTTTATACATTCCAGCTTGCCGGTAATCCGATGATGGTGGGTGCGTCAATTTTTTATGGCCTCATGCTGGTGATGGCATCACTGCACAATGCCAAGTCCTATCTGATGTTCAAGATTTCGGAAGAAGGATCTGATGAAAAAGGTGAAGTGGTGAGCCTTTTGCTGCGTGAATTTGAGGAAAGTTCAGCAGACTGGCTGTGGCAGGTTAACAGTCAACGCAAAGTTGTACATATCAGTCCGCGTTTCGCCCATGCGCTTGGCCGTGAAGCCTCTGACATCGAAGGCATGTCTTTTGTTGAGTTGATTGCTGGTGATACATGGGAAACAGGCAATATTCCTTCATCCGTGCGTGATTTTGCAGAAAAATTAAAGCGTCGTGAGAGTTTCAGCAATTTCCTGGTCCGGGTGGAGATTAACGGAAATCGCTATTGGTGGGAGCTATCCGCTTCACCCAAGCTGGATGACAATGGAGTGTTCCTTGGCTTTCGCGGTGTGGGGTCAGACGTTACCGAACAACGTGAATCGGCGGAAAAGATATCACAGCTCGCTCGGTTCGACACACTTACAAACCTGCCAAATCGCCTGTTAATTACCGAGACGATGGCGAAGTCCATGCAGAATGCGGAAAAATGGAATGGCCGTTGCGCATTCATGATGATTGACTTGGATCGTTTCAAGTCGGTCAATGATACATTGGGGCATCTTGTGGGCGATAGGTTGCTGGCACACGTGTCACAGCGGCTCAAGTCAATCATGAGTGAAAATGAGCTATGCGGCCGGTTGGGTGGCGATGAGTTTGCCGTTGTCGTAAAAGACGCGTCTGAAGCAGGATATGTAGCCCGAATTGCCAACAAGATTATTGAAAGCCTGTCGCGTCCTTATCTGGTTGATCAGCATAAGCTATATATTGGTGCCAGCATTGGCTCCGCTATCGGTCCGCGCGATGGCCGGACGGTGGAGATGTTGATGCGCAATGCTGATCTTGCGCTTTATCGGTCCAAAGACGGCGGTGGCGGCCAGCACAGAGCCTATGAGCCACGACTGCATGTGCATGCCGAAGAACGTCGTGTTATGGAAATCGCTCTGCGCAGCGCTCTGGAAAAAGAAGAATTTTCATTGCTCTATCAGCCTGTAGTCAGTGCTGATACTGAAGGTGTGCAATGTTTTGAAGCGCTGCTGCGTTGGAATAATGAAGAATTCGGCAATGTATCGCCTTCCAAGTTCGTGCCATTGGCAGAAGAAGCCCGCCTGATAGGTGATATAGGTGAGTGGGTCATCCGCGAAGCCTGTAAGGAGGCCATGAACTGGCCGAGTAACATCAAAGTCGCAGTCAATGTTTCGGCGGAGCAACTCAGCAACCCTAAGTTTATGCCATCGCTTGTCGATGCACTGCGCGAAAGCGGATTACCTGCACAAAGGCTGGAGATAGAAGTCACAGAAAGCATCTTCCTGCATGAAGGCACTGGTGCGACAGATGTGCTGGAGGAGATACTCGCCATAGGCATCGGGCTGTCACTGGATGATTTCGGAACTGGATATTCGTCTCTTGGTTATTTGCGCAAGACACGCTTCAGTACCATCAAGGTGGATCGCAGCTTTGTGAAAGGCGCCGCCAAAAATGCGGCCGAAAGCCTGGCTATTATTCGCGCTGTGGTGGCGATGGCCGACAGTCTGGGCATGGCGACAACGGCTGAAGGCGCAGAAACGCGTGAAGAAGTCGAGATGATCAAATCACTGGGCTGTAAAAAAATACAGGGCTATTTTTATGGTCGCCCAATGGCAGCAGCGGATGCACGTAAATTATTCGCTTTCCCGGAATTGGATGCAAAAACGGCCAGCCTGTCGGCGGATTTTGTAAAACGCTCGTCCTGAGAGTCTAGCCAGCTGTTTCAAGCAGTGTTTTGATCAGCGATTCAAAAAGCCGCGCACCGTCGGTTCCGCCCTGAAGTTCTTCCACATGACGTTCAGGATGCGGCATCATGCCGAGCACATTGCCTTTTGCGCTCAATATGCCTGCAATATTGCGGGCCGATCCGTTGACATTTTCAACATAACGGAATGCCACACGGCCTTCACCTTCAAGTTGGTCCAGTTCACTTTCACTGGCAAAATAATTACCATCATGATGGGCGACAGGAATGATAATTTCCTCACCTTTTTCATAAGCAGATGTGAACTGAGAGTTGTCATTTTCGACTATAAGCGGCACTTCACGGCACACAAAATCAATACCTGAATTACGCATCAGGGCACCTGGTAAGAGCAACGCTTCGGTCAGGATCTGAAATCCATTGCAGACACCCAATATCGCTGTGCCGTTTTCGGCTGCCTTGACCACAGATTGCATGATGGGGGAGCGTGCAGCCATTGCGCCGCTGCGCAGATAATCACCATAGGAAAATCCGCCTGGGACTGCGATTAGGTCATAATTTTCTGAAAGAGAGGTGTCGCCATGCCACACGCGGGCAGGCGCATGACCGGATATTTTTTCGATTGCCACCGCCATATCGCGATCGCAATTTGACCCCGGAAACGTGATGACTGCCGATTTCATGCAGGAACACTTTCGGGCATTTTTTCAATGCGGTAATTTTCGATAACCATGTTTGCGAGGAGCTTTCTGCACATTGCGTCAATATCACCATCGCTCACATTATCTTCGACATCTATTTCGATAAAGCGACCGGATCGCACATCGTTAACGCCTGAAAAGCCAAGACCATCTAGCGCATGATGAATGGCCTTGCCCTGCGGATCAAGGACGCCGTTTTTGAGTGTTACGAATATACGTATTTTCATGGAAATCCCCGTTCGGTTGTTCCCGTCTGCGACGCGATTCCTATCGTGCTTCCTGCTAAAGCCATTAAGAGTTTTGGGCAAGAACGGATTTCACTGTCAGATATCCATTGCGGTAAGATTTGGTTAAGCGATGCAGCATTTTGTTAACCAATTGCTGATAAGCCCGATCATCACACGGTAATATCCCGTGCGATTAAGTATCTGAAAGGGACAATAATGGGCGCACTGGCAATAATGTTATTTATAGCTTTATTTGCATTTGGCGAAGACATTATGGGCTGGAACGACCCATCAGGTCAGGTCCAGCTTGCATTGTTCATGGCGTTCCTGTTCGGTATTATTGGTGGATACCGCACCAAAGGCTGACAGTCTTTCTTCTATTTCTTGTTTTCATGTACTGATTCGATACGCAGCGCATCTGCCGGATCGAGATATTCCTGTGCTAAAACCATAATATCCGAAGGTGTAATCGCCTTATAGACGGCTTCGGCTTTGCGAAAGCGGTCTAGCGCTCGCGGCTCGCTTTGTGCTTCATCAACTATGCCGATCCAGCGGCCATTTTCGCGGCGGCTGTCGGTGATGCGTTCCAATATCGGTGTGCGTGCGCGCTCCAGCTCATCCTGTGTTGCCGTATTTTCACGCATATCGGACACAATCTGCGAAATTACGTCTGCAACCTTGTCGATATCTGCAAAATCAACATTGCCACCTATCGCAAGATAGCCATAGCCGGGATAAAGTGATGAGGTGGCCGATGACGCACTGGGCGAATACGTTGCGCCCAGCTCTTCGCGCAACCGTTCTGTAAGCCTCAGCCGTAATATCGATGCGAGCATGGTCAGGCCGGCATCGCGTGGATAGTCTTTGTCATCGGTGGTCGGCCAATACAGATTAAGTATCGCCTGGTTCTCTTGCCCCGTATGATACACTTTGCGGACAGAGCGATCTGCCGTAAAACTACGCTTGCGGTTGGTGTTATAAGGTAAGAATTCAGCTTCGCGTGCAGGCAAGGCACCAAGTGTGGCGGCAACGGCGGAAATCACCTGCTGTTCATCAATATCGCCGACTATACCTACTTCAATGGCACCGTTTTCCAACCTGTTGGAAATGGTTTCGCGCAGCGTGGTAAAATCTGCTTTTTCTATGTCTTCACGTGGAATCGGAGTAAAGCGCGGATCATTGTTGGATAATATCGCACCAAGTTTATATCCAAGCGCAGAGCCTGGTGTGGCGTTGATACGGGCATAATAATTAGGAATGGATTTGCGATAGCGTGTAACGGCTTCCTCACGATATCCTGGCGCTGTCATATATGCCGTGAGCAGTTGTAGCTGCAGCTGCATGTCTTTTGGCGTGGTCGTAACATAGCTGCCAAAATAATCTGATCCGGAGGAAAAACCGAGTGATACTGACCGCCCGGCAAGCAAGCTTAACATGTCATCGACGCTATGTGCTTCCAGCCCACCATTGCCAAATATATTTATCAATGCAGTTCCATGCGGATTTTCAGCAGTGTCGAGCAGGCCGCCACCGTCAGCGCGTAGTGAAATGCGTACCCTATCATCTTCAAAATCAGTTTTCTTGATATTCAGGCGGACATTATTCTCGAACGTCACTGTACGGATATCCAGATCATCTATCCGACTATCCTGAACCACCTTACCGGGTGTCCCGAAGTTTGTATAAGCGAATTGCGTAACATCCTTGTCTTCTAAAGGGCTGACAGGCTCACTAAGGCTTGTCAGATATACCTGCCTCAGTTTCTCGGGCCCGCCATCAACACCAGCCTTGCTGGTAACATGGACAAGCGGTCTATCCAGAGACACAAGATCTGCCTTGACCGCAGCCAGCACATTTTCGGGTGTGATGGCTGGCACCGCGGCATTGAAGCGTTCCAGGCTGCTTTCAGGTGTTGTTACTATGGAATCGGAGCCAGCTGCGCCAATAATGGCGCTGGCCAGTGCGGTGCTACGGCGCGTATTCGCCGATTTTACGGCATTTTCCTGTCCGCTGCGGAAATTGGCAATCTGCTCGGCTATTTCTACTTCAGTAAAGCCATACGTCAACGCCGTACGGACCATTTTTTCTGCCGCTGCAAGTGCGTCTGTCACTTCTCCATCTTTGGCGGAGACCGTCAATGATGTTTCACGGCTGATTTCAAATATGTCACTGCTGCCAATACGGACGCTGGTGAAAGGCGCATTACCGCTGCGGATGGCCCGTCCAATTCGCCGCGATATAATAGAGTAACCAATATTACGCAGCAGGTTTTGCCGTCTTTCTTCGGCAGTGTCCGCTTTGTCTTTATAGGGAGAAAACCTGACCAAGCTAACAGTTTCGCCAATAGCGGGATTGGTAAATTCGTTATTTTTTTCGGTGCGATCGAAATCGATATGCCCATAATCAGGATCTGGAATTTCGCCATTTTTTGCAGCCCAGTCACCAAATTTCGATTTTATTTTTTGTTCAATGGCATCGACATCCACATCACCGACAATAATAAGTGTTGCGCGGCCGGGCGTGTAATATGCCTCGTAAAAGTCGCGCAACCTCTGTGCGGGTGCGGTCTTAAGCACTTCTTCCGTGCCGATCGGGCTGCGCACCGGCAATTTTGTATCAGGAAGCAGAAATTCGACACGGTTATTGAAACTGCGCAGCGCATAATTGTCACGCGTGCGCCGTTCTGACAGGATTACGCCGCGTTCACGATCAACGGCTTCGGGCTCAAACAATATCTCGCTGGCTGTTTCACGCATCAGGAAAAGCGCAGTGTCAATCAATCCAGCTTCTACATTGGGCAGGTCCAACGTGTATCCTGTCCGGTCATAACCGGTAAACGCGTTGGTATCCGCTCCAAAAGCAAGGCCGTAGCGCTCTAGAATCTTGACCATTTCACCTTCGGGAACATTTGTTGTTCCGTTAAATGCCATATGCTCAATAAAATGAGCGAGTCCTCGCTGATCATTTTCCTCAGCCATGGACCCGATGTCGAACAGGAAGCGGATGACAGCGCTGTCCTGCGGAGTTTCATTGTGGCGGATGGCATAGCGCATGCCATTGTCCAATACGCCATAGCGCACGGCTGGGTCGGGTGCGAGATCGCTTTTGTCAAACCCCCATGCTGATGTGACTGCCGGCGAATGGGTTTTCGATTGCACAGCTTTGACTGAAACCGGCGCCGTCGACTCCGGAATCGAAGTGGCACATCCGGCAAGTAACATAGGAAAAGCAAGGGTGAGCAGGCATGGACGCCAATATGGAAATATCATGACGCCAATGAAGCAACATCAACGCAGCTTTACAAGGGGCTATTTGCCGCGTTTTTTGCGCTGGCTGTCCAGGTCAACCACTTCATTTGCTGCGCTGTCTTCTGGTAGCAGACCCAGCCGGCGTGCCACTTCCTGATAAGCTTCGACTTCGCCGCCCAGGTCGCGGCGGAAACGGTCCTTGTCCAGCTTTTCGTTGCTCTCCAGGTCCCATAGACGGCAACCATCAGGGCTGATTTCATCAGCTAGGATGATTCGTGAATAATCGCCTTCAAACAAACGCCCGAATTCAAGTTTGAAATCGACTAAGCGGATACCGATGGCGGCGAACATACCGCACATGAAATCATTGATACGGATCGCCATCGAGGAAATGTCCTGCATTTCATCAGCGCTGGCCCAGTTGAAGCATGCGATATGCTCTTCGGCGATAAGAGGGTCACCCAGATCATCATCCTTGTAGCAATATTCGATCAGCGTATGGGGCAGGGGATCGCCTTCAGTAAGACCAAGCCGTTTGCAGATTGATCCGGCGGCGACGTTGCGCACAATCACTTCGACTGGGACGATTTCTACCTGCCGCACCAGCTGTTCGCGCATGTTGAGCCGGCGGACGAAATGGGTCGGAATGCCGATATGTTGAAGCTGCGTGAATACATATTCGCTGATGCGGTTGTTTATCACACCCTTACCGTTGATGGTGCCACGCTTTTGTGCGTTGAAAGCTGTCGCATCATCCTTGAAATACTGGATGATTGTACCGGGCTCGGGGCCTTCGTAAAGGATCTTGGCTTTGCCTTCATAAATCTGGCGGCGACGTGACATGGGTTTTTCCTGACAATTTAGAGACTCGAGTGTGCGATCTGGTAAGAAGGGTTGCTATAATCCAATGGCTTTGGCGGTGCAATTGACACTATGCAATATTGTGCGGCATCAATTTGAGTGGAGTAGGGAAGAACATGGCCAATACATATAGTCAAATTGATGATATAATGCGCGCACTATATGAATGTATTTCCGGACCGCCAGATGGGCAGGACTGGGCGCGTGAGCGTACGCTATACCATAACGATGCGCTCATCACACGAACCCGTGTCGAGGAGGGGCAGCATGTTGCCTATACTTTTGATATTGAAGGCTTCATAGCGGCCACAAAGCCGATGCTGGCAGGCAGGTCTTTTTACGAGATTGAAACTGCGCGCAAGACACAAAGGTTTGGACAGATTGCGCATGTTTTTTCAGCTTATGAAGCACGTGAGACTCCTGGAAGCAATGACATAGTTTTTCGCGGAATTAATATGGTACATCTCTGGAACGATGGCCTGCGCTGGTGGATCATGTCCATAATATGGGACAATGAACGGGAAGGTGTTTCCATTCCCGCGCACTGGTTCGACTAGATACTGAGCCTAACCATTATCGGTATCTGCGGGAGGCTCAATGTCTTTCCTGCCAAATGGCCAGGCTGGTCCAAAGCGTCGCCACAGCCATACCGCCAACGCGATCAGCAATAGCCAGGGCAGGGTGAAGGCTACAAACGTTATCATTGCGCCGATTGTAGTTCCTAAAATCGCACCAAAACTGCCAATGCCATCGCGTATAGGCTCGATAAACCCGCCGCCGCTTGGGCTGCCGGTCATATAATTCACCGTGACTTTGCTGAATGCTACGCGGCCTTTCATTTCGGCAAGCCAGCTACGTGCCTGGTCTATTTCTTCATTGACCTGCGCCACGCCGCGTTCCGCCTGCACAAGTTCAGCCACAGTGCCTTTGCGACTGCGCAGCACTTCCATCAGCCGGTCACGCAGCAATGTACGCGCCCGCAGCCGCGCTTCGGTATCGACAATCTGTTTGGACAGGTCCTCTCCGGTCACATTGCTGTTCACAGTGTCGCCGCCCTCATCGTTCACAATTTTGCTGAGCTCTGCGCCGAAACTGCGCGCCTGCGCCGCTGCGACCTGCATTTCCAGCATACCGGTGCCGTAATCGCCTTCGCCGCCACTTTTCGTCATATTTATGATACGGCAGACCCGCGGCCCTTTTTTCTCACACAAATCGGCGTGTCTGCTCTGCACACCGCTAATTTCGTCAGAGCCAAGCCGATATGCATATTCATATGTGTATGCAATACGTGGCAAGCTGACCTTGATTTCATTCGTTCCGGCAACTTCATTTTTTGCGCGGCTGTCCTCCGCAAAGGCTGCTGGCGGTGATTGCGAGGGTTCTTCCTCGGTGATATCCATGGTTGCAACCTGTTCGGCCTCATCCACACGATCATATCGTATGGCGCTATCCGAGCAGCTCGTCAGTGCGAGTGTTAGGGCCGTAAATACCAGTAAGGGCCTGTGCATGTTTATCTCCTCCACATAGAAATGGTACATTATCACATAAAACTTGCAAGCCATTAAGTTTGCGGGTGTTTAATGGTCTATGCGCGGTACGGGATTTACGCTAGTCCGGTCGGCTATGGCGCGCGTTTTCTTTCTCCTGTCCGGCTTTCTGGCGCTTGGCCTGGGCATTGCCGGTATTGCCCTACCGCTATTACCAACAGTCCCGTTCATGATTTTGGCGGCATTCTGCTTCGCCAAAAGCAGCGCTCGTCTTGAGCAATGGATACTAAATCATCCGCATTTTGGTCCTTCCATAAAAGAGTGGCGTGATCATGGTGCGATCAGCCGCAAGGGTAAATGGGCAGCAACGACCGCATTTCTCTTCAGCATAGGCATAGGTTTCTGGATGCTGGCCTGGCCCAGTAACCTTATTCCGCCTGCGGTTGCCTGCATCTGCGGGGCCTGGATATGGACGCGGCCGGAAAGTTGAAAGCCCCATATTTTTCCCCCAGTTTTTGTGATTTGCCACTCGCATCTTGGCTGGACCGCTGTTATCTGAAGCATCATGAGTGATGTTATTGATGCCGATGCTGACGGCGACATGCCTGAGGATCCCTTTGACCAGATTGTAAATACCCCGTTTGATGGCGCGCTGTCAGAACGGTATCTGGTCTATGCGATGTCGACAATCACGGCACGTTCGCTACCCGATCTGCGTGACGGCTTGAAGCCTGTTCACCGCCGTCTGCTTTGGGCAATGCGGCAGTTGAAACTGGACCCCGATAGCGGATACAAAAAATGTGCGCGCGTGGTGGGTGATGTGATCGGTAAATATCATCCACATGGTGACCAGTCGGTCTATGATGCCATGGTGCGTCTTGCGCAGACATTTGCGCTGCGCTACCCGCTAGTCGATGGGCAGGGGAATTTCGGTAATATCGACGGTGATAATGCCGCAGCTTATCGTTACACGGAAGCGCGGCTGACCAGGACGGCAATCGAGCTGATGCACGGACTGGACCAGAATGCCACCGATTTTCGCCCGACCTATAATGGTGAGGATGAAGAACCGGTTATCATGCCGGGGCTGTTTCCGAACCTGCTTGCCAATGGCGCTAGCGGCATCGCGGTGGGCATGGCGACCAGTATCCCTTCGCACAATGCCGCAGAAGTGATTGAGGCGGTGTTGCTGCTGATAGACCAGCCCAAAGCTGAACATGCGCAGCTGATGGAAGTATTCCATGGACCGGATTTTGCCACAGGCGGCCTGCTGGTCGACAGCATGGATACGATATCCGAAGCCTATGAAACAGGGCGCGGAGCATTCCGGGTGCGCGCGCGTTATTCGACTGGGCGTGATGACAAAACCGGTGAATGGCTGGATGATGATGGCATTGAAAAACTGGGCAATGGCCAATGGCAGCTGGTTATTTCGGAAATCCCCTACCAGGTTCAGAAATCCAAGCTGATCGAACAGATTGCGAACCTGATTGGCGACAAGAAATTGCCAATTTTGGCAGATGTGCGTGATGAATCGGACGATCAGATACGTATCGTGCTGGAACCCAAGAACCGCAATGTGGACATCGATGTGCTCAAGGACAGCCTGTTCCGCATGACCGATCTTGAAAACCGTTTCTCGCTCAACCTTAACGTGCTTGATGAAACCAACACCCCCAGCGTCATGGGACTGAAGCCGCTGCTTACGAGCTGGATACGCCACCAGATACAGGTGCTTGTGCGCCGTTCACAGCACCGGCTGGACAAGATTGATGCTCGGTTGGAGTTACTTGACGGCTATATTATCGCGTTCCTCAATCTTGATCGTGTGATCGAGATTATCCGTACGCAAGATCACCCCAAACCCATAATGATGGAAGAATTCAAGCTTACCGACCGGCAGGCAGAGGCCATTCTCAACATGCGGCTAAGGTCGCTGCGCAAGCTTGAGGAAATGGAACTGCGCACCGAGCGCGATAAGCTGCTTGAAGAAAGAGACGGCCTGGTCAAACTGCTCGATAGTCCGGCGCGGCAGCGGACAAGGCTGAAAAAGGATCTGCGCGCGCTACTCAAGGAATATGGTCAGGATACCGATATCGGCCGCCGCCGCACTACACATAGCGAACAAGGCCCGGCCCGGGACATTCCGCTTGAGGCGATGATCGAGAAAGAGCCTGTGACCGTCATCATGTCACAGCGTGGCTGGATTAAAGCCATGAAGGGCCATGTCGATCTTGCCAAACCCGACCTTACCAAATTCAAGGAGGGTGACGGTCCGGAATATGCGTTTCATGCGCAGACCACGGATAAGTTGGTCTTCGCCTGTGACAATGGCCGTTTTTATACACTGGGAGCTGACAAACTGCCGGGTGCACGCGGGTTTGGTGAGCCAGTGCGTTCAATGGTTGATCTCGACAATGAAACACAGATTGTGGGTCTGCTCCCCTATGATGAAAAAGGCCGCATATTGTTAGTGGCCAGCAATGGCCGGGGTTTTCAGGCGGCCATGAGCGATGTGATCGCCGAAACACGCAAGGGGCGTCAGGTCGTGAACCTGAAGCCAAAAACACGCCTTGCCGTCGTTCGTCCAATTGCCGAAAATGCGGACCATGTCGCCGTTATTGGTGAAAATCGCAAGCTAGTGGTTTTCCCCATTACTGAACTGCCAAGCCTTGCCAAGGGGCAGGGGGTGCAGTTGCAGCGCTACCGCGATGGCGGACTATCCGATGCGGTGACGTTCAATATGGAGGAAGGCCTGAGCTGGACAATGGGCGGCGATACGGGACGTACACGTACCGAAAAAGAGATGGCTCTATGGAGGGTCGCGCGCGGTGCCGCCGGACGGATGCCACCTACGGGTTTCCCACGTAATAACCGCTTCTTATAATTGAAAAAATTAATATGAATTAGCTTTACCGGAGTTTAGTAATTCGTTTACGCATTGCGGTTATGATTGGATGTGATGACACACCATGCCAAACTGACTGATATTATGCATTCAAAACGCGCCGAGAACAGGCGCGTTACTCTTGACCAAGGGCAACCTGTCGCTGTTTCGAACTGG
The DNA here is from genome assembly GCF_900537065.1 of Sphingorhabdus sp. Alg239-R122. Classification (GTDB taxonomy): domain Bacteria; phylum Pseudomonadota; class Alphaproteobacteria; order Sphingomonadales; family Sphingomonadaceae; genus Alg239-R122. The sequence goes on along the minus strand of NZ_UNRC01000004.1, from coordinate 19,391 downwards.
CTGGATACTATTCCCGTCGCTGCGGCAATTTTCGCATATGTCGATGGCGATGCAAGGATGGTTGCGCATAACAGCCTTTTCAGGCAGCTCGGCTTTGATGAAAATCGCGGGAATGCGCCCTATAATCTTGAACTCGCGGCTTTCATGCAGTCTGTGATAGAAAATGAGGGTGATGTCAGGTTGTTCAAGTGGCGATCACCCAACACAATCTCGCGCCGCACGATCGACATCACGGTTGCAAGGCACCCAGCGGGCGAGAAAAAGCATCCTCATTTCCTGATGTCTTTTGTAGACAGGACTGCGGAAGCCGAAAACCAGCTGAATCTCAGGCGTGAAATGATGAGTGATAGCTTGACTGGCCTTGCCAATCGCACGGGTTTTGAGGAACAGGTTGAGGCCTATATCGACGAACGGACCACCAATCTTTCTGAATTTGAGCAAAGGCCCAAATTTGCAGTGATGTCAGTGGATTTGTCCCGTTTCAGCCGTGTCAATGAATGTGCTGGCTCGATTGTCGGTGATGAGTTGATTATTAGCGTGGCGAGCCGTTTACGTAGTGCCATTCGCAAGCATGACCTGATGGCAAGGCTTGGCGGCAACGAATTTGGGATATTTGTTGAACTTGACTGTAATGAAACCAACTATGCGCACCTTGCTGCCAGAGTAGAGGCTGCGTTTGCAGATCCGTACAGATTGTCGGAAATGGAAGTGCAGGTGGATGCCGCCATCGGTATTGCTGTCGGCACCATGGCGGATGGTGATCCGGCGGATATCATACGTTATGCCCAGATTGCACTGAAACGTGCCAAGACCAGTAACAAGCCCAGTCTATATGCGCCGGAAGTACTGCAGCAGGCGCGGCATCGTTTTTCCATTGAAACCGACTTGCGCAAAGCAATTGAGAAAGACTTGCTGCATCTCGAATTCCAGCCTCTTGTCAACCTTACATCAGGTACGATTACCGGTTTTGAGGCGCTGGCGCGCTGGCATGACCCTGATCGCGGCAATGTATCGCCGGTTGATTTTATCCCGGTCGCGGAAGAATGCGGCCTGATCGTACCGCTTGGGCGCTGGGCACTCGAAAAATCGGCTTCGACACTGGCTGGTTGGGACAGGAACAATGGCGATAAACTACCTGTAAAAGTCAATGTCAACCTGTCTGCAGTACAGTTTGCACGTGACAATGTTGCATCCGTTGTCGAGGAAGTGATCCGTTGCGCAAAACTTGACGGTGAACGCCTTACACTTGAGCTTACCGAAAGCGTTATTTTGAGCGATCCGGACCGTGCAGTGCGGGTGATGGAGTCGCTTAAAGGCCTGAACACATGCCTCGCGATGGACGATTTCGGGACAGGATATTCGAACCTTGCGTATCTGCAACGATTGCCGATTGATATTCTCAAAATTGATCGCAGCTTCGTAACACAAATGCTTGAAGATAAAGACAAGGTATCTATCGTTCGCGCAGTACTATCACTCGCTGATGCACTGGGTATGCAGACCACGGCTGAGGGTATTGAGACACTTGAACTGTCGCATACACTCGCGGCATTGGGCTGTTCGCATGGGCAGGGGTTTTACTATGCCCGTCCGCTTTCAGCCGATAAGGCCTATGCTTATTATCAGGAAAATGCGCAGCGGGTTCAGGTCGTATAGGACTGGCTGACCGTGTCACAGATTTCTGCCTGACGATCACCCGGCGGAAAGCCTTCGGCAATCCATTGTTCTTCAATTTCCTGAAGGGCAGATGAAACGTCCGGGCCAGCCGGGACGCCGGCGGCAACAATATGCCGGCCACTGACATGAAATTCAGGCCTTTCCCAGCCTACAAGCATATCAAGCGCAGGGTCTATCTCGTTGTTGTCTGCAGATAGTAGCAACTTCTGTACAGCAATCTCTTCACCAAAACGGTAAGCCAGCGCGCGTGCATTTGCCTGGGTGGCGTCATGGCGTGATAGTAAAGCACTAATTTTCTTGCGCATTTTGTTAGAAAAACGCAACCTGGACGCGATTTTATCGACGAGCCGGGCATCTTCAGGCAGCAGGCACAACAGGCGGGAGGGCGCAAAAGGTGCCACATTATGCTGCTGTTCACGTGCAATCAGCCGGAAAAGCTGGCTTTGCCTTTCGGCCTGCGTCTCGGGAATGATTTCATTCCAGATATTGATATCAAACATCATGCCGGTAGCATGAGCCGGATTTTCCAGCGACAGCAATGCGAGTATTTCACTTGCAATGCGTTCGCGTGAAAGCGATTTCAGGCCAGCGGCCTGGTTCGCACAGGCCTCAAGAGCGGTTTTGTCAGGCTCTCCTTTTGCAAAACGTGCGGTAAAGCGGAAAAACCGTAATATGCGTAGGTAATCTTCGCAAATTCGTTCTTCCGCAGACCCGATAAACCGCACCATGCCCTTGGCAAGGTCATCTTGCCCGTCAAAATAATCATGCACTTCATGGCTATGCGGGTCGAGATACAGGGCATTTATTGTGAAGTCTCGCCGCGCCGCATCCTCCCGCCAATCATCGCTGAATGCCACTGTAGCGCGGCGGCCGTCAGTCGACACATCACGGCGTAGCGTCGTAATTTCGACATGCCCGTCAGGCAATACAGCCGTCACTGTGCCATGGTCGATACCCGTCGGAACGACCTTTATTTCATGTGATTTCAGGCGTTTCATGACCTCTTCGGGTTTCAAGATAGTTGCCATATCTATGTCGTTGACTGCGCTGCCACGCAATGTGTCACGCACTACGCCGCCAACATAACGGCACAGCCCACGCTGCGGGTCCAGTGCAGCCACAAGCTGTTTCAAGCTATCGCGGCGCAGCCATCTTGCCGCTTCAATACGGGCCTGGACATCAGTCATGCGGTCCAATCCAGTCTGGCGGCCAGGTTTTTGATAATACCTGCCGTAACGCCCCAGATCCGGCGGTCCTGCCACATGATTTCATAATATTGCCGCTTGCGCCCCTGCCACATGGCTGACTTCTCCACCAGATTGCCGGGGTCGAGTATATGGTGCAAAGGCACTTCAAACCAGTCTTCAACTTCGCCCGGGTTTGGGCGAAGCGCCAGATCCGGCGGGACAATGGCCAGAACCGGGGTAATTTCGAACCCGCTGCCACTATGATACTGCTCGACAGCGCCGATAATATTGACCTGACTGGGCGGAATAGCAAGCTCCTCTTCGGCTTCGCGCAGGGCAGCGGCTTTGGCATCATGGTCTTCGGGATCAATCTTGCCGCCCGGAAAAGCCACTTGTCCGGGGTGACTGCGCATATTGGAAGGACGCTGCGTCAATATGACACCGGGCCTCGCACGGTCAGTCACGGGGATGAGCACAGCAGCAGGGATAAGGCGTGTCTGTGTATCGAAAAAATGACGCTCGTCCTGAATGCCGGCATACACACCATGCGTATCACTCAAGGCTTTTGACAAACGGTCATACAAGGTCATGCATTGCCCTCAAACGCAAAGAACGCACCTGAGCTCCATAAACCAATTATTTCATTATCCTCATTTTCATGTTCTGAAATTGCCATGTCCGCGAGTTCATAGAACACCGCCCGGCTGATACGTGCATTCAGCCCGCTGCGGACATGTAGATAGGGGACAGGTTCGTCATTTTCTTCGGAAATTGTGATGGCATTATCTGGGCCTGCAACTACCAGATCGTCGGTATTAAGCCGAAAAGCCAATATCCGGTCTGCGCCTTCACCCTGACTGGTGACATCCACTGCGATAAAAGGCGTATCTGCAACTTCAATACGCAGTTTTTCGTACGGCGTGACGAGAAAATAGCCGCCCTTTGCATCACGGCGCAATATGGATGAAAAAGCCCGGACCATGGCCTGCCGCGTGATTGGAGCGCCTTCATGCATCCAGCTGCCGTCGCTATTTATGCGCATTTTGCTGTCGCCCGTACGCTCAGGGTTCCAGCTTTCCACAGGCGGCAATTTGCGTGCCTCGATGAGCTCACCAATCTTGGTAATGGACAGCGAAGCTATTTCGGGCGGCGGGTCATAGGGCATATGTCCATGCAGGCATAATATGCACCGTGGCTGTATGCCAAGTGTTTAATGCGCTTTATCCGCGTTTCCATGGTCCCAGCATGCCTTTTTCGGGTATGGTTTGCCCTTCACGAACACGCGCCAGCAGCCTGTGTTTTTCGAACGGACCGGGCATGTCCCAGCCTGCAGTACCTTCAGCGCTGAAAGCAAAGAAGCGGTCATAATATTCGGGATCACCAACCATCACGAGCGGCAGGCTTTCGTTTATTGCCAGTGTATCCAGCATCTTGCGCATCAGCAGTCTGCCAATATTTTCGCCCTGTCTTTCGGGTAGCACGGCGACGGGACCTACCATAATCATAGGGTGCGTTTTGCCATCCGGTTCGCTCAGCATGACCGGCCAGCACTGGATGGTACCCGCCAGATGCCGCTCGCCGTCGATGGCAGCAAAGCTGAGCGCGCCGAGTTCTTCAACACCTTCGCGTACTTTATAGGCCGTGCGTTTATATCGGTCGTTACCAAATGCGCGATCAAGCAATTCTTCTGTCCAGTCAGAAGGTATTTCGGCAAGGGGAATGATTTCGATCATGGCATGTCCAGATTGATTTGGCGGAGATGCGCGCAGATAGGCGGGAATGGATCATTTGTCGAGATGTAGCTGAGCGTTAGTCCTGCGATTTTTCACGTAGTTTCGTGGCAGGCTTCAGGCTTGTGACGATGAGCAAAGTCAGTATCGCCACGGCGGCGGCAATGACGAACGGCGCGCCTGCAAATTGCGATGTGCGCTCCGGCGCGGTGAAATGGGACAGGGCGGTGTTGTAGGTCAGCGGGGCGGCAAGAGACGCAAGTGCTGCAAGGCTCCCGTTGAAACCTTGCAATTCGCCCTGCATGTCATCGGGAAGGCGGCGTGACATCATCGCGTTCAGGCTGGGCATTACCATGCCCTGTATACCCACAAATGCGCATATAATGAAGACCAGGGCCGCACTGGTGATGAATGCGTAGCACAGCATAAAGAATACGGCCGCATAAAGGCCAATTATAGCGGTCTTGCGTTCGCCGAACCTGCTCACGCTGCGCCCCAGGACAAGCGTCTGCACGATTGCCATGCTAAGCCCGACCAGAGCCAGTGAATAGCCCACAGTCTTGCTGTCCCAGCCAAACTGAGCCGGCGCGAAATAAGCCCATGTGGCGGGGTAGATGGATGAGCTTAACATCCACAGGAAATAAGCGAGTGCCATGCCGAGAATAGATGGATATCTGCGCAGGTTGGCCAATGCCCCCACGGGATTGGCTCGGGCAGGGTTGAATGGTCGTCTTTTTTCCGGGGCAAGCGTTTCTGGAAACGCGAACCAGCCAAAGATGAAATTAACGATCGCAAGCCCGGACGCCACGAAGAAAGGCACGCGTGTACCAAAATCGCCAAGCAAACCGCCGAGCGCCGGTCCCACAATGAAACCAATGCCGAAAGCGGCACCGACCAGGCCAAATCCTTTTGCGCGGTCTTTACCGCTGCTCATATCTGCCATCGCTGAATTGGCGGGACCGAATATCGCGCCGAGGCCGCCAGCGATTGAACGCCCGATAAACAGCCAGATGATATTCGGTGCAAAGCCCATCAGCGCGTAATCAATGCCAAACCCTAAAAGCGAGAGCAGGAAGATTGGGCGGCGTCCGTATTTGTCGCTCAGATTGCCCACCAAAGGCCCCAGCAGAAATTGGAAAAGTGCATAGGATGCCGCAAGGTATCCACCTATAAGCGTTGCCTCGGAGAGTGAAACACCCTCCAGTTCCATAATCAGGTCTGGCAGCACAGGCATAATGATGCCGAAACCCATGGAATAGGTAAAAACGGTCAACAGCACGAATGCGGTCGCCATTTTGCGCTGGCGTGGATTAATCATCTTGCTGTTACTTCCATCGTGCAGTTCATTGCGGGTTTCTGATAGGTGATGCTGGTATGTATACTGGCCTATCCGCGCAGCGAGCGTTTGACAATGGCCGCAGGAAACTTATGGAATAGGTGAAAATGCGCAGGCGCGCACAACAGGGGGTTGGTTATGAATGATGCACCGCGGAAACTGCACTGGTCGATCTGGCTGTCACGGCTGACACTGCTTTTGGGCATTGCAACAGTCGCAACCGCACTTATCAGCGCCATCGGTGCGGGTAATGGCCAGTGGAGCAAACTGGATGGTGTGGCAGGCATGCGTTATGCTTTTTTTATTGGAATCGCGGCACTGCTGATTGGTCTTTACACCGTGCTTCGTTATCTGAAAGCCGGGGCGCGTATCATATTGGTGGCGTTGCTGGGCATGATTCTGGCAGGCGGATATGTCGGCTATATCGGAACGCAGATTTCAAAGGCGCGTTCGTTGCCGATGATCCATGACATAACGACTGACCTGGAAAATCCGCCGGCTTTTGCAGTGCTGGAACTGCGCAAGGACAATCTGAAAGACATGCCGGGGCATAAGGAACCTGAGTTTCGCGGCATGGATGCACGCGAACGCTGGGTGAAAATGCATAAAGATGCCTATGGTGATGTCCAGACGCTGATATTGCAGGCACCGGTGGAAGAGGTTTTTGCCAAGGCGGAAGCGCTGGTCAAACAGCGCGGTTGGGAAATCGCGGCGGTCGATCAGGAGGAAGGCCGCATAGAAGCGACGGATGAAGTGGCTCTGCTGAAATTCAAAGACGACGTGGTTTTCCGGATTGTGTCTGGTGAGAAAGAAGGCGAAACTATTGTTGATATCCGTTCGGTTTCCCGTGTCGGGCTGAGTGACCTGGGCGTTAATGCGCGCCGTGTGCGGGAGCTGCTTGCGGACCTGAAAGTCCAGTTTTCATCAAACTGACAGATAAAACCGGGGGCATGAGATGGTAAGCAGATATGCCCGTCGCAAATCCCGTAAACGGACGAAGAAACTGCTGCAATGGCTGCTTTTGGCTGCTGTCATCACGGCAGGCTGGTACTATACCGAACAGAACCCCGAATATGCACCATGGAAACCCCTTGACCTGGCTGATCCGGTGGGACTGTTTACGGTCAATAAACTGGGCGCTCTGCAGCGTAATACGCCAGAGTGCCAGGCACTGCTGGATGATGCGGGTATAGAATATACTGCGCTTCCGCCCAGGGGGCAGCAGCAGTGCCGTGCATCAAATCTGGTGCGTCCCGGGCGCGGTGGCAAGTTGGATATTGGCTATCGTCCCACAGATGTAACCCCGTCCTGCCCGGTATTTGCGGGGCTAGCCTTATGGGAATGGCATGTTGTGAAGCCGGAGGCGCAGCGCCTGTTGGGCTCGACTGTCGTGCGTATCCGTCATTACGGCGCTTATAGTTGCCGCCGTGTCTATGGACGCAGCGAAGGGCGTTGGAGCCAGCATGCCACAGGCAATGCGATGGATATTGCCGGATTTGATCTGGCGGATGGGCGCACGGTCAATGTAAAACGCGACTGGGGGCAGGGGACAGCGAAATCTGTTTTTCTTGCCAGTATCCGCGATGGGGCATGTGATCTGTTCGGGACAGTGCTGTCACCCGATTATAATGCGGCGCATGCCGATCATTTCCATTTTGACCAGACGGACCGGGGCCTGCTGGGCAAATCGGTTTGCCGGTAAGGGTTATTTTGCGGGTGTCAGCTTGTAGAGTTTAGCATTCTCGCCATCTTCGACGATCCAGATATTGCCATCAGGGCTTTGCTCGGCTTCACGGATGCGTGCGCCCATATCAAAGCGTTCGGCTTCTTTGGCATTTTCGCCGTCAAAACTCACCCGTATCAATGCTTCGCTGCGCAGACCGCCAATAAAGGCGCTGCCCTTCCATGCCGGGAATTTGTCGCCGGTATAGAATATCAGCCCGCCCGGTGCGATGGTTGGTACCCATGCGATTTTGGGTGCGGTAAATTCTGGGCGGGTGTCATGGTTCGGGATATCGCGGCCATCATAATGGATGCCTTCCGAAACTATTGGATAGCCGTAATTCTCGCCTTTTTTGACCAGATTAAGTTCATCGCCGTCCTGCGGCCCCATTTCCTGGTTCCAAAGGCGACCTTCGCTATCAAAGGCCATGCCCAGGATATTGCGGTGGCCCAGCGACCAAATCTGCGCTGTCACGCCGCCCTGATCGTAAAACGGATTGTCCTCAGGCACACTGCCATCGGGATAGAGGCGGACAATCTTGCCCAAATTGGCTTTCATGTCCTGTGAGGGGTCAAATTTCTGCCGTTCGCCCGATCCGATATACATGTATTTACCATCAGGTGAAAAGGCGATGCGGTGTGAATAATGGCCGCGGCCCGTTACTTTTGGGTATTGTTTCCAGACGATTTCCATATTTTCCAGACGGCCTTCATGGGCGTCATTGAATTTCAAGTCAGCAATGCCAACAACCGCGCCGCGTGTATCGTTCTGGCCGGCCTCAATCCAGCTGAGATAAATTTTTCCTGACTGGGCGAAATCGGGTGCAGGCACAACATCGCCAAAGCCGCCTTGACCGCCATAATCCACTTCAGGAACTCCCGAAATTTCGATTTTTGATTCGACCGCGCCGGTATTGTCCAGCTGAAGGTAAAACAGCTTGCCTGCCTTTTCGGTAACCAGAAGGTCATTGCCGATAAATGCTATGGCCCATGGTTCGTCAAAGGTGCCCATTTCATTTTTTACAAATGCGAGACCGTCGACCGGTGATATTACGGAAGTTTGCGCATCGTCATTTTCCGCGCTCACCGCATTGCCATTGCTGGCTGTACAGGCGATCAGACTGAAAGATAAGGTGGCAGTAATGGCGATGCGGTGCATGATGGGCTCTCCGGTAAGAAAATCGGGGAAGATGTTGTTTTAGTCCTTAGGACATTTTTGCGTGTTTGTTTACCCACATAATCAATTTGACTGGCAATTGTTCCTTATGCTGGCTAGCGAGAATGGCATGGGCAGCATAGGGCATATAGCGGGCGTGGATGAAGCAGGCAGGGGCCCACTTGCCGGACCGGTTGTGGCGGCCGCTGTCATATTGCCTGAAGCACATGATATTATTGGCCTGGATGACAGCAAGAAACTGAGCGCAAAGCGGCGGGCGGAACTGGAAACGCAGATCCGCGCAAAATGTACATTTGGTGTCGGTATTGCGTCTGCCCAGGAAATTGATGCAATCAATATCTTGCAGGCTACCATGCTCGCAATGACGCGGGCGGTGGATGCGCTACCAGATGTGCCGTACAGCGTGCTTGTTGACGGCAACCGTCTGCCGGATTGGCCATATAGTGCAGAGGCAGTTGTTGGCGGTGACGCGCTCCACCCCTGCATTTCGGCAGCGTCCATTATTGCCAAGGAAACACGCGATGCCATGATGCTGGAGGCTGCTGAGGCGCATCCGCACTATGGCTGGAAGCGCAACAAGGGCTATGGCACAGCCGAACATATGGCAGCACTGCGTGCATATGGACCCACGCCGCACCATCGCCGTTCCTTTGCACCAGTCGCCCAGCTATCACTGATATGAAATAATTGCGCTTTTTTAAGATGTGAGTCCTCTGCGCCACACCACCAGATATGGAGTCTGCACGCGCTGAAAAGACTCCATATGTCGATTTGGACTCACTTCGTTCTCAATTTCCAATTACATTTTGCGAGGATTCCTGCAGGTTAAGGCGCTTGACCTGACGCATGTGAGGACTCAACAGTGCGTGCACTTGTTTCCTTGGGGGCATATGTAATGGGTGTAATCGAAAAAGTTCCGGCGAAAACAAAAGCTGCGTCAAAGGCAAAACCGAGGCCGAAAAAGGAAGCGGTCAAGCACGATTTGCCGCTGAACAAGATATTGCGCGGCGACTGTATTGCCGAGATGCGGGGTTTGCCCGATGAGTCCATCGACATGATATTCGCAGATCCGCCCTATAACCTGCAGCTCGGCGGTGATCTGGTGCGGCCGGAAGGCTCGACGGTGGACGCCGTTGATGATGACTGGGACAAATTTGATACGCTGGCGGCTTATGACAAGTTTACCACAGAATGGATGACCGAAGCGCGCCGTATCCTGAAGCCGAATGGTTCGCTCTGGGTAATTGGCAGTTATCACAATATCTTCCGTGTGGGTGCCATATTACAGGACCTTGGGTACTGGATCCTCAATGACATTATCTGGCGCAAGGCCAACCCCATGCCCAATTTCCGCGGCACGCGCTTTACCAATGCGCATGAAACGCTGATCTGGGCTTCCAAGTCGGAAAAATCGAAATATACGTTCAATTACCGCGCCATGAAGACGCTGAATGATGAACTTCAGATGCGTTCTGATTGGGTGATGCCCATTTGCGGTGGTCAGGAACGGATTAAGCGCAACGGTACGAAAGCGCACCCGACACAAAAGCCCGAGGCGCTGCTATACCGCGTCATGCTGGCTACGACCAACAAGGGTGACGTAGTGCTCGACCCGTTTTTCGGGACTGGCACAACGGGTGCTGTGGCCAAGCGCCTGGGCCGTGACTGGATCGGGTGCGAACGCGAAGATAACTATATCGAGGTTGCCGAAGAACGGATCGAGGCTGCACTGCCGCTTGATGAAAGCGCGCTCAAGACGATGCAATCGCCCAAAAGCCAGCCGCGTGTGGCCTTTGGCACACTTGTGGAAACAGGCTATCTGGATGCGGGCGCGGTATTGACTGATAAGAAACGCCGCTGGAAAGCGAAAGTACGTGCGGATGGTTCGCTGTCATGCGAAGGCGAACAGGCGTCGATTCACAAAATGGGTGCGACCCTGCAGGAAGCACCGTCCTGCAATGGCTGGACATTCTGGCATTATGAAGATGAAAAGGGCCTGCAGCCGATAGACAAACTGCGCCAGACCTATATCCTTGCCACTGAACCCTGATCGAACTGGAACATAATCTATGAGCCACCGCGTCTATGTGCGCCCCGTGGGCATGGCGGAAAGCCCGCAGCTTTATGACGGTGATTGCATTCGCCTGGGTGGCTCGCTTGTCTGGTGTCATATGCTCGAAATCGCGGTGTACGATGCGGGGCATCGCAAGCAGCATATACTGACATCTGTATCGAACTTTGCGAATGCTTTGAACGACCTGCATGCTGACCTTGTACAATCTGCGCAGCAGCAATTTGCGAACCTTTCAAAAACCCATGCACCACTGGAACTTGGCGGCCGCACCGTCCGGTTCGACCAGCCGCAAATCATGGGTATTTTGAACGTTACGCCTGACAGTTTTTCCGATGGCGGGCAATTTGATGACGACGTGGTCGCAGCGGCTGGGGCAGGTTTTGCGATGTCCGAAACGGGCGCGGCCATGATCGACATTGGCGGTGAATCCACCCGGCCTGATGCTCCTGCGGTATGGGAGGGTGATGAGATCAAGCGCGTGGTGCCGGTTATTGAGAAACTTGCGCCTGGCGGGACGGTGATTTCGATTGATACCCGCAAAGCTGCGGTGATGGAGGCCGCCCTTGCGGCAGGCGCGCATATCATAAATGATATATCGGCGCTTTCGCACGATGAACGCGCCCTCGACATTGCCGCGCAGGCCGGTTGTCCCGTTATCCTCATGCACAGTCCATCATCCGGTACAGATCCGCATGTGAATGATGGTTATTCCAACGTCGTGACGGATGTATTCGATCATTTGCAAGAGCGGATAGAGGTCGCTGTCGCTGGCGGTATAAGGCGTGAGAATATTATTGTTGATCCGGGTATCGGCTTTGGCAAGTCGCTGCAGGACAATCTGGCGCTGATCAATAATCTTGCGCTTTTCCATGCTCTTGGCCAGCCCATATTGTTTGGCGCAAGCCGCAAGCGGATGATTGGCGCGCTGTCGAAAGAGGCACCTGCGGATCAAAGACTGGCAGGATCACTGATATTGGCACAGCAGGCGATGGAGAGCGGTGCCCATATCATCCGTGTCCACGATGCGGCAGAAACGGTGCAGGCGATGCATGTGTGGCGCGGATTACGCGATGCCGCGCTGACCGCGATGTAGCAGGCGTTCAGGCCGCGTTATCGATGCCAAGATCAGAAAGTTTGCGGTAAAGCGTGGAACGGCCAATGCCCAGGCGCCGGGCAACTTCGGTCATGCGGCCGCTATAATGTCCGATGGCCAGGCGGATAACATCCGCCTCAATCTCCTCCAGTGGACGTAAATTGCCGTCTTCGCTGTAAAGGGCAACACCAATGCCTTCCTGTGAAACATTCCTATTTGCGTCCACTTCACCCAGCATATTCGAAAGTTGCGGAAATTCCTGTATCGTGAGCGCATCGCCGTCGCAGAATATTGCCGCGCGAAACAAGGTGTTCTGCAATTGCCTGACATTTCCGGGCCAGTCATAGGCACAGAGCAACTGTATAGCATCGTCGGTAATACCCAGGCTGCGCATACCTGGCTGTTCAGCAATCCGTGCCAGAAAATGGCGTACCAAAGCCGGAATATCGCCTTGGCGTGCATGAAGTGCAGGAATTTCCAGGTGCACGACGCTTAGTGCGAAGAAAAGATCTTCGCGAAACTCGCCGCTTTCAACCAGCATGGGCAACGGACGGTTGCTCGATGCCAATATGCGGATATCTGCCTGAAAACCGTGCTTTGCGCCAAGTGGCTGTATTTCCTTTGTGCGAATGAACTCGATAAGCCGTGCCTGGGTTTCGAGCGACATCTGGTCGATTTCATCTATCAGCAATGTCCCGCCATCTGCACGCTGGATAAGACCGGTATGCTGCTCGAAAGCACCGGCAAACGCGGCTTGCTCATGCCCAAAAATCTGGCTGGCAAGCTGTATATCCATGTAGCCGGTACAGTTGACGATGCGTAAAGGCGTTTTTGCACGCGGGCTTGCGGCGTGAACAGCGCGGGCGATCATTTCCTTGCCGGTGCCGCTTTCACCCTCAATCAGGATCGGTACTTGCGAACGGGCAGATTTAGCCGCAATGGCAAGCGCGGCCCGAAATGGCGGTGACGAGCCGATTATTGCATCAAATTCAAGAGGAGCGGCAATTTTTTCCGTCAATGGTTGCAATTCGTCGACTGTATCGGCGCGTGTGACCGTTGCATCCAGCGCGGTGATAAGGCGGTCAGGGGCGACAGGTTTTATAATATAATCGGTCGCACCTGCCCGCATCGCCTCAACGGCAAGCAAGGGTGATGTGCTTTGGGCCAACATCAATATGGGCAGGGCAGTGCGGCGTGATTTCAGCTGAGCGATCAGTTCACATACCGTGTCACCAACGACGTGCTGATCAACAATTATGGCGTCAAGACGCATGCCCCGCTGCGTTCCCAATGCTGTGATGGCGCTTTCCGAATCGTCAGCATAAATAACCTGCCAGCCAGCTTTCGCGGCATGTGCAGTGATTTCCCGCTGCTCTGCAGGCTTATTGTTCACTAGCAGAACAAGGTGTTTTACCGTGTCATTCATAAGGATTTCCGCTTAATACCCATCCTGTTTGACGTAGCGGAATTTGGTAAACAAACTGTTAAGCATGCAGTAATAAAATTGCGCGCGTTTATAAGGATAAAGCGCCTGAAGGCTTGTCCACGACTATCCGAAATGGACACTTGAGCGTTGGCCATCATGCCATTACAGTCCAGCCAAGACTAAATGGTATGAAAGGGTACAAAATGTCATCCGGCAATGATTACAAGGCAGCGGAAAAAACATATTCCGGTTTTATCGACCTTATGAAATGGGGTACGGTTGCCACGGTTATCGTGACAGCATTTATTGTTCTGCTCATCGCTAGCTAATTGAAAGTGCGCCCATGAAAATTGCTGTCCTGAAGGAACAAGCCGAAGGTGAGCTTCGGGTTGCCGCTACCCCTGAAACTGTCAAAAAGTTCATTAAACTGGGCGCGGAAGTGGCGGTTGAAACAGGTGGGGGTAAAACGGCGTCGATTAGTGATGCCGAATATGAAGAAGCAGGCGCAAAGGTCGGTGACCGGGCATCCGTGCTTAAAGATGCCGGCATTATACTGGGCGTACAGGGACCTGCGCCGGACAGCTTAAGCGGTATGAAGAAAGGTGCTTTGCTGGCGGCGAGCCTCAATCCGTTCGGCGAGCGCGAGCGTGTTGACGCTTATGCCGGATTGGACCTGGAAGCACTGGCGATGGAATTCATGCCGCGCATTACCCGTGCACAATCGATGGATACCCTGTCTTCGCAATCGAACCTTGCGGGTTACAAGGCTGTGTTGGATGCGGCGGGTGAATATGGCCGCGCATTCCCGATGATGATGACCGCGGCAGGTACGGTTTCAGCGGCCAAATGTTTTGTTATGGGCGTGGGTGTTGCCGGGCTGCAGGCGATTGCAACGGCGCGCAGATTGGGCGCGCAGGTCAGCGCCACTGATGTACGCGCTGCAACCAAGGAACAGATTGAAAGCCTGGGTGCAAAAGCGATTTTTGTCGAAGATGTTGCTGGTATCGAAGGCGAAGGTACGGGTGGTTATGCCACTGAAATGTCAGATGAATATAAAAAAGCGCAGGCCGAACTTGTAAGCAGCCACATTGCCAAGCAGGACATTGTCATCACTACCGCACTGATCCCCGGACGCCCCGCGCCGCAATTGATTAGTGACGCGCAGATCCAGACCATGAAACCAGGCAGTGTAATTGTCGATCTTGCAGTTGAACAGGGCGGCAATGTCGAAGGCGCCGTGGCTGGCGAAGTGACAGAAAAACACGGCGTGAAAATCGTCGGTCACAAAAATGTCCCAAGCCGTCTGGCAGCTGACACTTCTGCGCTGTTTTCACGCAATCTCTACAACTTCCTCTCCGCATTCTGGGATGAAGAAACAGGCGAGCCGGTACTGGACGAAGAAATCGGAGACGCCATCCGTCTCACCAAGGATGGTAGGATAGTGAACGAGAGGCTTTTAAGCTGAGCGTTTTTTTGGGATTATATTTATAATTAAAGATTTAACAGGGCAGTAGGTATGGACTTTATATCAATTCTCTCAATTTTCGTATTGGCCTGTTTTGTCGGCTATTATGTCGTCTGGTCTGTTACGCCTGCGCTGCATACGCCGCTTATGGCGGTGACCAATGCGATTAGTTCGGTGATTATTGTCGGCGCACTTATTGCAAGTGCCGAGGCAGGTTCGCTGGTCGCCAAATATCTGGGACTTGCAGCAGTTGTGATGGCGAGCATCAATATTTTTGGCGGCTTTGCGGTGACGGAACGTATGTTGGCCATGTACAAGAAGAAGGAGCGCAAATAATGCGGATGTTGTTTGCTGGCGCATCTGCGCTTCTTTTCGCTACCCCTGCCATGGCTGCGGGTAGTGACACGGGCCCAGTAAATCCATGGGTTGCGCTGGCCTATCTGGTAGCGGGCGTTTTCTTTATCCTTGCGCTGCGCGGACTGTCTTCGCCTGAAACAAGCCGCGCGGGTAACCGGTACGGTATGGCGGGCATGGCGATTGCCGTTGTCACGACGCTGGTTACGCATGACCTTGCCAACATCTATGAGATTATTGGCGCAATTGTCATTGGCGGCTTGATTGGCTTCCTGATTGCGCGGCGTATTGCGATGACGGCAATGCCGCAGCTTGTGGCGGCGTTTCACTCATTGGTGGGCCTTGCTGCTGTGCTGGTAGCGCTCGCGGCATGGCTCAACCCGGGTGCGTTCGGCATTACCGACAGCGCGGGACAGATACTCACCGTCAGCCGCGTGGAATTGGGGTTGGGTGTGGCCATTGGTGCCATTACATTTAGTGGTTCGGTGATCGCGTTCCTGAAATTGAACGGCAATATGTCGGGATCCCCGATCATGCTGCCCATGCGACATGTTATTAACCTTGGGGTGCTTGCGGCCATTCTTGGCATGATCGCGGCGTTTGCTATCTCGGCCCAGGGCGGTGCGGGTGAAGGACAGCTCTTTATCTGGATCACGGCGCTCAGTTTCCTGATCGGCTTCCTGCTGATCATTCCGATTGGCGGTGCGGACATGCCGGTCGTGGTGTCAATGCTCAACAGCTATTCAGGCTGGGCTGCGGCGGCCATGGGTTTTACGCTTGGCAATACGGCGATGATTATCACCGGCGCGCTGGTCGGATCATCGGGTGCGATCCTTTCTTATATCATGTGCCGCGCCATGAACCGCAGCTTTATCAGCGTGATAGCGGGCGGCTTTGGCGCAGATGCCAGTGGCGGCGAAAAGGGCGAGAAAATTGACCGTCCATGGAAACGCGGCAGTGCCGAAGATGCGGCCTATATGATGAAGCAGGCGGAAAACATCATTATCGTGCCGGGATACGGCATGGCCGTGGCACAGGCGCAGCATGCGCTGCGTGAGATGGGCGACGCGCTGAAAGAAGAGGGAGTGAACGTCAAATATGCCATTCACCCGGTCGCGGGCCGTATGCCGGGGCATATGAATGTGCTGCTGGCAGAAGCCAATGTGCCTTATGATGAAGTGTTTGAGCTGGAGGATATCAACAGCGAATTTGCACAGGCCGACGTGGCGTTCATTATTGGTGCAAACGATGTTGTGAACCCGGCGGCGAAAACCGACAAGGGTTCGCCTATTTACGGAATGCCCGTGTTTGATGTCGACAAGGCCAAGACAATTTTCTTTATCAAACGCTCCATGGGCGGAGTCGGTTATGCTGGCGTCGACAATGAAGTTTTCTACATGGACAACACCATGATGCTGCTTTCCGATGCCAAGAAGATGGTTGAGGAAATTGTGAAAAGTCTGGATTGATACGAATGCGTAAATTGGGCCTGATCGGCGGACTGAGCTGGATTTCCACCAGCAGCTATTATGAGCGGATAAATCTGCAGGTACGCAAACGCGTCAGCGAAATGTGCAGCGCGCCACTTGCCATTGAAAGCCTGAATTTCTGCGAGCTTTCGAGGTTGGAGACAGCTGAACAATGGGGCCATGCATCCTGCACGTTGCAGGAGGCAGCCAAACGCCTGGAAGGCAGCGGAGCGACTGCTATCGTGATAGCGGCCAATTCGATGCACAAAGTTTACGATGACGTGGCAGGTGCCGTTTCTGTGCCTATATTGCATATAGCAGACTGTGTGGGCGAGAAAATGAAAGCCGATGGCGTCAAAAAGGCGGGCTTGCTCGGTACGCGCCAAGTGATGACCGAGAGCTTTTACCGGCAGCGTTTGATAGGTCATGGCATCAGCCTGATCCCGCCGCATATGGACCGGGTCGATGGTATCAACAAGACTATCTATGAAGAATTGATGCTCGGCAAAACCTCACGCGATTCCGAGAGGCTCATGAAAACATTTATTACCGATATCGAAAAAGAGGGCGCGGATGCGGTGATACTGGGCTGTACCGAACTGGAAATGATTATCAATACCGATGCAAATATCCTGCCCATATATAATGGTGCACGTATTCATGCCGATGCTGCCGTTGACTGGATACTGGACGGCGCATAAAGCGCATGCAACAGGCAATTGAGGAGAGTACCGGCATGGATAACAATATCATCCGGGCCTCATACGCTTCAAACCCGCATCACAGTCGTGGTCGCCAGCATCAAGAAGAAACTGATGTTGTGCGCGGTACCCGCAGCGTGTTTCAGCGCGATCGTGACCGGATTATCCATTCCATATCATTCCGGCGTTTGCGCCATAAAACACAGGTTTTTGTTGCGCCGGATGGAGACCATTACCGGGTACGCCTGACCCACAGTCTGGAAGTCGCGCAGATTGGCCGTACGATCGCACGGACACTGGGCCTGGACGAGGACCTGACTGAAGCGCTGTGTCTGGCGCATGATATCGGCCATCCACCTTTTGGTCATGCAGGCGAGGATGCCCTGCAGGACGCCATGACGTCACATGGCGGATTTGACCATAATGCGCAGACATTGCGCACGCTGATGCAGCTGGAAAGTCCCTATCCCAACTGGAGGGGGCTGAATCTCAGTTGGGAAGTGCTGGAAGGACTGGCCAAACATAATGGCCCTGTGCATGAGCCTAATTGGGCACTTGCTGAAATAAATGCGGCTTTTGATCTGGCGCTTGGCAAATGGCCTTCGCTCGAAGCGCAGGTCGCGGCGATTGCCGATGATATTGCCTATGACAATCATGATATTGATGACGGGGTACGTGCCGGTTTTCTCTCACTGGAGCAGCTCCTCGAACTTCCTTTTATTGCGCGGCAGTGGGAGGCTGTGTCAGAGCAATATCCAGATGCAAGCGAGGATATGCGTCTGCGCGAACTGGTGCGCAGCCAGATTGGCCTGATGGTCAATGATGTCGTTACGGCGACAAAAGAGCGGTTAGAGAAATGCAGCGTAAAAACAGCAGATGATGCACGCGATGCGGATCTCATGATAGCGGGCTTTTCAGATACCATGGCGCTCAAGGAGCGCGCTCTCAAGAAGTTTATGTATTTCAATCTCTATTTCCACCCCGAACAGAAGGCTGCAGCGGATAAAGCGCGTGTCGTCGTGGCGAAGCTGATGGACCATTATACGCAAAATCCGGAAAGTCTGCCCGATGACTGGAAGGTCAGGTTGCCGGATGAAGAGCCATATAAAAGCCGCCATATTGCCGACTTTGTGGCGGGTATGACGGACCGCTATGCCCTGCGTGAATGCATAAAGTGGACGGGCAGCGCGCCTGAAGGATTGAGCAATGTGTAGAGCAACGAATCGATGAAAAAGCTGCTGGTGGTTGGTGCAACCGGGTTGGTCGGGGGCAATTTCATGCTTCAGGCTCAGGCACATGGGGATTTTGAAGTGCATAGTCTCGGCCGCCGGGAGGTGCGCGGTGATGACCATAATATGCGGCATGTGCATGATACGGATACGTGGCCGCAGGCGATTGCTTCCATCGCCCCCGATGCGGTGTTTTGTGCTCTGGGTACCACCATCAGGCAGGCTGGTTCTCAGGAAGCATTTCGCGCAATCGACCTGGAACTGGTGCGCACTGTAGGGGAAGCGGCAAAGACGTCGGGTGCGCGGCATTTTGTGTCGATATCATCCACCATGGCGGATGCGAATGCTTCTGCATTCTACCTGAAAACGAAAGGTGAGGCGGAAGGAGCGCTCAGAGCATGCGATTTTGAGAGACTGGATATTATCCGGCCCGGCCTGCTGAAAGGTGACCGCATCGGTCCGCTGCGCTGGGGCGAATCGCTAGCGGTATTTGCCAGCCCACTTACGGATATGTTGCTGCATGGTTCGCTCAAAAAGTACCGCTCAATCGATGCGCATGATGTCGCAGCGGCTGCCTGGGCGCTGTTTGATGAGGGCGGAAAGGGCAGTTTTGTTCATGAAAATCCGGCAATTCGGGATTTGGCCGAGAAATAAGAAAATAGCTGTGCGTGGCCAATTGACTCTGCATGCGGATTGGTGAAAAACAATTCCGCTGGCTGCGCAGGAAAAGCGCGTGGCATGAGGATGCGGG